>NZ_CP031769.1:2870000-4240000 GCF_003429285.1 Salinimonas sediminis
ATGCTTGTCTCAAACGGGATGCGTATAATACTTTGCATCCATTTTTTGTCAACAACTTTTTGCGTTTTTCTTTGCTTAGGTTGTTGATAAAACGCTTCAATTTGTGGGCTTCTTGTTGCCCTCTCGTTGAAGAGGTGCGCATTCTACAAACTTCTGAGAACTACGCAACCCCTGTTTTAAAAAAACCATAAAAAAAGCGACCGTTCGGTCGCTTTTTAAACAATACAGTGTATTTAGCTTGTTTTATGCTCTTTTTCGTCAGCATTGACGTCGGCGGATGGCGATTCAACGTCGTCTTCGTTGTCTTTAAAGTCGGCATCAGCTTCTTCATGATCGCCTACTACATCATCTAACGTCATTTTGTCGACTGTGCGAAATGTATTAACCGGTCCGGCCAGCGCATACAACGCAAATACAATAAACAGAACCAACGCAGGTTCGGTAGCAACAATAACAAACACCATCAGGATAATGAGTAGGGCAACAAAGGGAACTTTGCCATGCCAGTTAACTTCTTTAAATGAGTTATATTTAAAGTTGCTCACCATTAGCAGGCCTGCCGCAGACGTTACAATGGCAACTAACCAACCATAATCGTTGCCATTGGCGCCGTATTCCACGCCAACCCATACCAGCCCTGACACTAACGCCGCAGAGGCGGGGCTTGCCAAACCTTGGAAGAAACGTTTATCGGCAATGCCAACTTGGGTATTAAAGCGGGCCAATCGTAACGCTGCCCCAGCAACGTAAATAAAGGCGGCTAGCCAACCCAATTTACCCAGCTCACTTAAGCCCCAGTTATACGCCACCAGCGCTGGCGCCATACCAAACGACACCATATCAGCCATCGAATCATATTCGGCCCCAAAATCACTTTGGGTATTAGTCATTCTGGCAACCCTGCCGTCAAGCCCATCGAAAATCATCGCTACAAAGATAGCTACCGCAGCAGCTTCAAAGCGTCCATTCATAGATGAGACTACGGCAAAAAAGCCCGAGAATAGCCCTGCTGTAGTCAGCAGATTTGGCAACAGATAGATACCTTTGCGTTTACTTTGAGACATAGTTCCTCGTTTGTTGGATACGCTTACAGGCTTTAGTATTTCATAAACCAACCCATGCTAGATAGTAAAATGTGGTGCTTCCGGTTCACTGGGCAGTACCTATTTCTATTCGCCGACTACGTTATATTCTGCCTTTTACCTATGCCAGCACGCACTATTGTGCGACTCACTACGCTCATTGGTGATTGAAGATTGCTTCTGTTACCGGGTTAGCTACAGCCAACGGACCACTGCCCCTTTTGCTGTTTAATTATTCAATTTGTTATCTTTGCCCCGTCATAAGCGTTACCGCCGAATGGCTCCTGGGCTGAATTTGGGTAAGTAGGATGTGCTGTGCGCTTTACCTGAAGATTCAAAACGTTGATTGGCTGATTGGGGTTGCTAGCTAAACAATACGCTGATAACGCAGTTTAATAACCAGCCCGGGCTGTTATGCGACACCCGACATTATTTGCCACCCCATATTTACTGTTATTAATAGCCAAGGGACGACTGCCAGTAATAGTTGACGGGTAACATATAACGGCCTCCTAGAGTTTAGTTTGCTTTCGATGCTAATTCACAATCTATATTGGCCACCTAACGTCGCAAGGCCCGTTTAGCGCTTTGCTGTCAGCTTATCTGAATTCACTAACAGCCTATACTTACAATGGTAACCTTAAAGCCCGGTTTGTGGCGGAGCAAAACAGCGAATATGGGCTTAGCGAGCTAGCTCTCGCTAACAAAGGCTCGCAGTGTGTCGATATCCACCGGCTTTACAAAGTGGGCATTGAAACCCGCGGCCTGGGCGCGTTCCCTATCGGCCGATAGTCCGTAACCGGTCAATGCTGCCAAAGGAATTGTTGGTAGTTTTTGACGTAGGTGTTTAGCAACTTCGTAGCCGTCCATGCCGGGCAGCCCGATATCCAACAGAATAACCTGCGGCTTGAATACTTCTACCTTCGCCAGCGCTGCAGGTCCATCATGAACAATGACCACTTGATGGCCGGCGACTTCCAATAACAAGGTCAGGGTTTCAGCAATATCAATATCGTCCTCCACCACTAATACACGTTTATGACACGTCGTACTGTTGCGTACTGTTGACGCTTGAGACTGTAACGCCTCATTAGCTGTTGCCAAAGGTAATGTTACTAAAAATTCTGCGCCCTGATTTAACCCTTCGCTATGGGCCTCGACATGTCCCCCGTGTAACTCTACGAGGCGCTGAACGATGGTTAGGCCAATGCCTAACCCCCCTTTTGACCGATCAAGCCCACGCTCCGCTTGCTTAAAAAGATCGAAAACCCGCGCCAAAACCTCGGCGGTAATACCGATACCGGTATCTTTCGTGCGCAGTTGCACATGTTGCTGTTCGCGCGTAACAGTAAACTGAATATTCCCCCCCGGATCGGTGTACTTAGCTGCGTTGGTGAGTAAATTCACCATTATCTGTTCAAGTCTTATCGAGTCTCCTATTACTATCACCGGCTCGTCGGGTAGCTCAATATGCAGTGTATGATGATTATCTTCCATCAGTACACGTACGCTTTCCAGCGCGTGTACAGCAATCTGCACCAGGTCCACCCGCTCTTTCTTAATCTCTACTAACCCCCGCGTAATACGCGATACATCTAATAGGTCGTTCACTAACCCTTGAAGAATACTTGCCTGGCGATTGAGAATATCCAGATACCGCGGGTTAGTTTTTGCGCTGTCCTGTTCCAGCAGCTTGACTGTATTGCTGATTGCGCCCAGGGGATTACGTAGTTCATGGGCTAGCATTGCCAAAAACTCATCCTTACGCTGGTCTTCTTGCTTCAGTTGCTCGTTGGCAACGCTTAAAGCCTCAGCGGCTTCCCGCCGTACTCGCGCAAGTTCGAGGCACGCCCCTACCCGTGCAGTGAGCTCTCTTGCGGAAAATGGCTTAACCAGATAATCATCAGCACCGGCCTCAATTCCTTCCACCCGCGCTTCTTCGCCTGCACGCGCCGACAGTAGAATAACCGGAATACTTCGGGTCGCGGTGTTACTGCGCAATATTTGAAGTAGCTCGAAGCCATCTAAACCAGGCATCATGACATCCGCTAAAACCAGATCGGGGGCCCTCTTTAAGATACGCTCCAGGGCGGCCTCGCCATCGCTGACGGCTTCAACCGCCCAGTAGGAGCCCAGTAACCGTTGCAGATAGTCGCGCATATCGGCGTTATCATCGGCCAGCAGCACACGAGCCTTATGGGTGTCCGACGCATCCTCTGACGAACCACTATGCGACGCTGCGTTCAAAAGCCGGGGTTCTTCACCCTGCGTATCACCGGCGTGAGGTAACCAGCGTAGCGCCTCTTCTACATAAGGACGAGCGCCCACCGCCGTGGTGGAAAGTGTGCGCTGAGCACAGATTTGTTCCGGCGGGAGATGCGCAGCTCCTAACGGGATCTGCACAACGAAGGTAGAGCCTACCCCGAGCTGGCTACGCACATTGATTGTGCCACCATGTAGGTTCACCAGCTCGCGCACCAAGGACAAGCCGATACCGGTGCCTTCATGGGTACGATCATGGGCGTTTTTTACACGGTGGAAACGCTCGAAAATATGTGGTAATTCTTTATCAGCAATGCCTACACCACTGTCTTGCACCTGCAACTCTACTTGCGTATCAACCTGGCGCAACGCGATACAAATCTCACCGTCAAAAGTAAATTTCAAGGCATTAGAAAGCAGGTTAAGGACAATTTTTTCCCACATATCGCAGTCAACGTACACCTCTTCATCAAGCTCAGCCATATCAACCACCAGGGCCAGCCCGGCTTTTTCAATAGCTGAGCGAAACGTACTGGCAAGCTCCTGGGTCAGGTGGGCTAAATCGGTAGGCTCATAACTTGCTTCTGTGCGCCCCGCTTCGATACGTGAGAAATCAAGCAGCGTGGTGACCAGTTTAAGCATGCGTAACGCATTACGGTGAACCATTTCCAGTTCAGGGTTTTTGAGCACCTGTTGCGGCGAACGTAATGCATCTTCAGCCGGCCCCAGCATAAGCGTAAGGGGGGTGCGCAGTTCATGGCTTACGTTGAGAAAAAACGCTGTCTTTGCGCGGTCGAACTCTGCGAGTGCTTCCGCTCGCTTACGTTCCTCTTCATAAGCGCGGGCGATACCCACGCTTCTGGCAATACGGTCAGCGGCGAGCCGAATAAGTTCTTTGTACGCGGCGTCAAAGGCCCGCATGGTACTTACCCCCACTACCAGATAACCATAATGTTGATCTCCTGTACCGGTTAAAGCGGTAGCGACGGCCCTGGCAGGAGCATGGTCCCAGCGACCACCCGGCATGGTATCGGGAGTGTTGACTACCAGTAGGCTATCGGCAGTTACCTGCGATAACGGCCATGTGTGGGGGCTAGCAGAATCCAACCCAATAACAGCCGGCTTTCCCGGGCCTTCATAATTGTTGAGCCCCGCAGTGGCAACCAACGTGGCGTTGGCTCCCTCGGCATCAACCAGATAGAGCAACGCAAAGGGAAAATCAGCATCATTGCCAGCGAGTACATTGGCCGCCATTTTACAGGCATCTTCTGCTGAACCGGGCTTCTGCTGAGCGCCCAGATCGCGCAGCAGAAGTAACTGACGTTCACTTTGCACTTGTAAGGTGGTTTCCTGACAGGTTACGAGCACCCCGCCGATCCCACCCGCATCATCCCGCACCGGGCTGTAAGAAAACGTGAAATAGGTTTCTTCTATAAAGCCTTTGCGGTTCATGGGCAAAAGCAGGTGCTCATTCCATGTTGCTCCCTTTCCACTAAGAACATGTTCGGTTTGCGGGCCCAAAATATGCCAAATTTCCTGCCACACCTTATGTGCCGGCCGTCCAATAGCATCTGGGTGTTTTTCACCTAACACTGGCAAATAGGCTTCATTATAAATATGCAAAAGCGCCGGGCCCCACCACAAGGTCATTGGAAAACGGTTCTCAAGTACCATCGCGGCCGTTGTCCGTAGGCTTGCCGGCCAGGTTTCATAGAGGCCAAGCTGCGTTTTAGACCACTCAAAGGCGCCCAGGCGCAGCGCAAGGTCGTCATGTCCTGTCAGCAGATTATCGACATGCTCTATATTCGGGGTGGGTTTCGTCATACTGCATATTCCGGGTTTTTATTAGTCTTGTCATACGACGTGCTAATTGGCGATTATCTTTCTTGCTACACAATACTATTTGGCTAGTGGTTTGCCAGTGTTTTAGTTGGATAACTATAGCAATGGACAAATTATACTCGATAGGCGGCTAACGCTTTAATCCTTAGGCATTACTAATTTAAATTAGCAACTTAATCATCATATATAGGGCTGCGAAGCGCTATGTAAAATACCGGTAAAATACGGGTGAAATGTCCGGTAATAATTGATATCTAACCCCGCCTATTTGCGCGCTATATTGCTACCCTGCTTATATAAAGGAGTAAGTAAATGGCACAGGCCGCCACATCCGTTTCCTTTGGTTAGCGCAGCGAACATCTGGTGCATTGGATACCTCGTTTACCCTAGCTGACAGGGGACTATAGGCATCCTCTTAGTATAACACCGGGCGTTGGGCTAGGTGCGGCGACTTGTGTACGTATATCCGGTTACCCTTACCTTCAGGCCAAATAAGTTGAACTATTCCAAATTCCCTGAAGTAAAAAGTGTGTAAATTCATCAGGCGGAGATCACCTTATCTGTCGACAAAAGGACCTGATATGAAAGAAAAGGCGCATCGTTCTACTATTCTTCTGCCGGTATTTATACCTGCCGTAGTTATCATTTTGTTACTTGTGATAGGCACAATCAGTGCTCCGGAACTGGCGGGGGAGGCTTTCGCCAGTTCCCTTGCCTGGATAACCCAAACCTTTGGTTGGTTCTACATGTTATCCGTAGCATTATTCCTAATGTTTATTGTGGCTGTCGCTGCATCCGGCTGGGGCAATATAAAACTTGGCCCGGACCACGCAGAGCCGCAATACAGTTTTCCTGAATGGTTCGCCATGCTGTTTTCCGCAGGCTATGGCGTAGCGTTACTCTACTTTGGGGTGGCGGAGCCGGTTTTACATTATGCCGCGCCTCCCGCTGGCGCGCCGGAAACGGTAGATTCCGCAAAACAAGCGATGCAAATTGCCTTCTTCCATTGGGGGTTTCATATTTGGGCCATTTACGGTCTGGTGGGCTTGGTGTTGGCGTACTTTGCCTTTCGCCAAGGCCTGCCGTTATCAATCCGCTCTGCATTGTACCCGCTGATTGGCGATAAAATTTATGGGCCTATAGGCCATGCCGTAGATGTATTCGCTATTCTGGGAACCTTGTTCGGTATCGCTACTACACTTGGTTTATCTGTTACACAAATTAATGCCGGCTTGCATTTTCTATCGGCGGATATTCCTATTGATATCAGCGTGCAAATTAGCACTATTGCTATAGTAACTGCTGCCGCTACGGTATCAGTATTGGCGGGTATGGATAAAGGCGTAAAGCGCCTATCTATACTCAATATGGTACTTGCCATTGCACTAATGTCGACAGTATTTATTTTTGGCGAAACCGTTCATATTCTCGAATCTTTTTTACAGAATACCGGCAGCTATTTAAGTGGAATTGTAGAGCGCACGTTTAACCTGCAAGCCTATAGCCGCAGCGACTGGATTGGTAACTGGACCCTGTTTATCTTTGGCTGGACCATTGCGTGGGCCCCGTTTGTTGGCATGTTTATCGCCAAGATCAGTCGCGGCAGAACCATACGTCAGTTTGTTGTTGGCGTAATGCTGGTACCCACTATGTTCACCTTTTTATGGTTCTCGGTATTCGGTGACACAGCGCTTAATGCCATCATGAATGAAGGGGTCACTACCCTTATTTCCGATGTACAAGACAACGAAGCGATTGCTTTGTTTAAACTTTACGACTTGTTACCGTGGTCTTCAGTGTTGTCGGGACTCACCGTTATTCTGATCATCACCTTTTTTGTTACCTCATCTGATTCTGGGTCATTAGTTATTGACTCGCTGGCCTCAGGCGGCAATGAGCACAGCCCGATGTGGCAACGTATATTCTGGGCAATGCTTGAAGGCACGGTAGCAGCGGTTCTGCTTTTGGCAGGCGGGTTAAACGCATTACAAACAATGACCATTATAAGTGCACTGCCCTTCGCCATAATAATGCTAGTCGCCGCTGCAGGGCTATGGCGCGCATTAATTATAGAAGGCCATCGTACTGACAGTTTGCAAGCACATACACTGAACAAGAATAATAAGCGTAGCAGCCAATGGCAAAGTCGGTTAGCTGCTATGGTGGATTACCCCAGTAAAGATAAGGTACACACTTTTATTGAAGAAACCGTAATTGAAGCGATGAATGATGTTCAGGCAGAACTACATTCCCGGGAGTGGGATGCAGAGGTTGAATTCGACAACTCGCTGGGTCGCGCCTATTTAACCGTGAAGCGTCATCATCATATGGACTTTATTTATGATATTCGGATGACCGAACATTTAGTCCCTGGTTTCAGTTATGCCGAGCTTAGGGCCGAAGATGACGAATCAGAAAAATACTATCGGGCGGAAGTATTCTTGCGCCGTGGCGGGCAAGCGTATGATATTTACGGCTATGAGAAACACAGTATTGTTAAAGATATTCTGGATCAATTTGAAAATTATTTGCACTTTTTGGACAACACCCCTGGCCAACTACCTTGGCAGATGGACGCCCATGACGAGATGTTGAATAAACCGAAACCATAACTCGCCATACCAAACCACAGTTACTGCCAGCCCCTCGCCTGGCAGTAACTGAATAATGTATACGATATTTGCAAAGCTCGAACTTGTACGAGATAGCGACCCCCATTTTAAAGGATTTTGGTCGCCCCAATGAACGTTTATGCAAGATAGAGGGAAACTGTGAGCCCCCTGACTCTTACAGAAGCTCTAGAGCGTAACTACTGAAATTGGTTTTGGGTATAACTGAAAGAATGCAAACAAACTGTTTATCAGAAAAGAACACGCCCTGATACGCCCAGCGAAGGACTTGTTTTACCGCTGCACTATGGCTTGTCGGCAGAGTGTTAAGCGGCTTAGACTTATCGAGGAAAACCGTGGAAGACCCAATAGGTTCAATCCAGCAAACCGTTTTTGTATTATGCGCGATAGCGATTAGTGCAGTGCTATTTAGCTACTTTTTCGTCGCGAAGGTTTTAATAGCAAGAGGTGTATCCAAAACCAAAAGCATAATAGCGGGAAAAGCGAGTACGACGATATTGTTCTTGGTAGCTTCGTTTATTTATCTAACTTACAAGTAGAGTTTAGAGGTGGGCAGCAGATGTTAAAGCCTCATCACGCCTTCAGCAAAACAGTAGGGTCACAACTCATCACCAGCAGCGCAATACTTCATGCTATGTTACTGGGGATTGAATAACGAATAGCGTTATTTACGTTTAAGTTACCTAAAAAAGGTATTTTATATGGCCCAATTTGCTACCAAGCCGCCAAAAATACTTGTCTGCGAAATATGACAAGCGTTATGTTGATGTCCTCTCCCATCGCTAATGCTAAGGGCGTATTTTATCTTAATTTTCTTACTCCTATGGCGTTTTACCCAGCTACCAGCCCCAACATAACTTTCTAGCGAGTTATAACTGTCAAACTTCCGTATCGGTATTGTAAAATTTTTTACTGATATAAAGGATGAGTTTGCATGTATTTTCCGATAATACTTTTATTTCATTGCTTACTGCCTTTCCCTGGGTAGCAACACTTAAGTTTTGTCAGTTTGTTCCACTACTTCTACCGTAAACTGCTAAGGGTATTGTTTCCTTTATTTACATACACCGCGAAGATACGTTGTAACCGTTAACAGGGCCAAGCAAAGTATGATAAGTCCCGGCTCCTTCCTGTATTTATTATCGAAACCCATATAGATACAGGGCATTTAACGCCGTTGCTCTTAATATCATTAGCTTAATATCATTGCGTTAATAGCCTCTTCTTCTGGCCCCCACACCTCCGTATGCGGAATCTTGTTTCACTCTCATCTATCTTTGCGCACAACTCTAGCTGACGACGGGAAAGCTATAGAAATCGGTAGTGAAGATGATAATTCTTGAAAATAGTATTGTACATTCAAGGCCTTACACCACTCTTTACACTTCATCCACCTGAGCTTCATTGCGCGGGAAATGATCTGGCTTGAAACTGGAAGTTATATAAATCTGTAAGTTCCAGTTTCACATGAAATTCTGGTATTAATAAATTCAATGAGTTACATTTTTTCGTACAAAAATAAACCGTTATCTTTCCGCTTAAACGTGAAAAATTAGATAATTATTCCATTGCACTGTGAAATTTTCTCGACAACATTTTGTCGTTAACTATCTAATTCTGCTCTTAAAAGCGAGGACAACAATGTACGACGTTAGATACGGAATGAAGCAAAAAGTATATATGTATTTAGATGTTCAGAAGACACCCATAAATAAGACTAGCAGAGATCAATAGAAAGAGAAAGAATAGGCTGGGAAGAGCTTTATTTACAAAAGCCTGATTACAACATCTTAATAATACAGGCTCAATTAAAGGGCGATTTTAGGTAGAAAGAAGGTACCGCCTGCGTTTTGCTAGTAAGCGTCAGTCCTGTTTGAATATCGGTTTTGAAATAGCTTTATGGCCTGATTTAATTCTTCTGTTTTGTTATAAAAAGTGAAAGTAGACTTTACTTGACCAAAACCTGGGAACTCTAAGGCGTTTAAATAAGCTCTCAGCTTTGCTTCGTCACAGTTGGTAGCATTACAAAAATAGGGAACCACAAAATACCGTTTAAGGAAATTGTCGAGTGTAATAGGATTAAAATTGACCTTTCTCGTGGTGGAAGTGTATTTAACCCATTTATCTGTACTAGCTCAGACCTGATCTGACAGTTACCCGTTTCACGGTGCCAGTGTCAGATTAGCTTTGAGCTAAGTTCTTCTCAGCCCAAATCTGCTTCCCATCGGTTAATGTTTCCATTGGCGTTCTGCCGCAGCACATTTTGCCCTGATGAGTCCTTCCATTGTTGTAGTATTCCAGCCACTCGTCCAGATCTTTCTGTAATGCTTCCAGCGAGTCATAGAGCTTTTTGCGGAAGGTGACCTGATAGAATTCATTCAGGATGGTTTTGTGGAATCGCTCACAGATCCCATTGGTTTGCGGATGTCGCGCCTTGGTTTTTGTGTGGTCGATATCGTTGATGGCTAAGTAGAGCTGATAATCATGCTGTTCCACTTTGCCACAATATTCTGTGCCCCTGTCTGTCAGAATCCGCAGCATGGGCAGCTCCTGAGCCTCAAAGAACGGCAACACTCTGTCGTTGAGGATGTCGGCCGAGGTGATTGGCGTTTTGGTCGTGTAGAGCTTGGCGAACGCAATTTTACTGTAGGTATCAACGAAGGTTTGCTGGTAAATGCGGCCGACACCTTTGAGGTTGCCGACGTAGAAGGTATCTTGCGAGCCTAGATAGCCGGGATGGTGTGTTTCAATCTCACCGCAGGCCTCATCATCCTGCTTTTTCTTCTCAAGCGCGGCAACCTGCTCATCGGTCAAAATGATGCCTTCGCTTTCAACTTTGGCTTCCAGTGCGGCAAGTCGCTTTTTGAAGTTTTCCAGATTATGTCTGAGCCATATCGAGCGAACACCGCTGCCTGAAACGAACACGCCTGCTTTACGCAGCTCATTACTTGTTCTGGCTTGACCGTGAGCGGGAAACTCAATGGCGTGAGCTATGACAGCTTGTTCGGTCTGCTCATCGACCCTGTTCTTGAGATTAGGTGTGCGTCTTGAACGGTTAATCAGCGAATCAACACCGCCTTCTTCAACCAACTCCTGATACCGATAAAACGTGTCACGAGACACGCCCATCACTTTGCAGGCCTTCGATACATTGCCCAGCTCTTCAGCCAGATTTAACAGTCCTGCTTTGTGTTTGATGATTGGATTGCTAGTATGCAACATGAGAGTTACCTATTTTGTTTTGATTAAAGATTCGACACCTTTATCAAAACGGGTAACTCTCATCTTTTCAAGAAGAAGTGTCAGATTAAGTCGAGACTAATTCAAATCAAGTCGGCGGGTTTATGTTCGTGAGCCGCTACAGCTAGCTTTGGCAAACAGCGACTCTATAACATGCAGTACGGACTTCCCAATTTTCGCGGCGGCGGATAGCGCATATTCCTGACTAAAACCATCAGTAGCCTTCTGTCGAGGGTGTTTGTGCGCGTATTCGGTTGTAAACCCACCTTGTTCGTTACTGATTGTATGTAGCGCCACCTGACAACCGTCTACATAAATCAGGACAGATGTGCTGTTTATTTTGACAACGCCTATTTTGTTGCGGAATTGAAAGGGGACAGAGTAATAGTGCCCTCGCACTAAAATGTGCCCATTCTATTTGATTTGGCTTGTGGCGCAGTAAACACCGAGCTTCGGCAATGGGTTAGGTAGCGGTTTTAAATGCATTTTTTCTTTTTCCAAAAACGCACTTTTACGGCAGCCTGGTTTGTTCGTAAATGGCTTTGAATTGTAAGATTCAAGAAGTGACTCAACTGCTTTTCGTACTTCGTGAATATTCCTAAACGCTTGCTTACGTAGCTTCTTTATTATCCAGCGATTGGCGATACCTACTGCGTTTTCGACGAGTGCCTTATCTTTGGGCTTTCTGGGCCGAGCAGGGTCAATATTAACATCAAACTCCATCGCCAATTCTTGATACAACACATTCAACACAGGCTCTCGACCCGCTTTTATCACAGCGGCTTTTGTATTGTCAGGTATGACTGTATTCGAGACACCACCGAAATGCTCAAATGCCGCAACATGAGCCTCGACAAAGGATAAAGCAGTCAGGTCAGGAGTCGGATAGACAAATGTATACTGAGAGCAAGGCAGAATGGCGACGAAAAAATACACTTTCTGTGATTTGTGGTTGTCCAGCACTATTGTATCGCCAGCAAAATCAACTTGGATTGCCTCGCCTGGTTCATGCTGTAGAACAATAGACAGCTTCTGCAAATCTCTCGCCTTCTGTACTTTTCGATAGCAAGTCGATGGTGCAAAGGCATTCTCGGCATCACGTTGATATGCTTCAATACAATCAATGATAGATTCATTTTCGTTCTCAACCTTATCGAGAATGCTGTCGATATCCGGTGGCGTTCTGTCTGGGCGATCCCACGTCCCAGTGGTTACATAATGTCGAACATCATTGTCAGACATGGTCTTTAGGGTTGAACTGGTAATTGGCTCATCATCATAAATAGCAGCATAACGCTTCAACGTATTAATGCTCGAACCCGTTGATGTACTGAGTTTTGCCCAATTTATCTCTTTCCTGGCTTCTTTCACTCTGATGATACGATTTAATGAATATCTGCGTATATGTGGTGTCATAGTGCTCACCTTTTCAGCACGCAGGCGGACGCCCCCATGAGACTCATGAGGTTTGACAATAATTCTTGAAGTGGACTATGCTGGAATTGTCGGTGAATAATTCGACAATTAAAGCCCCTCAGTCAGGGTGGTCGAAGACCCTGACTGAGGGCAATCCTCATTCTTTCTCTTTGTCTGCGTGCTCTATATCAAAATTAATCTCCACGTCTGCCTGACCAAACGTATAAATTATGAACAGAAATTATTCAACCCTGTGCAGTTAGCGTGGGCTAGTTACAAACGCATGATTTTGAGCAAAAAACCTTGAGAGGAAATGGCGAGATCGTTCTTACACAAATGAGATGTTTTTGAAAACTTACTTTCAAAATATCGATTTTCAAAAATTTAGAAAATTATAAACTGTTGTTTTACTATTTATTTATGAGGATTTTTGAAGTTAAGTGAGAGAGTATTCGATTTTTTTAAAGTTCTTTCTAAAAAAAGCACTACTGCAAAAAAAATTCAGTGATCACTAGATTTTCCCCACCATACTTTTATTTCCGCTTGCGTTCAAGCAACAAATAGTAAAATAACCGTAGATTTAGTTATTCTATCAATAGCAAAAATAATTCTATAAAAACTATCTGTTTTTGATTTAAATCTGAAAGGCTACCTGCAATAGCATGATATTGGTATAGTTTTTATTTATCAATAAGTTGGAGTGGGTCTCCGAATCAATTTATTCGATAGAGCAGGTCAGAAGTTTATAGAAACAGTAATCAATTATTTCAAGAGTGACCCATCAACGTAGAGAGAATACGCAGTTGCAATTTATCCCCCAAGTTGACAGCCTCTCTCAAAAATTTTGATAGAGTGTTCTCAAAAGTTCTGATGGCATTTCTCGGAAAGCCTGACAGCGAGCTAGATCAGTAAGCTGTTGGAAGAGAGTTGGACAGATTTCAGTGGGTCGTTTTTTCTTTCCATCGTGCTGAATGGTGATGCGACTGGCCGTAATGATATTAAACTCTTTCAGTGGCACCGTCGCGAAGTTGGTGGAAGAGCCGCATTTCCAGCGATTTAACTCTATTATGATAAAGTCGTAATGAAACTATCATAATGAAACTTTCATTACGAGGCACCTGGCGGCGGCTTGCGCATAAGCTCGCAAGGAAATGATGTGACAAATGCTATAACGTCTCATCCACATTTGGCGCAATAATGCGCTCACTCACACTAGTTAAATCAATCCTCATCTTTTTCAATCTTGTGTGCATCAATGTTGTTAGGGGCATCAAAATGGTTATGTAACTTGACCATTCTACACATATTTTTTTGGACTTGCGCTTGCGATCGCTCCCGCTCAGTAAGTTAAATTTCTGATGACTTATCCATTTTCTTTTCCATTTTAAGTCCTCATTGAGATAAAAAGATGTGCGGCACTGGCAACTAGAAATGATAAATTAGTGATAGCAAAATGTTCACCCTTCGCTCATAAGGCGCGTCTGAACTATAGGATTATCTAGGACAAAGCCTCTCAAAATACGAGAGGCCTTTTAGGTTTTAATCTAATCAATCGTTTAGTCGCTTTGCGCTACAAAAGATTTTTTTCTCATACCCAAGTAAACGCCAAAGCAGCCTAGAAGAAATAGTACAGCTGAAAGAATGTAAACTGATTTCGTATATTCTCCGTGATTGGATTTTTTCTCGCTAAAGTTCGTTACCTTTTCTCCATCTATTGATATTTCATAAACTGTTGAGTCGGATAGATTCTCCGCATTATCAATTATTAACTCCACTTCTCGTTCGGTGTCTGCCAACAGCTTTTCCACTAAGTTAAAATTTCCGAAGTGTCGGTAATAGATGATTGGTTCATCATATCCTTCAATTTTGAATCGTATCTTCCATCCTAGAACTTCAACATTAGATGCTTTTCCTGCGATTACTTTAGTTGCCGAGTAGTCTGGGAAACTTCTGTTACTAATACCCCAATAGAGCAATGCCAGACTAATCAACACCACAATAAATCCGCTCAGTGTATAGATATATTCAGCTATTCTCGATTTCATTGATCTTCTCTTCGAATCTCTTGTGCTGATATCGCGACTGCACTCTCAGCAACTTCTGTCAATGCACTTCTCCCCGCTACCCCAACAGTGACTGTAGTTGCTAGAGCTGCGGTTGCACCGCCTTCTACAGCTTTTAAAGCTGCCTTAGTCTTATCGATTTCAACAGGGTTTCCTTGTGCAATATCACCAGCGGCATCTGCTACAACCT
The DNA here is from genome assembly GCF_003429285.1 of Salinimonas sediminis. Lineage (NCBI taxonomy): Bacteria > Pseudomonadati > Pseudomonadota > Gammaproteobacteria > Alteromonadales > Alteromonadaceae > Salinimonas > Salinimonas sediminis. Next base: position 2,884,726 of record NZ_CP031769.1, read on the forward strand.
GTGTTCCTCCGGCTGCTGAAGCTCCTGCAACAGTAGATTTTACAATCTCTTTCGCAGCCTGCTTACCTGTATTTTTAGCTGCCTGAGTAACAGCAGTTTTCAAAACAGCTGATACTGCTTGGCTTCCTGCACCGCCAGTAAGAACACCAACCAGAGCACCTGCGGCTCCAGCTACTAGTGCTTCACTATTTGAAAAGCCCAGGTCTTTCGCTTGATTGTAAGCTGTATAAGCACCAATTGCTCCGGTAATGAGCTGTATGAATTCGCCGTCTGGGTCAGTGTACTTATATGGATTGTTATTAGCGTAAGCATAGCGGTTGAAACCATGTGTAATGCTATTGCCACGCTGCATGTGCGCCAACGCATCCACTGGATCATTCGAATAAAAACGCCCGATAACTGGATCATAGTATCGTGCCTGCATATACATTAGTTACATGTACGATCCCTCAAAGCTTCAAAGTAACCATTACATCATTGATTAATAACAACCCTTAGCTTAACTCCACTTACCTCATCAATATAAGCTGCCGTGGCTCCTAGAACAGATAATTGATCTTCAGTTACTTGAGCTTTTGATATAGCTGGCTGGACAATAGCTACACCCAGCTTAAAAGTTGAATACCTTGCTACCTTTGCAAAGTGAATCAAATCTTCGTACTTGCCTTTATCAATTCGTGATGCCTTTCCTTGATTAAGCCTAGTACGCTCACGATCCATCAATCGTAAGATTAGTTTCTCTTTATCACCAAACCACTTAACACTTTTTTCTGCTTGCCCCGCCACTTGATATACGTCGTCAACCCTTGCTCCAGGGCGTGCTACACCATTTTTCTTAGAGCAATACTTACAGTGAAAAAGGTCAATGACGAGTTCTTTGTCACCGTTGTTTTTTATCGCAACGATATCAGCGACTTCACCTGCTCCGTCATCATCAAAAACTAAGTCATAATTGTCTTTCAATTTCTGAATTGTATGATATTGAATAGAGTGAGTTAGTTTTACCGTAGTCTGTGACTCTACAGATATGTCAACTCCTGCCCAATCCCAGTCTTCTGTATTGTTGACATCGGACTTCCCAGCTTTCACTAGACAGTTATCTGTTTCGTAAACCAAGCATTCTCGAATTGAGCAGGTGAGACACCGTCTGTATGAGAATGTCGTTTTTTGGAATTGTAAAACATCTCGATAAAATTAAATATCTCTGATCTGGCTTCATCACGGGTGTCATATATCTTTTTCTTTGTAACCCGTTTCTTAAACGTAGCAAAGAAGCTTTCCGCTACCGCATTATCGTGACAGTTACCGCGTCGGCTCATCGAGGGTTTGAGGTTGTTTTCCTTCATGAACGCCAGATAATCTGCACTACCGTACTGACTTCCCTGGTCGCTGTGCACTAGAACCTGCTGTTTCGGTCTGCGTTGATAAACCGCCATGAGCAGCGCATTGATAACCAGATGCTTATCAATATTTTTGTCCATTGACCAGCCCACTACTCGACGCGAAAACAGATCAATGACGGTGGCCAGATACAAAAAACCTTCGTAGGTTCTTACGTAAGTAATGTCGCTGACCCAGGCTGTGTTGGGGCTGGCGGGAGCGAAAGCACGTTCCAAAACATTATCAGCAATACGTGAGGGCTTGCCGTTCTTAATGTATCGACGCTGGTAACCAATTCGTGCACGAAGCCCGCTTCTACGCATTATCTTCGCTACACGATGAACGCTACATGATTCTCCGGCTTCCAGTAAGTCACGATGGATCCAGGGACTGCCGTAGGTTGCTCCACTGGCGATATAGAATTCACGTATCAGTTTTAACAGGCGTTCATCTTCAATCGCTCGCGCACTTGAGGGCTGCTTCAGCCAGGCATAGAAACCACTGCGGTGGATTTTTAGAACGCGAGACATCGCAGCGACCGAAAATTCTCGCTGATGGTCACGGATAAAGGCGTACTTCACTCTGGCTGGCTTGCAAAGTACCTTGCGGCCTTTTTTAAAATGTCTCTTTCCTCCGTCACCCGCTTGAGTTCAGCCTCTAGCTGAGCGATACGGACAGAATCATCAGCGGACTTCTTCGGTTCAGATTTTTTATCCAACTGCTTTTGCCAGTTGTACAACGAATTACTTGAAATGCCGAGCCGCTCTGCCACGTCAGCGGCAGAATACCCGCGTTCAGTAATTTGCTTAACGGCCTCGACTTTAAACTCGTGGGTATATCGTTTGCCTTTGCTCATAAACACCTCTTTGTGAAGTTACATTGTAACTGTTAAAAGTGTCTAGCAAAGTCTGGGAAGTCCACTTACGTAAGAACCTACGAAGGGTTTTCACACCTTTATAGCCGAATTTTATTTTATCGAAAATACTCTCAGTTGAAATTGCAAATTACACCTGAGCTGGTACAGTTTTATTATCTAATAAATATTCGTGTATGGTCCTGGGGTTCTCACTGTGCGCATGGCCTTGGGGTATGAAACCACCAGCAAAAGGCTACATAAAAAATATCGAATCATGAATTTTCCTTAGGAAAAGTTGGGGCCGACCACGCTGGTCAGGGCGGCGGTGATAAGTAACAACGCTGCTGCCAGTGCAATTTCCAGCGTAATAGAACGGGATAGCTTACTTAATGTTTGTCGATTTTCCAGCATCGGCACAAGCTTACGTTTATGACGCGCTGCGAGCAGCAGTAGTCCGCTAACACACCCTATCTTTGCCATAAGAGTAAGCCCGTAAGCAGAAGTAAAAAGCTGGGAGACATCATTAAATAACTGCAGTGCCATAAGCACGCCAACAATAATCATCACTCCCACCAAAAACTGTGCAGATAAGCCAAACTTATACATAAGCGACTTGGTTTGTTCGACGGGCAGGTGGCCACAGGCAAGCTTTAGTGGGATCAGTGCACCAAACCACCATGACATAACGAAAACATGGACTATCAGTAGCATTTTTTCAACTAAACCTTGCTCTGATATGTGACCGGCAAGGGTATAGCTGTAAAGCGCAGCAGCTAATGCCAACAACACACATCCACGCATTACTGTGTGCTGAAAACGAAGTTTGGTAGCGACAAGCAGCGACCACAGGGCAAAAACAGCGGCGCCGCCACGAACCTGGGCCATATAGCCTAAGGGTGAATCCCACATAATACTAAGCATGGTAGGGTTCAGTGCTCCGCTTAAGCCGCTTTCTGCAAACGCGCCCACTTTTGCCAAAAACCATATTGGCACCGAAATAGCCACAAGTACAAAGCTGCAAATAAAATAGCGCGTTAGTTTGCGGGTATAGGCTTCGGGCAGTTTGTGAGTACTTTCTGTAAAGCCAAATGAATGGAGAAATGCATACCCGGCCATGCCCGCAGTTCCTGCATAAAACAAAGCTTTACAGACAATAATAACGGTATTCCAGATATACATTTCCATCATTCAGTCCTTTTAGTGCACCATGAATGAATAAGAATCTTTCATCTTGTGACCATCGCTGCCCATCGCAATCCACTCAACGTTATAGGTGGCCGGAGACAGCTCTGGAAGCTCCCAGGAATAGTCAGCTTCTGCTTCACGACTGGGTGTAAAACCAAAATCAATCTCGTCACCATTCTTTTTAGACAGGGTAACCTTCATCAATTGAAGTTTTGCTGAGAATGACAACTCCAGCGTTTGTGGGGCGGACATTAACATAGCATCGTCTTTTGGCATGGTTTTGGTAAGCTCTACCCCGCCATGAGAAAACGCTGCACTGCTAAACAGTAAACCTGATATCACTAAGCACTTATGAATTACTTTCATTTTTAACCTCATTTGTATTAAAAGAATCGATATAAATCTGTTGCGGCTCAATATGCTGCGATAACAGCAATGACTTTACTTCTGCTAGCATAGGAGCAGGGCCACATAAGTAAAAATTGGCACTGTTGAAAACGTCAAAATTAAGGTGTTGACGCGTAAGTTGTTGTACATACCCAGAATGTCCTTGCCAGGCTGGCGAGGGTGATGAGAGTGTGGGCAGATAAGTGAAGTTTTCAAAGCGTTTAGCCAGATGCTCAAATTCATCTGAGTAACACAAATCTTCTTCGTTGCGTGCGCCATAGATAAAAATCATCTGGTGTGACACACTATTTTGTATTAACGCTTCATAAATCAATGCCCTAAGCGGCGCTATACCTGAGCCGCCGCCTATCAAAACTTTTGCGCCGGGCTGATACGCACGCTCAGCAAAACTGGCGAACGGCCCGTAAGCTTCAACCGATTCACCCGGTGCAAGAGAGCATAAATAGCTCGAGCCCGCCCCGCCGCTCTTCTGAGTGGTGGTATTACATTGCCACTTAATAGTAAAAATAAGCTCATCACATTCACCACTATAATTTGCTATCGAATAGCTTCGGGTGGTGCTTTTGTAAGATACTGTCTGCGCGTCAAACTGAGCCCAGTAAGAACGCCACCGGGACGGAATATCAACCGGCACAGTACGACGTTTTCCACCAGGAATAGAAAATTGCATCGAAGAGCCGGCATTGAACTTTTGCAGGTTACCGCCTGTCACCTTAAAGGCAATTTCTTTTATCGTAGGGGTAATGTACTGGGCGCGGGAAACCTGAAGTGTCAAAGCCTGAGTGGCCATGTCTTTCACTATAATTGAGTCCACAGAATGAGCAGCGTGTTGACACGCTAAACGGCAGCCTGCAGCCAATTCACTATGACTAATAAGGTGTGTTTCGGCAGGCTGTGCCGGAAGGCTGCTCTGAGTATAAAATCGGCACGTTCCACAGGTTCCTCCGCCGCCGCACTTGGCCGGCAACTGCAGTTGGTTTTGTGTTAGCGTGGTCAGCAGCGTGGTATTTTTACGTCCCTGAACGGTTACGTTTTGGTTGTTATTGGCCACCAGAACGTCAATCTTATGCAAAGCGCCGAGGCGTACTGTAAAACGTCCTGCTTTTAACAGCATGATGAGCCAGGCCAAACCTGACAACCCAAAGGCCAGCGCTAAAACCGCAACGATAATAAGCAAAGGGTGGTTAAAACTGCCTGTGTCCCAGTAGTCCATGAAATGCAATTTGAACATTAATGCCACAAACCGGCGATGTTCATCGCTGGCTGTTAAAAACCGCCCAGACTGCTGGTCTATATGGATATACGTTAATGCCGAATCATCAAAATAGGCTGACCAGTAGGCATTTTTTTGCTTTGGTAATAACCCACCCGAAGATTGTTCAAGCTCAATTTTACTGAGCGCTGCATCACCGCTGTAGCGTTCAAGTGCTATCGCTTTCGCCCACTGCTTGTCAATTGAAAATGGCTGGCCAGAGACCGCATCAAATAGCCGCACCTGTCTGGGCTGGTAATTATGCGGTTGTGAATAAAGAATAACTTCATAAACGGGCTTGCCGGCCAGCAAAACCGTTTGTATTGACTCAGCCTTTTTCACCGGAAGCTGGTTGACCGGATATAGTTTGCCGGCATATACCTGCCACTCGATACCCTGAGGCTTTTGAATTTTAAGCGCAGGGCCATCATTAGAAAACAAACTCAGGTACAAACCAGTACCTAACCAGATAAGCAGCTGAATACCTATCGGTACCGACAACCACCGATGACTTTTTGTTATTAACAGACTCATTGGTCTTCCCCTTTCATAAGGGGCCGACACACCCGCCAGTAACTCAGAAACGCGCCACTGAGGGCGGCTAACAAGCCGGTGAAAATAGCACTTAAAAGAAACACATTACCGATGGTTCGCCCATCATCTAAATCCATAATATGAAAGCGCCACATCCAGTCAAAGCTGCGCCAGCCATCGTGACTTACTGTTACCACTTCACCAGTGTGTTGTTGCACATAAAAGGTGGGTGCTTCAGGGGCATCAAAATCAATACGCCAAAAGGGCAGGTACCGTCCTGAAGCTTCTTCAGGCAAATTTTGCTTAGTTTCAATCAGCGTTGCTGACGCTATACCGGTGGCGCCCGTATAACGAGAAGCAGCAATATCCCGTGCGGTAGATTCATTTACCGAAACCAGAGTTTCCCCTGTGGTTGCGCTTATTGTTTCAGGCCGAACCGGTGTGTCAGAATTTGCCGCAAATGTAGCAATATAAACCGGGCTGCCCAGCCTGGATATTAAACGCACCTTTGTCGCCGCCGGGTACTGCGCCATAATATCAGCGGGCGATAGAACCACCTCATCCACCGCAAAAACAGGCTGCTTCGTGGTCAGATGTTCACCATGAACAGTATGAATATCGGTAATAACCATATACACGCCCGACAACATCCAGATGACAAACTGTACGCCCACCACCAGCATCAGCCAACGATGAACCTGTCTGAAAGCCCTAATCATCAGCCGTTATCTTCTTATTATGATGTTTAATAGTGTGCTGTTTTGCTAAACAGTAGAACGCCGGAAGTACCAGTAGTGTCAACACCACGGCGCTGGTCATGCCCCCTATCATTGGTGCGGCAATCCGGCTCATTACCTCTGATCCTGTGCCTGAGCCATACATTATGGGTAACAACCCAATAATAATAGTGGCCACCGTCATCATGACCGGACGTATCCGTAAGCCTGCACCATGCAACAGTGCCTGGCGGTAATCACTGGCTTCGATGATCTGGCGATTTTTTTCAGACTCATCCAGCAGCTCTTTAAGAGACTGATTCAGGTAAACAAGCATAATGACGCCAATCTCGACGGCCACGCCCGCTAAAGCGATAAAGCCAACCCCTACTGCCACTGAAAAATTAAATCCTTCAAAATAAAGCAGCCATAAGCCGCCAATCATGGCCATAGGCAATGTCACTACAATCATAGCGACTTCACTAAAGGCCCGGAAATTCAGATACAGCAAAATAAGAATAATGGCCAGGGTAAGCGGCAATACAAACGTTAGCTTTTCTTTGGCCCGCTCCATGTATTCATACTGCCCGGCCCAGGTCAGCGAGTAGCCTGCCGGAATATCCAACTTATCTTGTAGTACTGTTTTTGCGTTTTCTACATAGGTACCCACATCGACATTGTTAATATCCACAAACGACCAGCCATTGATACGGGCGTTTTCGCTTTTGATCCCTGGTGGACCTTCTTCCACGTACACATTGGCAACATCGCCCAGTGAAATACGCTGGCCCGAATCGGTAACAATAGGCAAGCTCATTAACTTCTCGGGCGAGCTTCGATAATCCTGAGGATAACGAATATTGACAGGGTAACGCTCAAGGCCTTCTACGGTTTCGGTGACATTCATGCCCCCAATCGCCGAGGAAACCGTAGCTTGCACATCGCCAATATTAAGCCCAAACCGGCTGGCACGCTGACGCGATATATCAACTTTCAGATAGCGGCCACCGGCCACCCGCTCTGAATACACCGACGCAGTACCATCGACCTCTTTGAGTATCGTCTCAATATCCTTACCAATTCGCTGAATAACCGACAGGTCTTCACCAGCCACTTTAATGCCCACCGGGGTTTTGATACCGGTAGCCAGCATATCTATGCGGGTTTTTATGGGCATGACCCAGGCGTTAGTCACACCAGGAAAATCGATAAGATTGTTCAGCTCTGTTTTAAGTTTTTCAGTGGTCATGCCATCACGCCATTCACTTTGCGGCTTTAATTGAATAAACGTTTCAATCATGGTCAGTGGCGCCGGGTCGGTGGCGGTTTCGGCCCGACCCACTTTACCAAACACACTTTTAACCTCAGGCACAGTGCTAATCAACTTGTCAGTTTGCTGAAGCAGCTCCCGCGCTTTACCTATCGAGATCCCCGGGTATGTGGTGGGCATGTACATTAAGTCTCCCTCATCTAAAGGAGGAATAAACTCGCTACCAATTTTATTGACCGGATAAAACCCGACCACAGTGACGACGATGGCAATCAGTATGGTAGCCTTGGGAAATTTAAGTACTTTGGTGAGTAGCGGCATGTAGCCTGCTACCAATAAGCGGTTTAACGGATTTTTCTTTTCCGAGGTTACCTTGCCGCGAATAAAATAGCCCATTAAGACCGGCACCAAAGTAACGGCCAGTCCGGCTGAGGCAGCCATGGCATAGGTTTTGGTGAAAGCCAACGGCGCAAACATGCGACCTTCCTGAGCTTCTAAAATAAATACCGGCAAAAACGATACGGTAATAATCAGTAAGCTGAAAAACAACGCTGGCCCAACTTCAGAGGCAGCCCGGATCACTACCTGCCAGCGGTTTTCATCGGTTAGCGGGGTTTTTTCCATATGCTTATGCATATTCTCTATCATAACGATCGCGCCATCGGTCATGGCGCCGATGGCAATCGCGATGCCGCCCAATGACATAATGTTGGCGTTGATACCCTGAAAATACATTACAATAAACGAGACCAGAATACCTAACGGCAGGGTAATCACCGCCACAATAGATGAGCGCAGGTGAAACAAAAATACCACACACACCAGCGCCACAACGACGAGTTCCTGACCAAGCTTGGTCCATAGGTTGTCTACGGCGTTATTGATAAGCTGCGAGCGGTCGTATACCGGTACCACCTCGACACCCGGTGGTAGTGATTTTTTAAGCGACTGCAGTCGTTCTTTAACCCCCGCAATGACTTTTTCGGCATTTTCGCCAAAACGCATCACCACAATACCGCCCACTACTTCGCCTTCACCATTTAGCTCGGCCACACCGCGGCGCATCTGGGGGCCCACATTTACCGTGGCAACATCGCCGATGGTTAATGCTGTCCCCTCTTTTACCAGCCCCAGTGGAATTTGGCGGATATCATCCAGGTTTTGAATATAGCCGGTGGTGGTCACCATATATTCTGCTTCGGCCATTTCGACCACCGACGCACCGCTTTCCTGATTTCCCCGCTGCACAGCTTGCTGAACATGCGACAACGGAATACCGTAACCACGCAGCTTTTCGGGCATAACCTGAATTTGGTACTGCCTGACCATACCACCTACCGCAGCGACTTCAGATACGCCATCTACAGTTTGCAGTTCGTATTTTAAAAACCAGTCTTGCAGGCTGCGCAACTGACTAAGATCATGCTGACCGGTTTTATCCTGCAAAGCATAAATATATACCCAACCCACACCCGTGGCATCCGGGCCGAGTTGCGGCTGAACATCATCAGGTAATGCCGAGGCAGCCTGATTCAGATATTCCAGTACGCGACTGCGCGCCCAGTACAAATCTGTATCGTCATCAAAGATAACGTAGACATACGAGTCACCAAAAAATGAGTACCCGCGAACAGTGGAGGCGCCGGGCACCGATAACATAGCGGTAGTCAGCGGATACGTTACCTGATCCTGCACTACCTGCGGCGATTGTCCCGGATAACTGGTTTTAATAATAACTTGTACGTCAGATAAATCGGGTAAGGCGTCAACCGGTGTTTTGTTAAGCGAATAAATCCCGCCTAGCACCAGCATCAGGGTCATAAGTAACACCAATACGCGGTTTGCGACTGACCATCTAATAATTGATTCAATCATATTGCTGTTCCACTAATGCATTGAATGGTCAGAGGCCATAGGCTTGTCTTGGGCCTTAGCGGGCTGACTGCCTGATGACATAATATGAATACCGGTGATCTCAAATCCACCTTCAGCTAGTCGGGTAATCTCAAAATGCAATGACTGTCCTTTTTCAAGGGCATTGATGTCTACACTTTCCCCCACGGTAAAATCCATCACCATCTGCGGCCATTCCCAGGCTTCCACCGGCATGTGATCAATGGTGACCATGCGATGATCGGCCATTACCTTAGTGATTTTTCCCTGCGCCCAAACTGATTGATCATCTTCTTTTGCTGCTGTTTGAGATGTTGGGGCCGCGTGCCCCTGATTAGTCGGTTCAGATGACCGCTGTGAAACAGAAGCGTCTGAGGATGCGCCTTCCATTCGCTTGAAGTCAGAGGCTTTACTTGACTCTGAGTCAATCAAAAACTGGGCTGACGTCACTACTACGTCGTCTTTATTTAGCCCCTGAGTGATAGCGATTTGCTCATCGCTTATCTGCCCCAGTGCGACTTCAACTGACTTGTACTGACCATTGCCTACCACAACCACAACCCTGTTCTGTTGTCCGGTTCTGATTACCGCTTCAGCCGGAACTAAGATAGCGCTTTGCGACGCAGTTTTTTCAATAGTGACATTTGCCAGCATGTTAGGCTTCAAGATGTCATCGGGATTATCCAGCCTTATTCGTACGGTGAGCGTACGGGTATTTTCATCCAGCTCGGGATAAACAAAGTCGACCTTACCCTGCCACTCTTTATTGGGTAATGCAGGTACCTGAATAACCACAGGCTGGCCTTGCTCAATCAACGCAGCATCACGCTCAAACACTTCAGCATTTATCCAGATAGCAGATAAATCAGCAATACTTAGCAAGGTCACTTCAGGTTTTACATAAAAGCCCTCGCGAATATTAAGGGCGTTAACAACCCCGGTTTGGGGCGATACATACGTTATTTGCTGCTTAACCTGTTTTGATTTTTTAAGCGCTTCAATTGAGGCGTCTGATACTTTGAGCGCGTGTAGCTTATTTTTGGCTGCCTGCCTGAGTTTCTGGTTACCACTTTGCAACGCCAGCAAATACTCTTCTTGCGCATTAACCAGCTCGGGAGAATAAATAGAATAAAGAGGGTCGCCTTTCTCAATGCTCTGGCCATTCGCTTTAATATTTAGCTTCTCAATCCAGCCGCTTACCCGCGAGTGAATGTGTGTCAGCTGTTCTTCATCAAACTGGACATAACCTACGGTTTGAATCGTTGACTTAAGCGTTCCCCAGGTGACCGGCTCAGTGCGTACACCCAGATTATTTTCTACCCGTGCAGAGATTTTTACCGTACCGGCGGGGGAGTCCTGTTCAGCGTTGCTGTTAGCGTAAACCGGGACCAGGTCCATTCCCATCGGGGATTGACCCGGCTCGTCACGCCGATAGCTGTCATCCATAGGCGCAACCCAGTACAAAGGTTTTTCAGCCTCATTTTTTACAGGAGTCTCTGGTGAGTCATTTAAAACAGCCACCAATAATGCCCCCAGGCCCAGACCTGCCAGTAAGGCAATAATAACGTTTTTATTCATTTGGAGCAGATCCCTGTTCTTGAGTGAGCGCTGATGTTGACGATGTGGATGTTAATGACAAAGGAGCCAGTAAATAGTTAAGCTGCGCTTTTGTTTTCGCTACCCCCACATTTAACGTCAATAAGGTAAGCTGATTAGTCAGTTCGGTAACGCGGCTACGAATAACTTCAGAAAACTCGCCCGTATCATTGGTATAAGCATTCAGCGATGCTTTAGATTGCAGTGTGGTTTGCGGCAAAATTCGGGCACTATAGAGAGACTGACGTTCATTTAAACGAGTCAGCTTCGCACTGAACGAGGCAACCTGCGACAGCAGCTTTCTTATCGCAAGATGCTTTTCGGTTTTAAACGCCTCGGCATTGTAAATAGCAGCTGAGATTTGTTTTTGCTGCTTGTTGCCCGTAAATAACGGCACATCAAAACTTACGCCAATACTGAACAAGTCTGAGCGCGAATCACCCATCGCGTTTTCATCGCGGTATGCGTACGATGCGTTCACCCCCCACTGTGGTTTGAGGCTTTGTCGGGCCAGCGTCACATCTTTTTCGCGAGCTTGTTGTTCTAAATCAAGGGCCGTAATGGTGGGGTGAGTAAATAACTTTTCAAGTATTTCAGTACGATGTACTTGAGTGTTTAACCAGGCCTCAGGAAATTGCAGACTGAACTCAGGCTGTGCGCGGCGCGGTGTATTCTGCCCAAAATCACGCTGAACAACTTCATCAATCGTGAATAAGGTAGAATTTGCATTGGTTTGAGGGTTGATGAGCCACTGGTTAAGTGTATGCAGTTGTATTTCAAGCTGTTGATATTCTTCTGCTAATTTATCTTCTAGTTGAATAAGCTCCAGTTCGGCAAGAAGCACGTCTTGCTGACTGGCCTCACCTAACCCACTTGAGTAAGCCGTTTCGGCAACGCTTTTAGCCTGTTCAAACAATGATTTATTCTGTTCAATAAGGTCAATGGAGGCTTTGGCCAGGTATATATCCAGCCATAACAGTGAAACCGCCCTTGCAATAGCCGCTTTGCGGGTCTCACGTTGATAGGGCGCAATAGAAGCAGCAATGTTGAGCTTTTGTTGTTCTAATTCTAATGACTGGCCTCGCGGAATCGTTTGCGAAACACCTACCTGTAGCTGAGTCATGTTTTCCTGCGAAAAACTGCCCGAGTCTACGGGTAAATTCAGCATACCTATTTTCACCACAGGGTCGGGCAAGGTGCCTGCCGCTATCGCCTTTTGCTGCAGGGCTTGTTGGGAAAGTTGACTGCCGTTTAGCCAGGGGTCGTTTTCAATCGCTGTGGTGATCAATGAATCCAGAGAGGGCAGCGATTGCGCGCCAACACTAGCCGTAACTGCGAACGATAGCAGAGCCAGAGCGACCTTGAGTTTGTGTGTGAAAGCCGGCATTAAAATTGTTCCTCATAGGCATCAATTTGTGCATATGTGCTATGGGTACCATCCTTGTGCAAAAGAAGTATTTGATAAGGCTGGAATCGATCGCCCATTTCCATTCCCGGGCTGCCCATTGGCATGCCGGGTACGGCAAGACCTATCGCGTCAGGTACCGGGCTATCGATAAACTTTTGTATGTACCGGGCCGGGATATGACCTTCAAACACGTAGCCGTCACGGCTTATAGCGGTATGACAAGATTGATATTGAGAAGCAACCTGATACTGGCGCTTTATATCAGACAAATAAGCGGTATTTTTGACCCCCGCATTAAGCCCTTCGGTATGGATGTGTTGTACCCATTTTCCACAGCATCCACATGAAGGGGATTTAAACACAGTAAGCGCTGCTGGCGATTCTTGGGACAGAGCCTGAATCTGAGAGTTAGGTTCAGTTTGGGCAGATTCGGTCTGGATAGACTCAGGTAGAGTGGATTGCGCGTAACCTGCGCTTGAAAATAAAAATAACATCGCGCCAAGCGAAAGAAAAATGTTGAACATGCGTGCCTCTGATTACAGCCAAATTTAGTGCTTAAAGTGAACAATTCACTTCACATAAAAATAGTAAAACCCAACGGTAATGTGCCATACAGCAGACACACTTATCCTGGGGCTAGGCTGGTATAGGAGGACGATACAACGAACTGGAGATTTGGATAGGAGCGCGCAAACCTGCGTGCTTAATGGCATTATCACTATGAAAAGACAGCGCTAATGCATTATCAGAGCTAAGTGGAGTATAAGCAGAGCAGGCATTTGCCGGGCAAGCGCAGGTCATTTGGCAACACTGCGAGTGATCAACTGTGTCAGCGCCCATGTCCATAGCAACGCTTTGAGTACCGACCATTAGCATATGCTCACTATGCGTATCGCTGGGCATTTCACAAACCATAGTATCCATAGCCGACGTTTGCCATGTTAAGGCAGTCAGCATGATCAGACACACAATTTGAGACCAACGTTTTTTCATAATACCCTCTTGATACGCCTTTATGATATACAAATTTGTGTGCTGCTGTAAAAGAAAATCATTAAAAAGTAATCTAAAGTTGAAAAACATTGGTATTAGGTAAGGCTAGACAAGATTTTTGTTTTGAATTGCTGGTTAAGTCGCCTAAAGGCGATAAAAGGTCTATAAACGTGCTATGAAAAGTATCTTCGGTAAAGTTTTCATCGCTTTTGCGCTACTGCTTTTATTTGCAGGAAGTGCGGCTGCGTGTTCATCCGATACCGTTGCATCACCCAAAGACCCGGTTACCCAACTTTCAGAATATCGTTTACTACAGTCCGAGACCCCTTCTTTCTTAAAGAGCTCTCAAGCTACAAGCTTAGCCGATACGACCAAAAACACATCTCATCCAGATTGCTGCGAAAAGATATGCAAATGCAAAGCAGTATCGTGTCATGCCGTGTTTGCTATGGTTTCCTCATATCAAACGCTTACCGCTCAGGCATTTAACGAGCTCAGCGTATTCACAGAACATCGCGTTGCAAAACGTTTCATTGCGCCTTTATTCAGACCTCCGATTGCCCCTCTACACAGCTAATATAAATACGTTAAAAGATTTTATTTAAATATAGCCATATTTCATTGAGAGGTGGTGCTGCTTATTCTTATCAGCCCCCTGTATATCGGTGAAATGGCATATGAGTTTTGGAGGAACCTTGCTATGCAGGATATTGCTCAAGGTAGAAGAAAGTTTGTATTAGGTGCGTTAGGGGTGGGTGCTGCCGCTGCGCTTTCTCGTGTAGCGCCAGTTTGGGCAACACCTCAGGGCCGCAATTTTAAAGATCAGGTGCTTACCAGCGACGTCATACATTTAGACATTGCTAACGCCCGCATGCCTATTGGCCACAAGTCCGGTAATGCAATTGCTATCAACGGACAAATGCCAGGCCCACTAATAAGGCTACGCGAAGGACAGCGTGCAAACTTGCACGTATCCAATCAATTAAACGAAGATACCTCGATTCACTGGCACGGCATTTTGCTTCCCGAAAATATGGATGGGGTGCCGGGGGTTTCGTTTGCCGGTATCAAGCCCGGCGAAACATTCAAATATGCATTTGATGTAGAGCAATATGGCACCTACTGGTATCACAGTCATTCAGGATTACAGGAGCAGCGCGGGCACTTAGGTCCTTTGATTATTGAACCTAAAGATGGGGATATAGGCGCAGACCGCGAACATACTATTGTGCTTAGTGACTGGACGTTTGAAGATCCACACGATGTTTTAAGAAAACTGAAAGTGGCCGAGGGTTATTACAACTATCAAAAGCGCACAATATTCGACACGCTCGATGACGTAAGTGAACAGGGGCTGGCAAAAACCTGGAAACAACGTGAAATGTGGGGGGACATGCGCATGAGCCCCAGAGATATTGCTGATGTAACCGGCAGTACCTATACCTACCTTATGAATGGTCGGACGCCGGATGATAACTGGCAGGCGCTATTCTCGCCGGGTGAAAAAGTCAGGCTGCGTATTATCAATGGATCTGCCATGACCTTTTTCGACTTCCGAATTCCTGGATTAGAAATGACCGTAGTTGCTGCCGATGGGCAGCCTGTAAAGCCCGTTAAAATTGACGAGTTTCGCATCGGTGTAGCAGAAGTTTACGATGTTATTGTTGAGCCTAAATCTGCCAAACCCTTTACTTTTTTTGCTGAAAGTTTTGATAGAAGTGGTTTTGCCCGCGGTACCCTTACCCCGCAACTTGGAATGTCAGCCCCTATTCCTGCTCGTCGCGAAATGACCGAACGCGGTATGGCTGCAATGGGTATGGGTAGCATGAAGATGAATGACAATTCAAGTGGTATGAACATGGGCTCTGACACACAGGGCAGCCTGCAGAACATGGATAAAATGTCAGGCTCAGGTCATCAAAGTAAAACTTCCGCGCATTCCCACGCAAACGCAGAAAGCGGTGCCTTGCCTGTAGAAAACATCACGATTGAACATGATGATGACCACCATGGAGCCGGGGCGGCAATGATTGCTCAAAATCCTCAGTCCAGACTTGATGAACCAGGTATAGGTCTTGAAGATGCTCCCCGGCGCGTTCTTGTCTATGCCGATTTAGAAGGGGCGCATCCCTGGCCAGATGAACGAGAACCTTCCCGACAAATTGAACTGCATTTAACTGGCAATATGGAACGTTACATGTGGTCGTTTGACGGAGTGAAATACAATGAAGTCGATGGGCCCGTTAACTTCAAATTTGGAGAGCGTTTACGACTTGTCATGGTGAACGACACTATGATGGACCATCCGATTCATTTACACGGAATGTGGATGGAGCTTGAAAACGGCAATTATCCTCGTCCACGTAAGCACACTATTAATTTGAAACCAAGTGAAAAAGTATCGCTACTGATTACCGCTGATGCGCCTGGCAACTGGGCATTTCACTGTCACCTACTTTATCACATGGAAGCCGGTATGTTTCGTGTGGTCAATGTGTCGTAAGGAGCAAATTATGAATAGTATCAAAAAAAGTATTTTGCTTGTGGGCACACTAAGTTGCTTCAGTACACAAGCTCAGGTTAAACCCGAATGGCCTTCTCCTGTGCCTGAAATTATCACCGGACAGGTGTTTTTTGACCGGCTGGAATTAACGCGCACTAACGCCCAGGAAAACCGGGCAGTGTGGGATATGCAGGCGTGGTATGGAAGCGACTATCATCGCGCGGTATTTAAAAGCGAAGGGGAAAATACTCAAAATGACGGTAAGCCCACCGATCTTGAAAGGGCTGAACTTCTGTATGGATATTTAATTTCACCATTCTGGTCTTTCCAAGTTGGCGCTGGTGTAAAAGGAGAATTATCCTCAGAAAGTAATTTAGAAGAATACGCTGTATTTAGTTTTTCAGGATTGGCACCCTACTGGTTTGAAATGGAAAATTCATTAAGGATAAACAAAGAAGGTGATATTCAATTTGTGGGCGAAGCTGAATATGAGTGGCTGCTATCGCAAACCTCTTATTTACAACCAAGAATTGAATTAGTTGCCAATATAACCGACTCTGAAAAATACGATCGAGAAAGTGGCTTTAGCGATATAAGAATAGGGCTAAGATATCGGCAGGAAATTGCAAGAGAATTCGCCCCTTACATTGGAGTTTACTGGAGCGAATCTTTAGGAAACAAAAGGGATAAATTAAAAAGACTCGGTGAAGATACATCAGAAAAAGGAATAGTCATTGGCGCCAGACTTTGGTTTTGAATTAACTATTCACAGTATACATTAATAGTTTTTTAGAAAGAAAAAACAAATAAAAAAAGGCCGGCAATAACTTGCCGGCCTTTTTTATAGAATGAGAAGAAGGTACTACTTTTTGCCTTCAAGGCTACTCAAAATATCTTTGAAGCTTTGTTTATTCTCATCTTTACTGTCGGCTTTATTACAGCCCCCTTGCGTCTGATTTTGCTCAGTTTTAGGCTGAGTAGTAAGAGAGTTTGTAGAAAAAAAGTTTGAATATAATTGCATAATGTCACCGTTTTGTTCACTCAATTTCTCTACAAAAAGCAGAATTTATGCCACCCTCTACCAGAACAACATAATCAACGCCCCTACTATCATAAACAGGTTCTCTGACAGTGAGATAAAGCCTAAGGGCACGTTGCTGTCGCCACCTACACAGGCACATTTCAATTCTCGCTTGTCTATGTACACGGCTTTAATCACCGATACCGCCCCCACCGTACCGATAAATAACGAGAAAGGTGCAACGATAAGCGCGGGCAATTGTGCCACCATACCAATACCGACATAAGCTTCGACAAACGGGTAAATATACCCGTATCGAACCCATTTCATTGCCAACAAATCGTAAGTAATGAAAGAGTTGGTAAAGCTATATAGGTCCTGAAGTTTCTGAACCGCTAACAGCGTCATAGAAAACGCTATAAACAGCATCAATGTTCGAATAGAGAAAAAGTCACCTGATACAAACCATTGAAGTGCAAGTGTTAATAGCGCGGCTACCGAGAATATAGCGATAACCGGTGTATAGGTGGTGCCCTGCTGACCAGCTTCATCTTTATCAAAAAACTCACGCAGCTCGTCGTAGCCACCCACGCGCTTATTGTCTATAAAGGTTTGCGGGGTTGTTTCAACATCATGCTTTTCTTTAAAGCGGTCAGTTTCTTCCCGAGACGTTAATTTATGGTCTTCAATATCGTACCCTTCTCTTTTTAACAGGTCGACAGAGCGCAGGCCATACGGACAAATATGCTCATCGGTAACCATTCGATAAATGATTGCTTTCTTGCTCATGAAATATGCTCCGGTTATAGCTTGCCTTCAAAGTCAGGAATGGGGCGATTTGCAGCCTCTGTAGCAGTTTTGGCCTTGCCATTTTTTTCGATATCGTCAATCAGCCATTTCATTTCTTTAATTTCTTTGCGTTGCGCCTTGATAATGCCATTTGCTAATTCTCTGGTGCGTTTGTCTTCAATATTCGAACGCTCACTGGTAAGAATCGCGATTGAATGGTGCGGAATCATGGCTTTCATGTAAGAAGTATCTGATACGGTGGTTTGCGACCGGACCAGGAATACGCCTAAAATGAATATGATAAAGGCGCCGACAAAAATACTGATATTTAACTTTTTGTTACTATACATACCCAACATAAATGCCAACATAATAATGGCCATAACTGCGCCCATATAAATGGCCATATAGGTTCTTGTTTCACTAAAGAAGACATGTGACATAGCATATGTATTTAAATACATTAATCCGAACATCGCGATTGTCGATGTTGCAATCATTGCAAAAAACTTTGAATATTTCATACTTGAACCCTCTATAAATTATCAGAGTGATAGTTAAAAGAATTTGTACTTTCAAAACCAAACAAAGGTTTAATAATCGAATTTATTGCAGGGTGTAAACAACGGCTGTAAGAACGAAAGTTAACCTTAAACTTGCTGTTAAGATTGGTATTTAAAATTTTCGGCAGTTTTAGACGCAAGTAATTTAATCCATGATAGCTCAGAAATTAATTCTGCGCTGAATGTTGGGGTAACTGTGAGACAGAGACTATTTCATTAGACCCGTACTCAGGTAATAACTGCATCACTCATGGTTAAATGGTGAGAAGGGCTCTACTGCCTGTTGGTTGTTCTCTAATAGCCACAAAAAGTATTACGATGATATACTGGGAATAGTTCGAAAGAAAACGATACCAGATAGAAGCCTATCTACGCGAGGATTTGAGTTATCGGGGTGGACTTCCCAGTTGACTAAGGCCGGACCTTTTGCTTGCCATAAATACTGCCCAGCGCTATATAAGCCAAATGAGATCGAGGCACTGTCCCCCGTTTATGAAAGGGAAATTTTATTTCGAATATTACAAGGGCCACTTGGTTGGATGCTGCGCGATATTGCTACGCCGGATGCGGCACTTGCCCGTATTAGCGTGGCGATTAATTGGCTGAGAGGAAACTTCGAAAAGTCTATCCCGATAGAAGAACTTGCAGAGATGGCATCATTAAGTGTGTCGGCATTTTACCGACATTTTAAGTCGGTTACAGCCCTAAGCCCATTGCAGTTTCAAAAGCGTATACGCCTGCTTACAGCGCGCTCTTCGTTGTTAGCCGGAGAAGGGAATGCGACTACTATTGCTTTTGGCGTTGGTTATGAAAGCCCCAATCAATTCAGTCGAGAATATGCCAGATTCTTTGGCCTGCCTCCGTCTAAAGATATTGCAAGGTTTAGACTCAGATAGCGGGTGCCAAAAAGGAACGAGTGAACCCAAGATTCAGCGTCTGCAATTCCTTATCACCTCTAGTTTAGGAGCTAATGAGCGAAGAAATGCCTATTCCTGTCAGGTTTGCTACGCTCAAAACCCGAGAAGCAGGTAAACCTGCAAATGCTGCGGCCGATAGCCCTTGCAGAGAAACGACTATATAGTCAGCCAATTCTTCAGCTTTGTCTGGTTCTTTCTGAACTATGAAATTCTTAATAAACTCACGAGATAATTTACAGTAGTAGTTCGAGATCATTCGTGCTTTTTGATCCGCTGCACGCATTCCCTCAGCGACCATGCAGCCACGTTCTGTTTCTGAACGAACGTATAAACAGGCTGCTTGATGTACTAACTCTTTAAGTGCGTCCGAAGTGTCTCTTTCAGGCGCTAAAATTTCATTCACAGGCAAATTATTTTCTGCGATATAGGCCTCTATGGCAAACTCAAATAAATTTGCCTTACTGCCGTATGCTGCATATAAACTGGGAGGATTGATATTTAATGCCTGAGTCAGCTTAGCTATACCCACTGCATCAAACCCGCACTCATGAAACAAACTTTTCGCCACTGCTATACCCTTACTCCGATCAAAGGTTCGTCTGGATGTTTGTTTTTCAATGCGCTCTTGATATGAAATATTTGATGTAAACAACTATGCCTCCTAGATAAAAACGCTATTGACAGATCAATCTTTAGTGGTCACTATAGTATGCTATAGTAGTCACTAAAGAAGGTATTGTATGCTGAATTTGAATGGAAAGGTAGCGCTTGTCACAGGAGCAAGTAAAGGGATTGGTTTTGCTATTGCTAAAAAGCTGGCTGATGAAGGTGTAAAAGTAGTATTGACAGGAAGGGGAAAGCCAGAACTAGATATCGCAGTAAATAAAATTGGTGGGGATACTGTTGGTATTGCATCCGATGTCACGAGCCAAAGTAGCTTAAACGACCTGTTTTCCGAAATACGAAATCAATTTGGCCGGTTAGACATTTTGGTAGCAAACGCAGGTGGCGGAGAGCACGCTCCTCTGGGCCAAATCACTGAACAGCAAATCGACAAACAATTTGCGACGAATGTGAAAGGAGTTGTGCTTACTATGCAGGGAGCTTTAGCCGTCTTTGGTTCATCAGCTAGCGCTATTATTATTGGTTCATCTGCTTCGATAGATCCTGGTCCAACAATGAGTATTTACGGTGGGACTAAAGCTGCGGTTAGAAATATGCTACGTTCTTGGGTTAGCGAACTAAAAGGGAAAGGGATCCGCATTAACATTGTAAGCCCAGGCCCAACGAATACCGATTCTCTGCGAGAAGCCTTTGGTGAGCATGCAGAAGAGGGAATGGCCTTTTTGAAAAATAAGAGCCCCATTGGCAGGATTGGAGAACCAGAAGAAATCGCATCGGTTGTTGCATTTCTGGCAAGTGATGCCTCCAGTTATGTGAATGGTGTGGAGTTATTTGCCGATGGTGGCGCATCTCAAACCTAAGAGTGAATTCACTATGAGTGTATTAGACCATATAGAAATCCCCGTAGCGGATGGGGCATTAGCAAAGCTATTTTATTCACGCACTCTTTCTGCTCTGGGGTTGTCGATTGTCATCGACATCCCATCACACCGTAATAAATTCGGTGGCATGCGCTGTGGATATGGGATAAATGGTTACCCTTGTTTCTGGATCCACGATCAGGATAGTCCTGCCGCCTGTATACACATTGCTTTCAAGGCAGATTCAACTGAACAAGTGAATGAACTATATAAGCTCGCCTTGATAAATGGAGGGAGTGACAATGGACCACCAGGAATCAGACACCATTATCACGACGATTACTATGCTACTTATGTATTTGACCCAGATGGAAACAATATAGAATTTGTTTATCAATCAAAAATTTAGCGTACAGAAAACGTTGATAGCCACGTCACGCTTAGTGCAACCGAGATAGCATCACAAATATGTGCCAGTTGATGACCAAACTTACCGTTATGATCCTGCCATTTATTTTGTTATCTCAGTGGATTTACCAGCAGTCGGGCAAGTGCATCCCTTGGCTGATGGTGGGTCGTATCTAGCAGTTAGCCTGACGCTTGCCCCAGTCACAACAGAGTTGTTAGATGCATGGCTTCGAATGGATAAGCCAAACGAAATCGCAGCACGATCCCCCGTTTATGAAAAAGAAATTTTATTCCTGATATTAGAAGGCCCACTGATCTTCCCCCGATTTTATAGACTCTACCCTTACTTTTGAATAGACCTTTTCTTACTCTCTCATTTTCCGCTCTATTGAATAACTTGCTTGGTCCGCTTAGGGCGTTTAGCTGAAGTTACAGTTAGAGGTGAGCGATGACCGCTATTTGCACAAAGCGGCACTCTTACCTTCATCGATAAGGTAATAGAAGAAATGCCATTCCCGATACAGCGAGTTCAAGCTGATCGCGGAACGGAGTTTTTTGCTGAAGAAGTACAGCTCAAATTGATGGAGCATGGCATTAAATTTCGCCCTAATAAGCCAGGCTCACCTCACTTAAATGGCAAAGTTGAAAGGTCACAAAGAGCTGACAAAGAAGAGTTTTATTCGACCGTTAATTTGGATTTGGAAGAACTCAAAAACGAAACGTTACCTGAGTGGCAGCATTACTACAATTGGCAACGCGCTCACGGCTCATTCAAAGGTAAAACCCCAATGGATATAGTATGTGAACGCCTTGAAAAAACACTGCTCTGGGAAGACGTTCACGCTAACTACGAAACTGAAAATGAGCGCATTCAGCTATCGAATTATCAGCGTGATCTTCAACTACGAAAAGTGAAATGATGTCTATGAATCACACAGATAACTATCAGTTCAATGAGCGATGAGCGGAAATTCGCTCAAATACGTTTTTGTACAAAAGTGAGTTCCCGACACTAACTGTTTTTACTAAATTCGTATAATTCAAAGTATCTCAGATAGAGGCAAATAGCTTCAAGAGGTACAACCATTAGCTGTACTAGCTCAGACCTGATCTGACAGTTACCCGTTTCACGGTGCCAGTGTCAGATTAGCTTTGAGCTAAGTTCTTCTCAGCCCAAATCTGCTTCCCATCGGTTAATGTTTCCATTGGCGTTCTGCCGCAGCACATTTTGCCCTGATGAGTCCTTCCATTGTTGTAGTATTCCAGCCACTCGTCCAGATCTTTCTGTAATGCTTCCAGCGAGTCATAGAGCTTTTTGCGGAAGGTGACCTGATAGAATTCATTCAGGATGGTTTTGTGGAATCGCTCACAGATCCCATTGGTTTGCGGATGTCGCGCCTTGGTTTTTGTGTGGTCGATATCGTTGATGGCTAAGTAGAGCTGATAATCATGCTGTTCCACTTTGCCACAATATTCTGTGCCCCTGTCTGTCAGAATCCGCAGCATGGGCAGCTCCTGAGCCTCAAAGAACGGCAACACTCTGTCGTTGAGGATGTCGGCCGAGGTGATTGGCGTTTTGGTCGTGTAGAGCTTGGCGAACGCAATTTTACTGTAGGTATCAACGAAGGTTTGCTGGTAAATGCGGCCGACACCTTTGAGGTTGCCGACGTAGAAGGTATCTTGCGAGCCTAGATAGCCGGGATGGTGTGTTTCAATCTCACCGCAGGCCTCATCATCCTGCTTTTTCTTCTCAAGCGCGGCAACCTGCTCATCGGTCAAAATGATGCCTTCGCTTTCAACTTTGGCTTCCAGTGCGGCAAGTCGCTTTTTGAAGTTTTCCAGATTATGTCTGAGCCATATCGAGCGAACACCGCTGCCTGAAACGAACACGCCTGCTTTACGCAGCTCATTACTTGTTCTGGCTTGACCGTGAGCGGGAAACTCAATGGCGTGAGCTATGACAGCTTGTTCGGTCTGCTCATCGACCCTGTTCTTGAGATTAGGTGTGCGTCTTGAACGGTTAATCAGCGAATCAACACCGCCTTCTTCAACCAACTCCTGATACCGATAAAACGTGTCACGAGACACGCCCATCACTTTGCAGGCCTTCGATACATTGCCCAGCTCTTCAGCCAGATTTAACAGTCCTGCTTTGTGTTTGATGATTGGATTGCTAGTATGCAACATGAGAGTTACCTATTTTGTTTTGATTAAAGATTCGACACCTTTATCAAAACGGGTAACTCTCATCTTTTCAAGAAGAAGTGTCAGATTAAGTCGAGACTAATTCACATTAGCCTTCTTGAAGCTGACTGTTGAAAACAAGTTATTCATAGAATATTCAGTCCAAAAATATCTTTCACATCGAAAAGCACTTTTTCTGTTTTATCTCTAGAGATTTGACTTCCTTTGACCAAAATATCAACTAGTTGTGCCTTATCATGTAAAAACTCTGTTCTTTTCTCTCTTATTGGTCGAAGCATGTCCTGTAAACACTCTTCCAGTATTTTTTTCGTTGTACCGTCGCCAAGACCTCCACTTTGATAGTGCTCTTTTAGTTGGCTGATATAGTTCTCATCTGGATGAAAAGCATCGAGATAGGTAAATACAACATTTCCTTTGATATTACCGGGATCTTCGACTCTTAGGTGATTAGGGTCGGTATATATCGATTTGATCGCTGCGGAGATCTCTTTTTCGGTAGCTCCAAGATTAATGGCGTTGCTCATCGACTTAGACATCTTATTTTTCCCATCCGTACTAGGTAAACGTGATGCATTACTCAATAAAGGTCTACATTCATTCAAAACAATACGCCCTGCTATT
Source organism: Salinimonas sediminis (assembly GCF_003429285.1). NCBI lineage: Bacteria > Pseudomonadati > Pseudomonadota > Gammaproteobacteria > Alteromonadales > Alteromonadaceae > Salinimonas > Salinimonas sediminis. The sequence goes on from NZ_CP031769.1 coordinate 2,908,728, forward strand.
GTGTTAACCTTTCTCACTATCTCATTGGTTTGCTCTAGCATTGGTAATTGGTCATCCCCAACAGGAACTAATGTTGCGTTAAAGCCCGTTATATCAGCCGCTTGAGATATTGGATATGTCAAAAAGCCAGCAGGGATAGATCTTTCAAATCCTTTGTTTTGGATTTCACTTTTGACTGTTGGATTTCGCTCTAACCGACTGATGGTCACAAGGTTGCTGTAATACATAGTCAACTCAGCAAGGGCGGGTAGTTGTGATTGAAGGCAGATAGTTGTTTTAGACGGATCAATACCAACAGCTAGGTAATCTGCAACGACATTAAGAATGTTGGATGACACTTTTCTCGGATTATGGGCATTATCAGTAAGACCTTGCATATCAGCAACAAGAATGGTTTGCTCATGAATTGCCTGTAAATCTACACGCTGCTTTAGAGAACCGACATAATGCCCTAGGTGTAACGCGCCCGTAGCTCTATCTCCGGTTAAAACAATTTCTTTTTTATCAGTATCTTGTTTTGAATCCATAGGTATATCTCCTAATTAGAAAAGATTGCTACTGGAGATACAAAAGAAATTACATTCTTAGCTAACTTCCAGCAGCTTAAGAATGTAAGAATTCAGTGCCGCTCTAATTAGAGCGCCACCAGAAGAATAAAGTAGGCGTTAAAATGCATTTCATTCAAACAATCTAACAACAATCCTTTTAAAACTCAACTCTCTCAAAAGTAGTTTTCAAACAGAAAAAATTATGCAAAAACACTGTCCTTGGAGAAGCTAATCCATACTAGTGACCGTCTGTCTCAGTTTAGGGGAAGTGGACAGCTGAAGCATCCTCCGGCTGCAAAAGCATGAGCGAATTATAAAGGTCTGCTTATCGCGCAAAGATGCGAGAAGCGAGAAGCGATACCTTGGATTACATCGAGATGTTTTATAACAGTAGCCTGGATTATCGTTGCAAAATTATTGACACCAGTTGCTGCTGAGGTAGCTATAGCTCCAGAAATAGATGTAGCTGTATAGGTCTGCCAATCAGTTTCATGTCCAAAAAAGATCGCACATGCAACTAATTTGAGTGCAAAATCTTAATACATCTCGCCGTTCTAGAGCGATTTTTCTATTAGAGTATAGAACCAACTGCACAACCAGCTAGTTAGAGTTTTAATACCAATCAGTAAAAACCACTTAAAAATCTGTATCTTAGGTGATTTTTCATGATCTAATCCTGAGTTTCATTTAACCGGAAATAATTTCATATGAAACTGGAAGTTACACAAATCTCATCAGCGCTCACAATACGGGGGTATTGGGCTATATACGTGCTCAATGTTTAATCGGTGTCATAATAAACCAGCGAATTGTCAGCAACTTATGATTGTCGGTTTTTTTTACAATTAAAATGATCCGCAGCATGTAAAAATTACAAATTGCTGATATATATAAGATTTTACATATGGCACAGCTCTTGTATAAGCCAAGGTAGGCTAAGCTTGGGTATATAGGAAAATAATTATGAAGAGCATTTATAAGGCATTAGGCCTGATTAGCATGCTGACAATAGGAATATCAGGTGCACAAGCTGCTGATACTACGTGGGATTTTAGGAGTAGCAATCGGGATATTGTTAACACCGCCCCTGGCTATTATGGTAATTCACTAACAATGAACCAAGACGGTGTCAACCTTGCGATTTCTGCATGGTCAGATACTTATGATATCAGTGGCCCGGATAAAGTTGAGTCCGCTTATGTCACCAATAATTCTTATGGGCTTTTAGCTTACAACCGAAATGGTGGTTACAGTGAACAACATTATATCGATAACTATAAAGACACCGATATGCTGTTGTTTTCGTTTAGTGACGCAGTCAGCTTAACGTCATTAAAATTAGGTTCCTATTATAACGACTCCGACATTTCTATTGCTGCTTTTGATTCACTGCCAAGCCTATCTGGAAGCACCTGGGCAGGTGTAGCGTCGCAGGCAATATTTAGCACAAGCTTCACCGATGTCGGTTATGGTAGTTTCGATCTTACCTCTGTCGCTAAAGAAGCCAAATATTGGATTATCGGTGCATATAAGAATGTATTTGGTGCGGGTAATGACCATGATTATGACAAATTCAAACTATTAGCCCTTACCACCCACAAATCGGACGAAGAACCGCCTGTGGATGTGCCAGCTCCGGCTACCGCATTATTAATGTTGCTAAGCCTTGGCTTGCTGACAATGCGCAAACGTCACAAGTAAGTCATAATTTTCATACCTAAAGCCTCGACCATGTCGGGGCTTTTTTGTGTACACTAACTAGATATAAAAAAGCGAGTTTCTACGAGGTTACCGTGAGAAGTCGATTGAAAGGATGTTTGCTGGGAGTGATGCTTGCCAGCCATACTGTGGTATTTGCTGATGAGGCGCAGTCGTATGATGACGCGCTTACCTCTTTTGTACAAGGTGACGTACAGGCCTCTTACCTGGTACTGAAACAGGTTTTACGCGATAACCCGGATCATTTGCCTTCCAAGCTGCTTATGGGCCGTATTTTATTAATCGACGGGTATGTGGGTGAAGCCATTGATGAGCTCGAAGAAGTATTGCTGGCTGGCGGTGATGAAGATCTGGTAATGCCGCCGTTGTCGCGGGCTTATTTGTTTGCTGGCATGTACAATAAAGTGTTTTCTATTCTTAACCGTCACACATTAAGCGACGATGCGCGTCTATCTGTTACGTTAGTGGCTGGCACTGCGCATATACGCCTGAACGAACGGGATGCTGCAGTCAGGCTTTACACTCGTACCCTTAAAGACTTTCCTGACTCCTTAGCGCTGCTTAATGCTCAAACAAACCTGTTAATTGATTTGCAGCGGCTTGATGCCGCGCAACAAATACTTGATAAGTCTTTGCAGCTTGATCCTAAAGCACCTTTTACACTGTTGGCCAAGGGTAAACTTGTTGCGGCTAAAGGCAAGACAAAACAAAGTCTGGAAATTTTCCGTGAAGCCTATGCTATCGCGCCAGAAAACCCCGCCACAATGCGTGCTTATGCTGGCGCTCTGGCAGAGGCCGGGGAGTATGACCATGCCAATAAACTGATTGCGGATATTGAAGCGCAAACCCCCGGAGATGTGCAAAACCAGTTACTCAAAGCACGTATTCTGGCGTTAACCCAAAATCAGCTAGCCGCAGATAAAATTTTGCGTGAGCTTACCGAACGGTTGAGCTTATTGACTGATGAGCAGTTGAATGAGCAAATTGAGCTAAGCCTGATAGCGGGTATCGTTGCGTATTTGAATAAAAATTACGACATGGCAAGCACTGAGCTAAACCGCTATATCGGAAAACGCGATGCCACCCCTGAGCAACTTGGTATGCTTACTGACGCGATGCTGCGTACCGGGGCCTATAAAGATGCAGCCAAATTGTTAGAGAAAAACGAAGAGCTGGTGGTTAAAAACCTTAATTTGGCGCAACTAAATTGTGAATTATTTATGTTGTTAAAGCGCCCCTTTAAGTGCGAACAACTGTTACCGGAGCTCACCCGCCGTTATCAGGGGGAAGAACAGTTCGCCGTATTGCAGGCTAAACTGTTTCTTAATACCCGCAAACTGGCTGCAGCAAATGAAATTTTACGTAATGAACTGGCAGACTCCGACAACGAAGAAGTACTTAAATTAAAAATTGCGCTATTAACCGACCGTCGAGACTTTGCATCTGCATTAACGTTGGCCCAACAGCTACTTACGAGATTTGCTGACAATATCGACTATCAGGCCATTACCGCAGACCTGCTGATTCGAAATAATAAGCTTGATGAAGCCACCGTGCTGGTAAACACCATCTTAGAGGACGAGCCCGGCTCGGTTCCAGGCCTGGTGGCCCGGTCGCGTATTCAGTACTATAAAGGTAACTATCCGGCTGCCCGGCGCGCTATCGACGATGCCTTGAAGATGGATAAAACCAGTGTTGCCGCACGCGTACTGGCCGCGCAAATTTACCTTGCTTCTGACATGACCGAAAGCGCTATCGAGCATTTAGTCGCAGCGAAAACCTTAGATAAAAAAGATTTACGTTCGCGAGAATTATTGCTCAATATTTATCGTAAAGAGGGAAATAATAAAGCCGCGTTAAGTGAAGCAAATGCGCTTCTGGCTATCGACCGTTTATCACCAGACTATCATCTGCAAAAAGCGGCTATATTGAATGAGTTAAAAGATGCCGAAGGCGCCAAAACACAGCTGAATATGGTTTACGCTCTATGGGCGAAGGAGCCACACAAACTGATGTCGCTGGCCCGTTTTCAGCGTCGTGCTAAGGATTTTGAGGGGGCCATGAAGTCGTATGAAACGGCTATTCGGTTGGTTCCTTCTGAACCATTGCCCTATATGGATATGGCCGCCTTTCAAATTAAACAGGAACTGCTTAACCAGGCGCAATTAACGATTGAGGAAATCACGCAACGGTTTGGCCCTTCGGCCGATGTTTCGATGCTATATGGTGATTTAGCCGTGGCACGCGGGAGTTTAGCCGCTGGTTTTGATTTCTATTTACAAGCTCTACAACAGGACAGTGCCTTTACCACACCTTTATTAAAAGCATTTACGTTAGCAAAAGACGGTGTGAAACGGCAGGCGTTAATTACGTATTTATCGCGCGTTACCGCTAGCAACCCCGACAATCTTTTCGGGCAGAATTTATTGGCCGACTTACATTACCTGAATAACGACTATACCAAGGCTACGCCTATGTATGAGGCGCTGCTTACCTCAGATAAATTAACGCGCCGGGCATTCGTATTAAACAATCTGGCCAATATTTATTCGCTTACCTCGCCACTCAAAGCCATGGCGCTAATTGAGGAAGCCTTAGCGTTAGAGCCTCGTTCAGCAGCGCTGCTTGATACTAAGGGATGGATTTTAGCTCTGGATAATGATTACCTGGGTGGACTGGGAGTGCTGCGTCAAGCCTATATTCTGGACGCTTCCGACCCTTCTGTGCAATATCACATTGCTTACACCCTGGCTAAATTGGACCGCCAGCAGGAAGCACGAGAATTACTGGAAGAACATGACACTCTGGCAAAGCAGTTTCGCGAAAAGTCAGATGCCCAGAAGTTAGCCCAGGCGCTCTAACCAAACGCTGACTACGAAGTTTGTAGCTAAAGGTAATGATATAAACCAGCTGTTCATATCGATACAGCGACGGGTAATGTCTTTATGTAAACAAGGAGGCGCGCAAGCCTCCTTGCTTTTTCTTCACACTACCCGTTCGCCGGTCATACCGACACGGCGCGGTTCTTTCTATCGGCTTACCCTGCCCAGGTTCCCGCTTGCCACATAAATCGGCTAATGGCGGGTAGCATCGGGTTTCAGAATAACAATCTGATCGTTATCTTCATCTATCCTGATGGTGCTCTCTGGCATGATATTGCCTGCCAGTAATTCCTGGGCGAGCGGGTTTTCAATTTGCGTTTGAATTGCCCGTTTTAACGGCCTGGCGCCAAATACAGGATCAAAACCCGCAGCTGCCAGTTTATCCATTGCGGCGGCAGACAATTCAAACTTAAAGCCTTTTTCAGCCAACCGCGCCCGTAGGGAAGCCAGTTGAATTTTCGCAATAGATTTGATTTCCTCTTTGCCCAGTGGATGAAATACCACAATGTCATCTACCCGGTTAATAAATTCGGGCCTGAAGTGTTGGCCGACCACCTCCATCACCATGTTTTTCATTTCATCGTACTGACTTTCCTGATGTTTATCCTGGATAATATCCGACCCCAGATTAGAGGTCATAATGACCACACAGTTTTTAAAATCTACGGTACGGCCCTGCCCGTCGGTCAAACGGCCGTCATCAAGTACCTGCAACAGAATGTTGAACACATCCGGGTGCGCTTTTTCAACTTCATCAAGCAGGATCACCGAATAGGGTTTGCGTCTGACAGCTTCGGTAAGGTAACCGCCCTCTTCATAGCCCACATACCCCGGTGGCGCACCCACCAGCCTGGCGACCGAGTGTTTTTCCATAAATTCAGACATATCAATACGGACCATGGCCTCTTCAGTATCGAACATAAAACCAGCCAACGTTTTACACAGCTCGGTTTTACCCACCCCGGTAGGGCCTAAAAAGAGGAACGAACCAATAGGCCGATTCGGGTCGGCCAGCCCGGCTCTTGAGCGGCGGATAGCGTTTGATACCGCCGTCACCGCTTCAGCCTGGCCGACAACCCGTTTGTGCAGCACCTCTTCCATACGCAATAGCTTATCGCGCTCCCCTTCAAGCATTTTATTCACCGGTATACCTGTCCAGCGTGACAATACTTCGGCTATCTCGGTATCGGTAACTTTATTCTTAAGTAGCTGGGTTTCGCGAGTTTCATTTTCAGCCGCTTTTTCCAGCTTCATTTCCAATTCGGGAATCCGGCCATACTGTAACTCTGACATACGATTTAAATCAGAGGCGCGCCGGGCAATTTCTAAATCCAGCTTGGCTTGCTCCAGCTCTGACTTTATGGTTTGGGTCCCTTGCATAGCTTCTTTTTCATCGTGCCAGATAGTTTCCAGCTCGCTATATTTTTGCTCGGCCTGCTCACGTTCCAGCTCGATCATTTCCAGCCGCTTGTGGCTGGCATCATCGGTTTCTTTGGCTAATGCCTGCTCCTCCAGTTTTAGCTGAATAATACGTCGCTCCAGCCGGTCCATATCCTCCGGTTTGGAATCGATCTGTAAACGGATGCTGGAGGCTGCCTCATCAATCAGATCGATAGCTTTATCGGGCAATTGCCGATCGCTGATATAGCGGTGCGATAGGCTGGCCGCCGCCACAATTGCCGGATCAGTAATATCCACCGAATGATGCAACTCGTAACGCTCTTTCAAGCCGCGTAATATAGCGATGGTATCTTCCACACTGGGCTCTTCCACCAGCACTTTTTGGAAACGTCGTTCCAGCGCGGCGTCTTTTTCAATATACTGACGGTATTCATTTAGGGTAGTCGCGCCTACGCAGTGAAGCTCACCACGGGCCAGTGCAGGTTTTAGCATATTTCCGGCGTCCATTGCGCCATCGCCTTTACCCGCGCCAACCATCGTGTGCAATTCATCAACAAACAAGATAACCCGGCCCTCTTCTTTAGCCAGCTCGTTCAATACTGCTTTTAGTCGTTCTTCGAATTCGCCGCGATACTTGGCACCTGCTACCAGGGCTCCCATATCTAACGACAATACCCGTTTGTTCTTCAGCCCTTCTGGCACTTCGCCGTTAACAATGCGTTGCGCCAAGCCTTCCACAATAGCGGTTTTACCTACCCCGGGCTCGCCAATCAACACTGGATTATTCTTTGTGCGGCGTTGCAATACCTGTACTGCCCGGCGTATTTCGTCGTCGCGGCCAATAACCGGGTCAAGTTTGCCCTGCTCGGCCCGCTCGGTCAGATCAGTGGTATATTTCTCTAATGCCTGGCGGACATCTTCGGCATTGGGGTCAGTAACTTTCTGACCGCCGCGCATTTTATCAATGGCATTTTCTATTTTGTCTTTGGTTATGTTCAGCTCGCGCAGAATATCTCCCAGCCGACCCTTATCGTCCAGTGCCGCCAGCAGAAAAATCTCGGATGTGATGTATTCATCTTTACGCTGTTGCGCGATTTTGTCGCATACATTAAGTACCATGCCACTGGCTTTACTTAACTGTACATCGCCCCCGATGCCTTCTACCCGCGGCAGCCGTTCAATCGCTTCACTTAGCGCAGAACGTAGTGCATTAACATTGATACCGGCTTGGTCCAGCACCGGCCGAATGGAACCGCCCTGCTGATTGAGCATGGCCGTCATCAGATGCACCGGCTCAATAAACTGATGATCACGGCCTAAAGCCAGTGACTGAGCATCTGAGATAGCAAGTTGAAATTTACTGGTAAATCGGTCTAAACGCATAATATTTTCCTCGCAAAACCTATTGCTAATTTATGGGTGCAGGCCGGCTACGATTCAAGTCGATTAATGAATAATCACTGCGTTTTATTGATTTATATCAAGTCAGACCGATAACGGTAACGATACGTCCGGTGGGGGTGGCGTGATGGTGCTGGGCATAACGATGGGAGTAAAACTGATGTGGTTGTCGGTACGTACACAAACCGCTTTGGGTGACCATCGAAACGCCAGCTGCTGAAAGCTGTGCGGCGGCGATATAATTTAAATCTAAACGAAATTTACCAGCAACGGGATCCGCGCTAATTGCTGCCGGAAAGTCTTTAAAACGCGCCGCTAGAGTAGCATCGACCTGATAACATGGGCCGCTTATCGCCGGTCCTATCCATGCAATCAAATCGGTTGCAGCACTTTGCATAGTGGCTATTACACCGCCAATAATGTGGTGGGCAAGCCCCTGCCACCCTGCATGGATGACAGCCACTTCGCTGCCGTCCCGGTCACACAGTAAAATAGGTACACAGTCGGCGGTCATTACCGCGCACCATTTGGCCGTAGAGCGGCTAATACTGGCATCCGCCGGCAGATCGTCTGGCGTGGTCGACAAAAGTTTACAGTGGGTACCATGTACCTGATTTAACCAAACCAGTTTATCCGCCCCAGGCAAGCCATTGCGATTAGCCTGCACGTGCTGGGAATCATCGCCTACGTGCATGCCTACATTCAAACCTTGGTATTGCCCTTCGCTGATACCGCCCAAACGGGTTGTGCTGTACGCCGTCACATTGGCTGGCGCTGCCCATTCGGGGTAAATCAGCTCAGGTTTAGTCATCGTCAAAGCCGTTTTCACGGGTATCCGCCCTGACTACCTCCAGTAATTGCACCATATCCTGCGGTAAGGGTGCAGTCCAGGTCATCCACTCTTCGGTTTCTGGATGAAACAGTGACAATTGAACAGCATGGAGAGCCTGGCGCTTGAACGCCCTTAGTATATTAACAAACTCATCGCTGGCACCTTTAGGCAGACGCGGGCGACCGCCGTAAACCGGGTCGCCGGCTAACGGATGTTTGATATGAGTCATATGCACCCGAATCTGGTGGGTACGGCCAGTTTCAAGTTTCAATCGAATATAAGTATGTGCACGAAACTTCTCTTTTACCCGAAAATGGGTAACTGCAGGTTTGCCCGTTTCCCGCACCGCCATCAGGGTGCGTTTTGTGGCATGGCGGCCAATTGGCGCATCGACTTCGCCGCCGCCGACCATGGTGCCCAGGGCCAAAGCTTCGTACTCGCGGCTCATGGTCCGCTCTTGAAGCTGGGCTACCAGATGCGTTTGGGCCGGTACGGTTTTGGCCACCACCATTAATCCGGTAGTGTCTTTGTCTAAACGGTGGACAATGCCGGCTCTGGGCACTTTATCGATATTCGGCACATGGGCTAACAATGCGTTAAGCAAAGTACCGTCACTATTACCTGCGCCCGGATGCACCACCATATCTGCCGGTTTATTTAACACCAGTATGTGGTCATCTTCATAAACAATGTCCAACTCGATATGTTGGGGCTCACTGGTAGTCTGCACTTCCATAACTGCATTGACCTCAACCGTTTCTTCCATCAGCATTTTGTGCCGGGGGGTTGAGTTAACTTCGCCATTAATAGTCACATTACCATCCAGGATCCAGCTTTTTAGCTTGGAGCGAGAATATTCAGGGAACAAATCGGCTAAAACCTGATCTAACCGTTGGCCAAAATGTTGTGGTTCAGTTACCGCTTCAAGGTGCACGGTATTATGTGTTTGGGTCATACGTACTATTTTATCGTCTTAAAACCGCTATTATAACAAGCTTTGGTGGTTGTTAAGGTAAACTTTGCAGGATTTCTATGGTGTTTGTCTGAATGAGTACGTTAGAATGCGTTGTCATATCACGCATAGAAGCAACACCAAAGACGAATTTGGGGAATGAGTAAAGTATTATGAAGTCATTTCGTTATATGGCGCCACTGCTAGTAGGTGCCATGATATCTGTAGCCGGGTGTAGCTCTTCTGATGATGCAGAAGAAAAAGCAGCCTTGGCTAACATGGGCGCGCAACAGATGTATGAGCGTGCTAAAGACAGTATGGCAGCCGGTAACTTTACCGCCGCTGCAAACACACTAAGCGCACTGGACTCCCGTTATCCTTTCGGTCCCCTTTCTCATCAGGTGCAACTGGACCTAATTTACAGCTACTATAAATCGGGAAAGATTGACGAGACCGTCGCCACTATTGACCGGCTTATTCGGCTAAACCCGAATCACTCTGATGTAGATTACGCATTTTATATGCGTGGTTTGGTGAATATGGAAGCAGATACCAATCTGTTCCAGGAGCTGATGAATATTGACCGCGCGGACCGCGATCCGGCCAAGTCGCGCCAGGCCTTTGAAGATTTCAGACGCTTGATTCAGCAATACCCTGACAGTAAATATGCAGCCGATGCTCAAAAACGCATGGTATTTATTAAAAACCGGTTAGCTCGCTATGAAATTGCTATCGCCCGTTTTTATATGCGCCGAGAAGCTTTTGTAGCCGCGGCTAATCGTGGGCGTTATGTTATCGAACATTACCCTGATTCTGATCAGCTTCAACAGGCCCTTGAGATTATGGTATCCAGTTATGAACAACTGGGCCTGACCGAGTTACGCGATAACGCCATGAAAACGTTAAAACTGAATTACCCGGACAGCGAATATATCAGCTAGTTTCTACTATTGCCGGCCTGTGTAGTGCGCACTGGCCGGTGGTAATCTGGTGCTATTCGCCTAGGTTAACGTTAAGATCTCTTCGCAATTGCCTTCTTCGGCTGTCCTGCACTACCGACCCTGTATTACCTGTGTATTACGAATCCTATAGCACTCCCCATAGAGGGGGGAGTTGCTGAAACGGTTATAGTCGGCTTTAATACCATCACTCGTTACAGCGTTGAAAGATAAGCTGTAAGCCCCGCCTAATGCCATGCCAGTTAACATAAGCCATATTTACGGGTAACCGCAAACCTATGTTAAGTGTAGGTAATGGGCGGATGGCAGATGGCAGATGGTAGATGGTAGATCACACGCTGCATTCAGCATCATCCGGTAAAATGCCTAGGTCTTCCAGCACAGATATAATCTCATCCTTTCCTGAAACTATTTGGCCTTAACCTTGGGGAAGTTCACTGCAGGGTAGATAATGCCAGACCAACTGAATGAAGGTGGGATAGTTAGCAGGTAGATAGTAAGGACTCGCTGCGTTAACCACAAAAGCAGCGGTGCGACAGAGAAAATAAAGGGTACAAAACAGATGACGTGTGTTCAGCAGCTTACTTATAGTGCGTCATATCTATAGCGCATCATATCGAGTTACATATCGCGCCGGCGGCGAATGGCCGGCTACCGGAAGAAAACGTGACTAAACGGATTGAGTAAACGCGCTATACCCGAAGTAAAATGTAATGGCTGATCTAATACACTGAAGACCAAACAGCCATGAGGGTCGTCTGAGCGCGGCGTGTGTGTATGCTCTTCATCCATTGCAATGAAATCGCCAGCTGCATAATGATTAATACCATCATCAAATTCGCCGTCAATCACCAGCGTAAACTCAAAGCCCCGATGGGTGTGTTCTGGTACACCGCCTCCCGGCCCCATATAGATAAAATTTGCTGCCCCCGAAGCACCGATGTCTACCGGCGCCTGCCATAACCTACCGACCAATCCGGACCAATTACCCATCGTCGGTATGAACTTGCGAAGCGTACGCGGCACACTAAATCTGCGCCCATCTAATTCAATCATAGAAGGCGGTATGCGCGAGCTTCGAAACGGACGGGCTTTGGGAAGCTGAGTAATAGAGGCAAGCATAGAATCTAAATCTTGCCGGATATGTTCGGTGTAATTGCTGGGGCTATCTGATAACACATGGTTCGCCTGCCGCGCAGTCTCTGTTTTCACGACATGCTGACACCGCGCGCACATATCACAGTGCGCAGAAATCATTATCGCTTCCACAGGCGACAACGCACCCTGAGCAAACTGTTTAAGCTGCTCAGGTGCAGGGTGGAACTTAGTCATGGTCTTGTAGCATACCCTTCAATCTTTGTAGCGCTAAACGAGTGCGTGACTTTACTGTCCCCAATGGGATACTCAGTTCGTCAGCTACTTCCTGCTGCGATTTACCGTCGATATAAATAGCTTCAATAACGGCTTTTTGTTTAATTGGCAATGACTCAAACATAAAACCAATTTGCTCAAGCGTAATTTGTTCATCCAATGATGTTTCATTGGCGTCGGCAGTTTGCTCGCACAATACCGGCCATAAGTCGTCTGAACAAATATCTTCTTTTCGATTTTGGAGCTTGCGTAGCATATCAAAACGGATATTCCGTGCAATGGTAAATATCCAGGTTGAAGGGCTGCCTTTTTCTGCGTTAAACAGATGCGCCTTCTGCCAGACATTGGACATAGTGTCTTGCACCAGCTCCATTGCCAGGGCTTCATTACCCATCTGTTTTAATGCGTACGAGCGTAGTCTGGGTGCAAAGTAACTGAATACGCGGGCGAAAGACCGTTTACAACGTCCTTCTGCTACCGCTACGATGTATTCTGACATCTCACCTGCACAATCTTTAGGCTTAACTACACTATTGCTTTGTTCCAATGGAATTCCAACTAACATAAGCTTCGTCCGCGTTCCTATCTGGTGATAATTATCTACGAGCGAAAGGTTAAAGTGACGTTCCAGAATCTTCAGTATAAATCAAACTTCAGGTTTGCCAGTAAGCATAATAATGCATGTTTTCAAACCAAGGCACTTAAGTAATTCAGCAATGCGTTGCAGTTATGCTGTGCCAGAAAATACTGTTTCTGTTTGGCGTCTACCGGGAGCAGTTCTAACCATCTGTTCAACACCCAATACGGGTTCTCAAATTCTGGTTGCTCATACAGCGAGCGAAGATCCGGATAGCGCTCAAATATCTCGTTTAACCTTTCAACCATAGGTGAAATTTGTTCGGAAGGAATATTGCATTGCCATGACTTCATCTTGCGGCACTCACCTACTCTTAGTCCATCGGACTCGGTGACAATATTCTCAACCTCTACACTAGATACTCCAGCAACCTTTATGCCAAGCAACCCATCTTCTAATAATTCGAAATCAATTATTTGTGCAAACGTACCAATTGAATAAATATGCTGGTTGGCCTGCGCATCCCCATGGGCATTTAACATACACATTACAAAACCGCTATTGTTAGCACATACTTGCTTCACCATCCTTATATACCGCGGCTCGAAGATTCGAAGCGACATTCTTCCGCCTGGCATCAGGTGCGCAGATAGAGGGAACAAAGGCAGGTTTTGGTGAGACATTACACAGCAAAATTAACGAAATATTGAGGCTGATTACGCCCGAAAATATAAATTGGATCGTACCGGGCCGCTCCCGGCAAAGTACAAATTTTCCGCAATGCTGATCCCATGTGTGAAATTTTGGGTAACGCTTTTATACATTTTACAAAAAGCTGCTTATGTCGCTCATCGAATCATTTTGTACGCAATATCGGGACCTTACAAAAATTTCATCTGAAGATTTAACAAAAATTTACACTACAGATGTAGAATTCATAGACCCGATAGACCATCACCATGGGCTTTCGCAGGTTCAGCTGTATTTCGCTAAGCTGAAGAAACACGCGACTTCGTGCAAATTTGATATACACAACATAATGCCGTGTGAACCTAACCAGGAAAATATTAGCTATGTGCTGTCCTGGACCATGGCGCTAACCTTAAAGAAATCACACAAAGTGATAACACTTGAGGGTATTACCAAGTTAAAGCAAAACGAGGGTGGCTTTTATTATCATCGTGATTATTACGATATGGGCGAAATGGTGTATGAACATGTGCCGGTGCTAAGGTGGTTTATTATTCAAATAAAGAGGAAGTTGCGTTCATGAGCACTATGTTAATCACCGGCGCCACATCGGGCATCGGCGAAGCGTTAGCCAAACTGGCAGCAGCTAAGGGCTACCAGGTTATTGCCTGTGGACGCAATCAGGACAAGCTAGATATTCTAAGTCAGCAAGACAACATTTCTTCTTTACGGTTTGATATTACCGATCAGGCACAAACTGCTGCTGCCTTAGCTGAGGCCTCCTATGACATAGCCGTGCTAAACGCCGGTACCTGTGAATACGTAGATATAGACGAGTTTGAGCCAGCTATGTTCAAGCGCGTGTTTGAAGCTAACTTTTTTGGCGTGGTGAATTGCGTAAACGGTTTATTACCGTCGCTCAATAAAGGTAAGAAGCTGGTTATAGTGGACAGTATGGCCAGGCTGGCCCCCTTTACTCGCAGTGAGGCATACGGTGCAAGTAAAGCAGCATTGCATTATTTCACCAAATCACTTGAGGTAGATTTATGGGATAAAGGAGTGAAGGTACAAGCCGTCTCTCCTGGTTTCGTAGAAACCCCGCTTACCGATAAAAACGATTTTGACATGCCTATGATGATCAAAGTAGATAAAGCGGCCAGTGATTTGCTATACGGTATTGAAAAGAATCGTAAGAGTATTTTTTTCCCCACCCGGTTTGGCCTGATTATGCGTTTTTTACATATTCTTCCCACCTCCGTGCAAAGAAAGCTATCCTTAACTATGCGTAATAAGCAGTAAGAGAACAACAAATGATAAAACAAAAGGTTGCTGTTATCGGAACAGGAATTTCCGGTTTAACCTGTGCTCATCTGCTGCATCAAAAACATGCTGTTACCGTTTACGAAGCGAACGATTATATCGGTGGGCACACTGCTACTAAACAGGTTGAAGTTGAAGGCCGGCAGTACGCTATAGATACCGGCTTTATTGTATTTAACGACTGGACGTATCCTAATTTCATAAAGCTGATGGACCAGCTTGGGGTGGCTCGTCAGCCTACCGAAATGAGTTTTTCGGTTAAAGCAGACAAGTCGAAGATTGAATACAATGGCAATAACCTGAATACGTTGTTTGCCCAGCGTCGTAATCTACTGCGGCCACGTTTCTGGCGCATCGTTCGTGATATCCTCACCTTTAACAAAGCCTGTAAGAAGCTGGTGGCGCAAAATGCCGATGTGACTGGCAAAACCCTTTACAGTTACGTGCAAGAGCTTAACCTTAGCGACGACTTTGCCAATTTTTATATTCTGCCAATGTGTGCAGCAATCTGGTCTGCCAGTTTGGCCCAAACCCGCGCGTTCCCCTTACAGTTTTTTCTGCAATTTTTTAATAACCATGGGCTACTTAATGTCAGCGACAGACCACAATGGTATACGCTGCCCGGCGGCTCTTCTTCCTACATTGCCCCGCTGACCAGAGGGTTTGCTGACAACATACGGCTTCGCTGTGCAGTTAACCAGGTAACTCGGGTTACCGATGGCTGGCAGATCAACAGCACCCAGGGCAGTGACGTGTTTGATCAGGTTATTTTTGCTTGTCACAGTGACCAGGCATTGGCGCTGCTGGACCGCCCCACCGCCGCCCAACGCGCTATCTTGTCGGCTATCCCTTACAGCCAAAATGAAGTGGTAATGCATACCGACATCAACCAGCTGCCAGCCCGTAAGCTGGCGTGGGCGAGTTGGAATTATCGGCTATCTGAAGATATCGATGAAGCATTGGCTCCCGCAGCAGTGACCTACAATATGAACATTTTGCAGCGACTTGAGGCGGCGCCAGTGACCTTTTGTGTCACGCTTAATAATGCTCAGGCCATTGATAGCAGCAAGATTCTGGGTCGCTACTCTTACGCGCATCCGCAATTTAGTCAGCGCATGGTCGATGCCCAGCAGCGACGGCAGGAAATTTGTGGTCAGGATAATCTGCATTTTTGCGGTGCTTACTGGTACAACGGCTTTCATGAAGATGGCGTGAGAAGCGCCCTGGATGTGACCGCTCGCTTTGGAGTTACCTTGTGAGTCCTAGCGCCCTGTACAGCGGTACGGTCTATCATGAACGGTTCAGGCCAACCCAGCATCGGTTTAGCTATCAGATTCATCTGTTCTGGTTGAATTTAGATGAGTTGGAACGACTTGAGAGTAGCGTTAAACATTTTTCGTTCATGCATCGGGCTCTTGTGCAGTTTCGTAGTACTGATTATCTGGGTATTCACAATGGCAATGTGAAGCAGGCGGTGCTTAACAAAATTGTGCAACTTGGCGGGCCTTCATTTAAGCCTGCCGCCAGCGATAATGGTACTGCTGATATGCAACCTGCTTGTGAGGTTTGTATGTTGGGGCAATTACGCACATTTGGGATGTATTTCAGCCCGGTTAATTTTTACTTTGTTAGGCCAGCTGGCGCCAGCTTATTTACTCACATGCTCGCGGAAGTATCCAATACGCCGTGGCATGAACGGCATTATTATCTGGTCGATATGGCTACGCAGGACGACACCCAAAAAGCCTTCCATGTGTCGCCCTTTAATCCAATGGATATGACGTACAAATGGCGGATTAGCCAGCCAGCGGCCAAATTTGCGATGACCATGGACTGCCATCAGCAAGACCGTGACTTCAGTGCAGGTTTACAGCTTCATCGCGCCCCGCTGACTTCGCAGAGTTTGAAAGCGGCGTTATTTAAAATACCAAGTATGACGGTAAAAACAGTTACCGGCATTTACTGGCAAGCGTTAAAGCTTTGGCTAAAGCGAACGCCGGTTTATTCGCACCCCAATAATTAGTAATTAGAAAAACCAGGATGAGACCATGGCTCACGGTGAAACAGTGGCATCTTTAGCCCCTACCGGTTCGGTTATAGATAAAAGCTGCCGTACCTTATTTTTAAAACTGATGTCCTTATTACCGCAGGGGCATATGGAAATCAGGGAACAAGGCAATTGTGTAGCCCGTTACGGCAATGTTGACGATAGCTTAAAGGCGGTTATCGATATCCAGGCAATAACAGCCTATCGTCAATTGCTTCTCGGTGGCAGCATTGCAGCGGGCGAAACCTATATGGATGAGCTGTGGACCACGCCGGATCTAACGTCTGTTATTCAGATATTTGCCCGCAATCTTGGTTTTCTGGATACCTGGGAAGACAAATTTAAATGGATTAGTTTGCCACTTCATAAAATACAGCATTTGTTTCGTAGCAATACCGCTGAGCAGGCAAAGAAAAACATTGAAGCACATTACGATTTGGGTAACCGCCTGTATACCCGCTTCTTAGATAATAGCATGATGTATTCTGCCGCTATTTACCCTGATGCCAACGCCTCATTGGCTCAGGCCCAGCAACATAAATTGCGTACGTTATGCAATAAGCTCCAGCTTCGCCCTTCCGATCACCTAATAGAGATAGGAACCGGCTGGGGCGGGCTGGCGGTGTTTGCAGCCAAACATTATGGCTGTAAAGTCACTACCACTACTATCTCCGAAGAACAGTATGCCTATGCCAGCGAATGGGTGGCCAAAGAAAATTTGCAAGACCAGGTGACTTTGCTCAAAAAAGACTACCGTGAGCTGACCGGCCGCTATGACAAACTGGTGTCTATAGAAATGATTGAGGCGGTAGGTAAACGGTATTTAGGTAACTTTTTTGACCAATGCAGCCGGTTACTCAAAAGTGATGGAATCATGGTATTGCAATCAATTACCATCGATGACAGACGCTATGAAAGCTACGCTAATAGCGTGGATTTTATCCAAAAGTACATTTTTCCAGGTGGTTTTTTGCCCTCGCAATTGGTGATTAACCAGCAGCTTAAAAAGCACAGCGATATGATGATTCGCGACAGTGAAGATATTGGGTTGGACTACGCCAAAACTCTGGACGACTGGTACCGGGCATTTATGCAAGCAAAAGAGCAATTGCTAACAGATGGCTATGATGAACGTTTTGTGCGGATGTGGACATATTATCTGAAATATTGTGAAGGCGGATTTTTAGAACGTACTATCAGTACGGTGCAGTTGGTTATTACAAAGCCGGCGTGTCGGGTGCCCATTGTCCGTGGCTAGGTTTGCCTGCAGTCAATAAAAAGGCCTGGTTTACAGGCCTTTTTTGTTGCTTTGCCCAGAAGGGCACGGGCATGACGCTTTATTCTATCTGCGAGGCCGTTGCGCGTCACTTTTCTGCCACCGTCACCCTTCTGTCACCGTTACTGTTCAATCACCGAGATAGGTTTTGACAACATAGGTTTGCCTTGATTGATATTTATTTCAACCCGCCGGTTTCTGGCCCGATCTTCGGCGGTTTTAGCTTTTTCGACTAACGGCTGGGTGTCGGCCCGGCCCACCACTGACATTCGGCTTTCATCAAAGCCCTTGGCCCGGCGCATTTCCTCTGCCACGGCCACGGCGCGTTGTGACGACAAATCCCAGTTCGAACGATACAGTTCATTAGCAATGTGCTGACCATCGCTATGGCCAGAAATTTCTACCTCGCCGGGCATGTCTGCCAGCAGCTCGCCAATCTTTCTGACAATAGGTTTAAATTGCGGTTGTAAAAATGCAGAGCCGGCAGAAAATGAACCATTTTCGCGAATCCGGATAGTCAGCTGCTGGCCAAGGCTCTCCATTTCCACCGAGCCATCCAAAATTTGCTTTTGCAGCTGCTCGGCGACTTTCTTCATCATTTCTTCTACTTCAGACTGGTCAGCACTTTGCGCAGCCGATGAGGCTTGGTCTGTAGCGGTTTGCTGGGCCTGGCCGCCCCGCTGTTCACCACGCTGTTTTTGCCGACCGCCAGCAGAGTCTTCATCGCCGGCCTGAAACTCCAGCATTTGCTGCGTCATTTCAATCGTTTGCTGCTGTATTGTTTCGATAGGAGTAGGATCCGGTTTACCGGGCCGAAATTCCATCGCGATAACGCTGGTCCCTTTGGGAATGTCCTTTACCTCGATTTTATTTTGTACACCAAACGCAAACTTCATCGACCCCGCGATTTGCTTGAATTTAAGCACATCCATTTCCGAGAAGGCGAGCAACAATACAAAAAAGCACATCAACAATGACATCAGGTCAGCAAAGGTGCCCATCCAGGCGGGTAGCCCTTCGGGAGGACATTTAGGGCATTCTTCTTGCTGTGCCATATCGCTTACTCCTCGTCGGTGCCGCCACGTTTACTGGCCGCCAGGTAATTTTTCAATATACCTTCGATAACCCGCGGGTTCTGCCCATCAGCAATGCCTACTATGCCATCTAAAATCAGCTTTTGGTTAAGCTTTTCTTCTTCTACCCGGTTGGTTAGCTTTGAAGCAATTGGCAGACAGATAACATTCGCTAAGAAGGCTCCGTAAAGTGTGGTGAGCAAGGCTACTGCCATGGCCGGTCCTATGGCCTTAGGGTCGTCCATGTTGGACAACATAGCCACCAAGCCAATCAGCGTACCTATCATGCCCATAGCTGGCGCAACATCGCCCATGCCTTTAAAGATAGAAGCGCCAAACTCGTGGCGTTCGGTGGTCATAGAAATATCTTTGGCCAGTGTTTCACGCACCACTTCTATATCATGGCCATCCACCAGCATGTCTACCCCTTTTTGCATGAACGGGTTGCTTATTTCGGCCTCTTCCAAAGCCAGAAAGCCGCCTTTTCGTGCGGCATCCGCCATTTCTACAATTTTTTCAATTAAGTCATCTGGGGTATCAATTTTGAACATGAATGCTTTGCCCGCCACTTTCCCGGCCCCAAAAAACTGGCCCAGAGTATATTGGGATAGCACCACGAACAGTGTTCCACCGAATACAATCAGTACTGATGGGACGTCGAAGAACATGCCAAGTTCACCACCCAGTATCATGGCCATGACTATGAACCCGATACCACCTAACATGCCTATGACGGTTGCTAAATCCACACGTAAATCCTCGTTATACGAAATCGTTGCTGGCGTTCAGTCTTTGATTATTATGCTTTGAAAAAGAACTGCTTAACTCGCAGCTTATTGGACGCCATCTATACTATCGGCTTCGTATTAAAATTCTATAACCAATTAGGCTATTCGCCAGTTTGTTTTTCTATAGTCAGGTATTTATGCACAAACGTTTGCATATTGCCGGCACCAGGTAGAATTGACTGGACAAACCATTTGACCGGCCCAGTGCTGTCGGTTAATGTGCGCCTATCTGAAACAACCGTGGAATTACTATCGTGACTGACACCAAAGCAGCCCCTTCATTTGAAGCAAGCCTGTCAGAACTCGAAGCCATTGTCACCCAAATGGAAAGCGGCGACCTGCCTTTGGCTGAAGCCCTGCAGAAATTTGAACGTGGTATTGCGCTGTCCCGGGCCAGTCAGCAGGCACTTGAGCAAGCTGAGCAAAAAGTAAAGATACTGCTGGCAGAGCAAGGTACTGAGAAGCTGACCGATTTACCGGATAATACGGCCTCCTGATACCTTCTACCCTTTCCCTGCCCCCGTGGCAATATAGTATTGACAGGCAACCCTATGAATTTTGATGTGCTCCGTCAGCAGATTAAACAACAGACGGATGAGCAGCTTTTGCGGCTAATTTCACAGTTACCGGATCATGCGCCCCGGTTGAAAGCTGCGATGCAACATGCTCTGCTGGTAGGCGGCAAACGAATGCGCCCGGTGCTTACCCACCTGGTGGGCAATACCCTGGATATCCCACGTCAGGACCAGCTTACTATTAGTATGGCTATAGAGTGTGTGCATGCTTATTCGCTGGTACATGATGATTTGCCGGCAATGGATGATGATGATTTGCGGCGCGGTCAGCCCACCTGTCATGTGGCCTTTGACGAAGCCACTGCTATTTTAGCCGGTGATGCATTGCAAACGCTGGGCTTTAGTATTCTGGCAGACCAACCGATGTCTGACTATGGTAGCTCGCAACGGGCCAAACTGGTATCAATATTAGCCAGTGCCGCAGGTTATCAGGGAATGTGTGGCGGCCAGGCAATTGATCTGCAGAGCACGGGCAACGCTATAGATATTGAGGCGCTAACCCGTTTGCATCGGTTAAAAACCGGCGCCTTGTTATGTGCCTGTGTGAAAATGATCACCCTGACCAGCGCTACCGTCAGCGAGCAAGAGCGCGAGCAATTTGTCCGGTTTGCCGATATCATCGGGCTGGCATTCCAGGTTCAGGATGACATTCTGGACATTGAAGGCGATGCCAGTGAAATAGGTAAGCCTCAGGGTTCTGACGTAGCCCAGGGCAAAAATACCTTTCCGGTCTTACTCGGTATGGCCAACGCTAAGCAGGAATTAACCCGGCTGCATGATGAGGCGCTTCAAGCCATAGCCGGTTTACCCTACAATACACAATATTTAACGGCGTTCACAGACTTAATGGTTAATCGTAATCATTAAGTCTGACGCCCTTATAAAAGACATAGAATAATAACCAATGAGTTTAGAGCTAACCCATTACCCAACACTGGCCAAAGGCCTGACTCCTGATCAGTTGCGTAAGCTGCCGCAGGACAAACTAAAGACACTGTCGGACGAGCTTCGCCAGTATCTGCTGACCTGCGTCAGCCAGACCAGTGGTCACTTTGCCTCGGGTTTGGGGACGGTGGAACTGACGGTGGCCTTACACTATGTGTATAACACCCCATTTGATCGGGTAATTTGGGATGTAGGGCACCAAGCCTATCCACATAAAATTATCACTGGCCGGGCTGATAAAATGCAGACCATTCGCCAGAAGAACGGCTTACACCCCTTTCCCTGGCCGGGCGAAAGTGAATACGACACCTTCGCAGTAGGTCATTCCTCTACCTCTATCAGCGCCGCGCTGGGCATGGCCGTGGCCGCCGAAAAAGAAGGATTGGGTCGTAAAGTTGTCTCGGTTATCGGTGATGGCGCAATGACCGCCGGGATGGCCTTTGAAGCAATGAACCATGCTGGTGATATCAAAAAAGACATGGTCGTGGTGTTAAACGATAATGAAATGTCGATATCTGAAAACGTCGGGGCATTAAACTCGCATCTGGCCCGTTTGCTCACCGGTAATTTCTTCAATAAAATGCGCGACGGCGGTAAAAAGCTATTAAGTAATGTTCCGCCTATAAAAGAATTTGCCAGCCGGGCGGAAGAGCATCTTAAAGGTATGGTGGTCCCGGGTACTATATTTGAGGAACTCGGGTTTAATTATATTGGCCCTATCGACGGTCACGATGTAAATACGGTGGTAGATACCCTGCGCAATATGCGTAACTTCAGTGGCCCACAGTTGTTGCACGTGGTTACCCGAAAAGGTAAAGGCTATCCCCAGGCCGAGAAAGATCCGATAAAATTTCATGCGGTGCCAAAGTTCAATCCGGCTGATGATGCACTGCCTGCCTCTAAAGCTACATCGCCAACCTTTTCCGCTATTTTCGGGCAATGGCTTTGTGATATGGCTGAACAGGATCCTAAGCTGATGGCAATCACGCCTGCAATGCGTGAGGGCTCCGGCATGGTAGCGTTTTCTCAGCAATATCCTGCGCAATATAGCGATGTGGCGATTGCCGAGCAGCACGCGGTTACCTATGCCGCTGGGTTGGCTAAAGAAGGTATCAACGCGGTGGTAGCGATTTATTCGACCTTCTTGCAGCGCGCCTACGACCAGCTGATTCATGATGTAGCCTTACAGGAATTACCCGTCCTGTTTGCGGTTGATCGCGCCGGCATTGTAGGCGCCGATGGCCAAACCCACCAGGGGGCGTTTGACCTGGCCTTCTTACGCTGTATACCCAACATGATTATTATGGCGCCGGCTGATGAGGATGAGTGTCGGCAAATGCTGTACACCGGCCATAAAGCGAAGATGCCGGCAGCGGTGCGCTACCCTCGCGGGGCCGGTAAAGGTATTATACCGACTACCGAGATGCATGAACTGGAATTAGGTAAAGCGCGCAAGTTACGTGATGGCCAGAAAGTCGCTATTTTAAGCTTTGGCACGCTTTTGCCTTATGCAGAACAGGCCGCTGAACAACTTAATGCCACGTTAGTTGATATGCGTTTTGTGAAGCCACTTGATGGCGAAATGATTGATACGCTGTGTACTGACCATGCGCTGTTAGTCACATTGGAAGACGGCTGTATTGCAGGCGGCGCCGGTGCCGGGGTGGTAGAGTATCTGCAGCAGCAGAAGCGACTGGTGCATACATTGCAACTAGGCTTGCCGGACCGATTTATAGAGCAAGGCACACAGGAACAGATGTATACCCAGCTGGAACTTGATGGCAACGGCATTGTGCGTCAAATAGAGGCTTATCTGGCACGCTGAACCTGCCGCCGGTCAATCTTCTGGCCGCGTAAAATCCTGCTAGCGTGAAAACTATCCCCTGGCGCGTTACGCGCCGGGCGTTTCGTAACTCTTAACCGGTGATCTAAGCCGGTACAATATTGTTCCTCTTATATTGTTACAAACCGATGGCTGCAAGCCCCCCTCAGCGATAGTTATCATCGCGCTTAGGCCTGCCTATTTATGTTGATACCCTGTAATACGTTGAACAAGCATAGCGGTGAACACCCGACCAGCGGAAGCTCGACTTACCTGCAAATGGAGCCTGGTTTGACTGCGGATAATGTTTTTATTCTTGTCGTCACCCTGCGCTCTACATCAAAAGCATTCCGTTGAGAATCAATCCATAAGTAGCGCGCAGCGAAAAACGAGAAAGCTTATTGCTGGCATCAGGAACCGGGCAGAAGATTAATTCAATGCCCGGCATGCTTATGCATGAACAATGCGTAGGGCTACATGGCGATGCGCCTTGAAGTAAACCTGCAAAGGTTACGTAACTCCGTAACGGCAAGAGGATCTTTAGAGGGCAGACGTAATAAGTAGTGCACAGTACGAGCCTGACATCGCCCTTTGCTTATGACTGATACGGCAGGCGGCTATGCAATATATAATGGGTATGCGAAATAGGAGAACATGAACCCGCGCCTTCGTCGGCAAAGCGCAGGGTAGTCTTCGCTTAAAACGGCCAGATGAATAAAATGGCGTGCAAGCTAATACAGGCCATAAATCCCGCCAACAGATCATCAAGCATAATCCCGGTGCCGCCATGTAATCGTTTATCAATGATAAAAATAGGCCAGGGCTTCAGAATATCGAAAATACGAAATAACACGAATCCGGCCAGTAAATGTATTGGGGTAAGCGGTACCAGGATGAAAGTACAGAACATTCCTGCTACCTCGTCCCACACAATAGAACCATGATCATGCACTTGCATGTCTGTGGCAGTTTTTCCACACACATAAATACCCAACACCGCTATAACTGCCGTAATCGCGATATACAGCCATACAGGCAGCGAGAGCGTGAGTAGGAGCAATGGAATAGCGGCAAGTGAACCAAAGGTACCGGGCATTACAGGAATCAGCCCGCTGCCAAACCCTAATGCACAAAAGTGAGCCGGGTTTTTCAGCGATACACGCTCACGGTATTGCTTTTGCATCAGAACTGATGCTCATAGCCGGTGCCTTCAACGGTGTAAGGCACATTTTTACATTTTAAATCGAGCTTATCGGTATGGCCGGTCACCTGCCCTACGCAGGTAACTTTTACCCCGGTGCTGGCCAACGCCGTTTCCAGGTTGCCCTTTTGCTCTTCATTTACTGTGAAAATTAATTCATAGTCATCGCCACCGGTCAGGGCATAGCGATATGCCTCATCTTCATCAACCGTATCGTTCAATTGACTGGAGATAGGTAAACGGTCTACCTGTACATTCGCCCCGCATCCGGAATTTCGCAGGATATGCCCCAGATCGGATAAAAAACCATCGGATACATCAATACAGGCGCTCGCCAGTCGGCGTAACGCCGTGCCGGTAGCCACCCGAGGAGTGGGATATAAATGCCGGTCGATCAGATAATCACGGATACCGTCAGCGACATCCAGCTTGCGGGTCAGAATATCCAGCCCCGCGGCTGCATCACCTAACGTGCCGGTAACGAATATCCAGTCGCCAGGCCGGGCCGTAGAGCGTTTCAGTTCATTACCTGGGGGGATAAAACCCTGCGCGGTAATGGTCATCGACAGCGGCCCCTTTACGGTGTCTCCGCCAATCAGTTGTACTGAATAATAGCGCGTAAGATCGTACATACCTTCGGCAAAGTCCGCCAACCAGGCTTCGTCCACTTCAGACATGGCCAGGGATAGGCTTATCCAGGCAGGTTCTGCACCCATGGCAGCAAGATCACTAAGGTTTACCGCGACGGCTTTGTAAGCCACGGAACGGGCGGGCGCATCAGTTAAAAAATGGACGCCGCCCACCAGCGTATCGGTGGTTATCGCCAATTGCTGATTGGGCGATACCGTGGTGACTGCACAGTCATCACCGATACCCACTACAACGTCCTTGCGCTGGTAACCGCCATCGACAAAATAGCGGCCAATTAAATCAAACTCTTTCACAGTATTCTACAATGTTGAGAATGTTGAGCCTGGCAGAGCTAGACGCTCTGCCGCGAGCGCTACCGTTCGTTTTCACGAAACTTACGAACCGCTTTATCGAGCGCGCCATTAATAAACTTATGGCTTTCTTCAGCGCCGAATATTTTCGCCAGTTCGATGGCTTCGTTAATTATCACGCGGTACGGCACATCCATGCGATCAACCAGCTCATAGGTGGCGACCCGCAAAATAGCCTTTTCAATGGGGTCAAGCTCTTCAGGCAAGCGTCCAAGGTAAGGTTTCATTGCGGCGTCCAGCCTGGAAGCATCCTTGGCAACGCCACGCAGTAGCGCCTGGAAATACACCATGTCTACTTTATGCATATTGTTGCTGGTCGCCAATGCAAGCTCGACCTGAGCGATATCATTTTTGCTCATTTGCCAGGAGTAGACTCCTTGCACGGCGAGTTCACGGGCTTTGCGTCTTGCTGAAACTTTCACAAAAAATCCTTACTTAAAGGCTATCCAGAGCACTAACAACATTTACCATTTCCAGCGCACCAAGGGCAGCTTCTGCACCTTTGTTACCGGCTTTAGTACCTGAGCGCTCTATAGCCTGTTCTATAGAATCGGTGGTGATAACACCAAAGGAAACAGGGATACCATATTCAAGCGATACCTGAGCCAGACCTTTATTGCATTCACCAGCGACAAAATCAAAATGCGGCGTACCGCCCCGGATCACAGCGCCCAATGCAATAATTGCGTCGAACTGGCCTTTTTCAGCAATTTTCTTCGCTGCCACAGGTAGCTCATAGGCACCAGGCACACGTACTAAAGTAATATCGCCGTCGCTTACCTCACCATGACGTTCCAACGTGTCTAGCGCGCCTTCCAGCAGGCTTTCGACTACAAAACTGTTAAACCGGGAAACGATAATGGCAAATTTTTTGCCTGTGGCTCTGATATTACCTTCAATAACCTGCATGGACTTTACCCCTGAGAAAAAACGGCGCGCAGTATAGCATAACTACGCACAAACAAAATGGATTGATTATTCTTCACGCCCACGGCAATTTTGCTGCCAGGGTAGAATATTAAGGATGAACGTATTCCACCACTTCCAGGCCATAGCCTGACAGCGCATGATATTTTATCGGCTTGCTGAGCAGACGCATTTTTTGTACCCCCAGCGAGGCCAGAATCTGACTACCCACTCCGATAGTCCGTGAAGAGCCCTGCCATTCTTTACCCGCAGGCTGCTGCCCCTGGTCTTCCGCTTCAAAGCGTTCTACCTGGCTTATCAGATCTTCTTCTTTGCCCAGCACCACCAGCACGCCGCCATGTTCGGCAATTTGCTGCATTCCTTCGGGCAAGGTAAGTGACCGGTTTATCGAGCGTGTCGAACCCAATAAATCACTTAATGTATTATGCAAATGGACCCGTACCAGGGTGGGCGTGTGGGCGTCCACCTCACCCTTTTTAAGCGCAAAGTGCACCTGGTTATCAATGACATCTTTAAAGGTATGTAGTTCAAATTCGCCATATTCGGTAGGCAGTTTGCACTGGGCCACTTTCTTAATAGTCGTTTCGTTTAAGTTACGATACTCAATAAGATCGGCGATGGTACCAATTTTAAGGTTATGTTTTTGGGCGAACGTTTCCAGCTGTGGCCGCCTGGCCATGGTGCCGTCTTCGTTTAAGACTTCCACAATTACAGAGGCCGGTTCGCACCCCGCTAAGCGCGCCAAATCGACGCCGGCTTCGGTGTGGCCAGCACGGTTAAGAACACCGCCATCTTTGGCGATAAGTGGAAATATATGACCAGGTTGAACAATATCTTTGGCCTGCGCCTGCGGGTTAACGGCGGCCAGAATAGTAGTCGCACGGTCGGCCGCAGAGATGCCCGTAGTCACCCCCTGCGCCGCTTCTATAGACACCGTAAAGTTGGTAGTAAACTGCGCGCCGTTTTTATCTACCATTAACGGCAGGTTCAAGCGCTGGCAACGTTCCTGTGTCATAGGTAAGCACACCAGGCCGCGTGCATGGGTTACCATAAAATTGATAGCTTCGGGGGTTACATGTTCGGCGGCCATAATAATGTCGCCTTCATTTTCCCGGTCTTCGTCATCCATCAGGATTACCATTTTACCCTGACGGATATCATCGATGATGTCTTTTATATTATTTAAGGCCATAACTGTTCTTTTATAGGGTAAATTATTTTCGTAGAAAGCCGTTTTCTGCTAAAAACGCCATGTCGATACCAGAGGCTTTGGGCTGGGCTGCTTTATCGCCTAACATCAAGCGTTCCAGATAGCGGGCAACCACGTCAACTTCCAGGTTTATACTGCTACCTGCACGATAAGTACCGATAACGGTTTCCTGTAACGTGTGCGGAATAATCCATAGCATAAAGTCCGCGCCATTAACCTCATTTACCGTCAGGCTAACACCATCTACCGTAATACTGCCTTTATGGGCTATGTATTTGGCCAGTTGCGCAGGCGCAGTTACCCATACTTCGACATAATTAGCGTGCCGGATAATGTTGGCTACCGTACCCACCCCATCCACATGCCCTGAAACGATGTGTCCGCCGAACCTATCGGTTGGCCGCATGGCCTTTTCCAGGTTCACCGTGGAGCCTGCTTTGTAATGCGCAAACCCGGTATACTTAATGGTTTCCGCCGAGACATCCGCGCAATAATATGTGTCGCCAAACTCCACTACGGTAAGGCACACCCCATTAGTCGAGATACTGTCGCCTAACGCCACATCCGACATATCCAACTGGCCGGTATTAACTGTTAAGCGGATGTCTTCGCCGCGTCGGTCCAGCTTACTGATGGTGCCTAATGCCTGCACAATGCCTGTAAACATAGGTGATTTATTTTCCGTTGGTTAGCGTGATTTTACCTGATACGTTTGTTTCAGATCCTGGCCCAGTTGGACCTGTTCTACCGGCATCAGCTCAATCGTCTGCGCCAGATTATCAAATCCCGGTAGCGTCACCATACTTTGTGCCTGATCACCCAACAGCTTGGGCGCCTGGTACACAATAAGCTCATCGACTTCGCCAGCCATAAGTAATGCACCAGCCAGGGTTGGACCCCCTTCAACCCATACTTCGTTCAGGTTTCGCGCTGCCAGCATATGCATTAACTGGGTAAGATCAATGTGTTCACCGCAGGTGGCGACCGGCAATTGGTTTGCCTGTGCCGGCAGATCGTCTGCTACCACCTGAACAGTGGGATAGCCGTCATTAAATAATTGCAGGCCTGCTGAAAGACGCGCTTTGCTATCAATTACTACCCGCAACGGCTGTCTGATATGCGCCTGTGGGTAATGCTCAAATCCCGCCTGTAAGGGCCGCACTAATAAGCTGGGATTATCAATAGCAGCAGTTCCACTGCCGGTCAGTATTGCGCAACTTGCAGCGCGGTGGCGCTGTACATCTTTACGCGCTTGCGGGCCGGTTATCCACTGACTCTGGCCGTTAGCCAGCGCGATTTTGCCATCCAGGCTTATCGCCAGTTTTAACGTCACAAACGGCTTTTGGGTGACCATCCTTTTTATAAAACCGCGATTTAGTGCGCCAGCTTCGGCGGCCATAATATCACAGCTAACCTGGATACCGGCCTGTTGAAGTTTTTCAATACCACGGCCACTCACCTGGGGGTTAGGGTCGGTCATTGCCACAACTACCCGCGCAACGCCTGCTCGAATCAGTGCTTCGGCACACGGCGGGGTTCGCCCAAAGTGGCTACATGGCTCTAGGGTAACATAGGCCGTACCATGGCGAGCCTGCTCTGCAGCTTGCGCTAATGCGTGTACTTCAGCATGCGGCGTGCCGGCGGCGATATGGTAGCCCTCTCCTACTTTATCGCCGTGTTGATTTAGCACAACACAGCCTACGCGAGGGTTAGGAGAAGTCGTATACAGGCCCTGACGAGCCAATTGAATGGCTTGTGCCATCCAGTAGTAATCTTGTGCTACGGCGTGCTTGAGGGCGCTAGAATTGGTCATACTAGTCAATCACCCAACCGGGCAATTTCTTCACCGAATTCGCGAATATCTTCGAACGAGCGATACACAGAGGCAAAGCGCACATAAGCGACTTTATCGAGTTCGCGCAACGCATTCATGATTAAGTTACCCAATAATTCACTGGAAACTTCTCGCTCACCCGTTGCCCGTAACTGTGATTTTAGCGATAAAATACACTGCTCCACTTTTTCGGTGCTAACCGGCCGCTTTTCTAAGGCGCGCTGCAAACCTGCGCGAAGCTTATCTTCGTTAAATGGTTCGCGGGAGCCGTCACGTTTAATAACCCGCGGCATCACCAGTTCTGCACTTTCAAAGGTGGTAAAACGCTCGTGACATACCATACACTCACGGCGTCGACGCACCTGTTGCCCTTCTGTCACCAGCCGAGAATCAATAACCTTGGTTTCCTGCTCGCAGCAAAATGGGCAAAACATGCTAAATCCTTGTGGTCGGGGGCGTTGCCCCGACGATTAAGGAGTACAACGCCAAAATACGGCTTATGCGTAAACCGGAAATTGTTTACATAAGTCAGTGACTTCCTGCTTAACCCGGGCTATAACGCTCTCGTCACCCATGTTATCAAGAATGTCACACATCCAGGTAGCGACCTGCTCGGCCTGTTCCTGTTTAAAGCCGCGCCGCGTAATAGCAGGGCTACCGATACGCAGGCCACTGGTTACAAATGGCGAACGAGGATCTTTTGGTACAGAATTTTTATTCACCGTAATGTTTGCCTGACCCAGCGCGGCGTCCGCATCTTTACCGGTAATATCTTTGTCTATCAGATCCAGTAAAAATAAATGGTTGTCAGTGCCGCCGGATACAATCTTGTAGCCGCGTTCCTGCATCACCGTTACCATGGCCTTGGCGTTAGTCACTACCTGTTGCTGATAGGTTTTAAACTCTGGCTCTAAAGCTTCTTTGAAAGCGACGGCTTTAGCGGCAATAACATGGCACAAAGGGCCGCCCTGGTTGCCCGGGAATACCGAGCTGTTCAGCTTTTTATAAATAGTTTCATCACCGCATGACGACACAATTAAACCACTGCGTGGGCCAGCCAGTGTTTTATGGGTGGTAGTGGTAACCACGTGAGCGTGGGGTAATGGATTAGGATAAACCCCCGCCGCCACCAAACCGGCTACGTGCGCCATATCTACCAGCAGGTAGGCGCCTACTTTGTCGGCGATTTCACGAAAGCGAGCCCAGTCCACAATACCTGAATAAGCAGAAAATCCGCCGATGATCATTTTTGGCTTGTGTTCCAGCGCCAGGGCTTCAACCTGAGCGTAGTCAATCTCGCCGGTTTCATCATTTAACCCATACTGCACGGCATTATAGGTTTTACCGGAAAAGTTAACATGAGAACCATGGGTTAAGTGGCCACCTTCTGACAGGCTCATACCGAGTACCGTATCGCCCGCGTCAAGCAACGCCATGAAAGCGGCTGCATTAGCTTGTGAGCCAGAATGTGGCTGAACGTTGGCATAGTCTGCACCGAACAGCTGTTTAGCCCGATCGATAGCCAATTGCTCTACGACATCTACATGCTCACATCCGCCGTAATAACGTTTGCCAGGATACCCTTCTGCATATTTGTTAGTCAGCTGCGAGCCCTGTGCTTCCATTACGCGGGGACTACAGTAATTTTCAGAAGCAATCAGCTCAATATGATGTTCCTGACGGGTTGTTTCCTTGGCTATGGCATCCGCCAGCTCTGGATCAAAATCCGCAATCGTCATTTCACGAGGTAACATGTAGGCTCCTTAACAGCGTTCGATATGGCAACAAAATGAACGCATATTCTAGTCATTTTAGGCAGCATGTATACTGCTTTATGGCCGATTCACCGGAATCGGCCGTGGTAAGATGTGTTGACAGCAATAAGATCAATCGCGATTGGCTTTTTCCAATGCTTTCACCCGTTCAACTAAACTTCCTATCTGATTCAGGCGAACCGTGTTCTTGCGCCAATCCAGATTCTTCATGGCGGGTTGGCCAGAAGAATACAAGCCAGGTTCCGTAATATCCTGCACGATCATGGTATAGCCGGTTACCTGAACATTATCACAAATGCTGATATGGCCATTAATGCCCACGCCACCACCGATAATAACGTATTTGCCAATATTCACTGACCCGGCAATACCGGTAGCACCGCAAATGCACGAATGGTCATCAATAATACAGTTGTGTCCCACCTGGACCTGATTATCAATAATCACATTCTTACCAATTATAGTATCTTCCATTGCCCCGCGATCGATGCTGCTGGACGCACCAATCTGGCTGTCATCGCCAATTTCCACTGAGCCGGTTTGCGGGATAGGTATCCACGTGCCTTTATCATTGGCATAACCAAACCCAGAGGCTCCGATCACGGTCTGGCTATGAATGGTGACACGTTTGCCAATTTTTACCCCATGATAAAGCGTAACATTCGGGTAAATGGTCGTGTCCTGGCCAATCTGCGCCCCTTTGCCAACCACCGTATTGGCACCTACCACAACGTTGTCGCCCAATACCACGTTATCTTCAATCACTACATTGTGGCCCAGCGCCACATTTGCCCCTAGCGTAGCTGAAGGCGCAATCACTGCATCAGTGGCAATCCCGGAGGCCACCTGTGGTGTGGTATCAAACAACTGGGCGATACGTGCAAACGCAGCATGGGGATTTTCATGAATCAATGCAGGCACAGGACATGCACCACTGGCCTTTTCATGGAGGATAACCGCGCCAGCGCGCGTGCTGGCAAGCTGCGGTTTATATTTTATGTTGGTCAGAAAAGAGACCTGATGCGCATTGGCCCCAGCCAGCGTACCAACGCCACGAATAGAGGTTTGCCCGTCACCTTGCACCTGGGCGCCGACATGCTCGGCCAACTCGGCCAGCGTAAAGCGTTTTTTTCCTGCTGAGGTCATAGATTCCTCTGATTGATAATTCTCGCCAGTAGGCAATATGCTACTGCAAAATGCCCTTGCCGTCCTGTCACCAGAGCACAAAAAATCCGGCAATTAGCCAATCCGGCTAATTTTTATGCAGACGGCGCGTCTTTATACGGACTTAACTGGTGAAACCTGTGCCAAAAGCATTACAATAGTGGCCTTTAATCAGGGCAAGGACCAAGCATGTCACAGTACGTTTATTCCATGCATCGGGTAGGTAAAATTGTTCCGCCTAACCGTCAGATTCTTAAAAATATTTCATTAAGTTTTTTTCCGGGCGCCAAAATTGGTGTGCTGGGTTTAAATGGCGCCGGTAAATCTACCCTGCTGCGTATTATGGCGGGTTTGGATACCGAAATAGAAGGTGAGGCGCGCCCGCAGCCAGGTATCAATATCGGCTATTTGCCTCAAGAACCGCAACTTGATGAATCAAAAGATGTTCGTGGCAATATTGAAGAAGCCGTAGCCGATGTGGCGCACGCCCTGACTCGGCTGGACGAAGTGTATGCTGCCTATGCCGAAGCCGACGCAGACTTTGACGCGTTAGCCAAAGAACAAGGTGAACTGGAAGCCATTATTCAGGCAAAAGACGGCCATAACCTGGAAAATGCATTAGAGCGCGCCGCAGATGCGCTGCGTTTGCCGCCGTGGGATGCCGATGTCAGTACGCTGTCGGGTGGTGAACGTCGCCGGGTTGCCTTATGCCGCCTGCTGCTTGAAAAGCCCGATATGCTATTGCTGGATGAACCTACCAACCATTTGGATGCTGAATCTGTCGCGTGGTTAGAACGCTTCCTGCACGACTATGAAGGCACCGTAGTGGCGATTACCCACGATAGATATTTCCTGGATAACGTGGCGGGTTGGATTCTGGAGCTTGACCGGGGTGAAGGGATCCCCTGGGAAGGTAACTACTCTTCCTGGCTGGAACAAAAAGAACAACGTCTGGAACAGGAAGAGCGTACTGAGAACGCCCGCCAGAAATCTATCAAGCAAGAACTCGAATGGGTACGTTCTAACCCCAAAGGCCGCCACGCCAAATCCAAAGCGCGCATGAACCGGTTTGAAGAAATGTCGACCTCTGACTACCAAAAACGTAATGAAACCAATGAGCTGTTCATCCCACCTGGGGAGCGTTTAGGGGATAAAGTTATTGAGGTGTCCGGACTAAGTAAGTCTTACGGTGAACGGGTATTAATTGACAACCTGGACTTCAAGGTGCCCAAAGGCGCCATTGTAGGCATTATTGGCCCTAACGGGGCGGGTAAGTCTACTTTGTTTAAAATGTTAACCGGCGCAGAACAACCGGATAGCGGCAACATCGATATTGGTGAAACCGTCCAGATTGCCAGTGTTGAACAGTTTCGCGACCACATGAATGAAAACAATACAGTGTGGAAAGAAATCTCGGATGACCAGGATGTTATTCGAATCGGCACATTTGAAATAAATAGTCGCGCCTATTGCAGCCGCTTTAATTTCAAAGGCAATACGCAGCAAAAATTCATCAAAGATTTGTCGGGCGGTGAACGTAACCGTGTGCATTTAGCCAAGCTATTAAAAGCTGGCGGTAATGTGCTGCTGTTAGATGAACCTACAAACGATCTGGATGTGGAAACCCTGCGGGCGCTGGAAAATGCGTTACTTGAGTTTCCAGGCTGCGCCCTGGTGATATCGCATGACCGCTGGTTTTTGGACCGTGTGGCGACGCACATTCTGGATTACCGTGATGAAGGTAGTATCAACTTCTTTGAAGGAAACTATACTGATTACGAAAGCTGGATGAAAGAAACCTATGGTCATGAGGTAGTTGAACCTCATCGACTCAAATATAAGCGCATGACGAAAAAATAAATAGCGCCGCCCGGCGCGTAAAATACCTCCTTCTCAGGGGGTATTTTTTTACCTGCCGAACGCGGCTTCAGTGGTACCGACTTGCTCTGCTATGCAAAAGCTATATAGGGTTTGTCATGGCGCAACAATAGGGAATACCCGGGATTGCGCAGCATCGTGAACGTTTTATAGCAAAATAGGCAATAGCTGATTGACCTTGGCATACACAATAGCTTACAAAGAACCTTACACCAACGGAGGTCCGCAATGAGCGACAAACGACACTTTCAGCGGGTAGTGCTAAATATACCTGGCACCCTGTCACATGGAGACACCAGCATTGCCGTAACAGTAGAAGATGTTTCACTGCAAGGCTTACGGCTGATTGCCGACGAACATGCGCTGGCGTCTTTACCCTTTGATTCCCATGACCCTTACCATATCAGGTTTTTAGATGACACAGGCCCGGCTCGGATTGAAGCTTGGCTGGAACAGCTTTATCGACATACTGACCAGCGCAGGCCCACCGTCGCGATGGGCTGCAAGGTAGATCATATTGCCGTAGAAAGCCTGGCAGCATTACGTCAGTTGATTGAATTAAACAGCGGCGACGCTCAGCTTTCTCAACAGGATCTGGATGCCCTGACGGATGCCATTTACGACAACGCTTCGAGCGCCTCCGAAAGCTGAGAGACCGGCACCACTTCAATTCCTGGTAACGTGTGTTTGGGCGCGTTAGCTTTGGGGACGATGGCCCGTTTAAAACCATGTTTTGCCGCCTCGGTAATGCGCTCCGAACCGTTCGGTACCGGGCGAATCTCCCCTGCCAGGCCGACCTCGCCAAACACAATAAGCTCCCGCGGTAAGGCATTGTTCCGGAAGCTTGAGACAATCGCCAGCAGCAATGCTAAGTCGGCAGCGGTTTCACCCACCTTTACGCCGCCCACCACATTGACAAAGACATCCTGATCGTTCATTTGCACATTACCGTGGCGATGTAATACCGCTAACAACATCGCCAGCCGGTTTTGTTCCAGTCCCACAGCCACCCGCCGCGGATTAGCCATTTGCGAGTAATCTACCAACGCCTGTATTTCTACCAGCAACGGTCGCGTGCCTTCCCATATCACCATTACACTTGAGCCCGGCGCCTGATTGTCGCCCCGGCTTAAAAAAATGGCTGAGGGGTTGTTAACCTCTTTTAGCCCTTTTTCTGTCATACCGAACACGCCAAGCTCATTCACCGCCCCAAACCGGTTTTTATTACTGCGCAGCGTTCGAAAACGGCCATCGCTTTCCCCTTCAAGCATCATTGAGCAATCGATACAGTGCTCAAGTACTTTCGGCCCGGCCAAATTACCGTCTTTGGTGACATGCCCGACAATAAACATCGCAATATGATGCTGTTTAGCAAATCGGGTAAGGTAAGCTGCGCTTTCGCGTACCTGGGAAACACTGCCCGGGGCCGACTGCACATCAGCCACATGCATTACCTGAATTGAGTCAATCACCATAATTTTGGGCGTATGCTGTAAGGCCAACTCGCAAATGGTTTCAACATTGGTTTCGGCCAGCATCATCAGCTTGTCGTCTGGCAAACCCAGCCGGCGGGCCCGCATGGCAACCTGTTGTAACGACTCCTCCCCGGTGACATACAGGGCATTGTGTTGACTGGCCATATTGCACATAACCTGCAACAACAACGTACTTTTACCCGCGCCAGGCGAGCCGCCAATCAGAATCGCTGAGCCGGGTACAATTCCCGAACCCAACACCCGATCGAGTTCTTTAAAACCCGACGAAAAACGAGGCAACGCCTCCAAATCAATAGCATTGAGGGTTTCAATTTTTGCCTGCGTTTGCCCGGCGTAACCACTGGTTGCCTGCCGCGGTGAACTGGTCGCCGGGGCCACCACAAACTCGGTAATGGTATTCCATTCTTTACATTCGCCACACTGACCTTGCCAGCGGGGAAACTGCGCGCCGCAATCTGCGCATACGTAAGCGGTTTTGCGTTTTGCCATAAAGTATTTTCACATCAAACATTTCAGAGTATTCTACACTGTTAACTGTATAGCTGCATGCTGGACTCATGTATCAGATGTACAACTAATTTCAGAGAATGTTCGCACTGCCGATAAAGGTGAATAGCAAGCTCTCTTCATATAATTATAAAGCTGCCTATGAATGACGATTTACGCCAATACGCTGGAATTATTGAACAACTTAAGCCCCATGTGGCAAGCCCGGACTTTTCTAAAAGAATCAGTGACCTGACCCCTGGCCTACCCAATGAGCGACGCTTTTTAATTAAAATGGAAGTCAAACGGCTGGCCCGCCCTTGCGTGCGTTCAATCGATTTGCGTGGCCACGTGCAAGGTGAATGTCGCCTGTACGAATTTGGCGGAATTAAACACTATCTCGACGACATTGCCATAAAAGCATTTGAAAAGCAGGTAGCGTTATACGGTACGTTTACCTTTGGGGTATACGAAGCAGTAATGGAAACCGAAAATAATTATCGGGTAATGCGCGATAAAGCCGGTGAAGCGGCTGCGGCTAAGCCAACTGCAAATCAGGCCATGCCAATTGAAAAATACTCAGTGCCGGTGGTTAACCTACTGTCCTATGCCCGGCGCCAACATGAGCGAATGAATTTTGCCGTCACGGTGGAAGTTATTACTTATCACCAGCAAAGCTGGCGCGGCAATAGTGTGGATATTTCCGCCGAAGGCTTACAGATAAAACTGTCCCCGGATGCCAGAATCAGCACTGGCGAAGTTATTGAAATCTTCTTTCGTGGGCTGGAAGAAGAATTTTCCATGGACAAAAAACAGGG
The DNA here is from genome assembly GCF_003429285.1 of Salinimonas sediminis. NCBI lineage: Bacteria > Pseudomonadati > Pseudomonadota > Gammaproteobacteria > Alteromonadales > Alteromonadaceae > Salinimonas > Salinimonas sediminis. The sequence goes on from NZ_CP031769.1 coordinate 2,945,696, forward strand.
TATTGTTTACGAAGTTCTCAAGACGGTATTTAAAAACGATCATCAGTATTTAATGCTTAAACGCCATAGCGAAAATACTGACACGCCGTTTGATGCGTTTCTGGAAAACTTTATTCACGGTAATAAGCGTCGCTACAAAGTCAATATGAGCAATACCATCGACGCTATTTTTAATAAAACCGTAGAACAGTTTTTATCCCCCCGAAGCCCTTCGGTGCCGGTGTTTATCGGTATTGAAGAAGGTAAGCTAGTCCCCCGTTACGCGATGACCAACGAGGTCAACACCGATATACTCGATTACTGGACTAATGAAGCCGATACCCTGCAACTGGGGTATCTGGTAAATCAACAGCGCTTGAACAAGTTGGTGAAGTTACCAAAAGGTGATCGCGAGCTCTACGTATTTTCCTTTACCCATTTACAAAATGACAAAGTCTACTTTTATTCGGCTTCAACCATAGAGCTGGATGAAAAAGATTTGCTCAAACGAGTATTTCTTGGCTTTGGGTCGCGTAAAGCCAGTTGGCGGGTGTTCAAACTGACTATGACAGACATGTCGCCCGAACAGGCGCATTCGCCCTTATCCATACCCGATAGCGTTAGCAGCAAAATTAAAAAGCAGAACCAAGCCCCTTCAGCCCGCTTAATGGCCAGACTCAAAAGCCTGCGGTTTATTGTTCATATTACCGATATTACTTCTGATAGCGGCCAGCGCCATTACAGTGAATACACCTATGATCGTAGTAACCTGTCGCATCTGAAAATTTTTGGGCATGCGCGTAATCGCCCGCCTGCCAGCATTACAACCTACCGCTATCGTTACCATGATCAGCGTATGGAAAAACGCTATTTATTGCGTAGTCAGTTAGTTATGACGTCGTTAAATGGAGAACACAGTTGGCAAGGGGTAAGTGAAGATATCTCGGTCAGAGGGTTACGTATTGAGCTTACCCGCGAATTCGACCGGGAAACCGACACCATTGTAGAAGTCGGTTTTCCCAAACTTCAGGAGCTCACTGAGCAGTATGATGTAATGAAGCTCCGCTACCGGGTCGTGTACTATAACGAAGACAAAAATATACTCCATTTGAAAGCCTGTGATGGTGAAACCGGTAAGGTCGCCAGACAGTTCTTTGATAACCTGATTAAGCAGAATAAAGACGCCTTAAAAGCCTACCCTGAAGAAGAAGACATCGCCGGTATAGGCCATGCCCTACGTTGCATTAACGCGCGAAATATCCCCTCTCTGGCATTTGTTATGGGTAAGGAAGGCATACGTTATCTGCCGCAGTCAGCTGTTATCAGCCAACGTGACGAAAGTATCAATCAGGTGGCAGCCCATTTTGCGCCGCGCCATCAGCTTAATTTTGAATTCATGTTCCGTGACCGTAATTTAGAAGCGCCATTCATCCAGCATGGCATTAAGCAAATAAAGCTCGAGCAATTGCCTTTGCGACAGGAGCTTTACATTGCGTATGACCCGGCCAAAAAACAAAGCAAAATGGCTGTGATGCCGCGCTTTGATACGCGTTTTAGCACTGATGAAGCCCGCTTGAATTTTATTAATGACGCCATGGGAAGAGGACAGTTTATTGCGCTACATGTATTGCTTACCACTACCGGCAAGCCAGATATGGATATGCTACAGGCAGAAATGAACTATGTAAGCATGTACGCCATCCACCGGGCACGCGAATTGGAAGCGCGGATCTGGAATATTGTAGCATGTGCACATTTAGTGGATATTACAGATGAAGTACTCGGCCGGTATAATATTGAGCCTGCGCAAGTAAAAGCCAACCGAAGGTTTGGCCGCCCCGCGCAACCCGGTAATAACGCCCCTGCATAGGGGCTGTAGAGGCGTACGGTCATATAGCCGATAGATATAGTGCGGCTTACATACTGCCTATTCGTTATATTCTTGGTACTACAACACTACAACGAGGGGCATAACGGCAATAGCGGCAGCACGTCTTTGGCGGCTTAGAGGCCCTGCCACGAGTAAGCGCCCTTTCCCATGCAACTCAGTAAGTTACCGGATAAAGTAAAAAACCACATAGGCGCCGGCAAAGCGAGCTAAGCAACTGACGCTGACCAAGACAATGAATTTATACCTCTAAAAAATACAGTAATGAGTGCAGACCGGTATGCCGGATAGCCACATCGGCTTTGTCATTCACCACTGGCTTGGCATGACAAGCAACGCCCAAGGCGGCGGCGTCCATCATCAGCAAATCATTGGCCCCATCGCCCGCTGCTATAGTTTGGGCCGGCTCAATAGCGTATTGTTCAGCCAACTCTGTTATCGCCTGCGCTTTCACCTGCGCATTGACGATAGCTTCACCGACATGGCCTGTTAGCACACCGTTTTCCACCGCTAGGGTATTTGATATAGCATCATCCAGGCCCAACCGTTGGCACAAATAATCAGCAAAAAAAGTAAATCCGCCGGACGCAATAGCCAAACGCCAATTACGCATTTTCAGCTCTTTTACTAATAGCTGAATGCCCGGTGTAAGCGGTAAACTATCCCGTATCTGCTCGAGCTTGGCGAGTTCCACCCCTTTCAGGCAGGCCACCCGGGTTATCAGGCTTTGATTAAAGTCGAGCTCCCCGCGCATTGCTTTGGCGGTAACCTTGGCTACTTCGTCGCCACGTCCGGCCAACACGGCAATTTCGTCTATACATTCAATTTGAATAACAGTACTGTCCATATCCATTACCAGCAACCCTGGCTCTGCTAACTTGGGCTGATGATGCTGAACGCCTACTTCGATATGAAAAGCCTGACTGACTGCCACCAACCGTTCCTTCAGTCTGTCCGCATCATTTACCTCAACATGGGCGCGAAGCACGGTATCGCCGTAGATGTTACACAATGGATGGCGAGAGAAACTTCCCAACGTTACTGTATCGGCTAAGCCGGTAATCATTCCTTCAAGCTGATGAAAGTTAAGTGACTGGGCAAACACAGTAAGTACTGTCCCAGATTCCTCAACATCTAATGCGGATTGTTTTTCCCACTGCCCGGCTTTAAAGACAAGCGCACTACGGGTTTGAAAACTTTCCAACAGAAACTGATGGGCGAAACGCTGAAACTGGGAAATCGGTAAGGCGGCCACAATGCTTCCTGTAACTGTCAACATAAAGCCACATATCCTACATCAAGCCAGCAGACAGCGAAATATTGGCCGCAAGATAATTTTTACGGATTACCAGATTACTTGCTACTATCACTGTATGAGACTGAATCTTATTTTTGCTATTGTGCAATGAACATTGCTCGCAGCCGTCGTAACTGGACGCCACCGCCCACACGCTATTTCGCCATAAAACGCTTGTTTCATCTGGTGATGTTTTTTGCCGCCTGCGCTATGGCGGGCTTTGCCTGGTACACTTATGAGAAACAACAGGCCGCCTGGCTAACACATGAAGTTAACCAACCTGCAGAGGTGCTCGCCAAGCATTATGCGCGCCTGATGGGCGCTTCATTGGAAAATCAAGATGCGCAGGCTTTGGCCCCTTCTCTGGCGCTGATTGCACAGGAAGCCGGCGTCATCAGTGCTACCGTATACGACGCCCAGGGCACAGTATTACTAACCCAGCCTAACCAACCGACAGCATCCACTGCTAACTGGCCCGCGGTGGTCCATATTGCCGACATAACCAACCAAACAGGCTCGGTAATTGGCTATATTCAAATTAAAAGTGATGCGGCGAGACAACTGGAAATACCCTATGAGTTGGCCGCCATGCGGTTTCAAAGTGCTGGCCTGGTTGCCATTCTGGTGTTTCTTACCGGCGTCTATTCTACGCGCTGGTATTATCGCCTACGGCCGGCCATTAAGCGCCGAATAACGCGCCAAAAGAGCTCAGCAATCGCGCCGGAATAATTGCTGCTTAATATAACGATGAGTCTCCGGTATAAAGCCAGTATATATCGGTGCTGTATAGGTAACACATCACCTACACAAGGTTTTTGGAACAGTCAGTTACGTTGGCCCGAATATCCATTATCAGCCATGCCAAGGTCACAAAGGATGCCCAGCTAAATTACCCGCCTAATATCCTATTGGCGCTGAAAGCGTTGCCGGTAATGGTGACGGATTTGCCCAATCACCTGCGATGGAGCCGCCACGCAACGTGGCAAGTTTATGCGCAATGTGTGGTAATTGTTGGGGGCGTATTTTACTGGCCTCGAAAGAGCGCTATCGATTTTACCGGAGCCATGCTGGGGCTTGGGCCAGAGCCATTCCAGAGCAACGCTTGATGCCCTACTAAATTACCCGCCCAGTATTCTATTGACGCTGAAAGTATTGCCGGTAATGGTGACGGATTTGTCCAATCACCTGCGGTGGAGTCGCCACGCAGCGTGGCAAGTTCATGCGCAATGTGTGGTAATTGTTGGGGGCGTATTTAACTGGCCTCGAAAGAGCGCTATCGGTTTTACCGGAGCCATGCTGGGGCTTGGGCCAGAGCCATTCCAGAGCAACGCCTGATGCCCTGCTAAATTACCTGTCCAATATCCTATTGGCGTTGGAAGAGTTGCCGGTAGTTGCGGCTGGTTTGCTCAATTACCTGTTCGATAGGGCATCCACGCAGCGTGGCAAGTTCATGTGCTATGCGCGGTAATTGTTGCGGCGTATTTCGCTGCCCCTGAAAACCAGCAAGCGGCATATCTGGCGAGTCAGTTTCCAGTAGTAATGCTTCAATAGGCGCTTGGGCCAGCGTAGCGCGGGTCTTGTTAGCTCTATCGTAGGTAATAGTGCCGCCAACACCTAACTTGAACCCCTCGTCAATATACGTATTTGCCACCTGTTTACTGCCAGAAAAAGCGTGAATCACCCCACCCTGGCTAAATCGGGTATGTTTAATCATCTCAATTAACAAGTGATGAGTTTTACGATGATGCAAAATTATGGGTAAATGATATTCAGCAGCCAACGTAAGTTGTTGTTCAAGCCTATCTTGCTGGGTTTTCATTGGCGTCTCGACAGTAGCGTCCAGTCCTGCTTCGCCTATTGCCACTAATTGCCGGTGATGTTTGGCTACATAGTGCGACAGCGTATCGAAAGCTGAAGCTGTCATAGTTTGCGCAAAATAAGGATGCAAACCAAATGCGATATCAACATCAGGCAAGTCTTTGTGAAGTTGTAGCTGGCGCTGCCACCCTTGTTCGGTGGTGCCGGGAATCAGAAAATGTTTTACCCCTTGCTCCCGACTACGCTGTAACACAGAGGCTAGATCGTCAGCAAAGGTGGTGAAGTCTAAATGGCAGTGGCTATCAATCATGTGCATGGTTAGGCGCCAGCGCCATTAGGGCATTAAGCGTTGGGTAGACCAGTTGCCCTGTGCATCCTTATTGTATTCGAACCTGTCATGTAAACGGTCTTCACCGCCCTGCCAAAATTCTATTTGATGCGGCGCGACTAAAAAACCACCCCAAAAGTCCGGAACCGGAAGTGTTCTGTCAGCAAACTTCTGTTTTAATTGAGCGAACTGGGTAAGCAACAATTGACGGCTGGAAATAGGCTGACTTTGCCGCGAGGCAAAAGCTGCCAACTGGCTATCTTTGGGACGGGAAAAAAAATACTCCGCGTTTTGCTTCAGGCTTAGTTTGCTGGCGGTACCGCAAATTCGAACCTGCCGCTCCATAAAAAACCATGGGAAATGCAGCGACACTTTTGGGTTACTGCTAAGCTCTCGGGCTTTGCGACTTCCCAGGTTAGTGTAAAAAACAAACCCCTGCTCGCCAACATCTTTTAATAAAACAATACGTTGCGAAGGCTGCCCAGTGGCATCTACACTGGCTACGGTCATCGCAGTAGGATCCGGGATCCCCGCGGCAATCGCTTCATCTAACCAACGACTAAACAACGTGATCGGGTGAGCGGTAAGAGAGGCCTCTTCCAATGTTCCCATTGCATACTGCCGTCGCATATCAGAAATTGCCATTACCCGAAGCCTCCTACTGTATTGAGATGCTGTGCTTAGTCTTCGCCGTAGCCTAACGAACGCAGTGCTCGCTCGTCATCTGCCCAGCCCTGTTTAACCTTTACCCAAAGCTCTAAAAACACTTTGGTATCAAACAAATGTTCCATATCTATACGAGCCTGCTCACCGATAGTTTTAATATGGCCACCACCTTTACCAATCACCATACGTTTTTGGCTTTCCCGCTCAACCAGAATAAGACCATTGATTCGAAATACGCCATTCTCAGCCATTTTAAATTGCTCTATTTCAACAGTGGTGGAATAGGGCAACTCATCGCCGGTATAACGCATGAGTTTTTCGCGAATAATTTCGGCAGCCATAAACCGACTTGAGCGGTCGGTAATATAATCTTCAGGAAAGAAAAACACGTTTTGCGGCAGACTTTGTTGAACCAACTCACGCAAAGCATCAACCTGTTTACCCTGCTTCGCGCTCACCGGCACAATATGCTCAAACTCAAACTTACCAGACAGCATTTTCAGCTGTTGCATCAGTTCTTCTTTGTCTTGCACTTTATCGACTTTGTTAACCACCAAATACACTGGCAAGCCGGTCTGCCGTACTTTGTGCAAGACCATTTCATCATCGTCGGTCCAGCGGGTGCCTTCAACCACCATCAGCACTAATCCTACTTCAGCCAGTGAGCTGGAGGCCGCACGGTTCATATAGCGGTTAATCGCCCGTTTTTCTTCTTTGTGCAGCCCGGGAGTGTCAACATAAATAGTTTGGCTATCGCCGTCAGTGTCTATGCCTAGAATGCGGTGGCGAGTAGTTTGTGGCTTGCGTGAGGTAATACTGACTTTTTGGCCGAGTAAACGATTAAGCAGCGTCGACTTACCAACATTCGGCCGCCCCACAATAGCTATCAGGCCACAACGTGTTTGTATATCATCCGGCTGCATTTTCGAGTTTCTCCAGCATTAATTTGGCGGCTTGTTGTTCAGCTTTGCGGCGGCTATTGCCGGAAGCAACCACTGGCGTATCTACTTGACTGACGGTACAACTGACATCGAAGGTTTGGGCATGATCTTTACCCGAAATATTAACAACATCGTACACCGGTAAAGGCTGGCGGCGCGACTGTAAAAATTCCTGCAAGCGGGTTTTGTTATCTTTTGGATGCTCATTGGGGTTAAGGGCGTTAATTCGCTCATCCCATAGGTTAAGAATAACCCCCCGGACGGTTTCAAGCCCGGCGTCCAGGTAGATAGCACCTAATACCGCTTCCATTGCATCAGCCAGGATTGAGCTGCGGCGATGGCCTCCGCTTTTAAGCTCGCCCTGCCCCAGTTTTACCAGCTCGCCAACGTTGGCTTCTCTGGCCAGCTCAGCAAGGGTCTCACCCTTAACTAAGGTAGAACGCATACGGGTTAATTTACCTTCCGGTACCTCGGGAAAGGCCTGATAAAGTGCATCCGCCACCACCATGCCCAGTACTGCATCGCCTAAAAATTCTAAACGCTCATTGTGCAGTTTTGCCGCGCTACGGTGGGTTAGTGCCTGCTCTAACAGATCAACATTCTTAAACCGGTAATCCAGCACCCGGGACAGATGCACATATTTATCTATTCCCAGCATTACTCAATGCCACCAATACGGTTAAAGCGCACGCCGGTAGGTATCCATGCCGGAATCAGGTCTTCTGCGCTACGTTCAAACTCAAAGCTAATCCAGATAGCGACGGCCTTACCCACCAGGTTCGCATCGGGCACAAAGCCCCAGTAACGACTATCGCGGCTATTATCGCGGTTGTCGCCCATTACAAAGTATTCCCCTTCTGGTACCAGCCACTCATCAGAGCGCGTGCCTGGCTGAGTATAAAAGCGTGCTGGCATATCTTTGCGGGTAGGATGACGTAAAACATCGTGTTCCACCTCCCCCAATTGTTCGGTGTAGCGCAGCAGCGGAGCCATGTTTTGTACAAATTCGCCCCGGCTTTTAAAGGTAACCGGTACGGGCTGGAGTTTTTTACACTCTGCGCTATTTTCACCGGTACATTTGGGCCGAATGAACACCTGTTTATTTTGGTAAATCACCGTATCACCTGGCATGCCCACTACACGTTTAATATAGTCGATATTCGGATCTTCGGGATATTTGAACACCACAATATCGCCGCGTTCAGGCGTGCCGGTTTCCAGAAACTTATGCCGAACAACCGGGTCTTTAAGGCCATAGGCGTATTTTTCTACGAGGATAAAATCGCCCACCAGCAAAGTGGGCATCATAGAGCCTGAAGGAATCTGAAAGGGTTCATATAAAAACGAACGCAATACCAACACAAAGGCAATAACTGGAAAAATCTGCTGCGAGGTGTCTACCCAATAGGGCAGCTTTTCGCCCTCTGCACTGCCCGCGCTGGCGGCTTTACGTTTTGGCGCCCAAAACAGCGCGTCCACCAACCATACCAAGCCGGTAACTACCGTAAGGATAACCAGTAGAATAGAAAAATAATTGGCCATTATTTACCTACCTTGAGTATGGCAAGGAATGCATCCTGCGGTAATTCAACATTACCCACCTGCTTCATCCGCTTCTTCCCTTCTTTTTGCTTTTGTAGCAGCTTTTTCTTACGACTGACATCCCCGCCGTAACATTTAGCAATAACGTTCTTACGCAGTTGTTTTACCGTACTACGGGCAATAATATGATTGCCAATGGCCGCCTGAATAGCGATATCAAACATTTGTCTGGGGATAAGCTCACGTAATTTATCTACCAGATCGCGGCCTCTCGACTGACTGTTTTCCCGGTGCGTAATCAGTGCCAGAGCATCAACCCGCTCGCTATTGATCATGATATCGACCCGTACCATATCCGAGGCCGAGAACTTAATAAAATTATAGTCCAGGGAAGCAAAGCCACGACTGGTGGATTTTAATCTGTCGAAAAAGTCCAGCACCACTTCAGCCATAGGTATTTCGTAGGTTAAAGCTACCTGATTACCGTGGTAGGTCATATTGGTTTGCATGCCACGCTTTTCTACGCAAAGGGTCATGACATTGCCAAGGTAATCCTGTGGCACCAGAATATTCGCCTCTACGATAGGCTCGCGAATCTCTTCAATATCGTTGACTGCCGGTAACTTCGAAGGACTGTCGACCACCACGGTTTCGCCTTTGGTAGTCAATACTTCATAAATAACCGTAGGTGCGGTGGTAATAAGGTCTAAATCGTACTCACGCTCGAGCCGCTCTTGCACAATCTCCATGTGTAGCATGCCCAAAAAGCCTATCCGAAAACCGAAGCCCAGTGCAGCGGAGCTTTCAGGTTCAAAGAATAATGAGGCATCATTTAGGCTAAGCTTGCTAAGCGCGTCACGAAAGTCTTCGTAATCGTCTGAGCTAACCGGGAACACCCCTGCATACACCTGAGGCTTAACTTTTTTAAAGCCTGGTAACATTTGTTGTGCCGGGTTTTTCGCTACAGTGATGGTATCGCCTACCGGCGCGCCAAGAATCTCCTTGATACCAGCAATCACATAGCCCACTTCACCGGCGCGTAAAATTCCCGTATCTTTCTGCTTAGGGGTAAAGATACCTACTTTATCGGCCTGGTGCACCTGGCCATTCGACATGATCTGAATCTTATCTTTTACGCTCAACTCACCTTCAACAATTTTTACCAGGGATACCACACCTTGATAATTATCGAACCATGAGTCAACGATAAGAGCGCGTAGCGGCTTGTCGCGGTCGCCTACAGGTGGTGGAATACGCTTAACTATTTCCTCAAGCACCTCATCCACGCCGACCCCTGTTTTGGCCGAACAGCGCACGGCGTCCAGCGCATCAATACCGACGATGTCTTCAATTTCTTCGGCTACCCGTTCAGGTTCGGCTTGAGGCAGGTCTATTTTGTTAAGAATAGGCACAACTTCTAAGTCCATTTCCATCGCCGTATAACAGTTCGCCAGCGTTTGAGCTTCAACTCCCTGTCCCGCGTCTACTACCAGCAACGCACCTTCACAGGCCGCCAATGAGCGGGATACTTCATAAGAAAAGTCCACGTGTCCGGGGGTATCGATAAAGTTTAGCTGATACGTTTCACCGTCTTTGGCAGTGTAATTAAGCGTAACGCTTTGTGCTTTGATGGTTATTCCACGCTCGCGCTCAAGGTCCATGGAGTCCAGCACCTGCTCGGCCATTTCGCGTTCGGTTAGCCCGCCACACACCTGTATAAGCCGGTCAGAAAGCGTTGATTTACCATGGTCAATATGAGCGATAATACTAAAGTTACGTATGTGCGAATGTTGCATAATGCTGGAGGTTACCTGCAATAAGTCTAATCGTTATAAATACTTTGCCAATGCAAAGACTGAACAGGCGCTATTAGTGAACAAAGCCATTGTTTGAACTAAGGACAGCGCAGAGCGTGCGGATTTTACCTATTTCTGCGCATAAAAGCGAATAAGTTGGATAGCCTGACGTGAATATACGGCAGGCGGGGACGTAGATAGACTTAAACTGCCGGGTGAGCTTGCGCCGCGGGCGAGAGTACCGCAAGAATAACCGGTTTGAAGCGGCTTTTATCAACTTTTTTCAGATGGCCAGAAATACCCACAAACCCGGCCAGTGTGATAAGCCCCGCCCCCGCCACTACCATAAGTTCATGGCCCCAGCTTAACCACTGCACCGCCTCGGTTAACAGTCCCGCTGACACAACAAATAATATAAGCGGCGCTAAATATAACCACATTGAGGCGCTAAGCAATCCGGCTTCGGGTATTCCCACAGAAACGGTATCACCGACTTTTACAGACATTGGTGTAGCGATATCTAATTGCTGCACTTTTGGCGCTATCGCCCTGGAGATTACCCCAGAGCCGCAATCCTGCTGGGCCTGACAGGTTGAGCAGGTCGATTTTATAGCAGCTTCAACCGTTACAATATCGTTGTTAACGGCTATCACTGTTGCAGTTTCCGTAATCATTAACGTGCTTCTTTCATAGATAACGAATGGGCCATAGCATTGGCTGTTTGCAGGGGAATCTCGCCTACCACAGTAACCTGCGCGGATCCGTTGGTAAAGGTCAGGAAAGTGTTAAGTTCATGCCGCAGCGCTAAATCAGCGCCAATAGCCTGTTTGGCAGGCTGCACATAGACCGACACATCCACCAACCCATCACTGAACATCTTATACTCTACCATTTGCCCGGTGAGCGATAGGCGCCGTACATCCTGGCTTACCTCCACCATGCCTTTAGGTAAATAAGTGACCTGCCAGCTATGCGGAGCCGGCGTACTCTGGCCGCTCGCCATAGGTTGAGGTAACGATGCCTGATTGACTTTTGAAAAATATGGATGGGGCTGTGCGGTCATCGCCATTGAGGTGACCTGAATTTGTTCCAATACATTACCCTGTAAATCCAGGGTATTAAATTTAAGCAACATGCCGGATATTTCATCTAGCCACAACTGATAAGAAAACCGACTGTTATCGCGGCTGATAATACGTAATTGCTGCGCGGTTCTGCCCGATACCCGAGCGCGCCCCACCAACACAAACTCATAGGCTTCACGCAATTGCGTGGGCTGATGCAACAGCTGAGCTGGAATAGGACCATGTATAACGCCTGAACGAACACTATAAGGTGGTACATCCGGTTCAAACACGCTAACGATATTGCCCACTCTGATTTGCTCCTGGCCGGGCCCATTTTGCAAATTTAGCTGCTCCATACTCGTACCGTCCGCCATCACGCCATGGCGCCACAAATAAGGGACAGTTTCCTGGCCGGTACGGGCCTGAACAAACGATACCTGAAAATTCTTGCTGCTTACTACGGTGGCCAGTTTATTCAACCAGTCATTAGCGCTTAGCGCGCTATAATTAGCGACATCAGCTTCATCGGTGCCCGCATCATCAGCATTAGCGGCTGCTGGCCGGTCAGAGGGCGAAATAGTACCAGCTGTGGCATCTTTCTCTACGTTTGTTTGGGTTTGGGTTTGGGTTTGGGTTTGGGTTTGGGTGGATAGTGGTGAAACTGAAGATATTTCGGTAGCAGATGCCACCATAATCGAAGAGGAAAAAACAACACTAAGACACAGGTAAGCCGGTTTCAAAAGGCATAAATCAGACGTCCGGGTTACCCGCCCGGACCTCTTGTTATTATATGATACTTTCATTCAGTCTCTATTGCGCTTCAGGCTGACTGCCCTGCTCCTGTTCAGCTTCGACCGCCGACTGCTTAAGTTTAACCTGCTGCTCATGATCTGAAATCAACGCATTAATTTTGCGCTTTTTCTCCATCATCGTCGCCATATCATTTCTTGATACCGGCCGGGTTTGCTCAAGACTAACCGGCGCAAGCCCTCCTGGGGTACCAATTAACGGGGTTGCTGAACCCATCGGGGCATCTACCGGCGCAGGCGGATTAAATTGTTGCACACCCAAAATAACCGCTACCGCTACAGACGCAGCGACAGCAAGTTGACCTGTTTGCCGGGCAAACGGGGCAACATCGCCAATCACGGGTAAATGTTTCCGGCGTGATTTTTTCGGTGCCATTATCGTCGGCTCGTCAGCCAGTGCCGCGGCTACTTGCGCTGTTATGTCCAGCTCAGGCGACACACTGGCTTCTTGACGAAGGCCACTACGAATAACATGGTACCGGCGCCATTTAGCCTGCAACTCAGGATCCTGCTTAATTGATTGCAGGATGTCATTGCTATTTAGTTCGCCATCCATAAAGGCTGACAATTTTTCTTGCTGTTGCGTCATATAAACAAATCCTGATCAATTCTGATCGAACACCACCTTATCACAGCAGGTTAGTCCGACACATTACAGAAAAGTTCAATTTTCTAACAAGGGTTGCAGAACTTTATCTATTGCTTCCCTGGCCCGAAAAATTCGTGAACGTACCGTCCCTACCGGACAGCCCATCACGTTCGCTATTTCTTCATAACTTAACCCTTCTATTTCACGCAGGGTTATCGCCATGCGCAAATCATCGGGCAGTTTTTCAACAACCCGGAATAAGGTAGTTTCAATCTCACTGGATAACAGACTGCGTTCCGGTGTGGATTGCTCTTTGAGCGCATCACTGCCTTCGTAGTAGTCAGCCTCCTCTGCATCAACATCGCTGGCAGGTGGCTTGCGGCCTTGAGCAACCAAATAATTTTTGGCACTGTTTACCGCGATCCGATAAAGCCAGGTATAAAACGCGCTGTCGCCACGAAAATTGGGCAACGCACGATAGGCTTTAATAAATGCTTCCTGGGTTACATCCGCTACATCGCCAGAATTTTTGACGTAACGTGATACCAAATGCATAACCTTGTGCTGATAACGAGTAACTAGCAGATTGAACGCGTTTTTATCGCCGCTTTGTACTTTTTCAACAATCTGTTGATCGGTCATCTGCTCGCTCATCCGAGCCATATCTCCTGTACTTCCACTTCTCAATAGCTCACATAAGCATTGAAGTAGACTGTGCTTAATTCAAAAAGTTCGGATTATTTCTCGATAAATAACAGTATTCATCGGTTCAATACACACAAGCCCATTGAGTTTTACTGCTCATCCATTAGACTTGCCGAACCTTAGCTTAATGATTATCCGCTAAAATACATGAATTCAGTGTCATCTTCACTATCTTCTGCGCACACCCAGTCTATTGAACATAGCTGTGATGTACTTATTATAGGCAGCGGCGCTGCAGGTTTGAGTCTGGCGCTGAAGCTGGCCGACCATTGTAAAGTTATTGTCCTGAGCAAAAGCGATCGCAACGAAGGCTCTACCCGCTATGCCCAGGGCGGTATTGCCGCTGTTTTTGACGAAACCGACTCGGTCGATGCACACGTCGAAGATACGTTGCAGGCCGGCGCCGGTTTATGCGATGAAGCAGCGGTGCGATTTACCGCCCAGCAAGCTAAATCAGCCCTGACCTGGCTTATTGGGTATGGCGTGCCTTTTGACAAAGAACAAAATGCCCAGGGCGAAGAACGCTATCATCTTACCCGCGAAGGCGGCCATAGCCATCGCCGCATTTTACATGCAGCAGATGCTACCGGCGAAGCGCTACAAATAACGTTGAATGATGCGGTGGCCAACCATCCCAACATTCATTTTTTTGAGCGCTACAACGCCATTGACCTGATACAGTCGCGCCAACGGCCGGGCAGCTGTACGGGGGTTTACGTGTGGAACCGCCAGCGTGAACACGTTGAGGTCATTCGTTCTCGTTTTATCACGCTGGCCACCGGCGGCGGCAGTAAAGTCTATCAGTATACTTCAAACCCGGATGTGTCGAGTGGCGATGGTATTGCCATGGCCTGGCGGGCCGGCTGCCGGGTAGCCAATATGGAATTTAATCAGTTCCACCCTACCTGTTTATACCATCCCGAAGCGCGAAACTTTCTGATTACAGAGGCATTGCGGGGCGAAGGCGCACAATTGTGCCACGCCGATGGTACCCGTTTTATGACAAACTTTGACCCTCGCGGCGATTTAGCCCCGCGGGATATCGTGGCCCGGGCGATTGACTACGAAATGAAGCGGTTGGGGGCAGATTGTATGTATCTGGATATCAGCCACAAACCTGCTGATTTCATCGTTAAGCATTTTCCTAATATTTACCGGCGGTGCCGGGCGTTGGGTATAGATATTACCCGCCAGCCCATTCCGGTGGTGCCCGCCGCGCACTATAGTTGCGGCGGGGTCATGACCGATACCCATGCGCGCACCGACTTAGACAATGTTTACGCCATAGGCGAGGTCGCCTACACAGGCTTACATGGCGCTAACCGTATGGCTTCAAATTCACTGCTGGAATGTGTGGTGTATGCCGCTAGTGCCGCAGAACATATTTTAAGACGGTTAGATATTCATCACGAGATAGAAGATATCGCACCATGGGATGAAAGCCAGGTAACCAATTCTGATGAAGAAGTCATTATTCAACACAATTGGCATGAACTTCGTTTATTCATGTGGGATTACGTGGGAATTGTACGCACCAATAAGCGTTTAGAGCGGGCCTTGCGGCGAATTAATCTGCTAGAACAAGAGATTCAGGAATATTATGCACATTTCAGAGTTTCCAATAACTTACTTGAATTGCGTAACCTGGTGACGGTGGCTGAATTAATTGTGCGTTGTGCAATGGATCGTAAAGAAAGTCGCGGGCTCCACTTTAATCTTGATTATCCAGAAGCAATGGACAACCCGCTGCCCACCATATTAAAACCCTCAGCCAGCCGGACGCAAAACACCCCCGGCGTACTAGGCACCTAGAACGTTACGCTCCAGTTTGAATGACGCCGCTGATATGCGGCGCACTTAGCTTGTTATCAGTAAGCCAGAATTGCTGCTGGCCTGCTTGAGCCTGCGAAAAGCAGCGCGCCGTGCCCGGCAACCGGAGGGGTTTGATAAACTCACACTGTATAGCCGTGCCAGCGGCATGCTGCCAATCTGGCAGATGGCTTAACATGCTGGCAAGCGACCACATTCCATGCGCAATCGCCCGTGAAAAGCCAAACGCAGAAGCGCTAACCCGGCTAAGGTGAATGGGGTTATAGTCGCCCGATACTCGCGCATACTGGCGTCCAATATTGCGCGTAGCGACGATAGCGGCATGCTCGGTGGCTTGCGCTGGAAGCGCCCATTGATACGTCTGCTTAGGCGGTTTTGCCGGGGCGACATGGGGCGCCTTTACCCGTACCAAATAGCGTGAAACCGCTTCATATACCACTCGCTTATCCTGTTTAGCTTTAACTTTTAAATCCACTTCCCAGCCTCTTTTATGCGGCCTTACATCAGCATAGCTGGCTAACAGCTGAATCTCAGCATGATTATCGATGGTATCAACAAGGGTTATCTGATTGGCTCGATGCACCAGGCCCAGTACCGGAAACGGGCTGGTCGCTGTGGTCAGGCATTTAAGTTGTAGCGGCAAACTTACCATTTGCAGATAACACGGATGTAATGCCTGTTCTGCTGGCCAGTTAATTAATCGACAATAACGCTGGTAATGCTGCGGTGCTATCAATAGGGTTCGGTGATACTCACAGCTAGGTAATGCGGGTGACTTAAACTGGCTTAACCGGGCCTTATCCGCTTTTTGGGTCAAGGCAGAAAAATAAAGAGGGAGTAAGTTCATAATGGGTTATTCAAATTGAAGAATTGAGAGAACAAGGCTTGCTGCTAAGGTGAATGATAGTGCGGGCCAAACGCCGATAATTCGTTTGGGTGCATTCACCACGTAATATCCAGCAGTAGTGACTGCGGCCAGCAACCACCTCGTCAGCGCCCGTAGAAAAGTGCAAATACATGCCTATAGGGGTTAAACGCGAAGCGGGAGTAAGCAACCAGACCGGCGCGTCGCTCAGGTGATCTACCTGTCGCGCTTGTTGCCAGTGGCCCCTATCGTCCGCCAATACAAAAGTCTGAATAGGACAAGGTTGGGCTCGATGCCACCGAGTATATAACCCTGCCCCGATCAATAATATTACCAGCGTATGCCAGGTTTGCAGGTAACTCCACACCGCCTCGTGTAGCGCCAGTATACACAGTACCAGCGCACCGGCAGGCAGCAGCCAACACCAGCGGCGCAGCGGGTGCGGGGTAAGAATAAACCTAAACTTTGACACGGCCCAGGATGTGCTGAACCATTGCCGCCAGCTCAGGATCTTCACACTTTTGATGGCCCATAAACCACGCAAACAAGTCAGGATCATCGCTGGTTAACAAACGTTCAAAGGTCTCCTGTTCGGCAAAACTCAGCTGGTCAAAGCCGGTTTCCACGAAAGGCAGAAATAACACATCAAGTTCAAGCATGCCACGTCGGCACGCCCATTTTAACCGCGCACGTCTTTTGGGTGAAAACATAAACCACAACACCTTGCATAAATTATGACGGCTACTATAACACGTTGAAACAAACCGAATCACTGACCTTTTTACCGATTTTTGCGCGCTTTCCCTTGGTTCTTGCAGGTTCACCCCAACACTTAGCATATCGAAAAAGTTAAAGGTGGTTTTGTATATGAATTTGCCAGCCAGACTCAGCGAACTTGCTGATAGTTTTGTTATTCCTTTGGAACACTATGGGTTAATTAGTGTGACCGGGGAGGAAAAGGAAAGCTATTTGCATGGCCAGCTCACCGTAGACATTAATAAATTGTCTGCCGGGCAGGCACGCCGTTCTGCGCATTGTGATTTCAAAGGCAAAACCTGGTCTTTACAGAATGTGGTGCGGTATGACCAGCAAATATTGTTGAGTCTGCCGAAAGAGGTGTTGGATATCAGCCTGGCCCAGTTGAATAAGTACGGGGTGTTTTCTAAAGTTGATATTGTCGATGCCAGCGACTCGTTACATCAAGTAGCGTTTCGTGGTACATCCGCCTGCCAGTGGTTCACTGACGCCGGTATTGCTATGCCGGCAGAGCCACTGGGGGTAACCGCTTATGACAACGGCGTGGTTATCCGGCTGGATCGCCCAGATGATGTATTTATGGCTATCTTACCTGCCAAAGATGCAGCGGCGCTGGCAACCTTTGCCCAACAACATGATGCTATCGCTGTGTATGCTGCAGGTGTATTTGAGGCGCTGTCGATTGAGCAAGGCATACCGCAATTTGGCGCGGCTCACAGCAATGAATATGTGCCGCAAATGATGAACGTGCAGGCGTTGCAGGGTATTGATTTTAGTAAAGGGTGTTACATGGGCCAGGAGGTTGTAGCCCGCACCCGCTATTTAGGCAGAAACAAACGTGCAGCTTATGTATTTAAGCTGGAGGCTGGTGTTTCAATTAAGCCAGATGCTATCGTAGAAAAACAGCTCGGGGAAAACTGGCGCCGGGGTGGAGCCATTATACGTCAGGCAACACTGGGCCAAGAGACCTGGTTACTGGCGGTACTTAATAATGATACCACCCAGGACGATGTGTTCCGTTTGGCTGATGCTCCGGAGCATCTGTTTAGTGTGCAACCACTACCCTATTCTATCGATGAACCAAAAGGTAACGAGCGTGTTCGGCCGGGTTAGCGGCCGTATCGCAAAATTCACGGCAGGAAGACTGCCAGTAAAAATTCAGGAATCATTATGACTATAACTTCAGACAGTGTAGTAACGCTTCATTATACCGTATCTGCTCAAGACGGTACCCAACTGGACTCATCCGTCGGCAAAGAGCCACTCACTGTTCTGCTGGGTAAGCGTTTTTTGATTGAAGGTCTTGAAGACGCGCTTGAAGGTAAAGATAAAGGCGACCAGTTCAAGGTTTCAGTAGAGCCCGATAAAGCCTACGGCCAACGGGTAGACGAACTGGTACAGCAGGTACCACGTAGTATGTTCGATGGTATGGACGTTGAAGTTGGTATGTCGTTCAGAGCAACGACTGACCAGGGCGAGCAATCTGTGATGGTTATCGATACCTCAGAAGAACATGTGGTTATTGATGGCAACCATCCATTAGCGGGTGTTCCTCTTTCATTTGAAGTGGAAGTTGTAGATGTACGCGAACCCACCCAGGAAGAGCTGGACCATGGTCATGCCCACGGTCCGGGTTCTGGTCATGACCACGGCCATGACCAAGGTCAGGAACAGCAGCAATAAAAAAAGAAGGGCCGTAAACGGCCCTTTTTCTTGTTAATATATTAGCCTTCGCGTTAATTTACAGCGCTTCTTCGTTGGTCTCGCCTGTACGAATACGCAGTGCGCTTTCGACGTTATAGACAAACACCTTGCCGTCACCTATCTTGCCGGTGTTCGCAGCCTGTTGAATCGCTTCTACAGCCTGTTCCACCAGTTCATCGCCAATAATAATTTCCAGCTTAATTTTGGGCAGAAAGTCCACCTGATATTCGGCGCCCCGGTATAATTCCGTGTGGCCTTTTTGCCGACCAAATCCCTTAACCTCAGTTACGGTCATACCCGCTATACCGACATCGGCTAGCGCTTCACGCACATCGTCCATTTTGAACGGTTTAATTATTGCTTCTATCTTTTTCATCTGGCCATCACTCTTCATCATAAATTGTGGGTATCGGCACACGTTTATGTTGCGTACGCTGATATATTGTCAGTAACTTCTCGGCAACGTGGTCTGCCACATCCTTACCCTCAAGAAAATCGTCTATCTGGTCGTAGCTCAGTCCTAAAGCGTCTTCATCGGCCTTTTGTGGGCTAAGGGTTTCCAGGTCAGCTGTAGGCGCTTTACTCACTACGCCTGGGGGCGCCCCTAGATAGCTGGCTAACTGGCGAACCTGACGCTTATTCAGGCCGAACAAAGGAGCTAAGTCGCAAGCGCCATCCCCAAATTTTGTATAAAAACCGGTGATATTTTCCGCTGAGTGGTCGGTCCCTAACACTAACCCGTTCGTCATACCTGCAATTTCATATTGAATGATCATACGGGTACGGGCTTTTACATTACCTTTCACAAAATCCTGGGTAGCAGGATCCTCAGGCAGCAAGTCTGCGCTGGATAATGCCGCGGCGGTAGCCTCATGAATACTATCAGTGCCGGGCTGGACATTCACACTAACGTGCTTGGTTGGCTGAATAAAATCAATCGATAACATCGCATCAGCTTCGTCGGCCTGGGTATTGTATGGCAAGCGTACTGCAATAAACTGATACCGTTGATCAGTCTGTTCTGCATTGAGCTCATCCACAGCCAGTTGGGCTAAACGGCCCAGAGTACAAGAATCGATACCACCTGAAATACCCAGTACTAAGGAGGACAGGCCAGCCTGAGTGAGCTGTTGTTTAATGAAGCCCACGCGCCGCGCTACCTCGTGTGCGCAATCAATCTGCGGCAGTACTTTCATTTCATCAATAACGGCTTGTTTTTGCATTTTTTATCCAATTTGTCTAACGACGTCCTGAAGGTGAGTTTACTGTATAGGAAAAGCGCTGTCAGCTTGGCTCAGCGCGTCTTCGCAGCTGACTATCCGCATTGCCTGTACTGTTGTTTATTGTGTTGGTTATTAATTACTAGATTGGGGCAAATAAAAACATACCCAAGCCTATCTGAAATTTGTTTACGCTAACAGTATGATAAACGATGAATATAAGCTTCTGTTATGGCCAAAACAATAAATAAACAACGTGGCTTGACGCTGGTGGAACTAATGATAACCATCGCTATTGCAGCGATTCTTATGACTATAGGCGCCCCGGGTATTTCATCTATGCTACAACAAAACAGAATTATCGCTGATATAAATAATTTAAGTGCTGTAGCCAGAGCAGCGCGCTTTTCCGCGGTAGACGAAGGCTCTAATGTTGTACTGTGTCCAACCAAAGATTACAACAGCTGTACCGGTAGCTGGCAGGAAGGAAAAATGGCCTTTATTGATAGCAATAGCAACGGTAACCGAGAAAACGGGGAAGCTATGATAGCCGCGGTAGATCAAGTCAGTGGCACTAGTACAGTAAGCGGCATCAGTGGCACTTTAACGTTTCGGCCAGATGGCTCTATCAGCAACCAGGCTGCCATTGTTGTGTGTCCCACCAGCGGCGATGCAAAACAGGCCTCGGCGTTAATTCTTTCTTTATTCGGCCGGATTGCGGTGGCGGTTGATAGTAACGATGATGGTATCAAGGAAAACGCAGCAGGGGCGAATATCAGCTGTAGTTAGCCGCGTTTCGTCAGAAGCTGGGAGGAGCTAGCATTAACCATTACTGTCATTTGTGGCACGCTACTATTCCCAACATTCCAGGGGATGGCGGGCAAAGGTATGGTCAATACTTACCTGCGCGCACGCCGCGTCTGCTTGTTTATTACTAGCCACCAGTTTATAGCTTTGGGGCCCGACATTTTCAAAGCTGATACGGTAATGGGCTGAGGCCGGAACGCTTAGGGCGGTTAACTTGGCATAAGTATTATGACTTAGCCGGTATTTTTCCTGTTCGCTTTGTAATGCCAGCAATTCAAGCTGAATATTCTGTAACCTGCTTTTATTAATAAAATACTGATAACTGGGAATAGCCAGCGCTGCCAGTATTCCCGCAATAGCTAATGCAATCACCATATCCAGTAACGTAAAGCCTGAATGCCTTTGCATGTAAATTCCTACCTTCTGTACAGCTTTTTATACTGCTTTTATTCCTTACCATACCAACAGATTAACAACATTTTAAGGGCGAGTTCGCTGTGCTTAAGAACAGATTATTCACCAGTACCGGAGCCGGCTTACTGGAGTTACTGATTGTAATGGCGCTTATTATACTGCTTATTTTCACAGCCTTACCCCGCTATAGCAACTGGCATTTACAGAACAAGGTAAAACAACAGGCCAATCAATTAGTACTGCTATTGCGCCATGCACAGATGCTGGCAGTCACGCAGGCCTCGCCGGTATTTGTTCAGTTTTCCATGGCCGGGCACGGTTGTGCCATTGTCAGCTATTTACCAGACTGTTCTTGTATCCGCGACACAGCTTGCGCGGTGTATTCCAGTCGTGAACGCGGCGTTTTTTCGGCCAATAGCTCCCTGATGTTCAGTAGTTATGGCGTGGCAAAGGCATTGGTGTTTCAGCCCCTTCACGCCTTGAGTATGGGCCACGCAGGCACTCTGTTAATCGGCCATGGCGCGGTGCAGATTAAGGTCATTATTAATAACCTGGGGCGAATCAGGTTATGCGCCCCGGCCGAACATATCAATGGTATTGCGTCATGCTAGCCGCACGAGGCTATACCCTGGTAAGTATAATGGTAGGTTTAACGCTAAGCGCTCTGCTATTGACCGGCGCGCTGCAATGGGCGCGCCACACGCTGCTATTGCATCAACACTTACTGCTGACCATGCGCATGGAAAATGAACTAGCGCGGTTGCTTCAACTGATAACTACTGAGTTGCGGCGCGCCGGCTACGATGCGCAGGCTGCGGCGCGCCTGCTGAACCAACAACCGCGCAGCGACAGCCCGTTTGTACCGGCATTGGCGGTAAACAGTTATCCAGGAGAAGTTGCGCACAGCTGCATTTTATTTCACTACGACAAAAACCAAAACGGGCGGCTTGATGGTCACGCGCCGGCTGAACAATTAGGTTTCAGGCTACACGATGGCACCGTGGAATACCGCGTAGATGGTCGCCTGTGTCACCACAGCGGCTGGCACGATTTAACCTCAAAAAGTGTGCTTACTATTACTGACTTGCAGTTTTCAGCTACCGCATCCCAACCCGGAGCGGGTGCCATGAACATAGTTATTTCTGCCCACGCTGCCGGATTACCTGAGAACACCCGAACTCACCAGCGTAATGTGATGATAAGGAATTATTGATGAGGCACGATCAACACGGTTTTATGTTGCTGGTCCCAGTAGTCATTTTGCTCATTATGGTGACCGGCAGTGCGGCGCTTATTGTCGAATCTACCAGCCTGCAAACCCGGCTTAGCCGCCAATTAAGAGAGCTTGAACAACAGCAGGTAGAACTAGACAACGCATTAAACAGAGCGATTTTACTGACTGAACATATTGATCCGGAGGCTGCGATAACCGAATACCAGATTACCGGCGGCACGGTAAGGCTGGTTGAACAAGTCATCACCCGCGATGCGCGCCTATTACACTATGCGCTGGCAGCTAACAGCAGCCTTCCGGCTAACCTTGCGGCCCGGTTGTCGGTGGTCCGCTATAGCCTGCTCACGTCTGTACCAGCTGCCGCCCTGATGCTTAATTCAAGTTGGCCGGCAACGGCCCATTTACACCTACAGTATACGCGCGCCGACGCCACCCCGCTGGCCTCAGTATGGAGCTCAAGTGACTTCGAGTTACCTGCCATCGGCACGATTTGCCAAACAGCTTCGGTCGCCGCAACCTCGTGTGACAGTATACCATCAAGCCATGTTGGCGAGGTAACAAGCGATATTGAAGACAGCGGTATCTACGCTAATGCCACCGATTACCCCAAAGCCGTCCTGGCCGCGTTATTTTACCCCGCCATGAGCGGGCTTACACAATTACAGCAAGCCAGTACATTACATCGTAATTGTCATGGCTTAAACGCCCACAGTGCCGGCATATATTATATCCAGGGAGACTGTACCCTGCGGGCCGGCCAGGTTGTTGGCACAGTCGAGGCACCGATAGTATTACTGGTAGCGGGAGAAACATTAGTACTGGAAGAAAACAGCCTGATCAACGGCTTGGTGATCGGTGTTCATGCCGAGGCAGAGCGGGCGTTAACCATAACTTCAGCCTCTACCGCGTGGCTGGATGGCGCATTGGTGTTAACCCGCCCGCTCGCGCCGACCTCGTCGGTCAGGCTTCGGTATCACCCCGCTATGCTACTTAGCTTACAGCGCAGTCAGTCAATGCAACGCAGTCAACCGGTGGCGGGTAGTTGGAGAGATTTTGAATGAAACATCAGGCAGGCCTGGGGCTGGTGGAATGTCTTATTGCCAGTACTTTACTTATCAGCGGCGCGATGATGATAATGACGCTACAACTGCAATCGCGTGAACAGTTAGCGGTACAGGAAACCCAACGCTTTCTTACCCACCAGCAAGACCAACTACAAACCCGGTTACAGCAGGTTTTACAAGTGCTACCGCGACTCTCAGGGTCTACCGATCTTGCAGACGAGCTGGCCGAGCAAATAGCCCCCCTCAACCGGGAGGTGGTGCGAAATGCCGTGGCTATTACCGCCAACGTCACGTTTAGTATTGAATACTGGGCATTTTCTATCGAGGCCGATAACGCCGCCCAACGCCCTGCCCTGGCGGCCACGGGTAACGGTATTAGCCTACACTGTACGTACAGTGCTACGACAGCATCGACCTACCAGACTAGCCGCGTAAGTTTTGTGCAAAGTCACCACGGCTCGCCCCCTTATGCGGATCAATTAAAATTAAATACCCTGCGGGTTGATACCTGGTAAGCGGTCAATTAGAAAGCGCTAACACGACCAGCACCATTCGTTTGCATCAATATTACCGCTATTGTTCTCATCCCAGGCTTTGCGCCCGTCACTGAAATAAAACAAATTGCCGTTGCCCGCTTGAGGGGTTCCCGCTACCGGCGTGGCGCGTATAGTAAAGCTCTGGCCGTCTGCACTGTCTATAGTAAGGTTATAGCGGCGCTTGGCAAGCGGTTCGGAGGCCGGGGAATGGGTAGCAAAAATGGCCGGAGCACCGGTATCTGCGCTTCCTGTGGCGGCGCCCTGATACGAAAAACCGCCGCTGTGATGGCGTTCCATCGCTGAGGCTAACGCCATAAGATCAGCCTGACCGGTACTGCGATAGCTACTGACCATAACCGATTGGTATGACGGGTAAGCTATTGCCGCGATGATGCTGACTATAGCCACCACAATCATTAATTCTATTAGGGTAAAACCCTGGTGTAAAAAAGGTTTTTTCACCGTCTAGGCTCCATTTTACTCGCGTTCAATTTCAGACTGCCAACTTTCGTGTATCACCCGTTCAAAGCGCCCGTAGATATTTTGCATCAGGCAGGAAAATGTCGAGCCACAGTCTTTTTCGCTTCCATCTGCATTGGTTTCGATAACCGCTGAGGCGCACTCGGTGCCCAGACACACGACGGGGGTGGTTATTTCTTCAATCAACACCCGGGTTTCCGGAGCAATACCACTTTGACTCAAATCGGCATAGCGATCGTGGTGATCCAGTTCATTGTTTTGGTTAAGATCGTCCACCGCATTCGCATTGATCAGATTTACCAGGTAAGCACGGCTGTTTCCCGAAGGCGGTGCACAGGCACTGGCAGAGCTTGCGGCGGGTATGTAGCTGGTAAACAGCACGTTGTAATCGATAATCAGCGGCGATGCCAAGATCTTTTCGCCCCCCGTAGTCATCTGTAAGTACCAGCCCTGTTTGCTGGCAAACTGGGATGTTGCCAGCGAACGGGTAGCATCATCAGTACTGGCCAGCGCATGGGAGGTGGCATCGAACATATCAGCTTCGGTAATACCCGTTGTAAAGGTATATAATCCTTCGGTGTCGCGTTTGAACACACCTTTATCTTTGAGCATGTAGAAACGATCGTTAACCTGCGTATTCAACGGGGCCGCGCGCCAGCCGCTACCTAGCGCTACCGCATAGTAAAGTTCATCACCTAAAGCAATTTCAGACACATCCGGACCGTAATAAAAATGCCGGTTATCGGCTTCACTACTGCCACCAAAATCGGCCAGCC
The DNA here is from genome assembly GCF_003429285.1 of Salinimonas sediminis. Lineage (NCBI taxonomy): Bacteria > Pseudomonadati > Pseudomonadota > Gammaproteobacteria > Alteromonadales > Alteromonadaceae > Salinimonas > Salinimonas sediminis. Next base: position 2,970,807 of record NZ_CP031769.1, read on the forward strand.
GCGCCCCTTTAATTAGATCACTACCGGTCTTTCCATTGTAAATGTCGAAGCGGAACAACTGTCCCCCCATATCCGCTACATACATATGATCAGCTAATGAATCCTGATCGCGGTCAATAACCGATATACGGCCAGGAATGCTATATTGCATAGCGCTTAGATTAAGGTCAGCCTCGCTATTGCTGGCTCGCCATAACAAGTCGCCATTGTCTGCATCGAAAATGAATACCGCATTGCCTTGTGTATCTGCGGTGCGGGCGGGTTTACTGTCATTTTCTTCGCTATAGCCCCCACCCACAATCATCACATTTTTAACCGTGCTGCCAATCTTAATTTTTGTCAGCGTAGGGCGCGACCAGGTCTGTCCCAGCTTTTCCAGCTTGGTATCGCCACCGTTAATGCTATATACCAATTTCGGTGAGGTTTTACTCGTAACATCAAATACGTAGTAATTTCTGCCGCCTCGGCGCATCCCTACATACAGATATAACTTGCTGTCTACTTCGCGCAGTACAATATCGCCATCCAGCCCGTATACGTGGCTGAATGTAGAGTTGTCCTCATAAAAGCTATAAAGATTGGCTAACAGCTCCTTGGGAATAATTGCAAAATTTTCCTCACCGGTTTCGGCATCAAAAGAGTGTAAGAAACCCTGATTAGTGGCTACAAAAATGGCAGAATCAGTGGCTGAGTAATTTACAATTACCGGTTGCGAATGAATAGGATCGCCCATTTGTAAGCGCACATCAGTGGTACTGCCGTCGCCATCGGCATCTTTGATATCAACGCCACGGGTCCATTTGAGCACAGTATCCCGAAGTAATACTGAATCGGTTTTTCCGCCCAGCCCCATATCGTTGACAATAATATTGGTATTGGTTTCCGTTACCTGGTTTGCCGTTTTAACGATGCTCCCCTGGCTGTCAAAAAAGTACATATTGCGGCTGTAGTCAAATAAACTGGCGGCGCCGCCTTCTCTGACATCATTACCGTCAGCCAGTAACGACCAGTAACTATGGGAAGTATCATTGAAATAACCCGAGACGCTGTCAACGGCGTTAAGTCCGTTCTTATCTACAATATTGTTACCATCGAGCCGATATTTTTTCAGGTTTCCGGGCCATAACGTTCCTTCGGCAGGCTTAAACAAGGCAAAATATAGCTCATCGCGGTGGGTAAGCCGGTTTAACTGGTTCACCGCCACCCCGGGCGAAACAAAGGTGGTATTAACATCTTTCACCGAGCGTAAAATAGTGTCAAAAGCATCCAGAAGTTCGCTGCTGTTGTCGGCTTTATAAAAACCACCCCCACCTTGCAGAGCCAGTTTATTTAAAAAGTTATTAGCGGTTGAATTTGCCGCAAAGCCAATGGTGTGGGTCATTACCCGACGATCAATAGCCGAGGCGTCTTTATCGAACAGGTTTTTAACCAAATCCAGCCCGCATTGTTCCCCGCCGCCGCCGGTACAACTGTTAGTGCCTAACAAAGACTGTATTTTAGATACACTGTGGTTATAGTTCGCCTCACCATCTGATAGCAGCACAATATGGTTGTTGGTCTGACACTGTAAATCTGATACTGGAGAAATATAGGTCGCCCCATCCGGGATATACTCAGTGACGCAGTTGTTGCTACTAAGATTATCCTCCGTACACCCGCTATTGCGCACTGGGTCACTACCTACATAGGACGCCCGATGACTTACCCGGGTGCTGCGGCGAACGCTGCTATTGGTGCCACTGCTTCCTCTGGCAAGACCATAGTCTACTGCCCGCCCCCCGTAGTAATTAGTCGCTTCGTATAAAGTATCCACGATGGGGGTAAAACCATTGGCACTTAGCTCATCTATTTTACCCAGTAAGTGTTCACGTACCGTTGATACTTCCCCGGGTACGGCATCGCCTCTGTATTTAATGGTCAGCGTTGGCGCATAGCCTGAACTGCCCTGATAAGATATAGCGCCTTTGTACCCTTTAAAATCATCCAGCACAAAGCCCAGGTCATTGCCGGGCTGCCATCCTCCGCGGCTGGTAACTTCTTCTATAATTTCGCTAAGATCAGGACTTTGGAATGCCTCATACCCGCGAGTCGGAGACATAATCCAATCCACTTTATTGGATGTTTTACTTATTTTTTTCAGTTCATTACGACTATTGCTAAAGGCGGAGACGTCGTTTTGAGCAATCCCGCTGATGCGTGCTGATGCATAATAGTTATAGCTGCTATAGGAGTAGAATGTCAGATAAGCACTTTCAATATCGGCGTCTTTGGCGATATTGACGTTTGTAAAACGCAAGCCTATATAATTGTTGGTATCATCATAGATATCCAACCGAGCGCCAGTACTGTTATTGCCAGAAGTGGTTTCTTCACGATTACTACTGTTACTGTTTATCTGATACTTCATTTGAGAAGCAATACATCCACTCGCCGTGGATTGGTCGTAAGACACCACTAACTGGGCTGACTGATCGGTACCGCTGTCATACGCGTGGGCTTGGCGCGCGCTAGCTGCATCGATACTTGTGGCGTCGAAAATAATGCTAAGTGCCTGGCCACCACACCAGTTATTGCCGTCCACAATTTCCTGAATAATGCTGCTGATATCGGGCGTGGTAGTGATCTCATCACTTACCGGAAACTGGTTTTCGGTTTGCCACTGGATAGCGGTTGCCGTGCGTTGTCGGTCAGATAAGTTATCTCGTTCAGCCGTAAACGATTCACTGTTGTCAGCTAACTCACCCTGGATAATGATATCAGTAGGCGCGGTGTTTAGCTGCGCCGAGGTAAACCGAATATACGCGCTGGTAATGACCGCGCCCTGGGGAATGGCTAAGGATGCAAAGCGTACCGCAGAGACTACGTTGGCAGTGCCCTGGCTAATAACCAGTTTATTATTCGCGATGGTAACGGTGCCGTTTATCTCGCTGGCATCACTATCACCGTCTTTCACTGAGGTAATAATTTCGGGATTTACACTGGTATCAATCCCACGTACCGGGTAAAGCACCGGCCCGCCGAAATCGGAAAAGCGCATTAGCCCTGCGTTGATATCGGTGGCTGAGCCCAAAGCCGTGGATAGCGCTTCTTTTACCCGTAGCATACGCGACTTACCGGTACCGTCCTGCGCTGTCATACTGCCTGATGTATCCATTATAAACAGCACATTAGGCTTATACGTTACCGCTGAGTCAGCGGTGCCCAGATAGATATCCAAATCGTCAGCCAGCGCGGCTGCGCCTATACATAACCATAATGTAAAAAAGCTTATAAACCTTGCCAGCGCCTTCATGGTTTGCCCTATCTCCTTAATTCGATGCCGGTGCCAATACGGCAGCAGAAACGCTATTTGCGATAATTGTGCTGCGGCCATCAACCTGCCCACAGCCCCTCACCACAAACACGTGGCAATTGATATTGCTGCCGCCGATAACATTGCTGGACCCCCGGCATGCTTGCTCTCTGACAAATGCCGTGCGCGACCAGCTGCGGGTTTTTACTTCGCTTTGATAATCACCTGCTGCCACATGGATGGTGTTGGTATTAAGGCCGGCACTGGTCATTTGCCGATTAGTCCATCTGACATTTTCGCGGCAACTGAGTTGCTCAGTCTGCGGATCGTATATATCCCCTTGGCGTGCTTGGGATAAGGGGTCCAGTAGCGCTGCATTGGTTAACAGCACCTCGTCTTCCGATTCGAAAAACACCCCGGCCAAGCCGGCTTCTGCAGCATCAAACGCCAGGCCTGACTGTTGCATCGAGGTCGCCATTTTGCTTTGGTTAAGGCTGCTTGATACAGCACTTACCCCAACAATAGTCAGTGACAATAAAATCAATAGTGCAAATACCAGCACTACGCCTTGTTGGCGTTTCATTGGGCGCTCCTTACAAAGTTTTTCATGTTTCGAAGGGTCAGGGTTTGGCTGAATACCTGACTGTACACATTATCTGGGGTAGTGATGGCCGGTTCGTTCAATACCACCACTTGCGAGCCGGCGATACCGCTGATCTGGCCAGCATCTGAACGAAGCAACACACCAATACGTAAGGCGACGACTTGTTGTGTACCGGCACGGGCTAAGGGGAGCTCGCTGGCGGTAACGTAGCGTACTGCCTGGCCCTGAGATGACGCGCGAATGGCCGTAATGCCATACTGCACCTGAAAGCTCTCCACGTTATCCATTAACGTTACCGCGGCCGCGCTCACGCTGCCTGGGGCCACACCTCGCAGTATGCGTCCATCATAGCCGGTGCAGGTCAAGGCGTTGTTGTTAACCTGATACACATTGACCACATGAAACTCAGTATTGTTGAGATGATCGTGCGTGGCACCGCTACAGTCTGCGGCAGCCAGCAGGTTGACAACCAAGGTATCGTTTGCACCATCGGCGGCCTGGATGCTGCCCAAAGCGGGTAACGCGGGATAATCGCCTACCAGGCCAATTGGACGGTTTTGAATAAAAGCAGATTCGACATGGGTGTCCACTGACTCGTCAATACGTGCCCCAATCTGGTCGTAGCGTCCGGTTTCATGCAGGTCACGGCTAAGCCGGGTAATAATAAAGCGCCCCGACTCCTGTACTTGGGCAATAGCCTGGTTCAAGCCATTAGTGACGCGGCTACTGACCATAATTTGAATAATTCCGCCGGTAATGACCAGCCCCAGCACCAGGGCGATCATCAGCTCAACTAAAGAAAAGCCGGCAGCGCGCTTCATAAGGTAATGTCCTTAAACACACATTCATTAGTTTGCGAGGCTTCGGCATTGCAGCGGGAGATAAGCTGATACTGGCGCTTGTCAGACACCGCCACCGGCCAGGTAAGCGTGACCTGAATGCGCGAACCTGCGCTACAGGTATCTGCATCCGCCGAGTTATTGTCTTCACAACCCACCACGATGCGGGTAGCCGGGTTGGTTTGCACCGCAGCGCACGATAATGCCCACCCTTCATAGCGGGCCATCTGCGCTTCGGTACACTGCGCACCCTCACAATTGGGAATACTGGCAGGACGCGCTAAGCAATGGCATTCATAGGGATCGTTGGCGTCGCAGGAAAGACCGGAAAAGTTATAGGTAGAAGATGCAAAGTAGGTATTGTCAGCCACCATACCGTCGCCGACCACGGCGGGCCGGGCAGCGGTACGTAAGGTTTCGGCCACCTGCTCTGCAACAAATTCAGCTTGTGTACGGCTGATAGCATCGCGGTTTTGGAAAGAGCCAACAAATTGTAAAGAGGCCACGCCCAGCAGCCCGACTGCCAGGACGAATAGGGTGACCAGAATTTCAATCAACCCTACGCCATGTTGTTTAAAGTGCGCGAACTTGCGCATACCCTGCTACTACCTTGTTAAACTTTATCCAACTTATGCTATATCAGCTAAAGATAAAGTTAAGTATTGGCACAAAGCGTAGCGTATTGAAATTAATTCGCGAGGGGAATTTAGCTAACTTGCTTTACCCGCAACTCTTTGGGCACGGCAAATTCTACGTTTTCTTCGCGGCCGGAACGTTCCGAAGCGGTTACTGCGCCCCACTCCATTAAGCGTTCAATAACCCCTTTTACCAGTACTTCGGGCGCTGATGCCCCCGCCGTTACACCAATGTGTTCCACACCTTCAAGCCACTCTTGCTGAATACATTGAGCATCTGCAATCAAGTAAGCCCGGGCACCTACCTTTTCTGCCAGTTCGCGTAAACGATTAGAGTTAGAACTATTCTGCGCGCCTACCACTAACAGTACTTCACAGTCACTGGCCAAGTCGCGCACCGCATCCTGTCGATTTTGTGTGGCGTAGCAAATGTCATCTTTGCGGGGCCCTTGAATGGCCGGAAAGCGCGCCCGCAATGCATCAATGACATCGGCAGTATCGTCTACCGACAGTGTGGTTTGACTGCAGTAGTACAGATGCTGGGTGTCTTTCACCGTCAGGCGGGCAACATCGGCACTCGACTCAACCAGGTAAATGCCGCCCTGTGGGTTATTGTACTGGCCCATCGTACCTTCTACTTCCGGGTGTCCCGCGTGCCCGATAAGAATACACTCGGTACCGGTTTTACTGGCTCGGGTAACTTCCATATGGACTTTGGTAACCAACGGACAGGTGGCATCAAATACCTTCAGGCCACGCTCATCGGCTTTAGTACGCACTGCTTTGGATACGCCATGGGCCGAAAAAATAACAATACTATCGTCAGGCACTTCGGTTAGTTCATCCACGAATACCGCACCGCGCTCGCGCAGGCCATCCACCACAAATTTGTTATGCACCACCTCATGACGAACATAAATAGGCGGCTTGAACATTTCCAAGGCCCGCTCGACAATAGTAATTGCCCGGTCAACGCCGGCACAAAAGCCGCGTGGATTGGCTAAATGAATTTGCATGCGAAGCTCCTTTAAGCCGACGGCTTGCTTACCGATAAAATTTCGACATCAAAAATGACCGTCTGGCCGGCGAGAGGATGATTAAAATCAACGGTAACAGAGTCGCCTGCGACACTGCGAATAATACCGGGAATTTCCCGTCCATCGGGCTGGCCGAAGCCCATAATCATACCTTCAGAGATTGCCATATCAGAGGAAAACCGGGTGCGGTCCATATGGTGAATATTATCCGGGTTCGGCTGCCCGAATGCATCTTCTGGCGCCAGCGTGAACGATTTTTTATCGCCTTCAGCCAGCCCCAGTAAACACGCTTCAAAATTCGGTGTCAGGCTACCATCCCCCATAACCAGTTTCGCCGGCTTTTTATTTACCCGGGTGCTATCGGCTGCTGAGCCGTCTTCCAGTTTCAGGTCAAAATGCATCAGCACTTCGCTGTTCGCATCAATTACCGTATCAGACATGTCGCCCCCTTGTTTAAGACTGCTTTGGCGAAGAGTTTGATTTGTCGTCAGCCGGCTTATCGGCCGACAACATATCAATAATTAATAATGCCGCGCCGATAAAAATCGCGCTGTCGGCAAGGTTAAAGGCTGGCCAGTGCCACTGCCCAACATAAAAGTCGAGAAAGTCGATAACATAGCCATGCACTAAACGATCGTACACATTTCCTAACGCGCCACCTAATACCAGGCAAAAGGCCACAGGTAACATAACCTGGTGCCGTGGCGTGTTGCGCAACCACCATAATATCAGCACGCTGACCACCGCAGCAATGCCGGTAAAGAACCAGCGTTGCCAGCCATCGGCGTCATGTAAAAAGCTAAATGCCGCACCATAATTGTGTACATAGGTCACATTAAAGAACGGCATTACCTCAATTGACTGATACAGACGCATAGCGCCCAGCACTGTATATTTTGTCCACTGGTCCAGTACAAATACCACTACACTGAGCCATAAAAACCGTAACCCGGTGGTGCGCAACAAATTAAGCATACTGGCGCGTTTCCCCGTCACCTTCAACGTTCGTTACGCAGCGCTGGCATAACTGCGGGTGCGCTGAGTCAGCTCCCACATCCGGACGGTGATGCCAACACCGGGCGCATTTTTCACTATCGCTTTTTATAACTTCGATAGATAGCCCTGCCACTTCACTGGCCGTCGCGCTGGCAGGCGCTTCACTGAGATCATGCAAAACGACTTTAGAGGTGATTAGTACAAAGCGTAGTTCATCATCAAGCTGGCTGAGTAACTGGTGCACTGCCGTATCGGTATATAAATGAATTTCAGCTTCTAACGATCCGCCTAACTTGCCATCTTTACGGGCTTGTTCCATTGCCTGGTTAACAGCATCTTTAACCTGCATGATTTGCTGCCAGTATGCATCGTTCATCGCGCCCTCACCGGCGAAAGCGCTCAGGCCCTCGTACCAGGTTTGGGTAAAGACAAACTCTTCTCGCTGGCCTGGTAAGGTTTCCCACAGTTCCTGGGCGGTGAAACTGGTAATGGGCGCCATCCAACGAACCAGGGCTTCAACAATATGATACAACGCGGTTTGACAGGAACGACGAGCATTGCTGTCGGCTTTCGCGGTGTATTGACGGTCTTTAATAATATCCAGGTAAAAACTGCCTAACTCAATAGAGCAGAAGTGCATCAGCTTTTGGCTTACCACCAATAGATCGTATTTATTGTAAGCCTCAATCAATTCTGCCTGCAGGGCATGGGTACGGCTGACAATCCAACGGTCTAACGCCACCATATCTTGCGGGGCCACAGTGTGGCTGGCAGGATCAAACCCATTCAGGTTCGCCAGCAGGAAGCGCGCAGTATTACGTAACCGACGATAGCCATCGGCAGCGCGTTTTAAAATTTCGTCCGATACCGCAATTTCTCCGCGATAATCGGTAGAAGCCACCCATAACCGTAAGATGTCCGCACCCAGTTTATTCGTCACTTCCTGCGGCGCAACCACATTACCAATGGACTTAGACATTTTGCGGCCGTGAGCATCTACGGTAAAACCATGGGTAAGCACTTGCTTATAGGGTGCATGGTTATGCATCGCGGTAGAGGTCATCAGCGAGGACATAAACCAACCACGATGCTGGTCTGACCCTTCCAAATATAAATCTGCACTGGCTGGAATATCGTCACGGCGGTCTACCACAAAATAATGGGTAACCCCCGAATCAAACCACACATCCAGGGTATCCGTGACCTTATCATACTGGTCGACATCATCACCCAGTAAGTCAGCATCGTTAAGATCCCACCATGCCTGAATGCCTTTCTGTTCAACCTGCAAAGCCACTTGTTCCATCAACGCGTGGCTTTGTGGATGAAGATCACCGGTTGTTTTGTGCACGTACAGCGGAATAGGTACACCCCAGGTACGCTGACGGGAAATACACCAATCAGGGCGCCCCTCCACCATTTTCTGTATACGGTTTTCGCCCCATTCCGGAATCCATTGGGTTTGCTTGATTTGGGCTAATGACGCGTCGCGCAAACCGTGTTTGTCCATACTGATGAACCACTGCGGAGTGGCCCGAAAGATAATAGGTGTTTTATGGCGCCAGCAATGTGGGTAGCTGTGCTCGTACTTCACGCTTAACACCAGATTGCCGCGGGCTTCCACTGTCTCAATAATTGCTTCGTTGGCTTTAAACACAAACTGGTTAGCAAAAAGTGGCGTGTTGCCTAAGAACACCCCATTACTGCCTACTGGATTGTATACTTCAATGCCGTATTGTTTACCGACATTAAAGTCATCCACCCCATGGGCAGGCGCGGTATGCACACAGCCGGTACCGGAGTCCGTTGTTACATGCAGGCCCAAAATCAATGGTACGGTCAGATCTTCAATAAACGGGTGATGAACCTGCGCGTTTTCCAGCGCTTCACCGATACAGGTTGCTTTTTCCTGGTAGTTCTCAATGCCATAACGCTGCATACAGCTGGCCAGCAAGTCGTGCGCCACTACCAACCATTCGCCGGTATCAGTCACTTCAACCAAAGAATACGTCAATTCAGGATGTAAGGTGATCGCCCGGTTAGCCGGCAGGGTCCACGGCGTGGTAGTCCAGATAACCACACCCGCATTATGGGCGGTCAAATCATCGCTGGTTACGCCAAAGGCCTCGGCAATATGCGCTAAATCGGCTACCGGAAATTTCACATCAATGGCCGGTGAAATCTTATCTTTGTATTCCACTTCTGCTTCGGCCAGTGCAGAACCACAGTCGGTGCACCAGTGTACCGGCTTAAAACCTTTTTCCAGATGACCTGAATCTACCACTTTGCTCAAGGCGCGGATAATGTCGGCCTCTGAGGTGAATTCCATCGTTTTATACGGATTGTCCCACTCGCCGAAAATGCCTAGCCGGATAAAGTCGGCTTTTTGCCCGTCAATTTGTTTTTCGGCGTACTGGCGACATTTGTCGCGAAACTCCGCAGCGGATACTTTTTTGCCCGGTTTGCCAACTTTCTTCTCTACCATAAGCTCTATCGGTAAGCCGTGGCAGTCCCAACCAGGAACATAGGGGGCGTCAAAATCTGACAGCGTTTTTGACTTAACAATAATGTCTTTGAGGATCTTATTTACCGCATGCCCAATGTGTATGTCGCCATTAGCATAAGGGGGGCCATCGTGCAGCACAAACGGTGTTTTGCCTGCTTTAGCTTCGCGAATTTTTTTGTAAATACTCTTTTCCTGCCAGGCTTTGAGCATTTTGGGTTCGCGCTGCGCAAGGTTTCCGCGCATCGGAAACGGTGTTTCCGGGAGGTTTAATGTGGCCTTATAATCACTCATAAACTTGTTTTTTCCATCCACCTGAATAGTACGCTTAACGGGCATACCGGAAGTTTTACTGTCAAATGACAGCTTACGAATCAGTCTTTTTAAAATAGTGCCGCGCCTGTATGGCATCGGCCTGAATTTGGTTTTTGAGCGCCTCGAAAGAATCGAATTTGTGCTCGTCCCGAAGCTTCGTTCGGGGAATAACATCAATGGTTTGACCGTACAGATCGCCTGTGAAGTCAAAAATATGTACTTCTAACTGGGTGCGCTGGCCGTTTAATGTAGGCCGCTTCCCTACATTCGCTACACCGGTGTAATACTGCTCTGCTATTTTCACGGTAACGGCGAACACACCGCGCAAGGGCGTACGAAACCGTTTTAACAGGACGTTGGCCGTAGGAAAACCAATGGTCCGGCCTTTCTTTTCGCCGTGTACTACCCTGCCCTGAATACTGTAAGGGCGGCCCAGCATTGATGCGGTTCTGGCAAAATCCCCTTGTTCCAGGGCGTGGCGTACCGCGGTAGAGCTAATCCGGCAATCATCCACCCGAAAGCTTTGGGTACTGACCACTTCAAAACCGTATTTCTGGCCGGCCTGTTGCAACATTTCAAAGTCGCCTTCGCGGCCTTGTCCGAAGCGGAAATCGTCACCTACCACCAAGAAGCGTACGCCCAACTTATCGACCAGCAAATCATGAATAAAGGTGTCTGCTCGCTGCCTGGCAAAGGCCTGATTGAACCGGACGCATAGCAGGCGGTCTACTCCGGCCGCTTTCAATAAGCGGTACTTTTCAGATAACGTACTAAGACGGGCTGGTGCCGTAGCAGGGGCGAATACTTCTTCAGGTTGCGGCTCAAATACCATTACCGTAGCGGGCAACCCAAGTTGTTCAGCGCGCTTTAGAACGTTGGCCAGTACTGCCTTATGGCCATTATGGACCCCATCAAACTTACCAATAGTCAGCACACACCCCTGGTGCCGGGGACGCAGGTTATGCAACCCTCTGATTAATTCCACAACTCGCCTGTACCTTCACTAGCCATTCATTAAACACAAAAGTCGCGATTATAAACGACCCAACACGTAATACCAATCGTTGTTCCGCCCTTTAACCACCAGATGCTTTAAAATGCGACGGTCTTGTACCTAACACCAGCAGTACGGCGACAAAAACACCCACAGCTGCGCCGATGGTTTTGCTGACATGAAGAATCTGTTCACTCAATGACAACAAATAAAAAGCATTGTGTAAGTCAAAATAATGAATTACCCCCGCCATAGCAATACACGCAATAGCGACCCGCAATAAAAATAACAGGGTTAGCCTGGACAACCGGTACACCCCTACCTGATGCAATTTGCCATACAGCAAGCCAGCATTTAGTGCTGCCGATAAACTCGTGGCTATAGCCAGCCCAACATAACCATAAGGCACTGCAAAAATCAGGTTAAACACCATGTTTGAGATCATGCAATAAATCCCAAATTTCACTGGCGTTTTGGTGTCTTGCCGGGAATAAAAGCCGGGCGCCAGCACCTTCACCAGCATAAAGAACCACAAACCAAAGGCATAGGCGGTTAATGAATAAGAGGCCATTCTGGCGGTGTCCGCGGTAAACGCCCCGCGTTGGAAAATAACGGTTAAAATGGGCTCTGCCATCAATGCCAGGCCGACGGCTGCAGGCAAGCCTAATGCTGAAACCATGCGCACAGACCAGTCCATATTCCCAGCAAAGGCTTGCGGATTTTTAGCCACATGATTACGCGATAATGTAGGCAAAATAACGGTGGCAATAGCAATCCCAAACAGCCCCAGGGGAAATTCCAGCAGGCGATCTGAGTAATACAGCCAGCTAATAGAGCCCGTCATTAAGAAACTGGCAATAAAGGTATCGAACAATAAGTTAAGCTGCCCGACTGACACCCCAAATAAGGCCGGGATCATCAGCTTGCGCACTTTTACTACGTGCGGGTCGTGCCAGCCCCATTGCGGCTTAACCAGTAACCCGGCGCGGTATAAAAACGGTAACTGAAATGCCAGTTGTACAATACCGCCAACGAACACCCCCCAGGCCAGCGCAAAGGCTGGTTGTGCCATTTGTGGCGCCGCATATACCGCAAAACCTATAATACATACGTTAAGCAACACCGGGGTAAATGCCGCTACGGCGAATTTATTTAAGGTATTCAGAATAGCGCCCGACAAACCGGTAAGTGAGATAAACGCCAAATAAGGAAAGGTTATTTTTAGCATGGCTGAGGCCAGCGTAAACTTATCCCCGCCGGGCTCATTGTTTAGGTATTCAATAAACCAACCGGTGCCAAACAAGGCGGCTAATACCGGCGATGCAATCACCCCTACCAGCGATACCACAAACACAATTGCCCCCAGCGTGCCCGATACCTTGGCCACAAACGCTTTTAGGCGCGCTTTATCTTCATCATGATGCACTTCGGTAAGCACCGGGATAAATGCCTGAGCAAATGCGCCTTCAGCAAATAAGCGTCGTAAAAAGTTCGGTATTTTGTTGGCAAAGAAAAACACATCAGCGGCGGCGCCATCACCCATCAACCGGGCCACAACAACATCACGGGCCAATCCCAGTACACGGGAGATTAGCGTCATGACGCTTACAATAATTCCCGACTTCAATAATTTACCTGACACACGGCCTCAATATGTTTCAACGAGCAAAAAAGGGGTGACACTATAGCCGATTGGCTGCGGCGAAAAAATGGTTCACCGCGCATTGGCGGTAGCAAAACACAAAAATAACCGTTTTTTTCTGCTTTTTTTGTACAAACCGGCTTTTGTAGGATGAACTTTATTTTACGGGCTGCTATACTCCGCGCCCTAACTGGGTCGGACCCGGGTTTGTTAATTATTATTGTCATTAAAATAGTTTGACAATTAGTCGATTGATAGGCACAATCCGCACCCTCGTTTTTGACATGAATTTATTTGGGAGTTACACCTTGGCTAACATTAAGTCTGCTAAGAAACGTGCAATTCAAGCCGAAAAGCGTCGTCAGCATAATGCCAGCCGTCGCTCCATGACTCGTACAAGCATCAAGAAAGTTGTAGCGGCTATCGCTAATGGCGATAAAGAAGGTGCTCAAGCAGCACTAGCCTCTGCAACTCCTGTTCTTGACAGAATGGCTACCAAAGGTTTGATTCACAAAAATAAAGCTGCTCGCCATAAGAGCCGCCTTGCAGCGCAAATTAAAGCGCTATAAGGTTTCTATTGGTACAGTAGTTAAAAAAGCGCCCTCGGGCGCTTTTTTTGTATCTGCTCATCTAGCTGTACCGTCACTACTGTGCACAGGCTGGAGGGTTAGCATGAGCCCACCCGCTTAGCCGCTTTGACTTCCCCCCTTATATAAGCCCATAACTACAGCCCATAACCACGTTCGCCCCTCGTTTCGTCGCTACCCGATGGCGTAATGCGATTTATCGCTTCCTCAAACTTCTTTCTCAAGCTTCTCTTTTAAGCTTCTCTTTTAAGCTTCTCTTTTAAACTATTATGGGTGCCTGACAAGCTGGGGCTGGCTAAAACAGCGTAGTGCTCTGCCCATTAGCCGTTACAGCCGCAGTATGCTTATCGATAAGACCGATGTAGACGCGGGGCTTTGCCCTGCCCGTGTGGGCAACTACCGATGTGGTATTTTTTGTGCTGGGGCAAAGCGCGGCGTGTAAGCTGTTGGCGCGGTCAGGCATTTGCCGGTAGCGCCCAAGCTGACCACATAACCGATAATACGCAGATACTAGCCCACAATGCTGCTTTGTGATGCTTTACTCAGGCACTCACTTTATCCCGGTTTATCCACCCAAACTATCACCAGGGCAGCAATAGCCCCTGCTATTGCCTGTGTAGGTATAGCCTCGATACCCTGACGGTGTAATACGCGGGGCATAACCCGTTATAAAACCTGCGTGGTAACTGACGCTACCTGGCTCGATAGCCACCACACTAGCGTGTGTATAACCCCCGTAGCGGTCTTTATTGGCCGGTTTTAACCGCTTTACCTGTGGCTGCTGGCCTATGCCGGCCGTATAAAGGGCCACGCTGCATTGTCATCTATCCGTCAACCAAGCGTCACTAAGCTGTCAACTAACCTTTCTACTATGTCGTTCCAAAGTCGTTATTTTGGAAGCTGTGATGCAAAACACCCACTATAAAACCCTTTGGCTGTCTGATCTTCACCTTGGCAACCGAGACTGCAAAGCCGATTATCTCCTGCATTTTTTAAATAATGTTTCAGTCGATACGCTGTATCTGGTGGGCGATATTGTCGATATGTGGGAAATGTCCCGCCAGTTTCGCTGGCCGGCGTCCCACAATCAGGTATTGCACAAGATAATGGCAATGAGCCATCAGGGCATCCGGGTGGTGTATCTGCCCGGTAATCACGATGCCCCACTCCAGTCTTATTCGGGAATGGCATTTGGGGACATCGAGATCGAACGTGAAGTGGTGCATATCACCGCCCAGGGAAAACAATACCTGGTGCTCCATGGCGACCAATTCGATGCCAATGTCACATTGGGCCGATTACACGCCTGGATGGGCGACAAAGCCTACGACTTACTGCTGTTCTTAAACCGTTGGTACAACACCTTTCGAACGTGGCGGCGCCGGGAATACTGGTCGCTAGCCGGTTATATCAAACAGCATATAAAGGGCGCGAATGCCGCCATCGCACGTTACCGTCAGGCGTGCTGCAAACGCGCGGCGGATTTGGGCTTAGATGGGGTGATATGCGGTCATATCCATCACCCCGAAAGCGCTTATGAAAATGGTATCCACTACATAAACGATGGTGATTGGATAGAAAACTGCTCTGCATTGGCTGAAGATCAGCAAGGTAACCTTACCCTGATTCGTTATGTTGATCAGTTGGATAAAGCCACTTCGGTAGCCATTTTACGGCCTGACAGCCGTGACTCCCGTGCAGCCTGATAGCGCTACGGTGTAAACGAACTGACATCAAACTACGTCAAAAGCGTCACACTAACCTGCTAATGTGCGCAAAAACCAAGGGTTGCATATGTTTACAGTCAACGAAGTATTAAATAAACACTATCCTCAGGTGGCTAACCGCCCGTGGTTGCATAAGTCGGTCTCTTTTGTTCTGCGCCACCTGTTGCACGAGCGCGAAATTATTGAGTTCGGTGAAACCTATCCGCATTATGAAGATATCGACTTTGTCGAGCAGGTGCTGGAATACTTTAATATCAGCTATTCCACCCGGGACGTTGAAAAAGAGCGTATCCCCAGTGAAGGTCGTGTGGTTATTATTGCTAACCATCCCATAGGCTCGCTGGACGGCCTGGCACTGATTAAATTACTTAGCGAAGTACGCCGCGACGTTAAAGTTGTGGCCAACCAGATGTTAATGGCGATAGAGCCCCTGCACAGTATGTTGTTGCCGGTTAACAATATGCACGGGGGCACGCCCAAACAGCATTTATCGGCTTTGAGTAAACATTTGAACGACGAAGGGGCATTATTGATTTTTCCCGCGGGCGAGGTATCCCGGTTACGCCCTCAGGGGGTAAGAGACACACTTTGGCACAATGGTTTTTTGCGGATTGCCCGCCAAACAAAGTCGCCTGTACTGCCGGTGTATATCGACGCTAAGAATTCCCCGTTATTTTACAGTGTCTCCATGGTGTACAAACCCTTGGCCACTGCGCTGCTGGTAAAAGAAATGTTTAAACAAAAACGTAAGCATTTACCGATGCGTATTGGCGAGGTCATTCCCTATGAGTCTTATCAGGCATTAACTTTGTCGCTAAAAGACCAAGTCAGGTTGTTTAAACGCCACCTTTATCGGATTGGCAGCAATAAAAAAGGCGTACTGCCTACGCAGGCTTCGGTAGCGATGCCCGAAGACCGTAAAGAGCTGTGTCGGGCCATCAAGCACTGCGAGCATTTAGGCCAGACAGCAGATGGTAAGCATATTTATTTATACCAGCACAGTGGCTGTTCGCCGATAATGCGCGAAATCGGACGCTTACGGGAAATCGCCTTTCGCGCGGTGGGTGAAGGAACCAATGCTCGACGTGATATCGATCAGTACGATTCTCATTACTATCATCTGATTCTATGGGATGACGCTGATTTGGAGATTGTAGGGGCATATCGGTTCGGCGATGCGCAAACTCTGTCCCAGCCGGGTCACCCTACAGGTTTGTATTCGGCCACCTTGTTTAGTTACTCAGGCGATAACAGCCAGCTGTTTAACTATGGCCTGGAGTTGGGTCGAAGTTTTGTGCAGCCTCGTTATTGGGGCAAGCGAAGCCTGGATTATTTATGGTTTGGTATTGGCGCATTTTTGAGCCGCTACCCCAGATATCAATATTTGTTCGGGGCCGTGAGTATCAGTAATGGTTACCCCAAACCCGCCAAAGATTTATTGGTCGCCTTTTATCGGGCGAACTTTCCACAGCAGTTTGGCCAGGCCACGGCAAAACTGCCCTTCCGGCTTTCTGGTGATGTGGTGCCGCCATTTACCGGCAGTGACTATAAAAAAGAATTTACTGAACTCAAACATTTGCTGGCTAATATGGGGGTTAATGTCCCTACCCTGTATAAACAGTACACCGAAATTTGTGAACCAGGCGGCGTAGCGTTTCTGGACTTTAACATAGACCCGGACTTTGCTGATTGTATTGATGGGTTGGTAGTCGCTGATTTAAATACCCTTGTTCCCAAAAAGCGTAAACGGTATATGCCTGCTCCCATACTGGATAAAACCGCCTAATCTTACGCGCGATGTGTGCCCGGTGGCCGTCGGGCACACTGGTCAGCTATATTCAGCTGCCACCATGACGATTTGCATATAAACGCCCGTAGTGCAGAGCCGCACCCGCACCTCAAGATAATAACGCGGCGAGCTATACCCTCATGCTATACCGTCACGTGGCCTGTAGGGATAACTCTGTCAATATTGTGCAGTATATATCTTCCAGCGTAAGTAAATCTGATAGATGCACGTGCTCATCGACTTGATGAATTGACCGATTTGGAACCCCAAGCTCTACCACCTGCGTCTTATCGCTCGCTAAAAAGCGGCCATCCCAGGTGCCCCCGGCAGTACTGAGTATAGGATAACGTCCGGTCGCCTGATAAATGGCTTTTTCACATAGCTTAATCAGGCACCACTTGGTGCGAGCCTGACTGTGGTAGGCGTGACACGGGCGGCTCCAACTGAGGCGGACATCGGCATCTATGGGATAAATGTGCTGTTCTATCAGTGCCGCTACACTAGTGTGAGTATACGGGGGCGTGTAGCGGATATTAAACTCAATACGCGCTCCTGCCGGTAGCATATTATCGGTAAAGCAACCTGTATCAATATGCGTTATCTGCAAGCTGGTACCGGGTAAGTCCGCTGTACCGGGGTCCCATGGTATTCCCCGCAACGTCTGACAGATATCGGTGGCCACATGTATGGCATTTTTACTGTACTGTGGGTATGCCACATGGCCTTGTTGCCCGGTGATAACAAGCGTACCTGACAACGAGCCCCGCCGGCCTACTTTAAGCGTATCGCCGGTATAGTCGTTAGCTGTAGGTTCACCTACCAGACACATATCAAGAGAAATATTCTGCGCATCAAGATAGTGCTTAATCCATTTCGTGCCATCTTCCGCCTTGCCTTCTGCATCGCTGGTAATTAGCCACCAAAAGGTAAGCTTATCCGGGTGCATACCGGCTATAGCGCGTTGCGTAGCCGCCAGCATCGCCGCTATACCGGTTTTCATATCGGCCGCGCCACGACCATATAAAATATTATTTTTAATAGTGGCAGCAAAGGGCGGATGAGACCAAACCTGCGCGGGGCCAGGTGGCACAACATCAGTGTGGCCTGAAAAGGCAAAGTGACGCGCGCCATTGCCCCAGCGGGCTATCAGATTCGTCACCCCGTTGCGTGGTAACCATTGACAGCAAAACCCCAACTGTTCCAGGTGTTCGGCAATAAAAGACTGGCAACCTGCATCGCAAGGCGTTACTGAAGGTAAGGTTATTAACTGTTGAGCAAAATAAATGCTATTTATGTGTAACTGTTCGGTAACACTTGAGGCAACCATCACTATCTCCAATATGGATAGAATGGCGGTTAGTTAACCCCAGGAAGGTGACGGGCAGATAACAATTTTACGACAAGGGGATGACAGCTGTAATAACATTAAGCGAAGCACTAAACTGCATAAGGGGTCAGCGGCTGGCCTGCTCGAATATCCGTCCTAAGCCAGAAATCCCAGCTATGCCGGCGTTTTGCAAAGGGGCTAAGCGGCGCCTGTGTAATAGCAGTGATTAGATAGAGTTAAGGACGTCAACGATTTCGCGGGTTTGCTCGACCATACGTACCAGTTTGTTTTCAAGACGTAGTGCGACCAAGCCGTTAGAAGCATCACGATAGACGACTCTACCCTGTCTGAATAGCTCAACATCAAGTACCTCACCTTTGGCCAGCTGAGCCTGCCAGTTGGAGGGAAGTTCAGATTGCAACGCAATTTTATCGTCCATACCGTGTGGCATATAATGACCACGATCAGCTGCCTGAGCGGTGAAAGAAAGCATCGCTGAAAAAAACACTGCACAAAATACAAGATGGCGATAACACATGACTACACATTTCCGAAAAGGCTAATACTAATAGTGTAGTGAGAGCAATTCTCATTCCTTTTATTATACTAAAGGCTAAGTTAAAGACTACAGCTCTGTTTTAACTAGCTATTTTTTATTACATCGAAAAAGTAAAGCCATATTTATGGGTTAATTTCAAACATAGATGGGTTATTTGCGTGTAGATTGTACCCATATGGGAACACTTTTCAGGGTAGTGTAAGATTTACATTCGCGGCGCCATACGCGACTGGACGTTTAGTACAAAATTACGCATTATGCAGTTATCTGATAACCCTGACTAAAGTGATAACTGTGCTAAAAATTATTGTCCTCATTCCGCTTATTTTAAGTACGTTATGGTTTGCCTATTTACGGGTTAATGGCTTCTCCATGGCCCAAGGCAAGCAAGGTTTTGCCTATATATTGGTAGCCTCAGCCACTATTGCATTGTTCTATAGCCTGATGATGTTTCTAACGCATTAGCCAGGCTCACTGCGTTGCCTGAACCGACGCGTTGTAGCGAAGTACGCCCAATAAAAAACCCGGTATTAAACCGGGTTTTAAACAATACAGGGGCTTAGGGCAATAAGATTTCTACGTCAGCTTCATCCCGTAAGGCTTTAATGTAGCTTTGATACAAGCTTTGGCCATACGCCGCTCCCAAACGTTGACGAAGTGTTGCAGCCAACTCTTCATCCGGCGCCTGCGGACTGTGAATACGTTCAAGGGTGATGACACCAACATCGCCCGAGGCCAGGTTGGCCAAATCGGTTTGCTGCCCTTGTTGCTGTGACAAAGTAAACAGCGTATCAACCAGCGCCCGAGGCAAATCACCCGGCCCGCGGTTAACATCACTTGCCTGCTTCCAGCTTAACGACTGCGAAGCGAGCATCTCATCCACGCTCTCTCCTGCGGTTACCTTGGTTACCACTTCCTGGGCCCACTCTGCGGCGGCCTGCTGTGCTTTTTGCGCCTTAAGTTGCTCAGTGATACCTGCACTCACTTCTTCAAGCGGTTGCGTACGTTGCGGTTCATGGGCTTTAACGCGCATCACCATGACAGTATTATCATCCAATTCGATAACTTCACTGTTCATACGATCTTCAACTAACTCTGGCGAAAATGCAGTATTCAGTACCGTAGGATTAGTCATCGCTTCAGCAGGCTGATCCTGCGTGAATAAGCCGGTTTCCTGAATCGGTTGGTCTGCCACACCGGCCACGTCCTGTAATGACTCTGGCACTTCAAACGCCACTTCTTCCATCCGACTGCGAATGGCGTAGAACTCATCCATGGCCTTATCTTGTTGCAAGGCAGTACGGATTTCATCGCTTACTTCAGATAATGGTGTAACCTGCTCTGGTTTGATATCGGTAAGCTTGATAAGGTGAAAACCAAACTCTGTTTCTACCACATCCGATACCGTGCCCGGCTCTGCCAAAGAAAACGCGACTTCGTCAAACGCCGGATCCATCATATCGCGGTTAATAAATTCTAAGTCCCCACCATTTTCAGCTGAAAAGGTATCGTCTGAGTATTGTGCCGCTAATTCAGCAAAATCGGCCCCGTCATTAAGTTGCGATTTAATCTCTTCGGCTTCTTTGCGCGCGGCGTCTTTGTCCTCACCAAACTCTATGAGAATGTGAGCTACCCGACGTTCTTCTTCTTCCCGATAGGAGGCTTCATTCTCTTGATAATACGCAGCAATATCGTCCTCAGTAACATCGATATCACCTGATAAATCATCAACTGATAATGTTACATAGGCAATATTGACTTTTTCTTGCGTATCAAAGGCGGTGATATTGGCTTCGTAGTAATTTTTAATATCCTGCTCACTAACCTCAACAGTATCAGCATACTTATCCGCAGGGACTATAAAGTAACGTCCATCACGGGTTTGTGACTGTAGTTGCCACGCCCGCTCTACTTCGCCAGGCAATGCAAAAGAAGAGGCGCCCAGCGCTTGAGCTAATTGGCCCCGGGTAAGTTCGGTACGAAGATAATCGCGAAAATCAGCCGGTTGAAAACCACTTTGACGCAAAATAGCTAAATAACGGTCGTTATCAAACTGCCCTGCCGTTTGAAATTCCGTCATTTGCATAATGGTGTCACGAATTTGTTTATCGCCTACACGTAAGCCTAATTCTTCGGCCTGCTGCTCTATCAACATGTCATTGATTAGCTGGTCCAAAACGTTACGACGAAAGTCCTGTAGATAACCTTCGTTGGCAAACATTGCTGCCACACTTTCACCGTACTCGGATTCCATTCTGGCACGCTGGTTCTGATAAGCGCGCTCAAGGGTTGTCTGATCAATTTCTGTTCCGTTAACCGTTGCCACTGTAGTAGTGCCTGATGAATTCAGGTAGCTTCCTACACCGGCAAAGACGAAACTCAGTACCACCAGGCCGATGATGATCATGGCCCAAGGGCCCTGAGAACCTTCTCTGATTCTTTCTAGCATGATTCTTCTTTCAACTCCGTTGCTTACTTCTTAATCCCGCCAATAATGTCCGCACGTGCTGTGCATTTATGACATTAGCCGGCCGGTTCACTGGCACAAAATTAGGCAGGATTATAACGCGATTGCCGCCCTAAACGCGATGGTTTTATGGGCCTTTAGATACTGGTGGCAGTACCAAGCGATACTGGCTAAATATGTGGCGAGTGAGAGACATTCATTCCTGCTTTACCCGCTACCCTGGCGCAAGACAGGGAGGCACTGCATTGAATACTATTTTTCCTGCACATATAAAAAAGGCGATGGGGTTGCCATCGCCTTTTTATAAAACTTTATTCTTAGTTGCACGCGTCTTTCAGAGCTTTACCCGCTTTGAAAGATGGAACTTTTGCTGCTGCAATCTGAATAGTCTCACCAGTCTGAGGGTTACGGCCGCTGCGAGCAGAGCGCTCACGAACTGCGAAAGTACCAAAACCTACCAGTGCCACTTGGTCACCGTCTTTAAGCGCTGCTGTAACTGCATCAGTGAATGCGTCAAGAGCTCGGCCTGCAGCCGCTTTAGAGATGTCCGCACCAGCAGCGATTTGGTCGATGAGTTGAGACTTGTTCACAATTATGATCCCCTTCGTTTGTTATTATACTGTTTGTCCGAAACAATTATCGAATTAGTGACGGAACGTTATAACAAGCTTAATTAGTAACATCAAGCTATCTGTTACAAAATAGTTAAGAATTAATGAATCGCTGCAATCCCTTTATGGACAAGGCTTCAAGCGAGTACTCAGTAAAGGTAACACAACTTATGCGACTTGAAAGCCCTATTTTTAAAAAAAGTGAGCAATTCCGGCCCTTAGTGGTCGTTTTTTAAGCTATTTTGACAAAAAAAAGGCTGCGTCCCTTGTATGACAAGCGTTGCAGCCTTTCGTTACCGGTTATTTTGCGTTCACTACCTCAAACGATTCAACCGGTTCTTGTAGTGCGATATCAAGTACATCATCAATCCATTTCACCGGATGGATAGATATAGCCTCTTTGACATTATCGGGTATCTCTTCCAAGTCGCGTTCGTTCTCTTTTGGAATAATCACCGTTTTTATGCCACCACGATGTGCTGCCAGTAACTTTTCTTTCAGGCCACCGATAGCCAGTACCTCACCGCGCAAGGTGATTTCACCGGTCATCGCGACATCACAGCGAACCGGGTTGCCGGTCAGTGACGACACCAAAGCAGTACACATTGCAATACCGGCACTGGGACCATCTTTAGGCGTCGCGCCTTCTGGTACGTGAACATGGATGTCACGTTTTTCGTAGAAGTCATTATTAATACGCAGCTTTTCCGCGCGACTTCTCACCACCGTCATAGCAGCCTTAATAGATTCCTGCATAACATCGCCCAGCGAGCCGGTAGTGGTCATTTTGCCCTTACCCGGAACGGTGCTGGTTTCGATGGTTAGCAGGTCGCCCCCTACCTGGGTCCACGCTAAACCGGTGACCTGGCCAATTTGATTATCGTTGTCCGCCTTGCCGTAGTCATGGCGCTGTACACCCAAATAGTCTTTGAGGTTATCTTGAGTAACCACCACTTTCTCTTTACTGTTAGACAGTAAAATATCTTTCACCGCCTTGCGGCAAATCTTAGAGATTTCGCGCTCCAGATTCCGCACGCCGGCTTCGCGGGTGTAGTAACGGATAATCCCAATAATCGCCGAGTCGGTGATTTCCAGTTCATCTTTTTTCAGGCCATTACGTTCTATTTGCTTAGATAGTAAATGACGCATAGCGATATTGAGCTTTTCATCTTCGGTATACCCGGACAGACGAATTACTTCCATTCTATCCAGTAATGGACCTGGAATATTCATGCTGTTAGAGGTAGCGACAAACATCACATCTGATAAGTCGTAATCGACTTCAAGATAGTGGTCACTGAACCGGTTATTCTGCTCCGGATCCAATACTTCTAACAGCGCCGACGCAGGGTCTCCACGCATATCTGCCGACATTTTATCAATCTCGTCGAGCAGAAACAGCGGGTTTTTCACGCCAACTTTGGTCATATTCTGAATCAGTTTGCCCGGCAACGATCCGATATAAGTACGGCGATGGCCTCGGATTTCCGCCTCATCCCGTACGCCACCAAGTGCCATACGAACGTATTTACGCCCGGTAGCTTTAGCAATGGATTGCCCCAGTGAAGTCTTACCTACCCCAGGCGGACCAACCAAACAAAGAATCGGGCCTTTAAGTTTTTTAACCCGTTGCTGAACCGCTAAGTATTCAACAATCCGCTCTTTTACCTTTTCAAGGCCATAATGGTCGGCATCAAGTACTGTTTCGGCTTTGCCCAGGTCTTTTTTAACCGGGCTGCGTTTTTGCCAAGGCACCCCTGTCAGCCAATCAATATAGCTACGAACCACTGTCGCTTCGGCCGACATAGGAGACATCATCTTAAGCTTTTGCAGTTCAGCGCGAGCCTTATCTTCAGCCTCTTTTGGCATCTTCGCATCAGCAATTTTCTTGCTCAGCGCTTCAAATTCGTCCGGGGCATCGTCCATCTCCCCTAACTCTTTTTGAATCGCTTTCATCTGTTCATTCAGATAATACTCGCGCTGACTTTTTTCCATTTGCTTTTTCACACGGGTACGAATTTTCTTTTCGACCTGAAGCAAATCAATCTCACCTTCCATCAGTGCCATCAGGTATTCAAGGCGCTCATTAACGCCTTTCATTTCCAGCACTTTCTGTTTTTCAGTGAGTTTCAGCGGCATATGCGCGGCCATGGTATCAGCCAGACGCGCAGCATCATCTATCCCGTTTAATGACGTTAACACTTCCGGGGGAATCTTTTTGTTCAGCTTAACGTAACCTTCAAACTGCGATACCGCTGAACGAATCAATACTTCCTGTTCGTTTTCTGCAATATCAACATCGGCAATTTTATCGATGTTTGCGCAATAAAAAGGTTCGGACTGGGTATAGTCATTTATTTCGCCGCGTACATTACCTTCCACCAATACCTTAACGGTACCGTCAGGCAATTTAAGCAACTGCAAAATAGTGGCAATAGTGCCAACGCTGTATATGTCATCCGTTTCAGGTTCATCGACGCTGGCATCTTTTTGGGCTACCAAAAAAATCTGCTTATCATTTTCCATCGCTGCTTCCAGGCAACGAATCGATTTTTCACGGCCGACAAACAAAGGTATGACCATATGGGGGTATACCACCACATCCCGCAATGCTAATACGGGAATTTCTATGCGATTTTCACGCTCTGTTGTCATACTTGCACTCTATTGTTTACTGATGTCGTTTGATATGGGGATAATTGGGCAAAGTTCAAATAGTTAGTCTGCCCGTCGGGTTAAATAAAGCTAATGTTCAATCCAAATCTAGCCTTAACGCCAACTCCATTACACCTTAACCATCAGCTATTTAAAAAAATATGGCAACTATTTTTTATCTGCTTGTTCACTTATTGTACTGCAGCTATAAACACACCCGCCGTCACCAACAAAAAAGGCCTCTAAACAGAGGCCTTTTTTACTTTGCTATCCAATTATTCGGATGCTGCTTTTTTATCAGTGTTGGCGTAAATAAGAATAGGTTTTGATTCACCACGGATTACCGTTTCATCAATCACTACTTTCTTCACTTCATTTACTGACGGTAGGTCATACATCGTATCAAGCAAAATTGCTTCAACGATAGATCGTAAGCCCCGTGCACCTGTTTTTCTATGCATTGCCTTTTTGGCAATAGCATGCAGCGCATCTTCACGGAATTCCAGCTCTACATCTTCAATCGCAAACAAGGCTGAATACTGTTTAGTAATCGCGTTTTTAGGTTCACGAAGAATTTGTATCAGTGCTTCTTCATCAAGCTCTTCTAAACTGGTTACCACAGGTAACCGTCCAATAAACTCAGGAATCAGACCGTATTTAACTAAGTCTTCAGGCTCAACCTGTTTAAATAATTCACTGACATGCTGCAGGCTTTCCTTCGATTTGACCTTCGCGCCAAAGCCAATACCACTGCCGGTTTGCGCGCGCTGCTCGATAACCTTATCCAAGCCAGCAAATGCGCCGCCACATATAAACAGAATTTTTGATGTATCGACCTGCAAAAATTCTTGCTGTGGATGCTTGCGTCCCCCTTGGGGAGGTACAGAAGCAACAGTGCCTTCAATCAGTTTTAACAACGCTTGCTGCACGCCTTCGCCGGACACGTCACGGGTAATTGAAGGGTTATCCGACTTACGCGAAATTTTATCAATTTCGTCAATGTAGACAATGCCACGCTGGGCCTTTTCCACATCGTAATCGCATTTTTGCAACAGCTTTTGAATAATGTTCTCGACGTCTTCACCCACATAGCCCGCTTCAGTAAGCGTAGTGGCGTCTGCCATGGTAAAGGGCACATCAAGCAATCTGGCTAATGTTTCAGCCAACAGTGTTTTACCACTGCCCGTAGGACCGATAAGCAGAATGTTACTTTTACCTAGTTCCACCCCTTCGTGAACATCACCATGGCGAAGGCGCTTATAGTGGTTATATACCGCTACCGACAACACTTTCTTGGCATGCTCCTGCCCGATTACATAATCATTAAGATGTTCATGTATTTCGTGGGGCTTAGGTAATGCGTCCTGCTTTTGCTTGGGTGCAATTTCCTTAATCTCTTCGCGAATAATGTCGTTGCATAATTCGACACACTCGTCACAGATAAAAACGGACGGCCCAGCAATTAACTTTCTCACTTCATGCTGGCTTTTGCCACAGAAGGAGCAATACAGTAGTTTGTTGTCGCCGTCTGAGTTCTGTTTATCACTCATTACGTAATGCCTCTGCCTTAGCCGGACCCAAATTCAACACAGGATGTCCGGTCTGTCTATAACTATACTACTTAGTAGCGGCTGCGTCAGATCGATTTGTTAAAACCTGATCTATCAGACCGTACTCTTTGGCTTCGGTTGCACTTAGGAAGTTATCACGATCGGTATCATGAGCAACTTTTTCATAATCCTGGCCAGTGTGCTGCGCCATTAATCTGTTCAGCTTTTCTTTTATTGACAGAATTTCCTTGGCATGGATTTCAAAATCCGAGGCCTGGCCCTGAAAACCGCCAAGCGGTTGGTGAATCATCACCCGGGAATTAGGCAGACAGTACCGCTTACCTTTGGTACCACCTGATAATAAAAATGCGCCCATACTGGCAGCCTGACCCACACATACAGTGCTTACATCCGGCTTTATAAAGTTCATGGTGTCGTAAATCGCCATGCCCGCAGTGACCGAACCACCCGGCGAATTGATATACAGGTAAATGTCTTTTTCCGGATTTTCTGCTTCCAGAAAGAGCATTTGTGCCACAATCAGGTTCGCCATATGATCTTCAACCTGACCAACCAGAAAAATGACGTTTTCTTTTAATAAACGAGAGTAAATGTCGTAGGAACGTTCGCCCTTGGCGGTCTGTTCGACAACCATAGGCACGAGTGCATTTTGCGGTTCTAATGGGTTAATCATATCTACCTTGATTTGTTAGCGTTAAAAACAAAAATGCTCGGAAGGCTCCGAGCATTTAAGCAGTTGCTGACAGGCTAAGTCAAACAAGCGATAAAAAATTACGCCTGTTTGTTCATAACCTCATCAAAAGCTTTGGTTACTTCCTGGGTTTTTGCTTTTTCAAGCACCCATTCAATCGCCTGCTCTTCCAATGCAACATTCTTCATTTGCTGCATCAGTTCTTCGTTGTTCTGATAATACTCGATCACTTCTTGTGGATCTTCGTAAGCAGACGCAGAAGTTTCAATTAATGCATTTACTTTATCTTCATCAGCTTTTAGTTCGTTAACCTTGATGATTTCACCAAGCAACAAGCCAATAGAAACCCGACGTTTTGCATTATCTGTGAACAGTTCAGCTGGCAGTTCTGGCATGTTTTGACCGCCGCCCTGTTGACTGAAACGTTGTTTAGCCTGTTCACGTAGTGCTTCGATTTCCTGATCAATCAGTGCTTGTGGCACATCAAGTTCATTTTTCTCCAGCAATTTCGCAATAACATCTTCTTTTACTTTTGCTTTAAGCGTTTGGTCTAGCTCACGCTGCATGTTTTTACGCACTTCGTCTTTAAGCGCGTCAATGCCGCCTTCTTCAATACCAAACAGTTTAGCAAATTCTTCGTTAACTTCTGGTAATTCCTGACCTTCCACTTTTTTCACGTGAACGTCAAATACCGCGTCTTTACCTTTCAGGGCTTCAGCGTGGTAATCTTCCGGGAAAGCAACTTCTACCGTTACATCGTCACCGGCTTTAGCACCTACCAGTGGCTCTTCAAAGCCTGGAATCATCCGGCCTTTGCCAAGCTCAAGCGAAAAGTCTTCCGCTTTGCCGCCGTCAAACTCTTCACCGTCAATTTTACCAACAAAATCGATAACTACACGATCCTGGTCTTGCGCGGCGCGGTCAACTTCCTGCCAGCTAGCGTGTTGCTTTTGCAGCGTCTCCATCATGTTATCGAGGTCAGCATCGGTAATTTCAACCTTTGGCTGTTCAACTTCGATCTCATCAACGCCCTCCACTTCCACTTCTGGGTAAACTTCAAAAGATGCAACGAATTCCAAATCCTGGCCGTGCTCGTCTTTGGTCAGTTCAAATTTAGGCATGCCAGCAGGCGTAATTTTTTCTTGTACAATTGCCTGATAGAAGTTTTGCTGCATAACATCGCCAGCAACTTCCTGACGTACAGCTTGACCATAGCGCTTTTGAATAACACTAACTGGTACCTTACCTGGACGAAAGCCATTGATACGCTGAGTTTTCGCTAATTGCTGAAGACGTGACTTTACAGCAGAATCAATAGAATCTGCAGGAACTGTAATAGTAAGACGGCGTTCTAAACCCTGGGTCGTCTCGACTGAAACTTGCATTATGTTACCTCAACTTGACGTCTGGTGACGTGTTGTTTTCATGCCCGCGTCCTGCAAACCCCAGCAAACTTTTGACCGGGAAATGAAGGTCGTTGACTCACGATTATGTAAACCGCTGATTAAACACATTGGTTAAAAAAAGACGCGGTAGTATACAGTCACAGAATTTAAGAGTCGAGAGGCAAACAGGAACAAATGCGCATTATTGAAGACATTGTCAACAAATTTGCAACAAAAATAGAAATTATGGGGGATAAATCGAGATAATGATTGATGCAAAGATGGTCGGTGAGACAGGATTTGAACCTGCGACCCCTTGGACCCAAACCAAGTGCGCTACCAAACTGCGCCACTCACCGACAATGCATACTGATATAACAAGATATGGTGCGGAAGGAGAGACTTGAACTCTCACGCCGTGAAGCACTGGAACCTAAATCCAGCGTGTCTACCAATTCCACCACTTCCGCAAAAAAGTGGGGTGGACGATGGGACTTGAACCCACGACAACCGGAATCACAATCCGGGGCTCTACCAACTGAGCTACGCCCACCATAGATGATGCTTTTTACTACGCGAAAATGACGCTGCAAGTTTATCATTAATTAACTCACTATGTCAGTGAAAAAATTAACTTTTCTTGCGTCACTACCTGACCCGCAAATATTGGCGCGCCCGGCAGGATTCGAACCTGCGACCCACGGCTTAGAAGGCCGTTGCTCTATCCAACTGAGCTACGGGCGCCCGGCGAATCTTCGCTAGCAAAAGTGGTCGGTGAGACAGGATTTGAACCTGCGACCCCTTGGACCCAAACCAAGTGCGCTACCAAACTGCGCCACTCACCGAACCTGTGTAACAACGCGTTTTATTTCCTCGTCGTTACGGGAAGCGCATATTACTGACTTGCCCCTACCTCGTCAAACACTTTTTCAAAGAAAAATACCAACTGCTTACAAAGCAAACGGTGACGCTGGATATTTCAGCATTATGTTGACTTTTTAACCCTTTTGTCCTGAATTCTTTCGTTTTCTTCAAAAACTATGCGTTATCACCAGGCAGGAAAAGCAGCTATAGCATTCTTAGTAAATAAAAAATTAGCTTTATTAGTAAAAAAGGCCCTGAAACCTTTCCACCAACGCGTGTTTTTTAACCTCACCTGATGTTTTTGCCCGATAGGTGTAATCTTATTAGGTAAACCACGCTGCCATCGGATACATAAATACATGACAACACACTGAGTTATATGAATCGCTGGCAGGGGCACCGGCTTTTGTGGAACAATAAAGGCGTCCTATATTTTCATCAAACAAGAGTCCCGTTATTTATGACCGCGCATCTTATTGATGGCAAGTTAATTGCCAAACAAGTCCGTCAGCATGTTGCTGCTTATGTTGAATCGTTGCAGGCCTCCAACAAGCGTGCCCCGGGGCTTGCTGTTGTTCTGGTAGGTAGCGATGCCGCTTCACAGGTGTATGTAGCTAATAAGCGCAAAGCCTGCGAAGAGGTAGGTTTTGTATCGCGTTCATACGATTTACCTGCTGACACCGAGCAGGCCGAATTAATGTCATTGATTGACGAATTAAACAATGATGCCGAAATTGACGGCATACTGGTGCAACTACCGCTACCAGCCGGTCTGGATGCTGAAGCCGTATTAGAGCGTATTCACCCGCATAAAGATGTAGACGGCTTTCACCCCTATAATATAGGGCGATTAGCCCAACGTATCCCGGCGCTTCGGCCGTGTACACCAAAAGGTATCATGACCATGATCGAGTCAACCAAAAGACCGGTTAAAGGGTTAGATGCCGTTATTGTAGGCGCTTCAAATATCGTAGGGCGACCGATGTCGCTAGAATTACTGTTGGCAGGCTGCACAGTCACCACCTGTCATAAATTCACCAAAGATTTGCGCGCTCATGTCAGCCGAGCCGATTTGCTTGTGGTAGCGGTAGGTAAGTCTAACTTTATACCCGGCGACTGGGTTAAACCAAACGCTATCGTGATTGATGTGGGTATTAACCGTATGGCTGATGGCTCGCTGGTGGGCGACGTAGACTTTGCCGGTGCTAAGCAGCGGGCGGGCTGGATTACTCCGGTGCCCGGCGGGGTTGGTCCCATGACGGTGGCCAGCCTGATTGAAAACACGCTGGAAGCTTATGTGAAATACCACTCATGAAGCGGCCAGTTCTTGGCGGCGCGGCGCAGCCAGCAGAAGAAACGATTATAAAGGCCACCCGCCAGTGGATAGATGAGGTGGTAATTGGCCACAATTTTTGCCCTTTTGCGCGCTTCGTGCGCCATCCTGAGACTATCCGTTATACCGTGGATACGCAGAGCAAAGCCGAAGATATTATGCTAACGCTTCACCGTGAATGTCAGCTGCTTGACGAGCAGAGGGACATTGCCACCACCTTGCTTATGCTGCCGGCGTTAACCCGCTTTGACCGCTACCTGGACATCTTAGAGCTGGCGCAGGTTATGCTGGAACAATGGCATTATACGGGAGTCTATCAGTTGGCCAGCTTTCATCCTCACTATGTATTCGATGGCGAACCCGCTGAGGCTGCCTCCCATTATACTAATCGCTCGCCCTACCCGGTGTTACATTTGTTGCGTGAAGCTGATATCACCCGGGTAATGCAAGACCACCCCGACCCTGACGCGATTTACCAACACAATATGGCGGAAACCGCCAAGCTTGGCTGTGCTCATTTCGAGCAACTCCTGGATAAGTGTAAACAGCCCTAGCCACAGGGCATTCCAGCCTCCAAGCCCGGTTTACTGCGCTAGCAGAGCCGGGCGATCTACCAGGTAGGCACGTCCCTGATAGCCCGATACCACAAAGATCCAGTCAGACAGCCACGCGCCCGGCTGGTCTGTATCAAACCAGATTCGATATTGTCCAAGTTCGTCCACTTCGCTGATGTGCGCAAAAACCTGCGTGTTGTCTGTCAGGGTAAAGGTTACCGTACCCGCCTGAGTTAATGCATCAAAGCGCGTCCGGTTGTATGGCTCTACGGCCAGGTAGCGAAACGCTGTAAGCTCTGCTACCGTTTGACCTACTACGCCAGGATAAACCAACTGATCACGGCGTATGGGCGGCTGGTTGCCTGCACTGGTATCAATTTGCCAACTGCCTTCCCCCGCAGAAACCCGCGCTAATACGAGCGGGGCTGCCGCATTACGCATTAATTCAACTTGCTGTAAGCCATCTGCAGCAAACGGCAGTACTTTTTCAGTTAACCAATCGGCTGATGCCGCCGGTGGACGCAACACCTGGTCAATCAACAAGCTGGCCTGATTACCTGGCAGCCTGACAAAAGTCCCGCGCTGACTTTTTGCTATATTACCCACCAGTGCTTGCCAGCTTTGGTTGCCCTGCGTCACCGTAACCAGAGTAGATTGCGCATTTTCTTCGGCCAGGTTCTCCACCCCCAGTTTGGGATAATTTTTTGCCTTACTGGTTTTACGCTCAATAATATTGGCTTGAGCCAGTTTACTGATCAACGTAGATAATGCTTTGGTATCCACCGGGAAGCCTTGCTCCGCAGCCAAATGGCGGGCCAGCCATTTGCCGCTTTTGCGGTCAGCTTTAAAGACAATACCTTCGCTGTTTTCAATGGTAACGCCATCTACCTGATCGGCCGAGGAAGCCAGTTCAGCAAACAGAATTACCGGCCCGGTTTGCACCACTTCGGCGTTATCGTGGCTTAACAACCAGGCTGCGCCCCCCGCTACGGCCACCAACACCGTCAGCAGAACTATCCTAACATTCATCATTTATTCCTTTGTGTACGCTTTACCCGGCCGTAACCGTAATGCCAGCGCCAGTAAATAAAGCATTAATACCAGCACTAACGGCGCAGCAGCGATATTAACAAACTTCAACCAGTTGCCGAGCTGATCAATGTCACGGTCAAGCTCATAACGTACATCTCTAAGTTCACGGCGAATTTTTAAACGCTTTTCTACATAGCGGTCAATAGTCCGCTGTTGTTCATCTGTAATAACAATCGTGCCGCCCTGGCCCTGGTGGTTTTTGAGCTGGGCCAGTTGCTCTTCTGTGCTAGCCAACTCATCCTGAAGCTGTAGTTCATGCTCACGAAAACGCTTTTGCGCTTTGTTTTGTAGCGTAGCGACCCGGGTGAATGGCCGGGCAGACTGACCCCGACTGCGGATACTGATCAGGGCATTACTGCCCGACAGGTTTTCGACGATATTAGTGATAAAGTCGCCATTGTTAGCAAAGGGGGTGTGCAGGGTCTCACCAAAAAACTGGCTTTGTTGCACCCAGAAACGGTCAGCCAGCATATCGGCATCCGCCACCACCAATACATTTAAATTGTCTGTGGTGGCCTTAAAGGTGGCAGGATCAGCGCCTGCGATTGCCTGTCCAAAAGCAGAAATAGTCGTGCCGGTAATATGGCCGGCAATAGTATATTGTAGCGGTGTGCCGGTTAGCCCCCGTTTCAGGGCGGTGGTACCTGCCTGCGCGATGTAATCCTGCGCATCATACAGGTAGCCTTGCGCCGAGGATTGAATGAGTGGGGTAATATCCAGGGTAGAGGAAGGCAGCAAAGCCAGCGTACCTGTCGAGGCCAGATTAATCGTGTCCAGGTTGGCGGTAATCACGTCTGAACGGCTAAGCTGCTGGGTACTTAAACCCAAAATACCAGGATGCTTTATCACCTCCCCTTTTGGGCCACGTATATCCAAGCCCATTGCACCATCCAGTAAGATAGTATCGGCCGCTATGTCAATGCCCCAGTCGCGTAACAAGCTGGTGTCAGAGCCATTGGGTTGCTGACTTCCCATCATAGCCAGCATATCGGATTCATAATGCGGATCAACAAATGCCACCACCCGGCCCTGCTTCATGGCGAACTGATCTATGGCATATTTAAGCGCCTCACTCATTTGTTTGGGGTGGGCCAACATCACCACATCGGTGCCCTCTGGTAAGCGGTCGGCATCACTGGGAACCCGGCGTACGTCAAACAATTGGGTCAGTTGTTCGTAAAACACCATTGGCGGGTCGAAGCGCGCAGTCATCGGATTTTGTCCCCCCGCCACCGGCAGGTCCGAGATCAGGGCCACCACAGGCTGACGTGCATCACTCAACTGATGCAGAACCTTACTGATATCGTATTCCAAAAACTGTTCTTTCTGCGGGTCAAAAAAACCGATGGTAAGCTGGTCATCAAGCATATTGGTCGCCGCCAGGCCAAAATAAACCACCTCGTCGTTGTTGCCCAGGGTGGCCCCGGTCAGACCAAACTGTGTGGCTTTGTCTTCGGCTTCTGAAAACGGCTCAGGATCAATAACCTTCAGACGTATGCTGCCGCCAGAGGCTTTTTCGTATTCGCGCAACAGGCTTTCAACCCGTTCAGCATAATTACGCAGGGCCGTCATGCCTTTGGTTGCTTCCTGTGAAAAGAAAAAGTACAACGTGACGGGCTCATCCATTCCGTCAATTACCTGTTGGCTACCGGATGACAGCGTAAATATTTTCGATTCCGTAAGATCCAGTCTGACACTATCAAATACTTCGTTGTTTACAATTACCAGCCCGATATAAAGCAGGGCCAGCATCAATAGCGTGTATAAGGCTGTAAGTTTGCGCATAACCTCAGGCCGCCTTTTTCTGTTCAACAATAATTTGGCAGGCATACAGCCATAAACCAATCACCAACATAAAGTAGATAAAATCGTTCAGCGCCAGTACACCTTTCGCCATGGCAGAAAAACGTTCTAAAAAACTAAATGAGGCAATAGTATCTACCGTGGCATTTCCCGCCCACTGGGTAAACGCATCCAATACAATGTCAGACCCCGATACCACAAACAGAAAACACACCACTATTGCCAACACAAACGCAATGACCTGATTCTTAGTTAGTGCAGACATACATAAACTGATCGCCAGGAATGCCCCCGCCATCAGCCAGCTACCAATATAGGCTGCTAATACAATGCCGTTATCTGGGTGGCCAAGATAATTTACCGTCAGCCATATGGGGAAGGTTAGCGCCAGCGCCAGTAACAATACCAGCCAGGCGGCAAAGAACTTACCCAGCACCGTTTGGGTTACGGTTACCGGCAGGGTCATGAGTAGCTCGATGGTGCCTGAGCGGCGCTCCTCGGCCCAGCCGCGCATGGCGATAGCCGGGACCAAAAACAAATACAGCCAGGGGTGAAAGTTAAAAAAGGGTTGTAAATCGGCTTGTCCACGTTCGTACAGCTCACCCATAAAGAAAGTAAATATACCGCTTAACATTAAAAATATAGCAATAAATACGTAGGCTATGGGGGTAGCAAAAAATGCCGCGAATTCACGGCGGGTAATCAAAAATACCGCGTTCATTTATGACTCCCATGAGACGTTATATGTACAAACACATCGTCAAGACGACCCTCGTCAACGTGGAGTCTGTCGATAGGCAGCCGATAGTGATGCACATGTTCGGTAATTGGGCCCAATATATATTTTCCCTGTTCAGGGAACAACGTAACCTCGCCGGTCTCTTTATCTACCTGCATATCTTTAACCCCAGGAATTTCCAGCAACCCGGTAATGTCGGCGGCATAGCTAAGCTTTAACGTCACCGCCTGATAATAGCGTGACTGCTGTTGGAGTTGTAACGGAGTACCGTCAAACTGCATGGCGCCATCAGCTATAATAATGACCCGATTACATACCGCGCTAACCTCTTCAAGAATATGCGTGGAGATAATCACAATTTTATCTTTCGACAGGTTTTTTATCAGCTTACGAACATGTTGCTTTTGATTCGGGTCCAGCCCATCAGTAGGTTCATCCAGAATCAGAATCTGGGGATTGTGGATAATCGCCTGGGCTAATCCAACCCTGCGGCGAAATCCTTTAGACAAGGTATCGATGGTTTTGTCGAGCACATCATATAATTCAACCTGCTCGATAACCTCTTTCAGTCGCTCGCGTTTTTCGCGTTTGTTCAAACCGCGTATGTCGGCAATAAAATTGAGAAACTGAAACGTCGTCATTTCGGCATAGGCCGGAGCGCCCTCTGGTAAGTACCCTATATCACGTTGTAACACCGTAGCATTTTTGCTCATGCGCCGACCATTCACCCGAACATGACCAGAGGTCGGGGTAAGAAAGCCGGTCAGCATTTTCATGGTGGTCGATTTCCCCGCGCCATTGGGCCCGAGAAAACCCACAATATCGCCGGGTTTAACTTCAAACGATAAATCATCCACGGCGGTGAAATCGCCGAAGGATTTACAGAGGTTCTTAACTGAGATCATGGTTTTCCTGCTACCATCGCGTATAGGTTATAGCGGTTTTCGGTCGATATGCTAACCGTTATCCTTTGCTAAAGCGTCACTTAAATAGGGACTTAGCGAAAAATATCAACTGTAACATTGATAAGCGCGCACGCCTATCGGCAAGCAGTAAGGGTATAAGCAGGTTGTGGCAAAAGTATGGCGATATTGAGAAGAATCGGCAGGATGAAAAAAATCAGGCCGTATTGTGCGGCCTGACAAAATAAGGTTGGGCTCAGACGCGCCAGCCAGCCCAGGGAAACTGACTGCCTTACCGTCTAAGGACACGTAAACTACCTGACATTTGTGAGATTATTATTACAATAGCAGGCCTTTTTACAGCTTAGTGATATTACCTATGCCCTCGTCAGCATTTTCGATTAAGCCAATTGGTCACATTATTACCCCGTTCAGACAAAAATTTGCGATTCCAAGGCAACCCAATCTGGCGCAGGCACAAGGCGAAATACATTTTACTGAGGGATTAGATGAAACGGCGTTCAAAGGAATTGACGGCTTTAGCCATCTTTGGTTGTTATTTGTATTCCATGAAACCTTATCGCGGGGCTGGAAGCCCTTGGTAAAAGCTCCACGGCTGGGCGGTAATGCTACCCTGGGGGTGCTAGCCAGTCGCAGTACGCACCGGCCCAATGGTATTGGCATGTCAGTGGTGGCCAACAAAGGGCTGACATTACACCAGCGCAAACCGGTATTGCGGGTGGCAGGGGTGGATTTACTCTGTGATACCCCGATTATTGATATTAAACCTTATATCCCTTATGCCGACTGTGTGCCGCAGGCGCAGGACAGCCTCGATAAGTACCATCCAATTCCCCATCGGGAGGTTGTTTTCAGCGCACTGGCGGCGCAGCAGCTTAGCCAGGCCAGCCCGGCTTACCCTGCCGACTTTGCTACGTTGACCCAGTCTATTTTAGCGCAAGATCCAAGACCCGCGTATCGCCACGCACTGGAAGATGACCCCAAAGTTTATAAAGTGCGCCTGTACGATGCGGATGTAAGCTGGCAGGTGCAGCGTGGTATCGTGCAAATCTCCAACATTAGCCGGTGGGCCGAATAACTGCTGACATTTTACTTTTTTGACCATTTTTATACTGCTAAACTACGCCCGATTTTATTTTCCCAAAGGATGAGACGCTCGTAATGCGCACAAGCCAATATTTACTTTCCACTCAGAAAGAAACCCCAGCTGACGCCGAAGTTATCAGCCATCAGCTAATGCTGCGTGCTGGTATGATTAGAAAACTGGCCTCAGGCCTGTACACCTGGTTGCCGTCAGGGCTTCGGGTACTCAATAAAGTGGCCAGCATTGTGCGCGAGGAAATGGATAAAGCGGGCGCCATAGAGATGTTGATGCCGGTAGTGCAACCCGCTGACTTATGGGAAGAGTCTGGCCGCTGGGAAGAATACGGTCCGGAGCTACTGCGTATCAAAGACCGCCATCAGCGAGATTTTGTGCTGGGCCCCACCCACGAAGAAGTGATTACAGCGCTGGTACGTAATGAAATTAACAGCTACAAGCAGCTGCCTTTAAACCTGTACCAGATTCAAACCAAATTTCGTGATGAAGTCCGCCCGCGCTTTGGGATTATGCGAGGCCGCGAATTTACCATGAAAGATGCCTACAGCTTTCATTTAGACGACGCGTGTCTGGACCAGACTTACCAAAAAATGTATCAGGCTTACTGCAATATTTTCAGCCGGTTAGGGCTGGATTTCCGGGCAGTTATTGCAGACTCTGGGGCCATTGGGGGTAGCGTATCTCACGAGTTCCATGTATTAGCCGCATCGGGTGAAGACGCTATCGCATTTTCCAATAGCTCGGATTACGCCGCCAACGTAGAGATGGCACCTGCCCCAAAACCTGAATCCCAGCAGTCTAACGGCGAAGCCGCGCAGCAAGTTGAAAAACCAGCCGCCCAAAGTATGGATGATTTCTATCAAAGTCAGGGCGCAGATGCCGCGCGTGCACTGAGTGTGACAGTGGTTAAGGCTGCTGGCGATGACGACGCGCCTGACCAGTGGGTGGCTTTGGTGCTGCGGGCTGATCACCAGCTGAACGCAATAAAAGCCGAAAAACACCCTCAGGTCGCCGTTCCGCTGGTTATTGCCAGCGAAGAAAAAGCGACCCAGGTTCTGGGCTGTAGTCCATTGTTTGCCGACGCCAGGCAGTTACCTGTCCCGACGATTATCGACCACAGCGCAGCCGTGCTGGTCGACTTTATCGTCGGTGCAAACCAGAGCAACCTGCTGAACGTGAATGCCAATTGGCTGCAAGCCGCCGAGTCAGTCGATATCCGTAATGTAACAGCCGGCGATAGTGCGCCTGACGGTAACGGCAATATCGAAATCAAACGTGGCATTGAAGTCGGGCATATATTTCAGCTGGGTGACAAATACTCCAAAGCAATGAACTGTGGTGTATTGAGCGAGTCGGGTAAGCACCAAACGCTGACAATGGGATGCTATGGGATTGGCGTATCGCGAATTGTCGCCGCCGCGATCGAGCAAAACCACGATAAGTTTGGCATTACCTGGCCGGATCCTATTGCGCCGTTTAAACTGGCCCTGATTCCCATGAATATGCATAAGTCACAGCGCATCAAAGATACCGCAGAAGCCTTGTATGAAAAGCTGACAGCTATGGGTGTAGAAGTATTATTTGACGATCGTAAAGAGCGCCCAGGTGTGATGTTTAATGACATGGAATTGATTGGCATACCTCATAGCATTGTCATCGGCGAGAGAAATCTGGACAATCAACAGGTTGAATATAAACATCGCCGGACAGGCGAAAAACAGTTATTGGCTATTGATGCGGTCAGCGACTTCATCAGCGCGCTGTAATAAGTACTGTTTTAGGCTGTCAATTTAGCTAGCAGGAGGAAACATGCAGCTAACCTTTTTCGGTGTACGCGGATCGATCCCGACGCCGGGAAAAGATTTTGTGCGCTATGGTGGGAATACGGCTTGCGTACATGTTGCCTTGAACGACGGTACTGACATCATATTTGATGCCGGTACCGGGATTCGTCCATTAGGCAATGTGTTGATTAAAAAAACCACGCCGATACACTTGTTGCTTACGCATAATCATTGGGATCATATCCAGGGATTTCCTTTTTTCGCGCCGATTTATCAAAAAGACCGCGAAATTAATATCACTCCCGGACTGACCACCCTGCCCGAGCACGACCAGATCATTAGGCAAATGCAGGGCTCGGTCTTTCCGGTTCCTTCCAGTGCCCTGCTATCGAATATTCAGATAAAACCGGTACCGGAGCATATTGATAACTGGAACATCGGCAATGCTACTGTGACACGGCTGCCTATGAATCATCCTGGTAAAGGCAGCGCTTATGCACTTTGTGCAGATGGTGCTAAAGTGGTTTATATGACGGATAACGAACTTTATCCGCCGTACCGTAAAGAAACCGACTTTTTGTCGTTCGTCGACTTTGCCCGCAATGCCGACTTAATCATTCATGATGCGCAATATATGCTATCAGATATGCCGGCGAAATCGGGTTGGGGTCATTCGGTAGCAGAAGAAGCGGTGAAACTCGCAATGGCGTGTAATGCCAAACGACTGGCCCTATACAGCCATGACCCTGAGCGAACGGATGATGATATTGATGCAGTGGTGCTACATTGTCAGCGTTTTATTGAAGCGGCAGAATCACCGCTGGATATGATGGCGGCATCTGAAGGGTTAACCATCAACTTTTAAATTGTGGGAGCACCACCTTGTTAAAACACGTTGTTTGGACCGCCACTACACTCTGTTTGCTGGCCCCCTGCGTAACGGCAGCGCCATTTACAGCGTCATCAGCCTGGCAGGCTGATGCTATTCGCCCTTCTGCTGTAGCGCGCCCTGCCCCTCCGCCTGCTGAGCAAAATGAACCATCGGCGCAAGACCCGCGTGCGCAACAAGCTGAAAACCTGAAACAGGCTCCCAGCATTCTTAGTTCACGCTTTAAAGCTGACCGGCAGGCATTAAATAACTTATTTGTTATTTCACAGCACCATCCTAATTTTGTGCTGCCGGTTACCTATGTTACCAATCCCAATTCGGTGGGTAACGAGGACCTGACAGCCGACAATGTTGATAATACCGAGGCGAAATTTCAATTAAGTGTCAAACTGCCGCTGTACTTGCAAAATGATACCACTGATGGCGTGTACTTTGGCTTTACGCTTACCTCCTTTTGGCAGCTGTATAATTCCCAGGTTTCCAAACCCTTTCGAGAAACCAACTACGAGCCCGAAATTTTCTACATGAAAGAAGCGGACATCAGTGTACTGGGCTACGACTTTAATGCGTTTCAGGTTGGCTTTAATCACATGTCTAACGGCCAGTCGGGTTTGCGTTCGCGTAGTTGGAACCGCTTATATGCCAGCGTGTTGTTCTCTGATTACGATGATATTTACTATTTTAAAACCTGGTACCGTATTCCCGAAGATGAAAAGATCAACGAGGACGATCCTACCGGCGATGATAATCCCAATATCCAGGATTATTATGGGCGGGTGGAAATTGGCTATGGAACCCGTATTGGGAAAGTGAAGTTACTTGCCCGCTTGCGTAATAATGTTAATTTTAGCACTAACCGCGGTAGCATAGAGATGAACCTGACCTATCCACTTTCAGATCGCTACGAATTATTACTCCAGTACTTCAATGGCTATGGCGACTCACTGATAGACTACGACCGGTCTCAGGAACGCATCGGAATTGGTTTTCAGCTGATGTTTTTGTAACTATCGGGGGCCAGAACACCCGCGGCGTGAAACAGTTGCAGATGCACCGTCACCAAAGCATCAATATCGCGCTGATAGCCGCCACCGATCACACAAGCTACTGGTAAACCGCGGCGCTGACACCATTGAATGACCATCTCGTCCCGGGCGCGAATGCCCGCTGTGCTGATATCCAGCAAACCTAAATCGTCGTTAACATGAATATCGACGCCAGCATCATACAGCACTGCGTCTGCGCTGAAGTGACGTGCCACTACATGAAGCGCAGTATCCAACGTATCCAGATATTCTGCATCAGTGCAGTGTTTGGGCAAACCTAAATCAATATCAGATTGCTGCTTTTGGTGCGGAAAGTTTTTTTCCCCATGCAGCGATACAGTGTAAATACTGCTATCGTCCTGAGCCAGGTGGGCCGTGCCGTCGCCTTGATGCACATCGCAATCAATAATGAGCACATTGTCAATACCGGGCCGTTGCTGCAGGGTTTTGGCGGCCAGGTATAAGTCGTTAAATAAGCAAAAGCCGGAACCAACATCAGCAAAGGCATGGTGATATCCGCCGGTCAGGTTAAGTGCTATACCATGCTCAAGCGCGTTAGCTGCAGTCAGGCACGTCCCACCAATAGCAGTCAGGGAGCGGGTTATAAGCTGGGCAGACCAGGGAAAACCAATACGCCGCATTGCTTTGGTATCCAGCTGCCCATTGACCAGCGCATTGACATAAGCTGGCTGGTAAACTGCACAAAGGGCTTCGACGGTAACCGGAGTGGGACGAACAAAAGCAGTATCAGGCACCCCGGCTTGGCACAATGCATCATAAATACCCTGATATTTTTCAATTGGAAAACGGTGGCGTACCGGTAAAGACAGTTGACTATACACAGGGTGAAAAGTAAGCGGGATCATAAGTCAGGGCTGTCCGGCAAAAACAAAGTACAAACGCCAACGCTGCCAGAAAGCGACTAGCGGGTCAAGCAAGCCACCACTTTCTCAACATTTTCTGCCATGCTGCCCAGCGCCCCTGAAATATCGTCACGTTGCGATAATCTATGATAACGCTCGGCTGAACCTACCACGTGCCGTATTACTTTTTCCACATCCTGTAGTACCCGTTCCTGCTCGTCAGCAGCAGAATTTAGCGCGTCTACTACACTCGCTGTTTGCTGAATATTCACCACCACCTGATTAAGCGTTTGCAGCGCGACCGAGGCTGATTCGGCATTACTCTCAGACAGTGTTTTGCCTTTATTCATTGCTGCTACTGCGCTTCCCGCCTGGGTTTCAAAAGCCGTAAGAATATCGTTTATCTCGCGGGTAGACTGCTGGGTTTTGGCGGCCAGCGCCCTGACTTCATCAGCCACCACCGCAAAACCGCGCCCATGTTCCCCCGCCCTGGCCGCTTCAATAGCTGCGTTTAGCGCCAGTAAATTTGTTTGGTCGGCAATTTCATTGATGACATTGACGACTTTAAGAATATTCGCACTTCGGCTTTGCAGATCATTTACTGTGACAGCAGTAGCACTGACCGTCGCCGCCAGCTGGTGAAACCCATCATTAGCAGTTTCAAAGGTGGCGTAACAGCTGGCAACCTGGGTTTGTGAGCGATGAGTAGCAGTGGCCACCTGTTGGGTTATCGCCACCAGACTTTCGACAATCTGGTTCAACTTATCGGTACTGTTTGCCAGTGACTGGCTGGACGAACGCTGCTCCACAGCGCCGCTTTGTATTTCCCCACTAACCTCACCTAACGTACTTACCGCCAAAGCCATCTGACTCTCAGCTTGCTGTAACATGGATACCGACTGGTTAAGTTTGGTTTGCAAGGCCCGGGCAGAGTCGGCCAGTATTCCTAATTCGTGCTTGCTGCGATAGTTCAACGTATAGCGGTAATCGCTGTTGGCCAGCGCTGCCAGACATTGCGCAATATGTTTTACCGGCTGGATAACCTGAGCCCGCAAACGCTGCACCACATAAAACACGCAGCTTAACGAGAGCAACACCGCCCCGGCGAGAATAAGCCACAACATGCGTGCGGTGTTGGTGCGCAGTGCGTTAAAGGCAGTTAGCGATTGTCGGGCAATTTCCTCTTCTACCCGCCCCAGTAACTGCGCAGGTTCGCGGTCGATCCCCCGTACAAAATTATCGCCTGCGGCGGGGTCAAAACCCGCGGCGATAAACGCCTGGTAGCCCTGGCGGTACGCGGTGGCCATACGTTGATGCGCTGCCGTGAACTTTTTTATATCTGCGCGAGCCTGCTCACTAATGTGAGTATTATCCAGAATGTGGGCAAACAACTGAGTAATATCAGCTTCACGCTGGACAAACCGCTGCCAGTATTTTTCCCGGTCCTGGGCATTCTGGCCTCGCAGCAAGACATTTTTCCATTCCTGTACCTGGGTCTTAAACATTACCTGTGCCTGGTTCACATCGCGCTCAGCCTGAACCAGGGTTTTCTCCAGATTATCAAAATGGCGTAGCAGTGAAAAAGATTGGTAGATGGACGATGCGTTCAGCGCAACTAACACAATCAGCGCGATAAGCACGGGGGTTATAACCAGACGGCTAATACTGGTATAATTCACGGCACAGGCTCCCTATCACCTTGAAAAAGATGACATTAAACGTGTGCATTGTGTCAGTTGGATGACACCCTGGGGGCTAAGTCAGTACATGGTTATAAATATACATACCTTGAGATTAGCCCCTTGAAAAGCACCTGCATTTTGGTTACCCGTCAGGCATCAGGTTTCATCATAATGGCTTTTATCCAGCATAAACCCTTCCAGCACCAGCTTACCTTTAGCCTGGCCGGACTCTAAAATACCATGTGCTTTCAATAGGTTTTCAGCAGTGATCTTGCCTAAGTGCTCGCCAACGGTAGTCCGCAGAGTTTGGTTATCAATTAATTCCGCTACCCGGTTTAAAATGCGATGCTGTTCTTGCATATCATCTGTATTGAACATTGAGCGCGTGTACATGAATTCCCAGTGCAGCGAAATGCTTTTTCGTTTTAACAGACTGACATCAAGCGGGCCAGGATCGTCAATCAGGCCATAACGTCCTTGCGCCTTCAAGGCATTTATACAGGCTTCAAAATGCACATCACTGTGAGTCAGGCTGGCAACATAATCGATATCTTTTATCCCTATACGAGCTAACTCTTCGTCCAACGGATGATTATGATCAATGACTTTATCTGCGCCAAGGCTCAGCGCCCAGTCTCGCGTTTCGGGGCGCGAGGCTGTGGCAATAACCGTTAACGAGGTTAATTGCTTAGCCAGTTGAATCATGATTGAGCCTACCCCGCCTGCCGCGCCGACTATCAAAATGGTTTGGCCGGTCGCCTCAGTGGTGGTGGGAACCTGTAACCGACTGAACAGTAATTCCCACGCTGTCAGCGAGGTAAGCGGCAAAGCCGCTGCTTCGGCGCTGCTTATCGAGGTTGGCGCAAGGCCCACGATGCGTTCATCAACCAGTTGAAACTGGGCATTGCTGCCGGCTCGGGTGATATCACCTGCGTAAAATACCTTATCGCCCACCTTGAACAAACTACACTGTGACCCGGTTTCCACCACCGTACCAACAGCATCCCAGCCGAGAACTTTAAAGCCGCTGGCGTCCGGCTCGGCGGTACGCCTAATTTTGGTATCTACCGGATTTACCGATATGGCTTCAATCGCCACAAGAATATCCCGCCCGGCCGGCACGGGCCGCGCCATATTGATGCTGGTGAGCGCCCCTTCAGTAGGCGTTTCACTGGTTTGTTTGTAGCCAAATGCAAGCATAAAAGGATCCTGTACAAAAAACGGTAAAGCTGAGGTTACCAGAAAGCTGCTCGTCTGTAATACCCATGTTAGTTAAGCTTCATATCAATATGCCAGGGCGCTTCACGCCAGCTCTGCCAGCTAGCATCGCGAGCGGGCCACGCTATATGCATTTTGGCTAAATTATGAAGAATCATAAGGATGCGACTAATAGCCTATCGCTTTTTACGGCCGTATAGCGTTTAATTGTTATTTGAGCGCAGCAGAGGTTGGCGCCAATACGTTTACGCAAAAACAGAAATACAGAGATAAGTATTAACAATGGGCATACTGCGACAATTGTCAGGTCAGCTGTTTAACGTAAGCGTATGCAGTATTATAGGGTGTGGCACAGTAGCAGCGCAAAGTACGCCATCCGAATTTGCCGAGTTGAGTTTTCAGGCTTTATTAGACACGGAAATTGATGAGGGTCTCTCTGGTAAGCCCTCGATGCGGCGCTGGAGTGTAGCAGTTCAGTTCAAAGCAGTGGAGTTTGACGGCTACCGGCAAAACGAAACAGACTTACCGCTCAAAACGGTACTGTATACGGGCGGAGATACGCCGCGTACAAACCGTAACTTTCCGATTGTACCCACTGTTATTAACCAGTACGCGCAAATTGTGCAGTTAGGCTATCAGTACGCCGACAATGTGAAGCTAGCCTTGCAACTGCCGCTGATCAAACAAACCACTGACCATATCAGTACGGTACCAGGTTATAATGAATTTGAAATAGCGTCGCAGGGGATGGGAGATATGGTGATCACCGCCG
This sequence comes from Salinimonas sediminis, assembly GCF_003429285.1. Lineage (NCBI taxonomy): Bacteria > Pseudomonadati > Pseudomonadota > Gammaproteobacteria > Alteromonadales > Alteromonadaceae > Salinimonas > Salinimonas sediminis. The sequence continues at coordinate 3,015,694 of NZ_CP031769.1, forward strand.
GTTATATGCTTAATGACTCGGCCTCTGCCCGTGTTTGGCTAAACGCTGGGGTGAGTTTGCCCACCGGCTCAATTGATGAAGCCGGCGATACCCCCCGAGCACCAGGCGATCAACAACTTCCTTATACTATGCAGCTTGGGTCGGGCACATACGACTTTCCGCTGGAGCTCAGTTATCAGACCAAAGGCCAACATAGTATAGCCCTGGCCCTTTCGGCAATGCTGCGTACTGGCGCCAATGATCGGCATTATCGGTTGGGAAATAACTATGAATTGAGCGCTAAATACAGTTATCGGGCCAGCCCCCGGATTACCGTGTTTGGCGGCGCCGAGCTTAGCCATGCTGATGCCATTCACGGCCAGGACAATGATATCGTGTTAGATGCGCCCTTCCCTTACCCGGCCAGTATTACTAACCCAGCCTTATACGGCGGGCAAAAAATCACTGTAATGGCAGGCTTAACCTACAAAGCACTGGACTGGCTCAATATATCCCTGGATGGGGGTAAGCCGTTATATCAGAATCTCAATGGTCCGCAGCCTAAAGAAGTATGGCGCACCAGCCTGCAGCTTTCGGCTTCTTTTTAAGCCTGCTGATGCGCGCCTTATTCGTTTTCGCAGTGGCCAGTGTTTGCTTGTTCCAAACGGCGGAAGCGAGTTTACCGAAGGTCGATAAATTAAAGGCGGCCTATATGTATAATTTTACCCGCTTTATTAGCTGGCCTGCGGACCACCCCCAACCCTTAGTATTTTGTGTACAACAGCCCACTGACTTTGTGGCTTTTTTTCATGCTCTGATTAACAGCAAACCCGGCCGGGACAAACGCAATGACTTACGTATTATTGAACTTAGCGCCGCTGCGCGATGCGATTTGGCTTATTTACCTGGCCCGCAGATAGATTTTCCCGCACTGACGCCCGCCACCCTGATTATTACCGATGCTCCGGCACCGCCGGGGCTAGCTGCGGTGTTTACATTTTATCAGGAACATAACCGGCTGCGTTTTGAAATTGATACAGCCCAGTCCGAGCGTTTGAACCTGACGATCAGCTCTGAATTATTAAAAGTGGCAAAAATCAAATGACCCGGCGCTCTTCGTTTTTTACCAAACAGTTACTGGCGGTATTGTCGGTTAACTTTATGGCCCTGACGTTAGTTGCTTTTCTACTTTATTCCAGTTTTGTTGATGATTATAAAAAAAATCTGGTAGATACCCTGAGCAGTCAGTCTGCATTGTTGGCCTCGGCCAGCCGTTCATCGCTACTGTTTAACGATGCGCAGACCACCGATGATTTATTGCAGGCAGCAGCGCAGCTACCAGGTACCCGTTTTGCCCGGGTCTACACACCCACGCATGCGTTATTTGCAGGCTATTCCCGAGCGGGCGTTATTGACGCTACAACGCCCCAGGATTTGCCAATAGGGCCGACATTTCGCAACCACAAACTTTACTTTGTAGAGCCCATTGAGTTTGAACAGGAATTAATTGGATATTTAATCCTTTCTGCCACCACCGATTCACTGGATGCCCAGCAGCAGCATGCACTAATGGTGGTGCTGGGGGTGTTGATTGTAAGTATGCTGGTATCTTATTTATTTAACTGGCGTTTACAGCGCATGCTAACCAACCCGGTGAACAAACTGATTCAGTTAGTTACCCAGGTGGCGCATACCCGCAAGTATGATGCCCGCTTATCGGTAGCCCGACAGGACGAACTAGGCGAATTGTTTACCGGGGTAAATGATATTCTGGCTACCGTGCAGGACCACCAGCGCCAGTTGGAAACGCATAATACCGAGTTGGAAAGCTTGGTAAAACTGCGCACCGAACAGCTTTTCCAGCGCGCCAACTACGATGCGCTGACCCAGTTGCCCAACCGACATTTATTCGTGGAGTTGCTGGAACAGGGATTACAAAATGCAGAACAGCGCCAGACACAACTGGCCGCCTTATTCCTTGACCTTGATCGGTTTAAAATTATAAATGACAGCCTTGGCCATGATGCGGGCGATAAAGTGCTTATTCAGGTTGCCCATCGTTTAACCGAAATCGTCCACCAGGCGGATGCTGTATGCCGCTGGGGTGGCGATGAGTTTGTTATTATGGTGGAAAATTTTAAGCTTCAGGATGAGCTCATCCACTTAGCTGAGCGCATTATCGCCAGTTTGAATGAGCCTATGCTGATTCAAACCAATAAGCTGCATATTTCTACCAGTATCGGCATGGTGACCTTTCCGGATCAGCAAACTAATGGCATTACCTTATTAAAGCATGCCGACACCAGCATGTATCATGCTAAACAAAGTGGCCCCGGGCATTGGCGCTTTTTTGATGACTCTATGCTGGTTGATTCCATCAATCGTTTATCGCTGGAAAGCAAACTGCGTCAGGCAATCACTGATGATGCTTTTACCATGGTTTATCAGCCGCAATATTACACTGGTACCAATAAGTTGCACGGCCTTGAAGCACTTATTCGCTGGTACGATGCTAAAGGGACTATTGCCCCAGGTGAATTTATTCCGGTAGCCGAGGAAGCGGGGCTGATCAATCCGTTAAGTGTTTGGATCCTTAATCAGGTTTGCGCGCAAATTCACACCTGGCTTGCGCTCGGATTACCGGTAGTCCCGGTGGCCGTTAATTTACCTGCCTGCTTTATTACCCAAACTGATAGCGCCGCTCAGATTGAAGATATTTTAGAGCGCCATAACGTACCGCCCGCCTTGCTGGAAGTTGAGTTAACCGAAAATACATTTATCAGTGCCACTGACCAGGCGCTGGCATCGTTGTATGAGCTAAAGCAACTGGGTATCAGTGTGTCGATTGATGATTTTGGTACCGGCTATTCCTGCCTTAGTTATTTAAGTACGTTACCAGTAGACAAACTGAAAATTGATGGCAGCTTTGTGAGTAATCTGGGTCATTCACAATCAAACGACGGGATTGTCAGTGCGATTGTCATGCTAGCCAAAAGCCTGAAGCTGACCACCGTAGGCGAATGCGTAGAAGACGCATCGCAGATGGCAATATTACAGCAGATGGGCTGTGAAGTGATTCAGGGTTACTATTATAACCCACCGTTGCCCCCAGGCGAGGTACAAACAATTTTGGCGGACCAGAGCGCAGCAGCGCCGGTAATATAACGTGTACCTATAATGCGGGTACAGCTGGATTACGTAACCCCGCTATTACAGCGCTTAGACCGTAATTTGGGTGGGTTGAATGTGCTGCAACCTGTAACAACATATAAAAACCCGAGCCGGACACGAGTGGCCAATAAAAAACCCCGTGCTCAGCACGAGGTTTGGTCTACAACCGGCCTAAAGCCTAATTATTTATCGCAGAAAATCCACGTAGGGTTATTCCCACTCTATTGTAAACAAGACATTTTTATCTTTTATATTCAATGGCTTATTTTCCTGCTAATTGGTAATACCATGAAAAATACCATGCTCAGAAAAGGCTTAACAATATTTTGAAAAATTGCCTACTGAGCGCTGCCGCACAGCTCCATAGGCCGCTTTCCTGGCTTTGCTTCCAGATGTATGCTCTTCTGCTCCTGCAGCTAATGGATCACCGCAAACAGGTTACTCGCTTGGGGATTCCCTTTCGACCCGAGCATCCGTATGAGACTCATGCTCGATTAGCGGGCTTTAATACTACATCAAGTCTACAGGCGTGCCCAAAAACTGCTTTTACGCCCATGCGCTGACTGCAATTGTTGCACGAAGGCGTGATGCTCCAGCAGAGGGTCGAACACCTTGATTCGCCCGGCCAGCGCTTCCAGCTTTTTAAAATAGAGCGCGCCATGGCCGTAAGCCTTGCTACGCGCCTGCATTTGCCACCGGACAAATGTAATCTTCCTGCCCATGCACAATATCAAGGGGAATATCCTTTAATGTGTCCTGCCCGGATAAAAGATGAATTTTATTATCGGCCGAATACTCATTCACGACAAAATGGAAAAACAAACGGGATATGGCCAGATTGTCTTCACGATTATTGGCAATCTCTGTCAGGCCCTGCTGATCAATGTTATAATTAGCGATCGCCTTATCCCACAAATGGAAACGCGTCGCCGCTTCGAGGGCCTGTTCTTCCGTGCCTTGTGTAAGAAGCCTGTAATAAGGTCGCACCAAACCTTGCTGCCGTTCGTCTTCCGGGACTAAGTCACGGTATTGTGCGAAATAATCATCGCGGTATCTGTTCGCCCCGCCATCTTCGATAATATGTAAGGATCCCTCTAAATCGGCCAGAAATATGCCACGCAGCAACATACGCTTTACGAACTGCGGATGTTCAAGCGCATAGAATAAGGACAGCGCGGAGCCCCAAGACCCGCCGACGAGATTCCACCGTGCAATATCGAGGTGATGTCTCAGCATTTCCAGGTCATTGACCAGATGCCGGATGGAATTATGATCTGTGCAGGCATAGGGCTTGCTTTTCCCCGCTCCGCGTTGATCAAACAAAATCACGCGAAAATAATGAGGGTCAAAATAGCGCTGTTCGTTATAGCTACAGCCGCCCCCCGGCCCGCCATGGACATAGACAGCCGCTTCCCCATTCGGATTGCCATACTGCGCATAATATAATTCATGCCCGTCTCCGACATCCAAATATCCACTGTCATAGGGATCTGTTTGGGGGTACATCGCTATCCTACAGTAATTGTCCTAAGCAAGAATATTTTATACAGCGTAAACTATTGGCGATTATATCCATTCGTTCTGATCTGTTGTGCAAGATAAAATGAAGCAATCCTCAAACCTTCATACGCTTCAAGCAAGCCTGCTGCCATTAGATCGTCTTGCTTGCGAATCTCTTGAAAACAATTTGAGACAAAAGATTGCGCCCCGGCATATTCGCGGCCGCTCCACTGACTAAATGCCATCCCGAATAACGCCTGTGTATCAGCATCAGTGAACAGCATGGCCTGACGGTTTGCCACAGATATGCTTTTTTCCTTGGTACCCGCTTTGCTTGCCCAGTTATTCATTCGCTCACAACCGGGATCCGTCAACGCGGATGACTTATCTTTCTGTTTATACGCCGGCAGCTTGTCCCCTACCGTGCCGGAAAATCTATTACTTTTACCCGCCAGCAAATTCAAACGCCTACGTTCATTTTCGTCCGGCCATGAGGATGAACAAGATCCAATTTTCATCACGACTGTTTTTTTATCGCCCCTACCCCATTCACTTAGCGGCGCACCAAAAACAGAAGTCATCACATCATCACTTAACGCGCGTCGTGCGACTTCATTCGCTTTTTTATCAAAAGCCTCATATTCTTCATTTTGTTTTATACGCTCGGCTGGGCTTAACTGCCTGAGGGACTTGCTTTGCCTGACAGGCATCTCTTTGGCCCAATCAATAAGAGCATCACATTCGGGCACAACGACCTCGGCCTTGGCATCATTGACGCCAGATACAATTATAGTGAAAACCAATGCGAATAAAATACGGAAAAACATATAGAAACCTTATGGTTGGTGGGGTTACGTATAGGAAGAATAAACGCCCTTTTCACCCAAGTCCAACAGCTTTGGACCGCAGTTGACTCTTTCGACACCCCTGCGATGCAACCCAATCCGGCTGACGGGGAGCCAGCAACGCTGAAAATTTACCCTCCTCTTTCCCACTAGCGGCTCCTTTTCCGACAACCAGCACGGCGGATCCCTGCCGCGGCGCTGTGAACGCAGCATTTTGATTGGTATCGTTGGCCTTCAGGCTCGTCAGTCAAACAGACCCAGGAGCAGCTCAGCCGGTGGCGCCCGGCTTTCGGGTAACGCCCTGGTCCCGCTGGTTTCGGCTTTGTGCTTCAGGTGATCAAGGATCTGCTTGATCACTATAGGGTCTTCAATGCAGGCGATGACTTTCATGGCGCCGCCGCAGCCGCTGCAGGTCTCGATGTCGATATTGAAAACACGCTTGAGCCGTTGCGCCCATGTCATCGACGCTCGCCGTTGTGCTGGTGTTGCCGGTTCATCAGCCACCCTGACCTTGTTGCCCCTGCCCCGTTTTGCCGGCGTGACCAACGCCCGGTGCCGACTGTTGGGTGCGAACACCCCGTGGAAGCGGGTTAGGTTGACTCTGGGCTTCGGTACCAGGGCGGCCAGCCTTGCAATGAAATCCAATGGTTCGAAAATGACGTGCGTGGTGCCGTCCCGGTACGGCGTCTTGAGCTGGTAGCGCACGTTGCCGCCTCGTGTTAACGACAGCCGCTTCTCGGATACCGCCGGGCGGCTGATGTACCGGCACAGCCGTTCGAGCTTCTTGCGTTCATCGGCCCTGGCCGCCACGCCGGCGTGCAGGCTGAACCCGGCTACCTTGCCAATCCCGTCACCGAACGGATCACCACTGGTCGGCAGAGTTTGCAAAGTGAACACCTTTCGCCCCGCCTGTGAACCGACAGCGATACGGTAAGTGATCGAGTGCCCCAGCAGGGGTGTCATCGGGTCGTCATCCACCGCATCCGAGGCCAGATAGCTGTTTTCGACATCCCGTTCCAGCAGGCCTTGCCGTTCCAGATAGCGACCCACCCGGTGGGCGATGGTGTGCGTCAGCTGGGTGAGCTCTGGGCTGGTCGGCGCCTTGACCCAGCGGAAACGCGCTGAGCCGTGGGATTGCTCGACATACACACCGTCGAGAAACAGCATGTGGAAGTGAACATTCAGATTGAGCGCCGATCCAAAACGCTGGATCAGGGTGACCGCGCCCGTCTTGGCCACTTGGTGGGTATGGCCCGCTTTCTTGACCAGGTGCGTGGCAATGACGCGGTAAACGATGCCCAGCACCCGCCCCATGATCTCGGGCCGGCTGGCAAACAGGAAACGCAGCTGAAACGGGAAACTCAACACCCACTGACGCATGGGTTGTTCAGGCAGTACTTCATCAACCAGCAAGGCGGCACTTTCGGCCATCCGCCGCGCCCCACAGCCCGGGCAGAAACCGCGACGCTTACAGCTGAAAGCGACCAGGTGCTCGGCGTGGCAAGACTCGCAGCGAACCCGTAGAAAGCCATGCTCCAGCCGCCCGCATTGGAGAAATTCTTCAAATTCCCGTTGCACATAGCCCGGCAATTCCTTTCCCTGCTCTGCCATAAGCGCAGCGAATGCCGGGTAATACTCGTCAACGATCTGATAGAGAAGGGTTTGCTCGGGTCGGTGGCTCTGGTAACGACCAGTATCCCGATCCCGGCTGGCCGTCCTGGCCGCCACATGAGGCATGTTCCGCGTCCTTGCAATACTGTGTTTACATACAGTCTATCGCTTAGCGGAAAGTTCTTTTACCCTCAGCCGAAATGCCTGCCGTATCTAAACATTTTTATTCACCGCTAGATAATTTTCTTGAACATAAGTTGCTATTCGGTTTCTATCGATATCGGCTTTTTTACTCTGCCTGAGTTGCGACTAGTGTGAGGTTGTTTATTGCCATATCGAGTCGTGAAAAGGCAGTTGACTTCGTTGCGCCGCAGCCTGACTATACTGGGTCTGCTGCCATTCAAACCAAAGGCTTTTGTTGTGTCTACCGTATTATTTCGTTTGTTATCGCTGGTTTTGTTGCTATCGCTGCTGCCAATGGCTGGGGCGGAAGCGCAGACTGGTGCGTTTTCGTTGCCGAATATTGGCGACCTGCAAAAGAAGTTGTCTGGGGCAGGCCCTGAGCAAGGTGACAGTCAGAGTGAGAGCAAAAGTGACAAGCCTGGGGGAAATGCGCCCGAACGAGAACAGCTTGAGCAAACCCTGGCACTGCGCCAAGAGATTGAGGCTAATCGAGAGCAAATAGAATCACTGAATGCACGCAAACAGCAGGCGCCGATGGAGCGTAACCGCTTGCAGAAGCAATTGAATCAAGCGCGTCAGGATCGGGAGCGGGACTGGCAATCTAGATATCAGGGGCTGTCACTGGAGGCGCTGGGCGAGGAGCTGGGCCAGCAATTGGATACTTTGGAAGAGAACCAGCAAACACTGGCCAAGGTGAGTGGTGAGCTGACTCGTGCGCAGACCTTGCCTGAACGTGCCCAAAGCACGATCAGCGATAGCCTTGCGCGTACTGACGACATACGCCGACGCCTGAACCAGGAAAATGAAGCACTAGCCGACGTTGAAGAGACGCAGTTGCGCACTGAATTGATTGCATTGGAGGTTCGCATCGAGCTGCGCAACCAAGAGCTGTCTGTTGCCAGCACACTGGAAGAGCTGGCACGCCTGCGCAAACGGATACTGGAAGCCCAAACTCAAGTGATACAAGCGAGACTGGATACGTTGCAGTCGATGATCCACGAGCGCCGGGACGAATCACTCAGCGCGGAGATCGGCAGCGATCAACTTGATCTGTCTGAGTCGTTGGCTGGCAACCCAAAGCTGAAAGCGGCGCGGTCAGCTAATGACGAGCTGCGTGAGCAACTTAAAAATACGGCCAATGATGTCAGTACTTTGATCCGAGAAGTGATTGATGCAGAGACGTTGCTGGATCGAACCCGAGCGCTATCCAGTACCGTCAATGACCAGATTCAGATGCTCGATGGCAGCTTACTGTTGTCGCGTATTCTCTATGAGCAACAGAAAAGTCTGCCTCAGTTTAAAGCCCGGGAAGGTCTAGAAAAACAAATCACCGAGGCGCGGTTAATACGGTTCGATATTAGACAAAAGCTTCAGGAGCTAGAGAGCCAGAACACTACCTTGGCCGATAACCTCGATCTTGACGAGGAGCAGCAACAGCAGTTGCGAAACGGGCTGCAACGCTTGGCAGACAACCGGGTGGATTTGCTCAACCAGCTGGATCAAGAGCTGGGCCGAAAATTGAATATCCTGGTGCGGCTCAATCTCTCTCAGGAACAGTTAAGCAAGTTGACCAACAGCTTGCATAACGCCATCTCCGAGCAGACATTTTGGATGCCCAGCACGCAACCACTGTCCTTGACTTGGTTTGTGGCGTTTCCCGGTCAAGTGGTGAAGCAAGTCGAATCAGTGCCCTGGCAACGCATGAAGGAAAATGGGATAGAGATAGTCCAAGAAAAATGGCATTGGCTGTTTTTGCCGATCATTCTAGCCAGTGGCTTGTTATTATTGCGGCCGCGTTTGCACAGGCAAATAAAAGCACTCAACGGTGACATTGGCTATTTAAGACGAGACAGCCAGCGCCACACTCCCTTGGCTATTTTCTACACCGTAATACTGTGCGCTCCCGGTCCACTATTGTTGAGCCTGCTGGGCTGGGAGCTGTGGGTACAATCTGGCACCCTGAGTACGGTACTGGGCGCGGCACTGGTGAAAATTGCCTTGCTCTGGCTGGTGTTTGAATTGTGCTATCGACTGCTGGCGGGCGATGGTATAGCTCAACGTCATTTTAGTTGGAGCGTCGATAGCAATCGACAATTACGCCGACGGTTGTTGGCGGTTGGCTTGACCATGGTGCCGATGACGCTGGTGATTGCTTTTGGTCAAGAATGGCCTGCCCAATTAAGCAATGATCGTATTGGCCTGGTAACCATTGTGGCAGGGTTGGTGGTGATTGGCGTGATGCTGACGCGTGCCGTGCTTGCCTATCCGGTCCAGAATCACTCCCGTACTTTGCGTTCTGGCGCAATCTGTTTAAGCGCAGGGATTCCGCTGGTGCTGGTGGGCTTGATTGTGGTGGGTTATTACTTTACATCGGTACGTCTTTCTGGCCGGATGATCGATACCTTTTACTTTGCCTTGTTGTGGCTGTTGGTTGACGCCACTGCAGTGCGGGGTTTGGCTGTGGCAGCGCAGCGTCTGGCCTATAAGCGCGCTGTAGCAGAACGCAAAGCAGAGCCTAAAGATACCGTTGAGGGTGTCGAGGTTGAGGAGCCTCAGCTGGACTTGCATCAAGTTAACCAGCAATCGCTGCGACTGCTGCGCTTAGGGTTGTTGGTATTGTTTGGTGTGTTGCTTTACTGGGTGTGGGCAGATGTCATTAACGCCTTTTCTTACACCAACACCATTGTGTTGTGGGAAAGCACCGAAGGCAGCGGAATCAATGCTACTACCTCCCCGATTAGTTTGGGCGACGTAATGACGGCGCTGGCGATTGGTGTCGGTACCGTTATTCTGGTTGGTAACCTGCCAGGCTTGCTGGAGGTATTGCTGTTATCGAGGCTCAGTCTTAAGCAGGGCGCTAACTACGCGATTACCACGTTGCTTTCTTATACGATTGTGGTGATTGGGGTGATCATCACCTTGGGTGCGCTGGGCTTGTCTTGGAGCAAACTGCAGTGGTTGGTGGCGGCGCTTGGCGTGGGCCTTGGTTTTGGTCTGCAGGAAATTTTCGCTAATTTTATTTCGGGCATTATCATTCTGTTCGAGCGGCCTGTGCGCATCGGTGATGTGATCACTATTGGTGAATTGTCTGGCACCGTTAGCCGCATCCGTATTCGCGCCACTACCATTATCGATTTTGACCGCAAAGAAATTATTATTCCCAATAAAGTTTTTGTTACCGAGCGCCTGGTAAATTGGTCGCTGAGCGACACGGTAACCCGGGCAACGCTCAAAGTGGGTTTTGCCTATGGCTCCAATCTACAAGATTGTCACGATGTGTTGGCTAAGGCTGCGGCAGATAACGCTCGTGTTTTACGGGATCCAGAACCGCTTATTCTCTTTATGGCTTTTGGTGCCAGCACCTTAGACCATGAGCTTCGCGTCTATATTGGCGAAATTGGCGATATCTTATTTGCTATCAATGAGCTGAACCGGGCGATTGATGCCAACGCCCGGGAGCTTGGCGTCGAAATTGCCTTTAATCAGCTCGATATCCATTTGCGCTCCACCGCCGAGGGCGTTTCCCTCAATGGCGTCACGGCAGAAGCTGAAAGCCAATCTACGGCTCATTACCACGATGAGCAAAAGGCGTCATCACGCTCTGCGCCAGGCGAGGGCGATGACTAGAGGGCTCGAATCCCTAGCTTGGCCCTCATCTGTCATGGTTCTCAGTGAAACCTGGTTTGCCTGCTTTTCTTAAATAGAGCCGCTATCTGAATTCTGCGTCTGGGGAGTGAGCTGGCTTTGTAAGGCCTGAATACAGTATTCGAAAATATTTATCGTGGCATTGCTCATCAGCGTCTGCTTATTTTTTGTGATGACTGAGATCATCTTGGCAGGAAATTTGTAGCGGCTGGTATTGTTCTGATATCAAGCAGGTTTTTATACCCTATCCCTATCCCTATCCCTATCTTTGTCTCGCCTTTTGGGGGTGTACGTATAGGAAGAATAAACGCCCTTTTCACCCAAGTCCAACAGCTTTGGACCGCAGTTGACTCTTTCGACACCCCTGCGATGCAACCCAATCCGGCTGACGGGGAGCCAGCAACGCTGAAAATTTACCCTCCTCTTTCCCACTAGCGGCTCCTTTTCCGACAACCAGCACGGCGGATCCCTGCCGCGGCGCTGTGAACGCAGCATTTTGATTGGTATCGTTGGCCTTCAGGCTCGTCAGTCAAACAGACCCAGGAGCAGCTCAGCCGGTGGCGCCCGGCTTTCGGGTAACGCCCTGGTCCCGCTGGTTTCGGCTTTGTGCTTCAGGTGATCAAGGATCTGCTTGATCACTATAGGGTCTTCAATGCAGGCGATGACTTTCATGGCGCCGCCGCAGCCGCTGCAGGTCTCGATGTCGATATTGAAAACACGCTTGAGCCGTTGCCCCATGTCATCGACGCTCGCCGTTGTGCTGGTGTTGCCGGTTCATCAGCCACCCTGACCTTGTTGCCCCTGCCCCGTTTTGCCGGCGTGACCAACGCCCGGTGCCGACTGTTGGGTGCGAACACCCCGTGGAAGCGGGTTAGGTTGACTCTGGGCTTCGGTACCAGGGCGGCCAGCCTTGCAATGAAATCCAATGGTTCGAAAATGACGTGCGTGGTGCCGTCCCGGTACGGCGTCTTGAGCTGGTAGCGCACGTTGCCGCCTCGTGTTAACGACAGCCGCTTCTCGGATACCGCCGGGCGGCTGATGTACCGGCACAGCCGTTCGAGCTTCTTGCGTTCATCGGCCCTGGCCGCCACGCCGGCGTGCAGGCTGAACCCGGCTACCTTGCCAATCCCGTCACCGAACGGATCACCACTGGTCGGCAGAGTTTGCAAAGTGAACACCTTTCGCCCCGCCTGTGAACCGACAGCGATACGGTAAGTGATCGAGTGCCCCAGCAGGGGTGTCATCGGGTCGTCATCCACCGCATCCGAGGCCAGATAGCTGTTTTCGACATCCCGTTCCAGCAGGCCTTGCCGTTCCAGATAGCGACCCACCCGGTGGGCGATGGTGTGCGTCAGCTGGGTGAGCTCTGGGCTGGTCGGCGCCTTGACCCAGCGGAAACGCGCTGAGCCGTGGGATTGCTCGACATACACACCGTCGAGAAACAGCATGTGGAAGTGAACATTCAGATTGAGCGCCGATCCAAAACGCTGGATCAGGGTGACCGCGCCCGTCTTGGCCACTTGGTGGGTATGGCCCGCTTTCTTGACCAGGTGCGTGGCAATGACGCGGTAAACGATGCCCAGCACCCGCCCCATGATCTCGGGCCGGCTGGCAAACAGGAAACGCAGCTGAAACGGGAAACTCAACACCCACTGACGCATGGGTTGTTCAGGCAGTACTTCATCAACCAGCAAGGCGGCACTTTCGGCCATCCGCCGCGCCCCACAGCTCGGGCAGAAACCGCGACGCTTACAGCTGAAAGCGACCAGGTGCTCGGCGTGGCAAGACTCGCAGCGAACCCGTAGAAAGCCATGCTCCAGCCGCCCGCATTGGAGAAATTCTTCAAATTCCCGTTGCACATAGCCCGGCAATTCCTTTCCCTGCTCTGCCATAAGCGCAGCGAATGCCGGGTAATACTCGTCAACGATCTGATAGAGAAGGGTTTGCTCGGGTCGGTGGCTCTGGTAACGACCAGTATCCCGATCCCGGCTGGCCGTCCTGGCCGTCCTGGCCGCCACATGAGGCATGTTCCGCGTCCTTGCAATACTGTGTTTACATACAGTCTATCGCTTAGCGGAAAGTTCTTTTACCCTCAGCCGAAATGCCTGCCGTTGCTAGACATTGCCAGCCAGTGCCCGTCACTCCCACTCAATAGTAGCCGGCGGCTTACCAGAGATATCGTATACCACCCGCGAAATACCGTCTATTTCGTTGATAATGCGGTTAGACACCCGCCCTAAAAAGTCATACGGCAAGTGGGCCCAGTGGGCGGTCATGAAGTCGATAGTTTCTACCGCCCGCAGTGATACCACCCAGTCGTATTTACGCGCATCACCCATCACTCCTACCGAACGTACCGGCAGAAACACCGTAAAGGCCTGACTTACTTTATGGTATAGCTGGGCCGCGTGCAGCTCTTCGATAAAAATGTTATCTGCTTTACGCAGCAAGTCGCAGTATTCTTTTTTGATCTCACCTAGTACCCGTACGCCCAAACCCGGGCCCGGGAACGGATGGCGGTACAGCATGTCATACGGTAAGCCTAGTTCAAGTCCAATTTTGCGTACTTCGTCTTTAAACAACTCCCGCAGCGGTTCGACCAACCCCATTTTCATGTCTTTGGGTAAGCCGCCAACATTATGGTGCGATTTAATAACATGGGCTTTACCGGTTGCAGAACCGGCAGATTCGATAACATCAGGATAAATAGTGCCTTGAGCCAGCCACTTAGCATTAACCAGCTTACTGGCCTGCTCATCAAACACCCGAACAAACTCATTACCGATAATTTTACGCTTGGCTTCAGGATCAGCTTCGCCTTCCAGGGCGGCCAGGAAGCGGTCCTCTGCATCAACCTTAATAATGTTCAGGCCAAAATGGTCGCCAAACATATCCATTACCTGCTGACCTTCGTTCAACCGCAGTAAGCCGTTATCCACAAATACACAGGTAAGCTGGCTACCAATAGCCCGATGGATAAGCATTGCCACTACCGAAGAATCGACCCCGCCAGAAAGGCCAAGTACTACGCGGTCGCTACCCACTTTTTCTTTAATGCGGGCGATAGCGTCTTCAATAATTGCGCCAGGCGTCCATAGCTTTTCGCAGCCACAAATATCCATAACAAAATGTGTCAGTACGCGTAAGCCCTGCCGGGTATGGGTTACCTCAGGGTGAAACTGCACCCCAAAGAATTGCTTTTCCAGGTTATGCATGGCTGCGTGCGGACATGAAGGCGTATAGGCCGTAGTAACAAACCCTGGCGGAATACTTTCCACCTTATCGCCGTGGCTCATCCAGACATCCATCAGCGCGTTGCCGTTATCACTGATATGGTCTTCAATTTTACTCAACAGCGGGCATGGCTCGGCAACTTCTACCTGTGCATAGCCAAACTCGCGCTTATTCGAACCAAAAACGCTGCCGCCCAACTGCTCTGCCATTGTTTGCATGCCGTAACATACACCTAACACCGGCACACCCGCTTCAAATACGTATTGCGGCGCGCGCGGCGAATCCAGCACTGTGACCGACTCGGGCCCACCAGACAAGATAATGCCCTGAGGATTAAATTCGCGAATTTGCTCTTCGGTCACATCCCAGGCCCAAAGCTCACAATAAACGCCTATTTCACGCACCCGGCGTGCAATCAGTTGCGTATACTGCGACCCAAAATCAAGAATCAGAATACGCTGGTCATGAATGTTTGTTGTCATATTTTTGTCCGTATATAAAACCAGTCAGGCTGGTGAAAACCAGCCTGACCTGCAGCAAATGCGTGAATTAACCTAACCGGTAGTTGGGTGCTTCTTTGGTGATGCTCACATCATGCACATGAGACTCTCCCATACCCGCGGACGTCACTTTTACAAATTTTGCTTCGTTACGCAAAATATCGATTGTCGCACAGCCCGTCAGGCCCATGGCGGAGCGTAACCCCCCCATTTGCTGGTGAATGATATTTGAAATAGGCCCTTTGTACGCAACCCGGCCTTCAATACCTTCAGGTACCAGCTTTTCGGCACTGTTAGGATCCTGGAAGTAACGGTCAGAAGAACCATGGCTTTGGTCCATGGCACCCAGCGAACCCATACCCCGATACGATTTGAAGTAACGTCCCTGATACAGCTCAACTTCGCCAGGCGCTTCTTCTGTACCTGCCAGCATGCTGCCTACCATGACACAGCTTGCACCAGCGGCCAACGCTTTAGCAATATCGCCGGAAAAACGGATACCGCCATCAGCAATTATCGGTACACCTGAGCCTTCGATGGCATCGACAGCATCAGACACCGCGCTAATCTGGGGTACGCCACAGCCGGTAACAATCCGGGTAGTGCATATAGAGCCTGGGCCTATACCGACTTTCACCGCATCCACTCCAGCTTCTACCAGTGCTTTAGCGCCTGCTGCGGTCGCCACGTTACCGGCAATAAGTTCCAGCTCCGGATATGTAGCGCGTACCTTTGCTACGCGGTCAATAACGCCTTGCGAGTGGCCATGGGAGGTGTCGATAAGTAATACGTCGACGCCCGCTTCCACTAGTAACTGAATGCGTTCGTCGGTACCTGGCCCTACGCCTACCGCTGCGCCCACCCGTAACCGACCTAGTGAGTCTTTACAGGCATTAGGCTTGCTTTCAGCTTTCTGGAAATCTTTAACCGTGATCAGGCCGGTCAGTTTGAAGTTGTCATCAACGACCAGAATTTTCTCAATTCGGTTGGCATGCATTAACTCTAAAACCTGTTCAGAGCTGGCCCCTTCTTTGACGGTGACCAGCTTATCTTTACCGGTCATTACCTTATGTACAGGTAACTCCAGGCGGTTTTCAAAGCGCATATCCCGACCGGTAACGATACCAATAAGGTTATTGTCTTTGTCGGTTACCGGAAAACCCGAGTAACCCATTTTTTTGCTTAATGACAGCACATCGCCCAGTGGGGTGTCTTTTGATACCGTAACCGGATCAGAAACCACGCCACTTTCGTATTTCTTTACTTCGCGGACGTGACGAGCCTGTTCCTGTGGCTGCATGTTTTTATGGATAAAACCTAACCCGCCTTCCTGGGCAAGCGCAATTGCCAGGCGCGCTTCTGTGACCGTATCCATAGCCGCAGAGACCATTGGAATATTCAGCGTTATATTGCGCGTAAGTTTAGTCTGCAGGTTAGCAGTATGAGGAAGGACAGTAGAGTGGCCGGGAACCAGCAACACATCATCGAAGGTCAGGGCTTCTTGGACGATTCTGAGCATGCAACAACACCTTTTTGGTCGGAGGTTAATTGCGGCGCAATTGTAGTGTTTTTTCAGTTTCAGGTAAACTGTATTTGAATTTTATCAATAAGAATTTTTTTCTATGCTATTTAACAGCCCCTCTGCAAGTCGGCAAATTCTCTCGGTGACCAAGCTAAATCGGTTAGCCCGCACCATTTTAGAAGGTGAGATTGGGCTAATCTGGCTATCTGCCGAAATATCTAACTTTGTGTGTGCTGCGTCAGGCCACTGGTACTTTACGTTAAAAGACAATAAAGCCCAGGTGCGCGCAGCAATGTTTAAAAATACCAATCGCAGCGTGCGGGAGCGCCCCAAAGAAGGCGATAAGGTGCTGGTGCGTGCCTCGGTGGGTCTGTATGAACCACGCGGTGATTATCAGCTGATTGTAGAACATCTTGAAAGCGACGGTGAAGGCCGCCTTAAACAGGAATTTGAAGCGCTAAAACAGCGCCTTCACGGGGCCGGCTTATTTGCCGCAGAACAAAAACAGCCCCTGCCGGATAATATTAACCGGATTGGTGTTATCACCTCGGCCACTGGAGCGGCCCTGCATGATGTATTAACCGTATTAGCCCGGCGCAGTCCGGCGACTGAGGTAATTGTATACCCCAGCATGGTACAGGGTGAGACTGCGCATACGCAGCTTATCAGCGCATTGGAAATAGCCAATAGACGTAATGAGGTAGATGTAATACTGCTGACCCGGGGCGGCGGGTCGTTAGAAGATTTATGGTGTTTTAACCATGAGCAACTTGCTTATGCTATAGCGCAAAGCCAGTTACCGGTAGTCAGTGCTGTAGGGCACGAAGTAGACATTACCATTGCCGATTTTGTGGCAGATTTGCGTGCTCCTACACCCTCGGCTGGCGCGGAATTACTCAGCCAGGACAGTAAAGCCCAACTTGCCCGCGTTACCTCCCAGACCGCTGCGTTAGGCCAGGCGTGGCAACGGCATTGTCGTCAGTATCAACATGCGTTACAGGTATTACAGCAGCGTCTTAAGGCCTGTCACCCCTCCAACCAGTTAAGTACCCAGTCCCAACATGTGGACCGGCTTCAGCTTGCACTGGCGCACTCGATGTCGGGCAAGATTAATCAGCTGCAGCGCCGCCACGCACAATTAACCCACCGCTTGTTTCGTCACGACCCCAGTACCCGCATTGATCGGCATACCGTTCGTAATGACAGCCTAAGTCAGCGGCTTACCCGCGCTATGCAAAAGCAATTGGCCAATGAAGGTAAGCGACTAGCCACCGCTGCTCAACTATTGCAATCCGTGAGCCCCCTGGCGACGCTGGCCCGTGGTTATAGCATTACTTTTGCTGAAAATACCCCGGTGACGACGGTGGAAAATGTACATGAAGGCCAAACACTGACCACCCGGGTTACTGATGGCGAAATCATCAGTACGGTGGTTAGCCTGAACCGCAAGGATTCCGCAGGCTGATAGGGGATAATTTAGGTGATAATTTAGGTGATAGTTTAGGTGATAGTCAGCCCTGCTGGCTTTTGCCGCGTGGCTGCCGGTTGTTTGAATTACCTTCTGATTTACATCCGGCTTCTTTCGGTAGATTTTTGCCCTGGGGCTTTTATTGGCTTTGTCCCTGCGGGCCGCGAGGTTTATTTAGCATTTGCCGCGTTGGCGGCGGCAACCCAAGGGGAACACGTCGTTCCCCTTGGGAATCCCCGGACGCCCCTGCCGTGGGTAAGCATTCCCCTACCCGCTCAGATGCCGGTCAACGACCACGACGGGGCTTCCCTGCCCCGGCCTGGTCTGACTCGGGTTCCTTCCCTCGTCTGTCCGGCATTTTTCCTGACCGGCTTGGGGAATCCCACAACAAGGGGGCATAGGTTATCTGAATTACCTTCTGATTTTACATCCGGCTTCTTTCGGTAGTTTTTTGCTTTGGCGGCTTTTGTTGGTGTTATCCCTGCGGGCCGCAAGGTTTATCTAGCTTTTGCCGCGTTGGCGGCAGCAACCCAAGGGGAACATGGGTTATTTAAATTACCTTTTGATTTTACATCCGACTTCTTTCGGTAGATTTTTACTTTGGCGGCTTTTGTTGGCTTTATCCCTGCGGGCCGCAAGGTTTATTTAGCATTTGCCGCGTTGGCGGCGGCAACCCAAGGGGAACACGTCGTTCCCCTTGGGAATCCCCGGACGCCCCTGCCGTGGGTAAGCATTCCCCTATCCGCTCAGATGCCGGTCACCGACCACGACGGGGCTTCCCTGCCCCGGCCTGGTCTGACTCGGGTTCCTTCCCTCGTCTGCCCGGCATTTTTCCTGACCGGATTGGGGAATCCCACGACAAGGGGGTATGAGTGGATGGAATTACGTTTTAGTTTTACATCCGGCATATTCAGCGGGAAGTTAAACTTCAGTCGCTTTAATTTGCCTTTGTTTTTACATCCGGCTTCTTTGGGCAGTTTTTGCTTTAGCGGCTTTTGTTGGCTTTATCCCTGCGGGCCGCAAGGTTTATTTGGCTGTTGCCGGGTTGCTGCCACAAGTGGGCATAGCTTATTTGAATTACTTTTTGGTTTTACATCCGGCTTCTTTCGTTAGTTTTTTGCTTTGGCGGCTTTTGTTGGTTTTATCCCTGCGGGCCGCAAGGTTTATCTAGCTTTTGCCGCGTTGGCGGCAGCAACCCAAGGGGAACACGTCGTTCCCCTTGGGAATCCCCGGACGCCCCTGACGTGTGACAACATTCCCCTACCCGCTCAGATGCCGGTCACCGCCCACGACGGGGCTTCCCTGCCCCGGCCTGGTCTGACTCGGGCTCCTTCCCTCGTCTGTCCGGCATTTTTCCTGACCGGATTGGGGAATCCCACGACAAGGGGGAAACGAGCAAGAGCTACAGAGATCTCTGCTTTGCCTGCCCATCAAACGTATTGGGCAGCCCGGCAGATAAGCAAACCGAAGCCTAGACAGGGATGTCGCAGGCAAGGCTCGCCGAAACAGGATGTTGCGTCGAGCCTGATTCGGATTGCCTGACGGGGTGAACAATGGCTCACGTTTGCCAGGGCATACATGGGAAGTCCAGAGGGGCCGTGGCGGCCCCTCTGGTTGCCGCCACCAACACGGCGAATGCTCATTACACACGCCGCAGACCGAAAGGGATAAACCTAAAACAACCAGCGGGCCTAAAGGTTAACCCAGCAAAGCCAAGATAGCGCGCTGGCCTAATTGGTAAGATAAGTAAAAAGGGGCATAAAGCCCCTTTCTTAAGTTGTTATTTTTTCTTGTAATGCGACATCATGCGCTTACGTTTTCGCTCCTGACCCAATGTCAGCTTATTTTTCTTACCCTCGAACGGGTTGGCGCCTTCTCTGAACTCAATTTTTATCGGCGTACCCATTACATTGAGTGAACGGCGGAAATAATTCATTAAGAAACGCTTATACGCACCAGAAAGCTTATCAACCTGATTGCCATGAATAATAATTACTGGCGGGTTATAGCCCCCGGCATGGGCGTATTTCATTTTCACCCGGCGGCCCTGAACCAAGGGCGGCTGATGTTCTTCTTGTGCCATTTCCATTATCTGGGTCAACATGGAGGTATTAACCCGGCGGGTGGCGCTATCGTAAGCTTCAACAACCGAATCAAATAAATTACCAACACCAGAACCATGCAGTGCGGAAATAAAGTGCAGACGCGCAAAGTCAATAAAACCTAACCGGCGATCCAATTCGCGTTTAATTTCGTCTTTTATTTCAGTATTCAATCCGTCCCATTTATTCACCGCCAGTACTAATGAGCGGCCTGAATTAAGAACAAAACCTAATAAACTAAGATCCTGGTCCGAAATACCTTCACGGGCATCCACTACCAGAAGAACCACATTTGACTCTTCAATCGCCTGCAGAGTTTTTACAATCGAGAATTTTTCTACCGCTTCTGTTACCCGTCGACGCTTACGCACACCAGCAGTATCAATAAGAATATATTCGCGGTCGTCGCGTTCAAGTGGAATATAAACGCTATCTCGGGTAGTACCGGGTAAGTCATAAACCACCACCCGTTCTTCCCCTAAAATACGGTTGGTTAAGGTAGATTTCCCCACGTTGGGTTTTCCCACAATAGCCAACTTGATAGGTAAGCTTTGCAGACGTGCTAGCTGCTCTTCTGCCGACAACTCTTCGTGCTCTGGCTTGGGCTCAACCAACATGGCCGGGAACTCTTCGGCCAATGGATTTAAACCAGTGTCCAGCAATCGGGATATGCCGCGCCCATGGGCTGCTGCTATTTGATAAACAGTGCCCAGCCCCATGGCGTAAAAATCAGCGCTTTCGCTATCACCATCAATACCATCGACTTTATTGGCAACCACGTACACTTTTTTATTCACTTTGCGCAAGTGTTCTGCAATACCCTGGTCGGCTGGCATTAACCCGGCGCGGGCATCAACCAGAAATAATACAACATCAGCTTCATCTATCGCTAATAAGGATTGCTGCGCCATATGGGCATCAATACCTTCTTCATCGCCGGTAATACCACCGGTGTCAACCACGATAAACTGTTTGCGATCAAAGGTAGCCTGTCCATATTTGCGGTCGCGGGTGAGCCCGGGGAAATCGGCAACCAGTGCGTCCCGGGTATTTGTAAGTCGGTTAAAAAGCGTGGATTTTCCGACATTTGGCCGGCCCACCAGTGCAACTACAGGCAACATTTAATGTATTCCTACATGAGATATAAACAAGAACAAACAGGCCGCGTGTTCACGCGGCCTGTTCTTTTAAAGCCCATTATACCGGTAAACGGCTATGCCGTCAGCCTGTCTGGACTGGCTTTCTATTGAGCGGGCGTTTCATCCTGCGATGATGCCGTAGGTGAAGTAATCGCGGCTACCGTGCCATCACGGGTAATCGCAATAATGTTGTCTCCCACTACAATTGGCGCCACATATACTGACTCATCTTCATCGTCGCCGCCTAAATCATAACGGGCCACTATTTTACCTGAAGACTGTTCAACCCAATGTAAAAAGCCCCATTTATCACCCACTACTAAATAATCGCCTACCGGTTCGGCCTGCGTGAGTGAGCGTTTTTTCAATGAGCTTTGTGACCACAGTTCAACGCCGTTACGGCGGTCAAGCCCGTAAATAACTGAATTGTTGTCTACTACATACAAGGTATTTCCCTGCATAGAGATATCGCGATACGACCCATACTCACGTTTCCAGATAACCCGGCCGCTACGCAATTCAATAGCCGCTAAGGTGCCGTTATACGAAATTGCATAAACAATTCCGCCGTACAGCAACGGCGTTACATCCACATCCACAATACGCTCTAATTCAGTCGCACCGGAAGGCTTGGTAATCGCGGTTTCCCAAGCGACTAAGCCAGAGTCAATAATATTGACCTGAACTTTACCGGTGGGCGTCCCAACAATAGTACCGCCATTCGCGGCGATAGGAGATGATATGCCACGCAAGGTCAGCGGCGGAACGTCACTTTCGTTAATCCAAAGCTGCTCGCCATTATCAACATTTAAACCGAACAAGGTACCGGCACCGGTATTCACTACCAATACGTTTTCTGATACCACGGGCGCTGAGATAATCTCACCTTCCACCGACTGGGACCATTTGGTTTCCCCCGTAGCAGCATCCATAGCAACGATGGCGCCATTTTCCGTACCGATGTACACAGTCTGTTTGTCATAAGCTAAACCGCCAATCCGGGCAGACTCACCAGAGCGCCATAGTTTAGCTACGGCGCTAAGCATGCCTTCTTCGTCAAATACCGCCAGGTTGCGTTCCCACACGGGCTCGCCATCTTGGGGGTCAAGCGCGGCCACATCACCATGTCGGCTGGCAACAAATACCTTGTTATCGCCATACACCGGGCGTAAGCGTGAGAAGTAATCGCTAATGCCATCACCAACATCGGTATCCCATACCATGCTGGGTTCAAACTGGGCATCAATAGGTTTAAGGGTACGAATTTCGATTTCATCGTCATCCGCGAACCAGTTCGAAATAGTTGTACAACCTGAAAGTGACGCTGTCATTAACAGGGAGAGTCCTATTGTGCGTGAAATCCGGCCTTTTCGGCCACACGTTAATCGTGACAAACTAACTACCTCTTGGATGTGGTTATGAGCCAGTGGCTACAGACAGATTATCCAGCTTCATTTGCACCAGCTGATTTCGGGCGTTGCTTTCCAGCGCTTTGGTATACGCCATACGCGCATCATCCATTTTCGCTTGCTTCACAAACGCATCCCCTTTAATTTCAGCGATCAGACCGGTAAAAGCCTCATCTTCTAAACCGTTGAGCGTAGACACGGCCTGGTCCGCTTTATCCTGCTCAATTTGCAGGCGCGCCAAATGTATAGATGCCAGCGTTTTAAGATGCGTATCAGAGGTGCCGGAAATAACGCTTTGCAAGGTTGCAGCGGCTTCATCAAGACTTCCACTTTCCACCAGCTTACGTGCCGTAATCAAACCCGCAATATTGGCATAGCCGGTATCGCTGTGGTTTTGCATAAACTGCTGAACATTGTCCAAACCATCGTCGTTCTGGATAGTTTCAATCGCGCTTTGATATTGCTCAGAGGCTTGCTCTTTAGCTGCTACCTGAGTGTCGCTGTAATATCGCCAGCCCCACAAACCACCTAGGCCTAAAACCGCACCCACGATAATTGCTGTGCCGTTTTCCTTCCAAAATCGCTTTATCGCTTCTACTTGTTGTTCTTCTGTCGCGAACTGTTCCATCACAAACCTCTATGTTGCTGCAAGCCCACCGCCTTGGCGGGCTTGATTACTTATCCAATTAACGGCATTAGCGCGCTGTCTAACGCATCAAGTGCAACCGTGCTTTGTTCCTGACCATCACGCAACGGCTTAATAGTAACTTGCCGTTGCTGAGCTTCTTCACTGCCCAGTAACAATGCCACACCCGCGCCGGTTTTATCGGCCCGTTTCAACTGCTTTTTAAGATTACCGCCGCCACAGTGCATAACCACACGTGCCGCAGGCAAGGTGTCGCGGATATGCTCTGCCACAGTCAAAGCATAAACCGCCGCATCATCGCCCAGCGCAGTGACAAAAATGTCGGCACTACTGGTATCCTGCTCATCCGCTTTTAAGGTTGTTAACAGCAATACCAGGCGTTCTATACCCATGGCAAAACCGACAGCGGGTGTCGCTTTACCACCAAGCTGCTCAACCAAGCCATCGTAGCGGCCACCGGCGCATACGGTACCCTGTGAGCCAAGACTTTCGGTAACCCACTCAAATACGGTGCGATTATAATAATCCAGGCCACGAACCAGACGCGGATTAATCTCATATTCGATACCCGCTTGCGTCAATCGTTCACACAAAAGTGAAAAATGTTGTTTGGACTCATCATCCAAATGATCAAGCAAGGAGGGAGCATCTGCCAGCGCGGCCTGCACTTCGGGGTTTTTGCTATCTAGCACGCGCAGCGGATTTGATTCCATCCGTCGTAACGAGTCTTCATCAAGCTGGTCTGCACGGGATGTAAGAAACGCTATTAACGCCTCGCGATACGCTTGTCTGGCTTCGTTTGATCCCAAAGAGTTGATTTGCAGTTTTACATGATTGGCGATACCAAAGGCTTTCCAGATGCGGGCGCTGAGTAAAATAACCTCGACATCAATGTCCGGCCCTTCCAGGCCATAGGTTTCTACACCAAACTGGTGAAACTGGCGATACCGGCCTTTTTGCGGGCGCTCATGACGAAACATCGGCCCCATGTACCACAAACGTTGCTGTTGATTGTATAGCAGACCATGTTCATTGCCCGCGCGAACGCAACTGGCTGTACCTTCCGGGCGCAGCGTCAGACTGTCGCCGTTTCTGTCCTCGAAGGTATACATTTCTTTTTCAACGATATCGGTGACTTCACCAATAGAGCGTTTGAACAGGTCCGTGCTTTCAACGATTGGCGTACGAATTTCCTGGTAACCATAACTGGCCACCACTTGTCGTAGGGTTGCTTCCACTTGCTGCCAGATACCGGAAACTTCCGGTAGACAGTCGTTCATTCCGCGAATAGCCTGTATTGTTTTAGCCACCTGAATTTCTCATACTGCTGATATATAAAAGCCCCGCATTATAGGGGCTTTAAGGGTAAACAACAATGTTTGCCGTGTCCGGCCACTGTTGCCGCTAGTCTTTTATGGCCACATCAATTTTTCGGCTTTCATCAAGCTGTGATGCTTTGGCCCTGATCCGCTTTTCCAACTGCTCGATCAGCTCATCATTTTTTAGCCGTACTTTCTGGCGTTTGCCGTCTTCATAATAACCGCTCATGTTACGTGCCCCGGTTAAGCCTAAATCTGACACTTCGGCTTCACCCGGACCATTTACCACGCAGCCAATAATCGAGACGTCCATGGGGGTAAGAATATCTTCCACGCGCTGTTCAAGTGCATTCACCGTGGCGATAACATCAAACTCCTGCCGAGAGCAGCTGGGGCAAGCTATAAAATTAATTCCCCGTGAGCGGATGCGCAGCGATTTAAGAATATCAAAGCCAACCTTAATTTCTTCTACCGGGTCGGCGGCTAGTGATACCCGCACCGTATCGCCAATGCCCTCGGCTAATAACATGCCCAGCCCTACTGCACTTTTCACCGCGCCAGCGCGCTGACCGCCCGCTTCAGTAATACCCAGGTGCAGCGGCTGATCAATTTTTTGCGCCAGTAAGCGGTAGGCACCTACCGCTAAAAATACATCCGACGCTTTTACACTTATTTTAAACTGATCAAAGTTTAATTTATCGAGAATATCTACGTGGCGCATCGCCGATTCAACCAGTGCTTCAGGAGTAGGCTCGCCGTATTTTTCCTGTAAGTCACGCTCCAATGAACCACCATTCACCCCAATACGAATGGGAATGCCGTGATCTTTGGCGCAATCGACCACCGAACGGACGCGCTCCATGTTACCGATGTTACCGGGGTTGATGCGCAAACAATCAACACCGTATTCCGCCACTTTTAGGGCGATGCGATAATCAAAATGAATATCAGCCACTAGCGGTACCGTGACCTGCTGGCGAATTTGTTTAAACGCTTCGGCTGCTTCCATCGTGGGAACCGAAACCCGGACAATTTCGCCGCCAACAGCGACAATCCGGTTAATCTGGGCCACCGTGGCCGCCACATCAGTGGTCGGAGTGTTGGTCATCGACTGCACAGCAATAGGCGCGCCGTCACCAATTGGCACACTGCCTACATTGATACGGGTTGATTTTCTGCGTTTAATCGGACTTTCAGCAAACATGTTTATCCCTGCAAAGGTAAGGTGAAGCGCGCTGTACGACCATTCTGGAAGCCGGAAATATCAACTTTATTGCCGGCAAACGTAATGGCTACATCATCTGGTGCGCCTAAGGTAACACTGATAGGCGGCTGACCGGAAATTTGCATTACGCGGCCTGCTCGTTTTATTCCCGTTGCCAGTACATTGCCATTCGCATCAACAATATTAACCCAGCATTCGTTATCAAAAGTAAATTCCATCGCCGTCGTCGGGCCAGCATTTTGCGCAGCCTCCGCCTGATCAGCTACAGCTGGCTGGCGAGTAGCCTGGGCCGGGGCATTAGAAGGTACGGGCGCAGGTTCGTCCGCCGTATCTTCGTCCGCGCTTTCGGCCCGGGCAACCGGCGGTTCGCTATTGGATGCAGCTGGGGTATTATTTTTCGTCCTGGCTACCGGCGTAGGGCTAGCACTACGCTCGGTGGCCGTAACGCTTTGGCTACTTTCAGTAACCGGCTCAAGGGCGTCATCACCAGCGCTATCATCCTGCTGATACCACCAGGCTACCACCCCAGCGACCAATAGAAACAAGATGACCCAGGTTACCATCATCCAACGGTCGTCGTGCGCCTGCTTAGCGACCCGCTGGGAAAAACTCTGTAACTTTGCCGGCGGCTTGGGTGCGGTGTGCACTTTATCAAATTCCCGAATGACCTGTTCGTGGTCCAGGCCCAGAAATTTGGCATAGTTACGTACATACCCTTTGGTAAAAGTAACCGACATTGATTCGTCAATTTTATCCGCTTCAATGTTCTCTATCGTGCCCGGCTTTAAAAATAATTTATTGGCCACGTCCTGCAATGATAAACCCTGTTTAACGCGGGCATCATGAAGCATCTGGCCGGGCGTTTGCTGCGGTGCCTGCGGGATTACCTCAGGGCTTGATTCGGTGACATCTTCTGGATTCATTCAACTACCTGGTTTGTCTGTTGCTCAGGGGGTACCAACCACAACGTGGAGCCTTCTTCTAACGCATCAGCATCACGAAGATTATTCCAGGAACGAAGGGTGGCCATTCTGATATTATACTTAAGCGAAATACGGTACAGGTTCTCATTGCGCTGAACAATATGAACACGTTCATCGTCTACTGTTTGCGTTGAATCAGCAGTCGGCCGGGGGGCGTCATCTGGTTGTTTTGCGGCAGATTCTGATGTTTGTTGCGCAGCGTTTTGCGCCGCTGCCCGGGTTTGCTGGTTAGCCGCAGCGACCCGCGCTGCCACGCTGCTTTGTGTTGAGCTGGCGGCGGCCGCGGACGCATCTTGCTGGGCCGCGGGTACAGTTAACGTTTGATGGGTCTTTTGGGTACGCTTCAGGCGCGGCTGTCCTTCGGCCAGGGTCGCATATTGCTTTGCTCGCGCACTATCAGGATACAATGCCTGTAGCATTTCACCATATGACTGCATAGACTCCAGATCGGCACGCCCTTTCGCCAGGGTAATTGCCAACCAGATTGACTCCGGGGTCACCTGCGCCATTTTTTCGTACCGTTTCAGGCTATCGGCGCCCTTTTCCCACTGCTGGGTATCGATATACTCTTGCGTTAACAACAGCAAGGTTTTACCACGGGATGGCTGATGGTTTAAGGCAGTAATAAAGTACTTGATAGCCTGTTTGTGCAGCCCTTGCTCACGAGCACATAATCCCATATTTTCGTAGGTCAATGCAGTGTTTGCATAACGCTGGCTTTCAACCGCTTTGGTGAAGTACTTGTTAGCGTCGTCGTACTGGCCTTGTTCACATAAAAAGGCACCGTAGCTATTGGCAATATCCGCATTACGCGGTGCTAAATCCATGGCATTATCGTAATACTCAATAGCCCGGGCGTGTTCTTCTACGGTCTGGTAATAATACGCCAGCGAGTAATGCACATCAGCAAGCCGTGGAGCGTACTCCAGGGCCATATCTAGATTCTTTTTCGCCTGGGTATAGTTGCCATTTTTTAAATAGGTTAACCCCAGCGATACCCGCGTTTGCGCGGCTTCAGTTTGGTCAAATTTACTGCTGAGCATGCCAGGTTGAGACTGGCTTACACATCCTGTTAAAACAAAAACGCAAGCAATCAGGCTTTTGCGCATTAGACGGCTACCTCCGTATCCTTCAGATTACTGGGCCATTTTTACCGATATCGCGTCGCCCTTCATCTGTTTTTTCAACATTCTTTTGGTGCGGTCTACCACATCGCCTACTAACTGGCCGCAAGCAGCGTCAATATCATCACCACGGGTCTTACGTACCATTACGGTATAGCCATGTTCCATCAACACCTTAGAAAAACGATCAATGCGGGAGTTAGACGAACAACTGTAGGGCGAACCCGGGTACGGATTAAACGGAATCAGGTTTATCTTACATGGCGTGTCTTTAAGCACTTTTGCCAGTTCATGCGCCTGGTCAGTACTGTCATTTATATGCGATAGCATCACATACTCAATGGTCACCTTGCCCTGATTCGCTTTGGATTTCTCCAGATAACGGCGTACCCCGGCCAAGAACTCTTCAATATTGTATTTTTTATTGATCGGCACTATTTCATTGCGCAGGGTATCATCCGGTGCGTGCAGCGAAATCGCGAGCGCCACATCAATCATATCGCCCAGCTTGTCTAAGGCGGGTACCACACCGGAGGTACTTAATGTTACCCGGCGTTTTGATAAGCCAAAGCCAAAATCGTCCATCATCAGATCCATGGCCGGTACCACATGCTTTAAATTAAGCAATGGCTCACCCATGCCCATCATGACTACGTTGGTAACCGGGCGCTTACCGGTATCGTTAGATAAACCAAGAAACGTTGCCACCCGCCAGACCTGGCCGATAATTTCGCTAACCGACAGATTTCGGTTAAAGCCCTGCTGGGCAGTAGAGCAAAAGGTGCATTCCAGCGCGCAGCCCACCTGTGAAGACACACACAACGTCGCCCGGTCCGTTTCAGGTATCCATACACTTTCCACTTCCTGACCGCCTTCCAGCGTCAGGGCAAATTTAATAGTGCCATCACTGGCTTCCTGGAAATAAGCGATTTCGGGCGCTTTAATTTCGCTGTGTTCTTCGAGCTTGGCGCGCAGATTTTTATTCAGGTTCGACATTTGGGCAAAATCACTCACGCCCTGATGATATATCCATTTCATTACCTGGTCGGCGCGAAAGGGTTTTTCGCCAATCTCCTTGAAGAACGCACGCAGGCCTTCGCGATTGAGATTTAACAAATTTGTTTTTGCCATATGATGACCGACCTTACCTTAACGATATAAATGAATATGTTGCAACTACCCCTCATGCAGGGCAGCGCGTGTACTAAAACACACTACTGTACAAAATTTGGGCGCGAATTTTACCATAGCCAAACGCCAGGTAAAAGCACGTCTGTTTGGTGTTTAGCAATTAACACCATGAACAAAAAAGGAGAGCCGTAGCTCTCCTTTTTATTGCCGTTGCCGTGTTGATTAACGCGTGCGTGGGCAAATTTCCTCTTCAGAGAAGAAGTAAGCAATTTCACGTGACGCTGATTCTGGTGCATCAGAACCATGTACCGCGTTTTCGTCGATAGATGCTGCGTAATCTGCACGTAAAGTACCCGCAGAAGCATCAGCTGGGTTAGTTGCACCCATGATTTCACGGTTTTTCACTACAGCATTTTCGCCTTCAAGTACCTGCACCATTACCGGGCCAGATGTCATGAAGTCTACCAGAGCGCCAAAGAATGGACGTTCTTTGTGTTCTGCATAAAAGCCTTCGGCCTGTTCTTTGCTCAGGTGCACCATTTTAGATGCAACGATGCGCAGACCCGCAGTTTCGAAACGGTTGTAAATTGCACCGATTACGTTTTTAGCAACCGCATCAGGCTTAATGATAGAAAAAGTACGCTCTAGAGCCATTTTCTTGTCTCCGATAAGTCTTAATAAAATTTTGGCCGCGAATTATAGGCAATTCTTGGCGGGATGACCAGCGCAGAGTTACCTGCTCTGGTCTTTATCTGGTTAAGTAAGCTATCACAAGGCTTATGACAGCCTGATGACATCGCTTAGGTCGTGGCTGAACGCGCCAAGGCTTGTATTTTACTGACAATGGCCCGCAAACCGTTGCCCCGGGTCGGGCTGATATGCCGCTCAAGATCCAGTTCGGTAAAATACCCGTCTATATCAAAGGCCAATATCTGCGCTGGCGTTTTGTCATTGTATGCCGCCAGGACTAACGCCAATAGCCCCTGTACAATCACTGCATCGCTGTCCACATCAAACTGAATGCGCCCTTCATGGATACGTGAGGCCATCCACACCGAGCTTTGACAACCTTTTACCAGACGTTCGGGAATTTTTTGATCTTCAGGCAGGCCATCAATGGCTTTACCCAAATCGATAATATACTGGTAACGTTGTTCCCAGTCGTCAAAAAACGCTAAGTCGTCAATAATTTCCTGACTGCTTGGCAAATTCATCAATGCAAGTTCCCTGAATACAGATTAAAAAAACAGCCCGGCCTCAAGCTGAGCTTCTTCGCTCATCATCTCGCGTGACCAGGCGGGGTCAAACACGAGTTCGACCGCGACCGAACCAACATGGGGTACCATAGCCACCCGGTATTCCACATCACCCACCAGTACCGGACCCATTCCGCAGCCCGGTGCAGTCAGCGTCATATCTACGCTGACCTGTTTGGTTTGCTGGTTAATCTCGACTTTATAAATTAGTCCCAACGACACCAGGTTAATGGGGATTTCGGGATCGTAAATAGTTTCTAACGCGTCCCATACCTGTTGCTCGCTGATAAGCCCGTCTTCGGGCGCGGCGAAGTCCAGCACCTGCGCTTTACGCCCAATGGCATCGGCATCAGTTCCGTCGATACGGTACATATTGCCACGCCAGGTGATCGTATAATTGCCACCCAGTTCTTGGGTAATACTAACAAACTCGCCTTCCGGAATAACCGCTTTATCGCCTGCCGGAACGAGCCTTGCTGTGCAGTCACGTTCAGTGACTACCATTTTTTGTGCTGCCATTTTACCGTCTTAGCCTATATTGAAGCTTTCACCACAGCCGCACTCATCCACCACGTTCGGGTTATGATATTTGATGATACCGTTTACCCCTTCCATCACGTAGTCAATTTCAGTACCGCGTAGTAAGGTTACTGCATCGCTGGCCACGGCAACATTCACATTGTCACCGGCATCCAACGTTTCATCACCCGCCTGCGGGCCGTCAGCAAAGTCCAACACATAAGCATAACCAGTACATCCGCTAACCCGGGTAGATACCCGAATCCAGCTTTTATCACTACTGGCCAGCTTTTTGGAAAAATGCTTTCTGGCAGCGTCGGTTAACGACACCACCGTGTTACTGGGAACAAAGGTTTCAACACTCATATCGTCTCCTGTTATGCCAGCATCATCTTTGCTTTGCGTAGCGCAGCAAAGAGGGCATCGACTTCATCCAGCGTGTTATAAATCGAAAAAGAGGCCCGTGCTGTGCCCGGAATGCCTAACTTCTTCATTAGGGGCTGAGCGCAATTATCGCCGGTGCGTATAGCAATCCCCTGTCGATCCAGAATAAATCCCACATCGGCTGGGTGCGCGCCGTCCAACATAAAGCTCAGCACACCAATTTTATTTGTCGCGTTGCCAATTATACGTAAACCATCAAAGGCTTCAGCCTGCTCATGCGCACTGGCCAACAAGGCTTTCTCGTGCTGCTGGACAGCCGCTTTGTCTAACGTATTGAACCAGTCTAGTGCCGCGGCTAACCCCAGCACACCGGCTATATTTGGCGTCCCGGCTTCAAGGCGATTAGGTAACGCCCCCCAGGTGGCATCCTGATAGGTTACATCCTGAATCATTTCGCCGCCTACCAGCCATACCGGCCAGTCAGCTAACACAGACGCTCTACCCCACAAGGCGCCCACCCCGGTAGGAGCAAATACCTTGTGGCCAGAAAATGCGTAAAAATCACAGCCAATATCCTGCACATCAACGTCGCCATGGGCAATACCCTGCGCACCGTCAATCAATACCAGCGCGCCCACGGCTTTCGCCTTGGCAGTTAACGCTTTGATAGGGTTAACCGTGCCCAGTGCATTAGAAACATGCGGCATCGCAACCAGCCGGGTATTGGTGCTAAGTAGCGCGGCAAATGCGGCTTCATCTAACTCACCACGGGCATTAATTGGCACTACCTTTAACGTGGCACCAGCATGTTTACAAGCTTGCTGCCAGGTGACCAGATTGGCGTGGTGTTCCATTTCGGTCACCAGCACCTCATCACCGGCATTAAGCAGTTGCCCTAATCCATTAGCTACCAGGTTAATGGCTTCGGTGGTACCACTGGTCCAGATAACTTCTTCACGCACATTAGCATTGATAAACTTAGCCACAGTATCGCGCGCCTGCTCATAGCGGCGCGTGGCTTCGTCTGCCAATTGATGTGCACCGCGGTGCACATTAGCATTGCACGTAGTGTAATAGTCTACCAGCGCATCAATAACTGCCTGCGGCTTTTGCGTTGTTGCAGCATTGTCCAGGTACACCAGCGGTTTGCCATCCAGCTTACGTGACAAAATAGGAAACTGTTGACGTAGCGCAGCAACATCCAGGCTCATTTTACTTCCATCCGGCTAAAACGATCGCTGAGCAAGGGTAACAACCATTCACGAATGCTGGCATTCGGTATCTGGTTTACCAACTCCTGAATAAAACCAAAATTCAGTATTACCAGCGC
The DNA here is from genome assembly GCF_003429285.1 of Salinimonas sediminis. Taxonomy (NCBI): domain Bacteria; kingdom Pseudomonadati; phylum Pseudomonadota; class Gammaproteobacteria; order Alteromonadales; family Alteromonadaceae; genus Salinimonas; species Salinimonas sediminis. Next base: position 3,047,919 of record NZ_CP031769.1, read on the forward strand.
TTTACTGCGTGTGATACCCCGGCTTAACAAGTAGTACAGCGCTTCATCATCGATTTCTGCTACGGTACAACCGTGCGCGCATTTCACGTCGTCGGCGTATATTTCAAGCTCTGGCTTGCTGTTGATCAGGCCACGCCGTGATAGCAACAGATTGCGGTTGTTTAACTCTGCCAAGGTTTTTTGCGCATCACGATGAATATGGATACGACCGTTAAACACGGCACGGGCGTTATCACCAATAATCCCCCGGGCATTTTCTTCCGTGGTGCAGTTTGGTGTGCTGTGCTCAATGTTAGTGTGCAGGTCAAATAATTCACCTTCTGCCAACAAATACACTGCATTCATTTTGGCATCGGCATGCTCACCACGATGAATAATATCCACATCCAGGCGCGATAGTTCGCTACCGAAACCCACTACTGTACTGTTTAAGGTCGACCCATCGCCCAGCCCAAAGTGGCTGCCGCCAATCTGTTTAGCCTGCCCGGTCATCAGGGCAAAACGGTAGTGTTCTAAATGCGCATTATGGCCAATCGCATACTCGGCAAAAGCAGTAGACATACTAGCCACATTGCCTTCGGCCTGTTCCAGCACTTTGGCTGATGCGCCCTCGCCTAGCCGCACCGCGACGCGGGTATGAGCATCGACATCCTGCGTTATCAGGTTTGCAATACGAATGGTTTTATCTAATGCTACGCCATCCGCCACATCAATAAACAGGCCTTGCTCACTGGCCACATCATTGACCAGCCCAAATACATGGTGCTGCGGCTTGATTTGGCCAAAAACCTCAGCCGCTTGTTGTTGCTGCTCCTGTGAAAGTTTATCAAATGGCGCAATTGTGACCCCTTCTGGCAGGCTTAACGCACTGCAATCGGTGGTCAACTTGCCATCGACAAAAACTAACTCATATGCTTCCAGGCCGGCAATATCCGAGGCTTGCTGTATTGCTATATCGGTCGCATGCTTAACTTCACGCTGCTCTACTGAGGTTAGCGGAGTAAACCGCCAGCTTTCCGACCGACGCCCAGGCCAGCCGTTTTGTTGCAACGTGCTGAGCGCCTGCTGGCGAACCGGTGCCAGAAAATCTGGCGTGGCAGACGCGTTAGCAATGACCTGTGTTAGCCATTGACTCATGCTTCTGCCTCCTCGTATTTTTTACCTAAAAAGCTATAACCGCTTTTCTCTACTTCGTGCGCCAGTGACGCATCGCCGCTTTTAACGATTTTGCCGTCGGCCAGAATATGGACAAAGTCAGGCTTGATATAATCCAGCAGGCGTTGATAATGCGTGACCACAATAAAGCTACGCTTACCGTCACGCTGACTGTTCACCCCATCGGCAACTACTTGCAGTGCATCAACATCCAAGCCGGAATCAGACTCATCCAGAATAGCCAGCGTGGGTTCTAACAAAATCATTTGCATAATTTCGTTACGCTTTTTCTCACCACCCGAGAAACCTTCGTTAACGCCCCGCTTTAGAAATTCCAGCGGCAGCTGTACCTGTTTGCAGGCTTCTTTGGCTTTTTTCAAAAATTCAGCAGCGGTTAACGGATCAAGATCGCGCTGTTGACGAATCGCGTTCACCGACTCTTTCATAAATTCCATGTTACTCACGCCTGGAATTTCGACCGGATACTGAAATGCCAGAAATAAACCGGCCTGGGCCCGCTCTTCTACTTCCATATCAAGTAGATCTGCACCATTAAAATCAACGGTACCTTCACTTACTTCGTACCCTTCGCGGCCTGATAAAACATATCCCAGCGTGGATTTGCCGGCACCGTTCGGGCCCATGATAGCGTGAACTTCGCCTGGTTTTACTTCCAGGTCCAGACCTTTGATGATGGTCTTATCTTCGACGCTCGCATGTAAATTATTAATCTTAAGCATTATTACCCCACTGAACCTTCAAGACTGATTTCGAGAAGTTTGCCGGCTTCAACCGCAAACTCCATCGGTAATTCTTTAAATACTTCCTTACAAAAGCCATTCACAATCATTGAAACGGCTTTTTCTGGATCCATTCCGCGCTGCTGACATAAAAACAGCTGGTCGTCGCTTACCTTCGACGTAGTCGCTTCGTGCTCAACGATAGCGGTAGGATTACGGCTTTCTATATACGGAAACGTATGCGCCCCACATGTATCGCCGATAAGCAGCGAATCACATTCGGTAAAATTACGGGCGCCATCCGCTTTCGGGCCCATGGATACCAGACCTCGATACGCGTTGTTACTTCTTCCAGCCGAAATACCTTTTGAGATAATCGTGGAACGGGTATTTTTACCCAGGTGAATCATTTTAGTACCGGTATCTGCCTGCTGGCGTCCCCGGGTTAATGCCACTGAGTAAAATTCACCTACGCTGTTATCGCCTTTCAAAATACAGCTGGGATACTTCCAGGTTACTGCTGAACCGGTTTCTACCTGAGTCCAGGATATTTTAGCGCTGGTATGGCAGATGCCCCGTTTGGTCACGAAGTTGTAAATACCACCCTTGCCATTCTCATCGCCTGGATACCAGTTTTGTACCGTTGAATATTTGATTTGCGCGTTATCCATCGCCACCAGCTCGACTACCGCAGCATGAAGTTGGTTTTCGTCGCGCTGGGGAGCTGTACAACCTTCAAGGTAACTTACGTAGCTACCTTCTTCGGCCACAATCAATGTGCGCTCGAACTGACCCGTATTTTGCTGGTTAATCCGAAAATACGTAGACAACTCCATAGGGCAGCGTACGCCTTTTGGAATATACACAAACGAGCCATCAGTAAAGACGGCGCAATTTAGCGCAGCATAAAAATTATCAGTACGCGGAACAACCGAACCAATATACTTTTTCACCAGCTCGGGATACTTTTGTATCGCTTCAGAAATTGGACAGAATATTACGCCCGCTTCTTCTAGCTTTTCACGAAAGGTGGTAACTACAGATACCGAATCAAAAACCGCATCGACGGCAACGCCGGCGAGCATTTCCTGCTCGTGCAATGGAATACCCAGCTTTTCGTAGGTCCGTAGCAATTCCGGATCAACTTCATCCAGCGACTGTGGCTTATCCTTCATGCTTTTCGGGGCAGAATAATAAGATACCGCCTGAAAATCGATTTTTGGATAATCAACATGGGCCCATTCTGGCTCATCCATTTTCAGCCACGCATGGTAGGCCTTCAGACGCCACTCAAGCATCCACTCTGGCTCATTTTTCACAGCCGAGATACGGCGAATAACCGACTCGTCCAAACCATTTTCGAAAGTCTCTGACTCGATCTCAGAGTAGAAACCGGCATCATATTTTCTGGCTAATGCCTGATCGATCTGTTCACTCTGTTCACTCATGATTGGATCTCACTTGTTTGCCTGTCATAGCGGAGCATTTGATCACAAGGCCATGACGGTCTTGCCCTGCACCACTTCCATAAAAAACTGAAAGCTGCTCTACGCCTTTAAAACTGTGCTCTATTGTATAATACCTGAGTAAATTACTCAAGTATTACGCGGATGCCGGTTTACTGCCCGGCCAGTGTATGTCGGCCAGTCTCTGCCTGCGCATAAGCGCGGCGGATCATGCCCGAAAGTGGTGAATTGTTCAACGCGAAAGCGGTCTCTCAGGCCCCAACCTGGCGGCTGGCGAGCAACCGATTGACCACCTCGGTCACTTTGCTGATAACATATTCGATATTTTCTGCGGTGGTATAACGACCTATCGAGAAGCGAATACCACTGTGTGCTGTCTCCGCATCGCAGCCAATGGCACGCAGAACATAAGATGGCTCTAAACTGGCAGAGGTGCAGGCCGAACCTGACGATACCGCAATATCGTTTAACGCCATCATCAGGCTTTCCCCGTCTACCCCAACAAAACTGACATTCAGAATGCCCGCTACGCGCTGGGTAGGATGGCCATTTAACTTCACGTTACTTAACGCTTGCAGGCCTTGCCATAAGCTATCCCGCAACTGGCCAATTCGCTGCGCATCGGCTTCAAGCTGCCCCTGCGCCACTTCACAAGCGGCGCCCAACCCTACAATCTGATGGGTAGCCAAAGTACCTGAGCGCATACCTCGCTCATGCCCGCCGCCATGAATCTGTTCGGCAATGGTGACCTTCGGCCGGCGCCTGACAAATAACGCACCACTGCCTTTAGGGCCGTAAAATTTATGCGCGGATACCGAGTACAGGTCGACCGGTAGGGTGCTTAAATTAACTGGGAATTTGCCAACGCTTTGCGCCCCATCAACATGCAAAGCAATATTGTGCTGGCGGCATAACTCGCCAATAGCCTGGATATCCTGAATTACCCCAATTTCATTATTCACGTGCATCACAGATACTAAAATAGTGTCTTCACGTAATGCGGCTTTCAGCGAATCCAGGTCAATCAGACCCTGCTGGTCGACGTTGAGGTAGGTCACCTCAAAGCCTTGCGTTTGCAAGTACGCACAGGTATCCAGTACAGCTTTATGCTCGGTTTCCACAGTGATAATGTGCCGGCCTTTATTGGCGTAGGCTTGGGCCACACCTTTAATAGCCAGATTGTTCGATTCTGTCGCGCCCGAGGTAAACACAATTTCTCGGGGGTCGCACTGTAGCAAATCGGCCACTTGATTGCGGGCGACATCAACGGCTTCTTCCGCCATCCAGCCAAAACGATACGTTCGGGATGCCGGATTGCCAAAATTACCGTCTAGCGTAAGGCACTGCATCATCTGTTTTGCGACCGCCTCATCCACCGGCGTGGTGGCGGCATAATCAAGATAAATGGGTTGCTGTGGTTGTTTGCTCACAGTTGAAAACTCACCTCGATGTCCTGGGACTTACCCAGTGAATTTTTGTCCTGACGGTCAGCTACCTCCAGGACATCGCGCTGAGCCATTAATTCACCCAGGGTGATGCCATCCAGAAATACGCTGATGCGATCGCTTAAATCCTGCCATAGGCTGTGGGTCAGACATCGCTCGCCGCCCTGGCAGTCCGACTGGCCCTGGCACCGGGTCGCGTCAACCGACTCATCTACTGCGCGAATCACTTCGCCAATAGCAATCTGGGTAGGTTCACGCCCTAACAGATACCCCCCGCCAGGCCCGCGCACACTATCTACCAAACGTTCTTTACGAAGCCGGGAGAACAGTTGCTCAAGATAAGATAACGATATTTCCTGACGTTCAGAAATATCCGCCAGCGGAACTGGCCCACGGGTAGAATGAAGCGCCACATCAAGCATGGCGGTAACGGCGTACCGACCTTTAGACGTTAATTTCATAGGACTCCCCTGCCATTTTCCATGGCCGGAATTGTTCCATACCTGACTAAAATGGTCAACTATATAACCTTAAGGTTTTGTCAGGTATTTGCCGCCTCCAAACACCATAAAAATAGCTATAGCCTATAACCTACCCTACGCAAATAGGGGCTTTAAGCCAAAATACGCGGTGTAGTGCGCTGGTAGTGATGGGCAAAACAGATTGCTGCAATCGCCTAAAACAGGCTATTGAGATAATGTGCGCGCGTAGGTTTCCCCCAGGGTTATCCGCTTGTGGTGCATTGCTAACGGCACTGTAAACGGACGGCACGACTTGCGCTATTACCAGTGACTATTGCCCGGGAATTAAGGATACCTTCCTGCACGCTGGGTGTTTATCTGTAGCAGGTTACTGCTTTTATACACCGTGCTTAGGCAAGGTTATCACCGCTGGCTAGACTGCTTGCCAGTTAACATGCATAAGCGGCATGGCCGCTGGCAGTATAGATGCCTACAGCCCTCGGCGCTAAAGATACGGCATGGTAGCGTAACGGTTTGTTGCTCTGTTACAGCCGAAGCCTAGCTTAGCTGCTGGCCGCCTTACATACCGCTTAACCCGCGGCGCTACCTATGTCATCCCGCGCGGCGCCCTGACGGTAAGCGCGTTCTATAACATACTGCTATATAACTTACTGCTATATCGGGCACTGCTATATCGGGCGTTTCTCGCCATCACTGCTTATTTAACTCAGGGCGGAACATCAGCCCTGCTTATTAAACTCAGGGCGGAACATCAGCCCTTACCTTTGGATATCACTGTACCGAAAAATACCCTGTATGGGCTTTAAGCTGAGTGGCCAGATGGACAAGAGTTTTGGCGACCTGTTGATTTTTGTCATACAAATCCATTGAGGCGTCCCCCATTGATGTCGCGGTCGTTATCACTTCATCCAATCCTTCATTCAACGCATTCAACGTGTTCAATTACTTGGCAGAAGCGCTGACTACCTGGTTAATATTGTCCAACGAGTGTTTAGCCTGTTCTTCTATAATCTGCAGTAGACGACTGGATTGGTCTGATAGTGCAATCCCGCGTTCCACCTGAGGCAGGCTGGAAGACATTATCTCCATCGTTACAGAGGTTTCGGCCTGCACTTCGTTCAGCATGGCGGCTATTTCTGCGGTTGCCTCTCCGGTCCGCGAGGCCAGGCTTCTTACTTCATCCGCCAACTACCGCAAAGCCGCGGCCCGACTCGCCAGCCCGGGCAGCTTCAATGGCAGCATTAAGCGCAAGCAAGTTAGTCTGTTCGGATATGGCACTGATGGTATTGGTGATTCCGCTTATCGCCTGGGTGCGCTTTTCCAGTTTTCGAATATTGTCCACGGCCAGATTAACCGTTTGCGCCAGATTACGAATCTCATTCGATGCTTCACTGACTGCATTTTTCCCATCTTTAGAAGACTCTGCAGCCTGAACTGAAATCTCTTCGGTTTGTAACAGTAAAGATTCGACCAAATCCGCTTCGGTTCTGACCCCTTCCATATGCTTGATGACTGTAGAACTTTGAGTTTTTTGCTGGGCAGCAAGTTTATTCAAGTTAACGCTATTGTTTGATTCAGTACCAGACTGCTGACGAATGTTTTCCGCAGCACTATTAATACCTTCTACCGTATTTTTTAATTGCTTTTGCAGCCGGCCCACTGAATGCAACACGCTGCCGGTGTATTGATTCTCCAACGTCCTGCCAATACGGCCATCAGCCATACTTTGTAATACGGAGGCAATGTGGTGGGGTTCGCCCCCTAACTGGCGTTTGAAGTAAGCAATGAACAGCCAGGTAATAAGTAATGCGACCGCAAATGCGATGGCGGTAGCGGTAATCATTACGCCGGTGAATGCGCCGGTGGCCTGCCGTACCGCCTCGGCTTGATGTTGGTTCTGCTCTTCCTGGTAGTCGATAAATGCATTAATCGCCGCTAACCAGTCGATAAAAGCCGGTTTGGCCTGAGTCAGCAATATGCGTTTCGCATCAGCTAACTCGCCGCGCGTTCTTAACTGAATTATTTGGTCAACCAATGGCAGGGTTCGCGCTTCAATAGTTTTAATGCGTTGTAGCATTTCTTTTTCCAGCGCGGTGCTGTTATTGGTCAGCATATTATCCATTGGGGTGGCTGACGTGCGATAAAATTCTGCTAATTCATTTATCTGTGTAATCACCCCATTAACGTCGTTAAGCGAGTCAAGCAGTACCACATCTCTGATGGCAATTGCCCGGTCGTGAACTGACCCTCTGAAGTTAATAGCATAGCGCTGCTTGACACTATTAATATCATTAATCGTCGTCATCTTTTTATCTATGGTGGTGACTTCACCTATGCCCATAATCGTCACGAATATGAGCATAGCAATGATCAGGGAAAAGCCTGCAAAAAGGCGATGGCTAACCTTTAAAGAACGAAACATTCAAACATCCATATTAGTTGAATTTTTTCGCTAGCATAATGGCAGAAAAACCAGATTTAAATATCCTAAAGCAATATAAAGTAAGTCTCTTTATACCTTTCATCCAGCACAATAGCGGTTTACTTTGCGCTTTCTTTTGTGCCTCAAATATACTGCCTCACCATGCTCCACAGCAGTGATAACGAATCACCATACCGGCCATGATAAGGGACGCAGGGTAAAAAAGGGGGAGGTACTTGATAATGGTATATGACTCTACCTTGAGAATTATCACCAATAAGAGTGGACGGGGCTGACCAATAGGAACTTTATGGCTAGTTGTTGGTCTGACTCATTATATAGTTGGCTTGCCAGAATGAGCCAAAATGAGTTAGTGCAAAGGACTTTTTCAATTGGTGGTACTGTTTACCGGCAGGCTATTGTTATAATGACCATAGCGTTCAGATAAATAGGGCTGCAATTAAGTGAGTATCCCTACGCGTTATGCTGGCAAACTGTGGTGTAAAACAGTAGCTCTGATAATAGAATAAACAATGTAGCAAGAGGCAATTTATGAAGCGGCCCAGACGTTTTTGGAGTGTGGTAGAGAAGTTAGAAGCTCTGATAAATAATGGAACGTACCCGGTAGGTAGTCGTTTACCCGCAGAGCGGGTGCTGGCAGAAACCTATGGTGTAAGCCGGCCGACCATTCGCGAGGCTATCATCGCCTTAGAGGTGAGAGAACGCGTTGAAGTGAAAACCGGCTCCGGGGTATATGTTACGGCAGCACAGCAAGCCGAAAACAAGCATCAGGCTATCAGTGCCTTTGAACTGACCCAGGCGCGAGCGTTAGTGGAAGGGGAAGCTGCGGCGCTGGCAGCTGCCACAATCCGGCAGGACGAACTAACTGCCCTAGCGCAAACATTAACCGACATGGAAAAAGCGGCCACCGCAGATGAAGCCGATCAGCAATTTCATGAAATTATCGCTAAGGCTACCCGCAATAATGCCATGGTATCGTCTATCCAGAATTTATGGAAACTACGACGCAGCGAACCGCAGATTATAGCGGCTTATCAGGACGTGTGTTCACAAAGCATTGATCAGCGTTTGGTTGAACATACCGCTATTTATAACGCCATTGCCAGTCGTGACTCGTCGGCAGCCCGCAAAGCTATGCACAACCATTTTAATCGCTTGATCAACGCATTATTTGCTACCAGCGAAGCCAAAGCCCTGGAAGAGATAAAGCGCAAAACTGACGAAACCCGTGACTTATATTCGCTGTCACATTTAACTCAGTAGCGCTCGCCTCCCAGCGTTTATTTGTACTCTCTGGCGCCAACGCATTTTCAGCGCGGCGCCGGATTGGCCAGGCTGTTATTTAATCCATCGTTAACCGCCTGCCCCAGATATAGCATGCCTGGCCTTATAGCTTTTGCCATCTACTAAGCACGCATAGAACTGGCGAGGGCCTAACCTGATTATAGCGCGGCTTTTTTATCGGCTTTGCTATCGGCTTTGCTATCAGCCTGGCTAACAACGTTGCCAGATGCTTTTTCACCGGTTTTTATGCAAAAAGCGTATTGCTGCCATTGTTTTCTGCCACCACGTATGACTAACCTCACCCGCAAGCCTCGCCGGTTAGCCTGGTATCCATCGTTCTCATCATTTGTTATTGCTGCGCCTAGCAATCCTTCTGCTCCACCACGCTCAGAGGCTAGCTGGTCGGTTTACTACCCTAATAAGGTAGTGGCTGGCTAAGCTGGTGTCAGATGAATAACTACAAATAGGTTGCTCGCGCCAACGGCGCAGTTACTTTGCGGCTCCACGGCCTGTTTAGCCTGAGGTTATATTCCGTCATGCGGCAAAAAGATTATTAGTTTTTTTGCACTAATAAAGATGAAAAAAAAAAGCAAACCCGGATGGGTTTGCTTTTTAACAGGGAGACACCTGAATTAAAGGTTAGTAGGTGTAAGTCACACCAAACGTAATACGGCGGTCAGTTAGGCCTTGGAAGCACAGTAACGCACCTTCGGTAACGCAAGACTGCTCAACTTCTGACTCGGTCAGGTTGACGGCTTCAACCCCTACCGAGAACTGATCGTTCACATCGTAGTTAACACTGGCATTTAGTTGGCCACGGTCTTCCTGTACCACTGGGAACCCCCATGGGAAGCTTGAGGTACTGCCAAAGTCAGTTGAACGATAGGCTTCACGCCAGGTATAACGGGTTCTTACCGATAAACCGTATTTTTCATAGAACAAGGTAATGTTGTACGAGTTTTCCGACAGATCCAGCAAAGACTGCACTGCGGTAACCTGAATATCGTCAATACCCGTAGTAGCGGCAAATACGCTCGCAGCACGGCTCGTAGCGGTATCAATCGCCTCACCCCCGGAGAATTCCTGATAGGTATAGTTGGCTAACAAACCAAAACCGGATGCCCAGCCCAGATCACCTTCAAAATTAGACAGGTCATACTGGAAAGCCATCTCTATACCCTTTTGGGTGGTTTTACCGGAATCATTAGTGGTGGTTTGTGTGGGTACACACAAGCCTACACCTGGATCTGGCCCGAACACATTGATATCTGCAATCGGGTTAAATAAACCGCCATCTTCACAGGTGGGGCCAGTAATATCCCGGTAGCCGGTGGTAGGATCTTCGTACGGGTCTACCTGTTGGGTCACATGTAAGTCTTCACGTTCTTTATGGAAGTAACCGATACTTAGCAGCGCAGCGGGAGCAAAGTACCATTCAGCCGAAATATCAAACGAGGTAACTTCTTCTGGCAGCAAACCCGGATTACCAATTGAAATCGGTGTATTAGGGCTGGTGCTATACGTTACCGAAGTAGAAAGGTCGCTGAAATCTGGGCGACGAATATCTTTTGACCAACCCAGGCGCAGTATCACATCATCATGAACGTTGGCGGTAACGTTGAAGCGGGGCAGTAAAAAGTCATAATCACCTGATGACTGCACCTGGCTTATCACTTCGTTGCCATCATTATCCAGTGTTACAGAATTACCTACTGACTCAACTTCAGTTTCCAAATAACGTAAGCCAAAATTACCGCGGAACATGCCGTATTCAAAGTTACCCTGAGCATACAAAGCATGGGTAACCTCTTCGATATCAAAGAAGGCGTTAACCTGTGAGGTAGGTGAACTAATCGCTTCGCGCTCGGCCCCGGTGATCGCGTTATTGGCGGTAATAGCGTTATTAAGCGAATCTAACACTGCATCAGGATTAGAGCTGGCCAGTTCAGGATTAATCAGTAAAAAGTCGCGAATATATAGCTCGCGGCCGTCTGCATCATTAAAGTTGTCAGGGCCGGCAGTCAGAATATCAGCAAACAAGTCACCCCGTGGGCTCTCATCATAATCACGTAAGCCTACGTTGGCGCGCACCTGGTCCGACATGCTAGTGGTTTTGCTGTATCGATAACCAAAATCCACCGACGTAATAATATCGTCAAAATAATAAACAAAGTCAGTACGGAAGGCGTCTTCTGAGTTTTCGGTGACATCCTGACCAATGTTGACATCGCGCAGCATGACGTTTGCCGGATCGAGTAATTGCTGTGCGGTTGGCGCATTAGCCAGACCATCTGCAATGCCGTACGACAATGCGCCGTTAGATAAATCATACGCTAACGGTGTACCATTCTCGTTCGACGAATTCACCGGCTCGTTCGGGTTAATGAAGTTAAGTGTGGTGTTAAAGCTTGGGGTTGTGGAATCGGCGTTAGACGAAGACGCTTCGACACTGACAAACAACCTTTCGCCTTGCCATTCGCCCCCAATTCTGAATATTTCTGTTTCAGTTAACCGCGAATTAGTATCGCTAGAGAAACGCAGGTTTGGATCGCTACCGCTTTCGGTTACCGGGATGACGCCGCGTAGCGCTGCCTGAATACTGCCAAGGTCCTGGCCATCCAGTACTCCGAAGTTTACTGTTTCAAAAGCATCTGGAATCGACACATCGGTTAAATCACTGATACCTGATGCCTGTACCCGGGAGCTCTCCTGACGACGCTCCTGATCGTTTAGCACGGCATCAAAATAAACTTTGATATTATCGTTCGGGGCCCATTCCAACGTCCCCGCGAAATTTTTTGTTTCGTACTCGTAGTTATCGTAATCCTGGTTTAAAAACTGGATCGGCAGGAAATCAAATTCCTGTGCACTGGGTACACCGCTATCTGCACTGACCAGATTATCGCGGTCAGCGCGGGGCCTAAATGCTGTTACATCCTGTTCACTATAGCCGCCGCTTATGACCACCCCAAACTTACCTGCATCGGTTTCCCAGTTATCGCCCCAGGCACCTGAAATGCGCGGCATAATACCATCAGTAGATAAACTGCTATCTTCACCCTGCACCCGAAGCGAGCCTAAAGTGTCTTCGAGCTGCAAAGGCCGGATAGTACGCAGGTTAATTGTGCCGCCCACCGAGCCTTCAATGGTTTTGGCTTCAGGCGATTTTATGACCTCTACTGCGGAAATAATCGCAGCAGAAACATCTTCAAAATCAATCCCACTACGGCCAGAGCCTGAGCCCACTGTCGATACACCATTAATTTCGGTACGGTTAGCATTGGTGCCCCGAATCTGCACACCCGTACCCACACCTGCCTCACGGGTAATCTGAATACCGGTAACATTTTCCAGTACTTCTGCCAGGTTTTGGTCTGGTAATTTACCAATATCCACGGCTTGGATAACTTCGACCAAACTATCGGCAGAACGCTTTTCAGCAAGCGCATTCGTCAAGGACTGGCGAATACCTGATACTTCAATAACCTCTACATCGTCAACCTCTTCCGTTTCTGCCTCCTGAGCATATGCCATTCCTGTAGCGCCCATAGTTGTAGCAGAAAGTATCACCAAGCTTATTTTCGATAGTTTGTGTCTCATGGCTGTTCCCCGTGAGTTGATCAAAGCCCTTTCGTTTGAATCCTCAAACTGTAAAGGCGTTCTTATTTTACAAATGACTTACATTATAATTACAACAATATTATCAAAGGTCAACCTATTGGTAATAAAAATATGAAAATTTAACAACCAAATGTTATTACCAATTTGGCATGCCGGCTACGTGTTTGGTTTGAAGGTCAAAAATCATAGATAGATGATTGATTTTTATATATAAATTTATTTACTTTGTTTTAGTATCTAATTTGGGAATGGATAAAGTAAGGAAATGATTAAACCCATTTTGGGTGTAATTGTTGATTTGGACGCTGGCAGGGCTGTTATTTACTAAATTTTTTTGGTTAACCAGAACTAAATAGACGGGTGGTTAACAGGTTAACCGCCGCAGTAAATCCTTTTTACCTGACACAATGCGCCACATTAGCGAAGTGACTGGCGGGTTATCTATCGTGAGGACGGTGCTGTCTGTATTACACAACGTGCCCACAACACCTGGTTGTAGCGAAATCTTGTTCGGGGGCTAACGTAGGCCGGTGAAGTGCAAGGCGCCATATAGCACAACGATAACCAGGCTGGGCGCCTTGTCGGTGGTTACCCAGACTTGCGGTAACGGTCCACCTCTGCCTATCAAGCCGAAGAGCAGGTAACGTACATGCTAAATGTTAGCGCTGACGTGAATCGAGGTAGGTTGAATCGAGGTAGGTTGAATCGAGGTAGGTTGAATCGAGGTAGGTTGAATCGAGGTAGGTTGAATCGAGGTAGGTTGAATCGAGGTGGGTTGAATCGAGGTGGGTTGAATCGAGGTAGGTTGAATCGAGGTAGGTTGAATCGAGGTGGGTTGAGTCAAGGTGGGTTGAGTCAAGGTGGGTTGAGTCAAGGTGGGTTGAGTCAAGGTGGGTTGAGTCAAGGTGGGTTGAGTCAAGGTGAGTTGAGTCGAGGTGAATTGACGTAGTGAAGATGAGCTATACCAAGGCCTTGTACCATAAAAAATACCATGCCCAGCCCCGGCAACTCAGCGTTGCCAGGTCAGGTATAGGGGCTGCCTCTGCGACCAGCGAACCTGGCCCCTGCTATTAGCTGGCCCCTGGTTACGCGTGCACGATATTACGGCTTTAAAAAATCTTCGCGGGCCGGGCTAAAGGTGTCGATAAGAATGCCACCGGTATGGCAAATAGCACCATGGTCTACGTGCGGTGGAATCAAACAGCTATCCCCGGCTTTTAGCACCGTGGTTTCCTCGCCTATGGTGAAATGAAACTCACCTTCCAGGACATACGTTACCTGTGAATGGCGGTGTTTGTGGGTATAGCCCTGGGCGCCTTTATCAAACCAGATTTTTACTGCCATCAATTCATGATTGTAGCCCAGCATCTGTCGTTTAAGACCGTTACCTAAGTCTTCAATTTCTGTTTTGTCGGCAAATAAAAAATGTTCGCTTTGTTTTTCCATTAGTGTTTCTCCTGCTGGCATATCACAAAAAACAGCCTTACGACTGTTCAATGTGTAATTCAATATACTGATCCGGGCAGCCTGATAGTCATGCTAAGCCTACCCGGCTATAGCGACACCTTATGTCGCCCGCTGACTATTTTTTCAAATCGCGGAAATAGTCATAAATCTCAGGTACATTGCCGTCACCTAGGCCAGCATCGAAAGCCGCTTGCAGGTTCGCAGACGAGCCTTCGGCAATCTTTGACTGCGTGCCAAGATCGTCAACCATTTGTAAGAAATAGCCTAAATCTTTGTTCGCATTAGCAATTGAGAAACCCAGGTCGCTTACGTTATCTACCGCGTAATTTTTGCAAAATTGCATAAACGGTGAACTGGAAGGGCCGGTAGACATAATGTCGAATAATTGCTGACGATCTACGCCGGCTTTATCTGCCACCGCAAAAGCCTGGGACATGGCGCATACGGTGGTCATGCCCATAAAGTTATTGATAAGTTTGGTGGTGTGGCCTGCGCCTAGTTCGCCCAGGTGAAACACGTTTTCGCCTTGCTCTTGCAATACTGGCTTCACCTTCTCAAATGTTGCCAGGTCACCAGCAGCCATAATATTTAGTTTGCCTTCTTTAGCATGGGCGGGGGTACGGCCCAGTGGTGCATCAATCATACCTGCGCCCTTTTGCGCCAGGTCTGCACCAATTTTCCGGGTCGATGCCGGTATAGAAGTACCAAAGTCGACAACCACTGAATCTTTTTTGATGCCAGCCAATACGCCTTCGTCGCCATAAATAACTTTTTCTACGATATTAGAAGTGGTCAAACACAACATAACGATATCGCTTGCTTCGGCCAGCGCTTTACCTGAAGTAGCCGCTTTAGCTCCACGGTCAACGCACTTATCTACAGCCTTTTGGTCTAAGTCCATGACAATCAGTTCATAGCCTTTATTCTGTAGATTTTCGGCCATGTTACCGCCCATTAATCCAAGACCGATAAATCCAATAACAGGTTTTGACATAAATAACTCCTAAAATTTGCTGGCAGAAACGTAAAGAAACTTCCCGATTAATATTGTACTGGGTACGTGTTGGTTAAACGTACTATTGGCACTGGCGAAACGGCGATAACGACTTACTCAATAAGGGATAGTACTGCGCCGGGATTCGCTTACTTACCTTGGTTGCGACGTGTTGCCTGCTTCGTCATATAAGTTCAACCAAATGTTATTACCAATAGTCATATCCAAACAGTATACTTGCGCCTCGCCACTGTCAAATATTTGTTAATGGATTTTTGTAAAAAACGCTTATTTTTTCTGTTATCAGGGTTCATTTTTCGCCTCTTATATAGATTAAAAAGCAGGCAGAACAACACTTAAAAATATCCTATCATATTGTTATATATAGATTTTATTAAATTTTATAGCGACTACCCAGAAAGGTAAAAAAGGTCTTTTGAGGCTCAAGGGGATCGATTTCTTTTGGTAAATTATTTTCTTAGTTCGCTTCGACCAATTGGTAATACAGATGCCTCCAACCGGTATTACTTCAGCCTATTTACCGGTGAGTCCCCGGAATCGCTGCCAAGCCAGTCAACTGGCGGTCAATGTATCAGCACGTTCTCTGCACATCCCCCCGCATTGGCCCTCGCTTGCGCCTTGCACATAAAGCGTGCCCGGCAATGCCTGAACTAAGGCAGGGTCATTTGGGAAAGACTGACGCACCCAAGCGATTTTAATTACGTTACTTCACCAAGGGGTCATGTTAATCAGCAATAATACCGTATCGGGCCAGAACGTAACTGAATATATCAATGTATGCTTACTGGATACTGCTGGGGTTAGCCAGTCGAGCGTAAATTATGCGGCAGCGGATCAGGACCTGGCGTATGTTAAAGCTCAGCAGGCCGCGGGCTTAACCGGAATTGTTATCGATACTGATGTAAACGGCGGAAGCGGCAAAATTGCCGGCGTAGAACTGGCGTATCAGCAGCAGTTTACGTTCTTACCGGGTTTGCTGTCTGGCTTAGGGATTAGTACCAACTACACCTATGCTGATAGTGAACAACCGGATGGAAATCCGCTATTGGACATTTCCAACCATACTTTTAACGGCCAGGTATATTGGGAGCATTCAGGCTTTCAGGTTCGTTTAGCCTATAACTGGCGAGATAAGTACCTGGATACCCAGGATGAGAAACGGGTACGTCCTGTGGGGGCGTTGGCTACCGGTATATATAATCGCACCGAAGCCGATGAACCGTTTTACGACCCTACCCTGGGTAATAACTACCGGGATGCCCAAGGCCAGTTAGATGTGTCAGCCAGTTACGATATTAACGACAACATAACGGTCGTGGCCAATGCGGTCAATTTAACCGGCGAGCCCACCATACAACTGTCTGAGCTGGGTAGTATCTGGCAGTACAGTGAATCAGATCGCCGCTATACGGTAGGAGTGCGGGCGCGTTGGTAAGCTAGTCAACCGTCCCAGGTTCTACCATGGCTGGCCGGCACCATCAAAATTATCCCGCCCAGCCTCGACCCTGTTTACGTCAGTGGGTAGCAAAGTGATGGCCTATTGCTCTGTTCCAGCAATAGGCCACCCACCTTTTGTTTCACGCTACCTCGCTGGAAACTGTTATTTACCAATGATGTTGTGATGCTTATATGAAAACTACACCCAAAATAATCTGCCTGACCGCCGTTTTAGCCAGCGCCTCGATCACCAGTGCGTGTTCAGGGCCAGCACCTACAGGTAACAACCACGCTGAGCGGGCGTCAACGCCGCCGGATAACGTGCCGGCCCAGGTCTTCGACCTGTCGCGCTGGAGTATTACCGTGCCATTGCATGGTGACGGCGATAACCGCGCCGACACGATCGGCGCGCACGCGCTACAACACTATCAGCTAGCGCATTTTTTCTATCTGGACGATAACCAGCATATGGTGTTTGCGTCCCCCAATAAGGCTATTACCTCGCCTAACTCCACCAATACCCGCAGCGAACTGCGCCAGGAATTTTTGGATGCGCAGGGCCAGCAGGTGATTTCCGGCGACTCCCGTAAAGGCTATTTCGCCCTCGCCTCCAATCCGCAGCCCGAGGCGTTTGCCGAAATCGGCGGAACGCTATCGGCCACCCTGCGGGTTGACCATGTGTCGCTAAATGTCGGTTATCCACAAAAACCACCGGCCTATTCTGTGGTGGTAGGGCAAATTCATGCAGCGAAAGTTGATGCTTTGCAAACTGACGAAGCCGGGCTTGGCTGGGGTAACGAACCACTTAAAATCTTTTATAAAAAATTTCCAGGCCACGCCACCGGTTCTGTGTTCTGGGCTTATGAACGCAATCTGCCAAAAGATGATCCCCACCGCACGGGCATTGATTATCCAGTCTGGGGTAATGGTTGGGAAAACGCGGCAGATCCTGGCACCCAGGGAATTGCGTTAGGAGAGTCATTCAGTTATACCGTCAAGGTAGACGGAGATGTTATGCATCTTGCGTTCTCCGCTAAAAATCATCCCACGGTAAAGCATCAGATTAATCTGGCGGACAACAAAGATGCTAACGGCCACCCTGATGAACATGACGATCCGCTCGGTTATAAAAACGACTGGCTGTTTTTTAAAGCTGGCGCGTACAACCAGTGCAGTACCAAGGATGCGCCAAGTTTTCGCTATCCGGCGTGCCCAGGCACAGGTAACTGGGAGGAAGACGAAGCTGCTGGTAACTATACCCGTGTAACGTTTTCGCACCTGTCATTACACCCTGGCGAAACAATCTCGGATTAGCAATGGCAGTGCGTATGATACGATACCCGCTTTCTATGGGGAACTGACCGCGATTTATTCATGAGAAAAACGTAGATGCCTAAAAACAAAGTAAGATTGGTTGATGTTGCAGCAAAAGCCGGCGTATCGGTAAGTACTGCATCCCAGTTTTTAAATGGCCGGCTGGATTTCATGTCTATAGACACCCAGTACAAACTGCAAAAGGTAATTAAGGAACTGAATTATGTTCCCAATAACATTGCACGAAGCCTGAAAACAAATAAAACCCGTACCCTTGGCGTGATTGTCCGTGACATTTCCAGCTATTACACCAGCCAGGCTATCCGTGGCATGGACGATTATTGTAAGAAACAAGGTTATGACTTATTTATAATACTGACTTTGACCCCCATACGGAAAAAAATGCGATCAATGCATTAGTACAACTTAACGTGGACGGCATCTTTATCGCTTCATGCGGCAATAATAGTGCGTTGATTGAAGAGACCGCCTAGCACCACGTCCCTGTGGTGCAATTTCAGGTAGAACACAGTAATTGTGATACCGGAATTGTGGTGGCCGACTACAAACGGGCCTCATTTGAAGCGACTGAATACCTGATAGAACTGGGCCACAAGAATATTTGTTTTGTGACCCAGGAGTTCGAAACAGTCACGTCCCGGCTGGAAAAATATCAGGGTTTTGCCGATGCCCATGCTAAGCATCAGCGCAAAGTCGACGAATCCTTAGTTGTACACTGGAGCCGTGCGCAAGGTCTGGGTTTCTCGATTGCGGATCTATTGGCTCGGGACGATCCGCCCACGGCTTTTTTTACCCAGCAAATCGCCATTACCATAGATGTGCTCAATGCGCTGGAACACGCCGGGGCCTGTATACCGCAGGAGGTATCGTTACTGGGCTTTGAAGAGATTCCGATGGCTGAGTATTTTAAGGTCCCGATTAGCGTGATTCGTCAGCAGCCCTATGAAATAGGCAGCGAAGCCGCGCGCTTATTACTAAATAAACTGCTGCATCCAAAATCGACCAATTCACGGATGCTGATACCCTGCTCGCTGGTAAAGCGTAAATCCTGTGCCCCGCCGCCGCTTAACCAGTGCGCCAAACACGCCTAGGGTAACAAATAAGCTGTGGGTGGTTCATGGACAAACGAGCGATAATCGGGTGGGCGATAATCGGGTAGGCGATAACCGGGCGGGCGATAACCACGCAGGGCTAACACCCGGTTAATCCTACTGCTTACTGGCTTTCAGCCCGGGTTATCAGTATTAGCTATCGGCCGGTTTCATAGTTTAACGCGCATCTTGGTATCGCTTGATGGGCGCGGCTATAAAGCAGTTTTGCTGTTTACCCGCTGCTTTACCGATTACACCAAAGGCGCTCCCCACTCCATTATGTTATGCAGTGGGGGCGTGCTGATAAACCGCCCCAGGCTGTATGCGCGCCGGTGATGCTAGCGCCTATGAAAGATAAAACTAAATTTTTGGATCGAATGCTTCGTGGGGGGCATCCGGATTGTGCACTACCGGGTCAATACCGGTATCAGCAAAATCAGCTTTGCTCAGTGAATGCATGTTATCGGTACACACATCTCCGCCCATCGAGCGGATAACACCGCACATTTCTTCTACTTTATGGTCCATCTGGTGCATATGTTCGAGCATAATGCCCATTGCATTCGCCACCGGATCAGGATTGTCAGGTGAGATAGCATATGCATCAAAACCATATTTTTGGGCAATACAGTGGCGTTTGTCGGTTTTGTTATCTGCATCTTGCCGATTCGCTGCCGAAGTCACCACCCGGCCAGGTATACCCACCACAGTTGAGCCTGGCGGCGCACTTTTCACCACCACCGAATTTGAGCCTACTTTAGCACCTTCGCCAATGGTGATAGGCCCCAGCACTTTTGCCCCAGCCCCCACCACTACATTATTTTCCAGTGTCGGATGGCGTTTGCCCGCTTGCCACGAGGTGCCGCCCAAGGTTACACCATGGTATAGCGTAACATCATCACCAATTTCGGCGGTTTCACCAATGACCACCCCCATACCGTGATCAATAAAAAAGCGGCGGCCAAGGGTTGCCCCCGGGTGAATTTCAATACCAGTTAACCAGCGGCTAAAGGTCGACACACTGCGCGCCAGCCATTTAAAGTCAGCTCGCCACAATCGGTGGCTTACCCGATGCATCCAGATGGCATGTAAACCCGGATAGTTGGTTAAAACCTCAAAGGTGTTTCGGGCTGCCGGGTCACGGTGAAACACCGCGGCAATATCTTCTTTCATACGTGAAAACATGGGTGCTCTTAGTCTTTTTTAACAGCCTTATCGATAGACGATAATATGCCGCGCAGGATATTTAGCTCTTGGGATTCAGGCCGTGCTCGGTTGAACAATCGGCGCAACTTGGTCATCACCATACCGGGATGATTTTTTACCACGAAGCTGGTACCCAGCAAGGTGCTTTCCAGGTGTTGGTAAAACCGTTCAAGATCCTCATTTAAGGGATACTCTGCCGGCTCTGTAGGGATTGCATCTTTGGCCAGCCATGCCATGCGAACTTCATAGCTCAGGGTTTGCACAGCCATCGCCAGGTTCAGCGAACTGTATTCAGGATTAGCCGGAATACACACATGATAGTGGCACTGCTGTAACTCTTCGTTGGTCAGGCCATTGTTTTCCCGACCAAATACCAGCGCCACCGGGTAGTTAGCAACTTCCGCGATCATTTTTTCGCCGCAGCCCCGCGGTTCCAGCATGGGCCATGAATGGGTCCGCGAACGGGCTGAGGTGCCTACGACCAACCCACAGTCAGCCACGGCTTCTTCTAAAGTCGCTACGGTAGTTGCATTGGCCAGCACATCGCCCGCTCCGGCTGCCAGCGCACTGGATTTACCGTCTGGCGGGGCTACCGGGTCCACCAGATACAGGTTGCTTAGCCCCATGGTTTTCATAGCCCGGGCTGCCGAGCCTATATTGCCCGTGTGTGACGTGTTGACGAGGACAATTCTGATATTTTCCAGCATGGTTCGTTATGTCTGCGTTGGTTGCATTATGTGGGGCGAATAATATCACAGCAGAGCTCTAGATGGCTATTTTGACCCGACCGTTAAATATTCCGGCATTGCAACAGTCCTGTCATTGCATATTGCGCCCAGGGTAGGTAAACTTCGCGCGTTTTTATCGGGGCGTTCTATGCGCCGCCGACTTCGATCTTTTACAATTGGTGGTGACTATATGCATCCTATGCTGAATATTGCGGTGCGCGCTGCGCGCGTGGCTGGAACAATTATTGTCCGTGGTTTTGAAAACCGCGATGACTTGCAACTGCAGGAAAAAGGCAGTAACGATTATGTAACCCATATCGACAAGGAAGCAGAAAAAGCGATCATCAACAAAATTCGTCAGTCTTTTCCTACCCATGGATTTTTAGGCGAAGAAAGTGGTGAAACGCAGGGTGAAGACCCAGATTTTCAGTGGATAATCGACCCGCTGGATGGCACCACCAATTTTATCAAAGGCATTCCCCATTTTGCCGTTTCCATTGCCCTTTTATACAAAGGCCGTCTTGACCAGGCGGTGGTATTTGACCCTATCCGGGGCGAAATTTTTACCGCAAGCCGAGGTAAAGGTGCCCAGCTGAACGGTTACCGCTTACGGGTGACCAAACCGCGCGACCTGACCAACACTGTACTGGCTACCGGTCTGCCTTTTAAAAATAAAAAGCAATATGGCGAGTTTGCCTTAAGCCTGAACAAAATTTTCCATGAGTGTGGCGACATTCGCCGTGCTGGTAGCGCCGCGCTGGATTTGGCTTATGTCGCTGCAGGCCGCTACGATGGCTACTGGGAACGTGGCATTAACAGCTGGGATATCGCAGCCGGCGAGTTGTTGGTGCGTGAGTCAGGCGGTTTGGTTACCGACTATACCGGCGGCAATGATCCGCTGTTCAAGGGCGAAGTCGTTGCAGGTAGCCCCAAGGTTGTGCAAGGGCTGGTCAAGCACCTTAAATAAGGCTGCCTGGTTAGCGGTTAGCATTGCGCTATTCGGATCTCATCGATCGCCGCTATTTTACCGCGTAGGCTTTGCACTACAGACACCATCAAAGCGCACCTATCGGTGCGCTTTTTTTATGTTCTTTAGCGGCTGCCCTGCCTTTCTGCTGGCCTATTTGCTAACCGCTTTCTGGCATGGCTTGGCAGGCATAGCTTGATAGGTTTAGCTTGATAGGTTTAGCTTGGTAGGTCTAACTTGCTAGGTTTAGCTTTTTAGATTTTAACTCTCCGGGTAAAGCTTCCAGGTTATCGTTTCCTCCATATCGCTTCATAGCGATAGCGCAGAGGAACGGTCTATCAACCCCTTAAAGCGCCATTAATTTACCCCTTAACTTATGCCCGAAGCCTTCTATCCTGCATGGGTATTCTCACCCTGCCCCTTCGAGCTGGTTCAATAAACGGATTAATCCGACCCCGTCCGGGTACGCGCTTTAGTAAAGCCGCGTTATCAGGTTTGTTTACCCGCCCACACATTTAACTACCGTGCGCCACAAACCACCGCGCCAGGGGTATACCTCGCTAAAGCTAGCGGGCCGCCCTGCTTCTGCATCAGTAAATCATATTGGTAGACAGCCACTGGCGAAATCATCCTAAAAAGCCGCAGGGGCGACAGATGGCTTTGGCACATAAAAAAACCGCTCAAAGGAGCGGTTTTTTTATTCAAATACCCGGCTTGTTTAGGGCAGCGGGTCCATATCGGCGCCTTCTTTTTCCACCTGTGGCGGCATCAAATCTTCTTTGCTGATACCCAGCGCTAACGCAACTGAGCTGGCAATATAGATAGATGAGTAGGTTCCAATTACTACACCGAACAGCAATGCTGTGGCAAACCCATGAATCAGGGCGCCGCCTTTATAGAACAAGGCGATGAGTACCAGCGCAGTGGTCAGCGAGGTAATAATGGTTCTGTTCAAGGTTTGCGTGAGTGAGATGTTAACAATCTCAACCGGCTCACCTTTACGAATTTTGCGGAAGTTTTCACGAATCCGGTCACACACTACGATGGTATCGTTAAGTGAGTAACCAATAACCGCAAGCACAGCCGCTAACACCGTCAGGTCAAATTCAATCTGCAACACTGAAAACAGCCCCAGCGTAAGCATTACATCGTGTACCAATGCTGCTACTGAGCCTAAGGCAAAGCGCCATTCAAAACGCATCGCAACATATAGTAGTATACAAATCAGGGCCACCAGCATCGCCAGACCACCCTGCTCGGTAAGTTCCTCGCCCACATTCGGGCCAACGAACTCAATACGACGCATTTCTACTGCCGTCCCTTCAGAGCGCAGAGCGCGTAATACCTGATCGCCAATCACCGCCGATTTCACGCCATCGCGCGGAGCTATGCGAATCAGCACATCTTCACTGGAACCGAAGTTCTGTACTATGGCATCGGCGAAATCAGCATTATTGAGCTGGTTACGAATAGACGACAATTTTGCCGGTTCCTCATACCCCACTTCAATCAGCGTACCGCCGGTGAAGTCCAGGCCCCAGTTAAGGCCATTCACTGCCAGTGAACCGATAGACCCTACAATAAGCAAGGTGGAAAAAATCATCGTAGCCATGCGCAGGCGCATGAAATTGACGGTGCCGGATAAATTGATTAAACGCATTCGCTTTACTCCTTAAATCGCCAATTTCTTAACTTTACGTCCGCCCCACACCGCATTGACGATAATGCGGGTAAGTAGAATGGCCGTAAACATGGATGTTGCTATACCTATCATCAGGGTAATCGAGAAGCCTTTTATCGGCCCGGTACCCACGGCAAACAAAATAAGGCCGGCGATGAAGGTGGTAATGTTGGCATCAAGAATAGTGGAAAATGCGCTGTCGTATCCTGAATTAATGGCCTGCTGCGGGCTGCGCCCGTCGCGTAATTCTTCGCGGATACGTTCAAATATCAGCACGTTGGCATCTACCGCCATACCGACGGTCAGTACGATACCGGCCATACCGGGTAACGTTAATGTCGCACCGGGAATCATCGACATAATACCGACAATCATCACCATGTTAGACACCAGCGCAATATTCGCCACAATACCGAAGGCTTTGTAGTAAATCAGCATAAAGACTAAAACAGCCAGCAGGCCATACACAATTGCCTGCATACCCAGTTCAATATTTTCCTGGCCTAAGCTGGGGCCTACTGTGCGTTCTTCCACAATTTGAATGGGCGCAATTAACGCACCAGCACGCAATAATAATGCAAGGTCACGGGCTTCTTTGGGTGAGTCCAGGCCGGTAATTCTAAAACTACTACCCAATTGCGCCTGAATGGTGGCAACCGAGATGACTTCTTCGTGCTTTTCGAACATTAGCTTACCCTGCGCGTTTTTCTCGCCGGTGGCTTTATATTCAATAAACACGGTGGCCATAGGCTTACCGATATTGCCACGGGTACCCCGGGACATTTTGTTGCCGCCTTCTGAGTCCAGCGAGATATTTACCTGCGCAATACCATATTCATCGACGCTGTTATTCGCATCGATAATATGGTTACCCGTTAGCATGATTTTTTTCTCTAGCAACTGGGGCTGGCCGTTTTTATCTTCAATCAGTTGCGAACCTGGCGGTACCCGACCATTAATGGCATCGCGAACATCGTTATCCTGATCCAGCAAGCGAAATTCCAGCGTAGCAGTAGCATTCAGAATTTCTTTGGCGCGCGCGGTGTCCTGAACACCAGGTAGCTGCACCACAATCCTATCTGCACCTTGTTTTTGAATCAGTGGCTCGGCCACCCCTAGCTGGTTAACCCGGTTACGCAAAATAGTAATGTTTTGCTTCACCGCATAATCGCGAATCTCTTTAAGCTTGTCTTCAGAGAAGGTCGCGCGCAGAACCATATCGCCCGCTTCGGTAAACGCTAGATCGCGGTTACGGTTGCGCAGGAAAAACTGGGCTTTTTCTAAGGTTTCATCATCGCGGAATTTGATATCAACATGATTGTCACGTTTAGTCACCGTACGATAGCGGATTTTTTCTTCACGCAAAGCGGTCCGGAAATCACTTTCCGCGTCTTCCAGCGATTTGGCAATCGCTTCGCTCATGTCTACTTCCATCAGGAAGTGCACGCCACCGCGTAAGTCCAGACCTAGTTTCATCGGCGAGGCCCCCAAATCTTCAAGCCATTGGGGTGTATCAGCGGCCAGGTTCATCGCCACGATGTAATCGCCACCCAACGCTCGCTCTAGCATTTCGCGTGCTTTTAGCTGATCTTCAGACCCGGTCAAACGCACCAGAATTTGTTCATTTTCAAACTCTACACGCTTCGGGCTGATATCATTGGCGGCCAGGGTTTGCTCAACCTGCGAGACCATCTGCTTAGTCACAACGGCGTCGCGGCCAGCAGAAATTTGCACGGCGTTGTCTTCACCGTAAATATTTGGAAGGGCATACAAGGCACAAAGCCCTACAAAAAGGAGCGCCAGTAGCACCTTCCAGACAGAATTCTTATTTAACACAGACAAATTCCTTTTTGCCGAACGCCGGAGATGGTTTATCCGGCTCCGGCGTAGAACTTATTAGATTGCTTTCATTGTGCCTTTAGGCAAAACGGCGGTAACTGACGATTTTTGCACTACGATGTTATTGGTTTCGTTAAGTGCAATTTCGATAAAGTCTTTGTCTTCGGCTACTTTAGTAATACGACCTACCAGGCCACCCTGCGTAAGTACTTCATCACCCTTACCCAATGACGACACCAGGTTTTTATGCTCTTTTACCCGCTTAGCCTGAGGACGATACAGCAGGAAGTAAAAAATCAGACCAAACACACCCAGCATAATTAGCATTTCGAAGCCGCCACCTTCAGGTGAACCACCGGCTGACTGTGCGTAAGCGTTTGAAATGAATAAGCTCATAATATTCCTCTATTTTCGTTGTTGTTATAGTGCCGGTACCGGCATCTCTTTTTGTGCGTAAAATTCGCTGACGAAGTCGTCCAGCGTGCCGGCGTCCAGGGCATCGCGTAACCCTTGCATTACCCGCTGATAATAACGCAGGTTATGAATGGTATTAAGGCGGGCACCCAAAATCTCGTTACACTTATCTAAATGATGTAAGTAAGACCGTGAATAATGCTGACAGGTGTAGCAGTCGCAGTTTTCGTCCAGTGCTGAAGTATCGGTACGATGTTTTGCATTGCGAATTTTTACCACACCTTCGGTGACAAACAAATGACCGTTACGGGCATTTCGGGTCGGCATAACACAATCAAACATATCTACGCCCCGACGTACCGCTTCAACGATATCTTCCGGTTTCCCCACCCCCATCAAATAGCGAGGTTTGTTATCTGGAATCTGATGCGCGGTATGCTCGATAATGCGAATCATGTCTTCTTTAGGCTCACCTACCGACAAGCCGCCGATAGCGTAACCATCAAAACCGATGTCTTCCAGACCCGCTAACGATACATCGCGCAGTTCTTCGTACATACCGCCTTGTATAATACCAAATAGCGCTGCGGGGTTGTCACCGTGCGCGGTTTTGCTACGTTCGGCCCAGCGTAAAGACATTTCCATCGACAAGCGAGCTTCCTGTTCGGTCGCCGGGAACGGGGTACACTCATCGAAAATCATCACGATATCAGAACCAAGGTCACGCTGTACTTCCATCGACTTTTCCGGGGTCAGCAAAATTTTCTCACCATTGATGGGCGAGCGAAAGGTTACCCCTTCTTCGGTAATTTTGCGTAAATCGCCCAGGCTGAAAACCTGAAAACCGCCGGAGTCAGTCAGTATGGGCTTGTCCCAATGCATGAAGTCATGCAGGTCACCATGCTGGCGAATAATGCTGGTACCAGGTCGCAGCATCAAATGAAAGGTGTTACCCAGACAAATGTGCGCGCCGCTGTCTTTCAGCTCTTCAGGCGTCATGCCTTTTACCGTGCCATAAGTGCCTACCGGCATAAACGCCGGGGTTTCTACTTCACCACGGTCAAACTTCAGACGTCCGCGTCTGGCTTTACCTTCTGTTTTTAACAACTCAAATTGCATGAATATGCTATTCCCAATAACAGGCGCCCAGGCGCCGGGGTCAAAAATAATTGGCGGCGATTATACCAGTTCTGCGCTACAGATCATGTCCGGATATGGCCACAGACCACAAATTTTACGCAGGTTACCAGCAATCATGCTTTTTCAATAAACATACTGTCGCCATAACTAAAGAAACGGTAGTCGTTATCTATGGCTTGTTGATAGGCATTCATTACATTATCGCGCCCCGCAAATGCGCTGATCAGCATCATCAGGGTAGACTCAGGCAAATGAAAATTAGTGAACATTGCATCGATCACTTTAAAATTGAAGCCTGGGTAAATAAAAATGTCGGTATCCGCAAAAAACGGCGCAATTAATTCCTGTTCAGCGGCTTTGGCAGCGGACTCAATAGAACGCACCGACGTGGTGCCTACCGCAATGACTCGCTTACCCGCAGCTTTGGTGCGTAATACCGCTTCGACTACCGCTTCGTCAACCTCGGCATATTCAGCATGCATTTGGTGCTCTAGAATATTGTCCACCCGCACCGGCTGGAAGGTACCCGCCCCTACGTGCAGGGTCACAAAACCTAACGTAACCCCTTTATTGCGTAAGGCGGTGAGAATAGCATCATCAAAATGCAAGCCCGCCGTGGGCGCCGCTACCGCACCGGGCTTTTGATTGTACACAGTCTGGTAGCGCTCTTTATCGCTGGTTTCATCTGGCCGGTCGATGTAAGGCGGTAACGGCATGTGGCCGTAGGCTTCCAGCAGGTTAAGCACACTTTGGTCATGCTCAAACTGTAAATGGAACAAGGCATCCTGGCGACCAATCACGGTCACATTGACATGTTCTTCAAGCACCAGCCCGGCCCCAGGCTTCGGGGCTTTGCTGGCACGCACGTGGGCCAGTACCGTATCGTCCGGTAAAATACGCTCTACCAACACTTCTACCTGGCCGCCGGTGGCCTTTTTACCTTTCAACCGGGCCGGAATAACCCGCGTATTGTTGAAAATTAATAGATCGCCTTCGTCTACCAACTCCAGCATATCAGTGAACATACGGTGACTGACGGTCCCCGTCGGGCCGTGCAAATGCATCAGTCGGCTCGCACTGCGCTGCTGTGTGGGGTACTTTGCAATCAGTTTTTCAGGCAAAGAAAAGTTAAATTCACTTAGTTTCATTTACAGTACCAACACCTAACCTGTTGAAGAAAAAAGAACTCCTGCGTACGCAGGTATACATAATAATACGTTTATATTTTACCCGATACGGTTAATAAATATACTTTCGCTCTTAAACGGTTAAGATAGCACCTGAATAGAGATGATGTTCTCCAAGCAAATCCTATTTCTTTTAGCCCGGCACGCTGAGCCGGGCTTTTCTTTATCCCGCTTTTGCAACGCTTGTCCCACGTTACCTTATTTATCTTACCCAAACTCAATGGTTTAAGTTATAGCCTGAGCAATGGCATCTTATCGTAGTTAACGCCAATATCGGCAGACAGTTTACCCGTGTTCGTCTTCAAGATCAGTCAGGATTTCCTGTAATTCCTGCATATCCATCGGGCGGGCGTTTAGTACCATAAGTATTTGCAATAACAAATCTGCCCCCATAATGCCTTTATTGACTTTGTTACGCAGGTTATCTGCGCTCTGTGTCACCCCAATATGGGCCAGGCGTTCGCTAAGCTGCTGGTATTTGACGCCGCGGACGCTCATTTGGGCTTTTACGATGCGTTCTACTACTGAACGCCAGTTTTTCTGCGTTGTCACATAATCACCATTTGTGAGTTATAATTTACAAAGAAACATTTTTTTACACATTGGAATGCTATTTATTATTGACCATTAGACCCAATCTTGTCTACACTGAGCTGGCGAATGTTGGCGGCCCGAAAGATTGTGGTTACAGTAGCTGTCATTATTTTCGCTTCACGACCTAAAGGAGAGACTCTATGAGCTGGGATCTGACACAGCTTGAATCCCTGTTAAAGCAGTACGACGACTATGTTGTTACTAAAGAAGAAGGCTGTTTACTCATTGCCAACCGGGATGGCATTGATGCGTGGCTGGCGATCAGCGGCGAACAGTTATTAGTAGAAAGTCTGTTGTTTGCTGCCAGCCAGGTTAAAGACAAAGCCGCGCTGGATCATGAAATTTTATCGTCCCATATGGTATTCCCCCTCACCACAGTGGGCATTTCTACCATTAATGGCGAAGAATACTACACCGCTTTTGGCGCACTCAGTGCCCAGTCAAAAGCAGAAAGTGTTGTGATTGAAGTTGAAACATTGTTTCAAAATGTCGCATCGTTTTTAGATGCCTACGAAACACATCTTCAATAACGTTATACCCACAGGAGAAGCGAATGTCTGTTTGGAAAAAGCTTATTACCGCAGTAAAAGGCGGAGCAACTGAAGCGGCCGAAGCCGTGGCCGATAGTCAGGCTATCCGTATTCTGGATCAGGAAATACGCGAAGCAAAAGAAGAATTGCGTAAATCTGACCACGCCCGCACGCAAATTTTAGCTAAGTGCAAGTTGTCACAGCAAAAAATTGATAGCTTCAATGCTTCTATCAGTGAATATGAAGCCCATGCGCGTAAAGCCGTCGATACCGACCGTGAGCTGGCGCTTGATTGTGCCCGCAAAGTGTCTGAGCTGAAAGAAGAACGTGCCCAGGAACAGGCTTACCTGGACCAGTTCAAGCAATCTGAAAAACAGCTGGCAGGCAATATTCAGCAAGCCAAAGCAAACCTGCGCCGCTTGGAACAACAAGTGGATATGGTTAAAGCCACTGAAAGTGTGCAGAAGGCGCAGGTGGCGGTATCGTCACGCCATATGGGCGCGAACAGTAAAATGAAAACCGCCACAGAGTCGTTGTCGCGCATTCAGGATAAGCAGAAAACCCGTTCTGCAGAATTGGAAGCTGCCGAAGAGCTGGCCAGCGAAGATTCTAACACCGACCTGGAACAGCGTTTATCGCAAGCAGGTATCAAAGGTGGGCAAACATCTGCCGATGATGAACTCAGTCGTATTCTGGGTAAATAACTCAGACTACATTAACAGGGCGCTTTTTAGCGCCCTGTTTGTTATGGTGCGCCGGTGCATGAGCGGGCGGGCTGACCAACGGTGACCGGGCCGCTGACATTTACACAAGCGCATGTACAGTATTACTATACCTTTTCAGGCAGGTTATCATTGCATAAGGAATAAGGCATCGTGCATCGTTGCCCGGTGGGTTGCATACCGGCCGGCTTATTCATGCTTCCAGCGATAGCCTGATAGAACAAACAGAGCATAACCCGACACACTGAGAAGATATTCATTGAGCAGACAGGACGTTACCCCCCGATAGGTTCATGGGTTTACATCAGAAAACTCATGCTGCGTTACTTTAGCGAGTCGCGTTGGTATACCATTTTAGTGATTACCCTGATTTACGGGGTAACCAGCTATCTTATGCTGTTAGCCGCCGGTGAAACCATCCTGGTAGGCCAGCTTGATTTTATTTACTGGCTGGCGGTGACTGCCTCTACCGTAGGTTATGGCGATTTGTCGCCGCAATCGTCAGTTGGCAAACTTATTGTCGCCTTGTATGTCATTCCGGCGGGTTTGAGTATATTTGCGATGGTCATTGGCCGGGTAGCGGCCTGGGTAAGTAATCAGTGGCAAAAAGGATTAACAGGAATGAAGCCGTTGCACGTGCAAAACCATATTCTGGTGATTGGCTGGAATGAACAAAAAACCATGCTATTGCTCGATTTATTATTAAAAGAGCGAGAAGCGGTACCCGACCGGCCCGACATTGTCTTGTGTGTGAAAGCCGATATCACCAATCCTATGCCCGGACAGGTTGAATTTGTACATGTGGAATCGTTTAACAAAGACAGTGACATGGACCGGGCCTGCGTGGCTAGCGCTGGGGTAATTTTGATTGATAACCCGCAAGATGACGTTACCCTGACCACGGCTTTGTATTGTACTCAGCGTAACCCCAATGCCCATCAGGTAGCATATTTTACCGACGACTCACTGGTTAACCTGCTAAAAACCCATTGCCCAAATGTAGAATGTACGCCCAGTGTGGCGGTAGAAATGCTGGCCAAATCTGTGTTTGATCCCGGCTCGAGTATGCTGCACCACGACTTGTTAAGCGTAGATGCTGGCCAGGCGCAGTTCTCTGTAGGTCTGCCAGCGCATTGCGCCAGCATGACGGTAGGCCAGCTATTTATTGGCCTGAAAAAACATTACGATGCTATTTTCATTGGTTATGCGCCGGGTGGCGTATATCAGAAAATGGTGGTAAACCCAGAGTTCGACGACACTTTGTCGCCCAAAGACACCATTTTTTATATCGCCGGTAATCGCATTCACAATATCGATTGGTCAAAACTGGCTGGCTAATGCCAGTTCGACATTAACAGGAGCCTGCACCATGTTCAGTAAACTATTTGGTGGTAAAAAAGCCCCCCAAAAGCCAACCGCACCCGAGATCATGGGCTTGTATTTAGGCGGTTCGTTTGAACTGGCTGACCTGAAACTACGCCTGATTGAACCTGAATTAACTATTGAAGGCTGCGCCCGCTCGCAGCTTATCCAGGCGGTAGGCCAGGCAGAACTTGATTCAGGCGGTACGTTGCTGCGGTTTTATACCGATGATGAAGCCTTTTTACAGGTAGTGACCGACGGTGGACTGACCGAAAACCACATTACCGACGTAAAACTCTGGCATTTTTATGAAACCCGTACAATTGGCAGCGATGCCCAATGGCGTGATAGTCTGGATAACCTGATTTCACAACCTACTTATAGCCTCAACGGGCATACCTATACACGGGTATGGGACGCAGTGGGGGATACCTCGCCCCCGGTTGCGGTGACCGAGAAAACCTATGAGGAAGATGGCGACACCAGCACAACCGACCAGTTTATGATGCTGTACGAACGGCCCCTGGATAATGACCGCTTTGAGTCATTGCTGGTGGCAGGTGAAGAAAAAATTATTGGCAATAACAAAGACCGTTGCCTGGTGATCAGCACCGGCTTTGATATTCAGCCTTCTGATATAACAATT
Source organism: Salinimonas sediminis (assembly GCF_003429285.1). Classification (NCBI taxonomy): domain Bacteria; kingdom Pseudomonadati; phylum Pseudomonadota; class Gammaproteobacteria; order Alteromonadales; family Alteromonadaceae; genus Salinimonas; species Salinimonas sediminis. Next base: position 3,079,916 of record NZ_CP031769.1, read on the forward strand.
AACGGCTAAAGGACATTTGTATGGATACCATCATGGCATCACTGGCGGGGTTGGATAACTTTGCCCTGTATTTTGTACTCTCGGTAATATTTTTGTTTATTTTTAAATTCGTCTACGCAATGGTTACCCCGCATGACGAGTGGAAACTGGTTAAAGAAGATAAAAATGTGGCGGCAGCAATAGGTTTTGGCGGCGCAATTATCGGCTTTTCAATTGCTTTATCCGGCGCAGCATCTAATTCGTTGTCGGTGATTGATTTTGCCATCTGGGGCGTGGTGGCGATTATTGCCCAGTCGCTGGCTTTTGCGCTGTTACGCTTTAGCTTTATGCCACGTATTGCCGAACGTATTAATAACAACGAAGTGTCTGCTGGCACCATGCTGGCCGCAATGTCTATTGCGGTAGGTATGTTGAATGCTGCCTGCATGACATATTAATCAAGGGGTTGCTATGAGTACGCAAAAACGCACCAAGCACATAGACCTGTCGCGCATGCGCAAGGCCTTTGCGGTAAAGCCCTTAACACTGGGCATTGCCAGTGTGTTGCTAAGCGCCTGCGCTGATGATCGTCAACAGGCGCAAATTTATACGTCGGTCGATGACTGTAACAACGATTACCCTGATGCCCGGGACCAATGTCAGGCGGCGTATCAACAAGCCGTGGAAGAAGCGGCCCGAACCAGCCCGAAGTTTTCTACGGTAAATGACTGCGAGCATGAATTCGGCACCAATCAATGTCGCCAGGTAACGAACGAATCGGGCAGCTTTTTTATGCCCTTTATGGCCGGTTATATGGTGAGCCAGCTGTTATCTCCGCGTAGTTATTATTCCCAGCCGCTGTTTACCTCCTACTCGCCCTATTCATCGTTCAGGTCGCGCTGGGTGTCTGCCGATGGTCATGTATTTAACGGCGATATACGCAAACGCAACTATAAAGTCAGCCCGTCCCAGTTTAAACCTAAACCTACGGTAACCCGAACGATGAGCCGGGGTGGGTTTGGCAGCTCAGTCAGAGCAAAGTCGAGTTGGGGCAGCAGCTCTCGTTCCAGTGGCTGGGGCGGCTAATTGCTGCGCCGACAACTTGCCCCGCGGCCTGACTGGCAGCAACAGGCCGCGCAATATGGGTTTCACTTTCATACTATGTATGGCGAACCTTACTGGGATGAGTCTGTTTATTATCAGTTTTCGTTAGCGCAAATAGAAAACGATATTGAAAACCCCAGCGCCGAGCTGCATGAAATGTGTTTGGCGGTAGTCGATGCGGTGGTAAACAGCGAACAATTACTGACGAAGTTTCAGATCCCCCGCCCTTTTTGGGAGCTAGTACGTGATGCCTGGCAATCCGGCGCGCCTTCGTTATATTCCCGGTTAGATCTGGTATACGATGGCAATGGTCCGGCGAAATTGCTGGAGAATAATGCAGATACTCCCACCTCGCTGTATGAAACCGGCTTTTGGCAGTGGTTGTGGCTGGAACAGCAGGTGGACCGCCAGCAATTGCCCCGGGCCAGCGACCAGTTTAATTCCTTGCAGGAGAAGCTGGTATACCGGTTTGCAGATATCGCTCAGTGGTATGGGATTAACCAGATGCATTTTGCCTGCTGCAAAGATACCGACGAGGATCGCGGGACGGTGCAGTATCTGCAAGATTGCGCCATTGCCGCCGGGCTCAGTGCGGATTTTGTGTTTATCGAAGATATTGGCCTGGCTGACACCGGGGTATTTACCGATTTGGCGGATGCACCGATAACCGACTGCTTTAAGCTGTATCCGTGGGAGTTTATGCTGCGCGAATCATACGCCACAGAGCTTGCGCAGGCGCAGGTAAACTGGTTGGAACCTTTGTGGAAATCCATCATTTCCAATAAAGCGTTATTGCCCCAATTATGGAAGATGTTCCCCAACCACCCCAACCTGTTACCGGCCTACTTTGCCGACGAAGCGCCCAGTTCACTGGACGGAAAATGGGTTAAAAAGCCACTGTTTTCCCGTGAAGGTGCCAATATTTCGCTGATTGAAAACAACCAGACAAGCACCCTGTCGGACGGTCCTTACGGCGAAGAAGGATTTATTTTACAAGCCTTTCATCCACTTCCCCGATTCGAACGTAACTATACGCTTATTGGCAGCTGGCTGGTGGATAACCTTCCCGCTGGTATTTCTGTAAGAGAAGATACGTCTTTAATTACCCAGGACTTGTCCCGCTACGTGCCGCATATAATTTTATGAATCAACTTCCCAGACTAAAACAGCAGTTGCGTTTTCTGGCCTGCATTGCTGCTGTACTTATTATTCTTGAAATAATTAACTTACTGACCGCCAGCGGGCTTAATGGGCTGGGTATACTGCCCCGCTTCGTGCCAGGGTGGTGGCATATCTTTACCGCTCCCTGGGTGCACGGATCGCCTACCCATTTGGCCACCAATCTGGTACCGCTCATGCTGTTCATGTGGCTAACGCTGCAATGGGGTAATAAAACATTCGGCTGGGTAACAGTCACCATTTTTCTGTTGTCAGGCATAGGCGTATGGCTGTTGGGCCGCTCAGCGGTGCACATCGGGGCCAGCGGCATTGTTTATGGCTACTTTGGCTTTTTGCTATTGGCCGGATTTAAAACCCGTAAGATACCCTATATTATCATCTCCGTACTTGTCGCAATTTTGTATGGCGGTTTACTTATAGGCATATTGCCGGGTAAAGGTTTTGTGTCGTACGAATACCATTTATTCGGGTTCCTTGCTGGCCTGTTAGCGGCCTGGAAGTGGGGCGCAACCAAAACAGTATAGTGGCGCAAATTTCATGTTTGGCGGCTCAGGTCGATGCTACAATCAGTGGTTAGACCTGTCGCAATAGCATGCTATACGTCGCACATTAGCGCATTCACGGGTGAGGTTAAGCGGCTGGGTTGATACACTATCTCCATTGTACCGGCAGTGCTTCGGATACAGATTTTTTATAATGCTCTTAAGACAAGCGAAGTGAAGTAGTCATGGCCTCGGCAGAACAAACGAAACAAAAACAAAATCAGGGATTTTTTGGCAATCTGGCCTTTAATATTGTTATCCCTGTAGTCGTAATGAGTTACACCAGTTCGCCGGAATACCTTGGCCCGGCCTGGAGTATAGTAGCGGCCCTGGCCTTTCCTATTGTGTATGGCATTTGGGATCTCAAACAGTCGGGGAAAGTAAACGGCTTTTCGATACTGGGAATAATCAGCGTATTGCTTACCGGCGGTATCAGCCTGTTAAAGCTTCCTGCTGAGTATATCGCCATTAAAGAGGCCGCCATTCCAGCGCTTATTGGTATTGCGGTGGTCGCCACTCAGTACACGAAAAAACCCTTGGTAAAAATGCTGATCCTGAACGACCAGATTATCAACTGGCCAGCGCTAAACGATGCGCTGGATCGTAAAGGTAAGCAGCCAGAGTTTCGCCGTAAGGTAGCCAATAGTTCGTATATTGTTGCCACTTCGTTCTTTTTATCTTCTGCACTTAATTACATTCTGGCAAAAGTGATTCTGGTCAGTGAGCCCGGCACTACCGCTTATACCGAAGAGTTGGGGCGGATGACAGCGCTAAGTTACCCGGTGATTGTGATCCCCAGTATGATATTACTGGTCACGGCCTTATGGTATTTGTTCAGTCAGATAGCCAAAATTACCGGCGAAGATTTAGATAACTTTTTGAATCACCAGTAGCCAGGAAAACAAGGCGCATACCACGAAAGCCCGCCGGGCCCCCGGGCAGGCTTTGGAAAAACTGTCGCCAATAGAGACATTCAACCTGAAAAAAAGCCCGTTCAGTCATAACTGAACGGGCTTTTACCGCTTAGGGAATAACCCCCTATAGGCGCTGGGTCAATGGCTTACAGGCAGCGCCAATCTTCTTTAAAATCACACGGGCGCTCTGCCTTGCTGTCGGCAGGTTGCGAGACCGGCGCAGGACGGGTGCTGATTGCCTGGGCCTTGCCTTTCACAAAAGCTTTCATCGTATTACCGATATCAATGTTATCCAGTTGGCCGGTAAAGGCATGGCTGCCTGCACCAAAGGCAAACACTTCAACATCAACCCCGGTATGGCCGCCCGAGGTCCAGCCGGTATTTGTTTTACTGTCCAGAAACTGCTTTAAACCGGCTTCCCGTTCAGCCACTTTTTTACTGGCCGCAATTTTTTGCAGTTGTTTGTTATCGTCTTCGCTTAGCGCAAAACCCAGCTGCTGACTCACATAAGCCAGTGGCTGCTGCATATCGGCCATATTCCGGGCAATGGTTGCCACCGACGCTTTCATGCTGCGCAAATATTCTGGTGCCCACTCGTAGACCCCATTGGCACCAATACTTAAGCCGCCGGTACTGTGATCAGCAGTCAGCACTACCAATGTATCAGGGTGGCTACTGACATAACTTTTCAGGTATTCCATCGTGGCCGCCAGGTCGGCCATTTCAGCCATGGCTGAACCAATGTCATTGGCATGGCCGGCCCAGTCTACCTGGCTTGCTTCAACTAACAAAAAGTAGCCTTGCTCGTTTTCCAAATGCTTTATGGCATGTTCGGTCAGGTAGGCTAACCGATGGGCGCGGCTATCATCTAATGCCGGCGGCAGGCCTACCGGGGCGAACAATCCCAATACATTAGCGCCTGCTGGCAGCGTAGCCAGTTTGTTGTAGGTATCAACATAAGCATAGTCAGCATCTATAAACTGGGCCACCAGGTCGCGGTCTTTACGTTCAAAATACTGCGTACCACCACCTAATATAACGTCGGCTACAAAGTGACCTTTTATACGGGCATCGTAATAACTATCAGCAATGGCATTATAGTTCTGACGGCTTTCATTGTGCGCCAAATAGGCGGCTGGGGTGGCGTGGTTGACCTGTGAGGTAACTGCCACACCGGTACGCATACCGCTGGCCTTTGCCAGCTCCAGCACGGTTTCTACCGGAAGTTTGTTTTCATCTACGCTGATAGCGCCGTTATATGATTTTACCCCCGTGGCCAAGGCGGTGGCCGCTGCCGCAGAGTCGGTGACATAGCCCGACACCCTTGCCGGATAGGTAGATGCATTTCCGGTTAAGATATCGTCAAAAACAACATGCTCGATTGCCGGCGTAGCTGGATTATCGGCATAATTACGATAGGCTGTGGTAAATGCCGGCCCCATACCGTCCGCCACTACCATAATAATATTTTTGGGAGTATCAGCTGCAGGTGCTTCACTATGTGCGGGAGTATTAGTCATATTGGTTTGGGCACAGCCTTGTAATACCGCTACGCCTACCAAAGATAAAAAGGTAAGTTTTTGAAACATGAGTGAGTCCGTAAAAAATGATCCGCTCAAGTGTAATGCACCCACGTGTTATGAACAAAACTAATTGGTTAGCCTGATAAATATACGCGTTGAAGCCAACCCCTGAAGCTATCCTATAAAGCTACCCAGCTCCTGGCCGTTGACTGTCAGCAGCGTTAACGTATTACGGGATGTACCTGAGCCCGATAATTTCTAAAATTGAATACCTCAATCTATGTTGTGTCTATTACTTATAGGCAAATATTTTGGCACTATGTTAATTAAGGTTTAACAGCCAACGCTATCTATCACGATTTAATGTGTAAAAGGAGTTCGATGAGCAAGCGGGACAGAATTCAGCGTTTTATAGCCACTGCTGACCAGCGCTAAGATGAGCATTTTACCCATGCGTTCTTATACCCATAGCGCGTTTGCTGCGTCTCTATTTACCGGCATAATACAATTCTTTGCTATTATCAGCGTATTGGGCATGGCCGAAAGGCTATTAAACCCCGCCGCCCTGGTAGCGGTTATTCCACTTAGCAGTACGCTGCTATCCTTCTTTACGGCCGTATTTCTCGCGTTGCTTCGCCGCCCCACCCCGCGCTGGCTATGGGCGTTGTGGCTCGGCGCTGCGCTATTGGTGTTTAGTATTGCCTTATGGCTGTCAGCCGATAACCGAATCGGAGCGCAGGTTTTCGCTGACTTGTACAACCCGTTCGCCCTGACCCTTTATGTTATTGGCACATTGTTACTGTTGCTGGCAATGGTGCTGAAAACCCGGTTTTCGGTGGGCTTTGCCGCCACGCCCTGTACCCCTCAGCTAGTCACCCTGGTGTCGTTATGTATTGGCCTGATTGTATGGCATACCGCCTCCACCAAAGATGTGAAACATGAGCAGCAAAATGCCAACAATAAATCGCTGTTAATTGGCGCACTGCTAAATAAAAGCCTGGAAGATCACACCGATGCATTAAGACGGTTAAAAAACCGCGCTGAGGGTATACCGGAAGACGCTGTGTTGGCGATGTTAGCGGCCGACTTTACCTATTACAGCAAAGACTTTGAAGCGATTGAAGGCATGATATTACTGGATGACGCACTGAACGTGGTGAAAGGCGATGATTTTTCGCTGAATTTTCACCAAGGCGGTTATCTGAGTACCCCCGGGGTTTCAGCATGGCTGAAAAATACCGACCAACACGTCAAGTTTGCCGCCAATGCCAATACTTTGCGCTCCGCCGTACCTGTTTTAATGATCACTACAAAAATAAACAGTGCGGCTGGCTCCTCGTATATAGTGGTGGCATTACTGAATATGAACATGCTTATTGAAAAACGCTATGTGGCACATCTTAGCGCATATGAAACCTATGTAGAGCTTACCCCCGACATGCTTTATGCCACCAATGGTGAGGGCGAGAATATCACCAGCCTGGAAGCGCTACTGGCAACCTACCGGTATTACACCATTGAAAAGGTGCCTATTCAGGACCTGGTAACGCACAATGTATACAGCTTCTTACGGAACCAGAACGCGCTGCAAAAACACGCGGTTATCAATCAGTTCATAATTTGGTTAAGTCTGCTGTTTACCTATATTTTCATTCTTGTGTCTACCAAAACTCAGTTATTAAGCCGGCAAAGTCGACAGCTGCAGACACTTGCCAATGTCGATGAGCTTACTGGCTTATTACGCAGAGACGCGCTACACCGGCAACTGTTATCCCGCGCCGCTCATGTTCACGGCTCTACGGGGATCGTGTTCGTCAATTTAGATGGTTTCAGCGCGGTAAATAACAGCCTGGGCCATGGCCTGGGCGATGCCTTGCTGGCGCAAATAGCCTGGCGTATTGAACAGCACTGTACCAACGCCACATTCATTGCCCGCTACGGTAATGACGAATTTGTGGTGTATTATGAAAACCTGTCCAAGGCCACCATCGAGCAGCAGGCGCAGGGGTTACTAACCCAAATAGCCGAAGTCTATTTATTGGGCGAGATCAATATCCACCTGACTGCCAGCATTGGCATTGCCTTGCAGGACGAGCCGCACCAGAACATTAAGCTGCTTATCCAGCAAGCGCAGATTGCGATGGGCCAAGCCAAACGTCATGGCGCGAACCAACTATGTTTCTACCACAACGCCATGGACGAACAGTACCAGCAAATAGTGTGGATTCGCGGAGAGCTACAAAAAGCGCTTAAGCGACAGGCCCTGCAGGTTTACTACCAACCGGTTTACTGCATCGCCAGCAACACCATAGTCGGGGCCGAAAGTTTGGTGCGCTGGCAACATAACGGGGAGTTTATTTCACCGGCGGTGTTTATTCCGGTGGCCGAGCAAACCGGGCAAATTCTGCAAGTAGGTGACGCTGTATGTGAAAAGGTGTTAAGTGACATTGCGCAGAACCCTGCCCTGCAAGCTATCAGTATCGCGATAAATTTTTCACCCCAGCAATTTCAACAGCAGCGGTTTTTAGAAAAGCTGACCGAACAGGTCACCCGGCGAAATATTCAACCTGCCCAATTAACGGTAGAAGTAACCGAAACCGTAATGACCGAACGTACACGCATTGACCCGATTTTGCGGGCGCTGATTGCCGAAGGTTTCAACGTGGCCATAGACGACTTTGGCACGGGTTACTCGAGTTTGTCCTATCTGTCTAAACAACCGGCCAATATTATCAAGATAGATCGCGCATTCACCCTTGACGCCGAACAGCCCGGACAGGAGCAAGGACTGTTAAGTAGCGTTATTAATATGTGTAGTGAACTGGATAAAACTATCGTGGTGGAAGGCGTTGAAACCCAGGCTATGCTTACCTACCTGCGCCGGTTTAACAATATCAGAGTACAGGGTTATATTTATGCGGCCCCGATGCCGTTAGCAGAGTTACTGGTACTACTCAGGCAACAAGCGGGTTAGTAAACCAACAGCGTAAGCTGCCTATTCGCTGGCGCAGCCTCTACCCCAGAGCCGCTGTGCTGCTGCGCTGAATCACCAAGAATAAGCGGTGCAACGATAGTGTTAACCGCGCCCCGCAAAATTAGATAATATCAACTGTTCAGCGCTCAGTAAGGATGTTATAAAGCCACACCATCTATTACCACCAAGCTGATTTTACGCTCTGAGTGAACGGCTTAGGATGCGACTGATATCGCTTATTATTGAATGATAACTCGCTTTTTTGTTCATCGAAGTTTGGAGGCCATTGTGAGTAACGTTAATGAAATTCAGGTGCTTAACCTGCCACTTGAGCGAGACCTTTTTCTGCGCAATCTGATCCGTCACTTGTCGGGCACCCTGCAAGATGTCATTGGTGTCGAAGAGGCTTCTGGCTTTATCAGTATTGTCGGTCAACAGGTAGGGGATGAAATAAACGGTGAATACAGAAAAGCGCTTAACGTTACCCACATCGATAAATCGCTAATTGGCGCTGTTCTGGTTGATTTAAAGCGAAGAATTGGCGGCGACTTCTATATTGTGTCAGAAGACGACGAAAAAATTGTACTGGGCAACAGGCAATGTCCTTTCGAAGACAAAGTACTTGGCCGACCTGCGATGTGTATGATGACATCCAATGTTTTTGGCACTATTACTGCTGAAAATTTAGGCTATTCCCAGGTTGAATTAACCGAGACTATTGCCAATGGCGCAGCGCAATGTCGGGTGGTGGTGCATCTCCAGCCAAATGACACAGATGCGCCCCGGCCAGGCATTGAGTATTATCGGGTTTAGGTAGTAATGTAGTGCAGTCGATTGATTATTATCACCGCTTAATCTCGCTATTACCCGGCAGCGCACTGGTGCTCGATTTGCAGGGCCAGGTATACGCGTTAAACCACAGTGCGAATGAACTGCTCGAACAGCCCAGCCCCTTGCCCTTTTCATTACTTGACCTCATTGCGCCAGAGTCAGTGGCGGCAGCCCGGGCTTTCTTGCGACGCTGTGCGCAAAGCAACCAGCCTGTAGTGGGTAAAATTGTTCTGGCTGCACGCGTACCAGACGCAACGTATGTGTGCCACGGCGCGCTCCTGGAACCCAGGAACGAGCAATCCGAGCCGCTGATATTCCTACGTTTACAGCCTACTCGTGAATCCAACCTGAAATTTCAGGCGCTCCAAATAAAAATAGAGGCATTGAACAACGAAATCATCCGGCGTAATAAAGCCGAACAGGCGTTGCAAAGTCAAACAAGCTATTTACAAGTGATTTTAAACAGTATCGAAGCTGGCGTTATTGTTACCGATGGTAAAGGAAAAATCACCTTGTTCAATCCAGCAGCGGAACGGCTCACAGGCTGGGATAGTACGGAAGCCTTGGGCCAGGATGTAGAAAAAGTATTTCAAATCGTTGATGAGCGATCAGCCAGCCCGCTGAACAATCCGGTGACCCGCGCCTATTTAACCCAGTCTATTGTCTCTCACACCGTCAATATGGCATTACTGCACAAAGATAATGGCCAATCTACTATTGAATTTACCAGCGCACCCATAGCCGACCCGTCGTCGGTAGAAGGCGTCGTTACCGTATTCCATGACGTCACGAAAAAGTATATTTTGGAACAGGAACTGCAACAACGGGCCGAAAAGCTTGCCCTTATGGACGAGCGTAAGAACCAGTTTTTAACTATGCTGGCACATGAATTACGGGCACCGATAGCGCCTATCAGTTTTGCTAACCAAGTGCTTCAGACGGACACCGTAGATCCCGCCCTCCGAATTCAGTCAGTCCAGGTAATAGAGCGTCAAGTCAGTCATCTGAAACGGCTAATTGATGACATGCTGGATGTGTCCAGAATTACCTCTGGCAAAATGAATATTGTGAAACAGCGCATCGATTTAATTACGGTGATTAAAGGCGTATGTCAGGACTTAACCTCCCAGTGTGATGCAGCGGGCATCGCCTGCCAGTGTAAGCTTCCCACGGAGCCGGTGTGGGTAGACGCCGATGCTGATCGACTTATTCAGGTTTTGTACAATGTTATCTTTAACGCAATAAAATTCACCCCATCGGGAGGAAAAATAACGTTATCGGCAACATTGCTGACCTCCTGTGTAGAGGTAACGATAAAAGATACAGGAACGGGTATTGAACCTGCTGCCCTGGGCGATCTTTTTGAACCTTTTATCCAGGCTGAACAACAGCTTGACCGTAGCGCCGGGGGCTTAGGGCTGGGTTTGTCGTTGGTTAAAGGTATTGTTGAGTTGCATCATGGTACGGTGCAAATCCATAGCGATGGAATAGGCTACGGCACCCAGATTACGTTTAGGCTGCCCCGGGAAAACGCCCACGCCACTGTCGACCAGCCTATCGTGCAAACCAATACGGTACTTTCTCATCGGATATTACTTATAGAAGATGACGAAGATACCGCCCAAATGATGACGCAACTGCTGCAAATGAAAGGGCACGAGGTGCACTACGCATCATCGGGCCCCAGTGGCGTAGCATTAGCTAAAGCGATACAACCCAGTTTCATATTCTGCGATATTGGTTTGCCCGAGATGGACGGCTTCGAGGTAGTCACTACATTACGCCAATATGTAGATACAGCCAAAATACCTATTGTGGCCCTATCTGGTTACGGTGATACCGACTTTGTTAACCGTGCCTTCGCAGTCGGCTTCAACCTGCATATTACCAAGCCAGCCAGTTTGCATGACCTGGAGCAGGCACTGCGTTCACTGCCGGCCAATAGCTAACCCATTGCATCAAGCACTTCACGCATTCGCTGTTGTACTACATCCACCAGCATATCGGGCTGAAATTTCGAGATAAACCGGTTACAGCCCACTTTCTCAACCATGGCGTCATTGAAACTGCCGCTTAAGGAGGTATTTAATGCGATATATAAATGTTGCAGCTCGCTGTCGTTACGAATTTCCGCTGTAAGCCGGTAGCCATCCATTTCCGGCATTTCGGCGTCGGTAAACATCATCAGTATTTCATCGTCAACATTGCGCCCCTGGGCCACCCACTGCTTAAGTAACGCCAGTGCCTGCGCCCCATTTTGCCGCTCGATAATATTGATCCCCAACTGGCATAGCGTGTCTTTTATCTGGCGGCGCGCGGTGGCCGAGTCGTCTACCACCAATACGGTTTTACCGTGCAAATGGCCGGTGATGTCATCTTCCAACAGGGCTTTAGAAATATTCGCATCGTAATGAATAATTTCAGCCAGCACCTTTTCGACATCAATAATTTCCACCAACGTATTTTCGCCACGAATTTCGCGCTGGGTAATAGCGGTGAGATAATTAGCTTTGCCAATGCTTTTAGGCGGCGGCACAATTTGTTCCCAGGAAGTGTTCACAATACTAAGCACCTCGCCAATTAAAAAACCCTGCACGCTGCGATTGTACTCAGTAATGATCACATTCTGAGGATAGCGGTCGCCAGCATTGCCGCGTATTTTAATTGCCTGGCGTAAATCGATAACGGGTATAGTTACCCCCCGATAGACCGTCACGCCCGATAAATTACTGTGCGCCCCTGGCATGGTACGAAGCGCAGGTACACTGATAACTTCTTTTACTTTAAATACATTAATCGCAAATGCGCTGCGGCTACCCAACCTGAACATTAACAATTCCAGGCGGTTTTCACCTACCAACCGGGTGCGCTGGTCTACCGCGTTGAGAATACTACTCATCAACAGCCTCGTAGCAAATAAATTCCAATAGTAGGTTATAGATAATCGCCTTAAGGTTGGCAATATGCCATTAGTCGAATATAGGCGTGGTTACCACGGCGCTCCCAGTGCGTTTTGCCCCTTTCTTGATTGCCCAACCATTTAACCCGGCATGTTCTGTTCGTTCTGGTAGGGCAGCCGCCGCCGCGTCTGCCGCCGTTGTTAACACGCCATTCACAATAGTTATGACGATGATACGAATTATATATTTCTTTTATTTTTGTGGGCGGCCTAGGATGAAATGGACCTTACGAATTGTGCCAACGGCAACCGTCACCGCCTTGGCAACGCCACAACAAGAAATGATTAGGGAGCTACACCATGTCGCAATTTCAACAAGATATTGATGCTATCGCTACGCTAAAGGCTACTCAGAAAGGAGCGTGGGAAGGAATAAACCCAGACTTTGCTGCCCGCATGAAAGCGCAGAACCGGTTTAAGACCGGGCTGGATATTGCCCGTTATACCGCCGGGATTATGCGCAAGGACATGGCAGAATACGATGCTGATCCTGGCCAGTATACGCAGTCGCTGGGCTGTTGGCATGGTTTTGTAGGCCAGCAAAAAATGCTCTCGGTCAAAAAACATCAGGGCACCACCAGTAAAAGCTATTTGTATTTATCTGGCTGGATGGTGGCGGCCCTACGCTCTGAGTTTGGCCCCCTGCCCGACCAGTCTATGCATGAAAAAACCTCGGTACCGGCACTTATTGAAGAGCTATACACCTTTTTACGCCAAGCCGATGCCCAGGAAATGGGTAAGTTATTTAAACAGCTGGATGCAGCCAGACAACAAGGTGAAGACACCAGTGCTATTCAGGCTCAGATAGACAATTTTGAAACCCACGTAGTGCCAATTATTGCAGACATTGACGCCGGTTTTGGTAATGAAGAAGCCACCTACTTGCTGGCGAAAAAAATGATTGAAGCCGGGGCCTGTTGTATTCAGATAGAAAACCAGGTGTCGGATGCCAAACAATGCGGCCACCAGGACGGTAAAGTCACGGTGCCCCACGAAGACTTCCTGGCCAAAATTAACGCGGTGCGGTACGCCTTTTTGGAGCTGGGTGTAGATGATGGGGTTATTGTGGCACGGACCGACTCGTTGGGTGCAGGCCTGACCCAGAAAATTCCGGTTCCCACTGCGCCGGGCGACTTGGCCGCACAGTACAATGCATTTTTGGCCACCACGGAAGTGAACAGCGCCCAGGACTTAAACGAAGGCGATATGGCCATGAAACTTAACGGCAAGCTGGTTAAACCCACGCGCCTGCCCAATGGTTTGTTTCGCTTTAAAGATGACACCGGCGTAGCCCGGGTAGTACTTGATTGTATTACCTCGCTGCAACATGGCGCCGACCTGCTCTGGATAGAAACAGAAAAGCCCCACGTACGGCAGATTGCCGACATGGTCGATGCAATACGTAAGGTGGTGCCTGATGCCAAGCTGGTTTACAACAACTCGCCGTCGTTCAACTGGACGCTCAACTTCCGTCAGCAGGTATTTGACGAGTGGCAGCAGGAAGGCCGCAATGTAGCAGCGTATGATCGCAGTAAGCTGATGTCAGCAGAGTACGACAGCAGTGAACTGGCCCAACTGGCCGACGATAAAATACAAAGCTTCCAGCGCGACGCGGCCCGCGAAGCAGGTATTTTCCATCATCTGATAACCCTGCCCACCTATCATACCGCAGCCTTGTCGACCGACAACCTGGCAAAAGGCTATTTCGGTGCCGAAGGTATGCTGGCCTATGTTAAAGGGGTCCAGCGCAAAGAAATTCGCGAAGGGCTGGCCTGTGTTAAACATCAGGCTATGGCAGGCTCTGATTTGGGTGACACCCACAAGGAATACTTCTCAGGCGAAGCGGCTTTAAAAGCGTCGGGCAAAGATAACACCATGAATCAATTTGATATGTAGGCGGTCATCGCGCTTATAAACGGGCTCCTACGGGAGCCTTTTTTATTCATGTTATTTATTGAGCTGCATAGGCAAATACCATAGCCATTACGCGCAAAAATCACCCGACATTTTATAATCCTGTTACTATTCAATAATAAGCTTTACTGGCAAGGTGCGTTTTATATGTCAGCATAAGCCATTATAATCCTGCTTCTGAATCTAATAAAAACAAGGCATTACCCTTATGAATATTGCCAAGGTCGATTTGAATTTGCTGGTTTATCTGGATGTCCTGTTACGCGAAGGCAGCGTAACCCGGGCTGCCAATCAGCTAAGTATTACCCAGCCGGCCATGAGCAATGGGCTGAAACGTTTACGTGATTTGTTTAAAGATCCGCTGTTAGTGCGCACCAGCGACGGCATGACCCCAACCAAGCGGGCGCTGGAATTGCAACCGGTGATACGCGATGTGCTAAGCCGACTGGAAAGCTCTATACAACCGGAAACCGACTTTGATCCGGCGAACAGCCGCCGAACCTTTCGTATTATGACCAGCGACTATGCCGAAAGTACCTTGCTGCTGGGCCTGCTTAACGAGCTGGCAGCCCAGGCGCCCAATATCACCCTGGATTTAATTACCCCCAGCGATGTAACCTTCCATGATGTGGAACAGGGTAAAGTGGATATGGCGATTAACCGGTTTGAAGAACTGCCCCTGTCGTTTCACCAAAAAGTTATCTGGTATGACACCTTCAGCTGTGTGCTCAGTGCGCAGCATCCGCTAGTCGATAAATGGGATTTAGACAGTTATCTCAGCTCGCGCCACGTGTGGGTAAGCAAAACCGGCTTCGGTGTGGGCGTGGGTATTGACCCTAACGAAGTACAAAAGCTTGGTTGGGTTGACGCCGAGCTTACCAAACTAGGCAAACAGCGTGATATACGGGTATTTACCCGGCATTATCATGCCGCTTTGCAAATGGCTAAAACCCAGAACCTGATTGCCACCCTGCCAACTAAAGCAGCGCGTTTATTTAGCGATGACAGCCAGGTGGTACTTAAGGCGCCACCTTTCGATATCCCGCCCATTGCATTGAAAATGGCCTGGAGCGCCCTGCTGCACCATGACGCCGGGCATATCTGGTTACGCCGGTTGATTGGCGAGGTTGCAGCTACCATGAATGGCGAACAAACATTCACCAGCTAAATGGCAAGCATAGCAACCATAAATTAAAAATACGTTTCGTTAGGCTCTACACTTAATTGCATACCAAGGTCAGCAAGTGCGTGCTGACCACGGCCCCACTACGTTATTGCGCGCCGCCCCGGTGGCTGTATAGCGTAGTGGAGCAAATGAACGTGGAGAATAATAATGCAAGGTTATACTGCCCTGGGACGCCTACACGTAGCCCCCATCCTACATACGTTTATTAATGAGCAGGTGCTACCCGGAACCGGTTTACAGCCCGCTCGCTTCTGGCAGGCTTTTGAAACCCTCTTAGTAGAGCTGACCCCACAGAATAAACAGTTACTGGCGACCCGCGATACGCTGCAAGCCCGCATCGATGAATACCACCAGCACCAGGGTTCGCTTGAGCCGCAGCAATATCAGGCATTTTTACGCCAAATTGGTTACCTCACCGAGCAACCTGAACAGGTAACGGTTACCACAACGAATGTAGACCCCGAAATAGCCAGCCTGGCGGGCCCTCAGTTGGTTGTACCAATTAACAACGCACGTTATGCCTTAAATGCGGTTAATGCGCGCTGGGGCAGCCTGTATGATGCCTTTTACGGTACTGATGTAATCAGCCAACAGGGTAGCTTGGCGCCGGGGGCACAGTATAACCGCGAACGTGGTGAGGCGGTGATTACCAAAGCCAAACAGTGGCTGGATGAAGTATTCCCTCTCACCGCCAGCCGCCATGACCAGGTCACAGCCTACGCTATTCGCGGTGGCGCGCTAATTGTAAAATTAGCTGACAGTCGTATTGATAGCCTGCGCAATCCTGCTGCTTTAAAAGGGTTTACCGGCGATGCGGCCCAGCCAGATACATTGGTTTTCTCACATAACGGGTTACACGCGGAACTGCAGTTTGACCGCCGCTCGGCAACTGGTAAAGCTGACCAGGCCGGGCTTAGCGATATTTTACTGGAATCGGCGCTGACCACGATTATGGATTGCGAAGACTCGGTGGCGGCGGTAGATGCGGCCGACAAAACCCGGGTATACCAGAACTGGCTGGGGTTAATGCAAGGCACGTTACAGGTGGAGCTGACCAAACAAGGCCGTCGCCATGTGCGTAAAATGAATCCGGACCGGGTGTATACCTTAGCTTCGGGCGAGGGTGAGCTGACCTTGCCAGGCCGCAGTTTGATGTTTGTGCGTAACGTGGGTCATTTAATGCAAAACGATGCCATGCTATTGGATGGCGAGCCGGTATACGAAGGGCTGATGGACGGTATGATTACCGCCACCATTGCCTTACACGATATCAAAGGCAACGGCGCCTTGGGTAACTCGCGTACCGGCAGCGTGTATATTGTAAAGCCAAAAATGCACGGCCCAGAGGAAGTGGCGTTTGCCAATACCCTGTTCAATCGCATAGAAACGCTTATCGGGTTACCTGCCAATACGCTGAAAATGGGCGTAATGGATGAAGAGCGCCGCACCAGTGTTAACCTGAAAGCCTGTATTGCTAATGCTGCCAGCCGTGTCGCGTTTATTAATACCGGCTTTTTGGATCGCACTGGCGATGAAATTCATACCTCTATGCTGGCTGGTGCGTTTGCCCCCAAAGCAGAGCTTAAAAACCGCCCGTGGATTACCGCTTATGAAAAAGCCAATGTGGTAACCGGCCTGCAATGTGGATTGTCGGGCAAAGCCCAGATTGGCAAAGGCATGTGGCCCATTCCTGATCAAATGCAAGCGATGATGGAGGCCAAAATTGGCCACCTGCAGGCCGGGGCGAATACCGCCTGGGTACCGTCACCTACGGCGGCTACGCTGCATGCTTTGCACTACCACCAGACCGATGTATTTAGCTTACACCCGGCACTGCGCAGCCAGGCTTATGACGGCCTTACCGATATCCTTACCCCGCCCCTGTTGGGCAATGCCCCCATGCCGGATGCCCAGGCCATAAGCCGCGAACTGGACAACAATGTTCAGGGTATTTTGGGCTACGTAGTAAGGTGGGTGCACCAGGGCATCGGCTGTTCTAAAGTACCGGATATCAACAATGTCGGGCTAATGGAGGACCGGGCCACCCTGCGTATATCATCTCAGCATATCGCTAACTGGTTAGTCCATGAGGTGGTTACCCGCGACCAGGTAGAGCAGAGCCTGGCAGCCATGGCAGCACTGGTAGATAAACAAAATGCCCACGACCCGGACTACCTTGCCATGACGCCTGACCTGGCCAACTCCATCGGTTTTAATGCTGCCTGTGATTTGATTTTTGAAGGCACCACCCAGCCCAATGGCTACACTGAGCCGCTGCTACATGCACGGCGTCGGCAAATGAAGGCTAAGTTGAACGCTTAATACTGCCTTGCATGCAAAAAAACGCACTTTATTGTGCGTTTTTTATTAGTGCTAACTCCTTATTTTACCTACGTTATAGTCTTTTGTTTGGTATTACAAAATACACCTTTAGAGGCGGCAGTATATTTATACCTGCGGAAAAACTGGCACATTATGAGGTGTTCTGCTTAGCTTTATACAAAGAGTCAGGATGTCAGGCCCGCATTGACCGTAGCACTATGGGTATAAACTGGAATACGTTTTATAGCCCTTAGTGTAATGAATACCGCTGTTAATTTAAGCATACTGGAGTAAGACTTAATGCACAGCGTTATCCCGGGAAAAAAGCATGTAAGCCTGATTAGTACCGCGTGAGCGTAGCGTGGATGTGGTGTGACTTTACTTCAGTAGTATTCTTATGGCTAATAAACAAACGATGATGAGCAACCTGACACGTCGGGTTGGTAAAACCAAGCTGGGAAAGCTGGTTAAAGGCTACCAACAGCTGCGCGAAGCGAATTACATTTCGACTCACTTTGGCAGTTACCTGTCGCCGGTGATGGCCAGCTCGCAGGAGCTGCGCGAAGCGGTTTTTCAAATACGCCACAAAGTGTATTGTGACGAGCTTAAATTTGAGCCTAAAAAACCTGACGGCCTCGAGGTAGACGAGTTTGACGACTTTTCCCGGCACTGCCTGATACGCCATTTAAACAGCGACGAGCTGGCAGGTACAGTGCGCATTGTGCGCCCGTTACAAGACAACCAGTTACTGCCAATTGAAAAATACTGTTTGAATTCGATTACCCGGCACGACCTGAACCCGCAGAATTTCGACCGCAAAGATATTTGCGAAATTTCGCGGCTGGCAGTGCCCGCGCAGTTCCGTCGGCGTCAAATGGACCGGTTTGCCGGTGCCGCTACCGGTGTTATTAACCAGCAGGCTTATTCTGAAACCGAACTACGCTGTTTTCCGTTTATTGCCATTGGCCTGTACTTTGCCGCGGCTGCCACTGCCATTGAAAGCAATATTGCCCACGCGTTCGTTATGATGGAGCCGCGTCTGGCACGTAGTATGAGCTTTGTGGGTATTAAGTTTGAGCAAATTGGCCCGGTGGTGGATTACCACGGCAAACGCGCGCCCTATTACATTAACCGGGAACTGTTAATGGATAGCCTGAAACCAGGCTTTGCGGTCATGCTTAATTCAATCAGAGACAGTATTCGCGGCCAGTTGCCCGCGGTAGAAACCTTTTTTGATGAAGAGTTACGCCACCTGGCCAAGCCAATGCCCTTAAGTGCCCTGTAGCCTGGCCAGCTGCCCCCTATTTACGGTCTCGTTCACCTTTAACCACACTACGCCAGCCATACGTCACCCATAAAAAAAGCGCATTATACAATGCGCTTTTTGATATTGGCGGGCCAAACACATTCAGCCTATCAGGCATTACACCTTGTAATAGTCTTTGTACCAGGCCACAAAGTTATTAATGCCGGTTTCGATGGTAGTCGTCGGACGATAGCCGGTATCGTTAACCAGTGCTTCTACATCGGCGTAGGTATCTGGTACATCGCCCGGTTGTAGTGGTAACAGCTCTTTTTCAGCTTCTTTACCCAGCGCTTTTTCCAACGTTTCAATGTAGGTAAGCAAATGCACCGGCGTCTGGGCGCCAATGTTATACACCTTCCAGGGTACCTTGCTGCTGCCCGGATTAGGTTTTTCACCTGTCCAGTTAGGATCAGCTTCTGCGGTATTGTCCAGCGTGCGGATAATGCCTTCTACAATGTCATCAATATACGTGAAATCCCGACGGTGGTTACCGTGGTTAAACACTTTAATTGGCTTGTCTTCCATAATGGCTTTGGCAAACAGGAACAGCGCCATATCAGGACGACCCCACGGCCCGTAAACGGTAAAGAAGCGCAGGCCAGTGGTAGGCAGGTTGTACAGGTTGCTATAGGTATGGGCCATCAGCTCATTGGCTTTCTTACTGGCGGCATACAACGACATGGGGTGATCCACGTTGTCTTCTACGGCAAAAGGCATGCTTTCGTTAGCCCCGTATACGGAACTGGACGACGCATAAACCAGGTGTTTAACCTGATTGTGTCGGCACCCTTCCAGAATATTCATAAAACCGACAATATTCGAGTCGATATACGCATGGGGGTTTTCAATAGAATACCGCACCCCGGCCTGGGCAGCTAAGTGCACCACTTTGTCGAACTTTTCTTCGGCAAACAGGGTTTCCATACCGTCACGATCTTCTACCGCCAGCTTAACAAAACGGAATTTGTCAGCACTGGGTAGCGCGTTAATTCGCTCCAGCCGCGCTTCTTTAAGCGTAGGGTCGTAATAGTCGTTCAGGTTATCCAGGCCAACTACTTCGTCGCCACGCTCAAGCAAATACATTGAGACATGCGAACCAATAAAACCCGCCGCTCCGGTAACAAGCACTTTCATTATTTACAAATCCTTATAAGCGAATATCTACGCTTGCTTTATCAAACATATATTTCAAATCAAAAATAACCGAGTCAGGTTTGCACAGGGCCCGTAACTCATCTTTTGACAGTGTTTTAAACTGATGATGCGCTACTGCGCCAATAACCGCGTCGTACTTACCTTCCACCGGCGCGTTCACCAGGTTCAGGCCATACTCATGCAAAACTTCGTCCGGTTCGGCCCATGGGTCGTAAATATCCAGGTTAACGTTGTAATCGCGCAGCTCGGTAGCAATATCGACTACTTTAGTATTCCGGATATCCGGGCAGTTTTCCTTAAATGTGATACCCAACAGCAACACATTTGCCCCATTCACCATAATTTGCTTTTTAAGCATGGTTTTAACTAACCGCGACACCACGTACTCGCCCATTCTGTCGTTAATTCGGCGTCCCGCCAGAATAACATCAGGGTGATGGCCCAACTCTTCTGCTTTATGGGTCAGGTAATAGGGGTCTACGCCAATACAGTGGCCGCCAACCAGACCTGGTCTGAACGGTAAAAAGTTCCACTTGCTGCCAGCCGCTTCCAACACTTCTTCGGTATCAATACCGGCTTTATCAAAAATCATTGCCAATTCGTTGATCAGGGCAATGTTAAGGTCGCGCTGGGTGTTTTCAATCACTTTCGCCGCTTCTGCTACTTTGATAGACGACGCCTTATGCGTACCGGCTTTAATTATTTCCTGGTACAGCGCATCGACCTTGTCGGCAATCTCTGGCGTACTGCCCGAGGTAACTTTTACAATCGACTCAAGCCGGTGCGTTTTATCGCCCGGGTTAATCCGCTCGGGGCTATAGCCGGCGAAGAAATCCTGGTTAAAGGTTAAGCCTGACTGCTGCTCAATCAGAGGGATACAGTATTCTTCGGTCGCCCCTGGATACACCGTAGACTCGTAAATAACCACGGTGTTAGGGCTGATCACCTGACCAATCATTTCGCTGGCTTTGTGCAGCGGCGTCATGTCAGGTTGCTTGTTTTTATCAATTGGCGTCGGCACCGTAACAATAATTACGTCGCAATCTGCCAGGGCCGCTTTGTCGGCCGTAAAGCTCAGATGCTGAGCGCCTGTTAGTTCTTCTGAGGACACTTCCAGGGTGTGGTCTTTGCCACTTTGCAGTTCCTGCACGCGGCGGGTATTAATATCAAACCCTACCGTAGCCCGGTACTTACCAAACGCCACGGCCAGCGGTAGCCCCACATAACCTAAACCGATAACGGCAATTTTTTTAAATTCTACTGACATACAAATACAACGCTCATTATTTTTAATGATGTTTGCACATTTTATTATGCAAGGAAACGATCTTATACACGCTAAGGGTATTTCATTTAGTGCATAGGAATATTATGTTGGCGAGCCAGCGCATAGACATGCTCTACAGGTATAGCATAGGTTATGCCACTAGGCTGGGTGATTGCCGATTCTTTGGTCTGTTGTACAAATACTTTATTTATAACCGCAAATACTTCGCCAGTTTCGGGCAAATACACCGGGCTGCCACTGCTGCCGGGGTACGCCACAATATCCAGCTGATAAACCATGAACGGATTACGCAGGCCCTGCATGAAACGTTCAGAAATTTGCTGACTATTTTTGGCCGCGATAATGGTAGGTGTGTAGGCCGCCACAATCCCTTTATGGGTGGCCGGGTACAGCCCTAACACGCCGCCAATCGGAAAGCCCGTAGCCGCAATATCACTGCCATCAGGTATAATTGCCGCGGGTTGCTGTAAGGCCAGTGTCGGAAGTTTTTCAGCCAACTTTAAAATTGCCAGATCATGGGTAGTATCGGCATAGATTTTTTCGACCGGAATCACTTTACCCTGACGGCCATGGCCGGCAAATACCGCGCGCTGATATTTTATATTGTCGGGCACCGGGGTCGCAATAACATGTTCGTTGGTGACCACATAATGGCCATCGCCAATAACAAACCCGGTGCCTTTAAGCTGATGGCTGACCGTGGCCAGCGGGGCCACCAGGCCCACGCCTACCACAGCAGGTTTGAGTTTTTCGACTTGCGCTACCAGCCCGCTCGCCTGCACCGGGCATACCAGGCTGATACACCACAGCCATAACCCTGCCAGTTTTCCCACTTTCACCCGTTCGCTCCTGCCTGACTATGCTAATTAGCTACTGCTGTACAACCATTATTTAGTTGCCTCATGTGCGATAGTATGCATGAATAGCGGCCTAATACATACCTAACCGTACTGGTGAAATTCGCCATGCTGGCGATAAATTATCTATACTATCGCCATCGGTTTATTTTAAAGAGATTCAGACGTGTTTGATTACGATGTAGCATTCTCACGCAATATAGGCTGGGTCACCCAACAGGAACAGGCTCAGCTGCGCACCAAACGGGTTGCCATTGCGGGCTGTGGCGGCGTTGGTAGCCTGCATGCCCTGACCTTGGCACGGCTTGGGGTAGGCAATATTAATTTATCGGACTTTGATGAATTTGATGTGCACAATTTTAACCGTCAGGCCGGCGCGTTTATGTCGACGGTGGGAAAAAATAAAATGGACGTGATGAGGACCATGGTGCACGACATTAACCCTGAAATAGACATTAGGGAATTCGGTGAAGGGGTAACAGAAGACAATGTGGATGCCTTTTTAGCCGACGTCGACCTTTATATAGACAGCCTGGACTTTTTTGCGCTGGCAGCGCGCAAACTGGTTTTTCAGAAATGTTACGACAAAGGCATTCCGGTAGTTACCGCAGCGCCGCTGGGGATGGGCAGCGCCCTGCTATGCTTTATGCCCGGTAAAATGACGTTTGAAGAATATTTTCGGTTTGAGGACAAAGCCACCGTGGAAGGCCAGTTAATTCAGTTTTTAATTGGCTTGTCGCCAGCCATGTTACAACGTGGTTACTTAATGGATGAAAGCGCGGTGAGCTTTAAAGAACGCCGTGGGCCGTCGACGCCGATGGCGGTAAACCTGTGCGCGGGAATGGCCGAAACCTATGCGCTTAAAATTTTGCTCAACCGTGGCGCGGTAGAATGCGCCCCCTACGGGCTGCATTTTGATGCGTATCGCAATAAATTTTCGCGCACGCACCTGCCCCGGGGTAACCGCGGCTTAGTGCAACGCCTGAAATTTAAGATAGCGGAACGCATAGTGAGTGATGATTAACCAATTTGGTGTCGAGAAAATTTACACCCGGGTTAAACAAAAGTATAAGAAAACAGAAAAAGCATTCTAAAACATCAAGATAAAAAGTTGGCACCATAACTGCACTATCTCTAGCGTGGCTTAGTTGAGCCCCTCTTATTGGAATATGGAGATGGTTATGAAAATCAAAACATTGGTAAAATCTTTAGCGCTAACTGCAGGTATCGCTGCTTCTTTCTCTAGCTATGCTGACTTCGTAGAATTCACTGTAGACGAAGGAACTGCTTTCGCAGGTGGCTCTACAATCAACGCTGACAAAATCAACGGTGGTTATGTTGAAAACCTGACTTTCGACGGTTCAGGCGGTTTCACTGCTGACGCTTTCGCTACATTCGGTCAGTTCTTCAACAACGGTAGTTCAGTTAAAGGCTCTGGCCTTAACAACTTCTACACTCTGTATGCAACGTTCTCTGCTGAAGGTTCAGTAACTGAAACTGCTCAAGGCTTCAACTTTGTTGGCGACCAAGGCGGCTTCCAGTTCTATCTTGATGCGAGCAACGACACAGACGTAGCAGATTTCTCTGACCTGTCTCTGATGAACACTGCTGATGACATCCTGTTAGGTACTTCAGCTTCTCTGGGTGCTAACCTGGGTTCTTCTACTACAGTTGGCGGCGTAACAACTACATCATTCAACTTCGATTTCTTTGATTTCGAACTGACTGCTGAAGGCGACCAGTACTTCGTAATGCCTCAGCCATTCTCTATGATGGTTAACGTAAACGGCGACTTCGACACATTCGATCCAAGTGGTTCTCAGTCAACTACTGGTGACGTAAGTGCACAGTTCTACGAAGTTCCAGAGCCATCTACTCTAGCTGTACTTGCTCTTGGTCTGTTAGGCCTGGGTGCAACCAGCCGTCGTAAAGCATAATTACTGCTTAGACACAGATTTTGAAAAGGCGACGTAAGTCGCCTTTTTTTATGCCTGCTATATTATTGTCAGCTATTTTTACACCTTCTCTAACCTGCTGTAATTGCTAATAATAAACCACCCATGAGCTTGCCGTTTGGGTTGTTTCACGCTCAAAGCCTATATTCACTCCCCGCATAGCCTATGAATCTACTTGCCTGAGACATGCGTAGTCTTTCTTTTCTTAAACTTTAGGCTTACAGTAAGCCATAAATTTTAAAAAGGTAAAGTAGTTCAGTATGGATAGAATGCTAGTTAAGTCCACCCTCGCAGGTATTGTTTCATTAAGCTTGCTTGCAGGTTGTGGCCAGCCCTCATTAGAGCAGCAAATTCAAAATGCCGAAGATGCCTATAAATCAGAAAATTATCATGAAGCTGCGTTAACTCTTAGAAACGCAGTGCAAGAAGCCCCCAACGACGCCAACGCACGGGTGCTGCTGGCCCAGACATACTATGCATTAGGCGATATGGAAGGCGCGGTTAGCTCATTCGAACGCGCCAGCTCAATGGGTAGCGATATTTCAGATTACGCTGGCGAATATTTTTCTGCGTTGTACTCAAGCTCTGATGTTGACCAGTTCGATACCATTTTAGCTGATCTTGAAGACGATCTTAGCGCTACGGCCAAAGCTAAAGGCCAGGCCATTTCAGCCTTACTGGCAGCGCGCAGCGGAAACTCGCCGAAGGCACGCGCGACGTTAAAAGAAGCGCTACAGGCTGATGACAAAGACATTGCCATGCTTGGCCAAATTATTGAAACTTACCTGATCAAACAGGATACCGCGAACAAAGAAGTATTAGCTGACGCCGCGCAAAACTTCAAAGAGAACTGGTTAATTAGTTCGCTGGTAGCTGAAATTGCTTACCGCATGAAAGACTACGACCTGTCGATTGACACCTATAAACGTATGCTGGACGAAAAACCTGCGTATTTGCGGCTTAATTTAAATATCGCTGAAGCATACATTCAAAAGAACGAATTTGAAGAAGCCAAGCCCCACGTTAACGCTATTTTGAAACGGTTTAACGACCAGCCGTTGGCTAATCAGCAAAAAGCGCTGATTGCCGTGTCTGAAGAAGACTTTGCCAAAGCCAACAGTTTAATTGAACGGGCAATTGGTGGCGGGTTAAATTCGCCGCTTACCTCGTATATTGCAGGGTTAACTAACTTTCGCGTAGGCAATTACGAACAGGCTATTCAGCATCTGGCAAAAATTATTAACGATGTGCCAGCCACCCACCCCGCCAAGCAAATGTACGTGGCGGCGAAATTGCAGGTTGGAGCGTCACGCGATGCCTTTAATGTACTGGCCAGCAACCCCGAACTGGTGAAGCAAAACGAAACCCTGGCCGCAGCAACCAGCGTAAAATTGTTGGGTAATGGCGACCGGCGCCAGGCCAGCAGCTTGCTTCGGGATATTGATGAAAGCAAAATTGATGATGATCGAACCCGCCAGCAGTTAGGTGTACTGAAGGTGTTATCTGGCGATACGTCCGGTATGCAACTTATCGAAACCGCCAGTAATGCAATTGTGTCTGAAGCCGGTTCTGGTGATACTTCGCAGTCTAAATTGCTGCTGTTATCGCTAAAAACCTCATCGGGAGAAATTGACGAAGCTCGTTCATTACTTAAGCAATGGATTAACGACGAGCCGGACAATGTACAAAACTACCTTATTTCTGCTGAACTTGAAAAGTATGTGGAAAACTACGACGCCCTGCCCGGCATCTACGACAAAGTATTAAAACTGGACCCGGAAAATAAAGCCGCTTTGAACAATAAAGCGTTACGGGCTTATAACCTGAAAGATTTTGATATGGCGTTGTCGCTGTTCAATAAGGTACTGGAGCTTGCGCCAAATAACAAAAATGCCATTTTGGGTGCATTCAGAAGTATTCAGGCTAAAGGCAATAACCCACAGCAATTAATTGACTCGTTAAGTAAGCGCGAGAACACCACAGCGTTTTCACGGTTGTATGCTAATTACCTGGCAGCCCAATATACCCAGGTAGTAGAAATTGGCGAGAAAAGCGCCTTTAACGACATTGATACGCCCATGGCGGTTTACCTGATGGGTGATGCCTACCTGAAAACTAACCAGCCACAAAAAGCGGTAGATTTGCTTCGCAAACTGGTTATTCAGGACCGCACTAACGACACCATGATGATCACGTTAGCCAAAGCTCAGGCAATGACTAACCGCCCTAACGATGCGTTAAAAACTTTGCAGGCAATATCGCAAAACGACCCGGCGATTAAAGATGAAGGGGCGTTTATAAAGGCGCGTATTCAGCTAAGTAAAAATGCCGCGGCCAAAGCACAAAGTGCCCTGGACGAAGCCAGCGAACAAGCCAAAGGCTCTGCTGAAGGTTTAATGCTGGCAGGCCGGGCTAACCTGGCGCTGGGGAATGCGTCGGCGGCGGTAACCCAATTGGCGTCTTCTTACGAGAAAAACGCTAACGGTGTTACGGCGCAGTATTACTATCAAGCATTGAAAGAAACTGATCAGCAAGAAGAAGCGATTAGTATGCTTAAAAAATACGTGGACTCTACCGGCGGTAACGCTAATGCGCAGATGATGCTGGCCAGCGAACTGGCTAAAGATAGCCCGCAAGAGGCAATTAATTACTACCAGCAAATTCTGCAAAAACAACCTGAGAACTGGGTAGCCATGAACAATATGGCCTGGTTAATGAGCGAGCAAAACCAGCTTGATGAAGCGCACCAATGGATACGTAAAGCCCTTAAAATCAAGCCGGCAAACCAGACGTTATTGTCTACCAAAAGCCAGATAGAAGCCAAAATGTAAAATGGCTTAGGGCCCCCCAATGCCATCAGATAGGTGTTAAACACTTATCTGATGGCTTATCGCGTGCCTAACTAGCAGCATGTTGTACTATCTCCACTTATCACCTTCCTGTGGCTTATAACGCCTTGCTGTGATACGCCCTCTCCTACCCACGCTTTTTTCATATCAGCCCCCACATAACCAGATTACTCCTGTCTCGAGCCTTTTTCCTCTTTCCTCTTTGCTCTTTGCTTTGCCCTAAACCCGTATCCTGTTAGCCGAACCCAAAAGAAGGATAGGTCAGGTTTATTTTTAACCAAACCTAGTCAATAAACTTTACACTGACATCAAGATCGCGGGCTTAATAAAGTAAATAAACCTTAACAATCATTAAGTTAAAAAGTTGGCACTGTATATGCTTTATCTATAGCGTGGCTCATTTGGCCATTTCCCTTTTGGATAAATAATAAGTTTATGAAAATCAAGGCCCTGGTTAAATCTTTAGCACTGACTGCTGGTATCGCTGCTTCTTTCTCTAGCTACGCTGATTTCGTAGAATTTAAAGTGGATGAAGGCTCTGCTTTCGCTGGTGGTTCAGTTATCACAGCTAACAAACTTAACGGTGGTTACGTTGAAAACCTGACGTTTGACGGTGCAGGTAACTTCAACGCAGACGCGTTCGCAACATTCGGTCAGTTCTTCAATGCTGGTCGTTCTGTTAAAGGCTCTGGCCTGAACTCGTTCTATACGCTTTATGCAACATTTGATGCCCAAGGCACAGTAACTGAAACCGCGAATGGTTTTAACTTTGTGGGTACACAAGGTGGCTTCCAGTTCTATCTGGATGCTGACAACAACACCGACATCGCGAATTTCTCTGACTTGTCTTTGATGAACACGGCTGATGATATCCTGTTAGGTGGTTCTAGCTCGCTAGGCGCTAACCTGGGCTCTTCAGTTACATCAAATGGTGTAACAACTACGTCGTTCAACTTTGACTTCTTCAACTTTGAACTGACTGCTGCTGGCGACCAGTACTTCGTATCACCACAGCCGTTCTCTATGATGGTTAATGTAAACGGTGACTTCGATACGTTCGACCCAACCGGCAAGCAATCGACTACTGGTGACGTTAGCGCCCAGTTTTACGAAGTGCCAGAACCTTCTACACTGGCAGTGTTAGCCCTTGGCTTGCTTGGCCTGGGTGCAACCAGCCGCCGCAAAGCATAATAACCATTGCTTTAGCGCACACAGTTTTGATGTGAAAAAGGCGACGTAAGTCGCCTTTTTTGTGCCTGTTAGTTTGTATCAACCGAAACAGCCTCTTTCTAACACAAACGTATCTGGCTAGTTCGCTAAATTAATTTCGCCCCTCTTACGGGGAAGCTATGTTACTGCGTTAGCCAGGTCATCTTAGTGAGCCTTACCTAAATCTTACTTTTATGCTGGAGATTACACCTAAGCGCGCGGCTTTAAATGCGAGCCCCTTCCCCGCTTTTCATCGTATAAATACGATCCCCTGCGTTAGCTTGCTGATCTGTACCAAAGGCTTGCGAAAGATAATCACAGCATTTGGCCTCCTTGCGGCCTACCGCCTGAGGATTGCAGTAATCAATACGACTGAAAATATGGCTAGCAAAAACGCAAACACAACAGCTTAATGTTGTGAGAAACGCTTTATACATGGGCTTGAGCTGTTTAACGCCTGCCCGTTTAAAGCGCCATATGCAGTCAATTATTTTTACAACCATTAACGCAAAATCCTCTTAAAAACGATAATATTCCATATAAAACATAGAGATAAAAAGTTGGCACTGTATATGCTTTGTCTATAGCGTGGCTCATTTGGCCATTTCCCTTTTGGATAAATAATAAGTTTATGAAAATCAAGGCCCTGGTTAAATCTTTAGCATTGACTGCTGGTATCGCTGCTTCTTTCTCTAGCTACGCTGACTTCGTAGAATTTAAAGTGGATGAAGGCTCTGCTTTCGCTGGTGGTTCAGTTATCACAGCTAACAAACTTAACGGTGGTTACGTTGAAAACCTGACGTTTGACGGTGCAGGTAACTTCAACGCAGACGCGTTCGCAACATTCGGTCAGTTCTTCAATGCTGGTCGTTCTGTTAAAGGCTCTGGCCTGAACTCGTTCTATACGCTTTATGCAACATTTGATGCCCAAGGCACAGTAACTGAAACCGCGAATGGTTTTAACTTTGTGGGTACACAAGGTGGCTTCCAGTTCTATCTGGATGCTGACAACAACACCGACATCGCGAATTTCTCTGACTTGTCTTTGATGAACACGGCTGATGATATCCTGTTAGGTGGTTCTAGCTCGCTAGGCGCTAACCTGGGCTCTTCAGTTACATCAAATGGTGTAACAACTACGTCGTTCAACTTTGACTTCTTCAACTTTGAACTGACTGCTGCTGGCGACCAGTACTTCGTATCACCACAGCCATTCTCTATGATGGTTAATGTAAACGGTGACTTCGATACGTTCGACCCAACCGGCAAGCAATCGACTACTGGTGACGTTAGCGCCCAGTTTTACGAAGTGCCAGAACCTTCTACACTGGCAGTGTTAGCCCTTGGCTTGCTTGGCCTGGGTGCAACCAGCCGCCGCAAAGCATAATAACCATTGCTTTAGCGCACACAGTTTTGATTTGAAAAAGGCGACGTAAGTCGCCTTTTTTGTGCCTGTTAGTGTGTAAGCAGGGCAATAAATTTTTTGCCACCTACCCAATAACCTACCTGCTGAACCTATGTTTAGGCGGCGGGTCAATATGCCTAAAAGTGCGCCCGGGCAATTGCCGCTAAAACCAGCGTTTATCACGTATAATACGGTCGGGCTGGTGACTGTAAATTATTCTGACACCGTTTAATTGATTGATGCCGATTGCCCCTCGCCTTTTCATTGCATACAAATGTGCTTAAAAAGCCGCGAAGCTTTGGCGCCTCATCCCTTTTCGTGATATTAAAGGGGGTATTATTTTGTACTGACGTTAGTAGTTATCAAGGACTCCGTCTTGCCTACCATTAGTATTATTATTGCTGCGTATAATGCGGCAGCTTTCATTGATCGGGCTATTCAAAGCGCACTAAACCAGTCGGTATTGCCCCACGAAATTATTGTGGTGAACGACGCATCAACCGACCATACTGCCACCGTATTAGACGCCATCGCCGCTGAGCACAGCAGAGTGAAAGTACATCATTTAGCAACTAATGGCGGGCCTTCCGCAGCGCGTAACAAAGGTTTACAGGTGGCGAGTGGCGAATGGGTGGCGGTGCTGGATGCCGACGATGCTATCGCCGAGACATTTGTGGCCACGGTTACCGAAGCTATTACTACCCATCAGCCTGATATTGTGGCAACCAACTTTTACTGGTTTGATGTGGCGCGCAATACTCATCTTGAAAAAGGGCTTAACCAAACTGAAAACGCCACCACAGTAAGCAAATATCAGTTTGTGAACGGTGCCCGACCATACTCTCAGGAAGCGGATTACGGCTTACTAAAACCGGTGTTCAGACTGACATTGTTACGCGAACATAATTTGCAGTATTCCACCACCATACGCCACGGTGAAGATTTTATGTTGTTGGCCCAGGTATTATTTTTTGATGCACGCTTTGTGGTGCTTAATGCCCCGCTGTATTTATATACCACCCGTGACTCAGGATTGAGCCAAACTATACCTAATTACCCCAAAATGGCGCAAGATACCCTGGGCCTGCTGGCGTTGCCCTCGGTTAAAAATGATCAAAAACTTATAGCATTGCTTAAACTCAGGGCTAAATCGCTACGCCGTTTGAACGCCCAGATATTGTTTAATCGCCACATAGGACGTCGCGAGCTGGGGACCATCGGGCACCATCTGCTACGCGATGGCGAATATCGCCAATACGCCTTTAAATATGCGGCTAAAAAATTACTCAGGCGCTAACGCTTCAGCAGGCGCCCATTTATAAAAAGCTTCCTCAGCATTACCCAGGAACACACCTTTATGTATACCAGACTAACAAAACTAATTTTATGGCTATTAACTAAATACGTGCATAGCTTCTTTAAGGGCAAAACCGTATATGTGTTTTCTGGCGTAAGACGCAGCGGTAACCATGCTTGCATTAACTGGATGGCCAATGCCGTTATGCAACAAAAAACGGATATGGAACGCCAGGGCTATATGGTATTTCAGTCGCCCTGCGAAACCCTGTTGCACCTTAACGAAGTGAACATTTTCTCGCCCTTCGAGTATGCTGGCTATTTACGTAAAAACCGTCGGCTGATTGAAAAAGCAAGTGTGATTTTTGTATCTGTTGAAGACCTGGTGCCTAACGAACACACCTGCCTGTATTATCCGAAAGGGTCAAAGGTGATTTATATTACCCGCGATATATTATCTACGCTTGCCTCACGTTTAGCCTACAATATTAAGCGCGCCAAAGACGGCATCGACCGGGGCGATATGCATATAGATCAAAACACGTTTAACCTGACCAAGCGTATTCGCACTAAAACCCACGTGTGGGAGTTTGATAAATGGTTAAGCGATAGCCAATGGCGCAGCCAGTTTTTAGCCAGGTTTAATCTGCAATA
This sequence comes from Salinimonas sediminis, assembly GCF_003429285.1. Lineage (NCBI taxonomy): Bacteria > Pseudomonadati > Pseudomonadota > Gammaproteobacteria > Alteromonadales > Alteromonadaceae > Salinimonas > Salinimonas sediminis. The sequence continues at coordinate 3,111,317 of NZ_CP031769.1, forward strand.
TGACATTGAGCCGGCCATGAGTACGCAGGGGGGCGGTAGCACCTTTCATGGGCAAGACAAACAAGCCGCCACCAGTATGACCGACGCCCAGCGATGGTCGAAGGTGGAATGGTCGCCGCGTATCAAAGAGTTGGTAAAAGCGAACCCTGGCCTGCTGTCAGAAAATGAAAAAGCCTTTACCCAAAGCTGGTGAATAACTAAGCCCCCAAAGGGCGCAATTTATATCAATGCGGCCCGCCGGGTTTAACCACGGGGTTAAGCGGCGGGCAACAAATAAACAGAGACAAACATTGTAATGAATAACCACAAACCTGCCTTTTTGGTCATCGCTAATTTTTCGAATAACACCGGCTATGCCTGGCACAATATCTATAAATTGATAAAGCACCTGTCGATTAAGGTTGCACAAAGCGGCCTGAAACCGATTATCAGCTTTGCTGAGATAGAACCGACTAACGTAGACTACTTCGACCATTTTGAAGAGCAGCTGCAATTAGACGCTGACCTAAGCCAAACGGCGAACCTGGACCGGTTACTGGCCATAGTCAAACAGCACAACGTGAAAACCTTGTATTTAACTGACCAGCGCTCTACCAGTAGCGCGTACGCCAAACTGCGTAAAGCAGGCGTAGAGCATATTATTTCTCATTGCCGTGTTTCGGTAGCAAACCCCTACCGCCCTGCCCCGGAAAACCCGCTTAAGCAAACGGTAAAATGGCTATATAGCCGCATACCCGGCATGACCGTGGATAAAGTTATTTGTGTAAGCGACTTTGTAAAATACCGGCTGCAACACAAAGCAAAAATTCCGGCCAGCAAGTTAATCACGGTGCACAATGGGGTAGATACTAAAAAGTTTTATAGCGAACCGCTGCCTTTCAGCCCGGGCGAACCGGTAACCCTGTTCACCAGCGGCCGCGCCACGTCGCACAAAGGCATTAAAGAGCTGATAGAAGCGGTGGCCATAGTAAACGAAACCACTGATATTGCGTTTAATGTTCGCTACGCTGGCGATGGTCCAGAGAAAGAACAGTACCAACGGCTAGCACAGAGCCTGGGCGTAGCCAATTTTGCCTTTTTAGGTCAGCTACCCTCAGTGGAAAAGGAAATACACAACGCGCACATTTTAATTATGCCTTCAGCCTGGGGCGATGCATTTCCCAGTGCTGTAACCGAATCGCTAGCCTCGGGCCGACCGTTAATCACCACCGAAGCTGGCGGCATACCAGAAATTGTTGGCAAGAAAGGCAATGCAGTACTGGTACCACCTGGCAATGCACAGGCCCTAGCCGAAGCAATTAAGCAGTTATTAGAACAACCAGAGCGGTGGAATACGATAGCCGAATCGGCACGGGCGCACGTCACAAACACCTACACCACCGAAAATTATTACAATAATGTATGGCAGGTTATTGCTAAAGAAATAGGGGTATAACACAGGTTGCCATAGGCAACCTGCCGGTTAATTTACTTCATCACTCTTACTTTGCGTGCTACCCATGGCGCGCTGAGTAAGTGCCGCAGACCTTTAGTATTGGTCATCCATTTCCCTACCCAGTAACATGTCACCACTACCGTTAATACGGTAAGCACAGTAAGACCCACAAATTCAATATCTAGCTTTTTCAATACACCTTCCAGATAATACAAAGCCGGTCTGTGCATTAAATAAATATAAACCGTAGCCCCACCAATAGCAGACAAAAATGCCGCGAAGGAAAAACGACTAATAAACATGGATAAGCCTGCAACAGAAACAATACCGATTAGCGCAGTAATAAAATAGTAAAAGCCAAATAGGCTATCGGGAATGTTTTTTCCATACCAGGCAAGGGCAAAGTAAGCAGCAAATGTAACGGGAAACAACACCTTGCCCACCTCTACCGCTTTACCTACTGCCTTAGGTGCTTTTAATCCTATCCAGAAAAACGGAAAGAGCTTAATAACTTTATCGATAAAACCGACGTTACCGGAAATATTGATCTCGACTACCAGAAACAACAATAGCGAAACCACAAGAACTGGTACAAAGGGTAAACTACGTAATAAACGGCAAATCACAAAAGCGACAGCCAAGGCATAGATAAACCACATTGTAGGTAACGGCTGCCATAAAATATGCAGCCAGTTTTCCAGGTGGTAAGCCACCCTGCCCCTATCGGCAAAGATATAAAGCGCGACAGTAACAATTAATGACCACACAACATACAGGTACATCATGTTGCCGACTTTATCGCGAAAGAATTTCTTCGCATCGGCATTATGAATAGCGTTGTAGGCAAAGTAGCCAGATACTAGGAAAAACAGTGGCATACGCAGATAGCTGAATAGCCAGTGGAAACCATCTGCATGCCAACTTACAAGCAGGATAATACTAAAGGCTTTTGCTATATCAGCCCAATTCTGTCTCTTACTAATTACTTTTTCCATTTAGCGCGCAATCTTCATAACAACTATAAAACTATATTTCTATAGTTCTATCCTTCTACTCCAAAAGATATCCAATCAATAGGATCACAGGCACTCCAGTTAGGTAGTTCTAGGCACCACTCATCATTATTCTTTTTAAAACCTAACTTTTTGTAAATATCTCTGCACGGTAAGTTCCTATTGGTCGGGATTATTTTACCGCTGACCGTTTCGACGCCTAATGAGCGTAATTCAAGAAGTACCTCTCTCATAAAAGAAACTTCAACCTCATAGCCCATTGCTCTACAACTCATGACAAAGTTTGATATAGTGCAATGAAGTCCTAATTTTTCGATTATTATAACCGAAACCAAACCTAAATCCCCGAACTTATCAGATAAATTCGCTGTGTAGAATAGGAAAGCAGGATCCGCTAGCATAGTCTTAAGATCAGCTCTAGAATACCGGGTAGTAGTTGTATTGAATTGATTAGTTCTATTTATTAATTCTTCAATTCTATTCAAATTCGACTTTTTAGCTTTTGAAAAGAATATTGATAGACCAAGCAATTGATAAGCATCATCAGAATCGACAGCTTCAATTTCTACTGAACGTTCGATTTGTTCTTGATACATTACAGTTCTTCTTTTAGCTTCATAAGTAGACGCAGTGCATTCTGCTTTCTTCATTATTTTCAATGTAGCCCAAGTTTCTTCATCATTAGCGTCGAGACATAGTAATTCAGGAATTTTTTTCGAAACTAATTCTAGCTCCATTTTATTATCATCCACGAATATAAAATTTCTTAAGCTTAAGTTCATCCGCTTCGCCACTAGAATAATATTTAAATATTTTTTATTCCAATTTATATGAATATCAGAGAAAACGTCTTTACAGATACTAAGTTCTTCCCACCTAATATTTTCAGCGTGATTTTTACTTACAGCAACTATAAGAATACCTAATTCTTTAAGTTCCTTCAGTAGCAGTTGCTTATGGTGATAGTGCAAAACTTCACCATCCGCCATCACCCCAGACCAAAGCGTATTATCAAAATCGACACAAATTACCTTTTTTCCTTTTACTTTTGAGAGCTGATCTAAATAATAAGCATGTTCAGTTGCTAAGTGCATGCCAAAGTATGACGTGTGTACAAACTTTTTCATGCTTTTAGGAATGGGGCTTCTACTCAATGATTTTTCGCCGTACTTAAGCGCAATTCGTCGTTCATCCAGCAAAATTATATTCTCTATACCTAATAAGTCTTTCTCAATTCTAGAATTTAGTACCTTTAAAAATAACTTCATTTTTTTAGAGAGCGAAGATGCAAGTGGGTTTAGCCGCCTTTTCGCTCCAATCGGAAGACCACTTACATTGTGAAACAATATAGGCGATGAAGTAAAAGATCGGACACCTAATATATATTTTCTAGCTTCCAATATAAGGTTATCAATAGCTACATTCATTTCTAATTCAGAAATAGAGTCTATCGACCGGATTGCTTTAGAGAACAAATTAGATGCAGTAAAGCTAAATATACTAACAATAATAACAGCATATTTCTTACTATCAAACATAACCTTGGTTTTCTCGATCTCTACTGAAAGATCACCGCCTGAAAAATATTGACAGTCCAAATTACTAAAAACGCTACGTTTATATAACGCATCAGGTAGAAAAACTCTGACTTCATTCATCAAGCAGTCCCCTACCAACAAAATACTATCAGCTTCCTCATTATTATAAATTAGCTTTTCATTTATTCTCGAAATATTCTTTCTACAAGTAACGTCTAAATAGGAAAGCGCTTCGCTTTCTATTTTAAATATATCAATAAAGTATTGGCACTGTGTTTCTTTAGACTTGGAAAAAGGTGAGAACCTTAACCTTTCATCAAGGTAGATTTGTTTGTATATCTCATTTCCTTTTATAGCTTTCAGCAATAGCGTTGCTAGGGTGTTAGAGAAATCCAAACGGCTCGACATGGAAATACTACTACTTACGTAATCCAAATCGTATTTGTTAAGTATTTCCGGAGAGAAAGTACTTTTAGCAATAGCCCCAGCCAACAATTTCTGTGACGCAACCATACAATTTTCCATTTGCAAAGATTGAAAGTATTTACCTTACACCTTAAGTGTTACATTTGATACTTAAAATGCCCAAAAATGAGGTATTAATTTTAAATTCTTGCTACTATTGTAACTGGTAAGGAATATCGAGGGAGTTCTACCTTGTTTAGTAATAAGTTCAGTTTATTTAGTTATATTACATTGCCAGCTTTACTGATTAGTTTTTCCGCTTTAGGTGGATACGATGAAGTCTGTGAAGTACCTCGTCAATCTAGCCCTATCGCTTTCTGGGATTTTAATAAAGATAACGACTTTTCCTTGACTGATGGTAAAGTTCGTCTGGGCAGTAGACATGGTGGTGTGAGGAATATACCTGGAACTGATTTGAGAGGTCTAAGATTCAGATTTGAAGGTAAATGGCCTGATGGTGATTCATCAAGTGAACTAAGGTATAAGTTCTTAGAGCCTCAATCTCACGTCTGGGAATATATGAGAATATATCAACCGCCGAATTTTTATCATAGGTTGATTATTGAAATTGAGACGAGTAGCCCCCTGAATGTGGCTAACTGGAATTTTAACGATCGTGTCGTTTCAGATAACGGACATTACGCTAAAGTAGCCAAAGCATTTAAAAATAAGTTGTTTATAGAAGCACCTGACTCTATTTATGATAAGGCATGGGGGAAAGGTAGAACTATTACTAACGTAAGCACAGGAAATAGTTTTGACAGTAATGAGAGTAAGTATATAGGTGCAAACAATAAATTATCGGCTATGTGGCAAGGTGAATATTCAAATGCCGCTATGATAGTAGGTACTACCTCAGTAGCTGCTAACTCAGGTGGCCAACCCGGTAATGGATATTGCGAAGCATTGGGGAGCAAATCTACTGCTCACGCCACTTTTGGTACAAAAGGCAATATGGCTCGCATGCAAGGTCCACCTTTGTGCTTCGATATGACTGACAATGGGACTATAGTGGAATTTGCTATAGAACGAAAAAGGTCATCTAGTCTGAAAAATCCAGACGGAATCTATACTATTTGGAAACGGACGAATTCATCTGATTGGACTATCGTTTACCACAACAATAAGATACCTGCTTATCAAGATACTAATAACTACTTTGATAAGGGCTATATATTCGGATGGTCAAATAGTGGATTCAAAGAGGACACTGACTTTTATCTATTAAGTTGGGGCTTGTGGACTGAAAGACCTAATTTTCTATAAAATTAAAGGCTGCGTATATTTACGCAGCCTTCTTCGTAAAAAAACCTTTTAAAAAACCTATAGATCTACCAGAAAAATATAAAAAATCCACAAAAGCAACTTTTAAGAAGCTTTTATAATTTTTATTATTTTTTGTCTTACGAATTCTATCTATAGTTCTAATAAAGACTACAACAAGTAATATTAATATAGAAATATATCCTATACCTAAGTATGCAGTAATTGGTAAGGAAATAATTGATAACATAAATGCTACAGTGAAAATAAATATAGGCTCCCTGCAAGCTTTTCTGAGACGGGAACTATATCCTTCGGAATGCCATATTTGTCGTTTGATGAAAGATTTTATCGTTCTCGCGTTGCCTAAATGTACCACCGACATAAACCTCACCATTTTTACATTTACACCTTGGGCTACAAGATCTTGATGAAGTTTGGAGTCTTCGCCTGCGGTTAAAGTAGTTGAGAAACCACCGACCTTCAAAAATATAGATTTACGAAGAACAATACTAGCTCCTAAAAGCTCTTTAGGAAGCGTTTCCCCATCTCTTCCTTCTAGAAGCCAAAATCGCTCCACAAATGAAGCATGCTCGCGGAGTTTTATTCCTCCCCCAAAGACCGTATCTGGGTTATCTAAAATAGATTTAACCCCAACTTCTATCCAGTTAGAAGGTGCCACACAGTCAGCATCTAAAAAAAATACAATTTCCCCGTTGCAATTGTCGACACCATAATTTCTAACTTTACCAACTGGCTTTTCAGTATAGCTTAGTACCTTGTCAGCGTGCTCCTGAGCTACTATTACGGTATCATCTGCACTTCCATTATCTACGACGATTACTTCAACATTCTCTTTTCCATAACTCTGTGTATGTAAAGCTTGTAAAGTGTCAGCAATATATAACTCTTCGTTAAAAGCCGGAATTATTATTGAAACTAACGGGTGGGCTATTTCACTCATTACAAATTACTTTCAAAAGATTGCGTTTTTTTCTTCTCAGCTGAGAAGTGCGATAAAAAAGTGTAGTGAAAAATTACATCATCCTTAAAATAGGAAGACCTTTGCTCTTCAATCATTTCTCTAACTTTTTCATCTTCTTCAGGGAGCTCGATAAACATTTCAACAGTACCTTTTACATTCTGAACCGCTTTGTAATTAAGCTTAGTGTTGTATTTTACGAGGATATTCTTAAAGATATAATAAAAAGTAAAGCCTGGGTACTCTTCAGATTTACCTACAATATTTTTCCCTTTTCTTCCTATCAACTCAGATATTAGGACGTGCTCTTTTCCACACTTACATATATCAAAACTCAATGTAGCCATATCGCCAATATTGTATTTAACTATGGGAAAGGTGTCCGAAGCAAAGTTGGTTACAACTACATCACTGTTTTCATTAACTTCTAAGTATATATTTTCCATATTTACGTGAAGACTTCCCTCTTCACATTCGAAAGCAATAAGACCGGTTTCAGTTGCCCCGTACTCGCTTATCATTTTACGACCAAATGCCTTTTTAACTTCATCTTGATAATACGGTAAAATAGTTTCTGATGTCCCCTTAACCATCTTTATATTTTTAAAGTTTATACCTAATTCATTAGATGTTTTCGCAACTTGATAAATCATTGATGAATAACCACCAACGTAGGAAGCCTTTTTAATAGTATGAGAGAAATCTTGTATATCTTTTTTATTAAATCTAAATAGTCGTTTTCTATTTTGTAAAAAATCTAATAGCCATATTTTCTTAGCATCTGAGGACTGAAGGTTATAGCCCCAGAAGTAACCATTCCGCTCCCAAACGTTTACGTCATGCCATGAATACCCTCTCATGACGCTAGCTCTGTTGATAGAATCCCAGCTTTCGCTTCTATCAAACTTTAAAGCTTGCCCAGACGTACCTGAGGTAACCGCCGGTTTTGTATTCACCCCGATTCTTGTATGAATAGCTTCATTATTAGCTAATAAGTCTGATTTATATAATTCTGGCAACTTATTGTAGCTTTCAATAAAGTTACTGTCGTATGGTGAAAAATCATGTTTATCGAAGTAATTTTTATAGAAATCGGATTTTTCATAGCAAAATTGAAGAAATAATTTTAGCTGTTCTTCTTGATATTTAAGCAGCTCTTCACGCGATAACTTTTCCTGAGCTTTTAGTTCTTCATATTTACTAAATAGAGACGGGTTTCTTTTTCTCGCAGCTATTTTAAATAGAATTTCAGAAATTTTGTTGTTCATAAAAAACCTATATAAGGCCCTAATGCGAATTTACTATTTTCGCAAGACTAGATTGAAGTGCTATTGATATCCATAAAAAAGGATAATAACCTATGGTCACAAATTGACCGGCGACTAAAAAACCCACTATGCCTATCTTTAGTCCTACCCATAATGCGTGTAGATATGCAGTGTCACCTTCAGAACTTTGTATTCTTTTCGGATACCTTCGTAGCAAGATATAAAAGATTAGTAAAAGGTATATCGCTAGTCCTGAGAAACCGGCATCAGTACCTACCTGAATAAATATGTTATGAGGTAATTCGGCACGCTTATAGAGCGTATACTGAGAGTAGTAAGTAGCGTAGTACGGTTGAAAATTATAATAGCCCACTCCCAATAGCGGGTTTGCTTTCATCATTTCCCATCCGTGCTCCCAATATAGTTGTCGCTGCATTGAGGATTTATCTTCGCCAATGGTTGTAAAACGTTCTTTTTGTTCACTGGGTAAAACCTGCCACCCTATAACAGCTATTAGCCCTATTGATATCATAAATTTAGGGCTAAATATTTTTTTGTAAAACATCAATATTAGCTGAACAAGTAACGCTAACTGAGCGCCACGGCTACTGCTACCCAATACAGTTAATATAGGAGCCACAACAGCTGCAATTAATAAATACCGCTCCCATTTCCTCACATCATTCTTAAAATGGATGTATAAATAGTAAGAAAGAGGAAATAAAATCAACATTAGAACTGCGAGCTCACCAGAATTTTGGAAATATCCCTGGGGGCCCATTAATCCCCACGTTGTAAAACTAAAACCTCTCATGGCCCAGTTTTTTGCCGTGCCTAACGCTATTTTTAAACAGCACATAAAAAAGACGGTAAAAAATATGTAGAACCGTTCTCTACTGGAAACAATAGAGCTAATTAAAAATATAATTACTACCCACTGCGCCATATTAATGTAGTTTTCAAGTGCCCAACTTCTATTAAACGCTGTTATTATTGATAGATTTACAACAATAAAATATAGAAAAACAAGAAAGTATGAGGTATCTATCTTTATTTTAGACTTACTATCAAAGAACAAACCTACCAGGCTAAATATCAAAAAAAGCTGGGCCCAGGGTAAAAAGTCAATAATAGGAAATATTGCTTGGGGCCTGAAATACTCTATAAATATGTAAATACAAATACACTTAAACGCAAATGATTCGGTTTTAAAGTGCGTCCATAAATTTTTGACTTTAAGAAATATAAAGTCCGTGTCCTTTAGGGGTTGCGTTTGCGTTTTCATTTTACTTCTGAATAGCCTGAATTAATGAAAGGGTGGCATGTTCAATTTGCTGCATGCATTTATCAAAAAATACTTGGTTGGTATTAAATGGGTCGTGCAGATATACCGTTGGTGGCTTAGCGAACAGGCCTAGCAATACTTTCTTCTGTTGAGGGTACAGTGCATTGAGCTCCTGCAAATGGGCAGGCTCCATAACAATCAACAAGTCATTTGGCTGGGGCACATAGTCGCTCATTTTTGCCGAGCGGTGTTCAGTTAAGGGATAATTGTGGCGTTTTGCATAATCCAGTGTTTTCGCAAAAGCCTCGTCGTTCCCCCGGCAATGTAAGCCAAAGGAGATGGCCGGAAAGCCCGCTTTAATAGCTACGGCTTCGCCAAAGGGGCTTCGGCAAATATTTCCACTGCATATATAAATAAGCCGCTGTGCGCCCTTTACCTGCTTTTTATTGGCACTAGCGTAAACACCTAGCTTATTTTGCATATTAAATTTTATATAACGCGCCAAGCCTCTTTTCGAGCCATACGTGTCTGCTATGTACTGGTTGTAATTCAAGCGCCGGGCTCCCTGTTTGTATCGTGTCCTGGGTAATGACTGTCGGCAGATTTATACAGTGCGGCATAGGCTGCTACCATTGCCTGTTGCGAAAACGCACTACTAACCCGCTCAATGGCCTGCTGATTGACGGCCCCGGGCTGATAGCTTTCAATATTATGGATAATAGCGTGTGCCAGCGCACTGGCGTCTATCTCTACCAGCGTGGCCTGTGCCTGGTTTTGAATTATTTCCTGCGGGCCGCCGCATTTAGTAGCAATTACCGGTAGGCCGCTGGCCATGGCCTCGATAGTGCTAATAGAAAAGCCTTCTGCATCCGACGACAATATAAAACCGTCGAGGTTTTGCAAATACTCTGCCGTGTCGTCAATAAACCCGATAAAATGTATATTGGTTACGCCCAATTTTTGCATTTGTTCGTCTAAATGCACTTTTAGCGAGGCTTTCGGGTCGCCGGCTATAACCACCGCCAGCTTCGCGCCTTGGGCAGGTAGTGCGGCGTTGGCTTGCGCAACAGCCGCTACCAGTAAGTCGTAACGTTTAGACTTGCGCACATTACCCAGCGCCCCTAATAGGTAGGTATCCGGGTCAAGGTTTAATGCCTGTTTTAACCGGTTCACCCGCTGCGGCTTATAACTGGCCACATCAATACCGTTATAAATGACACTGGTGCGCTCAGGCACCAGTAGTTTGTGTTCCTGAATTTTATGCTGTAACGAGCGACTTACCGCAACAAAACGGGCAATCCCATTACGCATAAACCACAGTTTTAAGCCTTTAAAGCGCTCATTGGGCGATACATCTACCATGCCATGGTAAGTTGCTATCACGGGCGTGCGGGTAATTAACCCCACAATGCTGGCATATACATTAGACCCCAATAAATGTGACTGTATCAGCCCGATATTATGCTTTTTAATCAGCTGGCATAACTGGCGAATAAACCCCACGTTAAAACTGCCTTTAGAGTCGATGATTACCGGCTCTATGCCGCGTTTACGTAAGGTATTTGCGACATAGCCTTCACCGCGTATAACAGCGATAGAGTCGGTAGTCTGGCTGCGTATTTTGTCGGCAAGGGTAATAAACACGTCTTCAGCCCCTCCCGGGCCGGTCGTGTCTATCAGGTGCAATATTTTATAAGTCATAATGGCGTGAAAGGCCTAAGCCAGCAACTTCCTAATGTTTTACTACTAACGCTAAGGATAACAAGCAATATCCTTGCTGCATACTGAACATTTCATTCGTAATGGGTTAATTACAAACCCTATCGGCGGCAGTATTGTACCCCGGCGAATTACCGGTATAGCGGCGCGTAAACAGGTTCGCCTGTGCGCGGCTAGCGGTAACCGCGAATGATACGGGCTTAACCGGCTAACGGCTTACAAAAAATCATATAAAAGTGTTAAAAAATACCGTCGCCGGGCCCGGTGATGTAAAATGCGCAGATTACACGTTACTCTATTCACATTGTGGTACAACAAGGAACTGTGCACGTATGTCAAAACGCCGATTGCTGTTACATATAGGCGCCCCCAAAACGGGAACAACATCGCTGCAATCCATATTGCTAAAGCACCAGCAGGCTATCCGAAAACAGGGCATTAACCCGTTGTTTTTAAATACCGCTGCCAGCCAGGAATTTGCCGAGTTGTTTGGCAGTTTCGAGGCGAATCATTTTACCCGGGCTCAACATTTACACTCGCTGCATCAGGCAATTAAATATTACCTGCCGTTTGTGTTTAAGCTTAATGCCAAGCTTTTTTATAATGCGCGGCGTTACAACACCACGGTGATCTCCAGCGAACACTTGTTTTTGCGCCTTACTTCGCAGCGTGAAATAAACCACTTTGTGCAGTTTATGCAGCGCTTCTTTAGCCATATTGAGGTGGTTATTTACCATCGCAGTGTGGATAGTCTGAAAAAAAGCCTGTATTGGGAATATTTAAAAGTAGGCGGGCGGGCAAAGTTTGACCGCTTTACCGAAAAAAACCATAAACCGCAGCATGACTGTGATTGGGCCGTAAATGCATGGGGCAACGCGGTGGGCCAGCAGGCTGTTATGGTGCGCCAGTACGAGCAAACCCCCGATGTAGTTGACGACTTTTTAACACAGGTATTAGGGCTACCGCCCAATGCGTTTTATACCCCGGCGGCGCCGGGTAAAAAGCGTGAAAATACCTCGCCGTCGTTTGATAAGTTTGAAGAGTTACGCCAGTACAATCTTGAGCATCGGGATGTGGCTGCGGATGGCACAATGTGCCAGCAAGCGCGTCAGGCACGCCGGGATTTTGTAAAAACACTATAAGCGCATAACCCCGGGGCGGTTCAGGCGTTACATTACGCGCCGGGGCTTAGCCAAACATTTGCCCCGCCCGCAGGTTAATGAGCTTAACCAGCGGGCCATGTGCGTGTAATAATAGCGTTTAAAGATTGTGGGCCGCAGCCAAAGCAACATGCCGCAACGCCCCTACAGGCAGGCGTATACTTTAAGGCCACCAACCACGTAGGCGGTTAGCATTATGCTGGCTTCCTTATTTTAATTTGTATACCGGGTAAACTAGCTACCTGACGACTGACCGGAAAATGTAGTAAAGCCATGGAAAAAACAGCGGTTTTGATTTTTGATGCAGCCCAGCGTAGCGCGCTGGCCGCCACCCGGGCGTTGGGTAAACGCAGTGACATTGTGGTCTTTACCACCGACTGCACCATTCAGGCATTGGCCGGGTGTTCACGTTATAGCAGTCAGTATTTACAGTGCCCTAATCCAAACCAGAACAGTGCAGCGTTTGTGGCCTGGGTGGCTGAAACCATTACCCGGTATAATATCGACTTTTTATTGCCGGTTACCGAAGTAACCAGCCGTACTCTAGTGGAACATAAACAGCAGTTGCCGCCGTGCAAATTACCGTTTGCAGACCATCAAACCCTGCTGGATTTAAGCAATAAAACCGCCCTTACCCAGTTAGCCCACACCTTAAACGTACCGGTACCGGCTTCACAGTACTGTGAAACCCCAGACCAGATAGACTGGGACGCCGTACAGTTTCCGTGTGTGTTAAAACCGGCGTTATCTAAGGTGTTGGTGAACAATGTGTGGTTAGTTACCCAGGTGCATATAGTGCATTCACGTACCGAAATGGCGCACCTGCTAACCGAAAAAGACTACTTCACCGCTCACCCGTTCATGGTGCAACAATACATTGATGGCCAGGGCGCGGGAATATTCTGTTATTACCAGCATGGCCAGGCTAAAGCCTTTTTTGCCCATAAGCGCCTGCGTGAAAAGCCACCTTCGGGCGGGGTAAGCGTGTTAAGCGAAAGCGCGGCGGTAAACCCGTTAATGAAGCAACACGCGCAGGCATTGCTTACTGCGGTGAACTGGCACGGTGCCGCCATGGTAGAGTTTAAAATTGCCAGCGACGGTACCCCGTACCTGATGGAAATTAATACCCGGTTGTGGGGCTCTTTGCAGCTGTCTATTGATGCCGGGGTGAATTTTCCGGCGTTGTTGTTTGATGGTGAGTACCGCACGCTTACCGAACAGCCCGGCTTTACCCACGGGGTACAGCTGCGCTGGTTACTGGGCGATGTAGATAACCTGTATTTACAGCTAAAAGACAAGCAAACCGGTATAGGCGGTAAACTGGCAGCAGTGGGCCATTTCTTGCTCCCTAAATTTAGCGGGCGTCGGCATGAAGTAAACCGGCTGGACGATATGGGCCCGTTTTGGTTTGAATTAAAAAACTATTTTTAAGTGGTAGCGATAATTTATGATTAAGCCGTTGGTAAAATCTGTGTGGCAAACCCTGGCAGGCACCGTGGGCTGGTATAAGGTTAAGCGGGGCGACAAAAAACTGATTGTGCTGATGTACCATCGGGTACTGCCCACCACTGATCCACGCTATCAGTTTGAAGAGCCGGGTATGGTGGTATCAGACACCACGTTTGCCATGCATATGCAGGTGCTCAGCGAAGAAAATATCAATGTGATGACAGTTTCACAGTGGTCTGCCCTGCCCGCTGAGCAGCGCCCGCAGCTAACCGTAGCCATAACCTTTGATGATGGCTGGCTGGATAACTACGAATATGCCTTTCCGGTGCTAAAACGCTATAACTTCGCCAGTACCCTTTATGTGGTAAGCGACTTTATGGATATGCCCGCCCCCTTCTGGCCAAACAAAGTATTACGTTTACTGCTTACCCCCGGGCTTCAGCAAACCGAAGCCTGGCAACCGCTGCTAGCCTTAACCGGCACCTTACCCCCGCTGCCGCTTACCCGCGACCAGGGCGCGGCGGTAATCGACCATTTAAAACAGCACGGTGATGACACAATTTACGCCGCGTTGGCGCCGTTAAGCGATGTTCTGGCCAGCCACACGCAAACCGAAATGATTAACCAGCAACAGTTACACGATGCCCTTACCAATTACGGGGTAGAACTGGGCTGTCATACCCGGCGGCATTATCGGTTGGTCGAAGGGCTATCTGAAACGTTACTACAAGAAGAAATTGTGCAAAGTAAGCAATTACTGGAGGCAGCGAACAATCAGCGGGTAGCATCGTTCTGTTTTCCAAACGGGGATTTTTCGCCCGCAGCGCATAAGTTAGTGAGCGAACACTACGACTGTGCGGTCACTACCAAGCGTGGTATTAACACCGCGGCCAATTTACAAACCAGTAAGTTGCTGCGAATAGGGGTACATAACGATATCAGCAATACCCCCATGAAATTCAGGGCAAAACTATCAGGCGCGCGTTAGCCGCATGGCACCTTTGTAACCTGCCCGGCGGCTTAAATACCGGTCTTCTACCAGGCCGTGTTAACAACCGCCGGCAATACCTCAATGAAATTCGGGGCAAAACTATCAGGCGCGCGGTCGTCACGTGGCGCCCTTGTTAACTTACCCGGCCGCTTAAATAGCGGTCTTCAACCAGGCTGGGTTAACGGCTGCCGGCAATGCGCTGTTTTAACTTTTGATAGTTTTTGCGGCCCAGCAATACCGAAGCGATATCGCCCACATAAAACACCCCATGTTGCAGGCAGTCTTTGTACGCGGTCAGAATATTCTTGCGGTTACCTTCGTGCTCGGCAATATCCAGCAATAAGCGATAGTGGGTTTTATAAAACAGGTTGCGCTGCGCGGCAGATAACCCAGCAATTTCAGGCGCAAACTTTGTAAAATACATTTGTTTTGCTGCACGAAAATTGCGGTAGTCTGGAATGTTACTGGTGGCGTTGCTTTTTTTTATCACCAGCACCTGGTCCAGGTTGCCTATCTGGTATTGGCGCAGTACACACAATACAAACTCCAGGTCCTGGTGGCGCCTAAACGCAGTATCAAAACGCAGCCCCTGGTCAAACACCTTGCGGCTAAAAAACAGGTTGCTGCCAGTGCCTATGCACATTTCATCGGTTAATACCCGCGCTGCGGTAATCGGCTGATGCATAGCCACCGTGGAAATATGGGTGGCAGAATAGTGAACCTCTACCCCTACACATACCCCCGCCAATGCCGGATTGTCGGTTAAATAGCGTACCGACTCAGCAATGCGTTCGGGCAAATACACATCGTCATCGTCCAAAAAGCAAATGTATTGCCCTTTAGCAGCGTCAATGCCGGTGTTTCTGGCTACCGCGCCGTTACTATTGTGCTGATGCGGTACATAGCGTATCCGGCTATCGTTAAGGGCTGCTAAAGCGGCTTGGGTTTGCTGTTGGGCCGGGCTGCCCTGGCCGTTGTCGTCTACTACAATAACCTCAACCTGGGCATGTGTTTGCGTTAGTACACTTTGCGCCGCAATTGCTACGGTATCGGCACCTTTGTAGGTAGTGATTATGGCCGTAACCAGGGCCGAATCAGGAGAGGTGTTTGGGTGCATAATCCAGCTTATTGGTTAAGCGCCGACAAATATACGTCCAGGCGGTTTTCAGCTCAGTTTTGGTCATGGCCCAGCGCTGATGACGCATGCAATAAAACCAGTATTTGGCAGTACGTAAGCGCCGGCCGGGGCTGAAAAACACCCGCTTGGCGTAAAAGGCACCACGGCCTATATCATACGAGTGCATTAAGGAATGATACTCTGCCTGTGTTTTGCGGCCATGATGATGCGATACAACAATTTCCGGGGCGTACTTGCCAGTGGCGCCCAGCCGCTGACATTCGGTAAGCAAGTCGGTATCTTCAGCTGCCTTGAAGGGCGAGCCCGCCCCCAGGTTTGGATCAAACCCATCGGCGCGAATCAACAGTTCACGTTTAAACGCAAAATTAGCCCCGTGTATCACCCCGGCCCGCATATAAGAGGTCGGTGTAAAGAACTCGGTAGTGGTCGAGAACTGGACCGTTAACTCCAGGTCGGTTGGGTCGTGTAACAGTACCCGGCCGCCCACAAAGCCAATGTCGTGCAGCTCAAAGTTGTTTACTATCTGGGTGAGGTAGTCGGCCTGGGGATAGCAGTCATCATCGGTATACGCCACAATAGGATACTGGGTGGCGGCCAGTCCACAGTTACGCGCATAGCCCAGCCCCTGGCGTTTCTCGGTGACCAGCTTAATCGGCAGGCCAGTGGCCTGCTTAACCTCTTGCACTACCTGCTGGGTGTGATCAGAGCTGTTGTTATCTACCAGCACCAGCTCCCAGTCATGCGCAAACTCAATGCGCGTAAAAGACTCTAAGCATAATTTTAAGGCTTGCGCCCGGTTGTACGTACAAATAACCACGGAAATCATATATGCATTATGCCTGCTGTGCGTCTTCTTCTTTGCCGTACACCAGCTCTTTAAAGTATGCCGAACTTTCCAGTAGCTGATTGTAGGTGCCCTGCTCGGTAATGTTACCGTCAGCCAAAATAAATATATTGTCACAGTGTTCTACTGTCGACAGTCTGTGAGCAATCATAATCACTGTCATCGACTTCGATAACTTGCGAATTTCCGCCAGGATGTTCCGTTCGGTAATGTTATCCAAGGCACTGGTGGCTTCGTCCATAATCAATACACTGGGGTTCTTATACAATGCACGGGCTATGGCCAAACGCTGCTTTTGCCCGCCTGATAATAAGTCGCCATTTTCGCCTACCACAGTGTCGTAGCCGTCACTTAAGCCCTCAATAAAGCCGTCAATATTGGCTTTTTGCGCTGCCGACTTCACCCGCTCCAGATCTATCTCGTCATCGGGAATACCAAAGGTAATGTTTTTAGCCACCGACTCGTTTATCAAAAAGACATTTTGCGGCACGTAGCCAATATTGCGTTGCCAGGCTTTTACGTTGTCGTTGGTCAGCGGCTGACCATCGAGCAAAATTTCCCCTTGCTTGTGCGATATCAATCCACACACCAGGTTGGCAATGGTTGATTTACCCGCCCCCGATGCTCCAACAAATGCCACCAGGCTGTTCGCCTCTATGGTCATGGTCAGGTCTTTAATGGCTGGTTGCGCTTCACCCGGATAGGCGTAAACCACATTATTCATTTCAAAACGCTGTTTGAACGGCAAGCGTTCACCGCTCAGGCTACTGTTGAGTTCACTATCTGGTACCGCGTCTTTGGCAGCATCAATAAATTCATCGCGCACACGGTTAACCACTTTGCCGTGGGTACGTAGCATAGTAAGCGACTTATAAATAGTTTGCGCAGCTGGCAGAATTTTATAACCCGCCATGGCATAAAAACTTAAGGTTTGCACAATCGAGGTGTTCGACCCTTCGGTAATCAGCAAAAATAGCGCTAATCCAACAATGGCCAAAAATATAATGGTTTCTACAATAAAGCGCGGTAAATCACCGGCCAGCGCCACATAAGAGTTAGCGCGCAAGCCCATACGGGTGGTATCGTCCAGTTGTTCTTCGTACCACTTTTCAACATGCAGCAATTTAACGTCACGAATACCTTTAATACTTTCTTGCAGTATTTCCAGCTTCTTCTGGTTAACGTAAGTGGTGATTTCGCCCGCTTCCACCGTCTTTTTACGTACGGTAAAGAATATCACCACATACACTGCGCTTACGATAATCGCGGTGATGATAGATAGCACCGGATCAACCACAAACAGCGTTAAAATAATCAGGCTAACAATGAAGAACTGCGAAATAAGCTGCATTAATGGCTGCAACACCATATAGATCATGCGCGGAATCTGGTTGCCAATTTTTGAAATCATATGGCTGCCGCTGTTCTTCATAAAATAGATGAACTGGTTCGACATATATTGATTGAACAAGCGGCGCTGAAGCTGGGCACCGGTATCTACGGTTACCCGGTAGGAAAACCACAGTACCACTGCCGACAACAGGTTACCGAAGAAAATCACCACACACACCAGCGCCGAATAGAAAATCAGAAACTCGTAATAACTTTCCGCCGGCGACAGCGCATATACCGTGGCAAAGGCTTCACTGGTTTCAAGAATTTCGGGGGTGGATATCAGTGCGATAAACGGCGCTATACTGCCTATCGTTGCAATTTGCGCAATCGCTGAAATAAGAAACAGTACCTGCAGAATATAAATTCTGCGTTTCTGTTGCTTATTCAACATGGAAAATAACGCTTTAATATTGTCGAGCATAATCTCTACGTTCTCTTTATTGTAGACTGCCTGGCAAGCCTGGGATAAATGTATTCAAAACCATTAACCACGTGGCTACGCGGTCTTTTTATGTTTTCTATCAAAATGATAAAGCCGCCGGGCCAGGCTGGTAAGTTGTTTGCCAGCACGGATATCTAATCCTGTTGGCTCGGCGCTGTAACCAAACTGGGTAAAGTCAGTGGCATAAAACTGCTGTACCCGTTCAATACTATTGGCGTTCCACTGAAGGTGACGCTTTTTACTGATTTTCGTATTGGGTACCGCTGGCAGTAACTGCCCGGTTAATCCCAACCGTTGAGATATTGCCTGGGACGCCTCGTTAAGGCCGTCTTCAAACTTAAATATGTCCACCTCAGGCGCGACAAAATAACTTTGTGGGCGCAAGTGGTTATCCAGCATATGGGGTGTGCTACGCGCCTTATCCAACGCATAGGCCACCCACTCCGGAAACAGGCTTTCCGGGTTTGCATGGCCTGCCAGCAGGCCCAAATCCAGCCGGTATTTATATTCACTTTCCAACCGTTTAAAAGGATTACGCACTACCGCAAAGCTATAATCTATGGCCATCTGCGGGCCTAGCAGACCCACAATGGTCTGGTAGCAAATGTGTTGCGGTGTAGCGGTCATATCCGGCAATGGCTGCGGGTTGAAAAGCATTCTGGTACACCCGGCAAAATCAAATAACCAGTCGTCTATCGAACTTCCCCCGGTTTTGGGAATGTGCACAAATACCACGTTCTTTTGTTCTAACTGAAAAACCGGCATAGCATCCTCGAAATAATAACAATCACGTCATCACGCTGATTAGCGCAGCGATGATAGCATTTTCTCTATATTCATAATATTGATACCGGCCGTATGGTTGGCCAGTACATGCTTGCGGGCTGCCTGTCCAATCGCAAAGGCTACCGCCGGGTTATCAATAACAAACTGCATTTGCGCGGTCATTTCGTCAATGTCATGCTCGTCGACCATAAAACCGGTTTGCTGATGGGTAATAACATCATTTATGCCAGCATGGCGGGTAGCAATGGTAGGCAAGCCCAATAACATGGCTTCGAGTACCGACACCGGCGTTCCTTCATGGTCACCATTGGGCGCAACCACTGAATGCTGTAAAAAACAGTCGCTTTGCTGGAGCTTTTCAATAACGTAGTCGTGCCCCTGCGCGCCGTGAAATATCACTTGCTGGGCCAAACCGTGTTGTTTCACATACTCTTCGCAAGGTGCCATAAGGGGGCCGTCGCCAATAATATGCAGGCGAGCATCGGCAGTGGTACGTAATATACGATGAAATGCCTCCAAGGAAACCAACGGCGCCTTTTTCGGGGTTAGCCTGCCCACAATAATAAAGTCGCGTACCTGAGTGGTTTGGCCGGTACGTTCCAGCGTATCACTGATATCCGCACCGCACGGGTTTACCGTGATTTTATGGGCCGGGCACCCCAGCGATTCCAACTGCGCCTGCATATGCCGTGACACCGCAATGATATGTGCGGCCTGCTCAAACAAACGGGTATAAGCCTGGCCATATTGGGCGAGCATTTCATCAGCATAAGCGTCCCAGCCATGAAAATGCGCCACCAGTTTCACCTTAGCCAGGCGGCAAGCATCCATTACCTCAACGGCGGTCGAGCCATATTCGGCCAGCACAATATCAATATTGTGTTTGGTTAAATAACGGGCTAATACGCGGCTATCGCTGAAATAATGATTTTCACCCGCCACCATGCGGGTCAGATTTTTCACCACCTTATAGGCCAAGTTCTGCGGCATCAGGCTTGCGCCTGAATAATGAAACCGGCGTTTTCCCGGATTACCAATCAGGCCATCCACCACGCCGGTAACTTTGGTAATGTGCAACCGAAGGAAGGTCTCGGAAGGGCTTAACGCACCTTCATCTTTTTTCACTGCAACCAGCATTTTCATATACGAATGCTTACCTTTGGCCCTGGGTAACATACCCCGACCGTTTTGTTGTTTACCAATGGGCGCGAATATAATGCATCAGACGCCGCTGTGCGACTATTTATCATCACAATGTGCGGCTTTTCAATAACCATAGTGATACATAGTTATACGCCAGCTTAGCCAGCAATTTTATATTGCCGGTATGACGCAAATAATACGGGTAACGCTGCTTAAGCCAGCGGGCATCTTCTGCTGACACTTTTTTCTTTAATAAGCCGCGTGCGCCCAGTAGTGCTTTAATGCGCGCAGTAAGGATCCGCCGCGCGGCCGTACCTGCATGGTCGGCTGGCAGCAGTTGCTGTTGGCGATGCAAAATTTTTAATACCAGCAATGTATGGTTAGTGCTGTTCTTACTGGCATTAGCATCGTGTACCCGCAGTTTAAGCAGAGGCTCGGTAATAAATACGGCCGGTCCTCGGGCCCAAAGCCGGACAAAAAAGTCCAGGTCTTCGCCCAGCTTCATGCTTTCATCAAAGCCCTGCTCAGGGCAGGCCGCGCGCAATACAACATTGGCAGACGGATACCAGGGCATCTCCAGCGTTTCGGTGAACACGGCCAACGGCGTATCAAAGCTCAACACGCCATCACTGGCGGTGGCAGATAATGCCCGCAGCGGCTGGCAGTAGTCACTGAATTTACCAAAATCTTCACTGGTTGCCGAAAAGCGGCCAAAATCAGATGCGCCAAACCAGGCATTGTGCGCCTCCATTGCCGTGACGACTTTTTCCAGCTTATGCGGTTGCCAGATATCATCGGCATCTAAAAACGCAATATATTTGCCGGTGGCCTGGGCCATACCCCGGTTGCGCGCCGACGACACCCCGCCGTTAGGTTTATCGATAACGATAATGTTTGGCTGGTTTTGGTATGCCTCCAACACCTCCATGGTATTGTCGGTAGAGCCGTCGTTCACCACAATCAGCTGCCAGTTTGTGAGGGTTTGCTGCTCTACGCTAGCAATGGCCTGGGCCAGGTAAGGCGCATAGTTGTAGCACGGCATTACAATGCTCACCAGAATGTCCGAACCTGCCATTTAGCGTAACTCCGCCAGCATCTGGCTTATTTCGCGATGTGTTTGGGCATAGCTGGGTAATTCTGATTCATATTCATCCAGGTTGTCGTCGCTGCGATATACATGCTCAATAGCAGCTACCATTTGGGCTACGTTTTCTGGGTCTACCGGAATAATATTGGGGTAGTCCAGACAGTTATTTTCAACAAACGGGGTATTACTGACAATCGATGGTTTTTTTAATACCAGGCTTTCCATAATGGCCCGAATACCCGACGCATACGACAGCCCTTTTTTAAGCGGCACCACCACCCCACGGGCGCCTTTGTACAAAGTAAATAAGGCTTCGTAGCTGATATTCTGCAGTATTTCGACATTGTCTGGCAGGGTAATCCCGTTCAGCAAATACGGTAAGGTAACTATTTTTACCTTAACCCCGGTTTGCTCGCTGGCCTTTACCAGTGTTGCGAAGTCGCGCCCTACGTCGCGGCCGATACTTAACAGGTAATCATGCTCGGTCGGTTCGGGGGCGTTGTCGAATACCGAGTTATAGAACTCTTCATCAAGCAAAAATTCCAGATGCTTGTATTTGGGCAGCAAGCTAAGCCCCAGCTTTTGCTCGTAATCTTCTACCTGTTGATGGTTATAGCCCACAATGCGCGTACAAGACGCCAAACAACGCTTAAGAAAGAACTGTTTTATTTTCATTTGCGGAATGGGAAACAGTGAGTCGTAATAAACCACTGGCTTACCGAATAGCGCGGCCGCAGCGCTAACCATGGAAGAGACATTATCTTTAACTACCACCACATCGACTTTGGCAATTTTGAATACCGTTTTAAGGTCGACCAGATTAATGCCATAACCGCGTAAAAAAGGAATAACCTTATTGCTAAGGCCTTCAAAGCGGGAGTCTGAGTCCAGTATGGTGTAGTCAGGATTTTTCATCAGCTCATAAAAGCCGTATAGCCTTTCTTTGGGTGCAATACCCGCTTCTATGTCTTTAAAATTACGCTGAACGCGGTTTGGAAAAACCAATAAAACCTTCATCTAAAGGCACATCCCTTAATTACTGCATGGTGTTGTGTGCGCCACGGCTGCACACAAATAAATATGGCCCTTTGGGGCCCGGCGATTACACGCATTTAACGGCGTAACCGGCGCATAATAGTGACGCGTTATTACCCGGCGTACAAGGTACAATAATGCTGTGCACTGGTGGCGGCACTATAGGCCGCAGGTAAACTAACCGACCAGGGTTTATCCAGCACCTGCTGCATTTGCGCAGTGTAGCCCTGCACACTGTGATCGCTTACCAGGCCGGCGGCAAAGGCCTCGCTTAGCAAAGGTTTCAGCCCGCCGGTGGCATGCGCTACCAGCGGCACACCTAATGCCAGGCTTTCCAGCGCCGTCATGGGCAAACCTTCATGGTCGGAGGGCATCAGCAAAAAGTTCATCTGGCTAATCCAGCTACGTACCACATCAGTATGGCCGTGAAACACGATATTGTCGCTGATACCTGCCTGCTGCGCTTGTTGCACCAGAGTAGCGTGTAGCGAACCGTCACCAAATATATGAAAACGCA
The DNA here is from genome assembly GCF_003429285.1 of Salinimonas sediminis. Lineage (NCBI taxonomy): Bacteria > Pseudomonadati > Pseudomonadota > Gammaproteobacteria > Alteromonadales > Alteromonadaceae > Salinimonas > Salinimonas sediminis. The sequence continues at coordinate 3,134,272 of NZ_CP031769.1, forward strand.
ATGGTTTACCGTCTTCGGGCTTCCGCTGCTCGCACAGTTTGGCCGCAGTGCCAATAAACAAGTCTACCCGCTTTACCGGCTCCAGCCTGCCTACAAACCCTATGTGTACGTAATTTTCGTCTACCGGTTCAACTTTATTGTTAGCAGCATCGCTTTGTACGTCTTTAGTGCTAATTCCATTAGCTATGGTATGTATACGGGAGGCCGAAAAACGCCCAGCCAGCTTTTGGGTTAGCTCGTCAGACACACTGATCACGCCATGTTGCAAATATCGGCCACAGTAGGTGTCCAGGGCAATTTGAATACGCTGTTTGGCGCTGGGGGTAAATTCTGGCGCACCATGGACGGTACGAAAGCATCGGGCGCGTACGGTTAAACGGTTGGCCACGGAACCCAGAATATTTTCTTTCTGGCGGTGGGTATGCACCACGTCGGGCTGAACCCGGCGCAGCTCCAGCTTAATTTTGTTCAATAAGGTTTTAAAACCAAAGCGGGTTTCATCAAGTACGGTTACCGTCACTCCGGCTGCCATCAGCTGCTCGGCTAATCGGCCGGGGTTCAATACCACCGCATTCACCTGATGGCCCTGACGTACCAGCTGCGCACATAATGTCCATACCTGTACTTCCGCGCCGGCCCATTTATCGCCCGACACTATTTGCATTATTTTCATTAGCGCACCTCTATACGTTCTAATGCGCTAAGTTCTGACGCTAAATCTTTAGTGATTTGCGCAGTCGCCGGGCAGGTTCTCGGGCAGCTCACCTGTAGCGCAAATACGCTAACCACCGGCGTGTTCAGCAAGCCGGTAAGCTGGGCAAGCTTGGTATCCATGTCGGTCAAGGTAGTACGCTGGCCTACCCGATAAAGCCAAAACACTTTTTGCGCCGAAGAAGACTGCGCCACATTTAGTGGTACGTTGTCTACTTCGATAGTAGTGCGTTGCCTAAGTTTCACGGCAGGTTTGTTCGCATAGTAAATCAGCTCTTTGCCTTGTTTCTGGCTGCGGTACGATGCCACAATCAAGTTTAGTCGGTAGCCGTTTTGCCGTGCACTGTACAACTGGCTCTCATCGCTGCCCTGGTATACCGCGCCCGCTGAATCTATTGTTCGGCCTGTAAGTTTAAACTTCGCCAGGCCTTGCGGCAGGGTTACACTTATCGGATCGGCCGAAATACCGCTACGCAGTACCTGCCAGCTCAAAGGCACCACCACAAAGGCGCCAAGTGTTAAGCCCACCGCGGCGAGCATTTTGCCGTTAAGCGGTAGTGAGGGTTTACTACCCACACTGGTAAATTCACCATCTTTGGCTTCTAACCGTTTAGCATAAAAGAAGAAAAACACCGCCAGTACGGCAAATATTATCCAGCCAAAGAAGCCGTGGTCGTGTACCAGCTCACTTTGCATTTTAGACTCGTAGCCAATAAGAATTAGCAAAAATACCCGAATCCAGTTGCCTACCAAAGATAGCACCACAATCAGCGCCACCGCTTTCAGCTGTAGCGAAACCCGTTGCAGGTTCAAATAAGCGTAAAACACACCTAAACACATGCCCGCCAATAAGTAATTCAAGCCCGCACAGCCATGGGCAATGCGCATAATGCCGTAGGGCATATGAATATCGTAGTTTTCAATAAAGGCGGTAATACCGGTAGCCAGAATCATTCGGGTATTCACCCAGGTGGTAAGGTTTTGCAGCGGCGTTACCAATATATCCATAATAGGCAACGCTAAATACAACGCCATCACCGGCACCAGCGTTTTCAGGCTGTTGCGAAACCCCACCATGGCCGCCAGCACACACCATAAAACGCCGGGTAGTACCAGGGTTTGGAACAGCATAATTTGCACAGCTTCGGCCGCCAGCCAAACCAGCCCGGCCGCAAAGGCTAAAGGCACAAATGCAAAAGACGGCGAAAACTGCTGCCAGCGAAAATCGGTTACCAGTACATAAATAGCGAAGCCCAGCAAAATATAACCATGAGAATAGGTTTCGTTATTTTTGGTCCATAGTTCGTGGAGGGTGTGGTAGGTGTCGGGTACGGCCAGGCCGGTAATGACCAGTGCCGCCACAATAACAGCCAGCACTTTCCAGCTGACTGACGATACTAAACCTGATGTGTCCATATGATGCTTAAGATTCCTGTTACTTCTGCGGCGCTATATTTATGCTTCCACACGTGTTCCACGCCCTGTTTTCACAGGCTGTCGGCGGCTTAAGAAGGCCCCTTTGACCGCTAGCACAAAGGCATGAGGCATAACGCAAATAGTAGTAAAAAATTATCTGTAATTTTGATGAGCCTTATCTTACTCTTTACGTATATTAGTGCAACTTAACCATCTGTATCGGCGCCAGTTAACATAAGGCATTAACCGGTGCAGATGTTTGTACTTCAGTCGCAATACTCTGTAAAGTATTACCTACCTGGGCAGTCACTAAAACAAATGGATATGACGTTTTTATTCTGGTTATTCTTACTACTTTCTGTATTTAGTTATTTTATTTACCCGTTTACCCTGCTTTTACTGAACAAGTTTAAAGCGCGTAACCGATCTTATGGCACAGTGGAGGACGCTCAGGAGTACCCTGATGTTACGCTAATCGTTACCGCGTATAACGAAGAAAAGCGAATTACCGACAAAATAGAAAATTCCCTGGCGCTGGAGTATCCCGAGGGCAAACTTGCCCTGGTGGTGGCGTCGGACAGTTCTACCGATGCAACTGACACTATTGTGCAGTCATACGCTGACCGCAATATCCGGCTAGTGCGGGCAGAAGAGCGTTTGGGCAAAGAAAACGCACAGCTTACTGCCATTAAAACAGTGGATAACGGCATTATTGTGTTTTCAGATGTTGCCACGCGCATTGAACCTGACGGTATTTTAAAACTGGTACGTTATTTTGATGACCCTGAAGTGGGCGCAATATCCAGTGAAGACCGCTTTGTAAGCAAAGATGGCAGCGTGGCGGGCGAAGGCGCTTATGTGAAATATGAGATGTGGTTGCGCAAGCAGGAGTCGCGATTAGCGGGCCTGGTTGGGCTGAGCGGCTCCTTTTTCGCGGCGCGGGTAGAAGTATGCGAGCAGTGGGACATTCACTCGCCCAGCGATTTTAATACCGCCCTTAACTGCGTACAGGCTGGTTACAAAGCCGTGACCGCCCCTGATGTATTGGGTTTTTACACTGATTTGGCGGATCCCAGTAAAGAATACGCCCGCAAAATTCGTACGGTAATCCGGGGCATGACTGCACTGGAACGTCATACCGAAGTACTTAACCCGGCAAAATTCGGGTTGTTTGCGTACCAGGTATTTGCACATAAATTACTGCGCTGGACGGTGCCATGGACCCTGCTGGGGCTGTTTATCGTTACCCCTTTTTGCATGATGGATGAAGGCGGCTTTTATGTGCTGGCTTATCTGGGCCAACTGGCGTTTTATGGTATTGCTATTGCGGCGCATTGGTCGGCGTCGTTACGGGATAAATCCTGGGCCAAAATTATTTACTTCTTTACCCAGGTCAATATTGCCTTATTAGATGCCGGTATTCAGTTTTTATCCGGTAAACGCATGACGGTATGGCAGCCGTCGGACCGATGAGCTGGAATCAATTACCGCCGGTGGGTACCAAGGCGCTACCCTGGTCGCAGGACTACGCCCCCAGCCCTTTAAGCTTTGCCGGGTTTGACTATAAACTAGTGAACTCCGGCACGGCGGCGCTTGGCGCTATTTTGCGCTGGGACGTGGCCCAACGAACCAGCGACCAGCCCTATAAAGTGGTGATTCCCGGTTATGCCTGCCCGGATCTGGTGGCGGCCTGCGTGTATGCCGGGGCGGTGCCGGTGATTCTTGACCTTACCGATACCCGCTACCAGTATAATAACGAACAACTGGCAGCGGTAGCCGATAGCATTAGCGCCGTTATTTGCCCTGCATTATTTGGTATTAGTATGCCAATAGCTGAATTGCGGGCCACCCTGGGCGACGATGTTCTGATTATTGAAGACAACGCCCAGTGGTTTCCTGAAACCGCTATTAACCGACAGCGCGCCAGTTTAAAAAACTATCCGCTTCCCGCCGATACCCACCAGGCCGACTTTTTTATTACCTCGTTTGGCCGGGGTAAACCGGTAAATTTACTTGGTGGCGGTTTGCTGGCTTGGAACACCTCGCGGGTGCCCTCTTTTACCCTTAGCCTGGAGGCGGTAAACGAACATCCAGGTAAATTAAAAATGCAGGCCCGGGCCTTTAACCTATTGTGCCAACCCTTTTTTTACGGAGCCCTTAGCCGGGTGCCGGGCTTGCATTTGGGCGCTACGCGCTATCATGCACTGGACAGCGTAACGGCTTTGTCTACCGCCAGACAGCATAGTTTACCCGCCGCCGTGCTGGCCTATTTACGGGGGCACCGGGCCGCTCAGCAAACCCTGCAAGATGCCTTGCCTTTGCTGTGGGCCGAGCAAGCCGGTGACAAACGCTTATTACGGTTTCCACTGATAACCCAGTCGGCTCAAAGCCGGGACACCCTGTTACATAAATTAAATCACGCAGGGCTTGGCGCATCGGCAATGTATGCAAAGCCGCTACGCGACATAGACGGGATGGACAAACTGGTAGAGGCCCCTTTTGCCACGCCGGTTTGTCAGCAGCTGGCAGACTGTATGCTCACGCTTCCTTTACACAAAGGGGTTAAACCGAAACATGTACAGCGCATGATTCACATTATTGATGAACAGCGCCAGTGGCTAAGTAATAAACCGGCTGCATGATTGAATGAGTAAGCAGGACAACATGGATATAGATTCGGTAAAAGCTGAATTAAAGCAACTAAAAGCAAGTAAAGGCAAAATTGCCCGCCAGTTTAAAACAGTAGAATCTGGCAGCGCTGAGCACACGGCGCTGATTGAACAAATGCAGCAGGTTAGCAGCCGGGTAAAAGAGCTGGAAGCCGAGCAAAAAAGGCTGCTCAATGCCGAAACTGAAACTACCCAGGCCGCCCCGCCCCGGGTCTTACCGGCCCAGTTTAGCGCGATTAAAAAACAATTCGGGCAAAGCTTTGAGGTTACCCGGATAGCTGCTGCGAAGGTACCTGACGAGTGGTGGCAGTTTGCCGCCCAGCACCCGCGTAGCTCAGTTTACCATAGTCGGGAAATCTGGGAGTTTATCAGTAGCCAGCCGCATACTACCGCAGAATTGTTGTTAGCCCGGGACGGCAAAAATCGTATTATTGGTGGCTTACCGCTGATCATTATGACCACCCCGCTACTGGGCAACTTCGCCGTATCTATGCCATTTTTCAATTATGGCGGCCCGGTAACTGAGTATACCGATGTGTTTGAAGCCCTATTGGGGGTGTGTAAACAGGAAGGGGAAAGCGGCGAGCTCAAATACGTTGAAATACGTACTTTGCAGGCAAGTGCGTATCCCTCATCCACCAAGAAAGTGTCGATGCTGCGGGCGTTACCTGATACCCCTGCGTTATTCGACGAAGAAGTAGGGGCTAAAGTGCGCGCCCAGGCTAAAAAAGCCGAAGAATATCGGCCTCGCTTTAAAATTGGTGGTAAAGAATTACTGGACGATTTTTACACCGTGTTTGCCCGCAATATGCGCGACCTTGGCACGCCGGTAAACGCTAAAGCTTTCTTTGCGTTATTGTTAGATAAGCTGCCAGAGCAAACCCATATTGCCGTGGCATATGTAGATAACCGGCCTGTTGCCACCGGATTCTTGCTGAGCCATCGTAATATGATGGAAATTCCCTGGGCCTCCACGGTTCGTGAAGCCAATAAAATGAACATGAATATGTGGCTTTACGACAATATTTTGAAGTTTGCCATTAACAAAGGGATGCACTGGTTCGATTTTGGTCGCTCTACACAAGATGCTGGCACCTATCGATTTAAAAAACAATGGGGCGCAGAGCCGTATCAGCATCACTGGTATCAGTTTAGCCAACACCCGTCAGGCGACTCGCTAAACCCTGACAATCCAAAATTTAAGCTGGCTATTGGTGTATGGCAACGCATGCCCGTGTGGCTTACCCGAAAAATTGGCCCCTACGTATCAAGCCAACTACCCTGATATGGATATCAAATTTCACAGTGGGCTGGCCGCCATGTCGGCCCTGCAAGCTGACTGGCAAAATTTAGCTGATACCTGCCAGGCACCGGTCTTTATTGACTACAACTGGTGTATGTATCAGGCCCGGTTGAATAGCGAAGCGCCATTAATTATTAGTGCCTGGCAGAACAATACCTGCGTAGGCATTTTACCGCTGACCTTAAAATCGCTGTCTCGCCGGTTTAATACCCGGGTGCTAAGTCACTTGTGCCAGCGTTTTACAGACTATCATCATGTATTGTGTGCCCCTGAGCAGCTGGAAACGGTTGTATCAGCGATGCTTAATAGCCTGACCGCGAGCCGGTTTAAGCGCTATTCTTTGCTGATAAACTATCCGGACAGCGCCTTGCGTGATGCGCTTTTAGCCCACAGCGATGCGGTGACCTGCCAGAGTTGGCAACACACCATGTACCGTATAGACGGCGCGCCGATTAAAGCAAAAGTAGCCCGCGAAGCACGCCGCCGTATGCGTAAGTTACAACAAACCGGTGACATCGAGTTGCATACCGATATGCCATTTGATGACGCATTGCTTAACTGGGTGCTGGATAAAAGCGCCCAACGCCACGGTAGCAACAGCTTAACAGCGGCTACGCAGCGGGAGTCGGTTATAGCATTGCTACGCGACTACCGCGCCCACCTGCATATAGCCTGCCTTATAAAAGACGGCAATTATCTGGCAGCCCACATAGGGTTTAAGCAGCAGAATATGCTGTATTACTACGTGCCGGTAACCAGTGACGAAGAGCGCGGGTTATCCCCCGGCATAATTTTACTGCATGAAATTATTCAGCAATTACCTGATATGCAGCTTTCTGCCATTGATTTTTTGCGCGGTGAGGAAAGTTATAAGGATGACTGGGGAAATGTTCAGCGCACCGAGACTGCGGTTTTAGTGAAAGCGAGTGTCGGAATGAATATCAAAGATGCGTTGTTCACTCGCTTGTGGTTAAAGCGGAATGCTTAGGGGCTTTGCCGCGTTCCGGTCTGCAACCCAAGGGGCTCTGTGGTTTGAGTCACCTTTTGGTTTTACATCCGGCATATCCAGGTGGCAGCCAAATCTTCCGAAGCTTTAATTTGTCTTTAATTTTAACATCCGGCTACTTTCGGTAGTTTTTTACTTTGCGGCTTTTGTTAGCGTTATCCCTGCGGGCTGCAAGGTTTATTAAGCATTTGCCGCGTTGGCGGCGGCAACCCAAGGGGAACACGTCGTTCCCCTTGGGAATCCCCGGACGCCCCTGCCGTGGAACTACATTCCCCACTCCGTTCAGATGCCAGTCACCGACCACGACGGGGCTTCCTTGCCCCGGCCTGGTCTGACTCGGGTTCCTTCCCTCGTCTGCCCGGCATTTTTACTGACCGGATTGGGGAATCCCACGACAAGGGGGGCATGAGTGGATGGAGTTACGTTTTAGTTTTACATCCGGCTACTTTGGGCAGTTTTTTGCTTTGGCGGCTTTTGTTGGCTTTATCCCTGCGGGCCGCAAGGTTTATTTAGCATTTGCCGCGTTGGCGGCAGCAACCCAAGGGGAACACGTCGTTCCCCTTGGGAATCCCCGGACGCCCCTGCCGTGTGACAACATTCCCCTACCCGCTCAGATGCCGGTCACCGACCACGACGGGGCTTCCCTGCCCCGGCCTGGTCTGACTCGGGTTCCTTCCCTCGTCTGTCCGGCATTTTTCCTGACCGGATTGGGGAATCCCACGACAAGGGGACATAAGTGGATGGACTTACTTTTTAGTTTTACATCCGGCTTCTTTCGGTAGATTTTAGCCCTGGGGCTTTTGTTGGTGTTATCCCTGCGGGCCGCAAGGTTTATTTAGCATTTGCCGCGTTGGCGGCAGCAACCCAAGGGGAACACGTCGTTCCCCTTGGGAATCCCCGGACGCCCCTGCCGTGGGTAAGCATTCCCCTATCCGCTCAGATACCGGTCAACGACCACGACGGGGCTTCCCTGTCCCGGCCTGGTCTGACTCGAGCTCCTTCCCTCGTCTGCCCTGCATCTTTCTGACCGGCACGGGGAATCCCACGACAAGGGGGCATGAATGGATGGAATTACGTTTTAGTTTTACATCCGGCTTCTTTGGGTAGTTTTTTGATTTGGTCTCTTTTATTGGTGTTATCCCTGCGGGCCGCAAGGTTTATTTGGCATTTGCCGCGTTGGCGGCAGCAACCCAAGGGGAACACGTCGTTCCCCTTGGGAATCCCCGGACGCCCCTACCGTGTGACAACATTCCCCTACCCGCTCAGATGCCGGTCACCGACCACGACGGGGCTTCCCTGCCCCGGCCTGGTCTGACTCGGGTTCCTTCCCTCGTCTGCCCAGCATTTTTCCTGACCGGATTGGGGAATCCCACGACAAGGGGGAAACGAGCAAGAGCTACAGAGATCTCTGCTTTGCCTGCCCATCAAACGTATTGGGCAGCCCGGCAGATAAGCAAACCGAAGCCTAGACAGGGATGTCGCAGGCGGAATGTTATAGGTGAGTCACGCCGAAACAGGATGTTGCGTCGAGCCTGGTTCGGATTGCCTGACGGGGTGAACAATGGCTTACGTTTGTCAGGGCATACATGGGGAGTCCAGAGGGGCCGTGGCGGCCCCTCTGGTTGCCGCCGCCAACGCGGCTAATGCTTACTACAAAAACCGCAGCCCGCAGGGATAAGTCTAAAATAACCAGCAGGCCTACAGAGTTACCAGGAAAAGCAGAATAGCGCCCCAGCCTGCCCATCAAACGTATTGGGCAGCCCGGCAGATAAGCAAACCGAAGCCTAGACAGGGATGTCGCAGGCAAGGCTCGCCGAAACAGGATGTTGCGTCGAGCCTGATTCGGATTGCCTGACGGGGTGAACAATGGCTTACGTTTGTCAGGGCATACATGGGGAGTCCAGAGGGGCTGTGGCGGCCCCTCTGGTTGCCGCCGCCAACGCGGCTAATGCTTACTATAAACACCGCAGCCCGCAGGGATAAGTCTAAAATAACCAGCAGGCCTACAGGGTTATCGGGAAAAGCAGAATAGCGCCCCAGCCTGCCCATCAAACGTATTGGGCAGCCCGGCAGATAAGCAAACCGAAGCCTAGACAAGGATGTCGCAGGCAAGGCTCGCCGAAACAGGATGTTGCGTCGAGCCTGGTTCGGATTGCCTGACGGGGGGAACAATGGCTTACGTTTGTCAGGGCATACATGGGGAGTCCAGAGGGGCCGTGGCGGCCCCTCTGGTTGCCGCCGCCAACGCGGCTAATGCTTACTACAAACATCGCAGCCCGCAGGGATAAATCCACAATGAAAAACTGGCCTAAAGGGTAGCTCACAGGAACCCGCAGGGATAAATCCAAAATAAAAAACAGACCTGGTGGGTAGTCTGCTAAACCCAGATAGCAAAAAAGGGGCATAAGCCCCCTTTTATTATACTTGTGCGACTAGCCGCTTTACACTGCAGGCGCCATATACTGGCCACTTGCTACACTTGGCCAATCACCTAACACCGGATGATCCTGCGTTAAATATGCCTGCTCCATACTCGTCCAATTATAACTGGCACATAACTTTGCCAGCTTCTTCATCGCCGTTTTTTGGTTAACATGATGGCGGAAACGGGACTTAAAGTTGGTTTCTATACGCGGCTGTTCGGGGTCAAACTCCCACGGATGCGTATAAAAGTTAGCAATACGTCCTTGCTGTCCTTTATTAAACAAATAATTAAACAACCAAAAAGGCAGTAAGCGGAAGTACCCGCCACCACCGGCTGGGAAGATTTTATCGCCCAGTACAGCGGTGGTTACCGGAATTTCCAATAACCCGTTAGACAGCCGGTAAGCATCTCGTGGTGCTTTCGGCACACCGTACAAGTCATGGTTAATAGGGTAGCTGCTAGAGCTGTACTGATAACCTGCTTTAGCTATCAGGTCGTGCGCCCAGTCGTTATCCGCGCTAATCGAAAAACACGGGGCGCGATAACCTTTAACTTCCGTGCCGGTGATATCTTCAAGCAGCTTTTTTGCTTTGGTAATATCTTCAAAAAACACGTCGGCATTCTGCTTAGATAAATGCTGGTGCATAAAACCATGGCTGGCTACTTCGTGTCCTTCACTAACCAGCTTTTTTAGTAATTGTGGATGCGCCTGCGCAATCCAGCCCAACGTAAAGAACGTAGCTTTTACATTATTGTCGGCAAACGTCGTTAGCAACTTGTCCATTTGGAGTTCAAGCCGCGATTCATAATTGGACCAGTCGTTTACTGAAATATCCTGGGCGAAGGCTTCGACCTGGAAATATTCTTCCACATCGACGGTCATCGCATTTACATTTGCCATACAAAAATCAAACCTGTTCATGCAGCCAGCAGGGGCGCGTTATATAAACTGCTATTTATAGTGCCGGTAACGATATTGAGATCTAACCAACACAGCGTATTTGTTTGTGCCGACGTATTCTATGCTGATCACAGCAAAAAAGGAAATGTAGGCTTACGTGCTCTAATATGGTAGCTTATTTAACGAAAAGTAACGATACAAATACCCGCTTTTTGGGCTGGGTAGCAATGTATTCGGATTCGACAAATCCATCGATACGCTTGTTGCTGCACGGATGCGCTAACCTGCGCTGGAAATTAGCAAATATCCTTTTCGATAGCTAACGAAAAAGTCTGATTTGTTCGATTTGAACAATAGATTAACCAATAGTGCCACTTTTTTTGTATTGTAACGTAAAGAGTTGACGCCTCAGGACCCAAGGCGGTGCTGTCAGTTAAGACAGCATAACGTTAATTAAGAAGTTGGAATATTAACTTGATACACTCGCTTTATTTAAACCGCGGGCTGAACTGGATGCTAAATAAAGCGCTAAGTCAGCATGTGTGCATATTTACCCTGCACCGCCCCGCCGGCCCTCACGGACTGAACGGCGTTGACTTGGACATGCTTGAGTCTTTACTTAAGCTACTTACCCTGCATGGGTGTGAGTTCATTAGTGTTGATTCACTACTTACCACTTACTCCTCTCTAAACCCGGCCCGCAATTATGTGTGCTTTACGGTAGATGATGGCTACGAAGATCAGGCCGAGCTGCTTATTCCGTTATTATTGAAATACGACGCCAAGCCTACTTTATTTGTTATCACTGACCTGGTGGATGGTTATGCCTTACCCTGGGATGCGCAAATTACCACCACCGTGCTGTCGTGTGAACAAACCAGGTTGGATGCTGGTGCATTAGGCGTACCGGGCGAAAAATGGCTGTCGTTAAAAGACCGCCGCTTTGCCCGGCGCTATTTATCGCTGCATGCAAAACGGTTGGAAAAAAACGCCCGTATTCATTTTGTGGCAGCGCTTAAAGATACCTTATGTGCCAGTACCCCTATTGATGATCGTCATTTTACCCCGACGTCCTGGGAGCGCTTAGCGCAGTTGGAACAGCAAGGGTTGACCGTAGGCTCGCATACCTGCTCACATAGCCCGCTATCGACCCTAACCCGGGAAGATATTGCCAGCGAACTGGCGCAAAGTAAGGCAATATTAAATAGCCACCTAAGTGCCCCTTCTGCGGTTTTTTGTTACCCGGTAGGTATGCGCGAAGATTTTGATGAACGGGGCGTAGAGGCCGTGCAGGAAGCAGGCTTTGTTGGCGCGCTTACCTCCGAGCCAGGGTATTTTGTGAGTAAAGCGATTAAAAGCGCAGCATTTACCGTACCCAGATTAAGCTTACCTGCTAGCTTGAATACCGCAGTACGTTATACCTCCTGGCTAGAGAAGCTGCGCGCCGGCTAACTGAAAGATTGCAGCTGGACTCTTTTAGCACGCATAAAAAAGCAGAGCTTACGCTCTGCTTTTTTTATACCAGCCTTGGGGCAGGTAACCTTTCAGTGGCTTAACTTAGTAGCGGAATACCACACCCAAGGTTAAACGCTGATCGGTGTAGTTGTTACCCAACACACTACCCGATACGGTACCTTCCCGGTCAATGTAGCTATAGCCCAAATTAGCCGAGAAGTAACGCGATAGCTTATGGTTAACCGATAAGGTCAAGCGAGTGTTGTCGCTTTCACCGGTACCACCATCATCATCGTCACGCTCTATGTTGGCAAAGCTTAAATCACCGTTCAAAGAGGTATATACCCCCAAGTCGTAAGTGAAATTAGTGCCGTAGGTCTTTGTTTTACGTCGGGTTTCTGCTGCCAGGTAGTCATCATCAGCAAACTGGGCATAAACCCCAACTCGTAATCGCCGAGACTGATAAGACACTTGCAACAAACCGTTTTTACGCAATATGACGTTGTCTTCCAGCGCGTTATTATCGTCTACTAACTGAATTAACTGTTCGCCGGTTTCCAATTGATAGTCCAGCGAAGTAGGCTGGTAACAAAATTGCGACAGAAAGCTGCCTGGACATACAAATATTCCCAGGCTTTCAGGGGTAGATAACAACTGCGAGAAGTTGCTCACATCTTCAGAATAGCTAAACGTGGTTCTGATTTTACGGGTGGCATGCTTAAACTCAACGCTCGCAGCATCACCATAGAAGCTTTTTCCAAATTCAGCATTCAGACTGGTACGGTCTGTAAATGCCCAGTTTACCCGTACATCAGGATAGACGTCGCCGTCGTTTTCCTGGTTAGACGAGCTGGCTTTATTGGCGGTTAGGGATATCGAACGGTTCTGGCCTTGACGGTAGGTAATACCCGCCCCGACACTGTCAAACTCCCGATCATTGGAAAATAACGCATCATCTGTACTAAATGTGTGTGCTTCACTTTGCCCTCTTACTCTGAAGGCCCAGTTCCGAAACACCATTTTATCTACAAAGGCATCGGTGTTGTAACTTTCAAACGAGCCTAATGCAGCATTTTCACGGTCGGTGTCACTATAATCACCGTTGAATTTCCATATATAGCTACGGGCAGAATGGCCATTTTCTAATGACGTAAACGCCGAAATAGTATCGTTGTTCAGTCTGGCATTGGTGGTAAATTCGTTATCTTCGGTTTTAACCGTTGAATACGACAAACTCGCGGTACCCGCCACCCACGGCCCTCGGGTAAATTCAGACCGGGCGCTGATGGTATTGGTGTCAGTACGCGCCAAGTCACCGCTATTATTCAAAAAGTCAGATACCAGATAGTTATCGGTATTGGCGTTTCGATAGCTAGAGCCGCCACTGGCAGACAGGGTCAGCAGCCGATCAATTGCTTCGTAATCCGCGCTATAAGAATATTCGAAATAGTCGTCGTCGTTCGAAAAATTATCGGTGTCTCGTTCTAAATGAGTGCCAGTACCGTTAAACGTTGCCCGCAACTTTCCACTTTCATAAAGCGCTTTTAAGGAAGGCTCTATCCTTAGGGTGTTAATGTCCCGATCGCCTTGCGTATCTGAGTCAATTTGCTGAAAAATGGTTTCTGCAGATACGGTCGGTTGCAACGTCAAATTGCCAGCGTGAGTGCTTAAAGCACCCAGCGCTGACGTGGTGAAAATAGCTAATTTGGAAAACGCGAAATTACGCTTCATTAGCCTTTTCTTCATCTTTTGCATAGTAATATCCATAGTAGCCGGGGTCGTTTTCGTCCTTATTCACTACTTTGTTTACCACAAACCCAATTGCCATATTCGGGTTAAGACGCTCTACACTCAAGCGGATATCAGACAGCTTAGAGCGTCCTTCTTCCACAACAACGACGGCCTGCCCTGCAAAGTTTGCCAGTACAGCACTTTCGGTTATGCCGATAAGCGGTGGTGTGTCGATAATAACGATACGATCCCGATAACGATTAGCAAACTCGTCAATCGTTTCATGCATTTTTTCGCTGGCTAACAATTCGGTACTAAGATGATGGGTACGGCCGGCCGGAATCAATTTCAGTTTGTCTACATTGGTGGGGTATAACACCTCAGCAATATCGTCCACTTCCCCGGTAAGGTATTCCATCAGGCCCTGCCGACGGTCTAAACCCAGTGTATTTAATACATTGGGTTTTAACACATCAGCATCGACCAGCAGCACAGTTTTATCCTGCTCAGACGCAATACTTAAGGCCAGGTTTGTTGCCGTAAAGGTTTTGCCTTCCGACGGACGCCCACTGGTTACCATAATAATATTGCTGTTTTTCAGCGTAGAAGCCAGTGGCCCAAACGCATTGGCCAGAAGCTTACGTTTGATTTCACGGTATTCTTCATTAATGCCTTTACGCACCCCAGACAACGACACATGCCCGTTTTCCTCTAACCGCTCAATATCAATATTGAACGGTTCGACCTGCGATTGCGGGCCGCGAGGCGTAACTGGCTTGCGCTTATTGGAGCCAGCAGCCGGCGCCATTCCAGAGACGTCTTGTTTATTCTCATTTTTGGCTTTTTCTGCTTCCATCGCTTCGCGGCGACGTTGCAGTGCTTTTTCAATGGTACTACTCATGACAACATACCCTGGAAATTAACATTCAACAGTTCAGCGGTCACCAGGGCGCCATACAGCACCACAATAGCCAACGAACTAATTGCAAAGGCGATTATACGGCCTTTATTCACTTTGCTGATACGCTCAACATCAAGGTGCGTTACCGTTCCCCAGATAGGGTAGTCGGTAAGTTCTTTGAGCTGTCGCGCTCTTACCAGCACTGGCGCAAGCTGATTCAAGATAAAGGCAATACCAATACCTACACCAAAGCCAATCAGTAACACAGCGGTATACAGCATAAGACGCTGCGGGCCTGCCGGCTTGTTCGGTACCATGGGTGGTTCGATAATTCTAAACTGGAACTCTTCGGCAGATACATCAGCGCGACGGGTCAAATCAGCCGACTCACGTCTGGCTAACAGTTCTTCATAGCGCTTTTTAGTAATGCCGTAGTCACGGTTCAGTGACGCCTGCTCTGCTTCAATTTGCGGAACCAGATCAATCTTAGACTCCAGGTCAGCAATCTTCTTGCGTAGGTCTTCCTCTTTGACGGTCAGCGAAGCAATACCGCTTTGCAACCGGCTCACGTCTAAAGATAGCTGACTGTTGTATTCACCAACAGGTTGGCCGTCTTCATCGCCCTGCTCAGAGAAAAACGCATCGATTTCTTCCTGGCGTGATTTTTCCAGGCTCTCTAAGAGGGCCTTGGTTTCAATCACGTCCGGGTGTTCGTCGGTGTAACGCAAGGTAAGGCTGTCGAGTTGATCTTCAAGGCCTTTAATACGTTCGTCGTAACGGGTTTTAAGTGCCGCTTCGCCTTCATTTCTTACGCCAAAACTGTCTGACATTTTGCCGCTGGAAATCTGGGTCTTCATCGCATCGATTTGTTGCTGGGTTTGACGAATTTGCAGCTGAGTTGCTTCAAGCTCGTTTTTCTGGCCCTGTAACGCCCCGTAATACGTACCCGACAAAGGCAGTATTTCGCTATACTTACGCTTAAATGCAGCCAACCGCTGCTCGGCTTCTGCCAGGCGGTTTTCATAGTCGGCAATTTGTTCGTCTAAGAAGCGGCCTGCGGTATCTGTATCCCGTCGGTTGTTTCCTAAAGAACCTTCAACAAACAGCTCCAGCGTTTCCTGCACTACGCGTTGCGCCATGGCTGGCACTTCACTGTTATAGGAAATAGTGTAGATGTTGTCCTTACCGGTAAATCCCAGTTCAATGTCATCGCTAAGCCGGGAAATCAGAGCATTAAACTCTGCATCGCTAGAGGTAGTGATGTCTAAGTCACTTTCCCGGGCGATGGTTTCCAGGTTTGAACGGCTTAATAGCGTACGGGCCATCATCCGAATTTCTTCTTTAGGATCCGACTGAATCGCAATCCCGGTAAGAATCGGCTGAAGTGGAGACCCGGTGTCTACGTATACTCTGGCTGAAGATTCGTATTCGTTAGGTAAGGTTGCGACATAGAAAAACCCGATAGGACAGATTATCCATGAGCAAATGATGATGATGCGCTTTTTTATCCATATTCCTTTGACGAAGTCAAAGAACTGCGCAATCGATGGCTGTAAATCCTGCATTTAATTCTGTTCCGTTACTACTAGAACCAAGCCTCTGGGATGATAACAATATCACCTGGAAGGATATCAATATTTTTAGAGATGTCGCCGTCGCGGATCAAATCATCAATATTGATGTTGTACGTATGCTGCTCACCATTTTTAACACGAACCAGTTTAGCACTGTTGCCGTCGGCAAACTCGGTTAACCCACCAACCGCAATCATCAGATCCAGCAGGGTCATATTCTGCGAATAGCTGATAGCGCGAGGGTTAGATGCTTCACCAATAACCCGTACCTGTTCAGATAGAGGGCCTTGGAAATTATTTACGCTAACCGTTACCCGAGGGTTATTGATAAACGTAGACAGTTTTTCTTCCATTTCGCGGGCAAGTGTTGAAGGAGTACGACCGGCAACGTCAATATCTTCTACTAAAGAAGTTGTAACTTTACCATCTGGACGAACCGTGTACTTGCCGGAAATTTCCGGGTTACGCCAGACAAAAATATTCAGAGAATCACCAGGGCCAATTAAGTACTGGTAATTATCAACATTGGTGGTCATGGATGCGCGAGTCTTTGCTGGAGGCAAATCGGATGTTGTAGTACACCCGCACAATAAAGTAACTGCTGTTCCGAAAACAACAGGAATAATGCTTTTTGAGTTAGACATAAGAGATCTTTCCTAAACTCGTTATGATGAAATTTTTTTGTTTATGCAATTTACCCTACGGTAAATAACACTATAATGCCAACATCATTTGTAGTCTATTACAATAAATAGCTTTATGATGTACTTCGACGTTGCAGTATCAGGGGGCCAGGAGTGGCTTTAAACAGGCACAATCAAAATAAACGTTCCAACATCTTGGTTGTAACGGAAGCATTACTAATAGCGTATATGGGTTACATAACCCATTTCATTTTGGTTCAGTTAGATCTGACAAATTCAGCCCCAATTGAAAAGTTGGCAGTTAATGTAGGTTTATTAACCGTTTGCATACTGTTGTGCTCATTGTCAGTGGGATTATACGAAGCCAAACTAAGGGAAACCTTCCGCGGCATTATTCGCCGTATTTTCGTTAGTGTGGGGTTAAGTTACTTTTTAGTAGAAGTCATTAGCAGGGCGTTTTTTGATGACCTGGCGATGCATTCTTACTATCTACCCGCCTCTGTGGCCGGGATTATTATTACTCTGGTTATCTTTCGCTACTTTACCAACCGCTTAGGTTTACTGGGCTTAGGTAAGGTACGCATTGTGGTTCTGGGCGCAGGTGAACGGGCTTCTATTATCGAGAAGCGTATGCGCCGGGATGTAGACCGCATCGCTTTTGACCTGGTTGGCTTTGTACCTATCCCGGGCGATAACCGTGAAGAAGGAATCAAGAAAGAAGAAATTATCCATGTCAAAGTGGATGAAAACTTCCAGCAGTTCATTACCGACAATGACATTGAAGAGATAGTCATAGCCTGCGACCAACGCCGTGGCACCTTGCCCATAGAGGTCTTGTTTGAGTGTCGCCTACGCGGTATAGAAGTTACTGATCTGCTTGATTTTATGGAACGGGAAACCGGCCAGATTGTGGTAAACCTGATGTACCCCAGCTGGGTTATTTACTCGAACGGTTTCCATAGTCAAAACTACCTGCGCGACGCATTGGATTACTTTATAAACGCCGTGTTAGCAGCCTTTATCTTCACTTTCACTTGGCCGTTTATGTTGCTTACCGCCAGCATTATCTGGCTTGATGATGGTCGCAGAACAGGCACATCAGTATTTTATAAGCAAGAACGGGTGGGTTTAAACGGTAAACTGTTTAAAATCATCAAGTTCAGAAGTATGCGGCCCGACGCTGAGAAAGATGGCGCTAAATGGGCGAGCAAAAATGACGACAGGGTTACTCGTATTGGTCATTTTATCCGTAAGTACCGGATAGACGAGCTGCCGCAGCTATTCAATGTGTTCAAAGGTGAGATGTCATTTATTGGCCCCCGCCCTGAACGTCCTGAATTTGTTGAAAAACTGGTTCGTGAAGTGCCTTATTACAACCAGCGTCACAACGTTAAACCCGGTCTGGCCGGATGGGCACAGCTTAACTATCCCTACGGCGCCAGCGTTGAAGACTCAATGGAAAAGCTCAAGTTTGACCTTTACTATGTAAAGCATCAAAGCAT
Organism: Salinimonas sediminis; assembly: GCF_003429285.1. Lineage (NCBI taxonomy): Bacteria > Pseudomonadati > Pseudomonadota > Gammaproteobacteria > Alteromonadales > Alteromonadaceae > Salinimonas > Salinimonas sediminis. The sequence goes on from NZ_CP031769.1 coordinate 3,152,510, forward strand.
GCTACTGGATATTCTTATTCTTATCCGTACCGTTGAGATTGTATTGTTTGGTAAAGGCCGCTAGGCCCTACCAGTAAAGGCTACTGGCTATTTCATAAGGCTTCCTGAGGGAAGCCTTTTTTATATCTGATTACCGGCACCGTCAGCCTCCCCGGCCCGCTGTTTACATCTGCGTTTGCGCGACTCGCCCTGCCCTTACTTTTCTGCATAAGAGTGTTCTCCATGAGACTTTTCTGCATAGGACTTTTCTGCATAGGACTCATCCGCATAGCACTAATCTGCATAGCACTGAGCTGGCAAGCTCTGTGCTGCCAACTGAACGGCCTGCGCCAGGCTTATAGGCTTTACTCCTGCCACCCCTGCCCGACGTCTGCGTAAACGCACCGCACCCAGCCCTCGCCGCTATAGGGCCCTTAGGAGTAGTTGCAGGCACCCGCCGTCCTCTTATTAGCGTGGCCTGCAATTAGCGCGGGCGCTAATATAGAAGGTAACTGTCGGATATCTATCAACTACATAACCCTGTGATGCATGCGCTATTGGTGGTTGTGCCTCTTTGCGGTGGCCTTTTATAAACGTCCATTTCCAGACCAATTGACGGCCATACACCGGCCACGGCCCGCCCGGTATAAGGTGCCTACTTTGCCAGCTGATGCCAAACAAGGGTTTTCCCTACGCCAGCGGCCTGGGGCCTTATAAGCCAGGGGGTTAGAGGCGATATAATAGAATAAGGCGGGTGGCCTGCAACCAGCAGCAGAAAGCTACCTGCGTACTCAGGGGAATAAGGCTAAACGCTTTATGGGAGCGTGCTCAGCACCTTACGACTATTCGCCGGCCGTGTTTTTTGGGTATGGAAGTGGGTATGGAAGAACGGGCGCAACAGGGAGAATAAAGCAGTCCAGGTGTAGGCTAACGGCTACATAGGTGAACAATAATCAATCACCTGTTTTACAACAATAAATGGACTAGGCAGAAGCCATCTAGCACTTTGTAATTATTACAGTGTGGCTCTGTAATTACTTCGTCTTTTAATTAAGCAATTGCCGCCTGAATTACACCATTTTAATTAACAATTGTCCCTTTACCTTTTTAACACCCGCATAATTACTGGCCTAATCCGGGGTTAAAATGTTTTATTTATCTATACCCATGTATGGCATTCGAATTGCAATATCTTTAGTGCAAATAGAAATGTGAATAGGAAATTTACAATTTTTATTTAAATCAATGTGTGGAATACGAGACACCTTTTTGTAATTTGCAAAAGGGTGTTTTTTAAATAAAAAAAGCGAGCATAAGCTCGCCAATGTGTGGAATATGGAATTTTATTATTGTTTTTAGAAGACGCATCCGTGTGCCCTCATGTCTTTTTTATTATGCCACTAACTAAACGCAAATTACCAGCAATAATACTTAGTTTGTAGGTTTACGCGAAACTGTAGCATTTGGCGGCATAATTGTACCAAAATCGCTCAGTATCAGCATCTTATCAAAATATGACTATGGTTATTAGTCTTACCCTGTCCCGCTAGCGGTGCCAATCCCTTACGATATTAGCTTCAACCCTAACATTCCCTATACCGACAACGGCATGTAGCAATATTGCTTCAGGGCATCAGCGAATCAAGCAAGCATAAAAAAGGCCAATTTTTAACCAGTTGATTTACTGGGACTATTAAAAACCGGCCTTTCAACAGTGTAAAAATTTTTGACGTTTAATCGTCTTCTTTAAGTCTGACGTACGTGCGGTACTTCTTTTTCAACAACTTATCAATGTACTGGGTTAACTTAATCTTATGACTGATGGCATCATCCAGGGCGTCCACCAGCTCGCTTAGCATCGCCTTGTAATACTCGGCATCCTGAATTTCGTTACCGTTTGGCGTCATCAGCTTTTTGCGGGGCTTGTGTTGCGCGTTAGCGCCTACCGCTGGCTCATACTCATCGTCATCTTCACTATCTGGTTCAACTGCGTTCGTTTCAGGCAGGAACATTTCCTCTCTGACTTCACTGATCACCGAATCTACGGCTTCTTCGGTCAGGGTTTCCAGTTCTTCCAGGTAGCCGAACAACAAAATCCGGTCCATCAGGGTATTGATTTTGCGCGGTACACCACGGGTAAACTGATAGATTCTTGCAAACGCTTCATCAGCAAATAACGTACTGCCGTTCCAACCCGCATGATGCAGACGAAATTCGATATACTCTTTTGTTTCTTCCTGAGTCAGCGGCGCCAGGTGGCAAGATGCCACAATACGCTGGCGGAACTGTTCCATATTGGGCGCCCGCAAAATGGGCTGTAATTCTTCCTGCCCCAACAAAAAGCTTTGTAGTAATGGCTTACCAAACTCCTGAAAGTTAGACAGCATCCGCAGCTCTTCTATGGTTTCAAGTGGCAGATTCTGCGCTTCATCCACCAGCAGTAGCGCACGGCGACCTGTGGCACTCAGGTCATATAAGTACACTTCCAGCATTTTCAGGATGTCTGCTTTGGTTTTACCCGCCACATCCAGACCAAATTTAGAGGACACCATTTTAACCAGCTCATCAGGGCTGAGCTTGGGAGTGACAATGTGCGCCACCATGATGTCGTCTTCAATTTCAGCTACCAGACTATTTGCAATCGTGGTTTTACCTGTGCCTATATCACCGGTAATCACAATAAACCCTTCGGCCTGCGATAACCCATATTGCAAATAGGACATTGCCCGTTTATGCCAGCGACTGGCAAAGAAAAAATCCGGGTCGGGCGTTAGCTGGAAAGGCTTAGAGTCCAGCCCATAATAACTTTCGTACATGAAATTACCGCTTCAACTTCTGACTAACTGACTAAAAGATACCCAGCTTAGCGCAAAGCGCTACATTCGGCTATCTTTGGTCAGTGAAGATTTTATTGGTTTATGATGTCGGCTTTTCGCGGTCTTTATTGACAATTTTTTCAATAATACCGGTGGTCGACACCCCCTGCTCAAAATGCAACACTTTTACCTGACCGCCATTGGCGATCACTTCCTGGCCACCCGCAATTTGCTCTACGGTATAGTCGCCCCCTTTAACCAACACATCTGGCAACAGCTCACTTATCAGGCGTTGCGGTGTATCTTCGCTAAACGGCACTACCCAGTCGACGGCGCTAAGGCCGGCCAGTACTGCCATTCTGCGTTGTTCGTTGTTGACCGGTCGCCCCGGCCCTTTCAGGCGCGTAACCGAAGCATCATCGTTAACCGCTACAATTAACCTATCCCCTAGCTGGGCCGCGGCCTCAAGGTAGGACACATGCCCGGCATGCAAAATATCAAAGCAGCCATTGGTCATAACCACTGTTTCGCCGCGACGTTTCGCCTGGGCCAACGCTACGCTCAGTTTGTCTTGCGACAATACGCCGGTATCGTTATTGCGGTGCTGCTCGTTCTGGGCAATCGCCAGTTCAGTAGCGGTCACCGTCGAGGTACCCAGTTTGCCCACCACAATACTGGCGGCCATATTCGCCAGTACGCAGGCATCAGGTAAGCTACAGCCTGCGCCATACGCCAGTGATAGTGTTGATACCACTGTATCGCCGGCGCCGGTAACATCGAATACTTCTTTGGCCCGCGCTGGCATATGAAAACTATCAGACTGCCCACTATAAAGCGTCATACCTTCTTCAGAGCGGGTAAGTAATAGGGCATCCAGCGCCAGTGTCTGCTTTAGCTGATGCGCTTGTTCAGATAACGCACTTTCGCTTTTTGCAGGGCCGGCGATAGCAGAAAATTCGGCCATATTCGGCGTAATAATACTGGCACCTTTATACTTGGCAAAATCCGTGCCTTTTGGGTCAACAATTACAATTTTTTGTAACGCCCGGGCGGCGGCGATAAGTTGTTGTGGTGCGGCTAAACAGCCTTTTGCGTAATCTGACAAAATCACCACGTCGGCATCGGGTAATAACGCTTCGTAACTGGCCTGCATTGCCGACTTATCAACCTCAGCAAAAGACTGTTCAAAGTCCAGCCGTAAGAGCTGCTGGTTTCGACTCATTACCCGCAGTTTGGTGATGGTATCTTTGCCACTCACTGCCGTGAAATAGCAGTTAACCCCAAATGAGGTCAGGCGCTGTTCAAGCAGCCCGGCATTCTCGTCATCACCTACCAGACCAAGCAAATTTACCTGCGCGCCCAGCATGGCGGCATTGATAGCGACGTTAGCGGCGCCGCCAGGCCGATCTTCACTGCTATTTACGTTGACCACAGGTACCGGCGCTTCCGGCGAAATCCGGCTGGTGCTGCCGCCCCAATAGCGGTCTAGCATCAGATCGCCAACAATCAATACCCTGGCTTTACTGAAATCTGGTAACATCATGATGTTTATTTTCGACGTAGTATGAATAAATTGGAGCCAAGTATATCAGTCTCAGCTTTAAATGAGGATAACCCGAGTGCCTGCTGGTATGTATATATTATTGAAAACCGTTTAGGCCAGTTATATACCGGGGTTACAGTGGATCCACGCCGCCGTTTACGCCAGCACACCGGGGCCATTAAAGGCGGGGCCAGAGCATTAAAAGGAAAAGGCCCCTTGTATTTTCGCAAGGTGGTGCAAGTAAATGATAAAAGCACCGCGTTAAAGCTGGAGTATGCGATTAAGCGTTACACCAAAGCGCAAAAGCTGGCCTTAATAAACGATACACTTGCGCTGCCTGCGCAGTTCGAGGCCAAACCGATTGGCCTGGCCCGGTTAAGATAAGAACTCAAAGATACCGTTGACGATGGAAGCGATCCCCACTGCCAGGCACAGCTCCAGGCACGCCACGCCGACATTATGCTGTTTATCCACTTCCTGCCGATAGTCCAGCCCCCACAGAATGACTTTTTTACTGATATTCACCAGCAGGTATAACGCCAGCGATAAAACCACGCTGACAATAAGCCAACCGGTGACATTGCTTACATAACCGTCAGGATAATAATTAAGCAGGTGGCGGGCAGAAGCTACAATCAGCGCGGTCCCCAGCAAGTTGCCTGAGTGCTCCACTGCGAGGGCCATCTGGCCTTTTTGTAAAGCCCCCTGGAACGAGTCGTTCTGATTATCGCGGGCATAGCGCACTTCATATATGCGAGTCATAAATATCAGAATGAATAACACCACCGTAAACCCGGTACAGATAGCGATAATAGCGTTCAGGTCGCTACCATCTACCCACAGTACCATGCTACGCAAGATAACCGCACTGGCAATCAGACTCGATGCATCGACCAGCGCGATACTGACACTTCGGTCAGCAATCAGCGCGCGGGTATCCACCCGGTTCAAAACCAGTTTATCGTGGGCAAAACGGCCGAACTGCACCAACACAATACCAATCAGACCAAAGCTCAGCATGCCGGTGGCCGCCGATTCAAGCCCCTCGCCAACATGACGGCCGACCACCGAGCCCAATACAATGCATAGCGATAACATGCCCCCGGCAATACTGATCCCGAAGGCAAAGTTGTCTTTCACCCCGAGCTCGTCAGCCACCGAGCTTTTTCTGAAAATACCGGCCAGCCATTTCATTATGACCAGCAGTAGTAATGCCAGTACCAGGTCGATGACCAGGTATACCCATAAATCCCTGGGTAACGGTACAAGTTTGACCAAAGTCTCCATTGCTCATCCCTCACTATATGCTTGCGTGGTCATAAGACGCTGGAGCCTGGCTGGCGGATATGCCAGACTCACCACTTAAAGAATTTATTAATTTTAACGGTTTACACCGCACACTAATAAGGCGTGTATTATGCCTACGCAAATGCAAATGAACAGGATTATCGAACAAAAGGGATTGGCCCACTGGCAACGCTTAAGCGAGCATGCCGAGGCGCCTGATTTTAGTGCCTTTAAAGACACCGTGGTGGCCATGTTTGGGCATAGTGACTTTATTGCCGAACACTGTATCGCGCATCCTGAATGGCTGGCCAGCCTGCTTGACGATAATGCTTTACATGCCTTTACTCAACACAGTGATACCGCCACTGTGTATATTCCTCCTTACGCCAGCATGTTGAGGGAACTGCTTACCGGGATTACCAGCGAAGACGCTATGCACCGCGCGTTGCGGCTGTTTCGCAACCAACATATGTTAACCCTGGCCTGGCTCGACCTAGCTAACCAACAACCGATTGAAGTGTCGCTGGCGCGTACCTCGGCGCTGGCCGACGCACTGATTTACCAAGCCTATTTATGGGTTTACCAGCAATTGGCGCAGCGCTATGGTGAGCCTGCCGGCCCCCACGGGCCTCAGCCCATGCTGATGCTGGCAATGGGTAAACTTGGCGGTATGGAGCTGAACTTTTCCTCTGATATTGACCTGATTTTTTGCTACCCCTACAAAGGCGAAACCGCCGGTGGCAAAAAGTCTTTAGAGCATCAGCAGTTTTTTAACAAAGTGGCGCAAAAACTGATTGGCGCGCTGAACAAAGTCACGGTGGATGGCCAGGTGTTTCGGGTTGATATGCGCTTGCGCCCTTTCGGCGAAAGTGGGCCGTTGGTGACCCATTTTTCAGCGCTGGAAGACTATTACCAGGAGCAAGGCCGCAGCTGGGAGCGCTTTGCTATGATTAAAGCGCGGCCAGTGAACCCGCGGGGCGATTATAATGACGAGCTGTTGCAAATTCTTCGCCCGTTCACGTTTCGCCGCTACCTGGATTTCACCACCATCGATGCCCTGCGGCATATGAAAGGTCTGATTAACCGTGAAATTCGTCGCCGCGGGCTAAGTAATAATATTAAACTGGGGCCAGGTGGTATTCGTGAAGTAGAGTTTTTCGCCCAAAGCTTTCAGTTGATCCACGGTGGCCGGGAACCTCTGTTACGCCAGCGAGGATTAAAACTGACCCTGGCAGCGCTGGCCGAACTTGGCATTGTAGAAGCCGATGCGATAGCCACCATGTACGACAATTACCTGTTTTTGCGCAAGCTTGAACATACATTGCAGCAGCTGAACGACGAACAAACCCAAACACTGCCGGAGGATGAGTGGGCGCAAAGCGTGCTGACCTCAGTCATGGGATGTGCCAGTTACTCTGCTCTTACTACCGAATTAGATAGCCGCATGGCGGCTATTCATGCTCAGTTCAACGAACTGGTGGAAGAGCATCATGAGGCGCATGATGAAACCGATACGCTGTTTACCCAGTGTCAGGATGCCTGGCAGGTAGACTTATCCCAAGAAGAATTCAGCCGTTTGCTGACGCCGCATCTTGACCCTCGTGAAAGCGAACAGGCGTTTCGGTTACTGGCCGACTTCAGAACCAGCTTACGTCAGTTCAGGCTGGGCGAACGTGGGGTAAGTACGTTAGATGAGCTGATGCCTGAATTGCTACACACGCTCATTCAGGCTCACCCGGACAGGCTTGAGCAGGTTATGCGGCGGGTTCTTGATGTGATTAAAGCCATTACCGGCCGTACCACTTATCTGAACCTGCTACTGGAAAACCTGGATGTCCTGAAGCAACTCGTCAAACTGTGTGAACGCAGTGAATGGATTGCCACCCAGATAAAACGCTTCCCGTTATTATTAGATGAATTACTGACCCCGCTATACCTGGAACAACAAAACACCAGCCTGGAAGAAAGCCGGGCGCAGTACAGTGATGAGTTGCGCCAATTACTGCTGCGGGTGGACCCCGACGACGTTGAATTATCGATGGATACCTGTCGGCAGTTCAAATTGTGCCAGCAGCTACGTATTGCAGCTTCCGATATCAGCGGCTCGCTGCCTATTAATAAAGTCAGCGACAAACTGACTATTCTGGCTGAGGTGATCCTGGATACGGTAATTCGCCAGGCTTGGCAGCAAATGGCCAGCCGCTATGGCCAGCCGGCCCACCTACCCGCTGACCAACTGGGGTTTGCGGTAATCGGATACGGAAAATTAGGTGGCTATGAACTTGGTTATGGCTCTGATTTAGATCTGGTATTTATCCACAATGCCCCGCGAGATGTACACACCGACGGCAAGCGCAGTGTTAGCGCCCAACAGTTTTATATCAAACTGGCGCAGCGCATTATGCACTTACTGAACACTACCACCCTGTTTGGTCAGCTATATGAGACTGATCTGCGGTTACGGCCTTCCGGAGCAGCAGGCTTACTGTGTTGTCATGTTGAAGGCTTCGCCACCTATCAGCGTGAAGAAGCCTGGACCTGGGAACATCAGGCATTAGTGCGCGCCCGCGGCGTGGCAGGTGACGGTGATTTAATCAGTACTTTTGAAGAGGTGCGTAAAAACATCCTCACCTTACAGCGGCCCCTACCCTCGTTGGTCAGTGATGTGACTTCTATGCGCGAAAAAATGCGCTCGCACCTGGAGCGCACCCGTGATGAAGGGATTGATTTAAAGCAATGTGCCGGGGGGATTACCGACGTTGAATTCATTACCCAGTATTTAGTGCTAGGCTATAGCCACAAGTTCGATGATTTAGTGCGCTATACCGACAACTTGCGTATTTTGGATACCGCTTGTGAACTTGGCGTAATTGATGCCCAATCCAGCGAACACTTACAACAAGCTTACCTGCAACTGCGCGATGCCTATCATCAGCTGACCCTGGCTGACGATAAATTCGCACAAAACACGCAAACCCTGGATAGGTTACGCAACTGGGTCAGAAAAACCTGGCAGCAGGTATTATCGGTATAGAGCAGCGCCCAGCCAAGGCGCCCGCGGCCCGGTTTCAAAAAAACGCCCCCCCCCGGCCAAGAAAGCGGCCGAGGAAACAAGCGGCTGGGCAAACGAGCGGCTAAGAAACCAACCTACATCAGGCCTGTTCGTGGTACAGGCCAAAAATAGGCGGGCAAACATAAAAAACCGGGGCCGATACGGCCGCCAGGCTTCCCTTTAAGCGCTATCGGTCGGTTAGCGGCCACCGGCCTTATTCAACCGGGGCGCAGTGGGTCTTCAGGAAAGGCGTTAAGGTGGCGGTTACCACCATAGTACGCTGCTTGGCACACACATAGGTATGCACATCCCCTGCAAAGTTGCTGTTTACGGCGTTCGCGATTTGGTCCAGTGAGCCTACAATAGTATCGTCCAGCTGAAAGTGATGCTTAATAACGAAGTCCTGGTCCAAATCCCAGATCACCTGCATACCTTCTTTTTGGGCGTAAGCAGAAATCGCATCGCGCAGGGTATTGCCCGCTTTAAAACTGCGAAACTTATGTTCGCCAACCCAATCGGTTTTTGCCGGCCGTCTTTCGCTGGACATACGTTTGAGCTGATTATCCAGACCCCCGTCCACTTGCTCAACACTTACCACAAACTCGCCTGAGGTGTCGCTGTCAACATCCGCAGCCGACATTCTGAAGTTACGGTAAAAACTACTTAACCCTTTGGATACCGTCTTTGTATCTTCAGCGGGGGCATCTTCACCGAAACCGCTTTGCTGCAGGTAAATGGCGATCCCGGCGGCGATAACCAGCACCAGCGCGAAGCCGATTTGTTTGGCCCAAAAGGATTTTCCAGAATAATGCTTTGCCATACTACAATTTACACTTACCGGTTACTGGTTTTATAACGTCTGGTTCAATAATAGTACAGACAACTGCCAATAACAGGCAATTGGCAATAGGTCTAGTCATACAATGACGGATCGGTATCCCGCGGCCGGGTTTTAAAGCGCTTGTGCATCCACAAATAGCTCTCGGGTTGTTCTGCTACAATGTTACATACCTGTTCATTTAAGTAGGTCAATGCACCCCGATCATCTTGCGTGGCAAGCTCATTCATAGCCGGGTAAATTTTCACTTTGTACCCACCCGCGGTGTATTGCGAGGTGAATATCATGGGCACGCAATTGGCCCGCCGGGCAAACATTAAGGTCGCGGTAGAGGTCGCGGTCTCAGCCACGCCGCCAAATGGTACGAATATACTTTGGCTGCGTCCGTAGTCCTGATCCGGTAAGTACAGGCACAACTCCTGATTATCCAATGCGTTAATCAGCGCCCGCGCGTTACGTTTATGAATCATATATTTATTTGAGCGTGCGCGACCATGGTATTGCAGGTAATCAATTAACGGGTTGTTGTGTTTGCGATAAAAGGCTATCGAAGGATGGGTATACCCCACGCCACGGCACGCAAATTCCAGGTTCATATTATGTAAGGCCAGGCCAAATACGCCTTTGCCTTGCGCCAATGCGGCTTCAACGTGCTCGTAGCCCTCAATAGTAAAACAACGACGAATACGCCAGCCGGGCCACCACCAGCCCATGGCGGTTTCAAACAACGCCATACCGGCGCGCCGCACGTTCTCATGCGCCAGTTCGTCTACCTGAGTATTGGTAAGCGCCGGATAGGTCAGGGCAATATTGCGTTTGGCCACTTTTACCCGCTTAGGCACTATGATCCCAATCAATCGCCCTGCACCAGCTCCGATTTTTCGGATGACCGGTAACGGCAGCCAGGTAATAGCATACAGTACAACCACACCCAACCAGGTTAGCCAGTACTTAGGCCCTAAAAAACGTAGCTTGAAAGATGGTGGGGTAATAGCAGACAAAGACGACTTCCTGAATAATTTTTTACCCAGTATTGTACCGTCTGAAACAAAAGTTACCACTCACTTGGCGTTCTGCGGTTTGCGTTTACCGCAAAAGCCAGGTTCAAAGCGTAATGCGCGGATACAAAAAACCCCGCCTTGGCGGGGTTTCACTTCAGTACTCTTTATCGATTTCTTTGAGTTTTTTCTCAAACTTTTCCATATCGCTATCAGACTCGTAGTCATAGTGATACTGGTTGTGGAAGCCATATTGCAGCTTAACGTTTGGATCCTCCACGAACAGCGTATATCCGTCCATATCGGTAAATGCGGTAATACCGTTTAGAACATAACGGTCGTCTTTTTTATCACCAAACTGACGAATTTTATCGAACACCTGCAGTAAAAATTTATTGTCTAGCTCGTTTCTCATGAATATCAAACGCCTTTTGTTTGCTTTGTGTATTCATACCGTTAATACGTCAACTTGGTTTACTTCAGGCCACCGACAAGGTGTTATTAATTAAAGTTGTAGCGAAAACCCAGGTTAAACAAGTTGGCAGACAGATTGTGCTCGCCGCGCACATGCTCATATTCTATTCGAATCATGGTGTTAAGCCCCAGGTGGTAGTCATAACCCAGCCCTACCAGGCCTGCTACTACCCCTTCATCATAGTCACAAGCACCCTGGATCACCTGCCCTACTTCACAGTTGTCAGTCTCGTCCATCAGATATTGGCCACTGATATCGGCACTCATTACACCCAACTTGTAAAACAGCTCACCCTGGGGGCCGCCGGCTTTCCCTAACACAGCAAGATACAACGCATCGCCTTTGGTATTGCCGGTCTCATCGCTGTCATCAAACAGCCGTTTGTAGCCGCCTTCAATATACCATTGCGGGGCAAATTCATGGCCCAGGGCCAGATAGAAGGTCTCGCTACCAAGATCACTGCCTGCACGGCTGTTGCTAAACTCAGCATCGCTGTAGCCCGCTCCAACCACACCGTACATTTTTTCCGTAGCCTGTGCTGCGCTGCACAGACAGCCTGCTAAAAGCATGCTCATCCATCGTTGCTTCATGTATGTAAAGTCACTCTTATTATTTTAAAAGAAATATTCCAGTGTCATCTGTACCTGATCATCGCGGCGCATATACAAATAGGTGTCAACGACATCAGCTGAGAAGAAGTAAGCATCCAGCTTCCAACGCCAGTTATCCGTCATCCGGCTGGAAGCTTCAATAAACCCACTGTAGGTACCCGACTCATCCAGATCCTGAATATAGCCAGCCAATACTTCCGTGCCGTCTATATCGTTGAAGGTCCAGCGCACCCCCATCATCAGATCATTCTGACCGGTGGCGAAAAAATTATTGTCCCGTTCATCGAACTGGTATTCCATTAAGAAACCAAGGTCATGATTGGTGCCCATAACCCCCACGGTAGTGCGCTCAAAGCCCGCCACCGCGGCTGTGAAATCTTCACTTTGACCACTGCGGTAAATACCTTCAAATTTCAGTAGCCATGCACCCTGTACCTTTAACAGGTCTACCCCATATTGCTTAACCTGAGCATAGTAAGGCAGAATATAACTTTGCCCCGCTTCATCAAAGTCAGTGGTTAATTCAGGTTCGCGGGTGGTACCGTCAAAAAACGACACCCCTAGCTCCCAATCTCCCAGGCTGTTTTGATAGCGTAAGGCATAATCAAGATGCTGTTGTTGCGCACCCGACTCATATTGTGCGCGATCGCCATAAATCGGTGTGGGCGGCCGCAGCCGTCCTTCCGGGCCCGCAAACGTACGTTCGCGAAAATACGGTAAAACAAAAGCCGATACCGTTCCCCAGTCACCATAGGTGGTAAAGTTCACCATTGGTTGGCCTAGCTTTTCTTCGCCGTCGACCTGTTCCACCATGTCGGTCTGGTTGATAATATCGACCAGATGCAAAGACTCGGTTTGACCCCAGAACACTTTGCCTACACCAACCCGCGTTTCCCAGTTATCTGCTACGTGCAACCACTGAAATTCGCGTAAATCCATATGGGTACGCTCATCATCACGTTGATCGTAGCGGGCAAACGGCCTGACCAGCAAGCTGTCGTCACCATCGTTCCACTCGGTGTAAAACTCTGGCTCTATCGCTACTGAAACCTGACTACGAGGTTGCCCGGGATACAGCGCATCCTGTAAAAAATAGCGGCCTTCCGCCGAGGCACTACCCCCTATTTCAATTTCTGCGGCTGCAGAAAAAGCCGCCGTCAACATAACCGCGGCGCTTACAAGTTGTGGTTTAGTCATACACCTATCTTGCTCTGCGTAAGCTGTTTTTATCAAAGTCAGACTCGTCCAGGCCTTGCTCAAACTCCAGCGAGTTGGTTTTCAGTTCAGTTGACTTACCGGTTTGCTGGTTATACATGAAGCTGCGATAAGGCCGCCAGAATTGCTTACCGTCAATCTCATGCGACTGATAATCTTCAAATTCCAGTGTTTTTAATGCATCACCTTTGCGGTCAAAAAACTCCACTTTGCGAACCCGATAATGCGCTTGGTCTATCCACACTATTTGCTTGGAATAGCCGGAAAATTCATCCTGCGGCATTTGTTCCATTACAAAGACCTTTTCGCCTTCGTATTTATCTTCGCGTAAAAAATTATAAGTGAATTTCTCAACTTCAAATGACGTCATGTCTTCAAAGGCGAACTCACTGCTCATAAACGGCCCTGATTTATTGCGTGAAGCTATGCGTTTAACCCGTTTGACCGCAGGAAGGTAAATCCATTGTTCGTCCGCTTCCATTGCATGGGAAAAGCTTAAAAAGGCCGTACCGGCGACGTCGCGCGGCGAATCAAATACGGTCAGGGCTTTATCGCCATCTTGCTGCATTTCCAGTGAGCTTACCCGCATTTCGCGGGTGGCCTCTTGCCCCTGCGAATTACGCAAGGTCATGGTCATCGAGGCCACGCTGTTATTCCAGCCACTGTCGCGGGCCTTGCGCTCTTTGGCTATGGTTAGCCCTTGTTCCACCGCATTCTGTGCTGCCACAGGCCCGGCAATGATCATTGCGGCGCATAGCCATACTAGATTAAGTCTACTCACGAATTTCATTCTGCGTACCTCTGGACTGACTTTTGTCTTTGTCTAACCACATTAAAAAGGCGGGTAAAAAGAGTAAATCTACCACTAATGCGGCCACTATAATAATTACCGTCAGGGCGCCCATATCCGAATTTAACCGGAAACTGGACAACGTCAATATACCAAACCCCGCCGCCAGAACCAGGGTTGTGGTAACCAACGCCTGCCCGACGGTGGTAAATGTATAGATGATAGCATCTCGCACCGACTGGCCTTGATGACGGGCAAGCTGATATTTAGCGAGAAAGTGTACCGTATCGTCAACAATAATACCCATGGTCATACTTAATACCACCGATAAGGCCATGTTTATCTGTCCGGAAAACATTCCCCATACACCGAAGCCGATACCCGCCGGGATCAAATTGGTTAGCAGGCTGACCAAGCCTAACCGCCATGACCGCAAGGCAATAATAATCAGGCCTGAGATCAGCACTAATGCGAGTATAGTGCCCCACACCATACTTTGCATGTTGCGCGCGCCGATATGGGCGAACATCAGAGGCGGGCTGGCCGCTTCCATACGCAAGTCGGGTGCCACTCCGGCAAACCAGGTTCGCGCGCGGCTTTCAAACGCGGTAAATTCATTGCTGCCTAAATTATCTAGAACTGCCACAATACGTACCGCTGACTTATTGATATCTATCTGATTATTCAGATCAAGTCCATAAGGCAGCGACATTTCATAAAGCAATAAATACTGCGAGGCGATCTCTTTATTTTCCGGTATCCGGTAATAGTCAGGATCGTCATTGTTCATATTCATGTTCAGCCGCTTAATCGTGTCACTGAAGCTGGTAACATGGTGTACTTCAGGCTGCTGATTAAGCCAGTTAGTCAGTTCGTCCACCTGATGCAGTACGGTAGGATCGTTAACCCCATACTCCTGGTCGGTGTAAATTACAAAATCGATATTCGACATACCGCCCATGGTGTCTTCCTGCACATTCACTGCCTGGCGAAAGGTGCTGGACTCACCAAAGTACTTCACCGCTATATCGTTAAGTTCGTTATTGGCAGAGAACACCAGCGATACGGCTACCACCAGCAACGATACCGGCAGAATCCGACGATGTCGCTGGCACACCCACTCCCCCGCCTTATGATAGCGTGAAGCATTGTGCTTAGGCGCGCCAGGCACGCGCAACGGGGCCAGGTTCAACATCGCCGGAAGCACTGTCAGAGAAAACAGACAGGCCAGCATTACCCCTACTGCGGTCATGTTGCCCAAATCGGCCAAAATAGGTACCGCCGAAAAGTTCAGCATAAGAAAGCCAATAGCCGTGGTTACACTGGTAATGACGATAGGCTTGGTATTCACTTTAAGGCTTTCGGCAAGGGCTTCATGCTTGGCCATCCCCTGGCGGGCGAATTGCCTGAAACTCACAATAACGTGAATACAATCGGCGACGGCCAGGGTCATTACCATGGTAGGTACGTTTACAGTGGCGGTACTTAAAAACAGTCCGGCCCAACCGGCCAGGCCCATGGTCACTGCGATACACGAGGCCACAATCACCAGTGTCGCCAGGGCCGCCACAATTGAGCGGGTTAACAACGCTATCATGATGGTGATAACCACAAACATGGCAGGTATCAGGGTTTGTGCATCATCCTGGGCGGCCACGGCAAACGCATCATTCATAATAACCATGCCGGTCAGGTAAATAGCATGGTCAGGGAATTGCTGCTGGTATTTATCCTGCAATTGGCGGGCGTAGTCCGCAATCTCAATCACTTCTTTGGTCTGGTCACCATCGGGCAACTGAATAGTAGCGTTAATTACCGCCACCTCGCCATTGCGCGAGACCAGCCGTCCATCTATTTCAGGAGTACTTTGCACCACCTCGCGCACCCACTGAATATGTGGCCGGCCGTACTGCCCACTGGTTATCAGATCGGTCACGACCAGATCGTCGGCTTCGGCATAGGTATGCTGATAATTGGAAATTGATTCGACCCGCGTGGATAAGGGCAATTGCCAGGCATCTTCGGTAAGCTCGTGAATCAGCCTGAAAGTATCAGACTGATAGACCGTGGGGGCAGCAGGCACCACTAAAAAAGACACATTTTCACTTTTGTTGAAAATGTTTTGCATGTCTTCAAAGGCTTTACGCTGCGGATTATCCGGTTCGAAAAACACCTTGTAATCGCCGCGAAAATACAGCTGAGAAGCCCCAGTGGCGGTCACCGCGCACAAGGCTATAAATAGCAGAATCGCAAATTTTGGTGAATGCAGACACCACTTCATCCAACCAGGCAACTTTTGCATTGAAGACCTATACCCTTATCCGTTTTAGACGCTGCACAGTGTATCGACATTTTACGCCATAGTATAAGCCATCTATAGGTTTTTATTCTTATCCGAAGGTATTTACTGCGCTTTGACAATCGACCTAAAGCCTGCAGTAGCCGGTGCCGCAAGGTTAAAATTTATTTAGACAGTTAACAAAGTGCTAACGCCATATTTGATCTTTGCAGACTTTGATGTACTATTACCTCAGCAACTGGTCAGATGAGCGGATGAGTAATCATGAGTATTAGAAAAAGCCTGAAAAAAGTTTTACCTCCTATTTCGGTAACCGAACAGGAAGCCTTAGATGCAGGCGACATTTGGATTGAATCTTCAATTTATCAGGGAAAACCTGATATGGACGCGCTGCGCGCGGTGCCTAAAGCACAATTAAGCGCTGATGAACAAGCCTTTATGGACGGTCCGGTTCAGCAATTGCTGGAAATGATTGACGACTTTGAACTGGCCAACGGCAAACATATTCCTCAGGAAGTCCTCGACTTTTTGGGTAAAAACCGCTTTTTCTCGATGATCATTCCGAAGAAATTTGGCGGTCTGGAGTTTAGCCCGTATGCAAACTCAACTATTGTGGCCACCATTGCCGCCAAAAGTGGCGCGATTGCAGTGACCGTGATGGTACCTAACTCACTCGGCCCGGGTGAGCTACTGATGCATTATGGAACCACGCAACAGCAGGATTACTGGTTACCGCGTTTGGCGGTAGGTCAGGACATTCCCTGTTTTGCTTTAACCAGCCCGGAAGCAGGTTCAGATGCCGGTGGCATTCCCGATGCAGCTATTGTGACCAAAGGTCAGTACAACGGCGAAGAAGTCATTGGCTTATCAGTAAGTTGGGACAAGCGTTATATTACGCTGGCACCGATTGCCACCGTTTTGGGCCTGGCCTTTAAAGTGTTTGATCCAGAAGGTTTGTTGGGTGGCAAAAACGCGCTGGGTATTACCTGTGCGTTGTTACCTAAAGACCACCCTGGGGTGGAGCTGGGCAACCGCCACGACCCTATGGGCCAACGTTTTTATAACGGTACTACCCGTGGCCAGGACGTATTCATTCCGATGGACTTTATCATCGGCGGACAAAAGAATATTGGCCGTGGCTGGCAAATGCTGGTGAGCTGCTTAGGCGCTGGCCGGGGTATTTCATTGCCGGCAATGGGTGTAGCCACTGCCCAGAGTGCGCTAAAAGGCGCAGCAGAATACAGCTTTGTGCGTGAACAGTTTGGTTTGCCGATAGGCCGTTTTGAAGGTATTCAGGATAAGCTGGCGGATATCGCCGGCAAAACATTCTTGCTGGAAGCCATGCGGGTGTTAACCACAGAAGGTTTAGGCATGGGCCTTAAGCCATCGGTGGTCACTGCCATTGCAAAATACCACATGACTGAGCTGGGCCGTGATGTAATGAACTCGGCCATGGATATTCAGGCGGGTAAAGCGATTCAACGCGGCCCGCAAAATACCCTGGCCGGTGGCTACAGTGCCCTCCCCATTGCGATTACCGTAGAAGGGGCGAACATTCTGACGCGTAACCTGATGATCTTTGGTCAGGGCGCAATGCGCTGTCACCCGTATCTAAAAGAAATGGTCGACCTGATTCATAGCGACGATCACGGCGCCGATGCGGAATTCAATAAGGTACTGCGTAAAACAGTCAGCTTTAGTGTGAAAAACGCATTACGCAGTTTCTCAAAAAGCTATCTGCCGTTTTTGCGTAGCGCTGAATCAGCTCTGCCAGAGGTTCGCCCTTACGAGCAGCGTATTAATGCGCTGTCTGCCAAACTGGCGCCGTTAGCCGATTTATCCCTGGCTGTGTTAGGCGGTGACTTGAAAAAAGCTGAGTTATTGTCGGCCCGTTTAGGCGATGTAATGAGCTATCTGTATGGTGCTATGGCTGCGATTCGTTTCTACGAGCAGCGCATTGAGGACCGTCAACTCGCCAAACCATACTTTGACTATGCTATTCAATGGTCTTTGCAGCAGGCTGAAAAAGCCATTGTTGATTTCATCAACAACTTCCCTAATACCGCTACCCGCGGTCTGATGAGAATGCTGACGAATACCTACACTAATAGCGTTAGCGGGATCTCTGACAAGTTGGTAACCGAGCTGGCACAGGCGTCAATGCAGGATACCAGTGTTAAAGCGCAGCTAACTCACCTGGTGCGCCCGGTGGTAGGCGATGGTAACTACATCAATGAGCAGGCATTTAAAGCCAAGCATGCCGTGGCACACTTGTTAGGTCGGGTGCAAAAAGCCCTGCGCAAGGAACCGGTTGTACCTTATATATCGTTTGAAAATGCGCTTAATAAGCTACAGGAAAAAGGCATTATTTCGGCCGCTGAAGCAAGCTCACTGCATGATTACAACGAAAAGCGTAAGCTGGCAGTGCGGGTAGATGAGTTTACCTTTGACCTTGAGTTGTTAACCCCTGAGCAAACGGTTCCGGGTGCCCAACGACAGCGTGAAGCCCAAACCGATAACCAGGACGCTGCCTGATAGCAGCCAACCCGGTTAACCTCGGTTATTCCTTTACTCAAGCGGCTTCGGCCGCTTGTTTTGTATGTGCCCCGCTCACCGCTTTCCCCCTGGGCAACCCTGCCCCGTTAAACTTGGCCTGCTGGCTTGCATTTTGGTCGTAGCAGGCTATTACTTATATAGCTTCCTTTACAAAGTTAGCTTACCTAACTCTCTGTATAGCTTTTACATTTTATATAAGCACTCATGGCGCATGAGCGCTTAACAAGTCGTGGTGGCGGTAACAAAACGTCTCGCACTGACAGATAAATTTTAAACTATGTATAAAAGCGGTTAACGGAACTTACGGCAGCGAAGATGCATTCGCAGGCTGTTAAGGGTAACTGGCAGCAACAGGTATTCATTGGCAGCATTTTGCTGGCAAAACTCAGGCGGGCTTGCGGCATCCAATGGGTGAAGCAGGCGGTCTGATACAAGCTATCACCCTATGGCGATGAGGTCGGGTTTATTATTTTGCTGTCTAAAACACATACCCCACACCAGACATTTGTGTCGGTAAAGCTGGACGCTGTAAATATGCTGTACGGCAATGTTTACCGTGGCGCGTTAATGACCATGCTGGCATTCTCCGGTTTGGTATTTGGTTTTTCCAGTGTTGATGAGGTGCCGGGAAAACTGGTGTTGTGGACACTCATGATGGTGGTGTCGCTGGCCCGGATGGCCGATGGCTGGTGGTGGCAATACCACGCTGACCTAATGGCCAGGAAGGCTGACCCTGTGCCACCAGCTGCTGAGGGCGACGCCACACGGCCAACGCCATCGGCAGGTCTGTTAACTGCTGCCGTAAGCGGTTCGCGCGCTGGCCGCGCCTTTGTGCTACCCCACACGGCCTATGCCGGCTTTATTCGTTTTGCTATTGGCAATGGGCTTACCAGCACATTGTGGTGTGTTTACGCGGTGGTTTTTTACCATCAGATGGCGCTACTGGAATTAGCCTCAACAATGGTAATTCTATCGGCTATGGCTGGCGGGGCCGCCACCGTGCTGGCCCCCAGCCGTGCGATATCCAGCTTTTACACCACGTTATTGTTAGTGCCTATCTCTATCATGGCCCTCATCGACCCTGGGCAGGAATATCGAATTCTGGGCTTTTTAGGGGTGGGTTTCTGGCTGGCAATGTTATCTACCAGCGCTCAGTCTAATGCGTTTTTTATGCAGGTTATTGATTTAAAACAGCGTAATTCCGAGTTACTTGAAGATATGCAGCGCGAACGGGCTGAAGTAGTCAGAGTTAATCAGGCGCTGGTAGAGGCCAATAAACAACTGGATAACAATAACGCCAACCTGGAACAGCAAGTCACTAAGCGTACCGAAGAGTTGTTTGAATTGTCTAACCGTGACGCCCTGACCGGTCTGTTAAATCGTGCCGGTTTTAAATCTCAGCTTAATGAAAAATTAGCCGCTGCAAGGCAACACCATACCCGACTGGCCATTTTATTTATTGATCTGGATGGCTTTAAGCAGGTTAATGACAGCCTGGGGCATTTAATTGGTGACACTGTTCTTGAAACCGTCGCACGCCGATTGTCTGCGCACTGCACCGCCGACCAGCTTTCAAGGTGGGGCGGTGACGAATTTATCTTAACCGCCGCCAACATTAATGAATCCAACGCGGTAACGCTGGCCGAGTCGTTGCGTATTGCGGTAAGCCAGCCTATTGAGGCACAACGCAATCAAATTTCGCTGGATGCTACCATTGGGATCGCGTTTTTCCCGGAACATGGCACCCAGGCCCATACACTGATTCAAAAAGCCGACTTTACCATGTACCAGCAAAAACGAACCCAACGGGGCGCAGTGTGTTTGTACAATGAAGATATTTATCATCATGTGCGGCTGGAAGAAGCCCGGCGCGCCGGGTTGGCTGAAGCGATTCGTAACAATGAGTTGACGGTGTACTACCAGCCTATCGTGGATGCCAGCACCTACGAGGTGGTCTGCATTGAAACATTGTTACGGTGGCGTTTCAGAGGTAAGGCCATATCGCCTGCCGTATTTATCCCCCTGGCGGAAAAATCGGGGCTGATTAATAAACTCGGCACCTGGGTTTTAGAGCGTGCGTGTATTGAAACCCTGGAGCTGGATATTACCCCGCTGCCGGCGGTATCGGTCAATGTCTCTATACTGCAGTTACTTGAAGATGATTTTATTGCCCATATTGACCGCATTTTAACCGGCACCGGCTTTCCGGCGACCAAATTGCACCTGGAAATCACCGAATCGGCGTTTGCCCAGAATCGGGTAGCGATCCGCGAAAAAGTAGAAGCCCTAAAAGCCCGCCACATTCAAATATCAATTGACGACTTTGGAACCGGATTTTCTTCGTTAAGTCAGTTACAATTGCTGAGCTTTGATCGTATCAAGATAGACAAATCCTTTGTAATGGACTTAAGCTCGGGTAACGAAGCAATTATTCGGGCCACCCTAATGATCGCCCGTGAGTTTGGTTGTCAAACGGTTGCCGAAGGCGTGGAGTCGGTCAGTCAGGCTCAGCGTTTACGCAATATGGGCGTCACCCACCTGCAAGGATTTTATTTTGCCAGACCCATGCCAGCGGCGGAATTTACCCACTGGTTTCACCATAAAGATAACTAAACACTATGGCGCAGCTTTATTTTTATTATTCGGCAATGAATGCCGGCAAATCTACCTCTCTTTTACAATCTGCCTATAACTACCGGGAACGGGGTATGAACGCGATGATTTTCACCGCGGCGCTTGATGATCGTTACGGCGTAGGCAAAGTGGCTTCCCGGATTGGCCTGCAGGCTGAAGCTGAGCTGTATAAAGGCGACGATAATATTTATCAGCGAATTGCCGCCAGACACAGCGATAAAGCGGTGGACGCCGTATTCATTGACGAAGCACAATTTTTAACCAAGCCCCAGGTGCGTCAGTTAGTGGAGGTTGTAGATGAGCTGGATATTCCGGTTTTAGCGTATGGCCTGCGAACCGATTTTCTAGGGGAAACCTTTGAAGGTAGCCACTATCTGATGGCATGGGCCGATAAACTGTCTGAGCTGAAAACCGTGTGTCACTGTGGCCGCAAAGCCAGCTTTGTGGTGCGTTTGGATGACGAAGGCCAGGCCGTTACGTGCGGTGCACAGGTTCAGATAGGCGGCAATGACCGCTACGAGTCTATGTGCCGTAAACATTTTAAACAACTGGTCTGGGACTAACTTAACGCTATGCGTAAAAATATACTGATCACCGGCGCCAGCTCGGGGCTAGGCCGTGGCATGGCGCTGGAATTTGCCCGCAAAGGCCATAATCTTGCCCTGTGCGCGCGTCGTGAAGAACACCTGATTTCGCTCAAGCAGGAATGTCACGCTATTGACCGAACGTTAAAAATCAGTATTCGTACGCTGGATGTTAATAACCACGATGACGTATTCGAGACTTTCCGTGCGTTCACCAGCGATTTCACCTCACTGGACCGAATTATCGTTAACGCCGGAATGGGTAAAGGAGCCTCTATCGGTACCGGCCACTTTGCGGCCAATAAACAAACGGCGACCACTAATTTTATTGCTGCGTTGGCTCAGTGCGAAGCGGCATTGGAGATATTTCGTAAGCAAAATCATGGACATCTGGTAACAATTTCGTCCATCAGCGGACTTCGTGGCTTCCGGCGTGCGTTAACGGTTTACGCTGCCAGCAAAGCTGCGCTGTCATCGTTATCCGAGGGGATTCGGATAGATGTTATGGATACTCCGATAAAAGTAACGACTGTCCATCCTGGCTTTATTCGTTCAGCGATTAATGAAAAGGTGAAAAGCGCGCCTTTTATGGTAGATACGCAAACCGGCTGCAAAGCCCTGGTCAAAGCCATTAATAAAGAGCCCGCCAACGCTTTTGTACCAATGTGGCCATGGGCGATGGTTCGTTATGTATTACGGGTGGCGCCACTGTCGTGGCTGGCCCGAATGAGCTAACCTCTGATCTAAGTAACCGCTTATACTGGCTAAGGAACTGTTGTTGATTACCTTTTCACCTATGTTGTGGCTGACCGCATTAGCAATAGTAATGTATGGCACCATAGCCAGCGCCCAGCCCAACGTAACGCCGCTGGCACCGGTAGAAGAACAGCCCTCTTCCCTCCCCCAGCCGTTAGATAGCCAGGCGCTAGTTCAGGTAATAAACCGCAGTATGGAGGCCTTTGCTACCCCGGGTATGGCGGTTGGCGTAGTACATAACGGGACAACTGTATTCAGTGAGGGGTTTGGCCAGCGTAATATTGCCCGTAATCTTCCTGTTACCCCTGCCACCCAGTTTCGGTTGGCTTCTACCTCTAAAGCTTTTACCGCTGCGGCCTTGGCAATACTGGTTGACCAGGGCAAACTAAACTGGCACGACCCGGTTACTGACTATCTGCCCGAGTTCCAGCTGCACGATCCCTGGGTAACTCGCCACTTTACCGTTGCAGACTTACTTACCCACCAAAGCGGGCTGGCCAGCGGCGCGGGTGACAGCATGCTATGGCCCTCGCCTTCACGGTTCAGCCTGGACGAAATCATTCATAACCTGCGTTATTTATCGCCAGCCGGTGAATTTAGAAAAACATTTGCTTATAGCAATGTAATGTACATGGTCGCTGGCGAAGTCGTGGCTCGGGCGTCGGGTATGTCGCTGGCTTCGTTTATTCAGCAAGCTCTATTTGCACCGCTGAACATGACGTGTTTTGTGGAAGAGGTAAGCCCCAGCGCGTTGCAAAATGTGGCGGTAAGTTATGCACAGAACGATACCGAGGGTTTTTATCCGATAACCCGGAACCAGGTTAATACCAAGGGTGTTATTTACGCTGCGGCGGGTGGCATAACCTGTAATACCCACAGTATGCTTAACTGGCTGTCTATGTGGCTGAATAACGGCAGCTTCGGGGGCCAAAGTATTATCAGCCCCACCCAGCTTGATCAGCTCACCGCTCAACACGTGGCCCTGCCTGTGGCGGCTATTGATAAACAATGGAACCAAACCCAGTTTGGAGGTTACGCCTTAGGATGGCGCGTGAGCGATATGTATGGCTATAAAGTCGTGTCACATACCGGCACCGTGTCAGGCTATCAAGCCTATGTAGCCTTCGTACCGGCCCAAAAGCTGGGGGTGGTACTGCTCAATAACGGCTCACATTATGGTGCTCGCGGGGCGGTGATGCAGCATATATTGAATAGCTACCTGCAACCGTCCACGCCGGATAAAACATTACCCGACGATTGGATAGCAGCCTATCAGGCATTGGCTAGCAAGCAACGCAAAAGCTGGTTACAACGACATCCTAAGCCGGTTAAAAGCGGCGCCTTTGGTATCGCTAAAGCCAAGCTGGCAGGCACCTATCGCGATACCTGGTTTGGTGCCATGCACATCGCTGAACAAAATGGTAAGTGGCGCATCAGCAGCGCCAAAATGCCCACGCTTAGTGGTAGCGTGGAAGACTTCAGTGCTACCCGGCTTCAGGTGAACTGGGATAATACCAACGCGGCATCTCCCGCGCTATTGTCAGTCGATATCAATAGCACTGGGCAAATCAGGGGGTTCACATTGCAGCCTTTAAGACAATCAACCAGCCCGGCAGCGGCCACGAACCATGCTTACCGAGATATGTACTTTAGCCGAATGCCAGCGTCTGAATAAGCCCGCGAGATTCTATTTCTGTAAAAAAGCGAACGTGTAAAAGAGCAAGCCGATAACCAGCTACGCCGGCTCTGTAAGCCGCTGGTGAGGGATGCCTGGTTAACCTTGATTGCGGATTTAGTCCGCGCCTTTCCCGGTAAGTTTATCTCCTCCTCATCAATACCGCTGCGTAAAAAGTAGACTAATTATCAAGGGCTGAGCGACGTGGTTTTCTGCTACATTTAGCGGGTCTGCAGAGCAAATATTGCTTTGCCCTAATATTCGGGCTGCGGGGCAACCAACAGCAGGAACCAAATAATGATAACAATGGTAAATGGCTTAGATCCTCTTACAACGTTAACCCTGGCTTTAAGCCGAAATACGCTGTCAAACATCGAGAAACATAAGGCAATATGCTGCTGTGTGACATCGGTTATTCCGGAAGCTAGCAGGGTATCCCTGTGGAAGTTTAATGAAGACCGCAGCGCCATTCGTTGCTTAATGCTAAAGCAGGGTAGCGAGTGTGTTGTCACCGAGAATGTAATACTTAAAGAAGCTGATTTTCCAGATTATTTCAGGGCTATTTTACAGCAACAATTAGTGGTTGCCTCGAACGCGCGTACCCACGCCGATACCCGATGTTTTAACACTGATTATTTTGAGCCTAATGGCATTTACTCGTTACTGGACTACATCTTTCAGGAGAATTTTAAAGCAGTAGGCGTGATATGTTGCGAAGCTACCGGCAGCAAAGTGCAATGGCACAGCCAGGATATCGCGGTGCTCAAACGTATAGCGACCGTTACCTCTATGTTTTTTAAAGAGTAAGCCAGCTTCTTAGCGTGGGCCCACCCTCGCCCAACCATTACCAAACCATTACCATACCATCGCCAAACCAGCGCTAGCGATGTTGGCCTGCCCGCGATCTTAGCCAGCCCCGGCTACCGCGCACCATAGTGCGGGTAACACACGTTCAACGCATCACAGTGGTAAACAGCCTACCTGAGCGCCGGCTAGGCTGTTCATTAGTCCGGCCAGCTTTAATACAAGGCAATGGCCAGCGGGGCATAAGTCATTGTCACGAGGTTTCGCCTGCTACAATATCAAAAGGTAGCAGGGTAGACTCGGTGGCACCGTCTAACAGCAGTTGGGCAGCCAGCTCGCCTTTAGTCAGGCTCGACTGACATACGGTAGTCAGATAAGGGCGGGTTCTGGCCGCCTCATCAATGCCATCGAAACCGGTTATGCGCAACTGGCCAGGCACATCAATATTCTGGCTGATTGCATATTGCAGCAGTTCAAGGGCGATAATGTCGCTCATACACAAGATGGTATCGGGCCTGGGGTGGCTGTTTAATACTTCGCGGGCAGCTTGCCGGGCAAAGGAACCTTCACTTTCCGGAATATGCCAGATCCAGGCATTGTCAACGCTTACATTGCGTTCGCGCATAGCGCGAACGTAGCCATCCAAACGCCGGTGCGAAATAGAACTCTCTGCCGCCAGTAACGGCGAGTCGTAAATACGACATGTGTTAGCTGAGGCAATCAGTTTAAGGCCAAGAATGGCGACCCTATCGTTCTCGCGAATAGCGCCTTTGGCAATCTGATACGCGGCCTGCTCGTTATCAATATTAATGGCGGGACGGTGGTCGAGATTAAAGTCGACAGTTACCACTGGTTTAATAGTTGTGGTTAACTCATGGGCAAGGCGTGGATTTTCAGGGGCACCATAGCAAATAAAGCCATCCACAAAATCTACGACATCGCGAATCGAATCAACATTGCCGCTGTATAGCAACAAATGCTTCTGATTGGCATGCAGTACCTTGGATACCCCTTTGATAAAAGTACTGGCTACCGGGTCGCTAACCATGTATTCGATATTATCGGCCAATACCAGCGCCACTATGCCTGAGTGCCCTTTACGTAAAATCTGCGCCGCTTTATTCGGGCCATGATAGCCAATACGCTGGCAGGCCAGTAAAATTTCTTCCCGCTTAGCCGCCGATAACTGATCAGGTCGATTAAAGGCATTAGATATTGTCGCCGTGGACACATCCAGCATGTGCGCAACATCTTTCAAAGTAAGTTTATTTTTATTCATATTATGTAGGGTGACTGATTGAAGACATTTTAGGTGCCTGTTTAAGGTCATCAATATGACGCCCGCGGCAAACACCAAAGTGCTTCAATTTGCTCTTAATTTTTTTGTTATCCAGCACAACATTAGCAGAGATCATCTGTTTTTAACACCGAATTTACTTAATCGATTAATCCCATGACAGGTATATGGTGGGGAAAGACGGGCCGCAAAGCTACAGAATATAAGTAAACGTAATTCAGGTGCCAGTTTTAGTAAAACCGACACCTGCAGGATAAGAGGTAGGAAAGCCTATCGGGTACCGAAAATACGATCGCCGGCATCGCCCAGGCCGGGCAGGATATAACCCTGACTGTTGAGCCTGTCATCTACCGAGGCAGTGAAAATATCAATATCAGGATGGGCTGCGGTCACCGCGGCAATACCCTCGGGGGCTGCCACTAAAAATAGCCCCATAATTTTAGTGCAACCTTTTTGCTTGAGCAGGTCGATGGCGGCTATGAGGGTGCCCCCCGTAGCCAACATAGGGTCGACTATCAGCGCCGTTCGCTCATCAATGTGCTTAACCACCTTGTCAAAGTACGCCACTGGCTGAAGGGTTTCTTCATCGCGATACAAACCCACCACCGATATTTTCGCATTGGGGATCAGCTCCATTACGCCATCAAGCATGCCCAGGCCAGCCCGCAAAATAGGGACGACAGTAATCTTCTTGCCGGCAATTTGCTGCACTTCGATAGCATCGCCCGACCAGCTGGTAATGGTGGCTGGTTCAGTGGGTAAATCCCGGGTGGCTTCATAGGTCAGCAGGTTGCCCACCTCACTGGCCAGTTCGCGAAAGTCTTTACTGCTTAAACCTGCTTCACGCATGAGGCCAAGTTTATGCTGAATAAGTGGATGCCTGATTTCATGAACAGCCATGGTGCGCTCCGTGATAAATAATAATGAGGTACAAACACCAGACACGCATGCGTGCCCGGGTAACCTGACGATTATCCCTGTGTCGCAAAAAAATATCGACTGTTAACACACATTTATATGCTGATTGGCTAGCAGATAATCGTTTTGTAACGCTGACAATACCTAACATAACCTGTTCGTGACAGGCTTAATAGTTACACTGGGCGACGCGCGGGGGTGACCGTACTATTATGCCGCGTACCAGTATGCTCACTATTTGCTAAGGGCGACGCCGCGGTCGGTGCGGCCTGGCTATCAGCCGTCGGTTTTTCAATGATATAAATCAGGTCGTTATAATGCCATGCCAGGCGGCCAAACGAAAATACATTCACCAGCTGAGCAAACACCCGGATAAAACGGTCGCGGGCAGAACGCTTGCGTAAATAGTTATTTTTGCCAAAGGTGGCTTTTACGGCCAGCCCGTGTGACTGGCAGTACTGCTGTATATTGCGGCGGGCCAATGCAGGATCGTATACCGTAGGATACGGTAGATAACCGGGTTTACCCGCGTTTTTATTCCCTTTTATCAGACGATAATAATACACATGCATCCAATGGGGCGTAGAGCGGGCCATAAAGCCGTAAACAGAATCCCGGTCAGGCACTTTGATAATAATGACGCCACCGGGTTTTAGCCAGCGCGAAAAGTTTTCCAGAACCCGGGTTACATTACTGACATGCTCCAGTACGTAGGCAGTATAAATTACGTCAAATGCCGCCTCAGGTAACGCCACTTCTCGCAAATCACCGATTATCACCTCATCCAGATCATTGAATTTGGATTGGCGTAACGATACGGCGTCGGCGTCTATATCGACCCCGGATAATGTATATTCGATATCGTTGAGTTTGAGCTGCCATTTGTTTCCACAACCGGCTTCCAGAATACGTAACGCCCTACCCGGCGTAGCCTTGCTTGAGATGCAGGCTTCTAATATGGTTTTTTCTTCAGTGGTGTCAGTTACGATGTTTAAGGTCACAGCGTATTCCGTTGCAGTAAATGTAGCCAGTCCATACCCACCCCGGAGTTAACCAGTTTGGGCCGTAATATAACGTGCGTATTAGCGGGCTAGAGTAAATAGGATTGATACGCCCGCAATACTGGCCTGAGTTCAGAAAAGCCCTGACCGGCTTACAAAATGAGTAATTTGACCATCCCTGGCCTGCGCTTATTTAGTATTGCGCGACTATCTTACCAAAATGTTGGCCAGATTCCTCGTACCGAAATGCATCGGCCAACGCTTCAAGCTCAAACGACTTATCGATAACCGGCTCAAAGGCCATCGTTTCGAGGGCTTTGACAAAATTCTGCTGATCTTGTCGCGAGCCTACGATTATACCGGTCAGGCGAATTTGTTTGCGCATAAGCAGCGCAGTAGGCACTTCCCCGCCAATCCCTGTCAGTACGCCAATAAGCACAATACTACCGCCTACCCGGCAGGCTTTTATCGACTGACCAAGGGTTGCCGGGCCGCCTACCTCAACCACATGGTCCACCCCGCTACCACTCCATTTAGCAACCGTTTTGCCCCACTGCTCGTCAGTTTTGTAATTGACCGTGAAATCGGCGCCTAACGCCCGGGCTTTTTCCAGCTTGGCATCGCTGGACGAGGTAATCGCTACTTTCGCCCCCATTGCCTTGGCTATTTGCAGGGCATACACCGATACGCCTCCGGTGCCCAATAGTAAAACTGTATCTCCCGCCTTCAAATTACCTTCCACCACCAGGGCGCGCCAGGCGGTTAGTCCGGCTGTGGTAATAGTCGCCGACTGCGCATGCGACCAGCCACTGGGGGCGTGGGTAAACCAGTGTGCTGGCAGGGTGACGTATTCACGGGCATAGCCATCGATGCCATCGCCCGGCGTCCGGGAGAAATCGCCAACCTGCGGGGGCCCCGACTGCCAGTCAGGGAAAAACACCGATACTACATTATCGCCTTTGGCGAATTCGCATACCCCTTCACCCACCGCGGTAACCACGCCTGCGCCATCCGACATCACGACTCTGCCGGGGGTAGGCTTCATGGTGCCGGACGCCACGCCGTAATCATGATAGTTAAGCGAGGTGGCCTTAATATTGACCATGATTTCACCGGCGCCAGGCTCTGGCGGTGGTGCAGTTTCACTGACTTTCAGACCCTCTAAACCCTGTTCGGGTGTGGCTATTGTTACTTGTTTCATTGCTCGCTCCATTACATGAGTAATGTTGTTGGTACTACCAATACGCCTAAACTGTTTACCCGGCAAGGGTAAATTGTCGTGCCAGACCCGCTAACCGGCAACAAGGTTTTGCTATTTTACCTGCTGCATGGGTATGGTAATAGCATCATTACCATACACTTAGAGAATTCCCATGAAAAAAACTGCTCTGCTGGGTTTGCTGGCACTGGCCTGCACAAATACGTTTGCGGCAATATCGCCGGCTGAACAAGCAGCCATCGATTACCTTGATCAACATCATGATGAAGCGGTTTCCCTATTGGAAAAGTCGGTGAACATCAACAGCGGCACAATGAACCTGGCTGGAGTGAAAAAAGCGGGTGCTTTGCTGATTCCGGAATTCGAAGCGCTTGGTTTTACCGTTGACATGACCGATGGTAGCGCCTTTGAGCGGGCGGGCCATCTGGTGGCGACTAAAACAGGAACACGCGGGCCGAATATATTGCTCATTGGCCACCTGGATACCGTGTTTGAGCCTGACAGCCCGTTTCAAACTTTTTCGCTCACGAAAGCGGGCTGGGCGTCAGGGCCGGGTATTGCCGATATGAAAGGCGGCAATATTATTATATTGCAAACGCTACGAGCCCTGGCAGCCGCTGGCGAGCTGGCCGATATGAATATTCAGGTGGTTATGACCGGTGATGAAGAGTCCAGTGGCCGGCCTTTGTCGCTATCTAAAGCCGCGCTGATAGACGCGGCAAAATGGGCTGATGTTGCCCTGGGTTTTGAAAATGGGGATGGTAACCCCGCCACCGCGAACACCGCCCGGCGTGGCGCTATGGGCTGGACATTAGAGATAACCGGCACCCCGGCGCATTCTTCGCAGATTTTTCAACCCGATGTAGGAGCGGGCGCCATTTATGAAGCGGCGCGTATCCTTCAGGCATTTTATACCGGCTTACAAGACGAGAAATTGCTGACATTTAACCCGGGTAAAATTATCGGCGGCACCCAAATCAGTCATCAGCCCAGCGCAAATAAAGGTATGGCGTTTGGCAAAGATAATGTGGTGGCAGAAAAAGCCCTGGTTACCGGCGATATTCGCGCAATTTCGGCTGAACAGCTGGAGCGGGTGAAACAAAAAATGCGCAAGATTGTGGCCCAGAACCTGCCCCAGACTTCAGCTTCCATTACTTATGAAGATGGCTATCCCCCGCTTTCTCCTACGCCCGGTAACGCACGGTTACTGACGTTATACTCGGCGGTGAGCGAAGCGCTGGGCCAGGGCCAGGTGAGTGCTATTGACCCACGCAATGCCGGCGCAGCGGATGTATCGTTCACCGCTGCTCATGTAAAGATGGCGTTGGACGGCTTAGGCATGGGCGGTACCGCTGGCCACACGGTTAAAGAACAGGGCGACTTAACCACGCTACGTAGCCAGGCAAAACGTGCGGCCCTGTTGTTGTACCGGTTACAGCATGACGGTCTGCCCGCGACCGATAACCAGCAGTAATCGATAAACCAACAATAACCGACACGCCTTGATGTTAACATTAAATTAACCAACTAAGCGGTCATAGCGGCCGCTTAGCAATGCTGTTGTCATCCGCGCCCGCACCCGCGCTAATATAAGTGTAGATCCCAGCGGGTTCAGACCCAACAAATAACAACTAAAAACGATTATTGTAACGCTGTATAACTAAAATAAGAGGCTTTATGTACTGGAAAGGATATCTCATTAGCGTAGCGTTAACTGCAAGCATGTTAAGCCATGCTGCCACTGCGCCCGCTAACCCCACACATCAACGCAAAGCAGATATTGAACAAACCATAGTGACCGAGCACACCACCCAGATTCGCGGTGAACGGGTGAAGTACCAAGCCACTGCGGGTATGCAACCGGTATGGAATGACGACGGTAAGCCGATTGCAACATTGCAGTACACCTATTATGAACGCACCGATATTAAGGATAACCAAACCCGCCCTTTGCTTATCAGCTTTAACGGGGGGCCCGGGTCGGCCTCGGTATGGATGCATCTGGCGTATACCGGGCCCAAAGTGCTCAATGTGGATGACGAAGGCTATCCGGTGCAACCCTATGGCACCAAAACTAATCCTCACTCGGTATTGGATGTGGCCGACATTGTTTATGTTAACCCGGTAAATACCGGCTATAGCCGGGTCCTGGAGACCAGTGAAGGTAAGTTGCCTTCCAAAGAAGACCAGCAGAAAATGTTCTTTGGCGTAAACGCCGATATTGCCTATTTAGCGCAATGGATAAATACCTTTGTCAGCCGCCACGACCGCTGGCGGGCTCCCAAATTTTTGATTGGCGAAAGCTATGGAACCACTCGGGTCTCGGGCTTGGCATTGGCTCTGCAAAATGACCAGTGGATGTATTTAAACGGGGTTATCCTGGTTTCACCTACTGAGTTGGGTATTCCCCGCGAAGGCGTGGTAGAAGCTGCTAACCGGCTCCCCTACTTTGCCGCCACGGCGTGGTATCACAAAAAGCTGGCGCCGCAGTACCAAAATAAGCCGCTGGAAAGCCTGCTAGAAGAAGTCGAACGCTTTACCCTGGATAAGCTAATGCCTGCGCTCGCCCGTGGCGGATATATTGATGCCACCAGCAAACAGCAGCTTATTAAGCAGATGGCGGCCTATTCCGGGTTGTCGGTCAGTGACATTGAAGGCAGCAACTTGGATGTCAGCACCCGTTATTTCTGGAAGGCGTTATTACGGGATGAAGGAAAAACCCTGGGGCGTTTAGACAGCCGCTATCTGGGTATAGACAAACAAACGGTGGGTAGCAGCCCCGACTACAACGCAGAGCTTACCGCCTGGCTACATGCTTTTACACCTGCCATCAATACGTACCTACGCAATGAACTAAAGGTAAAAACGGACCTGCAATACAATATGTTTGGCCCGGTACATCCGTGGGACAGAAGCGACGATACTACCGGTGAAGATTTACGCATGGCAATGGCGGCCAATCCCTATCTAAAGGTAATGGTGCAGTCGGGCTACTTTGATGGTGCCACCAATTATTTTGATGCCAAGTATACCCTATGGCAACTTGATCCTAGCGGGGCCATGCAGTCACGGCTAAGCTTTAAGGGATACCATAGTGGCCATATGATGTACCTGCGCAAAGCGGATTTAAAAACGGCGAACCAGGATGTCCGGGAATTTATTTTAGCGGCCTTGCCGAAGCCTGGCCAACCGGCAAAATATGAGCGTACCGGAAACGCTTCACCGGCTCGGTAACCCTGGCGCTTGACAAAAATTGCTGGAAACACGCCAAAGCTACAAGGGCACCTACTTACGATAACCTTGGCTTTTACCTACAAAAAAGCTCCCTTATAAAAGGGAGCTTTTTTAGGATTAACCCTACTTAAGCCACGAACTACTCAGGTAGCGTAATGTTCAACTCCAGCACGCTGCAGTCATCACTGTCTTCCAGCTGCACAGATACCTGGTCATCGGCTATCTGTACATACTTTCTAATCACCTCGAGTATTTCCTGTTGCATCATTGGCAAATAATCAGGCTCGGTGCGTTTGCGCCGCTCGTGCGCAACAATAATTTGTAGCCGCTCTTTAGCCACGGCAGCTGAGTTGGGCTTGCCCTTTTTCAGCAGGTAGTCAAATATGCCCATTATTTCCCTCCGAGCAGTCGCTTAAAGAACCCTTTTTTCTGCGCCTCCAAAAAGCGATGTTCCACTTTTTCGCCTAACAAGCGACGCACCGCGTCGTTGTAAGCCTGACCAGCAGTTGATTCCTGATCTAAAATAACCGGCGATCCCTGGTTAGAGGCTTTCAGTACGGCTTCTGATTCAGGGATAACACCTAGCAAGGGTACTGCCAGAATTTCTTCTACATCGGCAACACTTAACATTTCAGCGGTTGCTACGCGGTGCGGGTTATAACGGGTCAGCAATAAATGTTCTTTTACATTTTTACCCTGCTCTGCGCGCATGGATTTACTTTGTAAAATCCCCAGAATGCGATCAGAGTCGCGAACCGACGACACTTCAGGGTTAGTAACGACAATTGCTTCATCGGCAAAATACAATGCCATTTGCGCACCTTGTTCAATCCCCGCCGGGGAGTCGCAAATGATGTAATCAAAATCTTTGCTCAGATCATTCAGTACCGCTTGTACACCTTCCATGGTGAGGGCGTCTTTGTCCCGGGTTTGCGATGCTGGCAAAATAAACAGGCCGGGCGTACGCTTATCTTTAATCAAAGCCTGATTCAACGACGCTTCTTTGTTGATAACATTAACAAAGTCATACACTACGCGGCGCTCGCAACCCATGATTAAATCAAGGTTACGTAAGCCTACATCAAAATCTACCACCACGGTTTTATGTCCCTGTAGCGCCAGGCCAGTTCCTATAGCTGCGCTGGATGTAGTTTTGCCTACACCCCCCTTTCCTGAGGTTACCACGATAATCTTTGCCATTTACCTTTCCTCGATGAATACGTTGCGTATTAAACCAGTGCCGATACCACTAACGCATCCTCTTCCAAATATGCTTGTGCTGATTGTTTCCAGCATTGTGTTTGTATAGTGTCCTGCATCACGAAACGTCCGGCAATAGAGAGCAACTCAGCTTCCATTTGCTGGCAAAATATTCGTGCCTGCGTATCCCCTTTTACCCCTGCAAGTGCTCTGCCACGCATGGTGCCGTAAACATGGATATTTCCATCGGCCAGAATTTCTGCGCCTTCACTTACCGGTGCAACAATGATTAAATCGCCACCTTGGGCATATACCTGTTGGCCTGAACGTACAGGACGATCAATAACCTTCGCTACACCATTATTAGCCGGTGCGGCGGCAGGCGCCGGTGCGTCATTGTCCCCGGCCGGCAGGGCTGAATCCGTTGACTTGCTTTGGCTGATATCAGACAGCCCCAGATCGTTTATTGTTGTTCTTAATTCACCTACCTGACCTTTCACCGCCATCGGCTGTAACTGATGCTTTTTGCATAACGCTACCAATAGCTCAAATTCGGTAGCCGAGATTGCAGTATTTAGCTGCAAGATTAACGAAGAACGGGTAAAAAATTGAGGTGCACTGGCGACTTTAGCCGTCAGTTGCTTATCAAATTCATCAGGTTCAAAGTTGAGTATATCCAGTACAATACTTGTCAGTGTTGTACCTTTCATCCGAAAGCATTGCTCCGCCATTCGTGTTCCCTGGACTTACGATGGGCCTGGTAGCCGATCATCAGTGATTATTTGCTATACGTAAATTCGCCACTCTATCAAATTCCAGGCCTACAGCAATAGGCAGGCGTCAATCACTGTTACATTTGTATAGTAAATAGCCAATAATGGCAATGTAATTGACGTTAGCCACCTCTCGCCATTTATTCTGGCTAAAACCAGCGCCCCAGCTCGGTGCCAACGCTGGGGCTGCAATCCTGCATCTTTGCCTTACCGCGGTTACGATGGGTTGTCTGTCACCGGCTGCTGCTGGTTTTCTTTTTTGTCGTCTTCCGGGCTATGGTCGGCTACATAAGCGCCTCGCTCACCTTTCGGTTTTTCATCTCCGACGGTGCTGTCTTTGGAGGTTTGCAGCTCTATTGCAGAGTTAGCCTCAGCGCCCAGTAAAATAATATAGGCACTGAGATACAGCCACATTAGCAAGATCACAATGCCACCCACTGAGCCATAGGTTTTGTTGTAGGTAGCGAATTCGCTTAAATACAAGGAAAAGCCATAAGAAGCGGCTATCCATAGCAATGTGGCCAACACCGAGCCCGGTGTCACCCAACGCCACTGGGCGGGTTTGCGATGCGGCCCATACCGATACAGCGCCGACAAACTGATGTTAAATAATAACAGCATAATCGGCCAGGTTATCCAGCCTGCTTCGCGGGCGGTCATCAGCCCGCTGCTGGCCCAGCTGATCCATTTTGGCACAATGGTAATAAATGCCAGCGCTACAATAACAGTAACAATAATACTTAATGTGCAGGTAATCCGTGCCAGCAAGCCTTTAAAAAAGCTACGGCCCTCTGACTCGCTGTAGGTAATATTACAGGCAGTGATCAAAGCATTAGCACCTTTGCTGCTGCTCCATAGCGACAGAAGCAGTGACAGTAAGAAGCCCCAGCTTAATGTGGAATTCGATTTTTCGGTCAGGTTGGTCAGCTGCTCTTCGATAATATAGCGGCTTTGTGAGGGCACAACATCAATCAACAGTGCCATATGCTGCTGTAGTTCATCAGGAGACACCATTAAACCGTATAACGAAATAATTGCGCCCAGTAGTGGAAAAATCGCCAGTAAAAAATAGAACGCTACCCCGGCGGCAATAAGCGGTAGGTTATGTTCATGCATTTTTGTATAAATGCGTTTTAAAATAGCCCACCAGCTACCTGGGGATAACTCCAGAATAGAATGCGCTCGAACGCCATGTTTTGAAGCCATAAATTGCCTGCGGTCAATATGTTGATGACAAAGTAATGAGTATCAGATTATTACTTGGTGCAGGCCCGCACAGATTAGAAAAAACCGCTAAAACATTAAATCAGGCATTGAGGTAGTCTTGAAGTTGGGCTAGCAGGGCGGCATACGCCTGCTCTATGATGGCCAAGTGGGCTTCAAAAGAGGCCTGATGGGCTTCTTTTGCTTCGACCTCCAGTTCGTGTAGCTTACCATGCAGGTCAATGGCACCAATGTCTCCGGCCTGGCCCTTTAAAGCATGGCTAGCCTGTCGCACATTTTCGCAGTCCTGTTGTTTTACGGCGCTGCGTAACTGGGCGAGCTTGTCACTACCGCCCGCCACAAATATGCCAATGAGTTTTTTTAGCAGGTTTTCATTGTTCATAAGCCGGGTCAGCGCGCCGGGTTTGTCAAAGCAGATGGTGGTGCCCTGCAACTTTATCGAGCCTAACGCGGGGTTTTCTGCTTCTGCCATCGCTGGCGCTATTGCGGGCACGAATGCATTGGCTTCACACCATTGCAGCAGTTTGTTGGTTAACACCGTTATGGCTAAAGGTTTGGTGACATAATCATTCATACCCGCCTGTAAGCATTTCTCGCGCTCGCCGCGCATAGCATTGGCGGTCATGGCAATAATCGGCACATCTTGCATTTGGCTGCCCGCCTGACCTGTTCTAATGGCTTTGGTCGCCTCATAACCATCCATGCCAGGCATATTGCAGTCCATCAACACTGCTGCCACTGTCTGGTGATCCTCATGCAGCCGGGCTAAGGTAGCGATAGCTTGAGTCCCGTCCCTGGCTTTGTCGACCACCATTGCAAAGGTGTCTAGCAAACTGGCAGCCACTTCCAGATTAATCTCGTTATCGTCGACGATAAGCAAACGCTGTCCGGCCAGTTGGCCTTTTGCCGCGGCCGCATTGACGGTAAACTGATCACTATCGCGCCGCTTTTCCTGGCCGCCCGGCACGGCAGAGTCGGCGGTTCGAGGTAAGCGTTCGTCGGTAATTCTGGCTAAAAACTCGGAACGTAACACCGGTCTCGACAAACTGCAGGTCTGCGCCAGCTGATGTTTCACGAGGGGCTTGTTGGGCTGTTGTAGCAAGGCGATTTTACACGTATCGGCAAGCCCGCCGGGGGCACAGTTTTGCAGGTGCATCAGCAGTTCGCGAAACTCCATGGCATGGGCATCGATAATCAGTACATCAGGTACCGCGCTTCCGGCCAATGGCAGCTCATCAATAGTTTCATACCGCACAAACTCGCCGCCGAAGCTATTCACCATAGTAGCCAGTATGGCATGCTCTTCAGCGCTGTTGGTAAAGGCCGTAAATACCTTACCCGCTA
Source organism: Salinimonas sediminis (assembly GCF_003429285.1). Classification (NCBI taxonomy): domain Bacteria; kingdom Pseudomonadati; phylum Pseudomonadota; class Gammaproteobacteria; order Alteromonadales; family Alteromonadaceae; genus Salinimonas; species Salinimonas sediminis. Next base: position 3,189,632 of record NZ_CP031769.1, read on the forward strand.
AGCGCATGGCCGATTCGGGCGGATCAGTCTGCCAGGTAGAAGAAGGAATATAAAAGTCGACAGTGGTACCCTTGCCGTACTGGGAGGACAGTGTGACCTCACCATGCATTAGCTCACATAGCTGTTTGCAAATAGCCAGGCCCAGGCCGGTACCCCCGTATTTTGCTGCAATACTTTTATCTGCCTGGCTAAAAGAGCTGAATAATTTTGACTGGTTGTCTTGCGCAATGCCCACCCCGGTGTCTTCAACGCTGATCGACAGCTTACCATCCGCCCCTGTTTTGGTGCTGCTGGCTACCCGTACAATAACGGTCCCCTGGTTGGTAAACTTAATGGCATTGCTTAGCAGGTTATTAATAATCTGGGTTAACCGGTGTGGATCGCAGGTGAAAGAAACAAAGTGCAAGGCATTGGTATCAAGCAACAATTGCAGGCCTTTTTCCTGGGCTTTTACCGACATTGATGCCACCAGGCTCTCGATAAGTTTCAATGGATTAAAGGCTTTCTCTTCAAGCTCCAGCTTACCAGCTTCAATTTTAGATAAATCCAATACATCGTTGATCAACGCATTCAGGTTTTCAGCGCTGGTCTGGGCCATGGCTAAAAAACGTAAACCTTCGTCATCTTTTACAATACGCCCCAGTAAGCTAAGTGACCCGACTACGCCATTAAGCGGCGTTCGCATTTCATGGCTAATATTTGAAATGAATTTGCTTTTAATGTCGCTGGAGCGCACCGCATCCTGATGGGCTAACTCAAGCTGGGCAGTACGCTGGGTAATTTTCTGTTCAAGCTGATTGTTAGCCGCTACTATCTGCTGGCGCCACTCGCGCTGTTGCGTAATATCGGTAAATACCAGTGCTACCGCGCTTATCTCACCGCGCACTTCAATTAAACTGGTACGGCACTGATAGGTGCGCTGTTGAACGGGATCGCGCCAGCTAATCTCAACATCTTCACTTAACTCGTTTTCTTTAAACTGCAGTAAATTCTGGGCGGTAGCCTTATCCACTTTGCTTCCCAGCACATCTGCAATATCGTGACCGACAATTTTAGCTCGCGGTAGCCGGCATTGTTCTAAAAACCGTTGGTTACAGTTGGATATTACATTGCCGTCTTTGATCATAACAATGCCGTCGTGGGCGTTATCGAACAGCACCTGAACTTCTGCCTGGGTTTGCGCAAGTGCATAGCGGCCCCGGGCGGTGCGATGCATAATAATAACCACTGCCATCAGCACCAGGTATGCTCCTGCCAGTGCACCATACAACACTATGCGTTGATAATTGAGCTGCTGATTAAGGTAGCGCTTTTCTGTTAACCACCAAATATACATCGTATATTCCGTACGTCCCATGCCGAGTTTCACCTGCCGCTGGGAGCCAGCAAATAGCGTATGGTTAAAGTTGTTTTCATACCAGGTTAATTGTGGGTTGATGATGTTATGCGGGCTAAACGCCTCAGCAAACTGGTGGTTAAAGGCCGTCGCCGAATCCATTAAAGTAGAGCCATGGGTGTTGTGTACTATTGAACGGTCCGCATTGGCGATTAATAACCGGTTATGATCGTGAACTAAGATCCCCAGGGCGTTAAATAATTCGCTCAACTCAATGGTGCTACTAAGGTAGCCTGCTAATACGCCGCTTGCGCTATATAAAGGCAGTGTTATATCGATAACCGGGCGCACTGGATGAAATACCACCTGGTTGTGCATAGCGGGGCGAACCGCAGATACCCGCATGTTTTGCTCAGATAACTCGCCTAACTGAGCGAAAAAAGGGCTGTTGGCTAGCTGACGCAAATGCCTTGGGGGAGCGCTTTTTACGCCTAGGCTGGTTCGCCGGGCGCGCGCTATTTCCTGGCCCGCGGTGTCGATTAATGTAAGCTCACGATAACTGGGCGCATGCCGTAAGAACGCTTCAAGCATAGCGCGTACCCCGGGTAATAGTGTGCTATCCGGGCGCGTTGCATAGGGGGAGCCGGTCGCGCCGATAAACTGTTGCATTTGCGGGGTCTCAGTTAAAAACTGAATATCGTTAAAATACAACTCCAGGCGCGCTTGTAGCCGGCTTTGCGCTTCGTTCAGGTTAATTGCATGATTCTCGCCAGTCAGTTGATATTGTCGGGCGCTCAACTCCGCTTCGCTGAATACCGCCACCAGCACGATAAAACAGGTTAAACCACCGATAAGCAGCAGTATACGACGTGGCAATGTGATCAATAACGCAAATTTCACTAACGAGTCCTTGGCTTAACCGGGCTGCATACCCTGTGGTGTATTCACTATTAAAGCAGCCCTGAGTATTGCTTATATGATGATAGCAAGCATCGTTGTGCGCTTGTGTAGCAGATCATGTTGCGCAGGTTATACAATACAAATTTTGCCTATAAGCGATGGTGTTAACCGCTATCAACAATAAACTTTGGTATAAGAATAGTGCTTATTGCTACAAATACAGGCGAATATGAAAAAACTAGACTAAAGTTTGAAGATAAATACCGGTAACGCTTTTTCACACCCAGGTGGTGTTTGTTTTGATAAAGGATCTCATGCGAAGTATGGATATGAGTGTAACCAGACAAACGATTTTGATTGTAGACGATCAGCCTGAAAACCTGGTGCTGTTAGAGGCTGGCCTGGAGGATATTGCGCTTATCATAACCTGCCACAATCCGGCCAGGGTCGTTAATCTGGCTCTCAGCTATGCGCCGGACATTATTTTGCTCGATATTGAAATGCCAGACATCAATGGGTTTGATTTATGCAAAATGCTTAAAGAACACCCCCGCACCAAACATTGCGCCATTATCTTTATTACCAGCCACAACGACTTTGAAAACGAAACCAAGGCATTAGCGCTGGGCGCGGTAGATTTTATCGGCCGGCCAATAAATCTGAACGTATGTCGTATTCGCATCCAAAACCATTTGCATATACGTTCGCAAGAGATTTTGTTGCAGCAAGCCTATGACCTTCTGCAAAAAGAGAAAGAGCACTTACACATTACCCTCAATTCAATAGGCGACGCCGTTATCGCCACTGACAAAAATGAAAATGTGACATTTTTGAACCCGGTGGCCCAACGGCTAACCGGCTGGAACGGGCACTCAGCTATCGGCCAGCCGGTAAGTAAAATTCTTACGTTACTTGATGCCACCACCAATGAACCTATGCTAAACCCGGTGTCTATTGCACTGCGCGATAACCGCGTGGTGGCGCTGGCGCTGAATGCTAAAATTATCAGCCGGCAGGGCCGTGAGTTTCAGGTAGAAGACAGCGCAGCCCCGATCAAAGATGCTAATGGTGTGGTTACCGGGGCAGTCGTTGTGTTCCAGGATGTCACTGAATCGATTGCCATGGCAACGCAGATGAGCCATTTAACGAATCATGACCAATTAACCGGCCTACCCAACCGTTTGTTACTTCATGATCGCCTGTTACAAGCCATTCCCCGTAACCAAAAAGCGCTTACCAAGCTGGCAGTGCTGCTTATCGATATTGATAATTTCAAATTTCTTAATGATACGCTGGGCCATCAGGCGGGGGATAAAGTTATTTTTCAGTTGTCACAGCGGCTTGAGCAACTGTGCGATGCGCATACCTCATTATCCCGCATTGGCGGCGATGAGTTTGTTTTAATGGTGTCTGATATCATTACCGCCAATCATATAGAGATAATCGCAAGCCAGGCGTCGAGCCTGGCTGGCGAGCCGGTAATGCTAAACGAGGAAGAATATAAACTCAGTGTCAGTATCGGGATTAGTGTGTTTCCCGATGATGCAAAGAATGAAAAAGAATTGGTCCGCCACGCCGACACAGCCATGTATCGGGCGAAATCACTTGGCCGGGATCGCTTCTGTTATTTTTCAGAAGAACTACAAAATGTTGTTGATAATCGTTTTGCAATAGAGCGGCAGTTAAAACGGGCGCTGGACGACCATGCCCTGGAAGTTTTCTATCAACCTAAGCATAACTTAATAACCGGTGCTTTGGCGGGCGCTGAGGGATTGGTAAGGTTACGGGCCGAAGATGGCACTATTATCCCGCCTGATAATTTTATTCCGCTGGCCGAAGAAACCGGCCTTATCCACCCTTTGGGTGAACAGGTATTGGATCAGTGTTGCGCCGCTGCCAGCCGGTGGTTGAAGCAAGGTTCGCCGGTAAAAGTAGGGGTGAATATCGCAGCGCTACAATTCAGCAATAGTGGTTTTTTCGATACGGTGACCCGCGCGTTGAAAAAGTATGATTTACCCGCTGAATTACTGGAATTGGAAGTTACTGAATCTGCTTTAATGCATGATTTTGATGAAACCCGCAACATACTGCAAAAGCTCAGCGATATTGGCGTATCTATTTCATTGGATGACTTCGGTACAGGCTATTCAAGTTTGTCTTATCTACGCTTTTTTCCACTGGGCGTGTTAAAGGTTGATCGGTCGTTTGTAAAAGATATGCTGAGCGATGGACAGGCGCGCAGTATTGTTGATGCCATTATTCACCTGGCGCGTTCCATGCACCTGGAGTTAGTGGCAGAAGGTATCGAAACAAAAGCTCAGTTAGATGCCTTACGGGATTTGGGCTGTCAGGAAGGGCAAGGTTATTACTACAGTAAACCGCTGCCGGTGGCAGAGTTTGAGTCGCGCTATGTCAATATGGCAGATGCTACCTATTGTGCACGCTTGCAACTGGTAGATTCGCACCGTACCTAAGCGGCAAATACACTATTAAAGAAACCCACAACGATAACGCTACACTACCCGGCAATGATGTGTGGGCTAAAAAGACGCCATTGCCGGAAACGCTATTTTGCCTAGCACCGTGGTAATATCTTCAAGCTTGATAGGTTTGGTTAAAAAAGTATCCATCCCCGCTTTCAGGCACGCTTTGCGGTTGGCATCAGAAGTATCAGCGGTCATCGCAACAATAAAAATTTTACCCGTATTTTTAAAGTTTTGCCGTATGGCCAGGGTCGCTTCGACGCCGCCCATTACGGGCATCTCGCAGTCCATAAATATCAAATTATAGGGCGCTGCTTTGGCCTTTTTGACCGCGTTCACTGCTTCTTCCCCATTTACGACATAATCCGCGGTTACCTGTACCTGGGATAGTAATGACTCCATTACCAGCCGATTGATTTCGTTATCGTCCACCACCAGTATTTTTATATTTTTGAAACTGACGTTTTCGGGGCCAATATAGTCAATTTCGGCGCTGGTGCGCGAATCATCCACCAGGCTTAAGGGTAGCCTTACACACACCTGGGTCCCCACGCCCTCAGCGCTTTTTACCGATACCGTGCCGCCCAACTTATCGCACAACTCTTTTACTATTGCCAGCCCCAGGCCAGAGCCACCATATTTAGCTGTAATTGCTGCACTACCTTGTTTAAACGGCACGAATAGCCGGTCAAGCACCGTGGCCGGCATCCCAATACCAGAGTCGATAATACTAACCACTAAGTCAGTTATGCCATTTTTCTGCTTTAGCTTGGCGGTTAACTTAATGCCGCCGTGTTCGGTAAACTTCAGGGCATTATTGAGCAGATTAGAAAATATCTGGGTCAGACGGCCGGGATCGCCTATACAATATTGTGTGGGGGGTAAATTGATACGAAAATCCAACTCTACCTGTTTATTCTTAACCTGTGGTGCGTATAGCGCCTGCAAGTCGTCGAAAATATGTTTAGGCGCAAAGCGAACCGTTTCTAACTCAAGTTCGCCATTTTGCACTTTGGAATAATCCAGTACATCGTTAACCAGCCTTACCAGCAAATCTGCACTGCGGAGCGCTATGGCTACCCGGCTTTCGATAATATCCTGATTCGACTCCCCCACCAGCGTTTGCAGCATGCCGGTGATGCCGTTAATGGGAGTGCGTAATTCATGACTGATTTTCCCGATCATGGTGCTACGGGCTTTAAGTAAACGCTGCGCTTCGTTCTTTTTCTCGATAAGCGCATTACGGGTATTAACCTGCGCATCAATATCTTGAAAGGCACCAAAGATACGGGTGCACTGGCCATCAATAAATTCAGCCCGGCCCTGGGTGGCGACCCATTTTATCTTACCGGTGTAAGTTTTAAGCCTGACCTCCGTACTCCAGGGTTCGCCGAAGGTTATTGCTCGCTCTACCAGCAAAGTGATGCGGTCCCGGTCTTCCCCCGCATGATAAAAATCGATAGCGCTTTGGAGCTCAGGTACATAACCTGCCGGAACATCATGAATGCGTTTGGTTTGTTCGCTCCAGTATAACCGGTTATTGACCAGGTCGACTTCCCAACAACCGATGTCCGCAAGCTGTTCCATCTGGCCTTGTAATTCCAGCCGCCGGGCCATTTCCTGGCGCTCTTGACGCCGCGAAATTTCAACCCCAATCCACTGGGCAAATAAGTGAATAAAATCTATATCATCTGCGCTAAACGGCTGTTCACGAGGGATAGCAGAGGAAAAATTCAAGGTTCCGTAAAGCGCACCATTAACCACCACTTTCATCCCGATATAACTTTCTAACTGAAATTGTAAATAACAGGGGTGGTGGGCGATATCTGACTGTGCGGTATGCGATACCGCCATTGCTTCGCCGGCTTTTAGGGTATGTAAACAGTAGGTATCACCTAATGCCAGCACCATACCTTTACGTAACTCGGCGTTGGGGGATTCAACGTGCTCTATAGTATAGGCATCGTTTTGAATATGACTGACGATAGCATGTTCAAGACCAAAGTGGGCCAGGCCTAGCCGCAATAGCGCACCGACTTTGTCTTCAAAAGCCATTGATTCATCTGAGGTGAGCGAATGCAGCTCTTTAAGCATACTAATGACCCCTGTAACAACTATAGATACATTAATTTTTATTTAATGAACTAATAGTAGTTCATGCACTTATTGCTTGCCGAAAATCAACGCAGGTAAATTGCAGTGCTATTAGGCGATAGACGCTCAATGGTTAGCTGTGCGTGTCGCAAAAGTATCACGTAATGCATAGATACAAAATTAGACAAAAGTCGATATAACCTTTAGCGCTAAAAACTTATTTTTAATCTTTATATGTTCCTACACTTTTTCGCAGGGCGGCGTATATTTTGTTAATAGCATGTAAATTTAGTAGCTCGACTTCCTTTCTAAGCAGGAGACGCCTATGAGTAACCATCTTTGGGGACTATTACATCACCCGGACCGCGAGTGGCGCAGTATTAATGACGAACACGAAACGGTTTCCCACCTTTATATGCATCATGTTCTATGGATGGCAGCTATACCGGTTGTCAGCTCGTTCATTGGTACTACCCAGTTTGGCTGGTCGTTTGGCGGAGAAAAAGATATTTTACAGGTGTCGGTTCCCACCGGCATTATGATTGGCGTAGCGTTTTACGGTATGATTTTACTGGCGGTGGCCGCAGTAGGCAGTTTCATTCACTGGATGGCGCGTAAATACCCCACCCGACCCAGTCGGCATGAGTGCATTGTGTTTGCTGGCTACATTGCCACACCGCTGTTTCTAAGCGGACTGTTTTCTATTTATCCCATTTTATGGGTGTGCGCGCTGGCCTGTATCACCGGGGTTTGCTACACCGCCTATCTGCTGTATCAAGGCACCCCCAACTTTCTTGGTATCAGCCACAAAGAAGGCTTTATTTTATCCAGTACGATGCTAGCCATTGGAGTACTGGTATTAGAGGTTTTGTTAATGGGCGTGGTGTTGCTATGGAGCATGCACACTGAACACAGTATCGTCTGGCGATTTTTCAACTAACCGGCTGTCAGTTAATTAGACTACTTTGGCGTCTGCCAGAATCGCGCTCTGTCTAGGGCGTTTATACCACACAGTTGAATAGCTTCCTGGCTATTCAACTGTGTCTATTCGATAACCGTTATCTCCCCCCTTGCAGGCGGTTACACCGTGGCAAACCTCACTTCTTGTTCACCTCACTTTTCTGCCCGTTTAACGCGCACAGTGGGCCAATTTTTGTTTGATGCGTAAATACTGATACGGTGCGTCGCGCCAGGTGGGGGCGATGGTTTAAAACCCTTCCCCCTACACCGATGCCTGCGTACCCATTAGTTATAAATTTCTTGGCCAATGTAAATCATTATCAGGAGTCACAATGACAGACAATAGTTCCTATGCGAATAAATTAGTCGCCGGCAGCAATTTTCCGGTGATGAGTGCAACCAACCTTGATGGAAATAAGGTTGAACTGGGTAAGCCCAGAGAAGGAACCGACTGGCAACTGATAATTGTGTACCGGGGCAAGCATTGCCCAATCTGTACAAAATACCTGAACAACCTTGAGAAAAAGCGCACTCAGTTACTGGATATGGGGGTGGATGTAGTTGCCGTGAGCGCAGATAGCAAAGCGCAGATGGAAGCGCATTTGGACGACCTGGATATCAACTTCACCATTACTTATGGCCTGACTACCGAGCAGATGCAACAACTAGGTGTGTATATTTCAGATCCACGTTCTCCGGAAGAAACGGATCACCCTTTTGCTGAGCCAGGGTTGTTTGTGGTCACCCAGGAAGGCAAAATACTGGCTGTAGACATTGCTAATAACCCGTTTTGCCGTCCTGATATCGAGACGCTGGTGAATGGCCTGGATTTTGTCAGAAAACCGGAAAATGATTACCCTATTCGCGGTACGCACGCAGGCTGATAAACACCCCAATTAGCTTATAAAAGTTTAGATATATTCTGGATAAAGGGCTGTTTAACGTCTATTGATCGCCTGTTTAAGGGCGGTTCAATGAGCTGTTGAACCGCCCTTTGCTGGGTAACCCGTATCAATCTCCCCAGTCGCTTCGCTCCCTGCTCTGCTCCTCCGCTTATTCACGCTGCGAACTATACTGGTTTGATACATTGAACGGTAAGCCCTGGTGAGGGCGCAAAGTATTCGGTGTCTTTCGCCATAGCGCATAACTTGCTCAAAAAAATTGCTTGTGACAACCATATAAGAAAGTACAACATGCAAATTAGTGGCAATTGATATTGATATTGATAACTATTATCATTCAGGCCATGATTTCGCTATTTCTTATATAATGCCCGTACCTATTCCGTTATTCCGTTTAACCGTATTGGGCGCTATGCCGTGTTTATTATCTTTAAATACGCTGGCCGCCGCCTCTGAGGATATAGAGCACATTAGTGTGACGGCTGCCGGTTATCAGCAGCTGGTATCTCAGGCCCCTGCGTCTATCAGTGTGATAGATCATGAGCAATTAGCGTACAGAGCGTATCGCGATGTCACAGATGTATTGCGCGATATCGCGGGTGTAACGGTATCGGGTGGGGGTAGCAGGCAGGATATCAGTATTCGCGGTATGCCCGCGCAATATACCGCTTTGCTAGTAGACGGTAAAAAGCAAAGTGGTCGGGAAAGCCAACCTAACAGCAGTGGCGGGTTCGAACAGGATTGGTTGCCGCCGGTAGATGCGATAGAACGGATTGAAGTTGTACGGGGTCCCATGTCTACACTTTACGGCTCCGATGCTATCGGGGGTGTGATTAACATTATTACCCGAAAAGACAGTCGTGAGTGGGTGGGAAATCTGCGTCTGGAAGCAGTTCTGCAGCAGAATGAAGATGCCGGAAACGAATACCGGACCCAGTTATATGCGGCGGGTCCTTTGCTAACAAACACCCTCAATGCCAGCGTCAGTATGCTATCGCAACGGCGCATTGAAGATAATATTGAGCGCGGCTATGCAGATAAAACCCTTAGTAATATCAATGCAGCGCTGCATTACACGCTGAGCCCTACCGATATTTTGTCGGCCCAGACCACCTTACAGGAGCAGCAGCGCAGTACCACCGCAGGCCGCTCTCAGCCTGCCACTGCAGGCAACTCATTTACTGATAATGATCGCAAAACCTATTCGCTTACACATGAAGGAACCTATGACACCCTGACGGGCCGTTCTTTTGTACAGGTAGAAGAGGTGAATAACCAGGGACGCCAACTACAAATCACCAATACTCTGGCCAATACTCAGTGGAATTTTATGGCGCTTGAGCACCATACTATTACCCTGGGCGCTGAGTATAGCTATGAAGATCTGTCGGAAAATATAGCAACCCAGGGGGTCAGCCTGACGAACCGGCAGGTATCGCTATACGGCTCAAACGAATGGCATACCACTGATGATATTTCGCTTACCTTTGGCTTGCGCTTAGACAACAATGAACAGTTTGATGAACACTACAGCCCCCGTGTATATGCCGTTTATACCTTAGATGATAACTGGACAATCAAAGGGGGTATCGCTACAGGCTACCGTGCGCCAGACCTACGGGATATGGCCGCAGGTTGGGTACAGGAGAGCCGCGGCGGCGATATTTATGGCAATCCCGAGCTACAACCAGAAACGACCATAAGCCAGGATATCGCGGTTTATTATGCGCCGAACAATACTTTTAACACGAGTCTATCCCTGTTTAACAATGATTTTTCTGACAAAATCAGCGTGGCTACTTGTCCGCTCCAGTATTGTGCGCAACCAGATGCCCGCTACAACATCAATATTGATGAAGCGCGTTCGCGCGGGATTGAGTTTAGTCTGAGCCAACAGATAGGCGCGGTGTATATCGATACCGCCTATACCTATACCTCGTCGCAACAAAAGACGGGCGATAACGCAGGCTTACCGCTGACTCAGTTACCCCGGCATAAACTGACCGTTAATACACGTTGGCAAGCTCACGAAGCCCTGGAGCTATGGAGTCGCACCACGTTTCGCGGTGCAGAAACTGAATTGGCGAGCGTGGGCTCTCGCAGTATACTGGCGCCTTCACGAACGTTGATTGATATTGGCATGAACTGGCGTTATAACAGCCATCTAGAGTTACTCAGCGGTATCTATAATGTATTAGACAAAACCCTACGCTATGATGATTACGGTTATGTAGAAGATGGCCGTCGCTTGTGGCTTTCAGCAAAAATGCGGTTTTAATTTATGATGCGTAGTTACTATGTGTGCTGGCTGCTCACTCTTTTGAGCTGGCCGGTGTGCGCGGCTCCCTCAACCCAGAGTTTGTTGGAAGAAGCACAGCGCTACGCCGCGGATTATCCCGGCCTGATCTCCTTGTGCGACTTAACTCAGCGCACTGGCCACCCTTCGCGCGCGCCCTCCTATAGAGCGAAGGGACCCCCGCCTGTTTCTCTTCCCAACGAGCCCGATATTGAAGCCAGCACATTAACACCCTCCCGGGTTACTGGTAAAACACTCCCCCGGCGAACCATTGCGCCAACCAAAGTATTCGACAATCTATATTATGTAGGCGCTGGCAATGTGGCTGCATGGGTAATTCAAACCAGCGAAGGGCTGATTTTAATCGATACACTCAATAATGCTGCTCAGGCGCAACAATATATTGTTAAAGGGTTACGCACCCTGGGCCTTGATCCTGCTGACATTAAGTACATTGTGATTACCCATGAGCATGGTGACCATTATGGCGGCCAGGCGTTTTTAACTGCCCAGTACCAGCCGACACTATTAATGAGTGAACGGGGCTGGCAGGCGTTGCAAAATGGTACGGTCGCGGTGCACAGCTCACGCTGGGGCCCGGCGCCCACGAAAGTAACCACCGTTGCCCACCGCAGCCGCATAACACTGGGGGAAATTACCGTGCAGTTTTTTGCCACCCCAGGCCATACGCCCGGTACGCTATCGGTAGTATTTGATGTTAAAGATAGCGAGAATACCCATACAGCGGTGTTGTGGGGCGGAACTGGCCTAAACTTTGGCCCCCAAGGCTTACAGTTACAACAATATGCACATTCTGCCCTCGCCATGCAGCAAACTGTACAGCAGCTCAACATTGAGGTGTTCCTATCCAACCACCCGGGCCGTGACGGTACTGCCCAGCGTATACAACAGTTGGCGCAGCGCTCCCCTCAGGCTCATCCGTTCGTCAGCAATGTCAGCCACGTTACCAGCGCCTTCAGGTTGCTGGAAATTTGTGCCCTGATCCAGTATCAACATATCGGCTTAGCTGAAAAACCATAGCAGTTAGCCCGGGTCGCGGGTTTCGGCCAGGCACCCTATCCTTTAAAATCGGTAGCCCGTAGCAGCACGTCCTCTGGCTACGGAAACATCTGTAAGGCGTGGTGTATCAGTAACCTCACTGTGTTTAACATTTGAAAAATAATGGCAATCTGCGCCCTGGCCCAGTATCAATATAGCGGCATAACCGGAAGGTCATAGCGGTGACTCTTCAGCACCCAGAATCTGCTTTAACGCAGCCAGCGGCATTGGGCGATGATAGAAAAACCCCTGATGCGTAAGAATACCCAACGTGTTACACAGGGCCAACTGGCTTTTACTTTCGACCCCCTCGGCCACTATGGCAATGTGCTGCCTGGCTAACATAAGCGCCAGGCCCTCAAGTACGTGCTTATGTCGTGAATCAGCATCGGTGATCCTTTGTATAATGGTTTTATCGACTTTAACGATATCCACCGGACAATGCAGCAAATAAGATAGCGACGAATACCCGGTGCCAAAATCGTCCAACGCGATGCGTACGCCCATCGCTGAAAGAGCATTAAGCTGCGTAGTGACTCTGTCATCCTGTTTTAGCAGCGCGGTTTCGGTTATCTCTATAACCACATATTCAGGCCTGACCTGATATTTTGCCAGCGTCTGTTCAACAAATTGAGCAAAACCGGCAAACGCTAACTGGCGTGGCGATACGTTCACTGTGATATAAAAGTCGGCGGGTAAATGAGGTTTAATCGCATCAAAACTGTGCAGCGCGGTTTCAAATACCCAGTGGCCAATCTGCTGTATCAACCCGGCCTCTTCTGCCACCGGGATAAATTCTTCCGGCGCGGTGGTAGTATGGCCGGTCGGCCAACGAATCAGCGTTTCCATGCCCACCATGATCCCCTGGCTTACAATAGGTTGAAACACGACGCCAAAATTCATCATCGTAGTGGCATCACGTAGTTTCTGTTCAATTTTAAATTTACGCAAAAATGCCTGTTGCATATTGTCTTCAAAGATACATATGCGCGACCCCACCTCATGTTTGGCGCGATACATAGCTATATCAGCAAATTTCATCAACTCTTTTACTGATTGGCCGTTTTGCGGGCTCAGGGCAATTCCTACACTGCCCCGGCAAAAAATTTTGTGGCCGTCTATATCAAACTCCGTGGCAAACACCGCTAGCATACGCCGCGCTACGGTGTGAACTTCCTGCAGTGAATACAAATGCCCACTGGCGAACCCAAATTCGTCGCCGCCTAGCCGCGCTAACATTTCATTTTCGCGCAATGTTCGCTTCATGCGGCCGGTCACCGCTATAAGCAGTTTGTCTCCTATGGGGTGCCCAAAGGTGTCGTTAATGTGTTTGAATTTGTCTAAATCCAGTAACATCACCGCTACCATAGCCTCAGGTGTGCGCTTGGCAGACAGTAACAGGGCATCGAGCGCTTGTTCAAAGAAATAACGGTTATGCAGCCCGGTCAGCGTGTCCTGCTCGGCCAGTACTCTGACTTTCTGGTAGCTTGCTACCAGCTTTCGCTCTAGTTCACTGCGTTTTTGGGATTGTAAAATTGAGCGCTTTAACTGCGCCGGAGTAACATCTTCTTTAAGTAAAAAGTCATGTGCACCGGCATTAATACAATTCACCACAACCTCATCAGAGGCGCGGTTACTCAGCATAATAATGGCCGCTCGGCTTAAGGTGGGGTTATCGCGCAATATGGTTATCGCTTCAACGCCGGTGGTGCCCGGTAGCTGATAGTCCATCAATATGACGTCAAAAGCGTGATGTTCGGCTTGCACGAATGCATCGTTGGCGTTAGAGACTTCAATAATCTGATGGGGGGAATGACTACAATTAAGTGCGCGCTTAATAGCGCGTCGGTCTATGTCATCATCGTCTACCAGTAATACGCGGGTGGCCATTATCATTATCCTTGTGCGGCAAAGTGAACCGTTTGCCAATACCCATTTAATACCTGGCAAATATCCAGAAAATGGCTGCCGGCCTGCTCTTTAACAAAGTACCCTGCGACGTTGTGCTGGTAACTTCTGATAATGTCACGCTCATCACTTGACGTGGTTAAAATAAACACCACGGCGTCAGCCAGGCCGGCATCGGCTCTTATTGAGCTAAGTAATTCCAGGCCGCTTAATTTTGGTCGTTTTAAGTCCAGTAATATTACAAAAGGATATGCCACGGCCTTATTTTGCAGCATGGTGAGCGCTTGCTGTCCATTCGTGGCACGTACCAATGGATTGGTAATTCGGGTTTTGGCAAAACTGCGCTTGATGGTCATAAAGTCCACATCATCGTCTTCAACCACAAAGACGGTTACCTGATCGTTAAATACCATTGCCGTTCTCCCGGGCGGCGCCCTCAGTTGTGCTATAAGGCCAGAAAATAGAAAAGTGAACACCATCGGCGCAATTGTTTAAGCAAATATGTCCCTGATAATGTTCGACGACTTTCTTGACCACGGCCAGCCCCATACCACTGCCTTCTACTTCGTCTCTGGGGCGTAGGGTCTGAAACATATTGAATACCTTGTGGTGGTACTGCGCGGCAATACCCGGGCCGTCGTCTTTGTATTCCAACTGATAACCACCAGGCGCCTGGTTCAATAACAATCGAATATGCCCTTTACCGGTATCGTGGTGCTTAATAGTGTTACTGAGCAGGTTCACCAATACAATTTGCAGTCCGATACGCGGCATCACCACTTCTACCTGCGGTACATGCACGGTGAAATTCGCATGTCCATCATTTATCTGATGCACGTCAGCTACCATATCGTGCAGCTGTATGGTTTCAGGAGCGGTAAGCCGGCTGCCAATGCGTGAGTATTCAAGTAAGTCTTCGAGTAACCTAGCCATACGCTCTGCCCGGCTATTAATCAGGCTGAAATACTCTTGAACCTCCGCCGGCAACTGCTCGCGATAATCATCGTGAATCCAACTTACCAATTTACGTATGCCATTTAAGGGCGACTTCAGATCATGAGAAGCAATATAGGCAAATTCTTCCAGGTCAGCGTTCGACTTTTGTAACTGGCTTATCAGGGCTTCACGTTCGGTGACATCGCTGGCAATACCCATTAAGAAGTGCTGGCCGTCTTCATCGGTGAAGCGTTTTTTCTGGGTAAACAGGGTGCGTTGCTCACCATTGGGAAACAGAATGGTTTCGTTGGTCTCATGCTTACCGTGTTTAAAGGCCAGGCAATCATTTTCTAAAAAAGCGCGGGCGTCTTCTTCGGTATAATCTTCTACGGTAGTATAGCCAATGATCTTGTCTTTTGATTTATCCGGGTACAGAGCGATAAACTGCGCATTTGCCCGCAGCAATTTGAAGTTTTCATCTTTCACAAAGAAATAGCCCGGCATAATATCCAGTACCATATCTAAAAAAGCGTTAGTTTTGTTTAGCTCTCGGTTTTTGGTTTCCAGTTCGTGTTCTTTGGCGGCCAAGGCGTTTTCCAGCCGCTTCAGCGAAACCGCTTCACGAATATTGCGATGCAGCAATTCGGGGCTGAATTGCGCTTTAACCATGTAATTTTCAGCGCCGCGCTTTATCGACTCTACGGCAATGGTTTCGCTGCCCTGCCCGGTCAGGATAATGACCGGCAAATGCGGCCGTAGCATAAGAATACGGTTCAGAACATCCAGCCCGTTGGCACCGGGTAAGCAATAGTCCAGTAACACACAATCGGGCGGGCGCATATCAATGACTTTGAGCGCCGCCTGGCCGCTGTTGACGTGGGAAAACCGATAGCCGGGGTCAAGTTTACTTAAGCCACGGATATAAAACTCCACATCGTCTTCGTTATCATCCACAACCAGTACATCATATTCTTCTTTGCCCGGCGCCGCGCTATTTACGTCATTATTTTTGCCGGCAATAGCGTCGCAAATCAGCTGGTGCAGTTTTTCCGAAGACATTGCCCCTTTATTAATATAGTCCTGTGCGCCCTGTTTTATCAGGCGGGCAGCGATTGCCTGGTCAACCTGGCCGGTCAATACAATAATGGGGGTGGCAGGGCAACAACTGGCTAACCGGATATACAGCTCCATGCCTGATATACCCGGAAAATTATAGTCGGTTAAAATACAATCATAACGCTTGGCGGCGGCAGCCCGAATTCCCTCTTCTGAGGTGTACGCTAAATCAATCTCATATTGCCAGCCAGATTGTTTACGCAGCGCGCGCGTCACCAGCATAATGTCGTCAGGGTTATAATCAATCAGCAACAACCTACGCGCGCGCATTATGCACCTCTGCCGTTGCGGGTAATAGCGCTACCCCAAACCAGTATGCCTTCATTGCGCGTATTGCCGTGTTGAGCGCTTCAAAGTTGACCGGCTTATGTATAAAGGTACTGGCGCCCAATGCATAGCATTCCTGCACGTCCCGGGCATCATTGGAAGTAGACAATACAATAACCGGAATACTGCGTAAGCGGTCATGTTGTTTAATCAGGCGCAATAGCGCCCGGCCATCCATGCCGGGTAAATTCAAATCAAGCAGAATTAACGTGGGTGGCGGTATCAGGCCGGTGGCAGGTTGAGGCGCCGCCGGGCTACCTCCGTCGGCTGCCGCTACTGACCTAGCGTACTTGCCCTCGCCGAGTAAATAATCTTTAGCGTCGTGACCCGACTGGCACCACTGCACTGGATTATTCAGCTGATTTTTTTGCATGCTGCGATAGGTTGCTTCGTAATCGTCGGGGTTATCATCCACCAGCAAAATAACCCCCAGCGGTTTACTCATGTCTGATGCTCCATTTTCAGGGTAAAGTAAAAACAGGTGCCTTCACCAGGCGTAGAGTTCAGCCAGATAGCACCACCGTGGCGCTCGACGATTTTTTTGACAAAGGTCAAGCCCACGCCGGTGCCCCGCATGGTGTCATCTTCTTCGTTCAAGCGTTTAAATATACGGAAAATATCTGTGTGGAATTCGGCGCTGATGCCCATACCGTTGTCTTTAACATAAAAGGTTTGCGGTTCTGCTTTACCCGTGGCCGGGCATAATGTTTCGCATACCCCGATTTCCACAGTTTTATGGGCTTTGTTGTTGTACTTCAGTGCGTTAGAGATAAGATTTCTGAATAACTCATTGGTGCGTGGTACATCACACACAATCGTAGGCATTATCTGTGGCCGCAAAAAGGTAATGGTGCCGTCTATGGCTTCGGTTTCAAACATCGCCAGAATGCTGTCTATCATAGGGTCCAGCGCGGTGGCCTCTACGGCTAGCGCCTGGCGGCCCAGGCGTGAATAATACAGCAGCGTATCTACCAGTTTTTCCATTCGCTCGCATAAAAATCGCATACGCATAATGCGCCGCGTGCCAGCTTCACCCAGCAGTTCAGCAAAGTCTTCATGTAAGAAAAGCGCATTGTTTGCTAGCCCGCGCAACGGCTCTTTTAAATCGTGGGAAGCGATATAGGCAAACTGATCTAACTCTTCGTTACTGATTTGCAGCTTTTTAACAAAACTCTGGATGGCGTCTTCGGCTTGCTTGCGCTGGGAAATATCGCGAATAGTACTGACCAGTATCCGCTCATGTTCAAATACCATGTCATTTACCCCAACCTCCATAGCAAAGATTTCCCCGTTTTTACGTTGCGCCATAATTTCGCGGCCTTTGCCTACCACTGGCTCCGCGCTTTGGTGTAGATAGTGCTGTAAGTACTCAGCACGGCGTGAGCGATAAGGTTCAGGCATCAGCGCATTGATTTTTAGCCCGATAACTTCGTGCTCGTGGTAGCCAAACATTTGCTGAGCAGCATAGTTAAAACTGCGTATCACGCCACTTTCGGTCATAGTGACCAGCCCGTCTAACACCGTATTCATCAGGGTATCGACATATTTTAAAGAGGCTTTTAACGCGGCTTCACGGGCTTTTCTTTCACTGATATCTTTGATGGTGCCTAAAAAATAGCGCTGGTCTTCAAGTACCATTTCATTAACTGACGCTTCCATCGGAAACGTATTGCCATCTTTGCGGCGGGCTTCAATTTCTCGTCCTTGGCCGATAATTTTTTTATCGCCGGTGGTCAGGTAGTTCGTAAGATATTGATGGTGGTGGGTATGGTAGGGTTCAGGCATTAGCAGGTTTATTTTTTGGCCCACGACCTCCTGTTCGCTATAGCCAAAAATACGCTCTGCAGCTGGGTTAAACGACACGATTGTGCCGTGTTGATCGATAATAATAAATCCATCGATCACTGTTGCCAGAACAGTGGAGAGTACGCCATCCGTGATTGCCCTGGCCATTTGAGATTCTACTCCAAGCTGGCGGCCCATCGGCCAGCAGTACGCTAATACAATTTATAACGTAGACGGTGTTTTTGGGTTCTGGCAACTTTTATGGCAATTTATTTACCCGTACACAAGAAAAGTGAGCTAACCAGCCGTGCCAACTATCCCACCAAAAAGGCAGAAAAAGGCGAAAAAAAAGGCCGCGATAGTATTACTGAAGGTACATTAACAGGCCATACTGAAACAGGCGGCTATTGCTACCTGCTTTAACGCTGCCATATCAGGGTACCAGCGCGGCAGGTAATATCGGCGCTATTTGTTGTGCCCGGCGTACCAGGCTTACTCTGCAGGCTTTGTGTACTTTGCGCTCACGTGTTTCCAGGCCCACTGTCCATGCTAGGCTTCTGCGGCACCCCACGCTGCGTTGCCGCACCACCCGATATTGATATACTGCGTCGATATTGTCGGCGCGCAGCTGCCGGCACCTGCAATGCGTTATACCCATATCTATGACAAATAGGCACTGCGGTCAGGCGAACAATTCACCAAACAGCTCTTTGACCTTCTCTTTCGCCTCGATGAGGGCCGTATGCCCCGCGTCGGTACAGCGATAGTATTTGCGTATTTTGCCGGCGACCTCGCGTTGCTCGCAGCACAAATAGCCCTTTTTTTGCAGCCGATGTAACAACGGGTACAAGGTACCAGGGCTTATTTTATAACCATGCCGGGCCAGCTCTTCCATCATCCCGGCGCCATAAATCGCTTCGTGTGCCGCATGATGCAAAATGTGCAGGCGAATCAGCCCCGCGTATAATTCTTTGTCTTTCATAAGTCACCTGAAGTCCCTGCGGACCTTTCGCTAAACCTTACCCACACCAGATATCGAAAACCGATATTGGGAATGGATATTGGCGCTTAATATTATATAATCTATCTATTCTACGCTAGCGTGGGGTGGCTTAGCACACGCTACATTTATAAGGTTATGCTCGTTTATGAATACCCGTTTGCTGCAAACTGTGGGCTTACCTGGCGCGCTGGTTATCGGGCTGGGCTCTATACTTGGTACCGGCGTGTACGTCAGTATCGGCCTGAGTTATCAACTGGCAGCGGGCGGCCTGCTTACCGCCATTGCCATGGCAGCTATGACAGCCCTGTTTAATGGCTTAAGTGCTGCTCAGTTAGCCGCCAGCCACCCGGTCAGCGGCGGGACCTATGAATATGGCTATCATTATTTGTCGCCGTTCGCCGGGTTTGTGGCTGGCAGCTTGTTTGTGCTGGCAAAATCAGCCTCTGCTGCTACGGCCGCCGCGGCGGTTGGCTGGGCCATAGCGAACTGGCTGGGAGCCGGACCAATAGTCGCAAAAGTAACGGGATGTTTATTGCTTATTGGCATCACCGCTATTATTTTACAGGGCGTACGGCGCTCCAATATTATCAATGCCCTGTTGGTGACTATCAGCCTCGCCGGGCTTGCAGGGTTTGTTGTGTGGGGGCTTACCACCACCGACCGTACTGCTACCCCAGTGGTACTGAACTCCTCCACGGTGATCGAAGCTGCTGCTCTCATGTTTGTCGCCTTCACCGGTTACGGCCGCATTGCCACCATGGGCGAAGAAGTTAAACAGCCCAACCGCACTATTCCACAAGCCATAGTCATTACCCTGGCGGTGACCGCACTGATTTATATGTTGGTAGGTTATGCCCTGATGCAGCTGATCCCACCCCAGCAAATAGACGCGGCCCGGTTTAATTTGGCGCAGGCGGTAAATGCCCCGGCAATCGGCACCCTGGTCGCGGTGTGCGCTGTAGCTGCCATGATCAGTGTGGTGCTGAACCTGGTATTGGGTGTGTCCCGGGTGATCCTGGCGACGGGTCGACGTGCCGATTTACCGGCCGCCACGGCCAGGCTTAACGCCAGCGCCGATAGTGCCCCCGTGGCGAGCTGGGTAGCGTGCCTGATAATGTTAGTTATTGTGTTATTGGCTGATGTTAAACAGGCCTGGACGCTAAGCGCTTTCACGGTTTTGGTTTACTACAGCATAACCAATCTGGCAGCGCTCAAAGTCCCCCTAGGGCAGCGCTTTATACCGCGTTGGGTAAGTGTGCTGGGGTTATTGAGTTGCCTGGGCTTAAGTATCTTTGTTCCCACTTTACTTTTGCTTTACGGCTTTACCGCCATTGCGGTCCTGTTTGCCGGCCACCGATATTGGCGAGCTTCGCGGTCCAGCACATAGCGTTTATTTGTAGGTTAATTTTGATTAAAGCAAAACCATAAATAGTAACGGCTGGGCGGCCACGCCTTGTGTTTACATAGCCAGTTAAGACCTGATCAAATACGTATCATTACGAGACCTGAATATGACCATAGCTGTCCTGTCCCGCTCTTTGTTATGCCCCTTATTACTCCCTTTTTACCGGCCAGTATGGCGCGCAGTAACGCTGCTGCTTAGCATGCTTTTATCAGCCTTCGTAAGTGCCCAACCTAGCATGCAGCCACCGCCAGCGGCCAGATTAATAGTATTAAGCGATATTGAAGCCGACCCTGACGATGCACAAACCCTGATTCGGTTGCTGCTATACGCCAATGAAATTGATATTGAAGGCCTGATTGCCACTACCTCGGTGCACTAGAAAGACCGCATCGCCCCTGAAACCATGCATCAGATTATTGAGGCTTACGGCGCCGTACAACCAAACCTGACAAAGCACGCCCCAGGCTACCCCGCCGCCGCCTTTTTACACGAACGGGTGGCTGCCGGTGTTGCCGCCTACGGGATGCAGGGGCTTGCCAACCAACCTTTGTCGGACGGGGCAAAGCTGATTATTGAGGCGTTGGAAAAAGACGATGAGCGACCGTTGTGGATCAGCGTGTGGGGCGGTGCCAACACCCTGGCCCAGGCTCTGCAGCATTTACAGGCAAGGGTTACCGCGAAAACCCTGGCGGCTTACATTAGTAAACTGCGGGTATACACAATTTCTGACCAGGACGACAGCGGCCATTGGCTACGCAGCGAATTTGCCAACCTGTTCTATATTGTTAGCCCGGGTGGCTACAACGCCGCCACCTGGACAGGTATTAATACCGTGGTGGAAGGTATAGATAATACTACCATCAGTAATGCCTGGCTTAGCCAACATATTCAGCAGGATCATGGCCCGATGGGAGCACTGTACCCCGATGTGGCCTATGGTATGGAAGGCGATACTCCGGCCTGGTTAAATTTAATTCCCAATGGACTGAGCTGGCCTGAACAGCCCGCCTGGGGTGGTTGGGGCGGACGCTATACACATTATCAGCCAAAACTAAGTGATATTGCCCCAGACGGCTTTACCGGCGGTGTGCCTGTGCTACCGGAGCCGCGAGCCATATGGACTAACGCTATTGATACCGTGTATCCGCTAAACGCGGCTGAGTTTGGCCGTAGTCTGGTGCCGGACACCAACGCCATTAAGGGTTTTCGTGCCACCTTGTGGCGTTGGCGCGACGCATTTCAACATGACTTCGCGGCCCGCATGGACTGGACAATAATGCCATATGCGCAAGCAAATCATCCGCCAGTACCTGGCTTAAAGCACGCGGCGCAGTTGCAGGTAAAAAGCGGGGAATATTTTGCGCTGGATGCCCGGGACAGTAGTGACCCGGATGGCGATAGTCTGCAGTATTACTGGTTTAATTACGCAGAGCCAGGCACCCTGCCCAATCACCCGGTAGATATCGGGGCGGCCAATATCAGCCGGGTGAATGTGAAAGCGCCGGCGGTAACCAGCCAGCAAACACTCCATTTTATTGTAGCGGTACGGGATCGGGGCACGCCAGCCTTAACCCGTTATGCCCGGGTTATCGTTACCGTCATGCCCTAGCCGTACCTTGCGAAGCCGCCAAAGCGTAGGGCTTACGCACGGTTTACGACGATGACGTATCCGGATTGTTACGCAGGTAACCCGCGGCTTCTTCTTGCTCTTTAAGCGTTATTTTATCCTGCGTAGCATTACTGTCATGGGCGCGGGTCTGGCTATTGACCTGATGGATAACGCCGGCACTTTGTAAATCAGCTTCATTGGTAATTGAGGCTATTGATTCGCGCGCCTTTAAGAAGTCTTTTATCTCCCCCACAATGGCTTTCAGTTCACTGTCGTTTTTGTTCATCCCCATAATAAAGCGCGGGGTTTCCAGGTTACTTACCCCACTGGTAGCAAAAATAGAGCTATGTATTTTTGAGGTAATGATCCACGGCGTAATAGAACTTCTGACCAAGACATTTTCTGACCGGGTAGAGTCGTGAATAGACATGCCGGTAGAAAAGCGCGATTCGTTAAAGGTACCTTCTGCTTTCAGGTACATTAAGAGTGACTCGAAATTTAATTCTCCCCAGAATAGGTGCGAGGCATTATTTAACATCCGGCCGGCAGCACTGAAGGTAAGCCAGGCAAACAGATAAAACAGGATATCACTAGCCTGGGCAATCAGCGTTTGGGCGCGCGTCTGGTCAATACGGCCGCTATCAAAACCGGATGTCGATTGGCTTAACATGCTGATACCTTCAGCAATAGCAATACCCAGTTGGTAAAATAGAACAAAGCCAAGCAGTACACATATCTGGGCTAACCCACTGGGCAACAGCTTCTTCGCTTTCGTCGGGGAATGGTCGTTATCAGCTAACACTGGCTGGGTTTCTATTAATAGCTCGCCGTTGAAACTACCCTTGCCATCGGCTTGTTCTTTTAATACTGGGTCCAGCTCTCGGTACAACCGGTTAGGGATCTCCTTGTAGCGACGGTTAGCCAGTACTATGTTTTCCAGGTTAATGAAAATCTCGTTTGGGTGCACCGACTCCTGTAAATTTTCACGGTATTCGCTTACCTCGGTTTGCGGGGTGATATTTTTCATACGCTGAATCAAACAGGGCATGATGCCCGCTACCACAATAATCAGGGCCAGCAGGAGTAGACCAAAATTCGCGCCTGCACTAAAAACCTGATAAGACGCCATCATTGTAGACAACTCATCCACTGAGACAGGGATGAGGCTATCAAGGACAAACCCGGCAAACACTGGCACCAGGATAGACATCACCACCACCGCGGTTACCGATATGCCCGACGCTTTATCGAGTTGGGTTTTGGTATGGGTTTGCATAGCCGCACCGGCCGCCGCCCATAACCGAATAAGGTATACCAGCAGCACTACAGACAGCAATGGTAACGCCACTAGCCGGGCTTTTTCGCCCGCCAGGCCGGTAGAAACGACAAACCAGACAATAGCGAAAGAAATTAATGCAGTGATCAGGCTGATGGCTAAGCTGCCCAGTTCCTGCGCCATATTACGCAGCGGGTAAGGCAAAAAAGTCAGGTTGGGAAATACAGAATGCAGTAGCCGGGCTACCCATCCTTTGGGTTCTTTAAAGGTGGTATTTTTGCGCCCCATTAACATGGCGTGCAGGCTATCATCAGTATACAGCAAGGCTTTTTGCTCGGCCTGGGCCGCCTCTTGCTCTGAACGAGAACGGTTATATGCCAGCGATACCGGTACCGAGCGTCCTACAAAATAGCGGAACAGCTGAAAAATACCTTTGCCCAAATGAGTGAAGCCAGCGGCAACCAGAATAAAACCTAATACAGCATAGGTATACGCCAGAACCGCATTTTGAGGCAAGGTGGCAGCCACTTTTAACAAGGGATACAAGCCACCGGCCACCAATAGCGCGCCAGTTACAGTGCGTAATTTACCTTCGGTTTTGAAGGGGTTAGAAATACCCAGGGTCTGGGAACCAAAATCATATGCCATGCAATAATGTCCTTAAAATGGCGCTAAGTGGTAACAGCGGGCTGATTTACTTTTATATTGTAATGATAAACCTGCGAACACCCACATCCATACAATGCAGTAAAACGAAGGTAAGTGTATGACTGTCAGTAGCTTAGTATCAATACCCTTGGGTGTATTAATCACAATATTTACGGTATCCCCCTTTGCCGGTAAGCGGCCCTACCCCAGGAAGTCCCTCATATTAGGTGACCAGGGCTGTGGTTTACCGTGATAAAGCACGACGCATGCTAGCCTCTCCTGTCGTTATTTCATCCTGGCCAGTGTTTGCTGAATAGCTAGTATCAGGGGCTGGCCGGCAGCCGATATACTCAGATGCGGTAACTGTTTTGCCGCCTGGCCTATTATGCGGTTTTGTTGTTATCCGGTCTGTTCCTGTCTGTGATACTACGCCAACATAACTGCTGCATACGGTAAGCGCACAGTGGCGCTGACGGTATACCAGGCTTGCAGCCAATTATAAAAATCATCCTGCCTTAACCCTTTAAAATCACCGAATTATAAATATAAAAATGATAATGATTCCTTGTTATCAGGGTTTTTCTATAGGGCATTTTAGCCTACTTTGTGCGCTGTCTATATTGTCGGTTTAACTGCCTGGCAGTTGCCCACCACCACCCCTGCGAGGACTTTTTATGCCCCATGCTATTATTAATGACCTGGCGTCACGCTACACGGCCAAACGATACGATCCAACCCGCAAGATAAGCGCTGCTGATTTAGCCGTTATTTATCAAGCGCTGCAATTGTCGCCGTCCTCTATAAACTCACAACCCTGGAAGTTTATTGTAGTATCCAGTGATGAGGCCAAGGCGCGCTTGCATGACACCTTTGCTAGCCAGTTTCAGTTCAACCAACCTCATGCTAAAGCGGCGTCACAAACCATTTTATTCGCCTATAACCCTTATTATACCCGTACGCACTACGGCGCGGTGGTTGATCAGCAAATCAGTGATGGACGGGCCAGTCCAGCAGAGCGCGACCAACAATTCGGCGCATTTGGTTTTGTTGATTTGAACACTGATGAAAACGGCTATAACGGTAACTGGACGAAAGCCCAGACTTACCTGGCGCTGGGTAACCTGATGCACGTACTGGCCCGCCTGGGGATTGACTCTACCCCGATGGAAGGGGTTGATAAAACCCGCATTGGCGAGCTCTTCGCACCAGAACTCAATGGGTACGTGTGTGAAGTAGCTCTGGCGATTGGCTATCATCATCCTGATGAAGATTACAATGCCAGCCTGCCGAAATCCCGCTTGCCGATAGAACAGGTTGTTAGCGTGATCTAAACCCTTTGCTACCCCGCCCGGCTGCGGTTCGGGCGGGCCGTGAGAATAATGCTGCATGCCGACGCCCCGGCTTAGCAACGGTTTTACCGCCCAGCGTATCGCGTCAGGGATAGTGCGCTAAGGATATAGCGTCAGGGATAGTGCGCGAACGGTAATGAGCGAAGGCGAATACGCCGGCCACATCACGCTGGCTCCGGTGGCGGTTTATCCGTACCAGCAACGCCCTGTCGCTAGCCCGGTTAAACCGCCATAGCTGGCGCAACGTTGCGCATTTTCAGCCGGGCTGAGCGTGTATCACGTTAGCTTACCGCCCCCGCACGCGCCGATTTTATCTACCCTGATTTTGCCTACCCTGATTCTCTCAGCCCTGATTCTACCCAAGCGGGTCACGCCAGCCGAATAACGCCCTTGTAAATAACGTATGCCTAGAAAATGGCGCGCAGACAGCGGTAAGTAGTTACGGACGGCTAACGCGGCTCACAGTTTTCACTGACAATAAGCCCAGCGGGTTATTGCTACGCGGCAATGAGGGCGTAACTCAAAACGCTGGCCGTTAGCACGTAGCCAATAGCCCCGCAGGCCGTGAACTAAACTCGCGTAAACACAGGCTTATTTAGCCAAGTCACACTGTAGCACGCTGATTGCCTTGGTTTGTGGCTTGAAAGTTTACGCCCCACGGGTTGCCCGTGGCTAATGCCGGAGGGTTAGCGCTCAGTGTGACGGTGAGGAGTGTTACGGTGAGGAGCCTGACGGGCTTAAGCGCCATACAACAAACAGGGGCACAAGCAATAGTGGACAGATACGGGTGGCCAGGTCATCTTCACCCAGGCTTTACGGGTGGGCCCTGGGGGCTGGCCAGGCACGAACCTTTAGTGAGGACAGACGCCTGGTAAAAGCACATAGTTGACGGCTGCCTTACCTATTAGCCTATTGCCACGCGCTGCCGGTTAGCCTACCCGCCGGTAGTTACCGTAGGCCGCCATTGTCATAGCCTGCCGAAACCAGGCTTTCGCCTGAAGTTTAGGTACAAAACCTGATTACTTCCGACGCTAATTTACCGCCATTTAGGTTGCCGTGGCGCTGGTCACCAAGGCGGTTGTTAACGATAGTCCCGTAGCACCGCGGGCTTGGGCTAAGGTTTAGTACTGCGTAAAATAGCCGTTCACCAGGTGGTGAAGGACAGCTTTTAGCTACACAATAGAACATAACCAACAACACCGCCTGATAGGCGGTGTTGTTAGGGTGGCTGGCATGTGCTTTACGCGAAACTCAAAGGCCTACCAAAAGTATTTTTAGTTGATATCAATCACTACCTTGCCCATACCTTTGCCGCTTTGTAAGCGGGCATGCGCAGCGCCTACGTCGGCCAGCGAAAATTGTTCGCTATCGAGCACGGGGGTGAGCGCACCACTGCCAATTATCTTCGCCAGTTCGCTAAGAATTTCGCCATGCTCGGCCCGGTGAAAGTCATGCAGCATAGGGATTAGCATAAACACCACATGTAGCGATAAGCCTTTAAAGTGCACTGTCGATAGGTCCATTTCCAGTAGCGATACCGTGGAAGACACCTGACCGTTTAAGCGCGCCGCTTCAAATGAGTTTTGCATATTAGCGCCGCCCACTGTATCGAACACGATATCAAAGCCTTCACCGTTGGTATGTTTTTGCACATAATCTTCAACTGATTCAGTGCGGTAGTTGATAGGGGTAGCGCCTAGTTTTTCAATCAGGGCTAATTGTTGCTCGCCGCCGCCGGTAGAATAAACAGTGGCACCATAATAGCGCGCCAGCTGCACAGCAACGTGGCCTACGCCACCTGAACCACCATGAACCAATACTTTGTCGCCCTGCTTGATACCTGCACGGTGTAATCCTTCATACGCGGTAATGGCAACCAAAGGTAAAGCGGCTGCTTCACGCATAGTCAGACCCGCAGGTTTGATCGCCACTAAACGGGCATCGGCCACTATATACTGGGCCAAGGTGCCGGGTAAATCGGCTAAACCACCCGCACAGCCGTACACTTCATCGCCCACATTGAATTGTGTGACGCCTTCACCTACCTCGGTCACCGTGCCGGCAAAGTCCATTCCAAGGGTAGCCGGTAAGGCCGGCGATAAGGGCAAATCGCTTCCCATATTACGGATCATGGTATCTACCGTATTAACGCTGGTCGCGGCAATGCTCACCAGGATATGGCCAGGTTTGACTGCCGGGGTGGGTACGTCAGTTTCAATAAATTGCGCGTTTTCGCCATACGAAGTCAGTTGCATTGTTTTCATAATAGACACCAGTGAAATGAATGAAGCGTAAGCATAGCGGTAGAACAAACCGATGATAATAGACGTTAATACGCAATCAGTTTCAATATTATAAATATAATTACATCATTTTTTGGAAGATTACATTCACAAGTGAATATAAGAAGTCGATAATTTGTGCAGTGTGATTACTTTTCCCGCACGGCGTAAGAAGCCAGTAGTCTGGTGTTGCCGGCAAGCCCTATCGGTAATCATACAAGCCGATGAAACAGGATATGGCTAATGTGCGCGACGGTATCACAGCGGTGTGATATTGGCATTATTCGTTGGTTGTTACCGGGCCACCACGTCAGCGGTAACATAGCTTATACCCGAGCGAATACCTAAGTGGATACGCCAGCTTATACATCAGCCCGGCAAGGCCCGGGTCTGATAAAAATAAATCAGGCATATTTACCGTAACGCAGCCGCACGAATTCATTCAAACACACAGGTTTACAGTAAAGTGGCACAGACGACATTACGTACAATAAATAGGGGTAGGCCGTTTATCGCCGCTTGCCGGAAAAAAGCTAAAGATAAGCCCGGCGTCGGGGCGGCCGAATAAAGTAACCGATGCCACGCCGGCTTACTGTAGTGGGCCCCCCGCTTACGCCGCCCGGGCCTGAGGACGCAGGCTCTTTCTGCGCTTCCCGGGACTGAGGGCTCGACCACGATCTGGTGCAGTCTAGCGCCCAGATTCACCCGTCTGCGGCACCGCAGCCGGTTAGCTCATGGTGCCGATAACCGATACCGTTGACCCATGCCGTGAAGGCTGTACATCGATGCGCTGTGCCATCTGCTCTTTTAGCTCCGATACATGGGAAATAACGCCAATCATGCGCCCATGTTGTTGCAGGTCAACCAATGTCTGTACGGCTAAATCCAGCGATTCAGGGTCCAGGCTGCCAAAACCTTCGTCAATAAATAACGTATCCAACCGGATCCCGCCGCTGTACGACTGCACCACATCCGACAAGCCCAATGCCAGCGCCAACGCAGCCATAAATGACTCGCCGCCGGATAACGTCGCCACATCCCGGGTGCCGCTGGTATAGCTGTCTTCTACCGACAAGTCTAATCCCCGCCCCGCCGCGCCTTTAAACCCTGCGGTTTTACGTACCAGCCGGTAGCGGCCTTTGCTCATCAGGCTCAATCGTCCGGAGGCCTGAATAAGTACATCATCCAGCAATACCCCTAACACAAACCGGTGCAAACTTATCCGGCTGCCGGTTTTTCCGCTCGTGACATCATACAGCGTGCCATAAATCCGGTAGGCCTGTTCCAGCTCGCGGTTTTTAGTATGTAAGGCGCTAATATCGGTTGCCGCTTTGTGCAAACGTTGATACAGGGCATGGGTATTATCTAACGTATCACGTAGCTGGGCATGCTGTTGCTCTGTGGTTGCAAGCTGCGCCGAGATAGCGCTAATGTCTGGCGGGCTTTGCTGCTGTAGCGCCGCTTCAAGGTCCTGCACGGTTTGCGCTAATTTAAGCCGGGTTTGCTGATAGTCGGCAATGTGCTGTTGCCATTGGTCAATGTGCGGCTCGTGGGCCAGCGCCTCGGTAAATGCTTGCTGGGTAGCAAACCGGCTGGCATCGAGTGTTTGCTGCCAGGTTTCTTCAGCCTGCTTAGCCTGAGCGGTGGCCTGAGTCAGATACTGTTGGCTACTTGCCAATTCTCCCTGGTATTGCGATAGAGCCCGGACAGCCTGTTGCTCGTTATCCATTGCGTGTTGGACAGCTTGGTTCATCTCGCTTATCTGGGCTTTGACCTGTGCTATTTGCGCATCGACGGCGGCATCATCCTGGTATTCACTGGCGATTTTTTTACTTAATGCATGGTATTGCTGCTGATACTGGACCAGTTCTGTATTGTTAGTCACCTGGGTATCACGCAGTTCACTGATAGTGGCGTCACCGTTTTTGCAACGCTGTTTTAGCGCAGTAAGACTGTCCTCCAGCGTAGTTAAGTCTATTGCTTTTATACTGGCTAGCCGTGCTTGCAAGTCAGTCAGCTGTTGCTGTAAATCGGCTAATGAGCAGGTGCCCTGTTCGCCTATTTCATCGGCCAGTTCGGTGTACTGCTGCTTGAGCTGCGCTAATTCGTGCCGATGTTGCGCTAACGTACTATGCGCGGCACTGGCTTTGTCGGCTAACTGCTGAGCCTGCTGTCTGGCTTTTTGCACCTGCACGCGACTCACCGGATCACCGGTAAAACTGGCCGGTGCCGGGTGTTCCTGGCTACCACATACCGGGCATGGTTGTGCCGATTCCAGTTTTGCCGCCAATGCCGCCGCCTGGCTACTGTGCCAGTGCAGCTCCAGCTGGTCCGCCTGCCGGCCCGCACTCTGGCTTTGCGCCGCGCTATCCTCTGTCTGTTGCTGGCTGGCCATGGTCTGTTTAGTACACTGGGCTATCCGCGTATCCAGCTCAGTTAAGCGGCGTGCGTCTTTAATCAGTCGTTCGCTTTGGTGAATTTGGCCGTTTACTTCCCCCAGCCGGGCGGTCTCCTGGCGGGCCTGTTCCAGGGCCTGGGTTGCCTGGGTGGTTTTGTCTTCCAGGGCCTGTCTGACGTGTTGGTATTTATCCAGGTTTTGCTGATGGGTAAGTTGGGCCGCTTCACAGCGCTTAATATGTTGCGCGGTGGCCTGGCGTTCCTGCAATTGCTGCTTAACTTGCTCTAACTGATATTGTTGCGCGGTTAAGCTGTCAATTTGTTCCGCGCGCTGGCGAGCCTGCCCTAAGGCTTCTTCAGCAGTATGGTGCTGCGTTTTAGCCGCGTCGAGCTGTTGTTGCAGCTGGCTGACTTTATCCGTTAGCGCGTGTTGTTGTTGCGCACTTTGCTGCCATTGATCATAGTGGTTGCGAATACGCCGGGCATCAAGCGCACTTTCCAGTAAGGTAGCCTGCTGGTTGATGCTGTCTTCACTTTGTAAATGGGCGTGAAGCGAGGCCTGGGCTTGCGCTTTGCGACTAAACTGCGCATTAAGGGTTTGCGCTTGCTGTAAACGGGCGCGTAACTGCTGTACGGTGCTGGCGGCCTGCTGCTCTGCCACCCGGGCCTGTTCCAGGGCCACAGCTTGCTGATTCACCGCGGCTTGCAGGGCTTTTTCATCTGTTTCGCCAGCCACTTGTAAAGCGCCGCGAATTTGGTTATCAAACTCGTTCTTGGATTTGCTTATCTGGGCGGCTTGTTCTTTTAACGCATATTCAATTTGTTTATATATATCGGTTTGAAATAGCTGTCCAAAAATATCTTCACGTTCTTTTGAACTGGCCAGTAACAGCTCGCGAAACTTGCCCTGGGGCAATACCATCACCTGCCGAAACTGGGTTTCGCTTAAACCAATAAGAGTAGTGATCTGAGCTTTTACCTCACTGGTTTTGCTGGTCAGCAAGGTGTCTGCTTCGGTGATTCGATATAAACTGGCTTTGTGTTTGCTTAGCGTAAACCCTTCGCCCCGCGCTTTGGGCACTTGTTGCTCGGGTGAACGGGCCACCCGGTAACGTTGTTGATGCAGCGAAAACTCCAGCACAACTTCGGTCGCCAGCTCTGCAGCAGCCAGCTCGCACCGCATCTGCGCACCGTCACGTTCATTGCCGGTGGTTTCACCATAAAGGGCATAACATAAAGCATCTAAAATAGAGGTTTTACCCGACCCCGTCGGCCCATTAATTAGAAACAGCGGGTTACTACCTAATTGGGTAAAATCGATGGTCTGGCTGCCAGCAAACGGCCCGAACGCCTGCATCTTCAGGTTAAGCGGTTTCATGCATTGCTCCTGCTAGTCAGCGTTATCGGCCGGATGGCCGGTTAACTGGCCAATAATACGTTGCATCGCCTGATGCTGGTCCTGGGTTAGCTCACTACCCTGCGCTTCTTTAAAAAAATCACTAAACATTTCGGCTTCGCCCCGGGCCAGCCTGGCCCGGGCCATATCCTGCTCAATCCCAATCAGCATGCCAGGCTTTTCCAGATGCAATACGTTCGGATAAACCTCACGTAATTTTTCCATCGGGTTTAAGATAGCGTGCTGGTCGTGCAAGCGTACCAGCAGATAATCGTCTGGGCAGGGGTCGGTGCGCCCAGCTTCGATAATAGCCTCCAACTCCCCTTCAATAATGCGCATTTGGTGCGGCGCGCTAAAGCCAATGTGTGTGGCGCTGGCGAAACCCTGTTCATCCAGGGTGACCAGCGTCACACCTTTTTGTTGGTGCTGTTCACCAAAGCTGTATTTCATCAGCGAACCACTGTAGCGAATATACGTCTCCCCTTTTTGCTGAGGTTGATGCAAATGGCCCAAGGCAACATAGTCAAAACCGGTAAAGTGTTGGTGACTGACCCGGTCCGAGCCGCCTATCGATAGCGGGCGCTCCGAGTCTGACTCGATGGCCCCGTCCACAAAGCAATGACTGATTAATACGGTTTTAGGAATGGGCTGGTCAGCCCGCTGGGAATAGGCGGCGTGGTGATGGGTTAAAATGGTGTCAGCCAGTAGTTGATGCGCCTCGTCATGGCTGGCGACCGGCTTATTAAAAGCATGGCGCACCTGTTCAGGATCATTGTAAGGCATACCATAAAAGGCCACCTCGCCGGCTTGCTTGGTGGTGATCACTACCGGCGTTAGCATATCGTCAAAATTACTAATAATGTGTAACCCGGCATTTTTCATCTGGTTGGCACCAAAGCCCAGGCGCTGGGCGCCGTCATGATTGCCCGAGATAAATATCATCGGGGTCGCTAAGGTTTCACATATCTGGGTAATAACCCAGTTCAACAGTTCAATAGCCGCAGTGGGCGGTACCGAACGGTCATAAATATCGCCCGCCACAATAACTGCATCGACCGGGTTATTGCGGATATATTCAATTAGCTGCTCAAGTACGGCTTGCTGGTCGTTAAGTAACGACACATTGTGAAACTGGCGTCCAAGGTGCCAGTCAGAGGTATGAATAAACTTCATTGGTATCGGTATCGGTTGCTAGGTGTTCAGGCCAGAACACGGAATAACGCAACCATACCTATGCCGGGCTGGGGGTTCAATTGGTTGTTACAAAGAATTCATTGTGAGGGCCCATCGGGCGAATGGGTAAAGATGTGAGGAACGGCCGTACGCTACTGCTGGCCATGCTAATAATCTAGCAAAACGGAAAAGCACGGGGCGCTGTGTTTGCACTTAATCACAGCGCCCCCGCATCAAAAAGGCAGGTTCGGCGCAATAGCATAGCTAACCTTACCCATTACACCACTAACTGGTTCGCCGGGCACCTTGTTGGGCCAGCTGCAAATCAATTTCAGCGGTAATGCGTTTCATCTCGATTGACATGGTTTCGCTGATATAACCCACTTTTTCCGGTCGTCGGAAATGTTCTTGCTGCTTTTGTGCGGTTTGGCAACGATGCGCAATGGTTAAGTATTGCTCAAGCTTTTCAGGTTTGGTGCTATCCCGCTGCAAAGCCTTTTTAAGACGCTCCTGAAAGCGACGTACGCCTTCTTCATCGTCCATTGCGTACAGTTCGTTATACAGTACGCGGGCCAGTTTGTTCTGCGACCACCCGACAGAAGCACTAATATCTTTAAGCTGCCGCTGTAGTTCCCGGGTTTCCAATTTTGTCCCCATTTTGTTTTTCCCTATCCCTATTACCTGCTTAGTATCCTGGTAAAGGATATAAAAGATAAAAATTATGGCTGTTTCAGTGAAACCAGGAAAAACACAACTGTTTACCTGACGTTGTTGAAACAGATTGAGGGAGCTGCCAATAGTGCATTGATGGCGAATACGCGGAACACTCCCAACCTCAGGTTAAGAGTATCTGCTATTTATGCGGTTAATTCGGTTTGTTTTCAGATACCCGCGTATTTACACAAAGTGCCGGTGGACAAAAACATTCAGGGCCAGCCTGGCGCTTTACCCACGATTTGCTACAGGCACGGCAGCCAGGCTTCGCCAATAGCCGCCCAGCAGTAGCGCTATAACCACCCACCCCACGTTGATAAACCCGGCCATAGGGTCGGTATACGCCAGGTCAAAACGCAGCCAATGAACCGCCGCCATAAGCAGTATAGTCAGCGCGCTGGCGGCTACCAGCTGGCGGCGCACTTGGGCCGGGTTGCGCTTTATTGCGCTATACACCGCCAGCAGCGCGAGCATTGCCCAGAAGGCCCCAGTCACCGCCACAAACCCGGTCCAATGCAACAAGGCCGCACAGGCAAAGGCAACCGGGGTGCCCCATACTACCGCCACCCAATAGTCGTTCACTACATCTGTTTGGTGGCGTTTGCGCAGCCATAAATTAATGCCGCTGATGGTAATTACCGTTAACGCAAACCCCAGCCCAATATAAACCAGTAACACCAAGGGCCCGCCAAAATGGCCAAAGTGCAGCCGGTAGACCGAAAAAATGGCTTCCTGCCCTGGCTCGCCCCCAGCGAACCCCACTTTGTCGAGGTAATTTCCCATTGCATCAAAACGATACTGCTCAGAGTAAATAAACTTGTCGTGATGGCGGGCTCCCATGAGTAAATACTGATCGTCCTGCCCGGCTTTTTCAAAGGTGATAAACAGGGGCTGGGCAGACGGTGCCTGTTGATGTAACTGGCGGAAGGCTTCGGGTAAATCGAGTTTACCGTTATACGCAGGGGCAGCCGGAACGCCGCCGTAGACATCGGCAAATAATGCCATTTGATCGCCTTCGTATAACACCTCGGCGTAATATTTATTCAGCGGCCCGGCTAAGCCAAAATAGGCGCCGGTCAGGGCAATCATCAAATAAAACGGCAACCCCCATACGCTCAGCCGATTATGTAAGTCAGCATCACTTTGTACCGGGTTGCCCTGGCGACGCAACCGAAAGGCATCTTTTAAGATTCGGCGATGCGCGACGATCCCGGATATAATAAGCCCGGTAAGCATGACACCTAATACGCTAACCACTAACTCCCCAATACTGTGCGGTAAGTGTAACTCTGCGTGTAGCTCAGCAATAAAGTCGGTTACCGGATGGCTTTTGGGAGTACCCAGCGTCCCTTGTTCCGTAATGAACCAGGCTTGGCCGTTAGCACTAAGGTAGGCCTTTGGGACGTCCGGGGTGGGTAAGCGCATAGTCACCAGGCCGGTGAACGAATCGTGTTCACTGAGTAGCTGTTCATAGGCCTTTTGTAGCATTGCCGGGTCATAGCTAACCCCAGGGGCTATCTGTGGTTGCTCCCAGCGGGTAAGGTCGGGCGCTAATACCGCAAGCGTGCCCGATAAACACACCCAGTACATGAATACGGCTACCAGTAGCCCCAGCCAACTATGGCTGCCCATGGCCTGCTTACTGGCAGCCTTTGAAACAGAAAATGTCATGAATAAGCCAATTAGTTATAAATACAGGAGGGAGTAACAAACGGCGCCGAGCATAGCAAGGCAGGCTGGCGGCCGCCAGCGTTTGGTATCGGCCATAGCCCAATAGGCCAGCGCGCCCCACCATAACGGCATAAGATAAACGCCCAGCGCAATAATATTGACTGAGGCCCAGGGCAAATGGCGGGTAACCGCCACGGTACTAAGCATACTCACCATGCCCGCCAGTGGTAATACAACAATAGCACTGAGCAGGTGTTTTCCTGTTGCGCGCACTATAGGTGCAGCAGGCACGGCCACGCGCGGCCTGGGTTTAAGGTTGATTGCGGGCCGTATGTCACGCTGTAAATAGGTCATTAGCAGCGCGCAGCAAATAACGGTTAAAACCCAATAGGCCAGCGCAAAACGCCAGCCATACGCGGTATGCCATAGCCAGGGGCTAAGTGCTATACATGCCCAACCAACAGGTTTGTACCATTGTTGCACCCGGCGTAACCGGCCCCGCCAGCCCGCCAACAATATGCCCAGCCCAACGCTGGTTAACAGCAGCGCCGCCAATATCCCTACCATGTCATCCTCGTGTTAGTTAAAAACGCACTGAAGCAGAGACTTTCACCGTGCGGGGATCACTTAATACCAGATAGTTAGACCCAGGGAAACCACCAACCGAAGCCCAGTAATGGTTATCGAAGACATTTTCGATACGAGCGCGCACATCAATTTCGGTATCGTCGATGGCGAAGGTATACCGGGCGCCCAAATCCAGACGGTGCGAAGAGGCCACCTCATACAGGTTTGCCGCATCAGCATACTGCGCCGCCGTATAAATACCCCGGGCATCCAGGGTAAGGCCGGGTAACGCGGTCACATCCCACTCGGCATTAATATTAAGCTGTAGATCAGGAACGCCTACTACATCCAGGCCATCATAGGTGCCATCCTGCGTGCGGCTTTGTTCGGCATCCACATAAGTCAGCCCGCCCAACAAGCGCAGATCCTCTGTAACCATTCCAAAAACCGATAATTCAATACCGCGATTTTGCTGTTCACCATCACTGGTAAAACGTTCGTCAATGACTAGCGAGGTTGGCTTACTGGTGGCGTACATGCTTAACGAGCCGCCAAGTTTACCCGCATCATACTTGACCCCCGCTTCAATCTGTTTACTATGGTACGGTTCAAATACTTCGCCGGCATTTTCCAAGGCGACCCCCCCAGATTGGGCTGGCGCCACGTCTCCGGCTATCAGGCCTTCAATATAGTTTGCATACAGCGACCAGTTTTGCTGCGGCTTAACTACCAGCCCCACGGCAGGCGTAATCCGTGATTCGTCATAACCGGAAAGCTGCGCCTGGCTGTTATAATCAAAACTACTGGTTTCAATGGTTTGAAAGCGAGCACCGACGGTCAGTAAGACTCGCTCGTCAAACATTGCCATGCTATCGGCAAGCGCCACGCTTTGGTTATCATTCGTTAGCGTAACAGTCGGATTGGCCAGCTCCCCGCCCACAAAAAAGTCAGCTGCGGGTTGTTCGGCCGTGACCGGCTGGTACAGGTTACCGGCAAATCCGGCGAAGGAAGAAAAGGCATATGCATTTTTTGAATCAGCTGAAAATATTGAAGCTGACAGAACCAGGTTATGCTGTACCGACCCGGCGACGACCTTGCTGCTGATGCCCGCTTCATACGAGCGTACATTGTCTTGGCGTGTATTATCAAAACGATAAGCAGAAAATTCACCGCTCTGGCTGGCGCTGGGGTTAGCCAGGACATTGTCTTCCTCACCGCTACGAAAACCGGAAGCAAGCCAGACCGTAGTGGTTTGGTTGATATCATATTCACCGCGTAAGGCACCGAACAACTGTTGCTCATCAGTATACGTCCAGCTTTGGGCAAAATTGGTATCCGCCTCGGGGGCCGCAGGTATAGCTGAAAGCGGTGTTACACTAGGGCGCGGAGCGTCAATATGATGATCCTGATAGCCCAGGTCGGCAGAAAGCCGTAATGTTTCACTTTGATAATCCAGACCAATGGACATAACCGAAACGCTGCGATCCTGGTCATTGACCGCTGTTTCGCCATCACGCTCCACCAGGTTAACCCGCACCCCGGTGCTCTCGCTTTCATCGCCAAACCGGCGCGCAACATCCGCCGCCACATAGCCGTGGCCCTGGCCTTCGAAGCCGACACTAAGGCGGTTCAATGGCGCTGTGTCGGCGCGTTTGGGTACCACGTTAATTAAGCCACCCAGACCACTGCCGCCAGGTGCTGCGCCATTCAAAAACGTATTCGCACCACGAAATACTTCAACCCGCTCCAGTAGCTCGGCCGCCACATATTGGCGAGGCAAAATACCATACAAGCCGTTGTAGGTCATATCGTCCGAATACACCGGAAAACCGCGCAACACATAGACTTCTTGGAAATTACCAAAGCCCCGGGCCACCCTGACTACCGGATCGTTTTGCAGTACGTCCCCCACACTTTTTGATTGCTGTTGACGCACCAGTTCTTCGGTAAAGTTGGTCGCCGTAAAGGGTGAGTCCATGAAGTCCAGGTTACCTAAAATTCCGGCGCGGCCGCCTCGGGCTACCTGCCCTCCAGCAAATTCATCATTTAATGTTACCTGCGAGCCCGTTACCTCTACCCGCTCAATCTGGTCACTGTCAGTCGCTTCCTGCTGAGCGGCTGCAAAGGTGGTTAATAATGCGCTGGCAATAGCCGCGGCTGAGGCGCGTAAGCGGTACGTCATAAAAGCTCCGAACGGTAACATGATTGTTATTATTTAAGCGCGCATGATAATCATTCTTATTTGTAAAAACAAGATAAACTTCCTCTTATACATAGGGTGGCAATTGCAGAAAAGCAGCCTGCAATACCGGCTACAGCCCGCTTTACGCTACCAAAACCCACTTAAAAAAACTATAAGGGGGCTTTCACTTCAGCAGGTAGCGCCAGGTTAATGCCCGCGCTAAGGTAGATCTCGTCATAGCGCACTCCTCCGTTACCGTAAGGGGCTTCAGCAGGGCCTGTATTGGCAATTGTAATAAAATAACCCAGCGGTTGGGCGCGCTGCATTCTAAACAGCCCACCAGAGTACACTTTTTGTTGATGGCTGAATTCGCCACCGCGCATATATACATCGAAGGTTTGGCCGCCCGCCTGCGCCGGTCTGTTGTTAATGACCACCCAAATAGCGTACCAGGTACCGGGTACTAACGGGTCAGCTTGCCCGTTTTCAGCTCCACCAATGCGCGCATAGTTTTTGTGCCCGGTAGACACCATTAGCGTACCGTTATTAATACTACCGTCGGATTCAGGTTTGTCGGTTATCCTTAACATCGGCTCGAAAGCATCATAGTTTGCAGTATCAATTTGCACAGGGTGGAGGTTGCTTAGCCCAAATGAATGGTTATTTGGGAACGCCTCTACATTGATACGTAAAAATAATGTACTTACCTGCCCCACCTTTACCGCTGTAGGTAGCGCGCGATAACTTAGGGCCTTGCGGTTGCCCGTAACCCCATCCTGCGCCGCTTTTTTCAGATAATGACGACAACAACCCGCTTCGCTCACAATAGTGGCAACCTGGGGCTGGGCAATATAAGGGCTGGTTTGGTTATCGACATCACGAATGTACCATTGCGCCAAAGCGTCGGGCTGCTCAAAGTTATCTACTACCCGCCATGAATTTGCGTTCTGGTGCGGCTGTTTTTCCCCAGGTACGTCGACGGAATTAACGCCACAGCCTGCCAGGGCCGCCATAGCCAATATTATGCCGGCGACCAGGTACATTGCGCGCAGCCGTATATGCTGTGCTAAACCATTACTCTGTGGGATCTTATCTTTCATAAATGCTTTCCTTTGCCAAACATGAAGTGGGTGAAATAGCCATGCGCTACACGCCTATCATTATACTGCCACGCTATAAACGCTAGCGAATTTACCGCACGATTTTGTTACTTAGCGGGGCTTAATACACTGTTAACAACCGTGACGCTTATTGTTGCAGTGCACTTACACAAGTCGGGCTTTGACAGCCCTACCCCGCCAGCACGATAGGTGCCCTGGCAGCAAGTAAGGTATTGAGCCAGACAGAACCACCGACATAACAGTATGGTAATTGAAATACCCGGGGCGCAATGGTTAAAAAGCGGGGCTTAGCGCGGGCTAAAATATTGTTCTAAAAAGCTTGTGGGCGACTATTTTTACCATAACAAGGTTAACCCGTTCTTGCTCTATCTGGCGAGACACCTTCATCTAACAACAGAAACTTTGCCAACCACTTATTTCCACGCTGACCACGTTGGGGGGTACGCGCATAAGTAGAATGGGGAGCCGTTTAGAGCGAATTGCAGATGTTCTGTGGAGTGTTTAGTGACAGACAGCTTCACTATGCCACTACAAGACAAGCAGCGGGCCCTCCTGATTAGAGACTTTGGGCTTCTGTATGTGCCATTTGCCGGACCGTCATGAATTTATAGTTGAATGATCACTATGGTGGTGTAGCAGTCTGTGAATAACGCATTGCTAAGGGGGCCGGAGCTGAGTTGATTATTTCGTGCTATTAAAACACGAAACGAGCTGTGCAGCAGAGGTCAAAGCTGCGTCATCTACTGAGCTTTGAGCGGCTTGTTATAAGCGTCTTGCCCAAAATCGACCTCGGTGTCTTCGATAAGTGTAAAATAGCCGTCTTTTTCTTCGAGTTGAAGCGCAATTGAAATATATACAGTTTGACCTTTTTGAGGCACCTCGTTGAAGCCTGCGCCAATAGAGAAAGACGCTTTTCCTTGTACTTCTTGTGATAGTAAACTTTGCGTTTCCCTGAAATTGTTAACTGCACGTTCTGAAAGCTTAAATGTGTATTCAGTTTTTGCCGGTTCGGATGAAAAGAAGCCTTCTTGCGCCGCTATCCTATCTCGTTTTTCGAGAACGAGTGGAAACGTAAAATTCCTGACCCCTTTTTCATTTTCCAAGCTAAGACTCAGGTTAATTTGCTCCATCTTTAGCGTGAAAGGTTCTGATAATCTTATTTTTGAACGTATTTGAAGAGGGTCTAAAGTAAGAAATCTTTGTTCATCAAAGTTACGATATTTAAGCATGGTCGAGATAGGAATGCTCGAACAGCCAAATAAAAAAAGAACTATAAAAACAAGAAAAATTTTTCTCATTATCTTTCCATGATAGACGGCTAACGCCTCGTTCTAGCGAATCCCCTCATAAATTAAAGCAGATTCAATAATATAGACACGCATGGCGCTATTTGATCTAATTCATTTCGCCAAAAACACACCAGAACAACACACCATGCGTGATATCTCTATCTTACATGATTTACTTAAAAATCAATGCCCTAATTTACATCAAAAACGTCTATCTTCTTTAATGGTTGCTGTGCAATCGTTGCTTGACGGACAGCAACTTTCTCTTACCGAGTTGGGCCGGAATATTACCGGGCCCGTCGCAGCTAAGCACAACATTAAACGTATCGATCGACTACTTGGTAATCGCGCTTTACACAACGAGAGATTCGATATTTATCGGTGGCATGCACGACTTCTTTGCGGAGCGAATCCAATGCCGATAATCCTAATAGATTGGTCTGATGTGCGAGAACAAATGCGCCATCAAACCCTGCGAGCCTCAGTGAGTTTTGAAGGACGTTCTGTCATCCTTTATGAGCGGGTATTTCCATTTTCTCAATATAACTCACCGGTCAGTCACAATCCCTTTCTACGAGAATTGGCAGCCATACTGCCTGAGCGCTGTTGCCCGCTTATCGTCACAGATGCGGGCTATCGCAACACCTGGTTCCGGGAAGTTGAAAAGCTTGATTGGTTCTGGCTTGGACGTGTCCGTGGTGAATTAGGTCGAAAAAGCTCCATTAATGCCTGTTTGCATCTGTTTAAAGCTAAATCCAAAGGACGTAAAGACCAGCGCTCTTCCAAAGCCGGGCGTCATCACAATGCACAGCAAAATTATCGTGATAGCAGTAAAGAGCCCTGGCTACTGGCAACGAATATCCCCGCGGAATCACTGTCCTCAAAGAAACTCGTCAACCTCTATGCCAAACGAATGCAAATAGAAGAAAGTTTCCGCGATATTAAAAGCCCTCAATACGGGCTGGGACTGCGTCAAAGCAGAACACGTCGCCCTAAACGATTCGATATGCTGTTGCTCATTGCAATGCTTGCCGAATGGCTACTAAGGCTGATTGGAATGATAGCGCACAAGCATAATTGGCAGTATGCCTTCCAGGCTAATACTGTCCGAAACCGTCCGGTCCTATCACTAATAAGACTGGGGCGGGAGTTCGGAAACGGCGACGGGATTACCCCGTTTCAATCACTGAAATTCGATGGGCTATAACGCAATACATCCGGCGGGTCCACGTTACCGGAGTGCCTGAATTGAGGTATTTTTTGTGTAGTGTAGTTTTAGGGTAGAGTGGCGCAGCCGCCCCAAAACCAAGAGAAGTAAAAAACGTCCTTATGACACACTTGTTAGCAGGGAGATTCGATTAGTGCGCGCCGTCGTTTTTAGGCATTAAATACCAAAGGACAAAAGCGACCAAAAATAACGCTGGAATATCGCCCAACATATTTGCATGTTCGGTTTCATCGACAATGGCTTGAGCAAGCATGATTCCTGCGTGAACAATACTAGACCAAACCGTAAACCAGATGAGGCTCGCGTGCGCCATTGGGTTTTTAGCAGCGCGGATCAAAAACACTCCCAATGTTATATAGATTCCCATAATCATTTGTTCATATTCTGGTTGTGACGGAGACCAACTCCATCCAGAAGGCCAAATTACCATCATCATTGCTGGGACGCCTACAATAAAAATGACACCAAACACATAGAGCGCTACTCTCAGAGATTTCAGCTTTTTTTCATCCTGCATGGTCGTTCTCCAATAGTTATTGTCTTACTGCTAACGCCTCGTTAAGCGGCGAAAAATAGTTGGCTAAAATCTGTGAGGCACGAACAAGAGCCAACTGTTTTTTGTCCGTTTAAACGACTTGTTAGCTTTGTGGGGACTAATACGAAGAAGTTAATGGACTTAGGTAGAAGCCCAAAGAGCGTAAGTCCTCTGAACTCAACCCTGCCGTCAACCCAGTTGCTACAACACTTGAACAAACCGCACTCGCCCCATTTACTACTGAAGCTGTGATACTTTTTACGTTTTGTTTTAATCTTTCCATAAAACCTCCTCTTTTAA
This sequence comes from Salinimonas sediminis, assembly GCF_003429285.1. Taxonomy (NCBI): domain Bacteria; kingdom Pseudomonadati; phylum Pseudomonadota; class Gammaproteobacteria; order Alteromonadales; family Alteromonadaceae; genus Salinimonas; species Salinimonas sediminis. The sequence continues at coordinate 3,231,879 of NZ_CP031769.1, forward strand.
TTGTTGTAGGTGAAACCAACGAATTGCTTATGTAATTTAAAGTTATAACTACAAATGCGAGTACAGTTATTATGTCCAGAGTGCCGAGCTGGAGAATCGAACTCCAAACTTCTGCCTAAATCCACTAACCACTTGATTCTATCCGAAAAGTGATAACAGTCAATAATGCCAAATAAAGCCAACAATTTAATAAGGCGTAATTTGCGCGTTTTCTACCGAACTACTGCTCGTTTTTATCCATACTGCCATGGTGATCAAGTGTGACAAAGCCCGCGCAGTCAAAGGCTGCAAGAAAATAAAGCTATTCAATTTCAGGACACAAGCGCGCGATGAGGTCGTCTGCTTGAATATAGTCGTTTGCTTGAATATAGGGGAAAGGCTGCTTTAACTGTATATTTACCCACATAAATCGAAAGTCATGAAAAAAGTCTTCTCTGGTAAATTACATCACTGAGTACATGTTGCTAAGATAGTATTCTGCGCTGACTGCCTCTACTTATTTGAAGTGGATTTAAGCATATATTCACTTTCACGGGAAACATCACCCTACATCTATGGGTTATGATGAAGTTGAACCATACCTTGAACATTTGGTGTTGAATGCCACTACGCATTCAAGCCACCGCATTAAATGCGATATCGTTTCTTTATAAGTACATTATCAAGAATGAACTGTCGCTTAATTTGAATGATGTAAAAACAACACAAATAGATACTTATGTTCTTCAGCAAAGCGCAAATGGCATAGTAAGTCCTTGGTGACGTTTATCCTGATGGTGCAATAACACTATTGGCCTCTTTGGCACCCAAAGCGCCTTCTCAATTTATAGCGTACCTACTTCCGTTTTACGCTCAATGAGGTAATTAAAAACACAATGAGCCCACGACTTTTTTACGTTGCGAGCGCAATAGATGGATACAATATAAATTAAGCGACCAGATGCTACACAAGACAATACTGCGAGATGGCAAGGGAGCGTTTTATCGCTTTTTCACTTTAATTAGCGTGAAGTCGCCATGAGTTAATAGTCTTTCAGGGGCGCGAGTAGTGTGTAACATATAGCTGCCACTGATACCGAGCAACGTTGGTCTCATAGTTAACTCATTAGCAAACGGCGAGCCTTGCAGCTTGGTGCTAAGCTCCCCCTTACTTTGTGTAATATCGAGGGGATCGAAAGTCATTTCAGCTTTGCCTTCGAGTCCCGGCGTATAAACGGTAAAAACAGCTTGTTCATCGGGCAAGAATTTCAAAGATGCTATTTTTAAATTTTGCTCCCCTGATGTGTCCAACACTCCCATCCAGAAACCATACCATGGTCTGTTATATTCAACATTATTCAAACGAGGTTCTGCTGAGGCATGTTGATGGAATTGCTCTGGAATAGTTAGCTTGGCATTTTTCTTTAAAAGGTAAGACGAACTGTAAATTTCATTAGTTCGTAGTTTGATAGCATCTACTACTTTAAAACCCAACCCAATATGGGGTGTAAGGGTGAGTTGGTGTGGCGCGCCTCTTTTAGTGGTTGTCAAAATATGACAATCAAATTTTCCGCAGGTGATATCGTCGTCATCGAACCGTATTTGTGAAATTAGTTCAAAACCAAAGGCAATTTTGTAGGTCGATAGCGTATGGCTACGGTTATTGGTTAAATTCAAGACTTTTAATTCAGCCGTTGTGCGCTCTATGCCCTCCCAGGTGCCAACCGGAAAACCCTTTTTGCTAAACTTTTGCGTGTTACCAGGTAAACCTTCCTGGTGCCACTGTGCAACATTGGCCGCTATATCGTTGCCAGCATTGGTTGCCGCACACCCCGTTAAAATTAGCGAAAATAAAATAATTAAAATCTTCATTTTTTCCAAACATCCTTTTAGGAACAATAACGAGAAACGCTAAATAAGGTTACAAAAGCGTTTCCAGCTTCAATTAACAAGTCCACCGCTCATGGTTAAACAACAGAAGCGAGCAACTGCCGATTAGCGGTATTCGTCTAACATTCATACGCAACAACTACCATAAGATATACGCTGTGGCTCTGCGCATTACGCTATCATAGTTAAGTCTGTTTACGCGATCCTCGGCTATCGACAGACAATGAACCGGCTGAAGGTTAAGGTTGCCCCAGCGCAGCATTTGTCACGCGTCCGGGAGCTGCACCATAGGTAATCCTCCCAACCTAGCCATGGCGATTTACCTAAACACAGCACACGGAAAAACCACCTACCTGAAGACAGTTATACAACGAGCTCTGACGAGCTAAATATGGCGAGGCAGCGTTCGCTATCATGTTCGTCGTGCTTTGATTGAACCACATATGGCATGGTGAAAGGTTGCAGTTGTCGTTAATGTGGTTCGTGGTTCGTGGTTCCATCCTGCCCACCATCAGCGTATTAATATCGGGTTCGGGATTCTCTTTCGTTTAGGGCACAAAACGCACTGGCAGGTTTAATAAACCGCTCCCCTCGCGTTTGCAATAATAAATGTATAGGCTTTGCACCCTGGCATAGGACAACAGGCCCAGGGTACTTGCAAGTTTATTAACGCTGGTCTCATTAATGCCTGGCAAATATGCTACGCTGCGCGCCAATATTCAGTTTAAGCAAAAATAACTGTTCAACAGTGTACAACATAGGGTAAGCCTGCAGATGGTTCCATGGGTTAAATTGGGCGTAGCTCAAATTCCAAATAACGGTGGCGAATTAACGCTTTCTCAGCGGGACGAAGAGTTTAGTATTCGGCTTTCCGGTATTCGCGGCGAGTTGATGAATAGCCGTGTGTACAACTCTGAAAAGGAACTTTCTCAAATGGGCTGCGCTCACCTTAAGTCGACGCCTAACGCACACGTGCTAGTGGGCGGCTTAGGAATGGGCTACACACTGGCAGCGGCGCTAAACGAGGTCACGCCCAGCTCACAGGTTACGGTGGCAGAGTTAATCCCCGAGGTAGTGGAATGGAACCAGGGCCCATTGGGTAAATGTGCCAAAAATCCACTTCAAGACCCCAGAACCACGGTTAAAACAGGTGATGTTAAGTACCTTTTAAATACCCGAAAACCCACATACGATGCCATTTTACTAGATGTCGATAATGGGCCCGAAGGTTTAACCCATTCTGATAATAACTGGATTTATTCGTTCGAGGGTTTACAAGACATCTACCAGGTTCTTAAACCCAAAGGTATGCTCGCCATCTGGTCAGCCGGGCCTGATTATCTGTTTTCGGTGCGTCTTAAAAAAGCTGGCTATAAGGTAGATACCCGCATTGCCAGAGCCCGCAAAGGCAAAGGAAGTAAGCACACCATCTTCCTGGCAAAAAAACCGGCCTAAATGCATGCTTGTAAAGCCAGGAGGGGTGTTGCTCCTGGCAGTGATGCCCACCTCTACCTGCGTTATTTGCAAAACGCCAATAATTAGTGACACATAAATCATCTGTAACCCGTATTATATGGCCAATTTTAATAAGCTGTGGACTCCCCACGTATGTCATTTAGCGCTTTAGGCCTATGCACAGAACTTCTCAACACCGTTGCTGAAAAGGGCTATACCCAGCCATCGCCCATTCAAAACGAGGCCATTCCAGCGATATTGCAACGCCGTGATATTATCGCGATAGCGCAAACAGGTACCGGCAAAACAGCCAGCTTTTCATTACCGATTTTGCACCTGTTGGCAGCCACGCCGCGCCCTCAGACCCATGGTGTGAGAGCCCTAATCATAGCCCCCACCCGAGAGCTTGCTGCCCAGGTTGCCGCCAACGTGGATAACTACAGCCAGCATATGAATATGCGCACAACCGCCGTATTTGGCGGGGTGCGGATTGAGCCGCAACTATATGCGTTAGAGCAAGGTGTGGATATCCTCATCGCCACTCCCGGGCGCCTGGTAGATTTATACAAGCAAGGGGCAATCAACTTTGAGCATCTCGAAATACTGGTGCTGGATGAAGCTGATCGCATGCTGGACTTAGGTTTTATCGAGTCTATTCATTTCATTCAAAGCTTACTCCCTGAGAAACGCCAAACCCTGTTGTTTTCAGCCACGTTTACCAAAGACATCAAAACGCTGGCAACGGCAATGCTTAATAACCCGATAACAATTGAGTTAGCCACTGCGCATGATCATATCGACAGCATTACCCAGCTATTACACCCGGTAGACAAAGCGCGCAAGAACGCGCTTCTCCTTCACCTTATTAACCAAAATGACTGGGCTCAAATATTGGTATTTACGCGCACCAAACGAGGCGCGGATAGCCTAAGAAACGAACTGGAACAGGCCGGTATTGCGGCTGAATCTATTCATGCTAATAGAACTCAGCAAGCCCGTACATTAGCGTTAGATGGCTTTAAAAGTGGCCGCTTGAAGGTGCTGATAGGAACAGACCTTGCCGCAAGAGGCATTGATATTGAGCAGTTACCCTGCGTTATTAATGTTGATTTGCCCTACGTGCCTGAAGACTATATTCACCGAATTGGCCGTACCGGCAGAGCGTCAGCCAAAGGCTTAGCGATATCGCTATTTAGCGATGACGAATCGAAGCAATTGAAATCAATCGAGCGTCTTCTTGGCCGGCAGTTTAAAAAAACAATCGTGGCTGGGTTTGCCCCCACACCGAAGCCACCAGTGATTAAAGCAGAAGAAAACCTATACGGTAATTTTGAAGCTGACGACAATTCGAAGCGCAAAGGCAGATCGAAAGGCCGTAAAAAGCGCCGCTAGCATTGCGCTTTGTCAATGCCTCGGGCCCTCAAGTAATATGCAAATAACGACGGGGTAATGCAAATTGCAGGCGTAAAGGATATTTAATGTTGTTTGAGAACGGCCATTAACGCCCAGTTTAACGGCCCGAATACATAGGCTAAAATAAATAAATAACTAACGAAGCGCAGTATTTTATGCACTGGTATCCGTATCCGCGCGAGTGCAAACCGTTGTTTGTGGTTTTTATGCAACCACATAGAGTGAATAAATGAACAACCACAATATTTGAAAGCCGTAACTTAACCTTTGATGCAGGCCGGGCACAGTGTTGCGCTTAAGCGCTTTTGCGAGTTTATAGGAAAAATAAAAACAGCCAAAAATACACAAACCAGACATAAATCTAAGTGGCGCAGGATAAAAGTTAGAACAAACAACTATCAACGGTGCAATGATGAACGAAACGAGCATTATTAACCCAGACCACATGTGGATTTTACAGCTGGGGGAAGGCGATTTTGTATAGACGTCAGCATCCATCGGGAAAAAGCCGCAAATCCAAGTACCTATACCGTGAATAATAACCAGCGCACCTATTGCCACGGTGGGTAAATGGAACTGATACGAAACAATTAAGTCATATCCAAAAAGAACGAATAAAGCCCCTAACGGGTAGTTATTTATGGCCGGAGACAGTTTTTGAGTCGGGCTACCAAAAGCACCTAGTTCACTACAAAATTGCTTTGTATGGCTGTAATTTGGATAAAACCGCGAAGCAATATAAATACCTAAAACAATCCATACACAAGCGATGATACCGGTAAAGGATAAAAAAACGTCCAAGTTTGCTTGCTCCTTGTAAAACCAACGCCTCGAAAACGCACCGAGTGAAGACGGCGCCTCTTTAGAAAAAGTGACCATTTTCGTTAACGCACGTGCTTTAACGGGTTATACGTTTTCACCCAATAACTCTTCAACAAGCACAAATACCTGGCCCATCTCCAGCGAATGCAGTGAGCGGGTTTAGCGCCTGGCTAGGCCCTCTGGTCCGCCTTGTCTCGTTTTGCCAGAAAGAGCGCGCAGATAACAACAGGTAACACTTTTGCCAGCCAAGTTGCCAGAAAAAATAATAGCTCGTCAGTGCTGAGCAGTACCTGTGTTAGTGAAAACAGCATAAACAAAATAAAGGGGCTAGCCATTAGCGTATACATAACCTTTATTTGTAGCCGTGTTATCGCCCAGCCAAAAAACGTAAATATAATTGCCGCTGGTATGCCAAGAGTGACTAAATCTACAAGTGAAAATGCAAAAGAGGGCGAGAGCGACGTAAGGGGATCAAGAATGCTTTTCGGAATTACAAGCGCTGCGCCGTAGCCGAATACAGTTATTGCCACAAAGACAAAAAAGATACCAGCGAAAAGGCTAGCAGCATAATTGATGTATCTTGGGTACGCTTTAATGACTTCCATTCCTTTAAATCCTTTTTAGTGCAGAACGTCTACAATAACGGGCCGTAGTGTTGGCGCTGCGTATGAGCACCACATGTCGAAGGCTAGCTTCGAGGCAGCTTGGCTGGCAGACTTTAATTGGTTTGTCAGGTGTATTATACATCGTAAAATACATTTGTAGCTAAACCACAGACCTCTGCATATTGCCGCAGGCGTGATATAAATTCTATAAAAGAGTCCGCCACCACAAAACTATTGCCGATATCACTTTCAGCAACCACTGACTTTAGACGCTATCGCCGCAATAAGCGAACGTAAGCGCAGAAAGACCCGCAGGGTAAAGGCAGGGAGAAATTAGTCAGCCTTTTTAAAGCGAACCCCGGCAGGACAATATTTGCTCTGCTTAATTGCGTCCGTGGGTTAGTGCTTGCGAAGGGGGCGTACGCGTTGTATTTTTGGCTGTAACTGTATGCGCCTACCCTGTATCCCTCGTCCTACCTTTCGTGGGCATCGCATTCGTCGCAAAATTATCTGGCTTTACCGCCTTTACTAGCTGGCAGCTTGCCTTGGGGCTCTGACACCGTAAAGTGAGGCCTTTCTTGCCCTGCCGCTTCAACGTTACCCGCGCGATTGTACTTTGTGGTGTCGGTCAGGCGATCCTCTTTGCCCTAACAGGTTATAAGAATATACAGCGGATAGCCTCTCGGTATGGGTAGTGTACCTTTTACTTGGTTCACCTTTACGATAGCGGGGGGCGACTTCCCCTGTTTCTATTTTTTACCGCGCATTTTATTTTATAGACGCCTTTTCTCAGGAGAATTTTCATTAAACGCCATCCGGAACTTTTACTACTTTTCACCTCTGCTGTGGCCGCTGCGGGGTGGATATTTTCCAAAGAAACCGTCCAGGGTATGCCGCCGTTTGGTTTTATTGGCCTGCGTTTTATTCTGGCTGCAGTGTTATTGTTTTTGTTTTGCTATCGTGGGGTATTAGCAGCAAGCCGCCCAGATTTACTACGGGCAGCGGGCACCGGGTTGGTGTTGGGGCTTAGCCTGACCTGCTGGATTCATGCAATTGCGATCAGTGGCACCCTGGGTGAAGGGGCCTTTATCATGAGCTTGTCGATGCTGGTAGTGCCGCTGCTGGCTTGGCCCTTATTTAAAGAAAAACCGGCCGGGATTTTTTGGCTCTCTTTACCGATTGCTCTGGTGGGGCTGTTCTTTCTGTCCTCAACAGAGGGCAAACAATGGGGGTTGGCACTCAATCAGCTGTGGTTTTTAGCGGCGGCGATTTTGCTTGCTCTGCATTTTAATTTAAACAGTCAGTGTTCACGTCGGTTGCCCGCACTGGTATTAACCAGTGTACAGTTACTGGTTACCGGCTTTTTAGGCATAGCCGCATCATTGTTGTTTGAAACCTGGCCCAACACGATAGATAACGCAATATGGGGCTGGTTTTTATTAAGCACAGTGCTCGCCACCAGTTTGCGTTACCTGATGCAAACTGCCGGGCAGCAAAATAGCTCCTCATCTAATGCCGCGCTCATTATGTTGCTGGAGCCGGTATGGACGGTGGTACTGAGCGTGGCGATATACCGCGAGCAATTGTCTACGAACAAAGTCATTGGTAGCACGCTGATATTGCTTGCTTTAGTGGCTTATCGTTCAACCGCTTTGTGGCGCAAGTATTCAGCGCCGCAATCGGCCGGATAAGTGAAGGCCAAAGCCGGCCAACGTGTTCCATAGCGGTTCACCCCTCGGGGTAACCGCTATGTACCGGCCTATGCTTGCTCTACCACACCGCCATTGCCTTTCTCTATCAATTATCCCTCTCTATCAATCACCCTTCTCTATCAATTACCCCTCTATCAATTACCCCTCTATCAATTACAGACCCTGATAGGTGAGTTGCGCCCCGGCTAGCCCGAACACCATTCGGTTTGCAGTCACGCCGTTCCTTCGCGGCAGACCCGTTGTCCTGGCCGGGCAGCCTTATCCCTAACAATGCATAGCCCATCCTGGCACAGCAGCGCGCAGCTTAAAACAACCAACCTGACAGCAAAGTAAAAAGTCTAAAAAAACTGCTTATACAATCAACATAAGCCGCCCCCTACCCCGCTTTAAGTGTGCGCTAATAAGGCAGTATAAATAGCTGCTTTTTTATTAGGGGAAGCGGTATCTAGCCGAATTTACCCCATTAAATTGCCCGGCCAGGATAGTTGAATTTCAACCTTCACTTTGCCTTCTCGGTCACCACCTTTCACCGTTATTCGGTACTCACTATACTCGATAGTAGCAACCCAAAACATTCTGCCAATATCTATCAAAGCATTGATTTTTATTACATTATTTTAAAATAACAGTAGCGGGGACTTGCGATTCAGGTACGTTGTATATGAAGAAATGTCGGCTTTATTTACAATAAATTCACATTAACGAGTGCTTGGTTGCGTGTTTTTTGGGTTTTGTTGGTAGAGCCACCGCCGCCTTGGCGCCTGGTTAAAAGCCAGTGGGAATACGGTGCTGATAACGAAGTGAGCTTGCCCACACCAGACCAACGTATAGCCCAAAAATAGGGGTTTACCCTGATGTCGATATAATTAACACAATATTTTCATGAACTTATACAAATAAAATAAATTTTATAAAAATCTACAAGTTACTACTTTGGTATGAATTAATCTCATTCAATAGCACTTTAGGACCACCCTAAAGGCGACACAAATGAGGAACGTATAATGAAAACGATAATTTGTGAAAATAAAGCCAGAACCCGTTTGCTTTCGTTCACCGCACTGGCGCTGGTAGCTGCCTCGGGGAGTAGCACCGCACGGGCTTCCGTTATAAGCGCCAACAGCGATGCTTACGCACTGGGCCTTTCTGCTGAGGTTGCCAATACTCTGTTAAACGTCAATGTCACTGCTCCGGCAGGAGTTATTGGTGCTGCACCATCGCCATATAATATCAATCAAAGTATTGGCCAAGCCGATATCGATTTAGCGGCCAATAGTGTCAGCTTCGGATTATTGGATGTGCAACTTGCCGCCCTGGCCGATAGCAGTATTTTTTCAGCCTCGGCCCAGTCTGATGTTGATGGAAGCGCTGGCAATAAAAGTGTCTCAGCCGACGCAACTATTAACAATCTAGGTTTAGATCTGTTTAATACATCATTGTTTTCAGGCCCTACTGAAGCCGCGCTGGGTTTGTCAGCATCCACCATTTATTCGCAAGCCGGGGTGAGCGGCGATCACGGCACAATGGCCGCCGATGCAATAAGCTATATTGAGAACTTTTCGTTGAATTTGTTTGGCCTGGGCGAAATTGATCTTGTCTCTTTAGGCCTGGTGGCCGATGCCAATGGCTTCATTTATGCTGACCCAAACTTCACCGTGCTTGATGTTAACGGTATAACCGGTCTGGACTTAGTGCTCAATGAACAAATCAGTACTTGTTCTGCGTCTCAATGCAACAGCGAGGTCAACGCACTAAAGCTTAGGTTTGATGGGGTAAATATTGGCGGCCTGGGGCTGGATTTAGGTAACTTTCTGGACGGCACATTAGATGGTGAAATTATTTTAGGCCACGCCTACGCCAATCTGAATGCGCAGGTCAATGCGGTACCCGCACCGGCTTCGGTTGGCTTATTTGGAGCTGTGCTGCTATTGCTGGGATGTTTGCGCAGACCAGGTCGCTAAGCTTGTTCCCTGAGGCTGGCTAACATAAAAAGGGCGGCGTAACTTATTACGCTGCCCTTCGCTTATCTACCTTGGTTAACCCCGCTGTGCGGGGCTAACATTTTTACCACCACGCCGCTTATAAAGTTCTGACACACGCCGCGTGACGTATAGCGCTACGTTGTGTAGAGCGGGCTATACTGTAACTTTGCGGCGCAACCTGTAATACCTGGCTTTGGCCGTCTCCTGCTACCGATGCTGACCAGAAGAAACGCGTCACATTCGCCACTGTAAGGTTTAATGCCGGGCTATCTGTATTCACAAATGCTGCACTAAATTCCTGCTGCGTGGGTAAGCGCCAATTGGTCGCCCCGTTGTCCTGTTTTGCTTCACAATAAGCTACCGCTTCAAACACATTCATGCGCGCATAGTCGGGTTCACTCAGCCATTCCAACTGGGCAGTTTCATCATAATCCGTGTTAATCGCCACCGCTTCAATCTCAACCTGCTGCCTGGCATTCTGATCGGAGGTAACCGTCACTGCGGCAAAGGCGGAGGACGATGCATTGCGTTGTACCTGTACATCACAGCTCTCACCAGGTTGTAACGCCGCACCCTCACAGGTTGAAGCAAGAATGCCAAAGTGACTTGCATTAAATCCGGTCAGGCCAGTTGTTAAACCGGTTTGCGCTGAATCAGTATTGTTACTAAAGCTCACCGTAATGGTTTCGTTTACCGCGGCTCCAGGTAGCACTGCCAGATTAACTGACGGCATCAGCCGGGGGGGCGTTACCTGCAAGGTAGCATTTAATGTTTCACCTTCACCCTGTACGCTAACCAGCTCAATTGTAATGTCGCGATACGGGTCGGTAAAACTTTGCGTTATGCCCACATCCGATGTGTCGGTCTGCGTTAAGTACACTACATCGCGTAATGTATCAGACACATTGTTAGTGCGGGTATGAGGTACGGAAACCAATAATTGATAGGCCGATTCAATAGCGCGCCCTTCGAACAATGACGCATCCAGGCCAACTGGCGCCTTTAATTCCGCATTAATATATAACGGATTGCCAGACTTATCGGGCGCATACGCTACCCGAACCAGTTGCACCCCCTCTGCGGGTAAAGACGACTGATTCAATGTAATGGTAGCCGGGTTATCCACTACCACCGTTTGTTCGTCGCTCAGCCAACCGGCCTGCTTTCGCACCACGGCGCTGAACATCGCACTGGACTGCCCAATAGCGCCCATTGGCATAACACTGTTGCCCGCCACCCCAGTCGGGCAGTCGCTAATACTCCGATAGCTTAAGGTTTGGGTGGGAAGCGTCGAACATGCAATACTATCGGTATGGCGCATCCCAAAGGTATGGCCCAGCTCGTGAAGTAAGGTAGCCTTACTGACGCATTCACTGGCATTGTGGGTAACATAATGCTGCCAGCCATCCTGCGTAGTGGTATCCAGCGCGGCATAGCAAACGTAAGGATTGTTCGGATTATCGTTGATAACGGTAATTAGCCGGTCGTAACTGGTATAGTTTTCCACCGTGCTGGCAATGTGCTGGTAAATTTGCTCGCGATGGTCTGCGCCCAATTGCACCGTGGCATCTAACAAGCCACTGTCGGAGGTAGGTGCCCCGCTGGTGTCGGTACCCGTAAACTCAAGCGCGCTAGCAATGGCTGGCTCTAGCCAGGTCTGGCCGGCGGAACCATCAACAACATAGCGGTTAATAGCATCTGGTTGGGTGATAAACATGTCAATCAGCTGGTCATCAGAGGCGCCCTCAAGAGGCCCCCGGCCAACAAAGCTAACAGGTACAATTAAGGTTTTCTGGCCACCCAAATTTGCGCGTGTCAGGGTGTCAGGCTGCGGTTCAAAGGTACCGGTAATCTGGCAACTTTGTGCAGCAGTAAACTGATAAATATTTCCTTTAAGCGTGCCATTACACCCGCTGATATCGCTAAGCATGGTGGTGGCGTCAGGCACCATCGTCACAAATACGCTGGCACCCGGCGCTACCGTTTGCTGCGCCGGATAAACTGTACCGCCGCCGGTAACAGCACTGGAAATCACGACCGACTCGGCAAAACTGACATTCACCGTACAACTTTGTTGCAGCGCAGCGGTGGTGAAGATATTGCCTTCCAGAGTGCCCTCGCACCCCGCAGCCTGTTCAATATAAAAACCGTCATCCGGGGTAAGGGTGAAAGTTGCCGAAGCGCCGGGCTCTACGGTTTGTGCGGCCGGGCTAATCTGGCCTCCTGCGTTGCCTTGCGCACTTGCAATTACCTCAGCAGCCTGCTCAGTAAAGCGAACCTCGACCGTACAGTTTTGGCTAATCGCCCCGGTGGTATAGCGCAGGTCGGTTAAGCTACCCTCACAGCCCTCTACTGAAGTCAGGCTATAGCCACTTTCCGCAGATAGCGTAATTTCTAACGAAGCGCCGCTCTCTACTTGCTCGCGGGTAACCGAAGCGGTGCCCCCGTCATTAGTGTTAACTTGCACGGTATAGGTTGGTACCGGCGCAGGCGTTGAATCTGGCGGGGCGCTATCGCCTTCGTCTGATCCACCGCCGCCACATGCCCCCAACACCAAACTTAGGGCCATTACTATGGCTGATTTTTTCATGTGTATTCCTCAATTCTTTTTATTAGCGTTATCACAACATTATTGTTAGCCAACAGCAGGGGAACCCTGGCATTTGCCTGACGCGCGGCGGCCAGCATTTATTGTCAGGCATACCGAAATCTTTCAAGCCCATTAAGGCGAACTGATAATAAACAGTTTGCGGGCAGATAAAGATCACACCAAAGATGAATATATTTTTTGCTGCAACCATTTTACTAACCCGCCAGGGTAAATTATGCCGAACACACGCCTGGTTACTGCCTATCTATACAGCGGCGACCTTAGCCACAACCCAATTAGTAACAGCTTGGCAACGCTTTCACACAACCGGTTTAAATTTGACTTGTACAGGGTCACCCCGGTTCGCTATGGTGTAACAATATTGTAAATTTTTAGCCCTTTACGGATGCATAGGTACTTATGCTACATGCCGCAGCGAAACCTTTTGTTAAACTGGTCGACCGTTATTTGCCCGACCCCTATATCTTTGTTTTACTGTTAACAGTGGTAGTGTTCGCCGCGGCAGTATTGGTTGAACAACAACCAGTGATGACAGTACTGATGCAGTGGGGCGATGGCTTTTGGGGCTTACTTAGTTTTTCCATGCAAATGCTGTTGGTGCTGGTCACCGGCTTCATGTTGGCTAGCACACCCGTAGTCAAACGTTTGCTCGACCGACTGGCCCGGCTTGCCACCAGCCCCGGCAAGGCCATTGTATTGGTAACCCTGGTATCGCTTAGCGCCAGCTGGCTAAACTGGGGGTTCGGCCTGGTAGTGGGTGCCTTATTTGCCAAAGCGCTGGCGCGTACCGTCAAGGTTGACTATCGCTTGCTGGTAGCCAGTGCCTATTCAGGTTTTGTGGTATGGCATGGGGGACTGGCCGGATCGATCCCCTTAACTATCGCCACCAGCGGCCATTTTACCGCCCAGCAAATCGGGGTTATTCCTACCAGCGAGACAATTTTTGCCGGTTTTAACCTATTGTTACTGGGCATCCTGTTCATCGTTATGCCAATCGTTAACCGCCTGATGCTTCCTACTGAAAAAGACAGTGTGCTGATAAGCGCCGCGCACCTTAACGATTCAGCCCAACCCACCACGGCTGACCCGCGCCCTGCCGCCAAACTGGAAAACAGCCCGGTGCTAGCTATGCTGGTAGGTTTTGCAGGGTTGGCTTACCTGATACTGTATTTTATCGAGCAAGGGGGGTTAAACCTGAATGTGGTTAATTTTCTTTTTTTGTTCTTAGCTATCGTGCTGCATGGCACACCCAGGCGGTTACTGCACTGCTTACAGCAGGCAATGCAAGGCGGCGCAGGTATTGTTATACAGTTTCCGTTTTACGCGGGCATTATGGCGATAATGGTCGGATCGGGCTTAGCGCAAAGCCTGTCGCAATGGTTAATCAGCTTTGCTAGCGCTGAAACCCTCGCCCTGTATAGCTTTCTTAGTGCGGGCATAGTAAACATTTTTGTGCCTTCCGGGGGCGGCCAGTGGGCTGTGCAGGCGCCAGTTATTTTGCCAGCAGCATTAACACTGGGGGCAGATATTAACAAAGTTGCTATGGCTGTAGCCTGGGGTGATGCCTGGACGAATTTAATTCAGCCTTTCTGGGCGTTACCGGTACTGGCGATTGCCGGGCTTAAGGCCAAAGATATAATGGGTTTTTGTCTGGTTCAGTTAATTGTTACGGGCCTGATAATCAGTGCAGTACTATTGCTGACCTAAGCCAATAGCGAACAGTTCGCGTATGCGGTTAGGCCACTTATTTACGCCTTGCACTATGCCTGCATGAGTTGTCGTATCAGGCTGAGTTACGCCATAACCCAGCCCAGGATAACCGGCATAATTTGTTCATAAATTCTTCACCAACCGGTCACATCTTTCTTTCAGCATATTGCCAAGACTATCTGAAAAAAGGAATGAGATTATGGGTTTGAATATTTGGCAGGTTGCCTTGGTAGTAGGTATTATTGCGTTGCTGTTTGGCCGGGGCCGCATTCCCGGCTTAATGGCCGATATGGCCGCGGGTATTAAAAGTTTTAAACAGGGTATGCGGGAGGACGACACCAGCACCGTCAGTAATGACGCCCCGCCCGCCCCGGATACACCAACCAACAGTACCGCTTTATGCGCATCATCCAAACAAAACGCTCCGCACTTTGCCAGCTCTCCATTAGCTGTACCCGCCGCACCCTCATCGCCTTGTGTACCCGCCGCACCGGGCGGCTCACTCGATAGTCAAACTGCTGCTGCGCCTGCTGCTGTGACACCGGCTATGGTCGATTCCAGTTCTCTTTTGGCAGGTAAATCAGATGCTTGATTTCAGCTGGCCTGAGTTGTTTTTTGTCGCCATGTTAGCGCTGGTTATTATTGGGCCGAAAGATCTGCCTGAACTGTTCCATATCTTTGGCAAGCTGTTAAAAAAACTGCGTCGCATGTACGCCGACATTCAGGGCAGCATGTCACAGTTGCAAAAAGAGGTGAACATTGTGTCAGGTAAAGCTCAACCAGGGGACGAAAGCTGGCGTGAGTTACTGCCACCGGAACTTCGCTCACTGCCCGAAGATTTTACGCCAGGTTCGATGAGCGCCGAGGCCCACCAACAACGTCGCGAACAAATAAACCTGGCCCGCCAGCAAGCCGCAGAATCGCAGCCCCCGACCGAAGATCTTAACCCAGGGAAGAATAATGAGTAACGCGCATATTGAAGCCTCTAAAGCGCCCCTGTTAGCGCACCTGACTGAATTACGTACCCGGCTCATGTACTGTCTGGCGTTTTTTCTGGGAGTATTCGGGCTGGCCTATTATTTTTCTACCGATATTTATCACTTTTTACAGCAGCCATTGTTAGCCCAGTTTGGCGAACAAAGCGGCCGCCGAATGATCTATACCGGTTTGCAGGAAGCATTTTTCACCTATCTTAAACTGGCTTTTTTCACCGCCTTATTTTTTTCGCTTCCCCTTATTCTAATTCAGATATGGCGCTTTTTAACGCCGGGAATGTATGCGCATGAACGCCAGGGGCTATTGCCTTTACTGGTAATGACCCCGGTCCTGTTTGTGGCAGGCGCAGCACTGGCTTTTTACGTGGTCATGCCCATGGCTTGGCAGTTTTTTATGAGTTTTGAGTCAGTCGGCAGTACCGGGGCCATCACGGTTGAGCTGGAAGCAAAAATCAGTGAATACCTGACCCTGGTGATCAAACTTATCTTAGCCTTCGGGGTTAGCTTCGAGTTGCCGGTGTTTTTACTGATTCTGGCCAAAACCGGGATAGTGACAGCCGCCACACTGCGGCATTACCGGCGTCACGCGGTGGTAATTATTTTTCTGGTGGCCGCGTTTATTACGCCCCCCGATTTAATTTCACAAATAGCGCTGGGCACGCCCATTATCCTGCTTTATGAACTATCGATAATACTGGTGGCAATGAGTGAAAAGCGCCATGCTCCGCGTACAGCGCCGCAACTTTAGCTCCCGGCATGCGGGTGTCACTAAGCTGTATTAAATTCGTCAAAAAATGTTTGTAACACTGTCATTTTTACGCGCTACGTTGGTCAACGGTAAAACCAAAAGGAAGTTGTACCTCGCTGTTTGAAGGGTTCCCTTGTACTTATCAGTTAGTTAATCCACTCGTACAGGTGAAAAAAAATGACACAAGCAACAACAACAAAAACGCTGACACCACATCAGCCAGAGGTAAATCGCAGGGACTTTATTAAAGGCGGATCGGTTGTCGCTGCCAGTACTGCATTTCTATCATTATCATCTAAAGCCGCTACCCTGCCCTATGCTGCAGACTACGGCCCGCTAAGTATGAAAACGTGTAAAGCTACCGGACTAGAGCTGTTAGCGCTGCCCGATGGGTTTGAATACACCTCGTTTGGCTGGACGGGTCAAATTCAGTCAGACCAGACCCCCACCCCAACCGATCATGATGGTATGGCGGTGGTGGCAGCTAAACAGAATATTGTTTGTCTGGTGCGTAATCACGAACTAAGCGAAGGCGAAGGGGCAAAGTGCGATCCCGTGAGTGGCCGGGGTATTTATAACCCAGCACAATACGGTGGTACCACCAACCTGTTATTTGATGTAGTTAATGGGCGTTTCCTGTCTTCTTACAACAGTTTAGGCGGCACTATTCGCAATTGTGCTGGCGGGACTACGCCGTGGGGCACTTGGTTATCGTGTGAAGAAACCTACCAGCAAGCGCAGGGTTATTATCATGGTTATGTGTTTGAAGTACCCGGGTTCGGGATATCTGATGGCGAGCCTATCCGAGATATGGGGCGGTTTTCTCACGAGGCTGTGGCCGTAGATCCTTCCACCGGTTTTGTGTATGAAACAGAAGACGCCGGGCAATCGTGCTTTTACAAATACGAACCGCATGGTGCCTGGGGCGATGTAAAATCCGGTGGCCGACTGTATGCCATGGTGCTGAATAACACCCCGCGGCTTGATCTGCGTGGTGGATTGGTTGAAGGCACTACCTGGGATGTGACCTGGCAGGAAATTAATGAACCCGATGCGATGGTGGATACCTGTTTTAACCAGGCCACTGAGGCGGCCATCATAGAGCGGGGCGAAGGCTGCTGGTATGACGATGGCAAAATTTACTTTGTGTCGACCTCAGGGGGCGCCGCGAATCTTGGCCAGATTTTCTGTTTTGACCCGCGCAAACAACAACTGTCGCTGGTTTTTGAGTCTACCAGTGAGTCGCAGGTCGACGGCCCGGATAACATCGTTATCAGCCCACGCGGTAGCATATTGATGTGTGAAGATGGCGGTTCTAATCCCAAGCGTTTGGTCGGCCTGACCCAAGCGGGTGAAACCTTCACTTTTTGTGAAAACCACATTGCCCTGGATAACGGTGATCTGCAGGTAATCGACAGTATTTATCCGGGGGTACAGGAGAATTTTTACGATACGGTGGGCGACAGTACCGATGGCTCTGCCCGACGTAGCTTTTCGTCAAGCGAATGGTGCGGCGCGTGCTTTCATGACCGCTGGCTGTTTGTCAATGTACAGTCGCCAGGTGTGACCTTTGCGATTACCGGACCATGGCAAAACGGCGCCCTGTAGAACCACTCGGGCGCCGCTGTGTGCCCTTTAGAATAAAAGGACATCCTAATGAAAGTATTGTTATTTATTGCCTCATTGCTGGTAACTCAGTGGGCGCATGCAGGAATTTTATCGCTTGATATGTCGGCCGGCCAGGCTGGCAGTCTGGCCAGTGACAATGGCTGGCTGGACGACGATACCCAAGCTATCGATTTTTACACATTTGAACTGACCACAGATACCCTGCTTGATTTTAGTGTATCGGCGCCGGGCTCTGTCGGCCTTAGCTTGTATGCATCGCAGTTGCTCTTTGACCCGGGTTTTCTGTTCAGTAATAGCAGCGACTTTATCGACTTTACCGGCAATACCTATCACTACCTCGCGGGGACAAATGCCTTTTTCCCCGGTGCGGGGGATAACACCCTGGCTGCTGGTTGGTTGGCCGCAGGCTGGTACACTCTTGCAGTAGGCGGCAATGAAGGGTTTGATATGGGCGGATTTAATTATACGCTGATGACAACCGCAGGAGCTATGGAAGTTCCTGAGCCGGCCAGCATAGCGCTATTTTTAACGTTATTTACCGGCCTGATCATGTGGCGTAATACGGTAAAACGCTAGGCGTATATCGGCAGGTGTCGACCTGCCGATATTTCTTTGTGCCGGGGTTAGCTGCGATCTGACTGCGGCTTTGGCGTGGCATCGTCAGCGCTCATTTGCTTGGAAAGATGAATGGTTTGCTTGTTTTGCGCTCTTTTACCGCGCATATTGATATTTAAAATTTCCACCGCAAACGAAAATGCCATGGCGAAGTAAATATAACCTTTGGGTATATGCACCCCAAAACCTTCTGCAATAAGCGTAAACCCAACCAAAATTAAAAACGATAAGGCCAGCATTTTGATGGTGGGGTTATCATCAACAAAATCCCCAATGGTTTTAGCGGCCAGCATCATAACGCCGACCGACACGACAATGGCGATAACCATGATACTTAAGTGCTCTACCAAGCCGACAGCGGTGATCACCGAGTCCAGCGAAAAAATGACATCTAACAAAGCAATCTGCACCAGAATAGAGGCAAACCCGGATGCCGCCACACTCGCGGTAGAGCTATCATCCACTTCAAAACTGCCGTGTATTTCATGGGTTGACTTAGCCAGCAGGAACAGCCCGCCAAGCACTAAAATAATATCCCGTCCGGAGATTTCCTTCCCTAGTATACTAAATAGCGGATCCACCAACCCCATGACCCAGGCCAGACTAAACAGAAGTAGCAACCGCGATATCATCGCCAGTGCTAAACCAATCTGCCGGGCTTTATTGCGTTGGCGTTCGGGTAAGCGGCTCACCAGTATCGAGATAAATATAATGTTATCAATACCTAAAACAATTTCCAGGGCCATCAGCGTAGCTAGTGCTACCCAGGCTTCGGGACTAGCTAACCATTCGAACATACCTTTATTACTCCGTATTTTTTGCTTTTGTCAGGTTATGTCACACGCTCCCAACGGAGCCGCGGCCATAAGGCTTAAATAATATCTTTGTTACCGGCACTCCGGACTATTCTACGTACCGCACCTATGCTGTGTTTGTTTTGCTTACGTTTTGCTCATCAATATGCAGATAGGCACCTGTTCGCCATATGCCTCACAGCGATTTATAGCGATAATAAGCGTATATGGTTTACCAGTCCGCCTTTATTGCGCGCCGTTAAACCTAGCTAATGTGGCGGCGACAACACAAAACATCAATGAAGAAGACCAGGCGGGCGACCATAATACCGCCAAATGTAATGCCACTGGATTATTGAGGGGGGCCAAGTGTACGCACTTTCCGAAGCAGGTATATCTGTTTTTTGTGCGTTTGGTGAAACCCATAGCAGGACAACGGTTTGTATAACGGCTCAGCTGAGGCTTTGGTTGCCCTGCACATTGTCTAAAGTCCAGCTTTCAACAACGTCCGGGCCAGCCAGCTTTGTATTAAGCAGTTGCGGTTATCAGTAAAACATTATACTAAGTGGGGTATATTCGCTTTACTGGCCGGTAGGGGCAGATGGATGTCTTAACCTGCCGCCGGTGAGCAGCACCCCAATGAAGTAATGGAACACACCACTATGCTGTATGACTTCAGTAGTATCGCTATTGTCACTGTGCTTTTTATATTGATAATTATTGCCAATGAATCGGGCTTTCGAATTGGGCGGTTTGTGCAAAACCGGACCGATGAAGAAATTAAAACCCTGACTGGCGCGATACAGGCCAGTACGCTAGGTCTGCTTGCTCTATTACTGGGCTTTACGTTTAGTATGTCTATGCAGCGTTATGATAACCGCACCGAAGCCTTGATCATGGAAGCAAATGCCATTGGTACAGCGCAGCTACGGGTGCAATTATTACCGCCAGCCTATCACACACCGGTGCTGGCCCTGCTCAATGATTACATTGAACTACGCACAGCCGTAGGCACTATTGATCTTACCCAGCAGGCCCAACGCGCAGCGGTAAATGCCCAAGCTACGGCACTACAAAATGCGCTATGGGGCTTCGCTGTGCAAGCCGCTAAGGAAGATCCAAATCCGGTCACTACCGGGCTGTTTATAGCGTCGTTAAACGAGCTTATCGACAGCCAGGGAAAGCGTAATGCGCTCTTACAAATGCATGTGCCCGAAACAGTGATCTTACTGCTGTTTTTAGTGTTTGTATCATCCGGCGCGATTATGGGGTATTCCAGTGGCCTTAGTGCTAAACGGGTCATGGCACCTACCTTGATGGTGTCATTTCTGATTGTGTTAATTGTACTGATTATTCTTGATCTTGACCGCCCTAAACGGGGCTTTATAAAAGTCGATCAGCGCCCGATAAGTATGCTTAACGCGACACTTAAGCGCGAGCTCTAGGCCCCAGACAACATTGCCAGGCTAAGCGGCCCTGTTGGGATACCCGACTTTAATTGCTACACCGATTGAGCCTGGTGGGCGCTGCTTTGCTTCCTGGCGAAATAAATGCAGCCGCGCTATCGCCGACGAACTATCTATTACCCACGCTTTATCCACACTTAGTAAGTACCCACCTACCGGCCGGTAAAATGAGAGAGCAGATGCAAGGAAAGTACAAGGCATTTCCAGAAAACGCATAAGAACGGGATGAGGAACGTAACGGTCTTTAACCCAACGGTTAAATACTAAACGCCAGTCAATGAGGCAGCGTTAACCGGGCGTTTAGCGCCCCACAGGCAAGTCTTTGCAGCATGTCCGCAATAGCCCACTGCTCTATAGGCGGATATGCGCAGCTAAGCAGGTTCGGCTATTACAAGAACCATTCACGCAATGGCAAGGTAGCAGCCCCAACGGCTACCGGGCTGTCGGTAACCTGGGCGCTGACAATCTCCGGTAGCGGGCGTTTGGCCCCACGCCTGAACTGGGCGTACACGTCAATCCGTGGAATCACCATTTCTGCCAGCTTAGTGGGAATATGTCCGCCGATGATAATGGCCTGGCTATCAAGCAGTGCTGAGCTACAGGTTACTACTAAATCAAACGAGTCCTGTACTTTGTATATCCACTCATCTACCCCAGGCCAGTTCGGGTCGAACACCTCGTTAAGCTGGTAAATAGAGGGTATTTCAATACCATGTTTCAGTAAGATGCGCTCCAGCAGCTGTAAGTTAGGATGGCTGTACAGTTTAGCAGGTAGCATATCGCCCAACTCTCCGGCGTTACCGTTGGTGCCCCGAATCATTTCACCGTTATTGATAAGCCCGCCGCCAAACGCACTGGACACAAATAAATAAACAAAGTTTTTATAGCGACGGCCCGCCCCGGCGATACCTTCGCCAGCGGCTGCGCCCGTCCCATCATTAACCACCCAGGTTGGCAGATTAAACGCCTCGGCAATGGTTTCGGCAATATTGATGGTGGCCCATTCCTCGATGGCGTGGTGAATATTCATTTTGCCATCGGTTGAACTGAAGAAACCAGAAATGCCTACGCCCATCCCAATCGCCCGGGCCGGGTCCAGTTCATATTGCTGACTCATGGCAGCTACTACGGTCTGCGCTTTGCCAATAACCGACGCAATACTCATGTCGTCCAGGCGAACCAGCTGGGTAGCAATCACTTCGCCTTTGAAATTCATGACCGCCACTGAAATAGCATCAAGCAATACCGACAACCCAAAGCAGTAACCGTAACCAGCATTGGGCACTAACCCAAACGACACCTTACCGCGAGAGCAATGTGTATCTTCACTGCTTTGCAAAATGCCTTGCTCAAGCAGCCCGTTTACCAGTCGCGATACCGTTTGCTGCGGTATTTTAGTCGCTTCAGATATCGCGCGTTGGGTAATATTGTGGTGCCAGAATACCTGGCGCACAATATCCCGCGGATTATCTTGTAACAGCTTTTCCCCTTTGCCCAGCGTGAAGGCACTGCGCAGCCGTTGTTTATTATTGTTAGATGCCAGCATAGCTATTCTGTTTTCAATGCGCCTGATAATGTTGCGTCATTATACGTGGCGACTTATTGATATACAGGTCATTTTACCCAAATCACCCGAAAGTCATTCACATTGGTACGGGTAGGCCCGACATTAATATGGTCATCCAGTGCGGCAAAAAATGGAAAACTGTTATGTTGGGCTAATAATTCCCCTACATTTAAGCCATGCTCCTTTGCGCGTGCCAGAGAGGTGCCGTCAATGTATCCTCCCGCCACGTCTTTGCTGCCATCTACGCCATCGGTGTCGGCTGCCAGAGCACATATAGTGGGTTCGCCCCGTAAGGCCTCGCACAGGGCGATGAGGTACTCCTGGTTAGGCCCGCCCTCGCCCTGGCTATCGCCTAAGGTAACGGTAAGTTCGCCGCCGGAAAATAGCATTATTGGTTCGCCGCGCTGTTTATATTCCAGTGCCAGTTTTGCGTGGCGGCGGGCAACTTCTTGGGCTTCGCCAGTTTCTTCCAGACTTATTGTATGGGTTTCCCAACCATCATCTTTAGCTATCTCAATCGCCGCTTCAACTGACAACTGGGCATTAGCAACAATTTCATAAAAGCCACCGACCTGCGGCAATGGCAGCGCTGTCTCAAGGTGACGGGCAATAGTGTCGTTCATATCCCAGCCGTAGCGCTGCAAAATAGCCACCGCATCAGCGGCGGTGGATGTATCCTGTACGGTGGGGCCAGACGCTATCATGGCCGGGCTATCTCCCACTACATCAGAGATGGCCAGCGTGGTGAGCTCGCCCTTGCAGGCCGCCGCTAACCGGCCTCCTTTTATCGCTGAAACATGCTTTCGCACGGTATTCATCTCATCGATAGATGCGCCACTGCGCAGCAAAAACCGGTGCAATGCCAGTTTTTCGGGCAGCGTAATATCACCACCTGGTAAGCATGCCAGTGCCGAGCCACCCCCCGAAATCAGAAAGATAACCGGTTCGCCCGCTGGCACGGTAGCCGCTATGTCGAGCAGTTTGCGGGCAGCATATTCACTGTGCTCATCGGGTACAGGATGGGCCGCTAACATAACCTCAATATTGCCGGTACTCTGGCGGGTTTCATAGCCATAGCGGGTTACTACTGCGCCATAGGCATTGTCGCCAAAATACTGATAAGCCTGGGCTGCCATATCGGCGGCTGCTTTACCTGCCCCTAAAATACAGACGCGTTGGTCGGGAGCAAACCGGGTAAGCGCAGCAGGCAGACAATATTGTGGGCGGCTGGCGTCGACCGCGACCTGATACAATGAACTCAGATATTCTTTAGACACAACAACTCCTTATTTAAAAAATGAAGGCAACGCCA
Organism: Salinimonas sediminis; assembly: GCF_003429285.1. NCBI lineage: Bacteria > Pseudomonadati > Pseudomonadota > Gammaproteobacteria > Alteromonadales > Alteromonadaceae > Salinimonas > Salinimonas sediminis. Next base: position 3,255,184 of record NZ_CP031769.1, read on the forward strand.
CACAAAAAGCTATCATGGCGGCAAAGAAACCTAATAAGGTGCAAATATCTTTCCAGGTCAAAATGGAATGAAAGGACAGTGGTTTTGCCGGCATATCCGTAGCTTTGTTGGCGCGCAAGATAAACAGGGCTAACCAGGCGCAAAGGCAGGTCATAGCAAAGCCAATAACATTCCACCAAAACCAGAAAATGTTTGGCACAAACAGCCAGAGTAAAATATTGGTACCCACGCCGGCAATCAAGCCAATATTTACATGTCTACCCTGTAAGGCTTTACTGCCCACCGCTAGCATAAACAACGCAAGAATAGGCCCATAAAACAGCGAGCCAACTTTATTGATAGCCTCGATAATAGTGGGGGCAATGTTGCCGGCAAACAGCGATAGCACTAAGGTAATTATACCCCATACCAAGCCGGTAATTTTTGCCAGCCGCAAATAGCTTGTATGCTCCAGGGTTTTATTGGTTACCCGGCAGTAATCTTCTACGGTAACGGCTGACAGAGAGTTTATGGCCGAGCTTAAGGAAGACATTGCAGCAGATAATATTGCCACAATTAATAAACCTATCAGCCCATGGGGTAAATAATTCAAAATAAAGGTGGGCATTAACCAGTCTGGGTTATCCGCCGGAATACTGGCGAAAAAATCGCGATTGGTCAGGGCCAGTGTGCCTACTACTAAGCCTGAGAAGCAATACAGTAGAGTAATCGGGAAACGAATAATGCCATTAGCAACAATCATTTTTCGCAGGTCGTTTTCATTGCGGGCAGAAAGTGCCCGCTGTGCCTGGGTTTGATCGCAGCCATAATATGAGGCATACAGAACAATACCGCCAAATAACATGGGCCAGAATCCAAACCCGTCACCATTCACCCCAAATGATGTAAAATCGATTGCCTTCATTCGCTCCTGCGGCGCTTCAGCTATCAGAACATCCAGGCCCCCTAACGCTTGTAAACCAATCACAATACACGCGATGGTGCCCAGTACAATAATTACCATCTGGATAGCGTCTGCATAGACCACTGCTTTCATTCCGCCCTGTAATGAATACAGCACGGTAATAATGCCGGTAAGTACCACTGCCTGCCAAGCTTCAATGCCCATAGTACCTTGCAAAATGATAGAGACCGCATAAATCATAATACCGGTGGCAAAGGCGCGGCTAAACTGAAAAACCGCGCTGATTAAAATACGGGTACCCCGGCCGAAGCGCTGTTCCAGATAATCGTAAATACTGACCACCCCGGACTTGTATAAGCTGGGCAAAATAGTTCCCAACAGTAAAATCATGGCGATGGGGATGCCTAACTCGTAAGACAGCCAAATCATGCCGCCCCCTTCGCGTAACCCTACAAAAGCGGGCGCCGAGATAAAACTAATAGCAGAAAGCTGGGTAGCCATGACTGACAGGGCTAAAGGCTTCCAACCCAAGGACCTGCCACCCAAAAAATAATCGCCGGCATTTTGCTGGTCGCGCAGGGTAAAGCCCATGTATAGCAAACCAGCCAGGTAGCCAATAACCACAATATAATCAAGTAAGTTCATAAGATACTTCTATTCACATGGCGGGAAAAAAGCTGACATACCCCATTCAGATATGCCAGCAAACGGGGAAAGAGATTAAAAGTCGTACCGCAACCGCAGTGCTACGCGACGCGGTAAAATGGGCCGACCGACAAAGTAGGCTTCACCATCGGTTTGGTTGTTGCCCAGTCTGGGCGATCCTTCGGTGACCCCTTCTGAATCAAACAGGTTCCACACTGCTATACTGGCGCGCAGCTGTTCGTTACTGCCCAATTGCCAGGTATAACCGGTGTCCAGCCGGAACACGTGGAAGTCATCCAATTCAACCGTATTGGCGTCGTTGGTATAGTTCTTACCGTGATAATTGTGATAGAACGACAGATCCCAGTCGTCCAGCGTGTAACGCAGCGAGGCGTTAAACATTACTTTAGGCTTTCTGCGCAGTTCGTTCCCGATGACCGCAGGATCCGAGTCATATTCAGTGAATTCATGGTCTGTGTAGGTAAAGTTAGCATCAAAAATTAAGTCATCGGTAATGTTGTAACTCCCGACAAGCTCCACCCCATAGGCTTCGGTAGACTGAAACACAGGTACTTCTACGGCGTTGCCGTTTTCATCATTGATAAAGTCTACCGAGCGGCGATCTTCAAGGTCTGTTTTAAACAGCGCAACGGTGCCGACAAAGTCCTCAAAGAAGAATTTCGCCCCTACCTCTGCTTGTTCTACTATCTCGCTTTCATACGTTCCAGGCTGCCCGCTTTCGTTAAAGGCTACACCTCGTAGTTCAGGAAAAAAGAAACCTCTTGAGTAGTTCGCGTAAACATTAAAATTATCTGCCAGTTTGTATAATACGGCGGCAGAATACGCCACCTCGGAGGTCGACACATCACCGTGCGTGATCTGCCCATTGCCCCCCACACTGCTTTGTAAATCACTGATTAAGCTAGCATCGGTGCTTATTTGTTGCAGTTCGCTGCCCTCCCGGCGGATAGTGCCGTCCAGGGTCTCCCAACGCAGGCCAATATCAATAATCCAATCATCACTTTGCATCTGGTCTGCCAGATATATTGCATTGCGTTGCGCCGAGATGGTGGTATTGGTATAGCCGATGCCCGGGCCCGTTACCCCATTCTGACTAACAGTTACCGCATTATTTTGGGCATCAGTGATGACCAAATCGACCAGTCGGGCCTGATTATTAAACTCCCCAAGATAGCGAGTGGTAACATTGTTATCCTCAGCTTCGGAATTTGAAAAGAACGTACCCAGCGTGACACTGTGGGAAAAATTGCCGATATCAAAATATTTCACAATATTAAGCTCTGAGGAAAAGTCAGTTACCGGCCGATCGCGGTCTAATATCCGGTTGGCGAACAAAAGATCATCTTCGGGTAGCACAGTATTGGTACCGGCATAAGTGAATTGCGCTTGTTGGGCGTCTATGCCGCGGTTGGCAAGATATTCGCTTTGAGTTTCCGGTACATTAACAATGCCGTCACCATCCAGGAACAAGTTAAATTGATGGTCATAGTCGGCATACTTGGCGCGCGCCAGTACACTGAAATCATTGCCTAATTCTTTGCTGAATTCCATTGATACTGAACCGCCACTAGTCGCCACACCTTCATCGATAGGGGTAATATAACGCCCGTCTGGTGTGGCATAAGACATACCCGTGGCATTGACGGTTTGGGTTGATTCTACGGCCGCGCCATCGTTTCCGGCTACACGTTCGCGGCTATCAGCGTCTAAAGGAATAGGTAAAAAGAACTGTACCTGATCGTTTATCGCCTGCCCATAAAGCGTGAAATAACCGCTGCCATCGCTAAAGTCTTTGTGGATATTACCGCGCAATTGATAGCCTTCGGTGGGTATGCCAGTATCTATCGGGCCCTCGTCATAGCGATAAAAGCCTGACATGGCATAGTACAGTCCCTGGTCTGTCAGCGGGCCACTGGTGGCAAAATCAAGACGCTTGCGGTTGTGGTCAGATAACTCCAGTTGAACCGACGATTCTGCAGTATCAGTGCCTTTTTTAGATAAGTAGTTGATTACCCCGGCCACCGAACCCTGCCCGAACAGGTTAGACACCCCACCGCGAACAAATTCTACGCGTTCAATGCCCAGGTCGTTACGGTAATACACATCATAGGCCGACGAGTTTAAGCCGAACGCGCTTAACGTTGGCGAGCCATCGTACAACAGCGGGGTAAACTGGAACTGCCCCGAAGAGGGCAACCCGCGCACCTGTAGGTTGGTAGCCACTTCACCACCGCCCCCTTCTACTTTAATCCCCGGTACATAGCGAAGTACATCTGCCTGGCTGCTCATCGACAATTTAGCCACCTCAGCTTCATTAATCTGAGTAGTAGACTGGGGCGTTTCGGCAATAAGACGTTCACGGCTGGTACCGGTTACCACAATTTGCTCAAACTCCTGAGGTTTGGTTGTGGAGGTATCTTTAGCTGGTTCAGTGCTGCTTTGGGCCATGGCGTGTCCTGCCAGTAGCGATGAAATAGTTGTTGCTAGAAGTAACTTGTTCACAGTGTCTCTCCGACCTGATGGTTCACGTTATAAGTGTGTGCTTAACGGCTCCCACCACGCCGCGCACAGCCTTTTTATTTAACTTCATATTTACAATAAAACACAAATTTAATACTTACAACCCAAAATGGGTTTATTTATTCAATTATTGTGTAATAATCTGTCTAACTTAAACTCATAATGGGTATATTGATATGACATCAGGTGCGGATACAACCACACAATCAATGATAGAACAGGCTCAGAAAACGTTACGGGATAACGATTTGGGCGGGTACACCGTGCCCACCCACGGCCTTTATCCGTTTCAGTGGAACTGGGATTCTGCCATCGTCGCACTGGGCTGGCTGCCGTTTGATGAGACTCGCGCCTGGGAAGAAGTAACCTCGTTATTGAGCGCCCAGTGGAAATCCGGCATGGTGCCGCATGTCGTATTTCATCGACCATCGGATACTTATTTTCCTGGCCCGGACATTTGGGGGGTACAAAACACTCCCGACAGCACTTCTATTACGCAACCGCCGGTGCTGGCAAGTGTAGTTAAACTGCTGCACCAGCACGGCCGCGAACAGGCGCTAAGCGGCGAGGCGCTGCATACCGTAGTACAACAACTTATTCGTTCCCATTTATGGTGGTACAACAGTCGCGATCCGGAAAATACCGGTTTGGTGGTAAGTTATCACCCCTGGGAGTCGGGTATGGACAATAGCCCTGCCTGGGATGAACCGCTGCGCGCGGTACCCAAAGTGCAGTGGAGTTATACCCGCCGCGACACCAGCCATATCGATGCATCGGAAAGGCCACATAAAGAAGAGTATGATCGATTTTTATATCTTGTGGATTTTTTCCGCAAAATGAATTTTGATGACACACTGATTTACCAGGACTGCCCCTATCGGGTGAATGATGTCAGTATGATCTCTATTTTACACCGCGGCACCCGGGATTTGCTGGCCCTGTGTCATGATCTGGGCATTGAAAATGCGCAAACTCAGTATTTGGCCCACCGCATGACATTGACCGAAGAGGCAATTGGCGAGCTGTGGCATGCCGATACGCGGATGTTTCACAGTAAAGATACGCGCTCTGGAAAATTATGCATGGCCCGCACCTCGGCAGGCATGTTGCCATTGTTTGCCGGGCTGGTTAGCCATACACAACTCCCCTTGCTCATTAATGAGTTAGACCATTGGCTTAAGAATCGGCCGTTTGCGTTGTCATCTACCCACCCAGAAGATCCCAACTATGAACCTCAGCGTTACTGGCGCGGTCCAATCTGGTTGCATATCAACTGGATGATAGCTGAAGGCTTGCTGGACTATGGCTGCACCAGTCAGGCTGAACGCATTAAAGAAGCCAGCCGCGATCTATTGTACGTTAGCGGATACAACGAGTCGTTTCATGCACAAACCGGAGCCCGTAGCGGCGGCGCCGATTTTTCATGGACGGCAGCCATGGCTCTGTACTGGTTGTTACCGGCTTAACCTGCATCGCTTACAATACCTGCGCGCAGGTAAAGGAGAAACCATGAACCCTGACTTTACGCAACCGGCTTTTTTAGTTCAACATATTGAACAGACCCTGGCGTTTTATGAACCTAATGTCGATGCTCCGGAAGGCGGCTTCTATCAAAACTTTATGGACGATGGCCGGGTTTACGATAAGCAAACCCGCCACTTAGTAAGCTCTACACGCTTTGTGTTTAACTACGCCCGGGCTTATCTGCGCTTTAATAAACCGGAGTACCTGACGCGAGTGGAGTCCGGTATAGCCTTTATCCGTAACTTCCATTTACAAACGACCTCCGGCGGGTACGCCTGGACCCTGGCGGTGCAACCAAACCATGTTAAGGTAACAGATGCCACCAACCACTGTTATGGTCTGGCTTTTGTCATACTGGCGTATAGCTGGGCGTACCGGGCGGGCCTGGCCTCAGCTAAAACCTATCTGGATGAAGCATGGCAATTGCTTAACCGCCATTTTTGGGATGCCGAAAATGGCTTGTATAAAGATGAGTGCAATGCCGACTTTACGCAATGTAGCGAGTATCGCGGGCAAAATGCGAATATGCATACCTGTGAAGCGCTAATTGCCGCGTACGAGGCAACAAAACGGCCTGAGTATCTGGAGCGCGCCCTGTTACTTGCTGACCATATTACTAATCGGCAGGCCGCCAAAGCGGATGGCCGCATCTGGGAGCATTACACCAAAGCCTGGGAAATTGACTGGCACTATAATAAGCAAGACCCGAAAAACCTGTTTCGTCCTTGGGGGTTTCAGCCGGGGCATCATACCGAATGGGCTAAATTATTATTGCAACTTGGCCAGCATAGCAGCGCAGCCTGGTTAACCGAACGGGCGGTAGCCCTGTTTAACAGCGTAATACCGCTAAGCTGGGATAGCCAGTATGGTGGCCTGTATTATGGTTTTGCCCCCGATGAAACCATTTGCGACGATGATAAATATTTTTGGGTACAGGCTGAAACCCTGGCATGTGCTGCCCGTCTGGCCACTGTCACCGGCGATACGTATTACTGGCAGTGGTACGATAAAATATGGGCATACAGTTGGCAGCATATGGTAGACCATGAACATGGTGCATGGTTTAGAATTTTAGGTAACGATAACCGTAAGCTGGAATCCACTAAAAGCCCGGTGGGTAAGACCGATTACCACACGATGGGGGCCTGTTACGATATTTTGGATACCCTGGGCGCATAACCCGCTAAGCACCAAGGCCCGTCGGTAGCGCTATGTTATTAGCCAACACAATATACCGGCGCCCCGCTATCCGGGCGCGCCGGCTATTTTATCTGCCTGTTATGCAGTCATGCGAGGCCAATTATCTCCAGTAAAACGGCGCCAGGTTTAAACAATGTGGACCTGTAAAGTTTCGGCCAACACGGTGTAGAGAACAATAAGCGATAGTAGGCTGGCGTCCAGGCGGCGTGTTTGTTGCTGGCCGGCCGCTACACAACAGTATATTCCACCAGCCCATACCCTCCTATTGTCAGTATAGCCAATAGCAGTGCCCCCAAGGCCATAGGTTTATAGCCTGCCTGGCGTAATACTGCAGCCTGCGTACTTAGCCCCAAAGCCACCATCGCCATAGTAAGCATGGTAGCGTCTATCAGCTGTAATGCATGATAATAACGTTCGGGTAACCGCCAAACAGAATTCGCCCCTATGATCAGGATAAACGCAATGGCAAACCAGGGAATTTGAATTCTGCGTTTGGCAAAGGAATTCGCGGCGTAGCTGGCACCTTCGCGGGCTTTTATTGGTGGGGATTGATCTCTATTGGCTTGCCTGCTACGGCCCGCAGAAAAGTAGGATAACAGCAGTAAAAATGGGGCCAGCAGCATTACCCTGAGCATTTTTTCCATTATCGCGATATCGGCGGCCTGGGGGCTTATCGCACTTGCTGCTGCAATGACCTGCGCCACCTCATGAACGGTCGCCCCAACGTATAAGCCATAACGGTGTTGGCTCATATCCAAACTATGATACAGCACCGGATACAAAAACATACTTACCGTACCAAAGATCACCACGGTAGCTATGGCCACCACTATCTGGTGCATACGCGCCTGGATAACCGGCGCGGTGGCTAAAATGGCTGCGGCCCCGCAAATAGAGGACCCCGCTCCAATCAATATCACAGTGTTAATTTCAAGGCCGAATACGTATCGTCCGACCACCAGAGCCGTACTGAATACCGTCATCATCACCGCCACATCAATAATAAGGCCTTGCAGGCCGATGTGGGCAAGCTGGTCATAGGTAAACCTGAAACCGTACAGTATAACGCCAACTTTTAGGACGTGGGATTTGGCTAGCGCAATGCCCGGCTGCAGGTCGATAATAGGCCCGTGCAAGGTGCGTTTTACCATTCGCCCAACCGGTAGATTCGCCAATAGCAACCCCGCCACTATCCCCAGGGTTAACGCGCTTACCCCCATAGCTTGCAGGTAGCGTGTGCTGGCCAGAGCGGCGGCCCCTACCGCCAGTATGAAAACCAACGTCAGGCCCGGCAGCCAGCGCTTTGCTGTGCGCTGCAAAAGCCGGCCTGAAGCGACGTAAGAGAATGATAAAGACATAACAATCCAACCTGTTAATCCGTATGTAAAACAGGTTGTCACAGCGTAAGGTTATCGATAGCATCACTCAAATACATCATTTTCCGTTTATTATAACCAGAGGTAATAGAATTGAATTTGCATGGCTTACGGGTGTTTTACCACGTATGTAACCACAACAGTTTTTCGCGGGCGGCGCAGGCGATGTTTATCAGCCAGCCTGCGGTATCTAAAGCGGTTAAAGAACTGGAACACGTTACCGGTCTACCGCTGATATACCGCGCGGCTCGGGGGAAAGGTATTCAGCTTACCGAAGCGGGGCAGGCATTATATGAACACGCCAGAGGGATCTTTTCGCTGGAACAGGCAGCCCGCGAAGATCTCAAGGCCCGCGCCGGGCTGCAACGCGGAACATTAGTCGTGGGCGCCAGTACCACCGTAGCCAGCTACTGGTTAGCGTCGGTTATAGCTCGCTTCCGCCAAGCGCACCCGGCTATTGAGATTAGACTAAGCGTAGCCAATTCAGCCCACATCGAACAGGCGTTACTGGCATGTGAGGTGGATCTGGCTTTTGTCGAGGGTAAGATTGATCATCCTGCGATTACCTGCAACTTCTGGCAGCACGATCCCTTATGTATTGTGGCACCAGCCAACGCCCCGACCACCTTCACTAAGGCTTGCCTGGCCGAACAAACCTGGTTATTACGCGAAGCCGGTTCAGGCACCCTTAGCGTGATGACGAATTATTTGCGCGAGCAAAATATTGCTACCCCCCATACGATCGAGCTGGGCAGTAACGAGGCCATTATCCAGGCGGTAGCCTGCGGTTTAGGATTATCGATTGTGCCCCGGGTAGTGGCTGCAGAGCGGCTGGCGCTTAACAAAATTCAATATATTACTATTCCCGGTGGCGAGTTGCCCGGACCGCGCCCTTTGTATTACCTGCGTTTTCACAACCGTCCACTCACCCCTGCTGCACAACAATTTTTAACCCTGGCCCACTAATTCAATCAGTACTGGTGGTAGATGCAGTATCGGCAAAGATACTGCACATCCGGCTTTGTCACTTAGTTCAAGGTGGGCATACTTGCCGCAATAGATGCTGGGCTGGCGTTAGCCTCAAACCAGCTTAACCAGCGCTTCGTGACGGCATTAGGATGCTGTTGCCAGTGCATTTCAAGCGATACCGTTAAAGGTGTCGACAACGGTACAAAGTGGCATAAATCGGTTTGTAAACGGCTAACACAACCAGGCACCAGCCCAATATCACGACTACAGGATAGCTGGGTCAGCAGCGCCTGCATCGTCACCGGTTCGCTGGTCACCGATGGTTGCAATTGTTGCGCGTGAAACGCACTGATGATGGTATCAAACAGCGTGGGCGCTTGTTGGCGGGCAAACAAGGTTAGTTTATGTTCGTTAAGCTGGGTAAGGCTCAGCTGCGGCGCCCCGGCCAGAGGGTGATTATCGGCCATTACCGCCACAATAGGATCGTTGAGCAAGTGGCGGCTGTGAATAGTAGTCGCCGGATGCTGATGCACCGGGCGCGAAAAGCCCACATCGATATTGCCATGGTGCAGCGCTGCGAACTGTTGTGCTGCAGTCATCTCTACTATTTCGATTCTGACCTGAGCCGCGTGGGCGGCAAAATCGCGTAACAATAAAGGTAAAAAGGCCGCGCACGCTGAGCTCAAATAGCCTATTCGAAGGGTGCCTTGCGCCCCGCTTTGGACCCGCTGCGCGTCTACGCGGGCTTGCTCGGTTTGGCGCAACAAGCCTTCAGCATGTTGTAAAAACGCGGCGCCTGCCGCGGTAAGCTCTACCTGCCTTGTGGTCCGCGAAAACAAGGTTACCTCAAGCTCTTGCTCCAACGCATTGATATGGCGGCTTACCGCTGACTGTACAGTATGTAACTGCTGAGCAGCCAGGGAAAAACTGCCACTGTGAGCCAGTTTTACAAACGTCTTAAGGTGTTTAAAGTTCATACCCTACCTATGCCATAAACAGATAAATAAGTCACTATAATATCATTTAACGTATTAATTAATTGTTTGTAAAGTGTCGGCCTCAACAGATTAACTGGAAGCACGATGAATTTATCCCGAACCGGCGAAGCAACCCTGCTACTAGTTGCTACCCTGACTATTATGGTGGGCGCTACAGTGGCGCCTGGCTTACAGTCAATAGCCCCCGCCCTGGGCGTAGCAGCATACGCGCCCTTATTAATTACCCTGCCCGCCCTTGGTGCGATAATTTTTGCCCCCCTTGCAGGAAGGCTCATTGACAATATAGGGGCCCGCCCTACGCTGATCCTCTGTTTGGCCGGCTATTTTTTAGCCGGCACCGGCGCGATATTTTTACACGGCCCCTGGCCGGTAGCTGCAGACCGGATTATTTTGGGGGGCTTTGCGGCTGGGTCGATGGCTGCGGGGACCGCATTAATTTCGCAGTGGTACGTTGGTAACGCCCGGCTCAAAATGATTGCTAAACAGGGCATGGCGATAGAACTGGGTGGCGTGTTTGTCTTATTTTTAGGAGGGATACTTGCAGAGTTCAACTGGCGGGGCCCTTTTGCGCTTTACGCAGTCGCGTTGCTCAGCCTGTTATTGCTACTGTGCTTTGTACCCGCTACTGCCCCAGCCCCTCAGCATAGCGACGAAAGTGCCCCGACGGCGACCCCGTCAATGCGCCCGGTAGTGATATTTGCCACGCCTTCCATGGCCCTATTTTTTAGCATGTTCATTTTGCTACCCGGGGTTATGGCGCAAGTTGGCTATAGCGAATCGCAGACCGGCTATTTATTATCGTTTATTTCGCTGGTGGCCGTCTTTGCGGCTATGGTAATGCCAAAGGTAGTGGCAACCAGTAATGCAAATAGCACCTTAATGTTGGCTTTTGCCAGTTATGCTGTGGCATTAATCGGGTTTGGCCTGACCGCCACCCCCCTGGGCCTGGCAATAGCCGCTATATTTGCCGGCGTTGGCTTCGGCTTTTCCATTCCGCTGTTAAACCATGCTGCGGTAGAGCGCAGTACTGATCATACCCGCGGGCGCAACCTGGCATGGTTCGCAATGGCCGTATTTTTAGGCCAGTTTGCCACCTCGGCATTAGAGTTTGTTCCCTTAAGCCCCCAATTAACCTTGATGTGTTGCGCCGCCATGGCGGCAATATGCGCATTATGGGTAAGACGTGTAACACTTTAACAGCGCTACGACGAGGGAGCGCCACGCCCGGTTAGCGCTGAATTGGTTAATGGGTCGGGGCGTGCTGACTGCGAGTAACCATACAACGCCTGACTCGGGGGTAATTCCCGCACTTGGATCAGTAGGATATCAATAATGCGCTGCTAAGCTTATTAAGACAGCAAGGGTATTCAGGTTCCTTGCTGCAACATCCCAAAATGAAATTATTGAACAAACTCACAAGGAAAGTTTTATGCAGGAATTAACCATTACAGAGTTAGACCACATCAGCGGCGCCGCACTGAGTCGGGAAGCAAGCTGGACGGCCAGCATTGGCGTGTCTGCGGCGCTGATAGGCGTAGCTGTGGTGGCTACCGGGCCGCTGGCTATTGCCGCTATAGCTGGCTCTTACGCTGCTTCATATGTAAGTACTTTATATGTATAGGGCTGTGCGCTATGAACCCACACACCACGCGGTTACGTAAAGGGCTAGGTGCCAGCTTTGTTATTGTTGGTGTACTGTTTATTTTAGCCAGTAATTTTAACGTTAGCAGGCTGACCCACTCGTATGTAGGTATTGCTTGCTTTGTTTTGCTGTTGGCTGGCTTTGTGTATTGTGCACTAAAGCAGACCGGGCCCAGACAGTAACCACCCGGCCAAAATGACACCTGGCACGGGCCGGCGGCTAGCCAGATCCGACCGGCCCAGCCTGGGGATAGGCATCAAGCCAGATACCTTCCCAAAACCATGTGCCGGCGTGATGAGCAAACCCATGGGCTGGTGTGATGAGTAAACTCACGGGCTGGCCACGGCCAGCTCAGCCGCACCGGCTTATTGGGGGCGTCGAAACGCCCCGTGCACTGGCTTTACCAAGATGAAAAGTGGGCGATATCGGGTTGGGCGTTTAGCCGCCCAGTTTGCCTAAACCTTGCACCAGCATTTGTTTTATCTGCTGGCCCTGATCGGTATCTAAATACGCTTTGGCGCTTTCAATAACTTGCATTATCTGGTTTGGCTCTAAACCTAACGAGGCAAACTGGTTTTGTAACTGGCTACCAGCGGCCATTTCTTTACTATAACTTGCCGCTTTATTCATCAGGCTACCCATTTTGCTACCTGATTCGGCTGTATCTTCGGCCTGAGGCACGGCATTAAGCAGGCTGTCTAAGCCCGGCAACTTGGCGCTAAGGGCACTAAATTGTTCGCTACTGATATTATTTTTGGCGTAATTAAATATAGATGCCAGGCTACCTGTGGCCTGTTCTTGTGAAATGCCTACCGATTCACTAACTGCGCTAACCATGCCAGATACCGTGGGGGTGCCTTTTACTTGTTCAGCTTTGTTCATTAAATCCTGGGTCGTATCTGCCCATCCGGCCGCATAGGTTTGCGGTGCCAAAGCTAAAGCCGATACGGCCAAAAGTGAATAAAATGCTTTCATAATAAAACCTGCGCTGTGGTAAAGAGTCCCTCGATGATAAACGTTAATACCCTTATGCGCGACGACATTTACAGTTATACCTTAGTCTAGCGGAACGGTCGGTCCGCCAGGGCGCCGCAAGAAAAAGCTATTTATTGACCGGTATCTTTCGCGCCTGCCCATGTTTCTTAGGCAGCGCGATTGCTCCCCTACAACGGCAGGTTTTTTACATGCTGGTGGGCGGGTGCTGAATTTTCTGTTTAAAACGGGTTCACTGAAAAGCCTTGTTCACTTAGCCTGGCATGAGCCGTCATGGCTGACAGATCCATTTCTACCCCTTCAATCAGCATTGCCGGAGTTACATTGTTAGCGGCAGAAGACTGGCCACACACCACCACTTTGACATTGTGCTTGAGGAGCGCGCTAACCAGCGCCTGGCTGGGGTTTTCGCTACCCTTTTTCTGTTTATAGGCCGAATGCTTAATGACATCCAGTGTGGCCGTGCCGTGGACCACCAGCGCCAGCTGAATATTGTCTAATTTAGACCCATTGGCTACATGCATATTAATAAACCGGGCCAGTGAATCGAAACCCTCGTTCGCCTGGCCCGGCTTGGCACTGGTGGCTACGTCAAAGGCCACCTTAAACATATGAGTTGGCGCTATGCTCACTTCAGGCACCGGGGCATGGGCGCCAAATTCGCTAAACACCGGCCCGGTGGAAAAATTGCTGCTATTGCCAAATGCCGCTGCCGTTGTCAGCAGACTAATTAAAAGTGTAATACCGGATAGACGTTTCATGAGCGCTCCTGTTATTGAAAGGAAATATGGGCGTAAGATAGAACCTGGCGTGGTTAGCGCGCCCCCTGGTATGTCGAAAACTCAGCTTAACCGGTTTTTCTGTGGGTGAACACCGCCCGGTCGGCTAACTTACCTAATATTGGGCCGTAGAAAGGCAGTACTGGCGCTTAGGAATTGTCAGACAAATATATATTACAGACCTTCTGAGCGGTCTATTTACTGCCCTTTATGGCAATACTGCTTTCAACTTTTATCCCACACCAGGCCCGCCTGCCACATTTTCTTACTTATAAGCTAAACCAGATGTATGTTAGCTACGTAATTTACCGCTATCTCGAAAAGTGTCTAACGCGCTGCCCCTGCATGAGCGAAGGCGGGTGCAGGTGGGCGGTTTTTAGCAAGGCATAAGCTCTGATAGATCCACAGGGCATCATTGCCTGAAAGATTAAGCCTTGAGTGCATCAGGCAGCGTTTGTTAGGATCGCCTGCTTTTTTTTCACTCTTCATTTGTTGCTCTGTGCCAGAGCGATAAGAACATTGGCCGTAGCAACACAAACATTATGTGTTCCGGGCCATCGTAACTGTGGGTTTGTCGCCCTGGCTACGCCCTTAAATATTCTTCTTTAACTATGAAAACTTCTACTTCTGTAAATCGTCCTGTTTTCTACTCCTCTGTGCTGGTGGCTATCGTTATCAGCGTGATTGCGGGTATTGCACCTAAAACGATTAGCGCCCAACTTAATGCCACCCAGACCTGGCTGGTTGGCCATTTCAGCTGGTTGTATATATTGGCAGTAGCGGTATTTGTGCTGTTTTGCCTGTTTGTAATGGTAAGCCGTTTAGGCGATATCAAGCTGGGGCCTGATCATGCCGAGCCCGAATACACTTATGGGTCGTGGCTGGCTATGCTGTTTTCAGCCGGCATGGGGATTGGCCTGATGTTTTGGGGCGTATCGGAACCGGTAATGCATTATTTATCGCCGCCCACTGGCGAAGCCGGTACGGTGAGCGCGGCGCAGCAAGCGGTTCGCATTACGTTATTCCATTGGGGCCTGCATGCCTGGGCTATTTATGCCGTGCTGGCACTCGCCTTGGCGTACTTTTCGTTCCGTCACAAATTACCCTTGTTACCACGTAGTGTGTTGTATCCGCTTATCGGCGATCGCATTTATGGCCCGTTAGGCCACCTAACCGATACTTTTGCTGCCGTCGGTACCCTGTTTGGGGTGGCTACCGGGTTAGGATTTGGTGTAGAGCAAATCAGCGCAGGACTGTCTTACGTACTGGACTCTCCAGGCACGCGCGACCAGCAGTTACTGTTAATTGCTGTGGTGGTGGGCTGCGCTATGGTGTCCGTAGGGCTGGGGCTGGACGCCGGCATTAAACGCTTATCGAACGTTAACATGGTATTGTCGTTAATTTTAATGATTGCCGTCCTGCTACTTGGGCCCACCGCTTTTTTACTTAAAACCTTTGTGCAAAATACGGGGAATTACGTAAGTGAGCTGCTGTATAGCACATTCAATCTGTATGCTTATGATAAAAAAGAAGCCTGGTTAGGCGGCTGGACTGTATTTTACTGGGGCTTCTGGATTGCCTGGTCACCCTTTGTAGGCACTTTCATTGCGCGTATTTCCCGGGGCCGCACTATCCGCGAATTTACTGTAGGTGTTTTGTTCGTACCCACAGTTATCAATATTTTATGGATAACCCTGTTTGGTAATAGCGCATTGCAGATTATCGGACTGGAGCTGGACCATCCGCTGGCCGAAGCCATTAATAGTGATATCGCTATTTCATTGTACGCGCTGTTTGACTACCTGCCGATGACCGGTATTTTATCGGTAATTGCCATTGTGCTGGGGTGTACGTTTTTCGTAACCTCCGCCGACTCTGGCGCCTTGGTGGTAGATACCCTGACCTCCGGCGGCCAGGTAAATACTCCACTGGCCCAGCGGTTGTTTTGGACCGGGCTGATTGGGGTTATTGCTGCTAGTCAGCTTTACGCCGGCGGACTTTCTGCGTTACAAACACTGGTAATTGTGTCGGCATTTCCCCTGATATTTATCCTACTGCTGGCCTGCTATACGCTGTTCAAAGCATTACGAAATGACTCTTTACTACAACATAATGTGCAGCAACACACTGGTGCACTGCAGTTTTCAGAGTCAAACCTAGACTGGACCAGCCGCTTAGATACGCTACTGGATCATCCTCTACACAGCCGCGCGCAGAAGTTTATTACCCAAGTGGCGCAGCCTGGTTTGCGGGCGTTATGTGAGCAGCTGGAACAACGTGGCTTAAACGCAGAATTACAGGTTGAACCCGAGCGTGTACGCATGGTGATTTATAAAGAAGGGGCAGAGAATTTTGCGTACGGCATTCGTTTACGCGAATATGCCGTTCCGCATTTTTCATCGCAATATGCCTCTGGTAAATACTTCCGGGCGGAGGTCTTTTTGCATCAGGGCGGACAGCAATACGATGTATTTGGCTTTACCCAAAAGCAAATAATTGCCGATGCCATCAGCCAATATGAACGGCACCTGCACTTTCTGCACTTATCTAAGGGTGAGAACGTGAACACCGGGGCCGTAGAGGAAAGCTAATTTTGTTAACACCCTATCCGCCTCCCCCGCAAGCGTAACCAGGTCGTTGCCCTCGCGCGGTTATATGGTAAAGAATCGCGGCCGGGCTATTGTCATATTGTCGTGGCCCTTTACTTAATGCCTTACCTGGCAGTTTACGCCTGCCAGGTACCTTTAGTGACTTCACCCGGATTGCTCCATCCTATGGCACACGATATCCAATAATAGCCTACCAGGGGGATCGTCGGTAAATGCCACCACCGCACGCGAAGCGAAGCATAAGCAGCGGCTGCGCTTCGTCTTTTTTGCTGGCAACGGCTATTCCGTTGTAGTTATTTCGTTATAGCTATCCCATTTAAGCTATCCTGCTATACAGATAGTGTAGCGGCCATGCCATGACGACAAACAGGGTGACCACCATAGTGGCCGTCACTGAATGCAGGTCTTAAGCTAGCGAATGGTTATAGCGGTTAGCATAAATATTTTAACAACAACGCCAAGTACGGTATGCTCTGTTCACGATTATTCACACGGAGCCAACTTTGACCCTTACGCCGCCCTAGGCCTCCCCTTCGTTTTACCCCGCTCACTGATTGAGCAACCTTATCGCGTTCCTCGCGAGACCACTTTGTATGCGTTTTTCTATTCCTCTTAAAGAGGAACTACACTTTAGGTAACTTTTGCATGTTCGAACACGTAAAGAGAGACTGGCTCTCTAATATCCGTGGTGATGTGCTTGCGGGTATTGTAGTGGCATTAGCCCTCGTGCCTGAAGCGATTGCTTTTTCAATTATTGCTGGCGTTGATCCCAAGGTCGGCTTGTATGCTTCTTTTTGTATTGCCGTGGTCATCGCCTTTGTAGGCGGTCGTCCGGGTATGATATCTGCTGCTACCGGTGCTATGGCGCTGCTTATGGTGACATTGGTAAAAGAGCATGGCCTTGAGTATTTGCTGGCTGCCACCTTACTTACTGGCGTGTTGCAAATAGCGGCAGGCTTTTTACGGCTAGGCGAGCTGATGCGTTTTGTGTCACGCTCAGTGGTAACCGGCTTTGTTAATGCATTGGCTATTCTTATATTTATGGCGCAACTGCCCGAATTGACCAATGTAACTTACCCTGTCTATGTAATGACTGCCGCTGGGCTGGGAATCATTTATTTGTTCCCCTATATACCGGTAATTGGTAAAGCTATCCCCTCTCCGCTGGTGTGTATTGTGTCTTTAACGATAGTCGCAATGGTCATCGGCCTGGACATTCGAACGGTGGGCGACATGGGCGAACTGCCTGATACTTTGCCTATCTTTTTATGGCCGGACGTACCGTTAACGCTGGAGACCTTGGCGATTATCTTTCCATACTCAGCCGGTCTGGCAGTAGTTGGCTTATTAGAGTCAATGATGACCGCCACCATCGTGGACGACCTGACCGACACCAACAGCGACAGAAACCAGGAATGTAAAGGCCAGGGTATTGCCAATATTGGCGCGGGCCTGTTTGGTGGTATGGCTGGCTGTGCCATGATTGGTCAGTCGATTATCAACGTTAAGTCAGGGGGCCGGGGACGGTTATCCACTTTCATCGCCGGCGCATTTTTACTGGTCATGGTAGTGTTTCTGGATGAATGGTTACGTCAGATCCCCATGGCAGCCTTGGTTGCGGTAATGATTATGGTGTCTATCGGAACCTTTTCATGGTCATCCATCCGCGACCTGCACAAGCACCCATTGTCGTCTAATATTGTGATGATAACTACCGTGGCGGTGGTGGTGGCCACTCATAACCTGGCGATTGGGGTATTAATTGGGGTATTACTGGCTACCTTGTTCTTTGCCAACAAAATTGGCCGCTTTATGGCGGTTAAATCACATTATTGTGCATCCGAAAAAGTGCGTACCTATGAAGTTATAGGCCAGGTTTTCTTTGCCTCTGCAGAACAGTTTATTGCCGCATTTGACCTGAAAGAAGCCGCCAATACAGTGGTGATAGACCTTACGCATGCTCACTTTTGGGACATTACTGCCGTTTCTTCGTTGGATAAGGTGGTGCTTAAGTTTCGGCGCGAAGGAGCAACGGTGAAAGTAGTGGGAATGAATGAGGCGACTGAAACCGTGGTAGATAAATTTGGCGTTCACAACGACCCGGCAGAAGTTGATAAATTGCTAGGTGGACACTAGGAGTCAGACAATGAATAAAATAATAACATGTATTGACGGGTCGGCCATCACCTCAGCGGTTACAGATGCTGGCGTATGGGCGGCACGCAAACTAAACAAACCATTATGCTTGCTGCATACCATTGAAAAGTCGCAGCAACATGGCGCCGATGATTATACCGGCGCTATTGGCTTAGGCGCACGTTCATCACTGTTAGAGGAGATATCCCGGCTTGATGAACAAAAAAGCAAGCTTGCGCTGGAACTGGGCAATGCGCTGCTCGACTCGGTGGCCGAACAAGCACGCGCGAACGGGCTTGAGTCAGTAGAAACCCTGCAGCGCCACGGCGATGTGGTTGACGCGTTGATGGCGCTACAGGAACAAACCCGGTTAATTGTTATTGGCCGTAAAGGAGAAGGCCACGATAATGAGTTTACGGCGCTGGGCTCCCACATCGAAACACTGTTGCGCAAAGCTACCGAGCCGGTTTTGATAGTCCCTGAAATGTTTGGTGCACCAACTTCCTTTATGATTGCCTATGATGGTAGAGAGGCCGCTGAGCGCGCCTTGCAAAAGGTGTTGGATGGCGGCCTACTACACGGGATAGATTGCCATTTGGTCGCCGTGAAAAATAACGAAGCAGAGTTAAAACACAAATTTGAGATTGCCGCCAACCAACTTGCCGACCGCGGGCTGAACGTGACCACTGCATATCTTGAGGGCAATATTAACGAGCAACTTCTGGGTTATCAGCTTGAGCACGATATTGACTTAGTGGTAATGGGCGCATTTGGGCATTCTCGCTTACGTCAATTTTTTGTAGGCAGTAATACCATGAAAATGCTTGAAAAGACGACGGTCCCCTTGATTATATTGCGTTAGCACGGTTTGTGGGTTAGGACGGGCCGAGCACACGGCCCATGCTATTTGAAGCATCACCGGTAACGTACTTAGATTGCTGTTACCGGTGTCAAAAGGTGCTTTCTGACTTATAGAAAATTTGTGGCTTAACGTAACGATGGGCCGTTAAGCCGTATTGCGGGCTATTTTTTGGTGGCTTGTTGGTCGACCACCCCGGGAATCTCCTGAGTGGGACGTCCAAACTGGCCTTTTAGCGTATCCACACCGCGTTGTGGTTCAGCCAATGGCGTCAGGCTTGAACGCGCTTTACGCCGTGCTTCAGTATCAATGTTCATGCGCTTATCGCGGGCCTCAACCAGACCAGGTTCATCTTCGCCTAAACGGTTAAACGACCAGGCTAATTTCGGGTCGCCCATAGGGATCATCTGGGCGCCTTCCTGCTGGTCGGTAGACCAGGTATGCCAGGTTTTCCCATAGCTGTTCATTTTACTTTTCATCACTTCGTAATCCGCTTTTTCCGGCAGTCCGGGCGCCACGAGTTGCCCTGACAAAATCTCTGCATTGTGCGGATGCCAGTAGGTTTTTTCCTGCTCAGGCAACTGCTCAAAAAGCCGCTTCGAAATAATATATTCCACCCCGGTTAAATTTGCGCTTTGCGTATTGCCATCAAATAGCGCGCACTGCGCAAACTCTTCATTCACCTGATTACAATAATGATGTGCTTCCATTTGGTGGGAAGGGTCGTCTTTCATAGGATGAAACCCCACCAGATACACATTCATTGGATCCAATGGCGCATTGTTTTGCAAGGTTGCTGCACCGGCTTCCAACACCTCAGTTTTCAATGTTTCCTCGTGCCCCTGGGCAGCGCTAGAAGATGTTGTCCCTGTGCCGGTACAAGCGCAAAGTGATAAAGCCACTATTGCACTTAGCCACCCTGCTTTCGAACGAGAGGTGAAAAATGATCGGTTCAAGCTGACACTATTATAGTGTGCCGATTGGTGTTGCGCCACAGTGGTTAGCAATGAAGGCATAATTAGCTCCTTGTCTTGTTGCGATTACACTAAATGGACGGCCGCTACGATGTACTGCTATTGCCTGTAGTCTTCGCGCTCGCGTGGTGGCGTTTAGCCCCTACCCCCGTAGCGATGACTAACGTGGCGGTTCACCCCAAAATGATGGGCATAAATACCCGGCTGACTAACTTGTTACCCATCACGGGCAGGGAAAGATTTTCATTTGATGGCAAAAAGCATTAAAAAATTGCTAAACCCTGAACGCTGCCGGCAGCAGCCTATATCAGCATCCTTTTACGGTGCAGCGGTTAGGTTAGGTTAGCCTCGCTTATCAGACGGCGGGCCGCCGAATCAAACTACGCAGACAACCTTCTCTCAGGCCCTGTAACCTTTATGGGCAGCATGGAGGTTTACAACAGCCTATTACCAGGCCGCGCCACCATACCCAGAGGTTTGAAGAATTACCGTCGTTACTGAGCAGGCAGTTAGGTTAGGCTGGCCTCGCTTATCAGACGGCGGGCCGCCGAAGCAAAGTACACAGATAATCCTCAGCCGCAAACAGTAAACTTTATGGGCAACATGGAGGTTTATGACAGCCCATTACCAGGCAGCATCAGCATACCCAGATGTTTGGGAACTACCCTGGTCACTGAGCAGGTAGTCAGGCAGTTTAGCTTAAGGAATGGGCGAAAGGCTATGATGAGAAAGGTAGTTAAGGGTGTAACAGCACAGACAATAAAACGTATACAAGCGGACTTGCGCCCGCTGTATACAAAACACTATCGCTATATTAGAAGCTGTAACGAATATCAGCACCTAAGAAATCAATGTCATCACGCATCTCATATGATGCGCCTACTGCAATAGCAGGTGTAATATAAAAGTTCGCGCCTGCAACGAAACCGGTATCGCCTTCGTCCATTTCAATATGTTTTACCGCTGCTGATAATTCCAGCTGGTCAATAATCATCGAGCGTATGCCCGCCTCGATACCAAATCCGTCATCATCGGCTTCTACGGATTCACCAAAGGCCGACGCTTCAATTTCAATACGTTCAAAGCTTACTACGCCGTAAACATCTGTGGTTTTGGTCGCACTATAGCGATAACCTACACCGGCAGAGAATTGACTAAGATCTGTGTCCAGACCGGATTCTTCTTCACTCAAGTCGCTGTAGTTCGCTTTTAAAAAGAAGTTTTCGCCAATAGCTTTAGACGCAGCAAGGGCATAACCTTTAGGCTCAAAGTCACCCGCGTCATCAATTTCAGCTTGTTGATAACCGGCTTCTACGTAATCCCATGAAGGACCGGCCGAAAACATGTCTGCTGCGAAGGCGTTGAATGAAAAAGTCGCAAATGCGGCTGAGATAAGAATGTGTTTCATTATGTTATTCCTTTAAAAAGTGTCTTTATCGCCAAACCAGGCGCAGGCACCATACAGCATGACGCCCCACAATAAAACAATTTTAGCCAATACACCCAAAAATACATGAGATAACTTTTTATGTATAAATATATATACCAATATATTATGGCTACCGTTTGATTCACAAAAAGGGGAAAGCGCGCTAATTCGCTATCGTTATTAAGTCTCACTCAGCCTAAAACCCTTTGTGAAAAATCGAAATGGAGCAGAAAACGCCGTGATAAACCTCTATACACTCATAACAAAATATATAACTATATTTCAATAGGTTAAATTCATTACTTCCTGCCTCAATCCTCTCTTTAAATAAATTCACCACGGTGTGGCGGCCTTACTGTGCAAGCATTATCCCCAGGGTAAAATAATAACCTGCTTTACCCGCCGCGCCTTTTGCTTTACGCAAAATAAGGGGGGGTTTACGTCTACAAACTCGGATAGCGCTCACTCTACATTTCATATTAAAATAAAATAAAAATATATTATTAGTCTTAATAATCATATAGTTAAAACTATAAGTTGGAATATATCGGTTATTTTCACTATATCTAACTTTATGTATATATGTATATTTTAATCCGTGTATGGACTCTTAGTTAGAAATGCACCCATGCAAAGGCCCTTCCCTTGGGCTAAGCAGCGCTAATAATTCGATAGCTTTTATCGGTCATGTACAGGAGATAATAAACAAAGACTCCATTGCGATTACCGCCCCTTATCTCTGCGCGCCAAAGCTTAATAATGTTGAGTGTTCACCCAGGCGCCTGTGGCAACCTACATAAATGTATACTCGCTACTGGCTAGTCTTAGTCATATTAAGTAGGCCCATAAACGCTTTGCTATAGTTTGCCGCGCTACAGATGCACTGCGGTCAACCGGATCGAGTTCTGGCCCACCAGGGAATATTATCCAATAAAAAAGGCGAACCAATTGGTTCGCCTTTATTCTGCCTAAGTCACCAGTTTCAATTGTAATTTCCAACTACAATTGATGCGGTCAATTCACTTATTCTTCCCGATAAGCCTCTATCGGGGCGCATGAGCACATCAGATTACGATCGCCATACACATCATCAATACGATTCACGCTGGGCCAGAACTTGTTACGGGCTACCGCAGCAACCGGATAGGCTGCCAAATTACGATCATAGCTGCGATCCCAGTTACTATCGCAAATATCGGCCAGAGTGTGGGGGGCGAAATGCAGTGGATTGTTATCCGCAGCCCACTCGCCACTTTCCACTTTGGCAATTTCTTTGCGAATGCTGATCATCGCTTCAATAAACCGATCCAGTTCGTATTTTGCTTCCGATTCGGTAGGCTCTATCATTAACGTACCCGCTACCGGGAAGCTCATGGTGGGGGCATGAAAACCGTAATCGTTCAGTCGTTTGGCAATATCGATTTCACTTACGCCACTGACTTCTTTTAATGGCCGCAAATCAATAATACATTCATGCGCCACCCGGCCGTTACGGCCTTTATAAAGAACGTCAAAGTGCCCTTCCAACTGCTTAGCAACGTAGTTGGCGTTAAGGATGGCTACCTGTGTGGCTTTGCGCAGGCCTTCGGCACCCATCATTTTGATATACATATAGCTAATAGGCAAAATAGAGGCACTGCCCCATGGGGCTGCCGATACTGCGCCGCAATCTTTACCGGCACCGTCAATATCGACTACGCTGTGGTTAGGTAAAAATGGCGCAAGGTGCGACTTAACCCCGATGGGACCCATGCCCGGACCGCCGCCACCATGCGGTATGCAAAATGTTTTATGTAGGTTCAAATGCGATACATCCGAGCCGATAAAGCCTGGCGCGGTAATGCCAACCTGCGCATTCATGTTGGCCCCATCCATGTAAACCTGGCCGCCATACTGGTGCACAATTTCGCACATTTCACGTACCGTTTCTTCGTATACCCCGTGGGTAGAGGGGTACGTAATCATCGCGCAAGACAGATTGTCGCCAACCTCCTCGGCTTTGGCGCGCAAATCCTTCAGGTCAACGTTACCGTTTTTATCACAATTTACCACTACCACCTTCAGGCTAACCATTTGCGCAGACGCAGGATTGGTACCATGGGCAGAGCTGGGAATAAGACATACGTTACGGTGCCCTTCACCACGGCTTTCATGATAACGCTGAATAGCCAGCAGCCCGGCATACTCGCCCTGCGCACCAGAGTTTGGTTGCATCGACATGGCATCGTAACCGGTAATGCTGATAAGCCATTGCGCCAACTCACTGATCATTTCGTGATAACCGGCCGCCTGATCCAACGGGGCAAAGGGATGCAGTTGGCCAAACTCCGGCCAGGTGACCGGAATCATCTCTGCCGTGGCGTTAAGTTTCATGGTGCATGAACCCAACGAAATCATTGAATGGTTCAGGGCCAGATCTTTGTTTTCCAGCGACTTAATATAACGCAGCATTTCAGTTTCTGAATGATACTGATTGAATACCTCGTGTTGTAGAATATCGCTGGTACGGCGTAGTGAAGCCGGAATTGACTGGCTACCTTGTGTAGTCACATCGTCATCCAGATTAGCCACTTGCAAATTATGGCCTTCTCCCAGTAGCACATCAAAAAGCGCCTGAACATCATTACGGGTGCTGGTTTCATCCAGTGCAATACCTACCGCGCCGTCGATATCTGCCCGCAAATTGATGCCTTTGGCATAAGCACGTTGCAACACATCAGCTTTGTTGTCGGTTAATACGGTGAGGGTATCAAACCAGGTAGCATGTTTTAGGCCCAGTCCCTTTTGTTTCAGGCCACTGGCCAGAATGTCCGCTAACCGGTGAATGCGCGAAGCAATCGTCTTCAGGCCCTCAGGACCATGGTAAACGGCGTAAAATGAGGCCATATTGGCTAATAAAACCTGCGCCGTACAAATGTTGGAGTTCGCTTTTTCCCGGCGTATATGCTGCTCGCGGGTTTGTAGCGCCATCCGCAGTGCCGGGCGGCCCCGGGTATCTTTACTTATGCCAATAATACGCCCGGGTAATGAACGTTTGTAGCTATCGCGGGTAGCAAAAAAGGCCGCATGTGGCCCGCCATAGCCCATCGGTACGCCAAAGCGCTGCGCACTTCCCAAGGCCACATCGGCGCCTAATTCACCTGGCGATTTCAACATTACCAAGCTCATCAGGTCAGCCGCTACAGCCACTATTCCTTTATTCGCCTGCACCGCGGCAATAGTATCGCTAATGTCCTTTACTTCACCGGTGGTAGACGGATATTGCAACAACGCGCCAAACACATCGTGGTCGCTAGCCTGTTCAGTCGGGCCACTGACAATACCAAAGCCAAACATTTCGGCGCGGGTTTCCACCACAT
Organism: Salinimonas sediminis; assembly: GCF_003429285.1. Classification (NCBI taxonomy): domain Bacteria; kingdom Pseudomonadati; phylum Pseudomonadota; class Gammaproteobacteria; order Alteromonadales; family Alteromonadaceae; genus Salinimonas; species Salinimonas sediminis. Next base: position 3,280,121 of record NZ_CP031769.1, read on the forward strand.
CGCGGGTTTGCGGGTGCACATCATCGGCAATAAAGAACAGATTCGCTTTTTTGTTTTTGGACACGCGCTTGGCCAGGGCCATTGCCTCTGCAGCGGCAGTACCTTCATCCAGCAGCGAGGCAGAAGCCAGCTCCAGCCCGGTTAAATCAATAGTGACTTGCTGGAAATTTAGAATAGCTTCCAGGCGGCCTTGCGCAATTTCTGGCTGGTAAGGCGTATAGGCGGTATACCAACCTGGGTTTTCCAGCACATTCCGCAAAATAACATTCGGTACATGGGTATCGTAATACCCCATACCAATAAACGAGCGGTTGATTTTGTTCTTAGCCGCTACCGCTTTCAGTGCGCTTAAGGCGTCGACTTCGCTTGCGCCTTCACCGGTCTCTATCGGTTTGTCGAGTAATATTCCGGCAGGAACTGTTTGCTGGGTTAAATCATCCAACGACTCGGCGTTAATGGTTTGCAGCATACTGCTGATTTCCGTTTCGCCCGGGCCGATATGACGGCGAACAAAGGCATTGTTTTGCTCTAGCTGAGCCAGCGTTTTAGAGGTATCTGTCATAATGGTATTTAAGCGCGTGCCATGGTTGGTAAAAGACAAAAGGGGCGATAATCCGGCCCCTTTTCTTTAGTGGTACTGACGAGATGACAAGTCTTGTGGCTTATTCTTCGTCTATTGAGGCCTGATAACCTTCTGCATTTAACAGACCTTCCACTTCTTCTGGATCGTCGGCTTTGATTTTAAATAACCAGCCGTCGCCATAGGGGTCAGAGTTGACCAGTTCAGGGGAGTCTTCCAAATCTTCATTGATGGCAATCACTTCGCCGGTTAGCGGTGCATACACATCAGAAGCGGCTTTCACCGACTCCGCCACCGCGACATCGTCGCCAGTGCTCACTTTGTCACCTGCATCAGGCAGGTCGACAAACACCATGTCACCCAATAAATCCTGGGCGTGTTCAGAAATGCCTACAGTGAAAACACCGTCGCCTTCAGGGCGAACCCACTCATGGGTAGCGGCGTAGCGTAAATCAGAGGGGATATTGCTCATAGTATTTCCTGACGTTGAAGTTAATCGTTATAAAGCGCTTTTACCATTGCGTACAAAGCAGGGCTTAACCACATCTACTGTAACCCACTTTTTGCGCATTTCCACCTCTACCGTTGCCGGGGTGCCGGCAGGAATTCGTGCCATTGCGATAGCGTGGCCTAAGGTAGGTGAAAATGTACCGGAGGTGATGACACCTTCGCCGTTATCTGTTTTAATTTTCTGGCCAGCGCGCAATACGCCTTTTTCTTTCATAACCAGCCCCACCAGCTTATCGGTTCCTTGGGCTTTAAGTGTTTCCAGGGCCTGACGGCCAACAAAGTTACGCTCGGCCGGTTCCCAGGTAATGGTCCAGCCCATATTGGCGGCCAGGGGTGATATGGTTTCATCCATGTCCTGACCGTACAAGTTCATACCGGCTTCCAGGCGCAACGTATCACGCGCGCCCAACCCACACGGTTTCACCCCTGCGTTAAGTAATTCTTGCCAAAACTGAGCCGCACGAGCCACCGGCACCATAATTTCATAGCCGGCTTCACCGGTATAGCCGGTGGTGGCGATAAACAAATCTTCAGCCTGCACACCGTAGAAGGGTTTCATTCCCGCCACTGCTTCTTTTTGCGCTTCGCTGAACAGGTTAGCGGCTTTGTCTTTTGCGCCCGGCCCCTGCACCGCCAGCATTGCAAAATCTGGCTTTTCAGTGATTGTGACGGCAAAGCCTTCGGCTTTTGACAACAGCCAGTTCATGTCTTTTTCGCGGGTAGCCGAATTCACTACCAAGCGATAATTAGTGGCATCAAAATGATATACAATCAGGTCATCTACTACGCCGCCAGCCTCATTCAGCATTCCACTGTAAAGCGCTTTGCCCTTGTCCTGTAGCTTAGCGACATCGTTGGCCAGCAAGTAACGCAGATAAGGTCGGGCCTGTTCGCCCGTCACATCTACTATCGTCATATGTGACACATCAAACATGCCAGCATCTTGGCGCACGGCGTGATGCTCTTCAATTTGCGAACCATAGCTGATGGGCATTTCCCAACCGAAAAAATCCACCATTTTCGCACCGGCTTCCAGATGCTTGGCGTGAAGCGCAGTTTTGCTGCTCATACAACGCAACCTTATGTGAGTGTATAAATGAGAAGTTCAGTATAGGGGGGCAATATAAGCGGAACAAATTGGAATTTTTTATCATTACATTTAAGATTGTAATGTATCTGTCGTTGCACATCAGAATTTTAAATCAATATGAAACAGCTTTCCTTAGATAATTTACGCACCTTTGTCAGTGTCATCGAACAGGGCGGGTATGCCAAAGCTGGCGAGCTGCTGGGCCGCTCCCAACCCGCTATTAGCCTGCAAATAAAAAAACTTGAAGCCCAGCTGGGGCGCAAGCTGTTTACTAAAGTAGGTCAGCGGCACACCCCTAGCGCAGATGGCAATTGGTTGTACTCGCGGGCCAAAGAACTATTAGAGTTAAACGATGCGGTGTTCCGGGCTTTAACCCCTGCGCCGCTAAGCGGCCGTTTACGCCTGGGGATCCCTAACGAGTTTGCTTCTACCCTGCTGCCCGGCCTGATTGGTGAGTTTTCCAAACGCTACCCTGATGTGTCGTTGGAGGTAACCTCAGCGCTGAGTCGCGATCTACTACATCAAAGCCGGCGCGATAGTTTCGATTTGATTTTGGCTTTGGCTAATCCGCATGAACAAACCGAAGGTGAAGTCGTGCTGCAAGATGACATGGTGTGGGTAGGCGATGCCACCCGGCCCTTTGCGGCTGAAAATATTTCGCTGGTGTTGGCCCCGGATGGATGTGTTTATCGTAGCCGGGTAATCGAGTTGCTGAAACAACAAACGAAGGCCTGGAAAATAACCTATACCAACGCAGATTTATCCGGTTTGGTTGCGGCTATCGGGCAGGGATTGGGTATTACTGCCCTGGCTCGGTCAAGTATGCCCGACAACCTGGCAATACTTACCCACCCCAACCTGCCAAGGCTGGGGAAGGTCAATATTTGCCTGTATAATCAGGACACCCAGCATCCGGTAGTCAGCAAAACCCTGGCCGAATTTTTCAAGTCACGCCTGACCGGTGGGCATTAAAGGCGTAACCCCGGGTGCAACGTTAGCCGCCCAGTTGCAGGGGGGCCAGCTTACCGAGCGGTTCGCTCAGGCTTTGCGGCGGCTCGGTAAACCATTGAGGGCCTTCTTTAGTCAGATAAATACAGTCTTCCAAACGTACCCCAAATTCGCCGGGCAAATAAATACCTGGTTCATTAGAAAAACACATTCCGGCTGCCAGCCGGGTAGTTTCGCCATGGACAAAGTTCACCCGTTCATGGCCCTGCATGCCAATGCCGTGGCCGGTACGGTGAGATAATCCGGGTAACTGATAGCCGGGCCCATAGCCGTGTTTTTTATAGAGTGCACGCACAGCGTCATCTACGCTACCCGCCGTATTTCCCAATTGCGCTTGTTTGAATGCAACCTGCTGGCCGTCGCGTACGCTTTGCCAGACTTTTTGTTGCTTTGAGGTGGGTTCGCCAAAGACAAACGTGCGGCTGATATCGGACTGATAGCCCTGCACTGCACAGCCACAATCCATTAATACAACCGAGCCCGGTTTTAGGGTTTGTTCCTGGCGGGTGCCATGGGGATAAGCGCTGGCTTCGTTGAACAGCGCCATAGTCCATATATCGCTGCCCCCCAGCGTTTGCTGAGCACTGTGCATTAAGCGCTTTACATCAGCCTGGCTCATGCCTTCTTCGAGCCGCTCATACACATGGGTATAGGCTTTTAGCGTCACTTCATTTGCTTTATGCATGAGCGTAAGTTCATGATCGCTTTTGAACATCCGACAACCCAGGGTAACCGGATCAGCTGAAACGTTTTGCATATCCGGCAGCGCAGCCATCAACCCATCTAACACAAAGTAGCGCACTGTAGACTCAAACCCCAGTTGCCCTTTATCCAGTTTGCGAGCTTTAAGCCACTGACTGATTTGCTTAAACGGACTTTCGTGCTCTTGCCATACCTGAACATCGTTTCCCACCTGCAGGGATTCTTTCACACTGGGAGCTTCAAAAAACGGCGTGATAACGCTGATGTCGCCTTCACGGGGGATCACCACGGCAGTAAGGCGTTCGCTACGCCACCAGTTAATGCCAGTAAAATAATCCATCGCCGCGCCCGGCTCCAACACCATAGCGGCCATATTATGGCTAGCCATTAACTGTTGGGCTTGGCGGATACGTGCCTTGCGTTCAGTGGCGGTAATCGGTTTAACCGAAGCCGTGATGTCGGCCAGTTTGGTGTCAGTGTAAAAAGGTTTTTTGGCTGATTGTTGCTGGGCATAAGACAACATCGGCATAGTTGCCAGCCCGGCCCCGGTAAACTTTAAAAAAGCGCGCTTATCCACACCGTTCGCTCCATGATACTTAAGTAGATCTCTACTATGCGGCGGCGCGTGGCGTATTGCAAACCCTTAACGGATGAAGGGCCAAAAGCGCCCTTCTCTTACCACAGATATCACCATCCCATGGCCTGCTCAATCAGTTTGCGCTTAACCGCTGGCAGCTGATTAGTGAAAGCCAGACCAGAACTGCGCACTAATTTTTTGAGCGGGTTATTGCCTTCAAATAAATGTTTAAACCCATCCATGGCGGCAACCATTTTCATCGCTTCCGTTTTGCGGGCGCGTTCAAACGCACGTAAATACCTATGCCGACTAATATTTTTACCCTGCTGCTGCAGGTTTTGCAGATGTACAGCCAGGGCTAACGCATCCTGCATACCTAAATTGGCGCCCTGCCCCGCTAAGGGATGAATGGTATGCGCAGCATCACCAACAATAACGACCCCATTATCCGCCCATTGGCGGGCATAGCGCATAGTAAGCGTGAACATATGCCGCTCACTGGCAAGAGTAACCGGGCCCAGCGCACTGTTTATAGTAGCGGTTAACGTTTGGGCAAAGGCCTGCTCCTCCTGTTGCATTAACGCCTCGGCGCGCGCCGTTTGCTGTGACCACACGATGGAACACAGGTGCGGGTCTGCCAACGGTAACAGTGCCAACGGCCCCTGCGGGGTAAATACCTGGCGTGCCGTCGCCCCGTGAGGCTGAGCCGTTTTGACCGTGGCCACTATCGCATTATGGGCGTAATCCCGAAATGTAATCGGAAAACCTGCGTGGCGGCGCACCATCGAATTGGCCCCGTCAGCCCCAACCAGCAGTTGGCAGGCAATGACATCATCGTTATCCAGCATCAGCATGGTTTCTTGTTCGCCGGTTAATATTTTATCCACCCCGGCTTGTATGCTTACCACATTAGCAAGGCTGTCTACCTGCTCGGCCAAAGCATTGGTAAGCACCTGATTCTCAATAATATAACCCAAATTATCGGTGCTTAAGTCACTGGCATGAAAATGAATATGTCCAAAGCTGTCTTTGTCCCATACATGCATATGCCGGTAACCCGCCACCCGTTTATCGGGCAGGCGCTGCCACACGCCAAGCTCAGCCAAAGCCTGTTGATTAACCTGATTAATAGCACTGACCCGCAACAAAGGTTGGTCAGGTATGGGCGCGGCGAGAGGTGCCTGGCTAATGACCGCCACCCGTAAAGCAGAGTTTGCCAACGCAGCGGCCAGCGTCAGCCCCACCATGCCCGCGCCAACTATTGCAATATCTACTTTCTGCATTGCTTAATTCCTTTACATTTCCGGCCCGAAGCCGGTAGTTCGTTGTACAAACGCCTGTTGCATCATCCGGCTATTATCCAGGGCAATAAGCCCGGCATTACGGGCTATTTTAAGCGGCCCATGCCGGTTTGAGAACCCACGCACCAAGGCGTCGGTCAACCATATCGTGTCCTTTCGGTCATGCTCGCGCGCTCGGCTATATGCCCGCAAGGTAGTAAAGGCGCCCGGGTCGGCTGCCTCCGCCAGTGCGTTCACCAGCCCCAGGGTATCCCGTAAGCCAAGATTAAACCCTTGCCCGGCAATGGGGTGTAGCGTTTGTGCAGCATTGCCTGCCAGGGCCACCCGGTGGCTGGTAATACTGCCGGCGGTTTCCAGCGCCAGTGGATAGCTTGCCCTTTTGCCAATTCGCCGAATACTGCCATGGCGAAAACCAAAAGCCCGCTGTAACGCGCGGGTAAAGCCGGTTTTATCCAGGCTCTGCAAATAATCGGCTTTGTCGGCTGCCACTGTCCACACCACCGAAAAGCCACATCCTGTGTCATTTTCACCGCTATTAAACGGTAAAAAAGCCAATGGGCCATCGGGAGTAAAGCGTTCATAAGCACAGTAATTATGGGGTTTGCTCATTATTACGTTACATACCAGCGCCACTTGTTCATAAGGCTGCTGTTGACGTTCGATATTAAGCTGGCCAGCCAGCGTAGAGCGACCGCCATCGGCCAGCACCAGCAGTTTTGGCGTAAGGGTCTGGCCATTCGTTAAGGTCAGTGAGACATGCTGTTGGTGCTGCTGGGCCTGCACTACCGTTTGGCAGCTTAAGTAATGTAGGCCGGCCTGTTGATTATGCTCGCTTAACAGACGGCCTAACCGGCTCAGCGCGGTGACCTCGCCAAATGAAGCAAGCCGAAACTGCGCCGCGCTCAGGTGACACAGCCCGGTGGCCCCGTGTTCTGATACCTGAATCGTTTTAATTGGCTCGCTGCGGGCCTCACGGGTATCAATACCCATGGTATTTAACGCCGCTACCGTGCGCCGCGCCAGAGCGATAACGCGGGCGTCAAAACCCGGGTGCCGCTGATTGTCGGCATGCTTAGCTGGCGCCGGGTTGGCATCTATCACAGTGACCGAGAAGCGGGTATGGTGCAATAAACCAGCGGCCAATACATGGCCTACTATGCCGCCACCTACAATTACAATATCTGTCTGATTCAAGGCGTTATCTCTTTAGCAGGGCCTCTATGTCGGCTACCGTTTTAGGCACATCCGCGGTAAGAATTTCAATACCGGTAGCAGTAATGGCCACATTGTCTTCTATACGTACGCCAATACCCCGGTATTGTTCATCTACCGGTGCATCGCTGGGAATATACAGACCGGGTTCAATCGTAAGCACCATGCCGGGCTTTAGTGGCCGGTCTTCACCATTAACCCGATAATCACCGACATCGTGTACATCGAGGCCTAAAAAATGCCCCAGGCCGTGCATAAAATACGCCCGCCACGTTTGTTCAGCCAGGTTATCTGCCACACTGCCCTGCAACAGGCCAAGCGCAATCAAGCCTTCCGTCAGCACTTCAATAACACGTTCGGTGGCGGCTTTGAGGGTGACCCCGGGGCCAATAAAATCAAGCGCGTTTTGCTGGGCCTTAAGCACCAACTCGTAAATGGCTTTTTGCGGGGCACTAAAGGTACCAGAAACTGGAAAGGTGCGGGTGATGTCTGCCGCGTAGCCCATGAACTCGGCGCCGGCATCAATCAACACCAGTTCGCCGTCGGCCAACGCTTTACTGTTCTCGGTATAGTGCAGCACACACGCGTTAGCGCCGCTGCCCACAATAGTGGCGTAGGCTGGCGCGCGTGCGCCCGCCATCGCAAACTCATGGTGAAGCTCGGCTTCCAACTGGTATTCGTAGACGCCGGGGGCGGCAAACTGCATCGCGCGGCAGTGCGCCTGAGCACTGATTTGACAAGCAGCTTTCATTACTGCAATTTCACAGGCCGACTTATGCAAGCGCATTTCATGTAACAATGGTCTGACATCAACCACCGCAGCAGGGGCAAGGTTTTCTTTAGGCGATTCGCGCAGCGCCCGCAACGCAGAGCTTACCATCTCATCAATAGCCGGCTGGCCGCCTTGGGCAAAATACAGATTGTCGTGGCCCATTAACCAGTGCAGCAACACCTCCGGCAGTTCATCCAGCTCGTATACTTCATCCAGGTCAAAGCGGGCCAACGCCATATCCGCGCCCAATCGCCGGCCTTGCCAGATTTCCGCATCAGGATCTTTAGCCTGGCATACCATCGCCCGACAACGTTGCCCATGACGTTCATGATTAGATAGCAGCAACCAGGTATCCGGCTCGTTAAAGCCGGTTAAATACCAAAAATCACTGTCCTGGCGAAAAGGATATTCAGTGTCGCGACTACGGGTAATCATAGTCGCGGCAGGTATAACACACACACTGGAGGGCTTACATTGCGCCAATAAACGCTGCTGACGGGCTATAAATTCCTGCTGGCTGATCATAACGGATTACTCATATCGGGCTTGTCCGGAGGTTAATGAACTGAGGGTTTGTCTTGCTGGTCATCCAACAAAGAGCGGCCTAGCTCGCTATAGCATAAAAGCGCCGATACTTTTACATACTCAATGACCTCGCTAAGCGCACGTTCAGACGCTTCATCTTCATCCATTGGCTCTTCCATGCGCGAGATATCTGAAAAATCTTGCAGCGCTTCTTTAACATCAGCTGAGCATTGACCAAGCTCCTGCTGGTGTAGTCCAAACCCCAGCATAAAGCCTTGCACCCAGTTAATCAGTGCCAGCCCACGGTCATTGATAGGGGCCTGGTCATCAGGCAGCATCATTTGCAGGCTAAACTCACCTTCCAGCAATTGTTCTACCGTTTGGGTGAACAGTTGCTCCAGTTTAAAGCTTAGCGCTGAAGAAAATGGCTCGGCCTCGTTGGTAGTATCGGCCAGCACTGCCTGCCACTTCTGGTCTGTTAGTGACATGCCCCCACATAACATTCCGCACAATATGCCGTGAACTTCGGCGGCATCGGCGTTTACTGAATCCTGAAACAGCGCATTTGTTACACTGTCATAATCTATCTGTTTGTCCACGCGCACTACCCTTAGCGTAAAGCATTAAATTTTCTTCTTCATGCTAGCAAAAAGCGGCTATAAAACCCAGCACTGGCCACTTGCTTAGCAAATGTCCAACCAGTATTAAATAATCCAATCTACCCTTTCGTTACCGGCCTCAATGCATTAAGATCTTATGGCAAGCTGTTTCTTTGACCATTTGGTTAAGTTTTGGTTGATATTTTTCATTCCGATAACATAATCAGGTCATCGCTTCTGGCTGGCGTAGTCACATGTTGTTAAGGTGTGAGTTAGCCGGTCAGTGTCTTAAGACGAAGGCGACAGAGAAATTTCCCGTACAAAATAATGATCTCTTCACGAGACAGTACGTTTGATATACCCTGTTGCGCTTGTTATTTAATCAATGTCTCCTGGGATGTTTGCCAGCTCATTCATGTCCCTGGCCGATGCTTTTTTAAAAGGAAGTTGAACTCGTAACTACTGTGCAAGCTCGGCTCGTATCGAGAAGCCTACGGTTATGATGATTCTTCCGCCGTGAACCTTTCGGCTCACGGGCGAACGATGGGCAGCGGCATTCTGGGAGACGCCCTCTTTCGACGAGAAGAAGAAATGGCTGTAATTAATTTTGGGTCTATCAATATTGACCACGTGTATTCGGTGGATCATTTTGTACGCCCTGGTGAGACTATTGCCTCATCAAACTACCAGCAACTATTGGGTGGCAAAGGTGCCAACCAATCCATCGCGCTCGCTCAGGCAGGTGCTGATGTAAAACACGTCGGTAGCATTCACGAATCGGATGCAGGCTTTAAACAAACTCTGATAAAAAACGGTGTAGATTGCCGCTATGTCAGATGCCACGACGTACCCTCAGGTCATGCTATTATTCAGGTAACCCCCGGTGGCGAAAATGCCATCGTGTTATTTGGTGGCGCAAACCAAACCATTACCCCTGATATTGTTCAAAAAGCCCTGCTTGATACCCGCGATATGGACTGGGTGTTAACCCAGAACGAAACCAGTTGTATTGACGAAGTGCTTAAGCAAGCCAAAGCCAAAGGCCTGCGGGTTGCATTTAACCCGGCGCCGATGAGTGAGTCGGTCAAGTCGTTGCCGTTGGATTGTGTGGATTTGCTGATTGTTAATGAAACAGAAGCTGCGGCCGTCACGGGTAAAGAAACCCTGGATGACATTATTGAGGTGTTCAAAGCTCAATGGCAACATGCTGAGGTGCTTATTACACTGGGCAAAGAAGGCGTACTAATGATCACCAAAGACGGCATGGAACGGGTACCCGCTTTTGTGGTAGATGCAGTGGACACCACCGCCGCTGGCGACACCTTTATTGGTTACTTTTTATCCGCTTACAGTAGTCATTCAGGCGCAAAGCAGGCCTTACGCCGCGGCTGTGCAGCGTCTGCAATAACCGTTACCCGCAAAGGGGCTGCACAATCTATCCCTTCGCAAAAAGAAGTCGATCGCTTTTTAGCAAAGCATGGTCAGTGATACAGAGAATTTTATGACACACAAAATAATATTAGATACCGACCCGGGTATTGATGATGCAATGGCTATCTTTTTTGCCTTCCAGGCACCTGAAATTGAGGTACTGGGCCTGACCACCGTTTTTGGTAACGTACCGGTCGACATGTCAGCTAAAAATGCTATTACCCTGTGCAAACTGGCAGAACAGGACATTCCTGTGACTAAAGGGGTTGGTATGCCCTGGGTAGGGCCGGAATCATCGTATGCCCATTTTGTACATGGTGACGATGGCTTCGGTAATATTGATTTCCCGGCTATTGAAGGCCAGTTAGATCCGCGCAGCTCTGCTCAGTTTATAGTGGATATGGCGCGACAGTACCCAGGGGAAATAACCCTGGTGGCCATTGGCCCGCTAGGTAATCTAGCGTTGGCCCTGCGTTTGGAGCCTGAGCTTCCGAAGCTGGTTAAAGGCGTTAGTATCATGGGCGGTGCAGCGTTTGTACCGGGCAATGTGACCCCGGTGGCCGAAGCGAATATCTGGAACGATGCCCACGCGGCTGAGATTGTATTTGCCGCCGACTGGGAAGTTACCATGTTTGGGCTGGATGTGACTAACGCCGTACGGTTCAAAGCACAGTTTGTTGAAACCCTCGCCGAGAAAAATAAAAAATTAGGCGGCTTTGTACGTGATGCAGCACAGTTTTATATCGACTTTTACACCAAAGAAGGTGATGAACGGGTATGCTGTTTTCATGATGCCTTCCCGCTGGCGCATTTAATTAAGCCAGAATTGTTTGAGCTCACCACCGGCCATGCGCGAGTAGCGACGGATGAATTAAACCGCGGGGCAACCATTGTGGCCCCGCCGGGCACCACCGCCAGCCCGCTATGGACCGGCGCACGTAAGGTGCATGTGGCTACGCAGGTAGACCGCGACGGATTGGAACAGTTGTTTATCGATACCTACGCAAAGTAGGGCCGAAGCCGCAATACCATGCCGGTAAGTTAAATACTGCATTTGCGTATTTAACTTACCGGCTTTTTATTGGAAAATTTAAATAGCCTCAGTATCTTCGGGCACTACCGGCGGGCAATAACGCCAGCCAGTATTGACGTACTCCGGTTACGTTTATTTGTTACCAGATATGTCCCCAGCGCCGTTCCATAGTCCCTGGCTCATCCCCGCTTGCCTATGTATAACGGGCAGCTACGCCTATTCTTTGCTTAAAAGCCAACCCCGCAGACGTAGCTTGTTTCATTCAGATGCAACTAAAGTTCACTCGTAAACAATGGAAGAATTATTTATAACCTCCTATATTTTGACAAAGACACGCTTGCTGCTTTAGCGCCTGGCAACCACGTGGTGTTTTTTTGTTAGCCCTGATGTCATAAAGAGACCTTAATCTGTGGAAACTCCACCCGCGCCATTTAACGAAGATCAGCGACTTGCAGAGTTACTGAGTTACGAGATAATGGATACGTCCAGCGAAGATGTGTTTGACCAGCTAACCGCCCTGGCATCACAAATTTGTGGTACACCCATTGCGCTGATAAGCCTGGTTGACCAGGACCGCCAATGGTTTAAATCCAAAATTGGTTTAGATGCTCAACAAACCCATCGTAACGTAGCATTTTGTGCTCACGCCATATTGCAGGACCAAATGCTGGAAGTGACTGATGCTCAGCAGGATCCGCGTTTTTCGGATAATCCGCTGGTCACCGGTTATCCGAATATCCGTTTTTATGCGGGCACCCCGTTAGTGTCGCCCCGGGGTTTTGCGTTAGGCACCCTGTGTACCCTGGATAATAAGCCGCGTAAACTGGATGCCAATCAACGCAAAGCGTTATCTACGCTCGGCGCAGCGGTCATCGCACAAATGGAACTACGCCGGAACAGCCGGGAATTACAGCGCTCCATTGAATACAAAGACAACTTTCTGTCTTATTTAAGCCACGAGATACGGACCCCCCTGAACGCCATTGCTATGTTTAGCCGCCAATTGGGCCAGCAGGTGAACCAGCTTAATTTACCGCTTTCGGTGGGCGACGCCGTGCACCATATACAAACTGGTGGTGACCGCTTACTGGATATCGTTGATTCAGTATTAAACGTAAAACAGATGAAGTCAGGGCGGCTGCTGTCTATCCCCCGCACTGTGGTGAGCAAAGATTATCTGGCCAATTTATTCAACCTGCTGCAGTCGCTCAATACACATACCAAGCTAGGCTGGGTGCTGGATAGTAGCTGCCCGCGCAATATGATTGTGGATGACACTAAACTGAGTCAGATAATCAGCATCTTAGTAAATCACTGTAGTAAACGGCTGCCTGCTGATGAGCAATTGTTATGTGAGGTAACCTTTTCGCCAGCTCAGATTCACTGGGTGTGCCGCGCCCTAAGTCCGTTGTTTAGTGAACAGGATTGTCAGTTTTTAAACGCACAGCATCATCGTTTTGATGAACAATTTCATATCAGCGAAAAGTTTCTGGATTTAAGTATTTGTAAGAATTTAATTGCCTTATTGGATGGCCAGCTAACCCTCATTACCGAAAATGAACTGTCGTTGGCAATACCCTTGGGGATCTGTGCTGCCCCCGTGGCGACAGCAAACGATGCGCCCACCTTACACATCAAGCCTGAGCAGCATTTGCTGATTGTTGAAGATAACGAAATTAACCAAATTGTAATTAGCTCACTGATGGATGAACTGGGTATTTCCCATGCGCTGGTATCTAACGGTGAAGATGCTATATGTGCAGTAAGCCAGGGGCGGTTTGATTTAATTATTATGGACATTGGACTGCCGGGTATCAGTGGACTGGAAGCGACCGAAACTATCCGCGCCAGCCACCCTGAATTACCTATTGTGGCGCTTACCGCTGATGCGGTAACCGACCGTGACTATATGCTTTCAAGCGGGCTAAATGCTATTTTGACAAAACCCATTGCAATGAACGAACTCATCCGTATGCTAAACCATTATTTAGCCGCCTGATGAGCCCTTTATGCCGGATAGCTTTGAGACCGAACCGGCACGTAGCCCATTACGTGCCGAGTTACGTCAACAACTACGTCAAGCGCGTCGCGCATTAACGCCCCACCAGCAACAGCAGGCGGCCATTGGTATCTGCCAGCAACTTTTAGCAGTGGAGCCATTTCAGCAGGCTGCGTGTATTGCTACGTATTTAGCGAACGATGGCGAGCCAGATCTTGCCCCAGTGTTGGAATTTTGCTGGCAACAACAAATAACCACTACCGTGCCGGTATTACATCCTTTCACCCGTAAACACCTGTTGTTTTTGCGTTATAACCCTACCACGCCCATGCGGGTTAACCGGTTCAACATTGCTGAACCGGTACTGGATTGCCAGCAAATACAGCCGTTATCCCGGCACCATGTCATACTGATGCCTTTAGTAGGGTTTGATAAGTTGGGGAACCGGCTTGGTATGGGGGGCGGTTTTTATGACCGAACTTTAGCGGTAACGTCCATGCAGCCAGACGCTCGACCGTTATTCATCGGGGTGGCCCATGATTGTCAGCAGGTCGCGTTATTACCCATGGCAAACTGGGATATTCCGTGCGACCTAATAGTTACCCCTACCCGGCTAATCAAGCCGGCCCCACCGGCAAGCCGCGCAGGCTGATCTGGGCCCTGCCCTGCACGTACAGCCCTGAACCGGGCTTTACTTTACCCAGAATGTTATGAGCATGAATCAGCACTAACAAAGGGGCGCCGTTAGCGGTAAACTTTGCCCACTAATTTGCCACAGAACACCGGTTGGGGAGACCACAATGGATCAGAACGCAAAAAAACAGGCGGTAGCCAAAGCTGCACTTACCTATATCAAAGCGGATAGTGTGGTTGGCGTAGGTACTGGCTCCACGGTTAACTATTTTATTGATGAGTTAGCCAGCATGAAAGATCGTATAGCGGGTGCGGTATCCAGTTCGCAAGCCTCTACCGAACGGCTCAAGGCGGTGGGTATCGAGGTGTTTGAACTAAACGATGTAGACAACCTGGGCGTGTATGTCGATGGCGCGGATGAAGTCACCGAACATAAGCATATGATTAAAGGCGGCGGCGCAGCTCTGACCCGGGAAAAAATTGTTGCCGCGGTGGCTGACACTTTTATTTGTATTGTTGATAACACCAAGCAGGTGCCGCTACTGGGGGCCTTTCCGTTACCCGTTGAAGTGATTCCTATGGCGCGTTCTTATGTGGCCCGGGAACTGGTTAAGCTGGGCGGCGATCCAGTCTATCGCCAGGGTGTTACTACAGATAACGGCAATGTGATTATCGATGTGCACAACCTGACTATTTTAAACCCGCGTGAGCTGGAAACCAGCATTAACAACATTGCGGGTGTGGTAACCAACGGTATTTTTGCACTGCGCGGAGCTGATGTGGTGTTGTGTGCTACTGAAGAAGGTGTAAAGACCTTCGATTAGGGCTTAGCCTGGGGGGTTAGCCCCGGTAAATAACAACAACCGCAGATAGCGCTTTGCAGCGTTTCCAACATCTGTTATTTTAACCATTTAGACGTCCAGATGTCTTTTTCACAATTCACTTAAGGTTGAGATTCAAAGCAATGAGTAAAGTTTCGTTACCGAAAGATAAAATACGCATACTGTTGTTGGAAGGCGTGCACCAAAGCGCTGTAGATACCCTGCAAGGTAATGGTTATACCAACATTGAGTATCTTAAAACCTCGTTGCCTGAAGAAGAATTGATTGAAAAAGTGCGTGATGTGCATTTTATCGGTCTGCGGTCGCGTACGCAGTTAACCGAAAATGTTATTGATGCCGCCCAAAAATTGGTGGCGGTGGGCTGTTTTTGTATCGGGACTAATCAGGTTGACTTGGTAGCCACCCAAAAACGCGGCATCCCGGTGTTTAACGCCCCCTTTTCCAATACCCGCTCGGTTGCCGAGTTAGTGCTGGGCCAGATTATCCTGTTGCTACGCGGCATTCCTGAGAAAAATGCAAAAGCACACCGCGGCGAGTGGGACAAAAGCGCCGCTGGGTCGCTTGAAGCGCGGGGCAAAACACTCGGTATTATCGGCTATGGGCATATTGGTACCCAGTTAAGTATTCTGGCCGAACACTTGGGTATGCGGGTACAGTTTTTTGATATCGAAGACAAACTGGTACTAGGAAATGCCACCCAGGTTAAAAGCCTGGAAACCTTGCTTAGTACCTCTGATGTGGTGTCGCTGCATGTACCTGAAACTGCCACCACGCACAACCTGATAGACGAAAACGCATTAGCACAGATGAAGCCCGATGCCATATTGATTAATGCTTCTCGGGGCACAGTGGTAGATATTGATGCTTTAGTGGCAGCTCTTACAGACAAGCGCTTAAGCGGCGCGGCTATCGATGTATTCCCGGTAGAACCCAAATCAAATGGTGAAGAGTTTGTATCGCCCTTACGCGAGTTCGATAATGTTATTTTAACCCCCCATGTGGGCGGCAGCACACTTGAGGCCCAAGAGAACATAGGCGTTGAAGTGGCGGGGAAACTGGCTAAGTATAGCGATAACGGTTCCACCCTGTCGGCGGTTAATTTCCCAGAGGTTTCATTGCCAGACCACCCGGGCCGCTCCCGTTTACTGCATATACACGAAAACCGTCCTGGTGTGATTATGCAAATTAACGGCACCTTTGCAGAGCGCGGCATCAACATTGAAGCCCAATACCTGCAAACAACGCCTGATATTGGCTATGTAGTAATTGATGTCGAGGCAGATAAAGCCTACGACGGTTTAGCCCAGTTGCTTCAAATAGATGGCACCATTAAAGCGCGTTTGTTGCATTAATAGTCGGAATAAGAAAAAGGGGCCTTCGGGCCCCTTTTTTATGTTTTGTCTTCTTTTATTGGTTTTATCCCTGCGGGCCGCAAGGTTTATTTGGCTGTTGCCGGGTTGCTGCCACAAGTGGGCATAGCTTATTTGAATTACTTTTTGGTTTTACATCCGGCTTCTTTGGGCAGTTTTTGCTTTAGCGGCTTTTGTTGGTGTTATCCCTGCGGGCCGCAAGGTTTATTTGGCATTTGCCGCGTTGGCGGCGGCAACCAAGGGGAAAACGTCGTTCCCCTTGGGAATCCCCGGACGCCCCTGCCGTGTGACAACATTCCCCTATCCGCTCAGATGCCGGTCACCGACCACGACGGGGCTTCCCTGCCCCGGCCTGGTCTGACTCGGGCTCCTTCCCTCGTCTGTCCGGCATTTTTCCTGACCGGATTGGGGAATCCCACGACAAGGGGGCATGAGTGGATGGACTTACGTTTTAGCTTTACATCCGGCTTCTTTCGTTAGTTTTTTGCTTTGGCGGCTTTTGTTGGTTTTATCCCTGCGGGCCGCAAGGTTTATCTAGCTTTTGCCGCGTTGGCGGCAGCAACCCAAGGGGAACACGTCGTTCCCCTTGGGAATCCCCGGACGCCCCTGCCGTGGGTAAGCATTCCCCTACCCGCTCAGATGCCGGTCAACGACCACGACGGGGCTTCCCTGCCCCGGCCTGGTCTGACTCGGGTTCCTTCCCTCGTCTGCCCGGCATTTTTCCTGACCGGATTGGGGAACCCCACGACAAGGGGGCATAGGTTATCTGAATTACCTTCTGATTTTACATCCAGCTTCTTTGGGCAGTTTTTGCTTTAGCGGCTTTTGTTGGCTTTATCCCTGCGGGCCGCAAGGTTTATCTAGCATTTGCCGCGTTGGCGGCAGCAACCCAAGGGGAACACGTCGTTCCCCTTGGGAATCCCCGGACGCCCCTGCCGTGTGACAGCATTCCCCTACCCGCTCAGATGCCGGTCACCGACCACGACGGGGCTTCCCTGCCCCGGCCTGGTCTGACTCGGGTTCCTTCCCTCGTCTGCCCGGCATTTTTCCTGACCGGATTGGGGAATCCCACGACAAGGGGGAAACAGCAAGAGCTACAGAGATCTCTGCTTTGCCTGCCCATCAAACGTATTGGGCTCCCCGGCAGATAAGCAAACCGAAGCCTAGACAGGGATGTCGCAGGCAAGGCTCGCCGAAACAGGATGTTGCGTCGAGCCTGGTTCGGATTGCCTGACGGGGTGAACAATGGCTTACGTTTGTCAGGGCCTACATGGGGAGTCCAGAGGGGCCGTGGCGGCCCCCTCTGGTTGCCGCCGCCAACGCGGCTAATGCTTACTACAAACACCGCAGCCCGCAGGGATAAGTCTAAAATAATCAGCAGGCCTACAGGGTTACCAGGGAAACGCAGGATGTTGTGCCGAGCCTGGTTCGGATTGCCTGACGGGGTGAACAATGGCTTACGTTTGCCAGGGCATACAGGGGGAGTCCAGAGGGGCCGTGGCGGCCCCTCTGGTTGCCGCCGCCAACGCGGCTAATGCTTACTACAAACACCGTAGCCCGCAGGGATAAATCCACAATGAAAAACTGGCCTAAAGGGGAGCGTTCAGGAGCCTGACAGATAAGCTAGCCGAAACCTGGTCAGGGATGTCGCAGGCGGAATGTTATAGATGAGTCTCGCCGAAACAGGATGTTGCGTCGAGCCTGGTTCGGCTTGCCTGACGGGGTGAACAATGGCTTACGTTTGTCAGGGCATACATGGGGAGTCCAGAGGGGCCGTGGCGGCCCCTCTGGTTGCCGCCGCCAACGCGGCTAATGCTTACTACAAACACCGCAGCCCGCAGGGATAAGCCTAAAATAATCAGCAGGCCTACAGGGTTACCAGGGAAACGCAGGATGTTGCGTCGAGCCTGGTTCGGATTGCCTGACGGGGCGAACAATGGCTTACGTTTGCCAGGGCATACAGGGGGAGTCCAGAGGGGCCGTGGCGGCCCCTCTGGTTGCCGCCGCCAACGCGGCTAATGCTTACTACAAACACCGTAGCCCGCAGGGATAAATCCACAATGAAAAACTGGCCTAAAGGGGAGCGTTCAGGAGCCTGACAGATAAGCTAGCCGAAACCTGGTCAGGGATGTCGCAGGCGGAATGTTATAGATGAGTCTCGCCGAAACAGAATGTTGCGTCGAGCCTGGTTCGGATTGCCTGACGGGCTGAACAATGGCTTACGTTTGCCAGGGCATACAGGGGAGTCCAGAGGGGGCGTGGCGGCCCCTCTGGTTGCCGCCGCCAACGCGGCAAATGCCAAATAAACCTTGCTGCCCGCAGGGATAAACCTAAACCAACCAACAGGCCTACAGGGCAGCTCGGAGGAACCCGGCAGCCCCTCTGGTTGCCGCCGCCAACGCGGCTAATGCTGATTAATACCACCGCTGGCCGCAGGGATAAACCTAAATCAACCTCTAGGGATAGACTCAAATTCACCAGCAAATTTACTGAGTCAACATCCAACTCCACATGGCTCGCATAAAAAAGCCCCCGTTAACGGAGGCTTGAAGATAAATAATAAAAATTAACTTACAGGAAGTTATACACCAACGTCACAGCTGATTCAGTGTCCAGTTTTTCCTTATCAGAATCCACATCAGTGTTGTGGGCAAACGACACGGATACTTTTAATGACAGATTACCACTGATAGAGGCAGTCAGCGCAGATTCAGCAGCAGATTTGGTGTTTTCTTCACCCACTTCAGTACTGATTGTCTGAGTAAACTTGGCGGTATCTGAAATTAACCACTGAAATGCACTGGAGGCACGAACGATGAAACTGTTTTGCGATTCGCCATCGTCTGTTTCGTTGAATGCGTAACCCGGACCAATTGAGTATTCCAGTGACGTATTGTCATTCTGCCATAGTTTTTGGTTCCAACCCGCAGCAAGCGTAGACTGGTAATTGTACGAACTAAAACGGTCATCTTCATACGATGCGAAACCAAACAAACGATAATCCGGGTTAGCCAGCTTGTAGTTTGCCTGGGCCTGGCCGCCAAATTTTTGCGCCGAGGTGCGGTCTTCATCTTCACCTAAATCGTTTTCTACCGATTCCTGCTTATACAGGCCGCTGATGCTGTAGTCATTGCTCCAGCGTTCCAGTTCCTGATGCGATTCCAACGATGCATTCACAGACGTCGTATCTGTGTTACCTGTGGTAAAGATAAAACCAAGTCCACCTTCCAAAGTAAAAGGCTTTTGCTTGGTTTGCGCCATTGCTGTACCAGAAAAAAGCGCTCCGATCACCGTTGCAGCTAATACTGTTTTGTTCATGTGTTTCCTCATGTAAGTGCTTTAAATCAAAATTGAATGTGAAAATGCGTAATGACGTACAGGCCGTTACGGGTAATTTTTTATTATGCCTGTCAACCAGGCGTGCAGTACGCTTACTGCGCTGGGCGTTGCCCTATTATTAGAAGAAGCGATATACCACTGTCAGCGATGTTTCTGTATTTAAATTAGGCACACCCTGAAGCGGCTGCGTTTCAAACGCCGCCACAAATGAAAGCTTCATTGCCAGAGAATCAAATAAATTAGCTGAAAGCGCTGTCTCAGAGCGGGTTTTTATATTATCGGCGCCCACTTCAGCGCTTAAAAATTGCCGAAATCTGGAACCAGTATACCATTGATACTGATATTCGCTTGAGGCTCGCAGAATAAAACCGTTATTTACATTGGTCTGCGTGCCATCTTCGGCCGAAACAAAACCGTAACCCGGCCCGACGCTGTACCTAAACATGCTTTCATCGGTATTCCAAACCCGTTGCGACCAACCGCTCGCCAGGGTAGCCCGATAATCATAGCCATTAAACTGGTCGTTTTCATAGTCACCATACATGAAAAACCGGCGCCCGGGGGTTTGTAATTTGTAATCAAACTGAGCTGCGCCGTAGAAACGCTGGGCACTCACTTGATCTTCGGTCACGCCGTCGTTCTCTACCTCGATTTGTTTGTACAGTAATACTGCCGAGTAATTGTTGTTCCAATGGCTGGTTTCCTGCTCAGAAGTAATCGCCGCCTTCAATGAAAATGCATCGGTATTACCGGTCGCATTAAGCACACCTAACTCGCCATCCAGCGAAAACAGGTCTTCCTGTTCATTCTGGTTGTAGGTAAAGTCAGTATGATAGAGGGTTTGAATCAAATTTTTGTCGGCGGCATAGGACGGTACACTGCCACACGCAATGACAGCCAGGACCCATAAACGCATTCTGGATTGGTTTTGCATACAAGATGATTCAGTTGTTGTTATTTAGCGCTGATTATTATTCCATCCGTGGTCTTGTTTATTAGTAGATAAGAGATGACACCTTGTCTGTCTCCTTGTTGGCATACGTTACCACATTTGCAATGATCTCGGCCTCTACTGACAGACTATTGGCTATGGCCGGCGTGAAAAGTTCAATATTACTGAATTCAGCAGGCTTTAGCTCGCGAATTGTAACCCTTCTGGCACAGGCTAACAAAGCGATATCCTGCTCAGTTCGTTGTTTTTGCTCGTTATGTAGATACTGCACCGGATAATATAATGGCATGGGTAACTGCCACTGCTCCATAATGGTGCCGCTTAAGGCCGCAAAATTAAACCCGAACAGTGCTTGCTGCCGCTCCCAGGGTAAGCCTTTCTTTTGCTGCACATACTGCTGATACAACGCAGGTTCTGCCTTAGCCATAACCAGTTCGCTAAGATTAAGCAAAATACCGGTGACAAAAAAGCGGTCACTGCCCCGAATACCTACCGTTTTGGCCAGATACTTGGCTGCCATACCGGTATAAACTGACGATTGCCAGTGATCATCCAACCGAACCATCGGCGTGTCGAAAGCTTTAAACGCGGTATTGGCCGTTTCAGCTACCACCAGATTGTATAAGGCTTCCCCGCCGATAACACTGACCGCTTTGCTGATAGAGTCCACTTGCGCCGGGAAACGAAATAGCGCGCTGTTCGCCAGCTTAAGGATTTTTGCGGTAAGTGAAGGGTCGACGGAAATTAGACGGGCAATATCGTCGCTATCGGAATGGCTGTCGTCTAAAACATCACGAATGCGCAGGCAAATATCCGGCAACGTAAACGACTGAGTGGCAAAGTTGGCGTATTTATCTAAAGACATTATTATTCCATTATCCGCTTGGCTGCACATAGGTAAGCACGCGTGCCTCAAAGGCTTTAGCGGTCATCAAACAAATCAAACTGCGTGGGTGCGTCGGCCGGCGGGGTTCCCGTCTTACGAGCCCGGCGCACAGCGGCCTGTTTACGTTTAACGCACGCCGCCACAATAGTTCGACGGGTAGCGGCATCCACCTGTAACCAGTACAGGCGTTCTTCACGGCTTCGAAAACACCCCTTACAATACCCGCGTGGCCCGGATTGACAAACTCCGATACACGGGCTGGGTACTTCAAAAAACTCAAGTTGTGACGACATGGAAGACGTAGGGTCTGCCATCAGGTTATCCCTGTTTTGCCCATTAATCTTGTTGTAAAACAGTATAGCAGCATTCACACCACATTGAATATGAGCGCCTGATACACAGGTATTAATCCACCAAAGTATACTGAATAGTCGACACCACCCTAACCTTTTTTAGGTGCGGATGCTGCTGGTCGCGCGGTGTAATTGAAAACTGCCCCTGATTTGCCTGTTTAATTTTACCCAATTGGCTGGCTGAATCGTGGGCAAACTTTTGCGCCACTTGCCTGGCGTTCAAGGTAGCTTGTTCCACCATGGCAGGCTTGAGCGCATTTAACCCGGTAAATTCATACTCAGCCTGTCCGTTATACCCGCCAGCCAGCACGATCCCCTGGTTAATCAGCTGTCCCGCTGAACCCATAATTGCGCGCACCTGCTCCACTTTACCGGTGTACACGGTTACCGTGGCCGTGCCTGTGTAGCGAAATTGCACGCCCTGACCGGCGCCGTATTGACTGGCCAGTTTGTCGATAATCCCCGGCTGTCCGGTAGTTATCTCGGTGGGCGAAATGCCCGCCTCGGTTAAAAAATCCACGATGGTTTTTGTTTGGTGCTCAAGAGTGGCATAAAGCGCGGGTATATCGTTATCTGCTACATTAAAGGTAAGTGGCCAGATAACCGTGTCGGCGGTCACTTCCTGTTCGGCCAGGCCCTTGACGGTTACCACCCGGTCCCACGCTTTAAGCTCAATTACGGTGCGCCCGGCCAGCAGGCCCAGGGTAATCATGCCAGCAGTAAATCCGCCGGCTAAAATAGCTGCGCTGGTTTTATGCATTCTGTGGTGTCCTTACATTTATCGAAACACATCCAGTGTAACGGCTAATCAGGCAGCGAGCGGGATGAATTATGGCAATTTCCGGGCGGGCTGAAATATACCCATAAAAAAGCCGCCCGAGAACGGGCGGCGAAAGCGCCCCATTTAAGGAGAGGGGCAACACTTGGGTGAGGTTTAGTACCAGTTAACCAGACTTGCGTCGCTGTAACAGGTAATAAAATACCGGGGTAAGAATCAAACCAAAGAAGGTCACGCCAATCATTCCCGAGAACACGGCTACCCCCATTGCCTGACGCATTTCGGCTCCGGCGCCGGTGGATAACACCATTGGCAGAACGCCCATGATAAAGGCAATTGAAGTCATCAGAATGGGGCGTAAGCGCAACCGACAGGCCTCTTTGATTGCACTGAGCGTATCATGGCCGTGCTCTTGTAATTCTTTGGCAAACTCGACAATAAGGATGGCGTTTTTGGTTGCCAGCCCAACCAACACAATCAAGCCAATTTGCGTAAAGATATTGTTATCGCCGCCAAACACGCCCACCCCAATTAATGCACTAAGCAAGGTCATCGGCACAATCAGAATGATAGCCAAAGGCAAACGCAGGCTCTCGTACTGGGCCGCCAGCACCAGGAAGACCAATAACACTACCAACGGGAACACGTACATGGCGGTATCACCTGCCAGAATCTGCTGGTAGGTTAATTCAGTCCATTCGTACGTCATGCCTAGAGGCAAGGTATCGTCGAGAATTTTTTCAATCGCTGCTTTTGCCTGGTCGGAGCTATATCCCGCGGCCGGGGCGCCATTTATTTCAGCAGTAACATAGCCGTTATAGTGCATAACCCGATCCGGTCCTGCGCTGTAATCAATATTCAGCATGGACGCCAGGGGGATCATTTCACCAGCATTGTTGCGCACCTTCATTTGCTGAATTTGTTCAACATCCTGTCTGAAGGGCGCATCGGCCTGCACGTTTACCTGGTAGGTACGCCCGAACAGGTTGAAATCATTCACGTAAATAGCCCCTAAATAGCCTTGCATGGTGCTAAATAACGTACCGATATCTACCCCTTGGCTCATGGCTTTTTCCCGATCCACATCAACATCAAGCTGCGGTACATTCACGGTAAAGCTGGTAAACGCATCGGTTAATGCCGGGTCTGCCCAGGCTTTTTGGATGACCTCGTTGGTCACTTGCTCTAAATTCGCAAAACCCAGCGAGTCGCGATCTTGTAACTGCAACCTGAACCCACCGATGGTGCCCAGGCCCTGGACCGGCGGCGGTGGGAATATCGCCACATACGCCCCTTTGATGGAACCAAATGCCTTATTCAAATCAGCGGCAATAGCGCCGGCCGATAAACCTGCGGTTTGGCGTTGCTCAAACGGTTTTAGCGGAGTAAACAAAATGCCTGAGCTGGGGCTATTGGTAAAGCCATTGATGTTCAGGCCCGGAAAAGCCACTGCATCAGAAACCCCAGGGTGTTCCATCGCTATTTTGGACATTTCACGAATAACCGCTTCAGTGCGATCTAACGAAGATGCGTTGGGCAACTGGGCAAAAGCCACCAGATACATTTTATCCTGGGGCGGCACGTACCCTGTGGGCGTACTATCAAATTGCTGCCAAGTCAGGCCTAACAGGCCGACGTAAAGAACCATAATTATGCCGCCCTTACGGACCAGCGATCCCACGCCGTTGGTGTATTTTGTTGAGGCTTTGTCAAACATCCGGTTAAACGGATTGAACAACCAGCTGCCTAAGATTTTGTCCATACCACGGGTAAGCCAGTCTTTTTTCGCGCCGTGGGGTTTTAACAACAAAGCAGACAACGCCGGGCTCAGGGTTAACGAGTTAATTGCTGAAATAAATGTTGAGATAGTAATAGTAAGCGCAAACTGCTTATAAAACTGTCCGGTCAGGCCACTCATAAAGGCTGTAGGTATGAATACCGCCGCCAACACTAACGTGGTTGCAATAATTGGCCCGGTAACTTCTTTCATGGCCTGCGCGGTAGCATCTATCGGACTTCGTCCTTCGGCGATATTACGCTCGACGTTTTCCACCACCACAATGGCATCGTCGACCACAATCCCGATGGCCAGCACTAAACCAAACAGTGATAACGCATTTAGTGAAAAGCCCAGTAAATGCATGAAAGCAAAGGTTCCTACCAACGAGATAGGTACGGCCACCAGCGGAATAATGGAGGCGCGCCAGGTTTGCAGGAACAGCACCACTACTAATACCACCAGCAGGACCGCTTCAAACAGGGTATTGACTACCGCTTCAATTGAACCGCGTACAAACACCGTTGGGTCGTAAACAATTTCATATTCAAGCCCCTGCGGGAAGGCTTTTTCCAGCTCAGCCATGCGGGCGCGCACATCGTCAGATATCTGAATGGCGTTTGAGCCGGGCGCCTGGAATACAGGAATCGCTGCTGCCGGACGATTATTAAGTAACGAACGCAGCGCGTAATTATCCGCGCCCAGTTCGGTTCGGGCCACATCTTTTAACCGGGTAATTTCGCCATTTTCACCGGTTTTTACAATAATATCGTTAAATTCGTCTTGCTCAATCAGGCGGCCCCGTACATTAATAAGCCACTGAAAATCACTGCTGCCCGTGGGCTGCGCCCCCAGGCTACCAGCCGCCGCTTGTTGGTTCTGCGAACGGATTGCGCTGACCACATCCGCCGGGTTCATATTCAGTGCGGCCAGTTTATTAGGGTTCAGCCACACCCGCATACTGTATTCACCGGCGCCAAATAAGCGGACTTGTCCAACCCCATCAATACGGTTCAGCTCATCTTTAACATACTGGTCGGCATAGTTAGACAAATACAGCATGTCATAGCGGTTATCCGGCGAGGTTAAATGCACCACCATAGTAAGGTTGGGTGAGGACTTTTCGGTAACTACGCCCAGGCGCTGTACTTCCTCTGGTAACCGCGGCAAAGCGCGGTTAACCCGATTCTGGACCAGCGTGGTGGCTTCATCGGGATTGGTTCCGATAGCGAAGGTGACAGTGAGCGTCATGGTGCCGTCAGACGTGGCCTGAGAGGACATGTACAGCATATTCTGTACCCCATTAATTTCCTGC
Source organism: Salinimonas sediminis (assembly GCF_003429285.1). NCBI lineage: Bacteria > Pseudomonadati > Pseudomonadota > Gammaproteobacteria > Alteromonadales > Alteromonadaceae > Salinimonas > Salinimonas sediminis. Next base: position 3,305,705 of record NZ_CP031769.1, read on the forward strand.
TCAATAGGCGTGGCCACGGTTTCACCGATAACCTTCGGGTTAGCGCCAGGATAGCTGGCAGTCACCACCACCGTCGGTGGCACAACATCGGGATATTCGGTAATGGGAAGCTTCCATACCGCGATAGCTCCGCCGATAAAAATCAGCAGCGATAGAACGGCCGCAAAAATAGGCCGATGGATAAAGAACTGGGAAAATTTCATTTACTGCATACCCGCCGGTGCTGCTGGTGCAGAGCGTTTAGCCAGTTCATTGTTGCTGTCTATACGTTGTTGCCATACCTGAAGTTCCTCCAGGGTGTCCTTGTTGGCCATCGTGATGCTGTTGGGGGCTATCAATGCACCCGGGCGGACACGCTGTAAACCATTAACTACAATCGTATCATCAGCGCTCAAGCCACTATGAACAATGCGCAGGCCACCCACTTTATCGCCCATTTTTATGGCGCGGTACTCCACCTTGTTTTCATCATTCACCACCAATACGTATTTATTGTTTAAATCAGTACCAATGGCTTTTTCGGCGATTAAAATACCATCGTGGGCTTTACCACCTGCTAATTTCAAGTGAGCAAATAATCCCGGCATCAGGCCGCCGTCATCGTTATCAAATACCGCCCGAACCCGCAGCGTGCCGGTGTTGGCATTAATCTGGTTATCCACAAAGTTTATTTTACCCCAGTGACGGTAATCGTTTTCGTTGGCTAGACGCATAGCCACCGGCTGGGCAGCGACTGCATCATTGCGCTGCTGAGCCTGTTGGTAGTTAAGCCAGGTGGTTTCGTCAATATCAAAGTAGGCGTACAGTTTTTCAGTCGACACAATAGAGGTCAGTACTGTCTGACCGGCACTTACATAGTTGCCTTCGGTGATATTTGCCCGCGACACGCGGCCCGCAATGGGCGCTTCGACCCGGGCAAAGCCGCGGTTAAGGCGTGCCAGTTCAAGCGCGGCCTGAGTTTGCGCCACGTTGGCTTTGGCTTGTTCCACCCCACTGGTTCGCGTATCTAACACTTCTTGAGATACCGACTGGCTTTGGCGTAACCCTTGTGCCCGTTCATGGTCCTGACGGGCCAGATGCGAACGGCTACGGGCTTCTTGCAGCTGCGCTTCAAGCCGGTCAACTTCTGCTTTAAACTGTCGGTTATCGATTAAAAACAGCGTATCGCCCTGCTCTACATATTCGCCTTCTTGAAATGCCACAAAGTCAATATAGCCAGAAACGCGGGGGCGCAGCGAGACACTTTTCGGCGCTTCAAGGCGGCCGGTAAAGCTGTCCCATTCGGTTATACGCTGGGCAATCACCGGTGCTACATCTACCGGCACGCCGCTAGGTGCAGAGGCCTGTTTTTCTACCGCATTTTCAGCGGTGCAGGCGGCCATCAACAAAATGGCAAAAAAGACTATACTTAGTCGGTTAATTGGCTTCATGGGGGGCATCCCTTTAAGTAGGTACTCGTAACAGGGTGCTATTATGCAGAGATACTAAAATAAAAATAATTATCTTTTTGTATGCAATACATCATTTGAGGTAATATATATTACATTAACAATATACCTACAAAAAGGAGCGTCCGCGTGCGACCACAAGAGCTGAATCTATTGATGATTTTTGACGCTATCATGACAGAAGGCGCAATAACCCGTGCTGCAGATCGGTTAGCCATGACCCAGCCAGCCGTCTCTAATGCGTTATCGCGTATGCGGGCAGCCTGGGGCGATGAGCTTTTTGTTAAAGATGGCCGGGGCATCCAGCCCACCGCATTTGCCAAAAATATGTGGAGCCAGATTCAAACGCCACTCAGTGCGCTGGAAGATGCGGTTAACCCCCATCAGTTTGATCCCGCAACCGCTAGCCGCACCTTTCGTATTGCCGCTACCGATACCTTTGTGAATATCATTTGGGGGCCATTGCGTCAGGTTATCGAACGCGAAGCGCCGGGTATCAATGTGTATGCCGTTCCCAATCCCACTATTGAGTCGGCTGATATACTTAAAGCGGCAGAAGCTGAACTAGCGGTGTCTAAGTATACCCAAGCTGACAGTGTGATCAGGTCCGAGCATTTACTCGATCCCCGCTATGTAGTGGTTATGCGCCCTGACCACCCGTTGGCAAAAGAACAAATTACGTTGGACCAGTTTGTTGAAGCAGACCATTTGCTGGTCTCGCTGACGGGCGATGTAACCGGTCCTTCTGATATTGCTTTACAAAGCCTGGGCAAAAAACGGCGCGTGGCGATGTCGGTGAATAATTTTTTCAACGTGCCCAGCTTGCTTAAGCAAACCAATTTAATATGTGTGGCCCCCTCCATGGTGCTGGAGCGAGAAATTTTTTCTAAGCAACTTGCGGTGTTTGAAAGCCCGGTGGAAATTCCGCCAACCCCAGTATCATTGTTGTGGCATAAGCGCCAGGACCACGATCCTGGCTTACAATGGCTGCGCCAGCACGTGGTCAGAATTATTCACGAACGCGTGGCTCAGCATGAGACGTTATTAAGCGAATGTTGCCGAAAAGGCTACTGTGAAGATGCGTTACGCCAGGCGCGGGCACAACATCATCACGAGTGTATTACCCAGGCCAGTGAGCGTCTGGCCATCGAGCCGAAGGCTATCATGTCGTCGCACTTATAGGGCAAATGGCGTCTGGCAGGCTGTCTAGGTAAACCGTCTGCGTGCCGGGCTATATTTGCTGCTAAGGTCACTAATGCCACTAACTAAAAACCCCCGCTACTGGTAAACAGCCGCGGGGGTTTTTTATATCATGTCGAGGCCCGAAAAATAGGCCAAAGCCGACAGATTATTTTTTCTTCGCTTTAGGGTTAGGCATATCGGTAATGCTACCTTCGAAGATTTCGGCTGACAAACCGATGGATTCGTTCAACGTGGGGTGTGCGTGAATGGTTAATGCAACGTCTTCCGCATCCGCGCCCATTTCAATGGCCAAACCAATTTCACCCAACATTTCACCAGCATTGGTACCCACCATTGCTCCACCAATTACCCGGCCAGATTCTTTATCGAAAATCATCTTAGTCAAACCATTGGTTGCATCAGAAGCAATCGCACGGCCAGAAGCTGACCACGGGAATGAAGCAACTTCATAGCTCACGCCTTGTTCTTTGGCCTCTTTTTCGGTCAGACCAACCCAGGCAACTTCTGGCTCAGTATAGGCAACTGAAGGAATGCAGCGTGGGTCAAAGTAATGGTTCTTGCCTGCAATAACTTCTGCTGCCACATGGCCTTCGTGTACTGCTTTGTGCGCCAGCATAGGTTGACCAACCAAATCGCCGATAGCAAAAATATGCTCAACATTGGTTTTCATTTGCTTGTTCACATTGATAAAGCCGCGGTCATCTACTTTCACGCCGGCTTTATCTGCGCCCACTTTTGCACCATTTGGCTTGCGGCCTACAGCAACCAGTACTTTGTCATAACGAACTGGCTCTGCGGGGGCATTTTTGCCTTCAAAAGTAACATACAAGCCATCATCTTTCGCTTCTACATCAGTTACCTTGGTTTCCAGCATAACATTGAACTTGTCTTTATATTCTTTCATAAAGACTTTCATGATGTCTTTGTCTGCTGCCGGAATCAACTGGTCAAGAAACTCAACCACGTCAATGTTAGAATCCAGTGCATGATACACAGTACCCATTTCCAAACCAATGATACCACCGCCTAGCACCAGCATTTTCTCTGGAATATCTTTCATTTCCAATGCGCCGGTAGAATCAATCACGCGATCATCTTCAGGGATGAAAGGCAAAGATACGGGCTCGGAACCAGCAGCAATAATAGCGTTTTCAAACTGAATAGTGGTTTTGCCGTCTTCGCCTTCAACTTCCAGCGTATTGGCACCGGTAAACTGACCATGACCACGTACGTGCTTAACTTTACGCATTTTGGTCATGCCGGCCAGACCTTTAGTCAACTGGCCCACTACCGAGTCTTTGTAATCGCGAAGTTTGTCTAAATCAACTTCAGGCTCGCCAAAGCTAACGCCGTGCGCCGACAGTGCTTTTGCTTCTTTCATGACTTTGGCCACGTGAAGCAAGGCTTTTGAAGGAATACAACCTACATTCAGGCATACCCCACCCAGTGTTTCTCTGGCATCAACAATAACGGTTTCTACGCCCATATCGGCAGCGCGAAAAGCAGCAGAATAACCGCCTGGTCCTGCGCCCAATACAACTAGCTGAGTTTTAATTTCGCTCATCGTGACCTCAAATTTGTCAAATATCTGAAAATAATGCGTTAAGAAGTTTAACTAGGGCTGGTTAGCCCTGTAAAGCCGTGCTTGCTATTTGCCTGCAAAAACATAAAGGGGAGACGATTTACGCTCCCCTTTTTGCGTGTTTCTACAACAGCATTTCGCGCAGGTCTTCGAGCACTGTTTTAAGGTGCACCGCAAACCGGGCTGCTACGGCACCGTCAATAACCCGGTGATCGTAAGACAGCGACAACGGCAGCATCAGGCGTGGCTCAAAGTCTTTGCCATTCCACTTCGGCTTCATTTCGCTCTTAGAGACACCCAGAATAGCCACATCCGGCGCGTTTACAATTGGCGTAAACGCTGTTCCACCAATGCCACCTAAGCTGGAAATTGTAAAACAACTACCCTGCATATCTGCAGACTTCAGCTTGCCGTCACGGGCTTTAAGGCTAATTTCCATCAGCTCTTTAGACAATTCGTGAATGCCTTTTTGGTCAACATCACGAACCACTGGCACAACCAGGCCATTTGGTGTGTCTACTGCTATACCTATATGGTAATACTTTTTCTGAATTAAAGACTCGCCCGATTCAGAAAGTGAAGTATTAAACAGCGGGTAAGCTTTAAGTGCATCTGCCACTGCCTTCATCATGAACACCAGCGGCGTGATTTTAAAGCCCAGCTTACGCTTTTCAGCTATCTGGTTTTGCTGCTTACGGAACGCTTCAACCTCAGTAATATCGGCTTCTTCAAACTGAGTAACGTGGGGTATGGTTACCCAGTTACGGTGAAGATTAGGGCCCGACAATTTCTGAATACGGCTAAGCGGTACTTCTTCCACTTCACCAAATTTCGAGAAATCAACTTTAGGTTGTGGAATCACTTGTAAACCACCCCCTTCGCCTTTTCCTACTGATCCGGCGGTCGCTTTAGGCCGCGATAGTTCGTATTTCACATAAGACTGCACATCTTCTTTCAAGATACGATTTTTCGGACCACTACCCGATACTTCAGTCAAGTCTACACCAAACTCACGGGCCAAACGGCGCACCGACGGTGAAGCATGCACTTTGGCTGATTTCTGCTTTTCACCGGCAGACGGATGATGCGGCACCGGCGGCGGCTTAGGCCGACCAGAGTCCTGTGCGGCTTGTGCTTTGGGTGCTTCTTGCTTGGCTGCAGGCTTATCGTCCTGTTTGGCGGCAGGCTTACTGGCCCCCTGGACTTTAAGCATTAGCACTTTCGAGCCTTTAGATACCTTGTCACCTTGTTTAATCAGCAACTTAGTAACTGTACCGCCTTTAGGCGCCGGTACATCCATGGTGGCTTTGTCGGTTTCAAGGGTAATCAGGCCATCTTCTGCTTCAATGGTGTCACCTTCTGCCACCAAGACATCAATGATTTCAACATCTTCAGCATCACCAATATCCGGCACAGTGACTTCGATTTCCTGCTCTTCACCTGCGTCTGCATCGTCGTCAGCTGCTGCCTGGGCATCGTTATCACTGCTGCTGTCAGTGGTAGTGGTGTCGGCTGGCGCCGCGGCGCTATCGTCGGCCGATGCTTCACCCGCCACTTCCAAGGTCAGTACCAGCGAACCTTCGCTGACCTTATCGCCTTCTTTTACCTTCAGGCTAACCACTTTACCGGCCTGCGGTGAAGGGACATCCATGGTAGCTTTATCGGTTTCCAGCGTAATCAGTCCGTCTTCAGCTTCTACGCTATCACCTTCGCTGACCAATACTTCGATAACATCCACTTCGGCGGCATCACCAATGTCCGGCACGGTAACTTCAATAGTGGAGCTACCGCCACCAGATTGGCTATTGCCCGACGCCGGCTGGTCGTCCTGCTCAGGTGCCTCGGCCTTGTCTTGCGCCGCTTCTTCCGGCTTTGGCTGTGGTGCAGCGGCAGCATCGCTGTCGCTGTCGCTGTCTTCATCACTGCTACCAGCCGCTTCCAGTTGCGCTAACAAATCGCCCTGGGAAATTTTATCGCCAACTTTCACTTTCAGCGCTTTCACCTTGCCGGCAAACGGCGCTGGTACATCCATGCTGGCTTTATCGCTTTCTACCGTAACCAGAGAGTCTTCAGCGTCAACCTCATCACCCTCTGCCACGCACAGTTCTATGACTTCTACTTCGTCTTCACCTAAATCCGGTACGAGTACGTCTTTAATATCTGCCATGTTGCGGTCTCTCCTGTGCTTACGCGTACAGTGGGTTAACTTTTTCTGGGTCGATGTTCAGGTCTTGCATGGCCTGAGACAGCGTTTTCGCATCCAGATCGCCGGCTTTATAAAGTTCATACAATGCAGCGTAAGTAACATACGCAGCATCAACTTCAAAGTGGCGACGCAGATTAGCGCGGCTATCAGAACGCCCGAAACCGTCAGTACCCAGTACGCGATAGCTACCTGGTACAAAACTGCGTACCTGGTCAGCATAGTTTTTAATGTAATCTGTGGCGGCAATCGTAGGACCATTATTACCGTTGTTAAGAACATCGGTAATGTACGGTGTGCGAGCCTGCCCATCAGGGTGAAGCATGTTGTAGCGATCCACATCCAGACCATCACGGGTTAGCTCGTTAAACGAGGTAACACTATACACTTCAGCTTCAATGCCATAGTCTTCGGCCAGTTTGGTAGCGGCTTCACGCACTTGCTCCAAAATCGTACCCGAGCCTAACAGCTTCACTTTCTTATCACTTTCACCCACGGTATCAAGCAGGTATATGCCTTTTACAATGCCTTCTTCCACGCCTTTAGGCATTTCTGGCTGTTTGTAATTTTCGTTCATCACGGTCAGGTAGTAGAACACGTCTTCCTGTTCTTCAAACATCCGACGTAGACCGTCTTGCATGATAACCGCAATTTCAAAACCATACGTTGGGTCGTAAGATATACAGTTAGGAATCAATGCTGCCTGCGTATGGCTGTGACCATCCTGATGCTGCAGACCTTCCCCATTCAGGGTTGTTCTACCGGCTGTACCGCCAACCAGGAAGCCGCGCGCCTGAGAGTCGCCAGCCGCCCATGCCAGGTCACCAACACGTTGGAAGCCAAACATTGAGTAGTAAATGTATACCGGAATCATCGGCAAGTCGTTAGTGCTGTACGAGGTACCCGCAGCCAGCCAGGACGCCATGGCGCCAAGCTCGTTAATACCTTCCTGCAGAACCTGCCCTTTGGTATCTTCGCGATAATACGCTACCTGGTCAGAATCCTGTGGCTCGTATTTCTGGCCTTGTGAGGAATAAATCCCCACTTGACGGAATAGACCTTCCATGCCAAAAGTACGCGCTTCATCCGGAATAATCGGTACCACACGCTTACCAATTTTCTTATCTTTGAGCATGGCAGTCAGTACACGGACAAAGGCCATGGTCGTCGAGATTTCACGATCGCCAGAGCCTTTGGTAACGGCCTCAAATGCTTTAAGATCAGGCGCTGGTAAGTCTTCTGTACTTTTCGCCAGACGCCGTGGCATAAAGCCATGCAATGCTTCGCGACGCGCTTTGAGATATTTCATCTCTTCGCTGTCTTCATCAAACTTGTAGTACGGCAAGTCAGACAAGCTTTCATCTGATACCGGAATATTGAACCGATCACGGTAAGCTTTAACCGCTTCGGTATCCATTTTCTTCACCTGGTGGGCAATGTTCTTACCTTCACCAGCGGCACCCATGCCATAGCCTTTAACCGTTTTAGCTAAGATAACCTGAGGGCGACCTTCGGTTTTTGTAGCGCGATCGTAAGCCGCATAGACTTTAACCGGATCATGACCACCGCGGTTCAAACGCCAGATATCTTCATCTGACATATTGGAGACCATTTCTTTAAGTTCAGGGTATTTACCAAAGAATTTCTCACGCGTGTACGCGCCGCCTTTGGCTTTAAAGTTCTGATACTCGCCGTCGACCGTCTCATTCATCAGGTCAAGCAGTTTGCCGGAATTATCACGGGCCAGTAGCGGATCCCAGTAACGTCCCCAGATAACTTTAATGACTTCCCAGCCAGCGCCGCGGAAGGTGCCTTCCAGCTCCTGAATAATTTTGCCGTTGCCGCGTACCGGGCCATCCAAACGTTGCAGGTTACAGTTCACTACAAATGTCAGGTTGTCCAGGCCTTCGCGTGAGGCAAGACCGATGGCACCCAAGCTTTCCGGCTCATCAATTTCACCATCGCCCAGGAAACACCATACGCGCTGTTCGGAACAATCTTTCAGGCCGCGGTTGGTCAAATATTTCAGATAACGGGCAAGATAAATCGCCTGCATGGGGCCCAGGCCCATTGATACCGTCGGGAACTGCCAGAAATCAGGCATTAACTTTGGATGCGGATAAGAAGACAAACCTTCGCCATCGACTTCCTGACGGAACATGTCTAACTGGTCTTCTGATAACCGCCCTTCAAGATAAGCGCGCGAATAAATACCCGGAGATACATGGCCCTGAATAAACAGGAAGTCACCACCGTCTTTATCATTTGGTGCGCGGAAGAAGTGGTTAAAACCAACATCATACAGCATTGCTGAAGAGGCAAAACTTGAAATATGGCCGCCTAGCTCGAGGTCTTTTTTAGACGCTCGCAATACCATCATCAGCGCGTTCCAGCGAAGGGCGTTACGTATTTTACCCTCAATGGTCTGATCGCCCGGCATCGTAGGTTCTTGCCCTGGCGGGATAGTATTTAAATACGCGGTAGTTGCATCATAGGGTAAGTGGGCACCATTTCTGCGTGCTTTCTCAATTAATGATTCTAATAAGAAGTGAGCCCTTTCAATACCTTCTTCTTCTAAAACTGACTCTAACGACTCCAGCCATTCTTGTGTTTCTTGCGGATCCACATCTTGGTGCATCATTTCAGTCATGGTGCCATCCTATTTTTGCTTAATATAGAAATCCATCCACAGCACCGCAAACCGGTGGAGGACGGTATAGCTAAATTATGTTGTACTTTCAGCAAGCCGTAATGGCTTACCTCTTATTTACGCGCCTAACGACTTCAGGCGTGCGTGTGTTTTATTGGCTTTCGCCGCTAAATTTCCAGGCGTCTTAACGCACGCTGTACTCTGCTGTCGCGCTGGTTAATAGCCAGTAAGGTTTTTTCTATAAATGCCAGATGCGCGTTACATGCCTGTCGCGCGCTTTCTGGGTCTCTGTCGGCAATGGCGGCGACAATTTCTGCGCGTTGACGGGATAAATCCGCGGCAACGTCAGTATGTTGAGCCAGCATTTCCAAATTTCGTTCAATATTTTCTACCAACATGGCCTGCATGGTGCTCATTACGTGTAACAGCACCATATTGTGCGAAGCGCGGGCCATAATGATATAAAACTTACCCAAAGCAGCGGCCAGACCATGCTGACTATCTTGCTTTGCTGGCACGGGCAACTCGTCCAACGCCTGCTGCAACGCCTGGTAATCTTCTGGTTGGCCACGCAGCGCTGCATAATAGGCTGCCATACCTTCCAGTGCATGTCGAAACTCTAACAGGTCAAACTGCGTTTCCGGGCGACGACTGATAAGCGCCATCAGGGGATCAAGCAATGCAGCATTTAAACTTTTACTTACAAACGTGCCGCCACCCTGTTTACGCTCGACCAATCCCCGCGCCTGTAAGTTACCGATAGCTTCACGCAAAGATGGCCGCGAAACATCAAACCGGGTCGCCAGCTCACGCTCTGGTGGCAGTTTTTGTCCAGCCAGCAACGACCCATCCAGAATCATTGATTCCAGTTGTTCGGTGATGACATCAGACAACTTTTTGCGCCCCTGCTGCATGCGTATCCTTTAACAGTTCAGACAAACCCTGCGGGTTATTTTGTAAACACCTTGATGTTTACCCCGCCTATTGGTCATACCATTTTACCTATACAGTGTAAGGCAGTTTAAAACGCAGGTAAATACCCTGCTAAATGGGTGACCAAAAAGGTTTCATGTTTGTTAAGCATAAACATTGATTTTGTTGATATATTTCACATATTAAAACTGGTCTGACGAGGTATTAACATGAGTGATACAGCGCCACTATTAAACCGAATGACCAATACCCACCATAGCGCTGGCCCGCAAAAACCTAAATAAGCCTGTTAAATCAATACGCCAGTAAGGGTGAGCACAGCACTGGCAACGACTAACAACCCCATATTCCGCTTGGCCAATTGTACGGCGCCATCGGTGCACAACGTATTCTTATGCTGCTCAAGTTCTTCGGCCCGCTGTCCTACGGCAATAAGATAAGCTTGGGCACTAAGGGAGATTTGACCGACACCTTTTAGCCAGGCCCCCGCGGCGCGGGAAAAATGACCTACCAGCAAAAAGCCCAACGTGGTAATCCGAACCGGAATAAAATCTACTATATGTAAACAGCGGGAAGCTAATGAAACCGGCTGCTGGTGGCAATCATCCCCTGCCAGCATCCGCGCAGTGCAATATATCAATACACCGGGCACGCCTAATGCGGCGAAGATAATAATAATGGTGGCATAATAGCGATAACTTAGCCATAGGACTGCTTTGGCCATACAGGTATCCGGGCTTTCCCCGGCGGGCTGGCGCTGGGTCAGCATGCTCACGTACAAATAAGCAGCCTGGGTATCGCCCCGCTTACAAGCATCTTTAAAACAGCGAAAGGTATGCCTGAAGCCCGCCATCCCCAGCGCTAAAGTAAGTACCAGGGTTTGTACTACAAAGGTGAACAACACGGTATCAGCTATCAGCAGTGTACCCCCTATCAATAGAGCGGGGGCTAACAGCACGATAAGCTGAGACCGATAGCCAGCCTGGCTATGTTGATGCGGCTGTGTATGCACCTTAGCGGATGGCCCGTTCGCAGGTTGCGTTGCTTCAGTCATAACTTGTGGCGTGGTAGCAGGGTTGACCGCATCTGGCGCAGCCAGGGAGTCGCCGTCTGCGGGCTTACAATGTCCCTGCTGTTTACCTTGAACAAGCTGTTTACCTATTAGATAGCGATTAAACGCCCCCAGGTAATAGTCTAAATACCCTTTTTTACCACGTCGGTAGTAGCGGTCGATACACAGCGCAATGAGTAAGCTGATAAGCATCATAGTGAATCATATCCTATGGCTGGTTTAGCGCTCCATTGAGGCGTTTGTGCAATGCACTGGCGCCTGGTTTGGTTGGCAAAATAGAGCGCTTTTAGAGGTGATTTAGTTTTCAGGCAAATAGCGCCTGGCGGTAGCGCGCCCAGTCAAAAGCCGGGCCCGGATCAGTTTTGCGCCCTGGCGCAATATCGGTATGGCCCACCACCCGCCCGCAGGTGATAGCCGGAAAGGCGGCGATAATGGCCTGGCTTAGCTGAAGCAGGCTGCCATACTGGGCCTCGGTATAGGGCATGTCATCAGTACCTTCCATCTCTATGCCGATGGCAAAGTCATTACATCGTGCCCGCCCCTGAAACTGCGATGCTCCGGCATGCCAGGCGCGCTGGGTAAAAGGCACATATTGCTCTATCCGACCATCGCGGTACACCACACAATGCGCAGACACTTCAAGCCCGGCAATGTGCTGATAAAAAGGATGCTCAGCGGGGTTAAGCTTTCCGGTAAAAAGCTGCTCAATGCCCTTTGTGTTAAACTCACCCGGCGGTAAAGAAATATTGTGGATCACCAATAACGATATGGCAGTCTCGGCCGGGCGTTCATCGTAAAACGGTGAGGCTTTACGGATAGCGTGGGGGAAATACTCCACAATAAGCACCATAATGTGAACAAAGGGTTGTTATGCTAAATTCTGACACTACCCTACCCCAGGTACAAGTATTGCCGCGGTATGTGGCAGTAAAGGTACGATAGCCTTAGACAGCCAGGGGGCCAGATATGTCCCGCGGCGTTTTTATAATCCATACCCGCGAGAAGACCAGCGCTGGTATCAATGTAGCATTAGCGAGAGTTTCAGGTAGTCATGAGCAGTGAAAAGTCGATGGGTAAGTGGATGTTTATTCTGGCCTGGATTTGCGGGCTTGGGTTACTTACCCTGTTGTTTACCGATGTATTGGACAAACAGCAAAATCCTAATCGTGAACCGCAGTCAATGCGGATCGATGGCCAGACTGAGGTGCGGTTGAAACAAAATCGTCAGGGCCATTATGTAACCAGCGGTACCATTAATGGTACGCCAGTGGTTTTTTTGGTGGATACCGGCGCTACCGATGTCGCCATACCCGCCAGCATGCAAAGCGAACTGGGCCTGACGGCCGGCAGAACCGCGATGGCGCAAACGGCCAATGGTGTAGTGCGGGTAGCACAAACCCGTATCGACACCCTCACTATCGGCGATATTACCCTGCATAACATTAACGCTAACCTGAACTCGGGGCTGGGCGAAGGGCAAATTTTGCTGGGAATGAGTGTTTTACGCCAGTTAGAGTTTACTCAGCGTGAAGATTGGTTAATATTGCGCACCCTTTGATAACTACCTTACAGCGAGCAACAACGCCTTATGTCTATGTTACCAACCCAGGATATTATGGAGCAGGTTCGCACCGCCTTAATGGAAGACTTAGGCGGTACCCTGGCACCCGATAACGATATTACCGCCAATTTAATTGCCGCGAATAAACTCGCCCGCGCTACCATTATTACCCGTGAAGCTGCCACTATCTGTGGTGTGCAGTGGGTTACCCAGGCATTTGCGCTGATTGATGCAAATGTTGAGCTTACCTGGCATGTGGCCGATGGCGATGTCGTTACTGCAAACACCACGCTGGTAAGCCTGCAAGGTAATGCCCGCAGTATTTTAACTGCCGAACGTACCGCCCTGAATTTTTTGCAGACGCTATCTGGCACGGCAACGGTTACCGCTTATTATGCAAGTTTGTTGGCAGGCTCGCCGACGCGCATTTTAGATACCCGAAAAACCCTGCCTGGGCTGCGTTTAGCACAAAAATATGCGGTCAGTTGTGGTGGTGGCACCAACCATCGGATTGGGTTGTTTGACGCATACCTAATTAAAGAGAACCATATTTTTGCTTGTGGCTCGATTGCGCAAGCGGTGGCTAAAGCAAAAGCCACCCACGCCGATAAACCGGTTGAAGTGGAAGTTGAAAACCTCGAAGAATTACAGCAAGCCCTTACAGCTGGCGCAGATATTGTAATGCTTGATAACTTTTCTAACGAACAGATCGAAAGCGCAGTAGCCTTAAATAAAGGGCAAAGTAAACTGGAAGTGTCTGGCAATGTTACGGATGAAAGGTTGCAATCGCTGGCGAAAATAGGGGTTGATTTTATATCTTCCGGTGCCCTGACCAAACATGTCCAGGCGATAGATTTGTCTTTACGTGTAACGTTAGAAAACGGCTAACAGGATGATTTAAATACCTTTTTGGCACTGTTTAAAGGTTAATGTAAACGTGCCACCCCACCTTTCTTACTCCGGCAGAACCTACACATAAGTATACTTTCAAATACTTGTCAATGACACTTTCTTTCCTATACTTGGCTTCAAGTACCGGGGGAGTGACAAGGACGAACCAGGTATAAAACGTAACTTTGATTAGTAATCTAACCTAAATAGCAACTTTTTAAATTAGCGTCCTATACGCACCCGGAGAACAACGATGAAACAATTTAGCCCTGCAAAAAAACAAGACGGTTTTACTCTGATCGAACTGATGATCGTAGTTGCGATTATCGGCATTCTGGCGGCCGTGGCCTTGCCTGCGTATCAGAACTATACGAAGAAAGCACGTTTCTCTGAAGTAATTATGGCTACTCAGGCCCATAAAACAGCAATTGAAGTTTGTGCACAGACTGAAAATACACTTGCGGCGGACTCATGCGGTGCGGGTAAAGGTGGTGTTCCTGCAGATGTAGAGGACCCTTCAGCCTTGGTTAAATCTGTTAAATGGGCTTCTGCGTCAGCAACTGAAGGTACGATTTCAGTTGTTCCTAAGGGTACTCTCGATGCAGCGTATACCTACGATCTTAAAGGTACATTAGCAAATGGCGTAATTACTTGGGCCGAGACCTGTGGCGCACCAAGTGGTGAAGCAGCTCTTTGTTAAGACATTGACTATAAAAACCCAGCAATAGCTGGGTTTTTTCGTTCTTCAGAGTATAGATTATGTCAAAAACTGCAGCTGTATTTGATTGGCAAGGAAAAGACCGTCATGGTAGTAGCCGTAAAGGAGAAATTTCTGCCTTAAGCCTGGCAGAAGCCAAAAATCTGCTGCGTCGCCAGGGCATTTCTGCCAATAAAGTTAAAAAACAGCAAAAATCCTTATTCGGCGGCGGTAAAAAAATCAACGCGGCCGATATTTCAGTGCTGACCCGCCAGATTGCTACGATGCTGGGCGCCGGCGTGACCATATTACAGTCGCTGCAAATGATAGCCCAGGGCCATGGCAAGCCGGCAATGCGTAAATTACTGAACAGCATTGCTGATGATGTCAGCGCGGGTACCCCGTTATCTAACTCCTTACGTAAACACCCCCTGTACTTTGATGATTTGTATTGCGACCTGGTGCATACCGGGGAGCAGTCGGGTTCGCTGGAAACCATTTTTGACCGGCTGGCAACCTACAAAGAAAAAGCCGAAGCCCTTAAAAGTAAAATCAAAAAAGCCATGTTCTACCCTATTGCGGTAGTCGTAGTGGCATTTATTGTTACTACAATATTGCTAATATTTGTGGTGCCCCAGTTTGAAGAAATCTTTTCAAGTTTTGGCGCCGAATTACCCGCGTTTACCCAGTTTGTACTGGCCATATCCCGGGGTATGCAGGATTACGGCATATTTGTGGCAATAGGTATTGCTGCGTTTATCTTTTTGTTTGTTCGGGCTCATCGCAAATCAAAAAAATTACGTGACAATGTAGACAAGCTGACCTTAAAACTGCCGGTAATTGGCGAAATACTGAAAAAAGCCGCTATTGCCCGGTTTACCCGTACCCTGTCTACCACCTTTTCGGCCGGGGTACCGCTGATTGGCGCGCTGGACTCTGCTGCCGGGGCTTCCGGTAATGCGGTGTATCGCGATGCCATCTTATTTATTAAAAAAGAAGTAGCGGGCGGTATGCAAATGAACACCGCCATGCGCGCCACCAATGTATTTCCGGATATGGTGAACCAAATGGTGGCAATCGGCGAAGAGTCAGGTGCGGTTGATGAAATGCTAAGCAAGGTCGCCACCATTTATGAAGCAGAAGTAGATGATATGGTAGACGGCCTCACCAGCCTGCTCGAGCCAATGATTATGTCTGTGCTGGGCGTGGTAATAGGCGGCTTAATTGTGGCCATGTATTTGCCTATATTCCAAATGGGTAATGTGGTTTAGCCAAACCGTACGCGGCTGTATAACTTGCTATCTCTGTGCTCTATAAGTGCTCTATAAGTGCTATGTAACTGCTATATATCCTTCGGGCAAAGACGCCAGAAACCCGATATGCGCAAAGTGCGCTAACAGTGTGGCTGGCTTCATACGCTGCTTGCTTCATACGCCGATGACCCACACAGTGTTAACGTTGGCTTTATTTAATCTGGCTTTATTTGCGAGCGCGATGTTTGCGGGAGCGAGGGTTGTAAAAGCTATGGTTGCGAGAGCGCTGGTGGAAGTGAATTGGCTTAAAAACAGCGCACGCGACAACGCCCCTTTAACATAGCCTTGATTGTGCTGGTGCAGTGGCGCTGGCACACTTACTATTTGTAAAACGACAATAATAATGCTGCTATAAAATCATGAATGCCTTAATTGAATTGTGCTACGCCAGCCCCGTGTTTTATTTAGGCCTGGTATTTGTTGTTAGCCTGCTGGTCGGCAGCTTTTTAAATGTGGTGGTATACCGCCTGCCCATTATAATGGAGCGGGAATTTAAAGCTGACTTCGAAGCTTATTTTGCAGCCCAACCTGTTAACACGTCTGCGTCCTCTTCTGCGGTAACGCCGGGCTCAGCCGCAAGTACAACGGCTTCTGACGAAATACCCACGCCTGCTATGGCCGCATCAAATAATAGCGAACCGTTCAATTTAATTAAGCCTGATAGTACCTGCCCGGGTTGCGGACACCGCATTCGCGCCTGGGAAAATATACCGGTTATTAGCTATCTTATGCTTAAGGGCCGCTGCGCCGGCTGTAAAACCGCTATTTCCCTACGCTACCCATTAGTAGAGCTAGCCACTGCCTTACTTTGTACCTGGGTGGCCTGGCATTTTGGGGTAAGCGTCCAGGCCATGGTAGCTATAGTGATATGTTGGTTTATTATTCCGCTGCTGCTTATTGACCTGGATAAAATGCTCTTACCCGACCAGCTTACCCTGCCCCTGCTGTGGTTAGGTTTACTGGTCAGTACCCAACAGGTATTTGTTGATTCCACCACCGCCATTATTGGGGCCACAGCAGGCTATTTGAGTTTATGGTCGGTGTACTGGCTGTTCAAACTGGCTACCGGTAAAGAAGGCATGGGCTATGGCGATTTTAAACTGCTGGCGGCATTAGGCGCTTTTGTTGGCTGGCAAGGGCTACCAGTAATTATTATCTTATCCTCTTTGGTGGGCGCCATTGTCGGTATAGCCCTCATGCTTATCCAGCGTAAAGACACCAACCTGGCGATTCCGTTTGGCCCTTACCTGGCCGTTGCAGGTTTACTTACCCTACTGTATAAACAGCCTATTATAGATGCCTATCTGAACTGGGTTTTATTATGAGTATGGTGGTGGGGCTAACCGGGGGTATTGGCAGTGGTAAAACGGCGGTAAGCGACGCTTTTGCCGCGCTCGGTGTACCGGTTATCGACGCTGATATTGTAGCGCGTGAAGTCGTCGCGGCAGGCTCCCCCGCGCTGGCAAACATAGTCAGCCACTTCGGCGAGCACATATTAACCCCGTCCGGCGAGCTAGACCGGGCCGCCCTGCGCGCTCGGGTATTTAATAACGAAACCGAAAAAGCCTGGCTAAATAACCTCACCCACCCCGCTATCCGCGAGCAAATGCTTAGCCAGATAGCCGCAGCCGATTATCCCTACTGTATTTTAGCAGTGCCGTTACTTATTGAGAATAAACTCACGGCAATGTGCCAACGCGTACTGGTGGTGGATTGCCCTGAAGCATTACAATTGAAACGCGCCATGCGGCGCGATGGCAGCGACGAAGAGTTAATTAAAAATATTATGCGCGCCCAGGCATCACGTACGCAGAGAAAACAATGCGCTGACGATATCATTGATAACAGTGGTGAATTGTCGGCTATTGCTAACCAGGTCGCCCTGTTACATAAACAGTATCTGGCCTTGAGCAAGGCACCATAAAGCCGTTTTACTTGAAATTTTTGTGTTTTTACGTTTTAGTGCTTAAAAGTAGCTATAACGAGGAAATACATGTCTGACACCGTTTACGAATTTCCACTCAAAGAAAAAGTGCGAAATTACCTGCGCATTGAACAGTTAATCGCGCAATTAAAAAGCGGCGCTTCAGCTCCTTCTGCTCAACTGCAAATGTATTTTTTCGACCAGTTGTTTACCTTGCTGGATTTGTTCGAACGCATTGATATTCGCACTGACATTGTGAAGGATCTGGATGCCCATGAAAAAAATCTGGTGTATTGGTCTCAGCACCCCAATATAGATAGCAGCGCGCTGGAAAACACCTTGCGTTCAATCGTCAATTTGCGTGACAAACTCAAAAGCTGCAAAAAATTTGGTACCGAGCTTAAAGAGGACAAATTTTTAAGTGCTATCCGCCAACGATTTGCGATCCCCGGGGGCGCATGCAGTTTTGATTTACCAAACCTGCATTACTGGCTGGGTCAGCCAGGCGAAAGCCGTCAGGACACGATGAAAAGCTGGATGCTCACCTTGGTGAATGTCGAAGAAGCCATTGCGATTTGTTTGTCGTTTTTGCGCGAACGCGGTCAGTTTCGCGCCCTCAATGCCACCAATGGCTTTTATCAGGGCGTAGCCGAAGATAAAAACGAACTTATCCGGGTTCGCTGCACTGTTGATGAAGGCTATTATCCAAACTTAAGCGGCAACAAATACCGTTATGCTCTGCGCTTTATGTGGTTCACCCCTGAACCAGGAAAGAGTAGCTCAGTGGATGACGATATTAGTTTTTCGTTGGCGGCTTGCTGATAAGCAGCCCTTAGCCCGGCTGTATTAAGGGTTACTACGCCAAATTACGTTTCGTGTAACCCATACCGGCCGCCCAAAATAACGACTCCCGTCTTATATTCTTGTTACAGGACGACCAACATGATTGTGAAATGCCCCATTTGCGCTAAGTCAGTAGAGTGGTCTGCTGAACTTAGCCCATATCGCCCATTTTGTTCCAAAAAATGTCAGTTAACTGACCTTGGTGAGTGGGCCAGTGAGGAACGTACTATACCGGCGGCTAAACAGTCACCGGACGCCAGCCCTGATGCTGTGGATATTGAAGAAATTGAAGCCATGCTCAGCCAGCAACCTGACGATTTCTTTAAACATTAAGGAATAACTATGATTCAGTCTGTAGCCATTGTGGGTGGCACCCATGGCAATGAAACCAGTGGCATTCAATTATTACGCAACTGGCAAAAGTGGGGTATCCCAGCACAATACGGCGAATTATCGGTTGCGTGTATGCTGGCTAATGATGCCGCAATACAAGCCAATGTGCGCTTTATGGATGAAGATCTTAACCGGCAGTTCACCCCGGCGCGGTTGTCGAATGAGTCGGCAGCAAAAGAAGCCGTACTGGCCCGCCAACTTAACCAGCAGTTAGGCCCTAAAGGGCAGTCAAAAACTGACTTGGTTATTGATATTCACAATACGACCAGTGCTATGGGTGCCACGCTTATTATCCTCAGCGCAGATGAATTTCATGTGCAGATGGCACGCTATGTCAAACAGCATATGCCCGAAGCTAATATTTTGCTGGAAGACGAAAAGCCGGTCAGCGAGCATGGCTATTTATGTACTACCGGTAAACGTGGCGTGATGATTGAGGTAGGCGGCCAACCCCAAGGCGTGCTTAAAGAAGAGGTATACCAACTTACTGAGGCGCTCGCTCATGTCCTGTTAGGCTTTTGTCTGGCCTATAACAAAGGTAAAACCGCGACATTGCCGGAGTGTGAGGTATACCGGTTGGGCCATGAAGTGTCATTTCCATTGGAAGACAATGGCCAGCGTAGTGCGATGATTCACCATAAGCTACAAGATGCTGACTTTGCGCCGCTGCTGGCCGGTCAACCTGTTTTTAAGTGCTTTGATGGCAGTGAGATAGTATGGGAAGGCGAGTCGCCTACCTATCCGCACTTTATTAATGAAGCAGCATATGCCAGATTACATGTGGCCTTTGCTACCGCCAGCCTGGTAACCCTATAAGCACTGTAGCCCTGTTTTGATAGTTTATTTACCTTTATAACCCCCTTAACCTGCAAGGGCTTAAGGTAACAAAACGCAGCGCTAGCTAAGCTACCGGATGGTTCGCCTACCCACCATTTGCTAATAAAAAAGACCAGCCGCTTGGCTGGTCTTTTTTAGGTAATTAGCGCCTGCGCGCTTACTACCAGACATATTTAAAATGTGTTTATCGCAACGTACATGCTAATACCCCGCACCGGCTGTGTACTGCGTTATACCGCCAACCAATCTGATTGCTGCAGCTTTTCCACAATAAGGGCATTCGCCGCGGGAAACTGTGAGCTTTGCAATGCGTCAATGGCTACCCACCGTCCTTGTTGCTGCTCGCGACCATACGGTTCATTGCTAAAGTCATCAATAATATGGATATCCAGGGTCACCTGTTTATCTCCATAGTCATGCTCAATCCGCATAAACGCCGTAGAGTGCTTTACTTCAATGCCTATTTCTTCATCAAGTTCACGCTTGAGCGCAGCGAAGGTGGTTTCACCGGCTTCCACCTTTCCGCCCGGAAATTCCCATTTGCCGCCCTGATGCTTATCATCAGGGCGTAGGGTAATAAAAGTTTGGCCCTGGCGAAGCACAATGCCCACGGCTACCAGCACATGTTGCATTAGCTCAACTTACCGTGGCACTGCTTGTACTTTTTACCCGAGCCACAAGGGCATGGGTCATTGCGGCCTACTTTGGGGCCATCACGTAAAGCGGTTTGTACCCGACCCTCGCGAGGTTCTGGTTCGGGTGTGGTTTCTTCGTGCTCAAAATTCTTTGGCACATCATCCGCCTGACGGCGCTGTTCTTCCACTTTTTCCACATCAGATTCTTCTTTCACCTGAACGCGACTCAGTACGGTAATCACTTCCAGTTTCAATGCTTCCAGCATTTGGGAAAACAGCTCAAAAGACTCGCGTTTGTATTCTTGCTTAGGGTTCTTCTGCGCATAACCGCGCAAATGGATCCCCTGACGCAAATGGTCCATCGCCGCCAAATGCTCTTTCCAGTGACTGTCCAGATTTTGTAGCATCACGGCCTTTTCAAACTGCCGTAATACTTGTTCACCCACCGCTTCTTCTTTCGCTTTATAGGCGCTTTCCACTTCTTCTAAAATACGCTCTCGCAGCTTTTCTTCATACAGCTTGTCGTCATTATCAAGCCATTCCTGCAAGGGTAAATCTACAGCAAAGTCAGCTTTCAGACGTTCCTGTAAGCCGTTGACATCCCACATTTCTTCCAGCGACTGAGGGGCGATGTATTCATCTACTACACCGGTAACCACATCCTGGCGAATAACCTGAATAGTCTCGCTGATATCCCCTTCGTCCAGCAGTTCGTTACGCTGCTCGTAAATCACTTTACGCTGGTCGTTAGCCACATCATCGTATTCCAGTAACTGTTTACGAATGTCAAAGTTACGTCCCTCAACCTTACGCTGTGCATTTTCGATGGCGCGGGAGACCCATGGGTGTTCAATTGCTTCACCGCGTTCCATACCAAGACGCTTCATCATGCCGGCCATTTTTTCGGAGGCGAAAATACGCATCAACGCATCGTCCAGCGATAAATAGAAACGGCTTGAACCGGCATCACCCTGACGGCCTGAGCGGCCCCGTAACTGGTTATCTATACGACGTGACTCATGACGCTCAGTACCTATGATATGCAAGCCACCGGCTTCCAGGACCGCATCGTGACGCTGTTTCCATTCTGTTTTGATTTTCTCTATTTGCGCCTCGGTAGGCGACTCAAGTTTCTCTACTTCCGCCTGCCAGCTGCCACCCAACACAATATCGGTACCCCGACCGGCCATGTTGGTCGCAATGGTTACTGCGCCCGGACGCCCCGCATCAGAGATAATGTCTGCTTCCTGAGCGTGGAATTTGGCGTTTAACACCTTATGCTTGATATTTTCCTTTTTCAGGATTCGCGACAATAGTTCAGAGTTTTCAATCGACACCGTTCCTACTAAGGTAGGCTGACCACGTTTAACGCATTCTTTGATATCTGCCACAATCGCTTCGTACTTTTCCTCTACGGTCATGTATATCAGGTCAGCCATATCCTTACGCACCATAGGCTTGTTAGTGGGAATAACCACTGTTTCCAGGCCATAGATATGATTGAACTCGAAGGCTTCGGTGTCGGCCGTGCCCGTCATCCCTGACAGCTTGTTAAACAAACGGAAGTAATTCTGGAAAGTAATGGAGGCCAGGGTCTGGTTTTCATTCTGAATTTTCACCCCTTCTTTGGCCTCGACAGCCTGGTGTAACCCTTCTGACCAGCGACGACCGTCCATGGTACGGCCGGTGTGTTCGTCAACGATAACGATTTGGTCATCTTTGATGATGTAATCGACATCTTTCTGGAAAAGTTTATGGGCTCGCAGGGCGGCATTAATATGATGCAGTAACGAGATATTGCCAGCATCAAACAGCGACTCACCTTCTGGCAAAATACCCTGGCGATGCAATATTTCCTCAACATGCAACTGACCATGTTCAGTCAGATGAATTTGTTTGCCTTTTTCATCAACGGTATAGTCGCCATCGCCGTGGGCGCCTTCTTCATCTTCTTTTTCCTGCTGTACCAACTCAGGAATAACCGTATTTATACTGCGATACAGCTCAGAACTGTCTTCTGCTGCGCCCGATATAATCAGCGGGGTCCGGGCTTCGTCAATTAAGATGGAGTCAACTTCATCCACCACAGCGAAGTTAAGTTCACGTTGCACACGGTCTTGCGGGCTGAAGGCCATGTTATCGCGTAGGTAATCAAAACCAAATTCATTGTTCGTGCCGTAGGTAATGTCAGCCTGATATGCTTCACGCTTCATTTGTGGCGGGATACCCGGCACGTTACAGCCTACTGTCATGCCTAAATAAGCAAACAGCTGACGCGCCCAGTCAGCGTCCCGTCGCGCCAGATAATCGTTCACTGTCACCACGTGTACGCCTTTACCAGAAAGCGCGTTTAAGTAGGTGGGTAACGTCGCGGTTAAGGTTTTACCTTCACCGGTACGCATTTCAGCAATGTGGCCCTGGTGCAATACCTGCCCACCCAGCATTTGCACGTCAAAGTGACGCATGCCGTATACCCGTTTACTGGCTTCACGGA
Organism: Salinimonas sediminis; assembly: GCF_003429285.1. NCBI lineage: Bacteria > Pseudomonadati > Pseudomonadota > Gammaproteobacteria > Alteromonadales > Alteromonadaceae > Salinimonas > Salinimonas sediminis. The sequence continues at coordinate 3,328,384 of NZ_CP031769.1, forward strand.
CGGTAGCAAAAGCTTCTATGAGTAAATCGTCAAGCTTAGCGCCATCAGCTATGCGTTTTCTGAATTCTTCCGTTTTGGCTTTCAGCTGTTCATCAGAAAGCGCCTCAAATTCCTTTTCCAGACCGTTAATGGCATCGACAGATTTTTTTAATTTTTTTATTAGTCGGTCATTTCGGCTACCGAACACTTTTCTCAGGACGCTTGAAAACATTACGTTGCTATTTCCACTACTGATAAGGCAGCCAAACGAGGGCCTGCACCTTTGGTTTAGAAAAATGACACCCCAGTGATAATCACTGTACTGGTCACCCTAACATCTTATTCCGTACTGACTGTTATTGTTAACAGACGCCGGGGTTTCTTATCAATTGCGGGTAAAGGGGAGAGGATCTACCGGTTGGCCGTTTCTTATTACTTCATAGTGCACATGTGCGCCTGTAGACCTGCCAGTATTTCCCATCAGGGCAATAGCCTGGCCTTTAGTGACTACATCGCCTATTGCAACCTCGATGGACTGATTATGCCCATAACGGGTGATATACCCGTCTTTGTGCTCAATCTCAACCAGGTTGCCATAGCCATGGCGATCGCCTGCCCAGGTAACAATACCTGCGGCGGTGGCAACCACCTCGTCCCCAGCCGAACCAGCAAAATCCAGTCCTTTGTGCATCGCGGGGGTTCCGGTAAATGGATCTGCGCGCATACCGTAATAAGAAGACAACCATCCAGACTCTATCGGCCTTCCCGACAATTGGCTTTGTTGATGGATATGGTGCCCGGATACCAGACTTTCAAGCATAGCGATTTGGCGGGCTTTATCGTCCAACGATACCTGCACTGCCTGCATCTGTTCCAGTAAGGGTTCATTATCCATCGGTTGCGAATCGGTATCTGAAATAAAGACGTCTAAATCTTGCGCCTTCATCCCTAATTGTTCTGCAATTTGTTTTCCCCGGCTGTCTAGCCCGGACAGCTGTGCATTCAGCTGAGCAAGTTGTGTAATAAGCACCTGTAACTGAGCCTGGGTACCCGCTTTTAGCTCAGCCAGTTCTGCGTTATCAGCCTCATTAGCCTGCTGTGCCAGCGCAATGCGGGCGAGGTCTTCATTGACCGAATCAGTAGAACGGCTGGATACCAGCATAAATAAAGACGACAGCACCGTTAAGCTGACCAGTGTGCGCACACTAAAGGTGCGTCGGTAGCGTAACGTTTTGCCGGTGATATTTATGGTTAGTCTCATTTCACAACTCTTGGAAAAATCGAGCATTAGTGTACCGCCGTTCCGGGCAATGGACAAATAGGATTGGTATTTTGATCTATACCGGTTTGTTACGTACACCCTGCAATGGTTATTTAGGCACCACTATGGCAGTAGATTGTATACTATCAGACACAAAAAAGCCGCCAGATAGGATGGCGGCTTTTAGTCTAATTTATGGGTTTACGCCAGCACAGGCTCTGCATAACGAATAGGAACTTCTTCCTGATTGTCATAGGTAACAAATTCCCATGCATCGGCCGTGGCTAATACCTGGTTCAATAGTTTGTTATTCAAACCATGACCCGTTTTATAAGCGCGCAACTCACCGACAATACTGTGGCCACCCAAATACAAATCGCCAACAGCATCCAGAATTTTATGCTTCAGGAATTCGTCATCATAACGCAAACCTTCAGGGTTCAAGATTCTAAACTCATCCAGCGCTACTGCATTTTCCATGCTTGCACCTAAGGCCAGGTTATTCGCGTTCATGTATTCCACATCACGCATAAAACCAAAGGTACGGGCACGGCTGACTTCGTTTACATACGAGCAGCTGTCAAAGTCCATCACCATCTTCTGACGCGTCTGGCTGATCACCGGGTGATCAAAATCAATCTCAAAATCAACCCGGAAACCATCATGAGGTAGTAATTCGGCCCATTTATCGCCGTCTTCTACGCGAACCGGTTTTTTAATTCGGATAAAGCGTTTAGGCGCATTTAGCTCGTCAATACCGGCGGATTGTAACAGGAAAATAAACGGGCTTGCGCTACCATCCATGATAGGCAGCTCATTGCTGTCTACTTCAACAATAATATTGTCGATACCCAGCCCTGCCAGTGCCGAAGCCAAATGCTCAACGGTATGAATGCTCACCCCGTCTTCGTTGTTAACACACGTACACAACACGGTGTTACCCACGGCATTTGCACGCGCAGGAATATCCACAAATGGGTCCAGGTCAATACGCCGAAACACAATTCCTGTGTTCGCAGGCGCAGGCCGGAGAGTCATTGTGACCTTTTCCCCTTTGTGCAAACCGATACCAGTTTCCTGAACCGGACGTTTGATTGTACGTTGCTTAATCATCTTATGCTTTTACCTATTCAAAAAGCGGTCGCATATTATACAGGCATACCTTACCTGTGTCAAAAACTTACATTTTCGACAGAACAGCGCTGATGCCATAGGGTTATGACATCAGCAATGCGCCACAATTCCCTAAACCCGTTGAACTATCAGTCCGCCTGCTTGCGCAGGAAAGCTGGTATGTCCAGATATTCCAGGTCATTGTTAGGCTGTACATCATCATCAGCTTTAAGCGCCTGGTTGCCATCTGTGCCGCCTACACTTGAGCGGCTCTCACTTGAGTGATTACCACCAAACTCGCGGGCAGAGGCTGACAAGCGTGAACCTTCTGAGCTAACCAAAGAAATGTCTGGCTTCTTCTCAGCGCCAATACCTGTTGCGACCACAGTTACACGCAATTCGTCGGTCATGTCCATATCGATAACGGTACCCACTACAACAGTGGCGTTTTCGCTGGCAAATGCTTTAACAGCATTACCGACAGTCTCAAACTCATCTATTGCAAAATCAGGGCCAGCTGTAATATTCACCAGAATACCACGGGCACCCGACAGGTCGATATCTTCCAGGAGCGGGCTGGCAATCGCCGACTCTGCCGCTTCTTCAGCACGGTCCGGACCACTGGCGGCACCGGAACCCATCATGGCTTTACCCATTTCAGACATCACGGTACGTACGTCAGCAAAGTCAACGTTGATAAGGCCTGGACGGGTAATTAGCTCAGCAATACCCTGTACTGCGCCACGCAGCACATCGTTAGCTGCACTGAAGGCTTGTAGTAATGGGGTACCTGGACCCATAACTTTAAGCAGTTTTTCATTCGGGATGGTGATTAACGAGTCCACGTTATTCGCCAGCTCAATGATCCCCTGCTCAGCAAATGTTGTGCGTTTTTTACCTTCGAATGGGAAAGGTTTAGTCACTACCGCGACGGTCAGTATACCCATCTCACGCGCAATTTTAGCAACCTCAGGTGCAGCGCCGGTACCCGTACCACCACCCATACCAGCGGTAATAAATACCATATCCGCGCCATCTAGCGACTGGCGGATGGTTTCGCGGTCTTCCTGCGCAGCGTCACGCCCCACGTTTGGATCGGCACCTGCTCCCAGGCCTTTGGTTACACTGGAACCAATTTGCAAGGTGACATCAGCGCTGGAACTACGCAGTACCTGTGCATCAGTGTTGATAGCGATAAATTCGACACCTTCAATGCTATGAGACACCATGTGCTCAACTGCATTACCACCGCCGCCGCCAACGCCGATGACTTTAATTACGGCTTCTTCGCCGTGACTATCCATTAATTCAAACATACTTACTCTCCGGTTGTACGTCTTCAACACTAAGCCAGGACATTTTCAGCAGGTTACATGCTTCCCTGATAACCCCTATGTTCCAGCCTTAGCGCCCCCAAAATAAAAAATTAAAATTCACCTTTGAACCAGCTTTGCACCCGATTGATAAAGCTTTCAACCGGTTTATGCTTACTGATTTTTTTATTCTCTGACTGCATCTTGCCGTATTGCAGAAGACCTACAACAGTGGCAAATCCTGCATCATCAGTATATTCAGATAAGCCTTTAATATTGATTGGCTTACCTACGCGCACTGGCATCTGGAACAACTCTTCGGCAAACTCGACCGCCCCTTCCATCTTGGCTGTACCACCGGTCAGGACAAGCCCCGCCGCAATTTGCTCTTCCAGGCCACTGGCACGAATTTCATCGTGAACCAGCTCAAACAGTTCCTGATAACGAGGTTCAATGACCTCTGCCAACGTATGCCGGGACATCGCCCGTGCTGGCCGGCCACCCACACTGGGCACCTCAATGTTATCTTCCATGCTCACCATGTCTTTCAGTGCGCATGCATAATTCACTTTTATCTCTTCAGCATTGCTGATGGGCGTGCGAAATATTTTCGCTATATCACTGGTAATCTGATTACCTGCTACCGGGATCACCGCGGTATGCCGGATCGCCCCATCTGTATAAATGACGATATCCATGGTGCCGCCACCGATGTCGACTACACAGACGCCGAGTTCTTTTTCATCGTCGGTCAGAACCGCGTAGCTCGATGCCAGGGCTGAGAAAATCAGTTGATCGGCACTGAGCTCACAACGTTCGATACATTTGGTCAGGTTTTTCGCCATATCGTCAGCACAAGTGATGATGTGCGCATCGGCTTCCATTCTTACCCCTGACATGCCAATTGGGTTCTTTATCCCTTCCTGCACATCAATGGTGTACTCCTGCGGCAGCACATGCAGCAGCCGACGTTCAGCCGCAATGGGTACTGACCGGGCGGCGTGAATAACATTATCCACATCTTCCTGCGTAACTTCCTGGTTGTTGATGGGCACCATGCCATTTTCATTTTGACATTTAACATGGCGCCCGGAGATTGACATAAACACCGAAGACACTCGGCAGTCGGCCATTAGCTCCATTTCATTCACGGCATTTTGCACCGACTTGACTACCAGGTTCAGGTCGTTAACCCCGCCTTTGTCCATGCCTTTAGCCACGTGTGTACCTACACCAACAATGCTGATCGAGCTATCATTGAGCACTTCGCCTACCACGGCTTTCACCTGACTGGTACCGATATCAAGGCCGACGATCAAATTGCGTTCAGCGGGTTTCGACATAGTAATTTAAACTCTCTCACTAACTCTGTTTGTTATCGTCGTCTTGCCAGCCTACGGCAAACCCAGTGTCATAACGAAGGTCGACGTACCTGACTGGCTTTTCTTCTTTGGTCAGCAGCGGGAATACATCGATAAACCGCTGCAACCTGTCAATAAATTCCTGACGACCCAAATTCAATTCAATGCCGTTAGTCAACTGCATCTGCCACGCAAAGCGTTCGCTCAGCGACAACTCGGCAATCGCCATAGAGGATGTCGCTAACAACGATTTCATGGCGTTGTAACCTTCCAGAGCGGTTTTTTCACTGCCGCCCGGACCGAACAATTTCGGTAACGCCAGCTCATCTGCGCTGGCTTCGAAGGTATCGCCATACGGGTTTAGCAGCATGTCATCATTCCACTGCGCTACCGGTTGTTGCTCTACCAGATAAATTTTCAGCTTATTCGGCCACTGTTTACGCACCGAGGCCCGGTACACCCAAGGCTGGGCTTCTACCAGCACAAAAACTTCATTTACATCCAGCTCAAAAAAACTGCCTGGCTGGCTTTGTCGAATTAATCGTTCCAGGCGGGCGACATTCACATGGGCAAAGTCGCCCGAAAAGTCTACTACCTGAACCGGCATACGCTGTTCATCTTTGAGCCAGTCGCGCACCACCAGCGCCCCATACACCAGACTGCCAATAACACTGAGCAAAAACACCAGTCCGGCGGCCAAACGGGCCTGTTCGCGTGTGAGTACCTGCATTGGCTCGTTATATTCCTCGTTACGCGGTCATACTGGTTGCCAGTATCGACAACGTCAGGGCATCAAAATCTATCCCGGCAACCTTCGCGGCCTTGGGTACCAGGCTTTTCTCTGTCATGCCCGGCACAGTGTTTGACTCCAGCAGGAAAAACCGGCCAGCGTCGTCGCGCATTACGTCAATACGCCCCCAGCCACTGCCGGATAACGCATGAAATGCCTGACTAGCCAAAGCGGCCAGTTCAGCTTCATCTTGTTCAGCTAAGCCACTGGGGCAAAAATATTCGGTCGTATCGTCCTGGTATTTTGCTGCATAATCGTAAAATGTATGAGGGGTAGACATGCGAATTGACGGTAAGGCTTTACCCTGCAGCAACGCTACCGTAAATTCCGGGCCATCAATGAACTGCTCTAACAGGACCTGATTATCGTAATTAAACGCGTCCAGAATGGCAGTTTCGAGTTGTTCAGCGCTTGTCACTTTTGCCATACCAATACTTGACCCTTCCCGGGCCGGTTTGACCATGACTTTATTCCCCAATTTTTCCATTATAGCGCTGCATGATCCAGCTTCAAAGCCTGATTTATCAGCTATTTGGTATTTCGCCGTGGGTAGCCCTACACTTTCCCAAATTTGCTTACTGTGAATCTTGTCCATGGCCAGTGCAGAACCCAAAACGCCACTGCCGGTATAGGGTATTTTTAGCTGCTGTAAGGCACCCTGCATAGAGCCATCTTCGCCGCCTCGGCCATGCAGCATTATTAACACTCTATCAATATTTTCTTTTATTAAATCAGTTAGTTGCCGCTTCGCGGGATCAAAGGCGATAGCGTCTATACCCTGGCGTTGCAGGCTGGTAAGTACCGCTGTACCGGAACGTAAAGACACTTCTCGTTCGGCTGATTCGCCACCAAGCAGGACGGCGACCCGACCGAAATCACTTGCCTGATATTGTTTATTCATTATTTATTCTCATCCAAAATATTTTTTGGTTCCAACCGTATCGCTGCCAGTTCTTTTGCAATTTGCCCAATATTTCCGGCCCCTTGAGTCATTATGACATCCTGATCCTGCATCAGGTTCGCCAGAATTCCCTGCAAATTTTCCTTATCACCTACATATACCGGTTCACGTTGGCCGCGGACCCGCATCGAACGACACAACGATTTGCTGTCAGCCCCTTCAATCGGTTGTTCACTGGCCGCATACACATCCAGCATCAGCAATACATCAACCTGCGACAATACCTCGACAAAATCTTCATACAAATCACGCGTACGGCTAAAGCGATGCGGCTGATAAATCATCACCAACCGGCGATCAGGCCAGTTTGCTCTGGCAGCGGCAATTGTAGCGGCAACTTCGGTAGGATGATGACCGTAGTCGTCTACCAGGGTCAGCTCCCCTACCGAGGTAGTGAAGTCGCCCAACACTTCAAACCGGCGTCCGATACCGCCAAATTCGGCCAGTGCTTTTACGATAGCCCCGTCCTCTACCCCTTCATCGGTGGCGACCGCGATAGCAGCCAGCGCATTTAACACATTATGGCGGCCGGTTAGATTCAGCGTAACCTGAAGGGCCGGTTGCTGGGGGCGGGATACCGTAAAGCGGGCCTGGCCAAACCCTAATTCCACATCGGTTGCCCGAAAATCGTTATGCTCGGCGAATCCGTAAGTTAAAATACTGCGGCCGATACGCGGCCGGATAGCCTGTATATTCGCGTCGTCGCCACATAATATTGCCTGACCATAAAATGGCAGATTATGCAGAAAGTCGACGTAGGTATCTTTCATCCGGTTGAAGTCACCGTCGTAAGTATCCATGTGATCGGCTTCGATATTGGTGACCACGGAGACCATCGGTTGCAAATGCAAAAATGAAGCATCGCTTTCATCGGCCTCAGCAATGAGGTAACGGCTTTTCCCTAGACGGGCATTGGTGCCTGCGCTGTTTAGTAAGCCACCAATAATAAAGGTAGGATCGTGCTCGCCTTCAGCAAAGATGGTTGCAATTAAACTGGTCGTAGTGGTTTTACCATGGGTTCCGGCAATGGCTATTCCATGCCGAAAACGCATCAGCTCAGATAGCATTTCTGCCCGGCGAATAATGGGTACCCGATTTTCCCGGGCATACATGACTTCCGGGTTAGCCTCGTTAATAGCGCTGGATACCACCACCACATCGGCGCCTTTGACATTGTCGGCCGCATGGCCAATAAATACATTCGCGCCCAGCTCGCTTAACCGGTCGGTCATTGGCCCTGGCTGTTGGTCTGAACCGGCAATTAAATAGCCTTCATTAAGCAGCACTTCAGCAATGCCGCCCATTCCGGCGCCGCCAATACCAATAAAAAAGATTGTCCGTACTTTCCGCATTTGCGGGCTTTGGAACGGCGTTTCAAACACCATTATGCCGTCTCTCCCAGCAGCGCTTCACACTGCTTTACTACATTGTTGGTTGCCTCAGGTACCGCATGTTTACGGGCCCGCTGGCCCATTTCTAAACAGCGCTGAGGGTTATCTATCCAGGTTTGCACCACACCGGGTAAGGCTTGGGCAAGCTGATTTTGCGCAATCAGCACCGCAGCATCTGCCTGAACTAACGCCTGGGCATTTTTGGTTTGATGATCATCTACCGCATGAGGCAAAGGCACAAATACCGCGGTTAAACCCGCCGCCGCCACTTCGCACACCGTTAGCGCTCCGGCACGGCAGATAATGACATCTGCCCAGGCGTAGGCTGCGGCCATATCATCAATAAATTCGGTGACCTGCCACTGACACCGTGCTGGTTCATAAGCATCGGTTAATGCTACCTGATGCCCTTTACCACTTTGGTGCCAAACCGATAACTGCGGGTGCGTTTTCAATACTTCGGGCACCGCCTTGTTAAGCGGCACTGAACCTAGACTGCCACCTACCACCAAAACATTTAGCGGTAAGTGAATACTCGCTTTTTGCGGCAATTGGGCAATCTCGTGACGAATGGGATTACCGACCGTAACACACCGGGCGGCAGCCTGGCCAAATTGCGTTTGCGCCTCGCTAAAGCCAAGCAAAATCTTACGTGCTATCCGGCCCAATAGTTTGTTAGTCATGCCTATTGCAGCATTTTGTTCATGGATTATCAGGGGTATCCGTAAGCTATATGCTGCCGCTCCGCCCGGCCCACTTGCATAACCGCCAAAGCCCAGCACCATATCGGGCTGTAATGTCTTAAGCAGTGAACGGGCGTGCCATAAACTGCTGGCTAAAGCAGTAAGGCCCTGCAAACGGGCTTTCATACCTTTACCCCGTAAGCCTTTAACGGGTAAAAAATGGATAGGGAAACCATGTGCAGGCACCACCTGAGCCTCCATACGTTCAGCGGTACCTAACCATTGCACGTCCCAGCCCAGCTCACGCAGCGCCTGGGCTACCGCTAATGCTGGAAACACATGTCCGCCAGTACCACCGGCCATTATCAAACAGCGCTTAGTCATGGCGGGCCTCCTGCTCGACATTCTCAAGCACTTCTCGAAGCTGTTGTTTGTCTGCAGCTGGCTGGCCGGCGGCCGTGGAGGTGGCTTTGGACGTTGATGTCGGGCGCGTATCAGCGGGGCCTTTTGCCGGGCCTTTAAGTCGGCGTGGTTTGTCACCCCGATCCAGGGCCTGTACGCCATCTACCCGCAATTCAAAATCAATGCGTAACAATAACGCAATGGTGATCATGGTCACTATTAAGCTGGTGCCGCCATAACTGATAAGCGGTAATGTCAGCCCTTTGGTGGGCAGTATGCCCACGCTGGCACCAATATTCACCGCGGTCTGGAAGCTTAGCCAAATCCCGATAGCGTACGCCAGATAACCCTCAAACGGCCGGTGCCGGGCAATAGCCTGGTTGCCTATTTTAAGGGCGCGAATAACCAGGAAAAAAATTAGTCCCAGGACCGCCAGTACGCCAGCAAACCCCAGCTCTTCAGCCAGAATAGCCATGATAAAATCTGAATGGGCCTGGGTAAGAAACTCCAGCTTTTGATAGCTGTTACCCAGCCCCTGACCAAACCAGCTGCCCCGCCCATACGCCATTAAAGATTGGGTTAACTGATAACCGCTACCGAAAGGATCGGCCCATGGGTCCAAAAATGAAGTGACCCGGCGCATTCTGTACTCTTCGAACACAATCAGTGAAACCACCGCCGCCAAGCCGACAAATACCACGCCAAAAAATTGCCATAGCGGCGCACCCGCTAAAAACAACAGCCCCATGGTAGTGGTCAGCATAACCACCACGGTGCCAAAGTCGGGTTGTAACAACAACATGGTTGCCAGTACAAACAGCACCACCAGAGGTTTCACAAAGCCTTTCAGATTTTCCGTTACCTCTTCATAGCGGCGCACCAGGTACCCGGCCAGGTAGGTAAAAAAGAACAACTTGGCAGGCTCGGCGGGCTGTAACGTCATCGGCCCGATAACAATCCACCGGGTGCTACCATTGATGCTGCGCCCCACTACCAATACAGCAAGTAGTAATGCGATAGCCAGTAGCAGCAGATAGGGGTTAGTGACCCGCCAAAAATGCATAGGCACCTGCATTACCCCGGCCGCCACCGTCAGCGCTATTAACAGATAGGCGCCATGGCGAATCGAAAAATAAAACGGGCTGGCATATTCGCGTTCCGCCACTGGCATAGATGCCGAAGTAACCACAATAAGACCAATTGACATCAAGGCCAGGGCCACCAGCACCAACGACAGATCGTAGGCGCGCTGACTGGTAGGTGCGCTACTGCCATCATGGCGAGCGCTGAAAATATCGCTTAATTTTGCACTGGCACCGGCTAGCATGAGACCGCTCCGGTAATCGCCTGCGCGAATGCCTGCGCACGATGCTCGTAATTTTTAAACATATCCAGGCTGGCACAAGCTGGCGACAATAATACGGTATCACCCGGCGCCGCCAAACGGCGCGCCGCTGCTACCGCCTGAGACATTGAACTGGTTTGTTCAGCGCCCGCTTTTAGCGCGGCTATCGCAGGCCCGTCACGGCCTAAAGTAATCAGAGCATCAACATAGTCGGACAAATAAGGCTGTAACGCCGTTACATCTGCGCCTTTAGCATCGCCACCGGCAATAAGTATCAACTTACCCGTTCGCTGGCGTCCTAACCCTTCAATAGCGGCAATCGTTGCACCAACATTGGTGGCTTTAGAGTCGTCTATCCAGGTAATACCCCCGGCCTGGCTAACCGGTACACAACGGTGGGCCACCGAAGCAAAACTGTATACCGCCTGGGCAGCTACTGCAGGGGTAACGCCGGCAATAATTGCCAGCCCCAGGGCCGCCTGAATATTGAGGATATTATGCGCCCCCATAAGTTGAACTTTGGTTGTATCCACCAGCGGTTCGCCTTGCCAGGTAATCCAGTTGTCAGTGAGCCCAAAGTCAGTAGCAGAATGTTGCAGCCCAAATTCGCTGATACTTACCGCTAACGGCAACGGATAGGTTAATTGCTGATCCCGCCAGGCCAGCGCATGGTCAGCGTGGTTATATATCCGCTGTTTTGCTTCAGCATACGCCGCCAGCGTTTTATGCCGGTCCAGGTGGTCATCGCTGACATTTAAAATGGTTGCGCCAGCCAGCGCTAAGTGACTAGTGGTTTCAAGCTGAAAACTGGATAACTCCAGCACAATAATATCAAGCGGCTGGTTTAGGGTATCTACTGCCGGGGTGCCAACATTACCCGCAGCTGCGCTGCGTAAACCGGCCTCAGACAGAATGTGGTGAGTTAACAGAGTTACCGTAGTTTTACCGTTGGATCCAGTCACACCCAGCACCGGCACTTGGTTGAAGCGGGCGAATAATTCTATTTCACCCAGGATTTCTATATCTCGTTCCCGGACCGGCGCCAGCAGCGGATTATCCAATGCAATGCCCGGGCTTAACACCAGCATATCCACCGTATCCCAAAAACCGGCGGGCGGCTGGCCTAATGTCACTGGCACGCCTATTTCAGAATCCAGCGTTAACTGTTCACGGGTATCCCACGCACTGACCTGCGCACGCTGACTGGCTAAAAAACGCAAACAGGCGCGGCCACTGATCCCAAGACCAGCAACAACAATGCGTTTAGTTGATAAATCCGTCAACATTACCTGGGTTACCTCAGCTTCAGGGTGGCTAAACCGACCAGCACTAAAATAAGTGAGATGATCCAGAAACGAACAATTACCCGCGGTTCCGGCCAGCCTTTTAATTCATAGTGATGGTGTATAGGCGCCATACGAAAAATCCGTTGGCCGCGAAGCTTGTACGAGCCTACTTGCAAGATGACCGACAGCGTTTCGATAACAAATACGCCGCCCATAATAATCAGCACAATTTCTTGTCTGACTAAAACGGCCAGTACCCCCAGGGTCCCCCCCAGCGCCAAGGAGCCTACATCACCCATGAAAACCTGTGCCGGATAGGTGTTAAACCACAAAAAGCCTAAGCCCGCGCCAACAATGGCTGTACACACTATGACTAACTCACCGGTCAGAGGGATATAAGGAATATTCAGATACTCGGCGAAGTTGGTATTGCCGGTGACATAAGCAAAAATCGCCAGCGCCCCGGCCACTAGAATCGTTGGTACAATAGCCAGCCCGTCCAGCCCGTCGGTCAGGTTGACAGCGTTACTGGTTCCCACCAGGGCGAAATACACAATCATCATGTAGGCCAGCCCCAGTTGGGGAAAGACCTCTTTGAAAAAAGGTACCAGCAAGGCAGTTTCAGCCGGGGTGGTAGCGGTGCCGTATAAATAGGCTGCCACACCTATCGCGATGGCAGATTGCCAAAAATATTTCCAGCGCGCGATCAAGCCCTTAGCATCTTTGCGGATAACCTTTCGATAGTCATCTACAAAGCCGATAATGCCATAGCCGATAACCACCAGCAGAGTGACCAATACATAGCGGTTAGTTAAATCTGCCCACAACACAACGCTGGTAACAATAGCAGCCAGGATAAGTAGCCCGCCCATAGTGGGGGTGCCCGCTTTGGACAAGTGACTTTGCGGACCATCGTCGCGCACCGTCTGGCCTATTTGCATGCGCTGTAACGCACGAATCATTTTAGGCCCGATTAAAATTGCAATCAGTAACGCCGTCAGGGTGCTCAGAATCGCTCGCATTGTGAGATACGAGAATACATTAAATCCTGTTTCGAACTGGGTTAACCACTCAGCCAGCCAAATTAACATGCAATACGCTCCCGACGGCGATCACGCTTTCCCAAAGGGGATGCCTCAATCGCTTCTACTACTCTTTCCATCTTTGAACTACGTGAGCCTTTGACTAATACCGAGATATCTCGCTGCTCAGCAGATAATCTTGCCAACACATCAGCTACGAGGCTTTCTACATCGCTAAAATGTTCGCCAGCATCGCCATATACTTCACTGGCGCTTTGGCTCAACACCCCGAGCGTTAAGAGATAATCGATGCCTTTTTGCTGAGCGTATTCGCCGACCTGGGCATGATAATAACGGGCTTTTTCGCCCAGTTCCGCCATATCACCTAATACCAGAACCCGCACCCCGCTAAAAGTCGCCAGCGTATCAATAGCGGCGTTAACCGATGCTACATTTGCATTGTAGGTGTCATCCAGCAGGCGTACCTGACCGCTGAGTGTTTTCACATTTAAGCGCCCTTTTACCTGCTCCATCTGACGTAACCCTTCGCTGACATCTTCGAGAGTGGCGCCAACCTGAATCGCTAAAGCTGCCGCCAGCAGCGCATTGCCAACGTTATGTAAGCCGGGCACCGCCAGTTGTATAGCGATGGTGCCGCCGGGGGTTATCATCTGAAATTCAGCACAACCATCCAACCCGAGGCTAATATCTTCGGCGCTATAATCAGCCTGATGCTGCTGGTCTGGTGAAAATGTCAGGGTACGCTGGTGTTTCAGCTTGCCCTGCCAGAATGGCGCAAATTGGCTATCGATGTTGATGATTGCGACCCCTTCTGGGCCCAACCCTTTGAATATTTCGCTTTTAGCCCGAGCGACACCAAACAGGCTGCCAAAACCTTCCAGGTGTGACGCTGCCGCATTCACAATGGTGGCCACATCTGGTTTGACCAAATCAGTGGTATAGGCTATTTCCCCAAGATGGTTAGCGCCCAGCTCCAACACCGCAAAGTCGTGTTCTTCCGTTAGCCGTAACAGCGACAACGGCACCCCAATTTCGTTATTGAAATTCCCTTGCGTAGCCAGCACGCTGCCGCGCCGCGATAAAATTGACGCAGTCATTTCTTTTACCGTGGTTTTTCCGCTGCTACCGGTAATCGCCACTGTTTTAGGGCTCACCTGCGCTTTGACCGCAGCGCCCAGCATACCCAGTGCCTGACGTGTATCAGCTACGGTTATCACAGGTAATGTAGTGCTCACCGGCTCACTGGCGATAATGGCGCTGGCGCCACATGCTTCAGCCTGGGCAATAAATTCATGGCCATTAAAATTAGGCCCGGTCAGCGCTATAAATACATCCTGCGGTTTCAGCGAGCGCGTATCCGTGCCCACTCCCGCCACCGTGATATCGCTACCACTTAGCTGGCCGTCAATATTTTGCGCAATCCAGGACAGCGTGGTTGTTATCATTTGCTGTACTCCTTTTGCAGCCGTGCAATAACGGCGCGCTCGTCATAAGTTGTTTTCGTCTTACCAATAATCTGGTATTGCTCGTGCCCTTTACCGGCCACGACAATTAAATCTTGCGGGGCAGCCTGCATCAGGCAATGTCTGATAGCGGTTTCCCGGTCATCGATATAAGCCACCTTTTGCGGGTCGCTGAATCCTGCCTGGATATCGTTCGCTATTGCCTCGGGGGCTTCAGAGCGGCTATTGTCGTTGGTTAATACTACAGAGTCTGCGCCTCGCTCGGCGACGGCGGCCATCAATGGCCTTTTGCCTTTATCCCGATCGCCTCCACAGCCAAACACGCACCATACCGCACCGTCAGTATGTGCCCGGGCACTTTGCAGTACTTTGTCCAACGCATCGGGGGTGTGCGCATAGTCCACTACCACGTTGGCATGCTGCGCAAATGCAAACACTTCCATCCGGCCTGCCACTGGAACCAGCATAGGCAAAATGCGGGTAATATCGTCGAACCGTTCCCCTTGCACCAAGGCAACCGCCACAGCACTAAGCACATTACGCACATTAAACTGGCCCAGCAGCGGCACATTAACCACATTAGTGCCCCAGCTGGTTTGTAGCCTGAACTGCACCCCAGCCTGATGGTATTGCACATTTGTGGCCAAACAATGGCGATAGTCGGGCAATGCATGGGGTTTAGGGTCCATACTGGTTACCACCACCTCGACGGTGTCTGGAGCATGTTCTATCCATTGTTGCGATTCGCTATCGTCAGCATTGAGCACCAGCGTGCGTAAGCCGGGCTGAGCTAACAAGCCTCGTTTTGCTGCCGCATAATTTTCCATACTGTGATGGTAATCAAGATGGTCGCGAGACAAGTTGGTAAATACCGCAATATCGGCTTTAACCTGCCGCAAGCGGCCCTGCACTATCGCATGAGAGGATGCTTCAAACGCCACTTGACGCACTTCGTGAAGCACGAAGTCTGCCAATAAGGCTTGCATAGTAATAGCATCGGGGGTGGTATTGTCACCGGGCGAAGGCACCCATTGGGTTGAATCACCTTCATAAACGCCACTTCCTAACGTACCAATGGCCGCACAACGCATGCCTAAAAGCGACTTAATCTGGCTAACGAGTTGTACTACCGAGGTTTTTCCGTTTGTTCCGGTGACTGCGACAGAGTGCAGCTTAGTGGCTGGATAATCGTAAAAAGCAGCAGCCAGGGAAGATAACATGGCAGGTAAATCAAACAGATGCACTATCACGCTGCCGGCGCGCATTTCCATTGCGCCATGGGCTTCACTGTCGTCAGTTTGCGTCAGTATGACTTTCGCCCCCAGGCTGATAGCCTGCGGGATAAATTCGCGTCCATCCAGCGCATGCCCCTGCAGAGCAACAAAGGCCTGGCGCGGCGTGACCTGCCGGCTATCCAGCACAAGCCCGTCAATCCGGATATCCGGTGCTTCAATACCAAATTTGGCTAATAAAGGACGAATACTCTGGGTAAAGGCATTAACTACCATGCTGTCCTCCATTTAGCCATTGGGTGGATGTGACCTGCTTATCATCCGGTGGAATATTTAACAGCTGTAAGGCGCCGCCCATAATGGCGGAAAAAGTAGGCGCGGCGGTATCACCGGCATGGTACAGATCACCGCCAGGTTCGTTAATCAATACCACGGTCACCAGTTGGGGGTTCGTTAACGGCGCGATACCGGCGAAAATGTTTACGTACTCTTCGCCGTAACCACCCGCGACCGCTTTACGACTGGTACCCGTTTTGCCCCCTACCCGATAACCAGGTACTGCTGCCTTGGTTGCCGTGCCGCCGCGCTGCACTACCGACTCCAGCATATTCATCACCGCCTGGGCGTTTTTTTCACTAAGCACACGCTCAGCTTCGGGCTTCCAGCCTTTTGATTTAGGGCTTTTCACAATGGATAGCGGATGTTTTATCCCGCCATTAGCAATGGTGGTGTACATGCGCGCAATTTGCGCAGTGGTAACAGAAATACCGTAACCGAAGGATAAGGTCGCCAGTTCAAACTGTGACCAGCGGTTACGTTCATGGAATATACCGCTGCTTTCACCCGGCATATTGGTACCGGTATCGGTCATTAGCCCCATGTTGTAATACGTATCCAGCAAAAACTGCTTAGGTACCCCCAGGGCCAGTCTTGAGGTTCCCATATTGCTAGAATGTTGAATAATTTCTTCCAGACTCAACTTGCCGTAATTGCGATGGTCTTTAACCAGGCTTCCGCCCAGTCGCATCCAGCCCGGCCCAGTATCGACCATGTCGTCAATTTTCACATTGCCGAATTCCAGCGCAGACAACACAGCCAGCGGTTTCATCGCTGAACCGGGCTCAAATGCGTCGGTGATCACCCGATTACGCATACGGCGGGGCGAAACGTCGTTGCGATCATTTGGGTTGAATGATGGTGCATTCACCATGGCAAGTATCTCGCCATTATGAATATCAATCACAATGGCCGACGCAGAGGTCGCCTGGTAATACAGCATGGCTTCCTTTATTTCGCGATACGCCAATGCCTGAATACGTTGATCGATAGTCAACGATAAGTTACCCGCCGCTTCACCGTCTTTGCTTTCCAGAATCTCTACCTGGCGGCCTTTGGCATCACGGCGGATAATTTTCGAGCCAGCCGTACCGGTAAGCCAGTCATCATATAAACGTTCAAGGCCTTCTATGCCCGCATCATCCACATTTGTGATACCAATAAGCTGGGCGGTGACCTCACCGTTTGGATAATAGCGGCGGCTTTCTCGGCGCAAATAAATGCCGGGAATATCCAGTTGGCTGACATAATCGGCCATGGCAGGTGAAACCTGGCGTTGCAAATACACAAAGCGACGTTTGGGGTCGCTAACTTTTTCAGTGAGCTCTTTCACATCCCGCCCCAACACATCGGCCAACGCCTCCCACCGGCGGCTTTTTGCCAAACCGTTTTTCTCGTGCACAATTTTGGGGTCGGCATAAATTGCCCGAACCGGCACACTTACGGCCAGCTCCACCCCGTTACGGTCCGAGATTAACCCTCGGTAGGTGGGCATATCACGCGTGCGCAGGGTACGGCTATCGCCTTGCTGAATCAGGTTGTCAGGGGCAATAACCTGGATATAAGCGGCCCGCACCGCAATGGCGGCAAATACCAGCGCGACAGCAACCAACACCACGACAAACCGCCACTGCACCAGGCTGGGTTTAACGTTTTGACGCGCGCCCCGGTTTTGTTTCTTGCCTTTTAGCAGTGCTATGGTCATTTGATTTTTACTACCACTTCCTGGTCCGCGCTGGGACGATGCATATCGAGCTGTTTTTCTACCATCGCTTCAATGCGATTGTGTTCAGTCAGGGCGCGTTGCTCTAACACCAGGTTACGCCACTGCACATCCAGCTCATCACGTTGCTGCATCAGGCTTTCCAGCCGAATATTTTGTTGCCGGTTGTAGTGGCTGGCTAAAATAACGCTAAAGCCAGCAACGATTACCGTTAAATACAACAAAACCCGCAACTTGTTGCGGGTTAAATCGTGAGCCAGAATACCGAGTAAATTAAAGTTCGTGGCCGACTGATTATTGCTGCTGGCCCTGGCGGTCATAGCTTTTCTGCCACCCTGAGCACGGAACTGCGCGAACGCACATTCACTTTTATTTCTTCATCGGTAGGCTTGATAGCTTTACCTATCGGTTTAAGCACTTTATCGGCATCGATTTCGGCCTGGGTCACCGGCAAATTATGCGGTACGACCTTGCCTTTGCTTTGATCTTTAATAAATCGTTTTACCAAACGGTCTTCCAGCGAATGGAATGAGATAACGGCGAGCCGGCCGCCTGGCTTCAGAACGTCTACCGCAGCTTTTAGCCCTACACGCAACTGGTCAAGCTCGGCATTGATATAAATACGAATGCCCTGAAATGCGCGTGTGGCCGGATGCTTATATTTATCTTTCACCGGCACCGCTGCATCAATCAGTTCAGCAAGTTCTAAAGTTCGGCTTAAGGGCTGTTCTTTACGTCGTTGAGCAATCGCATAGGCAATGCGTTTACCAAATTTTTCTTCGCCGAATTCTTTGATAACCTGGGTAATATCCTGCTCTTCTGCCTTGTTAAGCCAGTCGGCAGCACTTATCCCACGGCTGGTATCCATGCGCATATCCAATGGCCCGTCGCGTAAAAAGCTAAAGCCACGGCTGGCGTCATCAAGTTGGGGAGAGGACACGCCCAAATCCATCAGTACGCCGTTTATTTTGCCGGCCAGGCCGCGTTGGGAAAGTTGCTGGGCCATATCACCAAACGGTTCATGAATAATAGAAAACCGAGGATCATCGGCCAATGCATTGGCAGCAGCAATAGCCTGGGGATCGCGATCAAATGCGATTAACCGCCCGTTGGCAGACAACTGCTCAAGAATTTTGCGTGAATGACCCCCGCGGCCGAACGTGGCGTCGACATAAATGCCGTCGGGATCAATGTCCAACCCTGTTATACACTCATTGAGTAAAACAGAGATGTGGGCAAAGTCGGTCATAAAGAAAAGTCCTGTAAGCGCTCGGTGAGTTCGAAGTTTCCTTCACGTTCAGTTTCCATGTCCGCCTCAATCTGACGGGCCCATATGTCGGCATCCCAAACTTCCAGTTTGTTAAGCTGACCAACTAACATGACTTCTTTATTCAGTTTTGCGTGTTGTCGTAGTGGAGAAGACAGAAGAAAACGCCCGCTTTTGTCCATTTCGCCTTCTGTGGCATAACCTAACAAAAGACGCTGCATCCGACGTTCAGCGGGGATAGTACTAGAAAACTTACTGAGTTTTAGTTCAATTTCTTCCCATTCGGGAAGTGGGTAAAGCAGCAAACAACTTTGTTGTGTATCGACCGTGCAGACCAGCTGTCCGTTACAATCATCCAACAGCGGCTGGCGGTATTTTGTTGGTATAGCCAGCCTACCTTTTACGTCAAGATTGATTGCATTAGCGCCGCGGAACATTCCCCTAGCCTTTTTTATGTTTTGCTTATTTTTCTTGTTTTATAAATGCTGGTCTGCAAAACGGTACTTAACGATCCACAATTCACCACATTTACCCACTGATTGACAGTTTAGGTAGGTTCCTCTCCCACTGTCAAGGAAAAAACTGGCCTGAAGGCCGCGTGGTTAGTGGGCTTTAACTGTATCTATATACAGCCTTTGGGTGAAGTCGCTGATTACAGGGCGGAAAAAACCCACTATTAGTGCGGATTAAATTTTACTGCGGTGAAAATGTAATGAAGGCTGAAAAAAGCCGGTAAATATTGTGATAGCTAATCACGCCTCATGGCGCCGGCCGGTAATCACTCATATCAAGTTGTTGGCTAATGCCGTCAAGAACATCTTCGCGCTGATGATTGACATATAAAACTGTGCTGTTACTGCGCTGCATAAGTTGTTGTACCACAGCTAATACTTTGCGCCGGTTGAGGGTATCAAGGTTGTTGCAAGGCTCATCAAGAATCAACAGCGCCGGCTGCTTTACCATGGCCCGGGCAATCAATGTCAAACGCTTGTCGCCTTCGGCAAGGGACTGAAATGACACCGCGCCCAGATGCGTCAGGCCGAGCACCGCTAACCACTGTCTGGCAATACGTAATTGGCTATCGGTGGGTTGCTGATACAAGCCGATACTATCGAAAAATCCGGATAGTACAGTATCAAGCACACTGACACTCACCCGGTATTGTAAAAACAGCTGGTTAGACACCACCCCGATATGCTTTTTGATATCCCAAATACTCTCACCACTGCCCCGCCGGTAGCCAAAAACAGTGAGCTGATTGGTATAACAATGGCTATCATCGCCGGTAATCATGGCTAACAGTACACTTTTCCCCGCTCCATTCGGCCCGATGATTTGCCAGTGGTGCTGACGCTTCACACTCCAGTTAAGGTGCTCAAAAATAACCCGGCCGTTATAACTCGCCTGTCCATCCGTAAGGCTGACCAACGGATCAGGAAGTGTAGTGCCAGCATTATCTGCGTCGGGTAACGCTACTGTAGCTTCACTGAGGGTTTCATATTGGTTAAGTGCTGCGCGCATAGTGTCAGTATCACTAAATGACGCCTGCCAGCTGATAGTTAGCTGTTCCAGGTAAACGCAATACCAGGATTGTTCAGGTAACGCGCCGACGGCGTTGGTTGCAATTACCACCGTGGTAGGAGCCGCGATATCACTTAGCAGTTGAGTCAATACTCTGACAGATTGTGCATCTAAGCCGTCAAATGGCGCATCCAGTAATAACCATTTGGGCTGATAGGCAATAGCTCTGGCCAGCAGCAACTTTTTGGTTTCGCCGGTGGAAAGCCCCGTAAACGGAGCCTCCATAAGCGCTCCCAGGCCTAACCGGCTGGCCAGTTCGCACGCATAGTCAGGCTCACGTAGTCCTTCGCAAAGTACCGCTTTAGCGCAGGTGGGCGTAGCCACGATATCCAGAATATCGGCGCAGGCCTTTTTACGCTCGGCGTCCAGTATTGCTTGCTGGGTGGCTGTACTCACCAGTATCCGATCCCCTTGCAATACGGGGATGCTGCCAGCAGAGCGCCCTTGGGCCGTCGCTGTGGTTGTGGGGTATAGCGGGTGAACATTGGCCGATGGTTGGCCGGTCATTAATGCCAATAAGAGGGATTTACCCGCGCCATTGGGCCCGGCTACCAGAACCGGCTGGAAGGCTTTCAAAGATAAGTTATCAAGCTGAAAACGCTGGGTTTTATTTATTGGGATATCAATATTGCAAAGTGTCAGCATAGCAGAATGAGATATGACTTAAGGATGAACAAAACGGATGGGCGGGGGTAACGGTCCAAGGCCAACCGCTACGGTTGGCCTTGGACACCACACATTACTGCGCGGTGGCGGGGGCTTTTTCTTCTGCTTTAACGCTGCTTAGCTGCATCGTTTGGATGGCGTTATCGGTATCTTTAGACAGTTCGACCAAACGGTTCAACTGGCCTAATGACATCATAATGGCATACATGGCGCCCAGGAATCCTGACTTGTGTAGCTCAAGTACCTTGGCTTCAGGCAGTTCCAGCAGCTTCTTCTCGTTTATGCTCATCATGCCGGTCACATTACGCTGCTGACCACTTTGGTATTGCAGACGAATCTGAATTTCTTCCAGTAGTTCCAGCTCAAGTACCTGCTTGATAAAGCGTTGTGTCATCATTTCGCTGTTCGCCAGATCGCCTAGGAATTGCTGACGATTTTGCAGGTATTCTGATGGTTCACCGCTTTCAGTGAATAAAGGCTGACCTTCTTCACCCAGCAGCTCGCTGTTTTCATCAATATAAACGCCCAACTTCTCGCCGTCAGGACGCACGTCAAACGGGTAACGTAAAACGTTCATAGGTACATGCGGGCCTTTCCAGCGATCTGTTGCTAAAAACAGGTTCTGGTTTTGTTCCATGCCCAGCATTGCCACCACGTGGTGACGATCGGCTTGCGGATCTTTAATAAAAACGATTGGCATAGAAGACGCCAGCTGCGCAAACTCTTTAATAGATGCTGCGGCCAGGTGTGTATTCTTTGCAAATGCAAACGTATTGTTCACCGCTACTTTTGTATCTTTGTGTTTTTCTTTATCTAGCGGGATATAGTTAATTGCCATAATCTAATTCTCGTAACAGTTAGGGGTGGTAATGAATACATGAACCTGAAGACAACGCCATTGGCGGGCTGTTTCACGCGCTCCCTGCTTTAAACCGGCCGTAATTGCCTGGTTCTCATGCGGGTGAACAGTATTACCACGAAATTTACTTCAACAAAACGCCCTGCCCTGTTGCACGTTCTTGCGCGTGCTCCTAAACAGCAGGGAGAGGGGCAGTATCCCGTATTTACGGGCGTAAGTCACGCGCAAGCACCATAGCAAGTTTTAAGATTTTATGACAACCGATTAACAGTTTTTTTTGTTAATCACGACCGCTGGTATCTCGGGTAACACCATGGCACACTGCTTATGCGTTAATCAGCGTCATAAATAATAAAAGTAACGTATTGAATTCATTTAAAAAAGGAAAGCACACATTGATGCGACTCAGCCTACTGTTCATTTCTGGCCTGTTAACCCTGGCCGCCCCCGGTTATGCCTTAGCCTCTTCCCCCCCAGCAGCCTTCCGAGGAGGCCACCAAGTTGGCTCAGCAGGCTATCATTATTGATGGTCATATTGATGTGCCATACCGGCTGCACGATAGCTGGGTGGATGTCAGTAGCGCCACTGCCGGGGGCGATTTTGATTATCCGCGGGCAAAAGCGGGCGGTCTGAATGCGCCGTTTATGTCAATCTACGTGCCCGCATCGCTGGATAATTCTGCCCAATCTACACAACTGGCGCATACATTGATTGATTCAGTTGAAGCCATTGTGTACCGAGCGCCGGAGAAATTCGCTATCGCCACCAGCGCAGCCCAGGTTAAACGTCAATTCGAGCAAGGCCTGATATCCTTGCCGATGGGCATGGAAAACGGCTCGCCTATCCAGGGCGATATGCAGAACCTGCAGGTATTTTATGACCGCGGTATTCGTTACATTACGCTGGCGCATTCCCAGGCAAACCATATCAGTGATTCTTCCTATGACTTACGGCGAAAATGGAAAGGCCTGAGCCCATTCGGCCAAAAGCTAATAACCGAAATGAACAATATCGGTATGTTAATTGACATCAGCCATGTATCAGATGACGCCTTCTACCAAGTGATCGAGCTAACGAACACGCCGGTCATCGCCTCGCACTCATCACTGCGGCACTTTACGCCTGGGTTTGAGCGAAATATGAGCGATGAAATGCTGACCAAACTGGGTAATAACGGGGGCATTGTAATGATTAACTTTGGCTCAGGATTTGTTACCAAAGAAGCACGCCAATGGCGCGATGGTTTAAGTAAGTTTACTCAGCGTATTATAACGGAAAAAGGTAAAGACAGCGACGCCGCGGCAACTGCTGAACAAACGTACCGCGCCGAGCACCCTTATCCCTATTCTAGTCTGGCTGAGGTATTAGACCATATCGACTATGTGGTAAAACTGATTGGCGTGGAGCATGTGGGCATAGGGTCCGATTTTGACGGGGTCGGTGACACGTTGCCCACTGGCTTAAAAGATGTATCAGCCTATCCTAACCTGGTACAGGGACTGCTTGACCGGGATTACAGCCAGCAGGATATTGAACTGATTTTAGGGAAAAACTTTTTGCGGGTATGGCAGCAGGTAGAAGATTACGCAGCTGAACACTAAGCGCCAGGCCATTTGACGTTCGGATATGGTCAGGTAGCCCCACCCGCGTTGCTGTGATCACGGCGGGCGGGGCTGAACAGGGGCAGGTTAGCGGTTGTCCCAAGCCGCTACAATGTTCTTCGCAACCGGGCTTAGCTATAAGGCAAGGCATGCCGCTATGCGCGATATGCAATATTTTATCTTCACCCGTACCCCCGGCCATGGCTAGAATCAATCGGTATACGAGGCACTGGCGGCACGGGAAAACGGCCGGGCGCGGGAAAGCTGCCATGTGTAGTGAGACTGCCTAGAGCCATAAAATGACCCGGAGCTAATGAACTGCCCGGAGCCACAAACTGTCTAGCACTAGGATAATTCGCCAAAGCGTGACCTACCGCGCGCGCTTTTCACTGCGTTCTCGTTTTAACGATTCTTTGATTCCTTAACCGCTCTTTTTGAAAGATACCTTATACCGCCTCTTTTACATCGCCTGTCATGCGCTAAAAATGGACCACGGCAAAGTTACCGGTGTCCGTCTTAAAGCGGCCTGATTAACCGTTGAATTATGGCGCTATATGATTTGCCAGCAGAGGCTGGCAAATAGATACCCGCACACCCGTCATTTATTTAGCTGCGTCGTTAAAATCGTCGTAGCTGATATAAGGGCGCGGGCGGTTATTATCTAAAGTTGTGGCACCATTTTGCGTATTTGCATTAATAAAGGCTTGCAACATGAACACCATCTGGCGGTATAACGGGTTTGCTTTAGGCACAGCGCAGCGCTCCTGCGCATTGA
Source organism: Salinimonas sediminis (assembly GCF_003429285.1). NCBI lineage: Bacteria > Pseudomonadati > Pseudomonadota > Gammaproteobacteria > Alteromonadales > Alteromonadaceae > Salinimonas > Salinimonas sediminis. The sequence continues at coordinate 3,352,816 of NZ_CP031769.1, forward strand.
CCTCGCTGGTATTAAAATGCATATCAGCAACGAGTTTACGATTAAGTGGCAAGTCGGCATGGCACAGGTCGTACTCTTCATCAATTTCGAAAAACGTATTAGTAGCATCAGCATGGGTAAGCAGCGATTTTACTCCGCGAATGGGCGTAGTATGGTCTGCTTGGGAATGGGCAACGAACATGGGTACCTGAATTCTGGCCCCGTCGTCTAGCCGCGTGCGAATAGCATCAATAATATCCATCAGTTCCAATCCGGCAAACCCTGCCACGGCAGGATACTTGTAGGGATTAGGGCCGTGCGTCTGATAGTCCCCGTCAATCCATTTAGCCAGGGTTTTAATTCCCCATATTTTCCACATTGTTTCTGCGTTTTCAGACAATGCCAGCGCGCCAGAGAACAGCAATAGCCCATCAATACCCTCAGGTGTATCTAAATACTGGTCTACCGCTAAGGCGCCGCCGGTAGAAAACCCGCCAATAAAGTGCTTTTTACCTAATGGTTTTGCCAGCTCAAGCACTTTATCCACGTGTTGTTGCCAGCGCTGCGCCAATTGACTGTCTTGCATATCAGCATCTGCCTGACGTAATCCATGGCCAGGTAACAAAGGCACCACTACCGTAAAACCATTGTCATATAAGACCGCCGCAATCGCCTGCAAAAAATAGGGCGAGTCACTTAAGCCGTGAAACAATATCGCGACATTGTCGGTGGGTTTGCCATGATGCAAAATAAACGGCGCGTTCCCCTCGTTACGCAGACTGGCAGAGCAGACGGTAAAACGTTCTGCTGAACGTGTAGAACAAGGCGTGACAGAGCCTAGCTCCTGCTCATACAGCTTTTTAAATGCCGAGAAGGTAGCCTCGGGCTGGCTGGCCCAGGCAGATAAAGCAAGCATTGGCAATAGGCCAAACAACAACACAGTCCACTTCAACAAAAATCTCCCCAATAACATCAGCCTTAATGCTGAAGCATCATAATAACACGAGTTTCTTTACGATGAAGGCCGGATAGCATACGCCCCAACCGTTCAAAAAATGTCCACATGCGTATTTTCTTTTATATCTGTACCTATAGCGCCATGCCTGCCTGCCATAGCAGATACGCTATGCTCAATAAACAGCCAGGTTACAATGCACCTGGCCAAGCAGTATAGAAAAAGGCAAAGCGGTACGAAAGTCCGTGACGCAAAGCTTCCGGTCTTCCCCTTTTACGTATAACTATAAGGGATGATAGCGGGGCTGCCGGCCAATCTGCGAGTTTGATTCACGGGGCGGTACGCTTTTTCAGTCAGTAACGTAATAGCAGGGCATACACGGCGCCTAAGGCGAATGATGGTGCGCACGATAACGTACAAAACAGGACTGTACCCATGATTATTTTAGTAGGTGGTGAGAAAGGCGGCAGCGGTAAAAGCTGCTTGGCGCAAAATATTGCAGTGTATTTACGCAATGAAAAACAAGCCAGCGTGCTAATGGTTGACTGCGATCCACAGCGTACGACCTCTGACTGGATTCAGGAACGTAATGCTAATGAAGCCTTGCTCGCCATTAACTGTGTCCAGTTGTATGGCAAAATTCGTAATGACCTGCTTAGCTTACGTCAGCATTACGACTTTGTAGTGATTGATTGTGGCGGGCAGGATAACTTAGCGTTGCGCTCTTCAATGGCGGTGGCCGACCACATTCTGATCCCTTTGCGTCCCAAGCGTCGAGACTTAAAAACTGTGCCGCATATGGAAGACATTTTATCTACCTGCAAAATGGTCAACCCGGCGATGAATCCGGCATTTGTTATCACCCAGTGCCCTTCGTTACCCTCGCTGGCCAGCCGCATTCTGGAAGCCAAAGAAGTCTGCCGCTCATTTGAGGTGCCGGTGCTTAATTCGGTTACGTTCAGCCGCAACATGTACGACGATTCAGAAGAATCGGGGATGTCAGTAATGGAAAGTGAGCCCGCCGGCAAGGCAGCAAAAGAAATACGCAATATCATAGAAGAGCTTTTAGCGCGGCAACAGGGAGTAAGCGATGAGTCTTTCCAACCTCAAAAAATCCACGCCGTCAGCTAAACCTCGTGCCATAAGCGTGGAGGACTTTATCGACCAAGCCTTGCACTACGCAAACGGTGAGCCGCCGGTGGCACATGTTACTACCGTGCCGGAAAAGGCCTGTGCGGAACCGATGCGCAGGGCAACCTTTACTTTAAGCGAGGTCAATCGCCAAAAGCTTACTCTGCTTAGCCATAGCCGCGGCATAAGTCGTTCCGGACTCATCAGAAGCTGGATAGATCAGGCCTATGATGACTTCCCAGCCCCGGGCGGGCGAAGTAATAAAAAAAGTCGCCAGTAAGGCATATCTTCAATAACGCAAAGATACCGTGGGGAAAGCCTTCACGGAAGCAGGTAACCGCCGGTAAGCCTATCTGCGGGTGGTGGCTACGCTAAACCGGTTACACGCTGAAATGTATACCTTGTTCAGCTGTTTGATTAGATTTTTCGCAACTAATGCGTTACAAGGGTAAATAACACATACAGTGGATACAAAAAGGAAGATGGGATTGCTTCGTTCGTTGGTCATAGGGTTATTTTGTTGTGTCTGGACACAAGCCAAAAGTGCACCTGCCAGCTCGTTTCTGGATTGCTCGCCCACTGTATGTCAACAACTACAGCAACTGCTAAGCGACTTTAACCGCGGCCATCCCCTGCAAGCCAGTGCGCAGCTTAATGCTCTCATTAGCCAACTGGCCGATGCCGGCGAAACAGACGATCTCGCCTCCGCCCACTATTACCAGGGAAACTTCGCCAGGCTGCAAAGCGCTTATCAGGACGCATTAACCGCCTATGATGCCGTATTAAAACTCTACCCTGCATCAGGGTATGGTATACAAAAAGCGTTTATTTTAGGCGAAATCGCGCGGGTCTTCCGGCTTCAGGGGAAGTTTTCGGCGGCATTAGACAATGCTTACCAAGCGCTGCAAATATATCAAAAACATCAGCACCTTACCGGTATTGCCTGGCAACAGATTACCATCGGCAGTATTTTACTTGACCGGGGCCAATACGAACCCGCTTTAGCCGTGCTACAGCAAGTTACTAAAAGCGATACGATTAACCACGAGCCGGTCCTGCCGGGCCGGGCCCTGTATTTTACCGGACTTACCTATTTACGCCTGCAACATTACGCGCTAGCGGAACAATACCTGAATGATGCCAGACAAATTTTTGCCCATGCGACTAACCCCTTTGATTTAGCCTTAAGTTTTGCAGCGTTGGGCGAATTATGTCTGGCCCGTGATGACCTAGCCGGGGCCCAGGAACTATTTTCCAATGCTATTACGCTGTTTGGCAAAATGAACGCCCCGGTAGAGCTACATAAAACCCAAAGCATACTGGGGTTAACCTATATAGCGGCGGGCCGGCATGATACCGGCCTGGGTTTACTTAATGGTGCCATGCAATTTGCCCAACAACGCGGGGCCGACGAACTGGAAGCCTATTTACATATGAATCTGGCCCGCGGTTTATTAACTACCGGGGCCGTCGAGCGGGGGTTGGGGCATGTGGAAGCCGGAGTAAAAATGGCGCTGGCCCAGGACCGCGCAGGGTTACATACCGATTTATTAAGCCTCAAAGCCCGTTTGCTGTATGCCCGGCAGGATTATCAGCAAGCTTATGAGGTACAGCAAAAAAGTTATACACTGGCTGCTAACCTGGCAAATCAGGCCAGGCTGTTACCCATTATCCAGCAAAGTACTTTATTGCAGGTGCACCGGCAGGCCGAGTCTATCGAGTCACTTAAACAAACCAAAGCCGTTGCGCTGGCCCAGGCTGAACAGCGCAATTTGCGCAATACGTTAATTTTAGGCTCGGTAATTACTTTGTTGCTGTTTCTGTTCCTCTTGTTTAGCCGCTACACCCATCATCGTCAGAATATGCTGCTGCGGCAGCAGGTGAAAGCCCGCACAATTGAGCTGGAAAGCAAAAATGAGCAGTTGCAGGAAGCCTTTCGCTCGCTGGAACAAGCCAGCCTGCGCGATCCACTAACCGGCCTGTATAATCGTTACTATCTGGATAACCGTCTCCCCGGCGAATTACGGCGAGCCCAACATGCCAGTGCAGAATTACCTCACGGCGAACTGCCTACCGATACTGATTTACTGTGTTTTTTAATCGACATTGACAACTTTAAACAGATTAACGATGAATACGGTCATCTTGCTGGCGACAAGGTTCTGGTGCAGTTCTCCCGGCTCATTAAAGAGGTATTTCGCGACACTGACTTACAAATACGTTGGGGCGGCGAAGAATTTTTAGTAATTTGCCGCCAGGCGAATCGCGAGAATATAAAAACCCTGGCCGAACGTTTTCGCCAGCAGGTTAAACAAACCCGCTTTGTCATCGAGAAACAACGAGAAATCAAAGTAACCTGTTGCATCGGCTTTAGTGTGATGCCGCTGGACCCTGCCGGGCCATTTACCACTACCTGGCCCACTACCTTTGCACTGATTGATTATTGTTTGTATGCAGCTAAGTTGTCTGGCAAAGATTGCTGGGTGGGGGTGTGTGAAGCCAGGGAAAGCGCCCTTAGCGCGTCATCCCATAGCGATGACAGGCAATACGATACCAGCGTTATAGGCCGGAAATTCGGCCTATACGGATTGTCCCTGGCCACGTCGCTGAACAACCTGGCAAATATTGAATGGCCAAAGGACGAGAATTAAACGCCGGTTTTGATATCTTCCAGGTGGTACTTATCAATTAGCGAATACAGAGTAGGTCGGGTAACGCCCAATAGCTCAGCGGTTTTCGACATATTCTTATCGGCACTCAAGTAGGCTTTACGTATAGCTTTGCTTTCTGCCAGCTCTCTGACTTCACGTAGATTAAGGGTTTCGGTTTCAGCCGACTCGCCCGGGGCCAATAAGCCCAGGTCTTCAGCCTGCACGACCGTTCCTTCTGCCATAATGACGGCCGATTTCAGCTTATTCTGCAGCTCGCGGATATTCCCAGGCCAGCGGTGGGCTAACATCGCTTTAATAGCCCCCTCGGAAAAACTTTTCGCTTTGGTGTTGAATTCTTCCCGGTACAAATTCAAAAATGTCCGCGCTAATAAAATGATATCCTGGTCACGCTCACGCAAGGGTGGAATCATGATGGGAATTTCGCCAATCCGGTAGTACAAGTCCTCCCGGAAAGTTTCCGCGGCAACCATGTTTTGGATGTCGCGGTGGGTAGCGCAAATAACCCGGATATCCACCGAGATTTCCGCTCGCCCGCCTACCCGCTCAATAACCCGTTCTTGTAAAAAACGTAGCATCTTGGCTTGCAAGCCTAAGGGCATGTCGCCAATTTCATCTAAAAACAGCGTGCCGCCCTGGGCGGTCTCTATTTTACCCATGGTGGTTTTATTTGCGCCGGTAAACGCGCCTTTTTCATAACCAAACAACTCACTTTCCAGTAGATTCTCTGGTATCGATGCGCAGTTGATAGCCACAAATGGCTTGTCTTTACGTGGGCTGTGTTCATGAATACTGCGGGCGAACACCTCCTTCCCCGTACCGCTTTCCCCTAATAACAGCGTACTGATATCCGTTCCGGCAATTTTTTCCGCGCGGCGCACCACGGTTTGAATAGCGTCACTGTTGCCAATGATACGGCCCATACCAGGGCGGCTTTTTGCCAGTATACGGTTTTCGTCTTCCAGCTTAGATAAATTAAGTGCGCGGTTTACCAGAAGCTTAATGGTATCTGAATCAATTGGCTTCTGGTAAAAATCGTAGGCCCCTAATTCAATAGCTTTAAGCGCATTTTCTTTATCATTATTGCCGGTAACAACTATTACCTTGGTACGTGGCGCCAGGGCAATAATTTCTTCAAGGGTTTTTAAGCCTTCCGAAGCATTGGCCGGGTCCGGTGGTAAACCGAGATCCAGCGTTACCACTTTAGGTTCATGCCGTCTAAGCTGCGCAATTGCAGAGGTACGATCATCGGCGAACACTACCGTATAATCCGTAAAACTCCATTTTAACTGTTTCTGGATGCCCAAATCGTCATCGACAACTAGAATGGTATCCGTCATTGGCCTGTTATCCTGTTCAATAGTTATTTCGCGAGTGTGAGTACGTTAATCCAGGGGAAAGGCCAGCGTAAAGCAGCTACCCCGGTCAACTTCACTGTTCACTGTCAGGCTTCCGCCGACAGATTCCATATAGTGTTTTGCATCATAGGCACCTATGCCCATGCCGGCATTGCCCTTGGTGGTGTCAAAAGGCTTAAACAACCGCTGTTCGATAAACGTTCTGTCCATACCGCAGCCGTTGTCTTCCACCAACACCAGCTGTTTGTTTTCAGCCGCATCTACCTGCAAACGAATAACCACAGTGCCGTTATCCGGCGTAGCTTGCTGGGCATTACTGATAAGGTGATAGATAACATTAGAAAACTTTTCGGCATCAACCACCACGCTATGTTCTTCTTCACACAATAATTGTGGAACAGGCAGTAAGCTGTGACAGCGATTATCGATAACCTGGGTGACGATAGGTGACAGTAACTGGGCTGCATCCATCCCTTTGTCTTCTACTGTTTTTTCCGTCAGCTGGCGAAGCATTTTATCCATCCGCGCTTTGGTATAATGCAGCGTTTCAAAGGTATCATCAATGAACTCAGGGTTACTCTTATGCTGTTCAGCATTACATAGAATTAAGTCCACCTGCGCCAGGACATTTTTTAAATCATGTAGGACAAAAGCGGACATTCGGCTAAACGCCGCAAATTGCGCGTTCTCTGCCACGGCATTAGCCGCTTCGCTGTGCAGAATATAGGTAGCCACCTGCTCGCTGACTGCGTGCAGATAATCACGCACCTCCCAATTCAGGGTGACCTTCTCACCGGAGTTACACAATAGCGCAAAGCCCCATACCGCCTCTTGGTTAAACAACGGCACCACAAGCTGGAATTTACTGGCTTTAACCATGTCCCGGTCTAGCTGCAACCCTTCATATTTGAAAGGGTTAACCTGGTATTCCTGCAAGTCAATCAACCAGTTGGTACTGGCACAAAACGGAATTAATTGACGCAAAATAACCCGCTCTGCTTCGGTAAATTCGGCATAACCGCAGCCGCTCACCCACTCCACATTATTGCCAACCACTTTAGCCAGTACGCCGCAGTCATAATTTATAGCTTCGCAACTGCCTTTGAGCGCGTTAGCGTAAACATCGTGAATCCCGCTGGTCTGCGAAGTCAACGCCTTGGTCAGTTTGACCCATTCCACCCGGTAATCAAACTGGTTAGCGAAAAAGTGTTTGGTAATGAATACCTTCACCCGGTTACGTAAACTGTTAGAGGTGACTACGGCGGCCAGTAACGTAAGGGATAGTCCCAGCGTAATAATCTGAAAAGTTGCGCCCCAGCTGCCACCAAAATAATTAACCGCATACCCGGCCATCGCCACCACAAACAGGAAGGCGCCTGCCACCAGCATGATGGAGCTATGCAGCACCACCTGCCGTGAAATGAAAATATCGACGCCCCAGTGCCGGATTCGGCGAATCGCAATGACTAGCAGCGGCAACAAACACAGATAAAAATAGCCACGCGCAGCAATAAAACCCAGTTCTACCTGGTTCACCATAGTGGCATTAACATAGGTAACAAATTCAAACAGATGAATTGCCCCCAGGTAAATAACCAGGGGCTTGTAAGCCCAGCGATCCTGGTTTGCCTGGCGGTATAACACTTCCAGTAATAACAGCACCTCAAGCGATAAAATAGTCATCAGCAGAAAGTGTGTGGAGGGCTTAAAAGGCAATATTAAGGGGGCAATCAGGGTAAACAATGCCGGCGCCAGGATTACCGTGGTGGCCGGTCGGCGCAGCACATCCCAGATGGTGGTAAAGTCGTTACGCAGGCAACTGGCCAGAAACAGCAGCCAAACAAGCAGCTTAAGGGCATCTGCAGTTAGCAGATACTGCATGCTGATGGGCCCGAATACTGCAGTGACGTAGCCCACAGACCAGCCAAACGTTACCAGCGCAGCCAGTACCAGCAGATATTTCGCCAGCCCGGCTTTGCGCACTGTAAATAGTAATAGCAGCAGCACCAGGTAACCCAGTGCATTCATACCATATCCAATATCCGCTATCATCAACCGTCCCTATTTTACTGCCTTAAAGCGCATCAGCGTTTTTGTAATACCAGGCTGCCAATTGAATAACCAGCGCCAAACGAGCACAGTACGCCATAATCTTTGCTAGCTAAATCTTTATGGTTAAGGCCAAAGGCGATAACCGAACCGGCCGAGGCGGTATTGGCATACTCGTCTAGTACAATCGGCGCTTCTTCGCGGCTGGCTTCACGGCCAAGCAGACGCTTACAAATTAGCGTGTTCATATTAATGTTAGCCTGATGCAACCACCAGCGCTTAACCTGCTCGGGCGATAACGAATGGCGGCTAAGGTGTTGTTCGATATGCTCGGCTGCTAATGGGCACACCTCTTTGAAGACTTTACGCCCGGCCTGATGAAATAACTTGTCCGGCCCGTAGGGGTCCACGTCGTTCGCCCGCGATACATAGCCAAAATTAGAGCGGATATTGTTAGAATACTGCGTTAATGCTTGGGTGCTAAGAATATCGTAGACATGTTCTGCGGTGGCAGTTTCGGCTTTCTCGAGTACCGTCGCGGTCGCCACGTCACCAAAAATAAAGTGGCTGTCGCGGTCGGTGTAGTTAACCTGGGGCGAAACCAGCTCCGGATTGATCACCAGGACACAGCCAGCAGTGCCGGCGGCAATCATTTCATAAGCGCGGTGCATACCAAAAGTGGCTGCCGAACACGCTACCAGCATATCGAAACCAAAGCCTTTAATACCCAGTTCCTGCTGAACTTCGATAGCAATAGCCGGATAGGCACGTTGAGTATAGGCGCAGGAGACAATCACAGCATCCACTTCACTGGCAGATTTGTTCGCCTCTTTAAGCGCCAAGCGTGCAGCTTCTAAAGCTATCTGGGCCTGGTCTGACAATTCATCTTCGGCGCGTTCAGGAATAACCGGGCGCATCCGTTCAATATCCAACGCCCCTTCTTTGCGGTAGATATAACGTTGCTTGATCCCAGAAGCTTTTTCAATGAATTCGGCGCTGGAATGGGGCTTAGGTAGGAGGTTACCGGCTTCTATATCGTCCTGATGCTGCTGATTATACGCATCGCAATAAGCATTATAACTGGCGACCAGTTCTTCATTCGTTATTGTATGTTCCGGGTTCCAGACACCCACACCACTTACTACAATCTGTTGTGCCATCATGATCTCTTTGTTGTTTGGGTTGGAGTATGCCGTGTCGGCCCGTAAGACGCTCAGGCAAAGCTGCGGACTGGGCATACTAACCCTAATTATTTACCGGCCTAGCTTATCGCGTTGTGACAAAAATGTCATGAAACAATAGCGTGCCCCCGCGGGCTGGGCTGACTTCCGGTGAGCCCACCCAAAACAGGGCCTGCAAGGCGGATTGCCTGGAATTGGTTAGGCACTTTTAATAACTAACCTGCCACACTGATACCGAACCGCTTGGCGTTCCCGCCCGCGCACAATCGCTATTGCCCGGGCTGGATGAAGCCTATGGCTATCTGGTGGCGGCTAAACGAATAACTGGTTTGCCAGATCATCCCTTGTCAGTGCGGTTAGCGGTGGTGCGCGCAGGACCCTAACTAGCGCAAAGCACTGGCACGAAAGGCAGCAAGCCAGTACACTCACTAACCGGTTTATCTGTGAAAACCCACTTACTACAAAAAATAAGGAACCGTATATGTCTGTATGGAGAAAAACACTGCTGGCGTTAGGCGTATCTGCAATAGTCAGTGGCTGTGCCACCTCCCCTACCGGCCGTAATCAGGTCTTGCTGTATTCTTCAGATCAGCTGGCTGAAATGGGCGATCAGGCTTTCTCCAGTATGAAGGAGGAATTAACCATCTCAAATAAGCGCGTGCAGAATGACTATGTTGAGTGCGTGGCGAACTCTATAACCCCCTACGTTCCCAAAGAGGTGTACAGCGGCCAGTGGGAAGTAGTGGTATTTGATGATGAGCAGGTCAATGCGTTTGCTTTGCCTGGTGGAAAAATTGGCGTATATACCGGGCTGTTGGGCGTAGCCAAGAACCAAAACCAATTGGCCGCAGTGATTGGTCATGAAATTGGTCATGTTATTGCCGAACATGGTAACGAACGGATGTCTCAGGGCACCCTTATCAACATGGGGTCGCAGGCGGTAGGTCAGGTGTTGGCGGCCAATGAAGTCGGCCAGACCGGGCCAATTATGGCCGCTATTGGTCTGGGCGTGCAGGTAGGCGTCCAATTGCCATTTAGCCGCACCCATGAATCTGAAGCAGATGTTATCGGCTTACAGCTAATGGCACAGTCCGGTTTTGATCCTCGTCAATCGGTAGAATTGTGGAAAAATATGGATGCCGCCAGCACTGGCGAAAGACCAATGGAAATCATGTCTACCCACCCGGCGCCGCAAACCCGAATAGATAATTTACAGGCCAATATGTCGGCGGCAATGACTGACTATCAGCAAGCTGCCAGCCGGCCTGACTGCAAACAGTAAGTATACTTGTTGTGCCAGGCCCCCCACGTGGTTAGGTATATGCGATAGGCTTACCGGCATAAAAAAAGCGCCACTATGGCGCTTTTTTTGTCAGTTTGGTCAGTGATACAGGCTTAGGCCTGTTGTTCAGACTTTGCCGTATTATCGGCTTCTTTGTAAAAGTGCACATCCATTTGCGGATAAGGAATAGAGATTCCTTCCTGATCAAAGCGCAGTTTTACTTTTTCCGTGAAGTCTAATTTCACAGTCAGAAAATCAGAAGCTTTCACCCACGGCCGGACCGTAAAGTTGACGCTGTTATCGCCAAGCTCCGATACACCTACCAGGGGCGCCGGCTCCGTCAGAATGCGGTCATCAGCGGCAATCATATCTTGTAGAATCTGTTTGGCTTTAAGCAAGTCATCGTCATAACCAATGCCAAATGTCATATCTGCGCGGCGGGTCTCTTTAGCAGAATAGTTGGTGATATTGCCGTTATAGATATTGCCATTGGGAATAGTAATTTCTTTGTTATCGACTGAGGTCATCGTGGTATGGAAAATACCAATTTTCTGCACGGTGCCCATCGTACCCGCGGCTTCGATAAAGTTACCCGCAGTAAAAGGTTTGAACACCAGCAGCATCACGCCGGCGGCGAAATTTTTCAAGGAGTCCTGCAATGACAAGCCAATCGCCAAACCTGCCGCACCAACAATAGCTACCAGCGAGGTGGTATCAACCCCCAACTCGTTGAGCGAGGCGACGATTACGAACAACATTAAAATGGCACTGATGATTGACTCTAAAAAGTTAATCAGCATCTCGTCATATTTTGATTTTGCCATCAGGCGACGGAACATCGACATCACCAGGCTCACAACAATTCGACCAATAACGAATATAATGATTGCCATCGCAATATTGATACCCCAGGGTATCGCATATTCGTTAATGTACATCTCAATATTATCAGCTGATAACAACTCTACGTTTTCTTCCATTTTTTCAGTCCCATGTGGTGGTTATTTTAGATTATATTGTGCTTAAGCTAGCAGTCCCAACCTTTGTAGTGCAACGACTTTATGGTCATTCTGGCGTAAAATTATACAGAAGTATGAATTAATAACAGGTTTGAACTAAATCGATTCAGTCCTTTGTGTGACCGCCGTCCCTATTGCTGAATTTTTGAGCTGACCAATTGGTTATATTGCAAGCTACTGTTTTTGCGAATGTTCGCAAAAAAACATTGCTCAGGCCGCCATATTCGCTGGTATGTAGCCGATAAAGTCACTATCATATTGCCTCTTTCGCTTTGATGCCGATGGAGTGTGCAGTCCCACAACGCGAAAGAGATTCGTTTATTTCGCATTTTGCAATGATGCTATAACGAATAAGCGGCTCGTAACGACCTTCGTTAAACTAACGAAAAGAAAGGATTACACAATGTTATTTCTTACAGTGCTGTTTGCCATTGTAGTTGTGTTGTTTGCCTACGCGTTATCCTCTGACCGGGGCAAAAATACCATGTACGCGCGGCGTAACGCATCTTTCACCACTTCCCAGTCTATGCATGACATACCGAAGAAGTCTTCAACCAAAGTGGTTTCGGTTAACTAACCCCTGCGGCTTAGCCAGTTTTATTGGGAATAAATGACTATGCGGGGCCTGACAGGCATTGCGTCTGTCAGGCCATCATCGGTATCATTAACCTTATTCCCGACAAAGTAGTGTTGTATGCGAATTCCACGCTTTTATCATCCCGGTCCAGTGGTTATGGACGCAGAATTTCCGTTGGCTACTGACGCCGCACATCATGCCAGTACCGTGTTACGCCTTAAAGCGAACCAGCCTATCGTATTGTTTAATGGCGATGGCAACGAATATAGCGGTCAGGTGATCAGTGTATCGCGCCGTGAAGTCATGGTGGAGATGGACGCTTGCTTAACGCTTTCGGTTGAGTCCACTTTACCCCTGCATCTTGGCCAGGGCGTATCAAAAGGCGACCGAATGGATACGGTATTGCAAAAATGCGTAGAACTTGGCGTCACCGATATCACCCCGGTTATAACCGAACGGTGCACCGTGAAGCTGGACGAAAAGCGCTGGGAAAAGAAATTCAGCCAATGGCAGAAAATTATTATCGGTGCCTGTGAACAAAGCGGCCGCAACGTATTGCCGGTGTTGCATCCCGTTCAAACCTTCAGCCAGTTTATGGCTAACTCGACTACCCAGTATCGTTTAGTATTAGTGCCAGGCGCTACCCATAGTCTGAGTAAAACACCCTACGCCACCCCTGGCTATCGGCTATTGATAGGGCCGGAAGGCGGGTTATCAGAAGCCGAAACACATCAGGCCCAGGAGTGTGGTTTTGACGCCGTCAGTATGGGGCCAAGAATTTTACGCACGGAAACCGCTGCGTTAGCGAGTATCAGTTTACTCCAAGGATTGCACGGCGACTTATAGCTGCCGCAGTAGGTAAGCGTTGGCTGTAGCAATAGTGACAGCCGCCTGGCTTATAAATAAGCCAAGCCCGATATTTTTACCTGGCGGCCCTACAAATAATGGGCGATGGCTTGAAAAAACCCAGGCCAGCGCCATATTCTTGTCAAACAGTGACCATTTAAGCGAATAGCCATGACCTATACAGTGGGTGTGGTGATGGATCCCATCGCCAATATCAAACCTTACAAAGACACCAGTTTTGCGATGATGTTGGAAGCCCAGCGCCGGGGCACCCGGGTGTTATATTTTGAACCCGGCGATTTGTACCTCGACAATGGTAAGCCAATGGGCTTGGCCAGACCGGTAACGGTGCGCGATCAAAACGAAGATTTTTATACGTTAGGTGATACACAAATTATCCCGCTGGGTGATATCGATGTGATATTAATGCGTAAGGATCCGCCGTTTGACAGCGAATTTCTGTATGCCACACAAATACTGACATTGGCTGAGCGTGACGGTGCGTTAGTTGTAAATAACCCCCAGGGGCTGCGAGACTATAACGAAAAGTTGTTTACGGCCTGGTTCAGCGAGCTTATTCCCGACACCATGGTCACCAGTAATGCTGATCGTGTAAGGGCGTTTCATGCCCGTCATCAGGACATTATATGTAAACCTCTGGATGGAATGGGTGGCGCGTCCATTTTCAGAATCAAAGAAGATGGTAATAACCTGGGCGTCGTTATTGAAACGTTAACCGCGCATGGTAAACGTCATATGATGGTCCAAAAGTATTTGCCCGAAATTGTCGATGGCGATAAGCGTATTCTGATTATCGATGGCGAGGTGGTGCCCTATGCCTTAGCCCGCCTACCCGGCAAGGGCGAAACCCGGGGCAATCTGGCCGCCGGTGGCACGGGTCGACCACAGCCTTTAAGTGAGTCAGATCTGGCATTAGCGCAGCATATTGCACCCACGCTAAAGGCCCATGGCTTATTGTTTGTAGGGCTGGATGTTATTGGCAATAAAATTACGGAAATAAACGTAACCAGCCCCACCTGCGTAAGAGAAATAGAAGCCAGTTTTGATATTAACATTACAGGTATGTTATTTGATGCCATTGAACGGCGCCTGCAGGCAACCGACAGAGTGAGTGTATGACTGAGGTAAAGAGCTTACAGAACCATTTATTAATTGCCATGCCATCGCTGGATGATCCGTATTTTGAGCGTTCGCTGACCTATATTTGTGAGCACAATGAAGAAGGCGCTATGGGTATTGTCATCAACCAGCCTTCGTCGATGAACCTTAAAGAACTCTTAGAGCAAACTGACAAAGCGTTAGAAGTGGTGGCCCATAAACAAGATGATATTATTTTGGCTGGCGGACCGGTAAATCAGGAGCGCGGCTTCGTGCTGCACTCTGACCAGGGTCAGTGGGCATCCAGTTTAACGCTAGCCGACAATATTGTTATTACCACCTCCAAAGATATTCTTACTGCCATCGGCAGTAACAGTGGCCCGGAGAAGTCGGTTATTGCCTTAGGCTATGCAGGCTGGACCGCCGGCCAGTTAGAGCAGGAACTTCAAGACAACGCCTGGCTGACCATCGAAGCTGACCCGGAAATTCTGTTTAATACGCCAATCCACAAGAAATGGCAGGCGGCCGTAAATAAGTTGGGAATAGATGTGTGGCAGTTAACCCCGGACGTCGGGCATGCGTGAAGCCGGCCAGCGTACCGTATTGGCATTTGATTTCGGCACGAAAAGTATTGGAGTGGCCGTGGGCCAGGAAATTACCGGCACCGCCTCTCCTTTGTCAGCCCTGAAGGCCCAGGATGGTATTCCCGACTGGCAGAAGGTGGGGCAATTATTTGAAGACTGGGCTCCAGATCTGGCGGTAGTTGGCCTGCCGCTTAATATGGATGGCACCGAACAGGAAGTCACCTTACGCGCGAAAAAATTCGCTAACCGTTTGAATGGCCGATTTAAGGTAAAAGTAGACACGTGGGATGAGCGTTTATCCACGGCAGATGCGAAATCAATGCTTTTTGAGCTAGGCGGTTACAAAAAACTGACCAAAGAAAAAATCGATAGCGTATCCGCCTGCGTGATATTTACCAGTTGGGCTGAAAACCAGTATTAATGCCAGGGGTTGACCGGGCTTAATTTGAACAGGGTGAATTAACTTTCTTCAGTACAGCCATGGGCAGTACGATGACAACAGGGCTCTTCTTTTGTAGCTTGGCACTGCCAGCAAATAGCGAAGGCCCCTTCATTAAGTTCGTTACATTGGCTGCATTGCCAGTCGGAATTTTCGCAAAAGCAGCGGCCATCTCCGCTTAAACTTTCTACCACTTTGCCTGCCTGGTGTGCCCAGCTTTCATCAATTAGCCATACTTCCTGCTGAATATCGTGCCAGGGTAGCTCGCCAACGGCCCCCGCCACGTATTCGTTTTTCATCAGGTAGGGGATGCCTGCTGCCTCAAGTTCACTGCGCAGACGCTGAATTAAAAAGCGATCATCACTACCAAACAGCTTTTGCATGTTTAATCCATATCTATTGACACATTACTTAGCGAGCCTAAATCAGAACCCTCATTGGTGTCCAGTTTCACCATCAACCGTAAATCGTTGGGCGAATCAGCATGATGCAGTGCTTGCTCAAGCTCAATATCGCCTTGCTGATATAGCGTATAGAGCGCCATATCAAAAGTTTGCATTCCTGATTCCCGGCTTTTCTTCATGGCGTTTTTTAATTCGCCAATACGGTTGTTTTGAATGAGTTCGCTGACAAACGGCGAATTCAGTAAAACCTCAATAGCCGCCTTACGGCCCCCTTGCTTGGTAGGCACCAATTGCTGTGCCACAATTGCCCGCAAGTTCAGGCTGAGGTCAAACAAAAGCTTATTGTGCAGCTCTTTAGGCGCCAGATGCATTATCCGTTCAATTGCCTGGTTGGCGTTATTGGCATGTAATGTGGCCACACACAAGTGCCCCGTATCGGCAAATGACATAGCATACTCCATGGTTTCCATGGAACGAATCTCGCCTAGCAAAATCACATCAGGCGCCTGACGCAAGGAGCTTTTCAACGCCTCGTCAAAAGAATGGGTATCAATCCCGACTTCACGCTGGGTAACCACACACTGGCCGTGGCGGTGAATAAATTCTATAGGATCTTCAATGGTCAGGATATGACCTTTAGAATTATGATTCCGATGATCAATAAGCGCTGCCAGCGAGGTTGACTTACCCGTGCCAGTGGCACCTACCATCAGAATAAGCCCGCGTTTCGCCATAATGACATCTTTTAAAATGGCGGGTAATCCTAAATCATCTACCTTTGGAATTTCCGTTACAATTCGCCGAATAACCATGCCCACTGAGTCCCGCTGCCAAAAGGCACTACACCGAAACCGCCCCAATCCGGAAATACCTACAGCAAAGTTAGCTTCTTTTTGGGTAGTAAGCTCCTCGATATAGCGAGCCTCCATCACACTGTGCACCAGTTCTTTAGCCTGAAAGGCTGAGAGTTTGTCTTCGCTAAGACTGGTTAATTCGCCATTTATCTTGGCGCTAACCGGAAAGCCGGCAGTTATAAATATATCTGACGCGCCCAAGTCGGTGGCCTGGCGCAAAAAATCAATCAACACGGTGTATTCCTTAGAAACTGTTTTGTTTATCGACGGACTTAGCTGCGGCATCCTGTTGGCTAACCACACCTTTAGCCACCAGGCGCTGTAAGCACTGATCCATTGTTTGCATGCCCAATGATTGACCGGTTTGAATAACCGAATACATTTGCGGAACTTTATCTTCTCGAATCAGGTTACGAATAGCCGGTACGCCCAGCATTATCTCGTGCGCGGCAACCCTGCCCCCACCAATTTTTTTCAGCAGTGACTGTGAGATGACCGCCCGTAATGACTCAGACAACATTGAGCGAATCATTGATTTTTCTGCGGCCGGGAATACATCGACAATACGGTCAATCGTTTTCGGCGCGGAGTTTGTATGCAGGGTACCAAACACTAAATGGCCGGTTTCTGCGGCTGACATGGCTAACCGAATGGTTTCAAGGTCACGTAGCTCACCCACCAGAATGACATCCGGATCTTCACGTAATGCGGAACGAAGCGCATTGTTAAAACTGTGAGTATCACGGTGCACTTCCCGCTGATTGATGACACTAAGCTTGTTGTCGTGGACAAATTCGATAGGATCTTCAATGGTCAGGATATGATCGCGTTTATGGGCATTAATATGGTCAACCATTGCGGCCAGCGTGGTACTTTTCCCCGAACCGGTAGCGCCGGTAACTAACACCAGGCCGGTAGGCTGGTCGATAATATCTTTAAATATTTCCGGTGCTCCCAGTTCATCCAAGGTCAATACCCGCGACGGTATGGTTCTCAGAACTGCCGCGGCGCCGCGGTTTTGCACAAAGGCATTGACCCGGAAACGGGATAAGTCTTTCACTTCGAATGAAAAATCGATTTCCAGGTTTTCTTCGTATTCTTTACGCTGATTATCATTCATGATTTCGTAAATCAGCGCATGCACCTGCTTATGATCCAGCTCAGGGATATTCAGTCTGCGCATTTGTCCGTCAACCCGGATAATCGGCGGCAGGCCAGCTGACAGGTGCAAATCTGACGCGTTATTCTTTACACTGAAAGCTAAAAGTTCGGTAATATCCACGATTACATCTCCATATCGATAGGTGCACTATGCAAACAATAGCAGAACGACTGAAAATCACCTATGAACGCATAGATCAGGCGACTGCGCAGGCTAATCGTCCTTCAAATTCGGTCCAATTACTAGCCGTGTCAAAGACAAAACCGGTATCTGATATCAGGCTAGCGTATGAAGCAGGACAACGTTTGTTTGGCGAAAACTATATTCAGGAAGGCGTTGAAAAAGTCCAGGCTTTAGCCGATTTGCATGATATACAGTGGCATATGGTTGGCCCGGTACAGTCAAATAAAACCAAACTGGTGGCCGAACATTTTGACTGGGTACAGTCAGTAGATCGCGCCAAAATTGCGCGTCGTCTGAACGACCAGCGCCCCGCCGCTTTACCGCCCCTCAATATTTGTATTCAACTAAATATCGATAATGAAGACACCAAGGCCGGTGTTACGCCTGCGCAATTGCCGGCATTAATTGAAGAAATTGGCCAGTACCCGCAGCTAAAGTTGCGTGGCTTGATGGCTATCCCACGGGCCCAGGTTGGTGTCGATGAACAACAACGTAGCCTGACCAGGCTGGCAGATTTATTTGCCCAATACCATACAAAGCTGAGCGATTTTGATACCCTGTCCGTAGGTATGAGTGACGATTTAGAAGCGGCCATCGGTCACGGTTCCACTATGGTACGTATTGGTACGGCCATTTTTGGTGAGCGTAACCAGTAGCTTTTTGCGTTACATTTTTTTTGTCAGACCAAAAGGACAGACATGCAACAGAAAAAACTCGCGTTTATTGGCGCCGGCAATATGAGCCGGAGCATCATTAGTGGGCTTATCCAATCAGGCTATAACAAAGACCTGATCATGGCCAGCAACCCTTCTACGCCCAAACTGGACGCATTAAAAGAAGAGTTCGGTATTCAAACTACCCAGTCAAATGATGAAGCGTGTACTTTTGCCGATGCTATTGTTTTGTCGGTTAAGCCGCAGATGATGGGACAGATGTGTGAAGCGTTGCAAAGCAACGATCTTAGCGACAAACTGTTTATCTCTATCGCGGCCGGCCTGCCGGTGAGCCGCCTTAAAGAAATGCTCGGCGGTGACTATCCGGTTGCCAGAGTAATGCCTAATACCCCCAGCTTATTGGGTAAAGGAATGTCAGGGCTTTATGCCGACCCCACGATTACCGAGACCAATCGACAATATGTTGAAGATATGATGAACGGCGTGGGCGACACTGTATGGGTTGATCAGGAAGATGATATCAATGGGGTTATTGCAGCGGCCGGCAGCAGCCCAGCCTACTTCTTCTTATTTTTACAAGCTATGCAGGAAGAAGCCATTAACATGGGTTTTGATCAGGCGGCATCACGGAAAATGGTGCAGCAGGCAATGCTGGGCGCGGCCGAAATGGTATGCCAAAACCCTGATCTGGAACTGAGTGAACTGCGGGCTCAGGTCACCTCAAAAGGTGGCACCACCGCAGCAGCTGTTAATACGTTAATTGATGAGGGTTTACAAGAAACCGTCTCTAAAGCAATGCGCGCGGCAGTAGCCCGGGCAGAAGAAATGGCTAAACAACTTTAAATTTTTGTAGGAAGTTAATCGATGAGCGCAACGGTATTTCTTGTCTCTACCCTGTTCAATTTGTATTTGATGGTAGTGATTTTACGCTTGTGGCTACAGTTGGTTCGAGCCGATTTTTATAATCCGCTAAGCCAATTTGTAGTAAAAGCCACCCACCCAATTGTGGGGCCGTTGCGACGCGTTATCCCCTCGCTGGGCCGGTTCGACACCGCCACCTTTGTTTTGGCCGTTATTGTTGCGTTAGCTAAAATTGCGACCTTATACTTGTTGGTCGGCGCCAGCTTTGCCAATCCATTACACTTATTCTTACTCGCTGTGGTCGATGTAGTGAAAGAAGCGTTCTCGTTAGTATTTTGGGTACTGATTCTGCGCGCTATATTAAGCTGGATTTCGCAGGGCCAAAACCCGGTAGAACATGTGCTGTATCAGCTTACCGAACCATTTTTAGCTCCTATCCGAAAGATTATCCCCCCTATTGGCGGGCTAGACCTATCGGTATTAGTGGCCATTGTGGCACTGCAATTTATTCAAATACTACTGCAAGACACCTTTGGCCTTTATTAAGCCGGGGTGTAGCGGGGTTACTAGGGCGATGGATTAATATGCCTATACGCATGCCAAATTGGCTATTGATAGTAGTGGCCTGTCTGCTGTTTAGTGCACCTGGTGCAGCTGAGCAGAAAAAGACCCTAGGCCAATGGGACGTGCATTATATTGTGGTGAATACGGCATTTTTAACCCCGCAAGTCGCTCAGGCCTACGGTATTGTGCGCAGCAAATACAGTGCGCTGGTAAACATATCGGTACTTGATAAGCAAAATCAGCAAGCCCAGAATGTGGATATTACTGGCACTGCCACCAACCTTCTGGGCAAACAACATGCGTTGGCTTTTCGAAAAGTTGAAGAAGGTGAGGCTATTTATTATCTGGCGAATATTGCCTTTGATGATATGGAAACGTTTCGGTTTGTTATTGATATTAAACGCGGAAGCGCCAGCCATACATTGAAATTTCAGCAAAAACTGTACGCTGAATAGCGCCCCTGCTTACGCTCGCTCTTAAGGCGAAGACGATGCTTTAGCTAGCCGTTATTTGTTAGCACCGGGTAGCCAGCAGGCTCATTTTGTAAAACCTGAACCTTTCACTTTCTAACCTCCACGGCGCCCACTACCGCTAACGGTAACGGTAAAGCCCGTTCCGTACAACTTCCATCCAAAGCTATTCAGCCGCCGTAAAACTATTTTTGCTAGCCAGGCCCTGGCTAGCTCCGCGTTTGTATTCTTCCATGCTATGCACGTCAATATCCTACGCCCGTCACTATGCTACGCCCGTCACTATCCTACGCCCAGCACTATGCTATGCGCATCGTTCAGCGCCGCCATTAAGCGGGTTGCTGGCTAGCCAGCCAGGCCTTACGGGAGGGACTCAGGCTACTGCTGCTTTGGCCGACTGCTCGCGTTCTGTAGCCTTGATAAAAGCCTGGCGCGAAAGTACGCGTTCTTTGTAGGCCTGAACATTGTCATGCGGCAATGCCAGCTTAGATTCATCGGCCCAGGCCAGTAACTGCCCGGCGACAATATCAGCCATACTGAACATCGGCCCGCTAACGTAATCTTTAGTGCCTAATAACGTAGAAAATTCGCTGATTGCCCGTTCAAACTCAAAAGTCGCCACCTGCTGCATTTGGGCCAGCCGATGATGTTCAGGTAAAATGAAGTCGTGTTTCACAATGTTCCATAGCGGTTGTTCAAGCTCGGTTATCATAAAACACATCATTTGCTGGTATAACGCGCGTTCGCTACTGCCGATGGGGGCGATAAGCTCGTGGTAGGCGTGATTTTCCCCTAAATAGGTGACAATCGCCGCCGACTCACTCAGATGCCCCTGAGGGGTACTTAGCAAAGGAATTTTTCCGGTAGGCGTGAGCGCCAGGTAATCAGGATGCCGATGCGCCCCACTGAATAAATCGACAAGTTTATAGTGGTATTCCAGGCCTATTTCTTCCAATGCCCAGGCCACCCGCAACGAGCGGGTTCCCGGATAACCATATAAGGTATACATAGTCTGCTTCCTGTTCGCTAAGACGAGGGCGCGGCAGTTTAGTTCTGAGCGTCTCTGAGAAACACCAGATCATTACCGCTGCTTTGTTCTTCACTGAAATAATAGCCTTGTTCGGTGAAGTTGTGCAGGTCGGCGACTTCCTCAACCTGATTCTCAAGTATATACCTTGCCATTAAACCGCGGGCTTTTTTTGCATAAAAACTGATTACTTTATACTGCCCATTTTTGTAGTCTTTAAATTGCGGGGTAATAATGGCACCCGCCAGCTTGGCTTTTTTTACCGCGCGAAAATATTCGTTGGATGCCAGGTTAACTAATACGTTGTCGCCTTGTGCCTGCATAGCTTCATTAAGTTTCTGGGTAATAGTGTCGCCCCAAAAACTGTACAAGTCTTTGCCCTGCGCATTGTCAAGCTTGGTGCCCATTTCCAGTCTGTAGGCCTGCATTAAATCCAGGGGCCGTAGTACCCCGTAAAGACCCGATAAAATGCGTAAATGACGCTGGGCATAGGTTACTGCGTTGTCGCTTAGGCTTGGCGCATCCAGGCCGGTGTAGACATCACCATTAAACGCGTATAACGCCTGACGGGCATTAGTTTTAGTAAAAGGAGTAGTAAATTCTGCAAACCGCTCGGCATTGAGTGTGGCTAATTTATCGCTGATACTCATCAACGAGCCCAACTGAGCTGGGGTAAGTTCGCGGCACCGTTCAACCAGTTGACTGGCTTGTTCAAGCAGTTCAGGCGAGGTTGCCTGATCGGTCGGAACGGGACTGGTAAAATCCAGGTTTTTAGCAGGGGATACAACAACAAGCATGGGCGCTCCTACAGCAATCATTTTAGTGACGCAAAGTGTAGCCTGATAGCCGCCGGGCTTAAAGTCGAATAACTATATCACTGTAATCAGTAAATTGATTACACCGGTGGTTTTGCAGCAGGGTGTTGAATACAGGCGAATTACCCCAATCATATAAACTATCAACGGGTTTGTGTTTTAAATCATGCTTCGGTTTGCTATAACCAAAGCAAAATTGCGATCTGGTTTCATATTTCAGACATAGTAACCCTACACAGTAAACGCATCCCCTGATGCAACTTTAGTTTTTTCTGACAGGTCATAGTGATGTATGAAACGGCCCGTCAGTATATTTTTTTAACTCCCACATTCAGAGAGAACTATGAGCAATCAGTTAGAAGCGCTACGCGAGATGACGACAGTTGTTGCTGACACCGGCGATATTGAAGCCATTAAGAAGTATCAGCCTGTCGATGCCACTACCAACCCTTCTCTTCTATTAAAAGCAGCCAGCCTGCCACACTACAAGCAAATTATTGATGATGCGGTAGCATGGGCTAAATTACAGTCTAAAGATGCCGACCAGCAACTTGTAGATGCCTCAGATAAACTGTCAGTGCTTATCGGCAAAGAAATTTCAGGCTCTGTGCCAGGACGTATTTCTACCGAAGTAGATGCCCGTTTATCATTTGATACCGAAGCCACCATTGCTAAAGCCGAGCGTTTTATTGAATTGTATGCTGATGAAGGCATCGATAAATCGCGCATTCTGATAAAAATTGCTTCTACCTGGGAAGGCATTCGTGCTGCTGAGGTACTTGAGCAAAAAGGCATTAACTGCAACCTTACGCTGTTGTTCAGTTTTGCTCAGGCCCGTGCCTGTGCTGAAGCCGGCGCATTTTTGATTTCACCCTTCGTAGGCCGTATTTTAGATTGGTATAAAGAGAATACCGACAAAAAAGAATACGCTTCACACGAAGATCCAGGCGTGCAGTCGGTCACTGAAATCTACGATTATTATAAGCGTCATGGTTATGACACGATTGTAATGGGCGCAAGTTTCCGTAATATTGGTGAAATTCAGGCGCTGGCTGGCTGTGACCGCTTGACCATCAGCCCTGCCCTGTTGGAAGAACTGGCCAACGAAACTGCTGAACTAAAAGCCGTATTGAAAGATGAAGGGGCCAGCGAAACACCCGGGGCTAAAATAAGCGAAAGTCAGTTCCGCTGGGAAATGAATGAAGATCCTATGGCAACTGAAAAGCTGGCCGAAGGTATCCGTAACTTTGCTGCTGACCAGGTCAAACTGGAAACCACGCTAAAAGAAAAACTGGATATCTAGTTTACTGATACGACCACTTTATGCCCCCCTCAAAGGTTATGCTTTTTAGCATAACCTTTTGCTTTATTGACTAAACTATAGGAAATCATCATGAGCACACTGACCAGCCAGCCACAATGGCACCGGCTTTCTGAGTTAGCCGCATCGGTTAAAGACGCGCATATGCGGGATTGGTTCAGCCAGGACCCTTCGCGCGCCGACACAATGCAGGCCGAAGCGTGCGGCATTTTTTTGGATTATTCTAAAAACCGTGTAACTGATGAAGTGATGACGTCGCTGTTTGAATTAGCGGAAGCTCAAGGGCTGTCGGCACAGCGCGATGCTATGTTTGGTGGCCAGCATATCAACAGCACCGAAAACCGTGCTGTATTGCATACCGCGCTCCGAAACTTCTCCGGTGAACCCGTGATGGTAGACGGCAAAGATGTAATGCCCGAGGTGCAGGCAACGCTGGATAAGATTCAGAAATTTACCGAAACAGTCCATTCTGGGTCTCATTTGGGTTATACCGGTAAACCGGTAAAACAGGTTGTAGCGATTGGTATTGGCGGCTCGTTCCTGGGGCCAAAGATCATGACCGAGGCACTCAAGCCTTACCGTAGTGATGCGGTAAAAGTGCACTTTGTTGCCAATGTCGATGGTTGTCATATACATGATGTTTTAAGCAGCCTGGATCACGAAGAAACCTTGGTGGTCATGTCTTCCAAGTCGTTTTCGACGCAGGAAACGCTGCAGAATACCCAAACGGCTAAACAATGGTTCTTATCTGCTGGTGGCACCCAAGAAGACATTGCCAAACATTTTGTTGCCGTATCTTCAAATGTAAAAGCTGCCACCGACTTCGGCATAGCCGAAGAAAATATCTTTCCCATGTGGGACTGGGTAGGCGGTCGTTATTCTTTATGGTCAGCTATTGGTTTGCCGATTTCCCTGAGCCTGGGTTTTGATAATTTTAAGGGCTTACTGGAAGGTGCGCATGAAATGGATAAGCATTTTAAGAATGCACCATTAGAGAGCAACCTGCCCGTTATTATGGCGATGCTGGGTGTTTGGTACCGCAATTTCTTTGATGCGCAGTCAACAGTGATGTTGCCTTACTATCATTACCTGCGCGGATTACCTGCCTATGTGCAACAGCTTGATATGGAAAGTAATGGTAAGCAAGTTACCAAACAGGGTGACGTGGTGGATTACGCCACCGGCCCAATTATTTGGGGTAGTGAAGGGACCAACGGCCAGCATAGCTTTCACCAGCTTATTCATCAGGGGACGTCGCTGATTCCTGCCGACTTCATGTTACCGCTGCACGTACCTAACCAGAACGATACGCATCATGCCATGCTGGCTTCTAACTGCTTTGGCCAGGCCCAGGCGCTTATGCAGGGTAAAACCTTTGATGAGTGCTATACAGACCTGGCTGATGAAGGCTTGGATGAGGATACCCGTAAGCATATTGCACAACATAAAACGATGCCAGGCAACAAGCCCAGCAACACATTATTGTTCGAAAAACTGGATCCGGTAACACTTGGCGCGCTGGTTGCTTTGTATGAACATAAAGTGTTCGTTCAGGGCGTAATCTGGCAGGTGAACTCCTTTGACCAGTGGGGTGTGGAATTAGGAAAAGAGCTTGGTAATCAAGTGCTTGATGGGATTCAAGGGAACGCACAAGAAAGTCAGTTTGATGTGTCTACCCAACAACTCATCGCTAAATTCCGCTCTGCCAATGCACCAAAATAGGCTGTTGCCATAGGTGCATCTCTGATACTTCGATAATCTATATCGCGGCTGGGCCTTCCAGCCGCACTTATCTACCCTGAATGAACACCACTATTGTCATTGAACCGTCACAATTTGTTAATAAAAAGTAAACTTTCTTATTTTATTTTCGTTGTGGCTATGATACAAAAATGGACAGAGGGATTTACGTTTCACTCTGTCACTGTTGTAAGTGGTACCATTAAGGAGATCCTCGTGGATAAGTCAGATCTATTTACTATGTTAGATATCGAAGCAACTCCAGCGAAAACAAAAAGTAAAAAGCGGAAGTGGAGAGAAATAGAAGCGCTGCAAGATAGATTCAGACTGGAAAAAGAGCTCGCCGAGATTGACTATAGTTTCGAGTACGAACTGGAAACAATGGAACGATAAACACAAAAAACGGCCATCTGCATAAGATGGCCGTTTTTCGTTTCGGTCATAGTTGCGTTACCTGGAGATACTGGGGCTGGCTTTTATTGGGTAAAGACAGACGCTTACGCCCCTATATCCTGTCGCAGTGCTGATTTATGCTACTTCAGGTGGTTAGCGACTCGGTCTCGGTTCACACTCGGCTCACTCTCGACTCACCCTCGATAATAGAGCGCCCCGCGTCCGAAAGCACACCGAACTCGGCTCAGGCTGCGTAGGCAATGCTGTTTTATGCTACTTCAGGTAGTTAGCGACTCGGTCTCGGTTCACACTCGGCTCACTCTCGGTGCACTCTTGATAATAGAGCCCCCGCGTGACCGAAAGCACACCGAACTCGGCTCAGGCTGCGTAGGCAATGCTGATTTATGCTACTTCAGGTGGTTAGCGACTCACTCTCGGTTCACTCTCGACTCTCTCTCGGTTCACTCTTGATAATAGAGAGCCCCGCGTGTCCGAAAGCACACCACGATTGGATCAGGCTGCGTAGGCAATGCTGCATCGTATATAATACGTATGCCCCTGCAAAGATGCACAGATCACCGCTAAAGATAACGCTGGAGATAAGGGGTAGAACGTCACTGTAGGGTAAACTCAGGGTACTTATACTTACTCACAGCTACTTGCTAACACTACGCACGGCGGTTAACCGCATGCAACAGGCGTGGCCGTAAATAGGGCTAGGATATCCGGCTATTCACACTGTAGATGGACCGTATCGCTTACAGCATCATATTATCTTTTACCGCAATACTGTATCTGTAGTTTTGAAACCATTGCGTTTACCCTTTGCATTAATGCGCTAGCGGTGTTCGCCCCCGGTCAAATAACGCTCGGTTAAGCCTGGATAGTATTACCGGCAAAGTTGCGACCCATTGCCCGAGCAAAAACCTGCCGTGTAGGCCTGGGCTTGAATAAAAAACTGCGCAGGCTTAGTAGCCGGCGCAGGACTGAAAGGGAAGTCAGATAGTGAGGGAGTACTATACCTGCCAGGTAATAGGGGTTTTACCTTGCGCCTCTAACAGGCGATTGGTCTGGCTAAAGTGCTGGCACCCCAAAAAGCCGCGATGGGCCGACAAGGGTGAGGGATGTGGTGCGGTAAGTACATGGTGACGGGCGGTATCAATACCTGCACCTTTTTTTTGCGCATGACTGCCCCATAACAAGAACACGACACCTTCAAGATGCTGATTGACCGCGTCTATCACCGCGTCAGTAAAGGTTTCCCAGCCAAATTTTGCATGGCTATGGGCCTTACCCTGTTCTACTGTTAATACGGTATTTAGCATCAATACCCCCTGCTCGGCCCAACTGGATAACGTTCCGTGAGCCGGCACGGCAAAATCGGCAATATCGGCGGCTAATTCTTTATATATATTGTTCAGTGAAGGCGGCGGTTTAATACCGGGCAATACTGAAAAGCATAGTCCGTGAGCCTGGTTAGGGCCGTGATAGGGATCCTGGCCCAACATTACGACTTTTACATCGCTAAGCTCAGTGAATTTAAGGGCATTAAATACCTGTTCACGGGGTGGGTATACCACTTTCCCCGCCGCCCTTTCTTCCTCTACACGCTCCATCAGGGCCTGGAAATAAGGTTTTTCCTTCTCCGGGCCCAATACGTCATGCCACTTCACGATTGGGTTTGCAACAGAGCAAGCATGTGGGCTTTTAATGCCTCGTAACTTGGCTCTAAATCCACCGCCAGGCTATCTTCGGTGGCCACCGCAGCAAGCTCTCGTGGCAAGCTGATAGGCTGGCCTAATACATTTTCGACCGTTTCGCGAAATTTGGCCGGATGCGCGGTGCCTAAAAACAGTCCTTTTTCACCTTCTTCCAGCCCGTGGCTTAGCGAACGAAAGGCGATAGCCGCATGGGGCTCACTGGTATAGCCTGCCTGCGCTAACTGACGCATGGCAATCTGGGTGTATTGTTCGTCTACGGATTCGCCACGCAAACAGGCTTTGTCTATATAGCCCTGTTCAATTAATGCCTCGATACGCGGCCAGTTGTTAGGCTGACTGACGTCCATGGCGTTAGAGATGGTCGCAACTGTTGCTTTTGGATCCCATTCACCGGTTTTCAGATAACGCGGCACGGTGTCGTTAAGGTTAGTCGCCGCAATAAACCGTTTTATAGGTAACCCCATTGCTTTAGCAATCATACCAGCCGTCAGGTTGCCAAAATTACCGCTGGGTACCGAGACCACCAGCTGCTCGCGTTCGGCTACCGGAATTTGGCTAAGAGCTTCAAAATAATAACATACCTGTGCCAGTAAACGGCTGATATTTATTGAGTTGGCAGAATTGAGATGCAACCCGTCGCGAACATCAGGATCGTCAAAAGCCTGTTTAACCAGCGACTGGCAGGCATCAAAATCGGCTTCAATGGCTACCGTATGGATATTGCCACCTAAGGTTGAAAACAGCTTTTCCTGCAACGGGCTGATTTTTCCTTTAGGGAACAATATAACCACGTTAATGTTACTGATACCATGGAATGCCTGGGCGACGGCAGCGCCTGTATCACCTGAGGTTGCGGTGAGAATGGTTATCGGTTGCCCAGCCGAAATACGCGCCAGCACCTGCGCCATAAAGCGGCCGCCAAAATCTTTAAAGGCCAGCGTGGGGCCATGAAAGAGTTCCAGCGTATATATATCGTCGGTGACTTTCTCTACCGGAGCGGCGAAGTTAAATGCTTGCTCTACAATTTCATCTAACACACCGGCACCCAGCTCATCGCCTATAAGCGTATGCAGAATCTCTATGCTGCGTTCTACAAATGGCTTAGCCAGAAGTGATTCTACATCAGTTAGCTTAGGAATAGCGGTCGGAAAATACAGCCCCTGATGTTTGCCCAGGCCTTTCTTTACGGCTTGTGCAAATGACACTGTATCGGTTGCGTCCTTTAAATTTACTAGTTCCACAATATTTTACCCTTGCTGTTGTTGTACACCCGCCTGCGGGATACGACAAACATGGCTGAAGCCATCTTCGTTTTGCTTATAATTGTTGTCTAACCAGGCAGCAATATGCTGAGCCTGTGCTTGGTCGCGGCATACCGCAAACACCGTTGGGCCAGAGCCCGATATGCCAAATGCCAGCGCGCCATGCTCCATGCTATAGGCACGTGCCTCATCAAATCCTGGCAATAGTGATTTGCGATACGGCTCAGCAATCACATCTTGCATCACACTGGCAGCCAGTTGCTCATTATTGGCATAGAGCGCATGAACAAACACCCCAAGCTGGCGCCCAAATGTCAACGCGTCAGGTAAGTCCACCGTCTTGGGTAAAATATCCCGCGCCGCTGAGGTGGATACGCTAATGCCTGAGTAACAAATAGCCCAGTACCAGTTTTCCATTAAAGGTAAGGCAACGGTGACGGGCGATGACTGGCCGGTCATCAATGTCATCCCGCCAAGATAGCACGGGGCAACATTGTCGTAGTGAATACTGCCACTGATTTGCCCTTCTAGCTCGCCCATCATATGCAATAATTCATCTTGCTTAAATGGCGAATCGAAATGTGCATTGAGTGCATGAAAAGCCGCTACGATAGAGCTTGCACTGGAACCTAGCCCGCTTCCGATAGGCAAGTTTTTATGCAGTGTCATTGCCAGTGGATGGGTAGCATGGCCGTATTTTACGCACGCTTCGATAAAGTGTTCGTAACAGTGGGTGACAATATTGGTGTTCTCATCCGCGGGCAGTTTGTGCGCAAAGGGGCCGGCCACATGAAGCGCAAAAGCGTCAGCTTGCTGCACTTCCACCACATCACCCAGCGCGGTTCCATCAACTGGCTCCAGCGCCGCCCCCAGCACGTCAAATCCCAGGCTGACATTACCGATTGAAGCTGGGGCGTACGCTATTGTTTTATTTTTCATTATTGAGTCCTACCGGCTAGCCGGCCATTTGTTTCCAGGGCATGGTCCGAAGGATATCAGCAAACACTCCCGCCGCGGTGACCGTTCCACCTGCCCCGTAACCACGAATGACATAGGGAATAGGCTGGTAATAGTCACTGCTGATAGCCAGTGCATTTTCGCCGTCTTTTACGGCGGCCAGTGGATGGCTGGCTGGCACCGCCTGAATGGTAACCCGGCATTGATTATCTTCAATACTGCCGATATAGCGCAGCACTTTGCCATCGTTTTGCGCCTGCCTGACTTTTTCTCCAAAACTATCATCTAGCTCGGGCAACCGTTGCATGAACTCATCGACTGAGCATTCCTCAGCAAAGCCTGCTGGCAGCACTGATTCAATGGTTATATCACTTAGCTCCAACTCAAGGTCAGCTTCACGTGCCATAATTAATAGCTTTCGCGCTACGTCCATGCCACTAAGATCATCCCGCGGATCAGGTTCAGTATAGCCGTTTTTGCGGGCAGTTTCGGTTGCTTCAGACAAACTCATGCCTTCTTCAAGCTTACCAAACACATACGACAGGCTACCGGATAAGATACCCTCAAACCGATGCAATACATCGCCTGCACTAAACAGTTTCTGTAGGTTATCAATAACCGGTAAGCCTGCACCTACCGTGGTTTCGTACAGATACTGGCGGTTGGTTTGTAGCGCAGTTTTGCGTAGTTTCCGGTAATAGGTAAGCGTATCGGTGTTGGCTTTTTTGTTCGGCGTCACCACATGAAAACCTTGTTCCAGCATCTCTACATACTGCGCAGCGATACCTGCACTGCTGGTACAGTCCACAATCACCGGATTAACCAGGCTGTTGTGATTAACAAAGTCATGCAGCTGCTCAACCGAAAATGATTGGTCGCTGGCGGCTAACTCTTCGGCCCAGCTGTTACCCACGTCAATACCATTCGGATTGAGCAGTAATTTGCGGCTATTGGCAATCCCGTACACCCGTAACTGGATATTTCGCTTTAACAATGCCGGTTGCTGGCGAGAAATTTGGCCAAGTAATTCCTGGCCTACATTGCCACAACCAATCAAAAACACATCAATAGTATGACGGTTTGAGAAGAAGTTCTGGTGAATCACCCGAACTGCTTTTTTAGCGCGTTTTGCTTCGATAACCGTGGATATTGAACGCTCTGATGAGCCCTGGGCTATTGCCACATTATTGACCCTGGCTTGCGCCAGAGAATTGAAAAACCGTGCTGCCAGGCCTTTCGTATGGCGCATACCATCGCCCACCAAAGTGACAATTGCCAAGTCGCGGCGCACTTCTATCGGGTCAAGAAGCTGGTTTTGCAGCTCTAACGTAAAGGCATCTTCTAACAACGCCAGTGCTTTGTCGGCATCTTTGTTTTGAATACAAAAGCTTATGCTGTACTCAGAACTGGATTGGGTAATCAATGAAATAGAAATATTGGCGTTCGACATGACCTCAAACACCCGGCTTGCCATACCCACCATTCCTTTTAGGCCGGGACCGGCGACATTGAACATAGTAATGTCATCTAGTTGGGAAATACCTTTTACCGAGGTCCAGGTTTCGCTGGCTTCATTAGATATTAAGGTACCCGGTGCGGCTGGGTTTAGCGTATTACGGATAAGGCAGGGAATATGGTGCTGAGCAATAGGTCCGATGGTTTTAGGATGCAATACCTTGGCGCCAAAGTACGATAATTCCATGGCCTCCTGATAGGTTAGCTTATCCAGTAAAACGGCCCCTTCAACCTGATTCGGATCCGCGTTGTACACGCCATCTACATCCGTCCAGATTTCGCAGGCTTTAGCCCCGATACAGGCAGCAAGAATAGCGGCTGAATAATCTGAACCATTGCGCCCGAGGGTAACTTTCTCGCCTACTTCGTTAGCGGCTACGAAACCAGGCATGACCAAAAAGACACTACCATCGGCAACAATATCGCTGAAGTTCGCTTTGCTTAATGCCACATCGGCAATACTATCAAGATAATCTCCCTGAGCCCGCACGTATTCCACCGGATCGATTATCTGGTTGGTAATACCTTTGGCACTTAAGATACCGCTAAACAAAGTGACACTAATGTATTCGCCAATACTGAGTAAGCCAGCTGTTACTGAGTCGGGAGCACAACCCAGTAGACGAATGCCATCAAGCTGCTTTTTAAGGCTGGCCAGCTGGTTATCAATAAATGCTACCACCGCGTCGTAGTCGAAGCCCGATAATATATCGTTAAGCTGGGCAGCAATGCCGGTGACCAGCGTTTCGAGTTTTTCAAATAGTGGTAGAAAATCCTGATCTGCTGCGGCCTGTTCACATAACAGGGAGAGTGCGTTAGTCACTCCTTTGGGGGCAGAGAGCACCACGGCAGCGCCGTCGGTTTGGTGGGTGGAAATGCTAATCTCGGTCACACGCAGGTATCGCTGTGCATCGGCCAGAGAAGATCCACCAAACTTTAACACTTTCATTTGTTGCTCCTTATTGATTGGGTTAACTACATCAATTTTTGCAGCTTTAAGTTAAAAAAAAACCCGCTCTCGGTGAGGGCGGGTTTTTTGGTATTTGCGTCTAACATGCACTAACCAGCAACCGCCCTCAAAGAGGTGGTAATCATAATCATGCCGGTGGTGCTTGTTATTGTTTTCATGGGTTCAATTTGCCGTATAGACGTCTATATGTCAACCGCCTTTGTGTAAATTTTAGCAAACAGTGTGATCATGTCCATTCTGGATGGGCATTTTACCGTTTGCGGGAAATCCTTTAGATTCATGGAATTAGTAGGTGTACGCGATCTCGGCAGGCTTTTATTTTCACGGTTTCGCTGAATTCAGAGGTAAAAATACGCTAAAAATATTCCCGCTGAAGTAGCTTAACGTTTTGAAAGTTAATATGTTTATTCGAAAGGGCAGCAACCTCAAATTGTGCGCCCAAACGGGCTTACGATGCCCCACAACATTCGGTCACACAAGGCGTCAAACTTAAGTAGCCAGGTACTGCTGCCTGGTTTTTACTAAGGTATGGTGGGGCAACTATTCTAAAGCTGCTGCAGTTTTTTCTGAATCGGTATACTCGGGGAATGTTTAGCTCGCAACCGCAACATTAATATAAAGAGTATTGTTTAATAGATGCCATGTTGTAGCGAAGTCAGCTGGCATAAACCAGATTGCGAGCGACCCTGGCCTTGCCATTACACACCGTACTTTTATGTGGGTTAAGCATCCTGTGAGCTGGCTTTTTTGCGCTGAAGCGTTGCTGGCCCAGATAGCCCGATAAAGAACCCGCAACCGAAACCTAAGCACAGGTGCAAAACCACTACGGTTTGCTTACACGTAAACTGTAGGAGGGGGAAATAACTCTAACATATTTAGCCAGTCCAACCAGATCATGGCTTTAGCCAAATAGGATCTTTAGCCAAATGAGGCTAGCACCTTGGTTATTGCTTTGCTCCTTCCGTCAATGAACCATGAAGGCTGGCCTTTTTGCCCCATCAGCTATCGCTGTCGTAGTGCCAGAAAGCCCCCACTACCTAAGCCTGTCTGTGAGCCGTTGGTAAACGCCCGTACCGGCACCGAGTCCTGGCTGGCTAGCGGTAATTCGGGTTACACTTAATCTTTTTCACTTTTGGCTTCCATGCTCTGTGTTATTCAACACAACATGGGGTGCTGCCGATAAGCTTTTTCACAGGATAAGCCCTATGAGTACAACAGTAAAAATTGAAGATATAACCATTGGTACCGGTAAAGCTGCCGAAAAAAGTGCGTTAATTACCGCGCACTATCGCGGCTTTTTAGAAGATGGTAGTGAGTTTGATTCATCGTATGCTAAAGGCCAGCCATTTCAAACGGTGCTATCAAAGAATAAAGTGATACAAGGCTGGTTTATTGGCCTGCAGGGAATGAAAACCGGGGGGAAACGAAAACTATGGGTGCCCGCTGAACTGGCTTATGGCGACCGGCAGATTGGCGAGATGATCCCAGCGAACAGTAACCTGCTATTTGAAATAGAGCTACTTGAAGTTCTCACTCGCGACGACTAAACCTACGCCACCCAGCTAACGATATGCTCGACGCGTTATGATATACCCTATGGGCGGCACTGGGCGCCGACTACTGGGCTGATTGAAAACCTATTACCATATAGCCGCTAAATTAGTTTCGGTGTTTTCGCGCGTCGCCAACCAAGCCTTTCTTTCTTCCGCCCGAAATGCCTTAACATATAGGCTGCCTATGCTTACACACCCGTTGAGCTTTGTTTCGGCCAGTCATCGGGATGAATTTATTTTGTATTGCCGCCAGTGCTGTCATCTTACACATTTGGTATAAGCCAGGCTAAGTAGCAGACCGTTACATTGTACTTTTTTAACGACTATTCCAAAGTGAGCTCTACGCTATTTTACCGGCGCCACCAAAACCTATGTTGGTCATAATCTAACGTACACGTGCGGTGCGTTCACGCCGATCAGCGTCGCGGCCATGAGCAAAGCATAAGTTGTCTCCAGGATAGGCCCGTTATGGTTTATACTGCTGTTTTGCGATAAACAATCCAGGGTGTCTTATGTGCGGTTTGTGTATTGAGCCGGTCAGCTTCAAGGCATGGCAGCAAGGGCAATTCGACATTACACGGCTTGAAAATGAGCCAATGTTTGACACATTGCTTCATGCTCATGCCATGACCGAATTAACCACAACTGCCGATGGCGGGCTGGCCTATGTAGCACGTCATGCCCCCGATGCAGCTTTAGCCCCCTGGCTGCTGTTGCAAGCACAGCAACATTTCCCGCTTAGCGCATTCCAGCACCAATGGTTGAACAAGTCATTCCCGCGCCAACTCGCAGAAGAACAGGCGAGCGCCTTGTATCAAGCCCTATCGGCAGACTTTCCCCTTGTTCACGCCTGGCTAACCCATCATCCGGCCACTATACTCTGTGATCATTCTACGCCCAGCAACGCATTGCTGGATGAATGTGAGGCATTTATCTCTACCCTATGTGGTGGGTTTTGGTATGAGTACAGCCCTCCCCACCCCGATAATTATTTTCCGGCCATGCAACTTACCAACGCTCACCAATATTCGGCGGGCGAGGCCTTTGAGCAGCTACCATTATCTCTGTTTGTGGTCACCGACTTGCTGCTAACGCACCGCCCTACCTGCGCTGTGTTTCAATTTGTGGCGACCATGGAATTTGCAGCCAGTTTCGAGTCGTATGTGTTAGCCTGGCGGCGTCGAGTGGCTTATCATTTGCTATGTTCCCTGGACATAACCCACTCTTCTACCTTGCTTAGTGCTATGGACATGTCTGTGCTTTACTATTTAGCATTGCGGTTTTCCTCCACTGAGGCCAATCAGTATGAACGCCAGGCAACCCTTTATACTGCTATAGTCAATGCAATAAAACACGCTGGTGAAAATGATAGCCTGGATAAAAACGCCGTCCTTGCCAGCCTAAGCTTACCTCCCGTGCAGGACAAGCGCTGACTGCCTGATTAAGCCCGTTACATCCCTCTGTTTGCGGTGAGTGCTTTTCACCTCCCGGCTTCCCCCTGTCCTAACCGGCCAAACGTTCTTATCAGCAATTTTTTGTCCTCTCTCTGCCATCTCTGGCAAAGCTGGAATAGCCCATGCATTTTGCTAAGCACATGGTAACTAAGAGGACTCATCACATGGCTGATAATAACTACCCAACCCCGCCGTTTTCACCCCAACAAACCGGTGAGCTACCAGGACAGGAACACAGCATGGACCCGCGCCCGGTCTTTGCTGGTGAGCATTACAAAGCGGCCGGTAAACTTGAAAATAAAGTTGCGCTGATAACCGGTGGCGATTCCGGAATAGGCCGCTCGGTGGCTGTACTCTTTGCTCGCGAAGGCGCAAAAATTACAATTACCTACTTACCCGAAGAAGAGCAGGATGCCCGCGAGACGGTTGAATATATCGAACAATTAGGCGGCCAGGCACAAATGCTATCGTGCGATGTAACCCGCGCGGAAAGTTGTGAAAATGTTGTGCAGGAAACCCTTAATAAGTTTGGTCAACTGGATATTCTGGTTAACAACGCTGCCTTTCAGAACCACGTCAGCGACATTGAGTCACTAACCTTTGAGCAGTGGGATAAAACGTTTCAAACCAACATTTATGGTTATTTCAGAATGGTTAAAGCCAGCCTGAGCCATTTAAAAGAGGGGGCGACAATAATTAATACCGGTTCGATTACCGGCCTTGAAGGCTCATCAGGTTTATTGGATTACTCGTCAACAAAAGGCGCGATTCATGCGTTTACCAAAACGCTCGCCCAAGACATGGTAGAGCGTGGCATTCGGGTTAATTGCGTAGCCCCAGGGCCGGTGTGGACGCCTTTAAATCCGGCAGAACGCAGCCGCGAAAGTACCAAACAGTTCGGTAGTAAAACGCCTTATGGCCGCCCTGCCCAGCCAGAGGAAATCGCCCCAACGTATGTTTATCTGGCCTCAAATGCGGATTCTGGCTATCTCACCGGCCAGGTGATCACTCTATTAGGCGGTGACACCCGCGCAGGCTAATTTTTAACATAATTATAAGGTAACCTATAATGAGCAAAACTGTACTGATCACCGGTGCCTCCAGCGGCATCGGCAAAGCCACCGCTCAAGCGCTGGTAAAAGCCGGGCATAAAGTAGCCCTGACCGCCCGCAGCGACGATAAACTTACAAAGTTAGTAGACGAGCTGGGTAGCGATAATGCTGTGGCATTCGTGGCAGATGCCACCAGCTATACTGAACAGCAACAAGTGGTTAAACAAACACTGGAACACTATGGCCACATTGATGCGGTATTTGCCAATGCCGGCAAGGGAGTATCGCAAGCGGGTACGGAAAACGGCGACCCACAAGAGTGGGACCAGTTAATTGACATTAATATCAAAGCACTTTTATGGACTGCACAGCTTACCCTGCCCCATTTACGCAGCTCCGAGGGGCATTTTATTCTGACCAGCTCTGCGGCAGGTCGTCGTCCTATTGAAGGGTCTATTTACGGGGCATCAAAATGGTTTGCCTACGGTTTTGGCCAGAATCTGGCCGAAGAAATGAAACAGTGGGGTGGCCGCTGCACCACCATATGTCCTGGTGTGGTAAATACTCCTTTCTTTGAAGAAGACAAAGCTGACAAACTGCAGCCGCAGGATGTTGCCGATGCCGTGGTTTTTGCGATTGACGCGAATCAGCGCAATAGCGTACGCGAAATTTATTTAATGCCCACCCATTAGGCGAAGAAGCAGTGCAGGCACTCTCCTGCACTGCCCTTTCTCGCACCCGCTCTCGCCTGCATTATGCTGTGGTTACTATGGCCTTATTGCGCTGGCATACCGCATAGGTACTCTCAAGTCCTCACATACTTCGCCCTTGCTTTACCCTTAGCGCCAGGCGGCTTTATCGCCCCCAGACAACCCGCGCTTACGCTATAGGCTTGTTTGCTATGCGCAGGGTAAATGATTACGTCGCCATTGGATGCTGGCCTGCGATAGCCCGTTACACTAGGCAACAGCATGGCAGCGCGCTACAGTGAAGTATAAAGCGGATAACCAGACAATTGCGCTGGGTGTATTAAATCACGATGGAAAGCCTGAATGGGCGGGATTATACATCTAAAGGCTATCTGCTATCGCCCTACTATTACTGGTATAAGAAGGAATCAACGTGAGCGAACAAGACCTGGCCGGGCGTATTGCCTATCGGATTATTCAGCATTTTGATCAGAGCTTTCGCTGGTTTTCCCGGATTACCCGCGGCGCGCAGGAGCGTTTTGAAAAAGGCCAGTGGCAACAAACCCAAAGCGCGGTAAAAGAGCGCATTACTATTTACGAAACCAGCCTGGCCGATGCCGTAGCGGATATTTACCACGATGTGGCTGTGCAGCAACAAAATGATGCATTCTGGCAAGCTATGAAAGCGGCCTATGCCCGCTTGTTAGAAGGTCATCCCCAGTTTGAGCTGGCCGAAACATTTTATAACTCGGTTATCGGGCGGATATTCCGCCACCGCAAGATTGACGACACCCTGATGTTTGTACTTCCCAGCCGTTGCTTTTTACCGGGTCAGGATCGGCACAAGGTCATTAACAGCTTTGACCCGGCGACCACGGTAAAACAAATGTACGAGGCGCTCTTCAAGGTATACCGGTTTAATGTGCCATTTGAAAATTTTACGCGGGATTTAGCTAACCTGGAAACCGCCCTGCGCAAGCGGCTTTCTACCCAGCAGTTAGCCAATGTTACTGCGGTGGAGATGTTAAAGCCCGTTTTCTACCGTTCAAAGGCGGCCTATGTGGTGGGCCGTATTTGTATGCCCGATGAAACCTTGCCCTTTGTTATTGCACTGCAAACCAATCAGCAGCAGGCAATATTTGTCGATGCCTTGCTGACCGACAGGAAGGACTTAAGCGTAATTTTTGGTTTTGCCCGCGCTTATTTTATGGCCGATACCCTTCACCCTGCCGAGGTCACCGCTTTCTTACAAGAGTTACTTCCAAATAAAAAGCATTTTGAACTGTATATGGCGCTAGGTCACTTCAAACACGGTAAAACGGTTTTCTACCGTAATTTTCTGCGCCATTTAGAACGATCTGACGATACTTTTGAAGCCGCGCCGGGAATTCGCGGTTTAGTTATGATGGTATTTCATCTGCCGTCGTACGGCGTAGTATTCAAAATCATCAAAGATGAATTTGCTGAAAGCAAAAAAATTACCCGCCAACACGTGAAAGATTGCTATCGACTGGTGAAAATGTCCGACCGGGTAGGACGAATGGCAGATACCCACGAATACGTTAACTTCAGATTTCCACTTGATAGAATGTCGCCGCAACTGGTGGAAGAGCTTCAGCAAACCTGCGCCTCCAGTATCGAACTTACTGAGAATGAACTGGTCATCAAACACTTGTATATTGAGCGGAAAATGACACCGCTCAATCTGTATCTGGAGCAGGAAACCGATCCGGATAAAATACACAAGGCGATTGATGAACTCGGCTTGTGTATTAAACAAATTGCTCTGGCGAATATTTTTCCTGGTGACATGCTACATAAGAACTTTGGCGTGACCCGCCAGGGCCGGGTTATTTTTTATGATTATGATGAGATATGCCTGATGAAAGACAGGCACTTTCGCGCCCTGCCAAAATCAGACGACCCCTACGCTATCGACACTCTGTCAGTGGCCCCAAATGATGTTTTCCCCGAGCAGTTTGAACATTTTATTGTAGGCAAAAAACATCTGAAGGCATTGCTTAAATCGTTACACGGCGATTTGATGACACCCACCTACTGGCGCGAAGTACAATTGATTGCCCAGCGCGGAGAAGTACAGAACTTCACCCCTTACAACGCTAAAATGCGCTTTAGCCGAGAGTAGCTATAGCACCCAATAAGCCAGGCCCTGCCCCCTGTAATTAGTGTGCATAAAGTGATCGGTTTACACGCTTTAACATGTAGTACATATGACGAAGTACCCAAACGGAATGTTGGCCCACGGGAAGATTTACTAATCATGAAAGCGTTGATAATAGAAGATGACAAAACGGTAGCTGAACACGTTCACAATAGCCTCACAGGAGCCGGCCATGAATGCACTATGGTAACCGATGGCGCAACCGGCTTAGACACTGCGCGGTCCGGGCAATTTGATATTATAGTACTGGATATTATGCTTCCCGGGGCCGACGGTATAGCCGTTTTGAAAACCTTGCGTGAAGAAGAAAACCAAACACCGGTATTGTTACTCAGCGCCAAAAGCCAGGTAGAAGACAAGGTGCAGGGGTTGCGCTCGGGCGCTAATGACTATCTGACCAAGCCCTTTGCTGTAGAAGAGCTGCTCGCCAGAATAGAAGGACTAGCCGGCCGGGTACAGGATACCACTACCGCCCTCAAAGTAGGCGACCTGACCTTAGATCTACTGAACCGTAAGGTCACCCGTGGTGATACTGAAATTGAATTGCAGGCCAAGGAATTTCAGTTACTTGAATGCCTGATGCGTAACCGCGGTAAGGTTGTTACCCGCAGCATGTTACTTGAACATGTATGGAATTATCACTTTGACCCGCAAACCAATGTAATAGACGTACATATTAGCCGCTTACGGCAAAAAGTAGATAAAACGTTTAATGTACCGTTAATTGAAACCGTTCGGGGAACAGGGTACCGCATAGCGGAAAATCTGGCGTGATCGCCATACGCACATTTACCCGAAGCTCCAGTTTTCGGGTAGGTGCGCTACTGACATTGCTTTCCAGTGCTGCCATGGCATTTGTTGTTTATGTGTGGTCGCTATCGAATGAAGAAACCTTGCTACGTGAAGCGCGCGCAGCTGTCGATGCCCAGGTTTGGGGTTATCAGGCCTGGTATCAGAACAATGGCCGTCAAGGTCTGATAGACGCAATCAATAAAAACCCTTTCTCGGCCACAGCCACTCTGGTTAGCCTGCAAAGTGCCAATGGCGAGTTTTTGGCGGGTAATCTTAGCTCACTTGATGGTATTGCCGTACCGCAGAATACCGACTTTTTTCAGCTGGTTTTTAGTGCAGAAATGTTGGCTGGGGCTACCCAGGATACCGCGCCGAGAGCCGTATTATTTAAAGATGTCACCTTTAGTGATGGCAGCCGTTTATTCATTGCCCGAGACATCGAAGACTTATACACCGCACAATGGATAGGCCAGTCTTTTAGCTGGGTATTTGTGGCAATATTAGGTTGTATCTCGGGGTTGAGCTTCGGGGTGGCGATCTATGTGGTAAACCGGATTAACCGTATGTCGCAAACAGCGGACTCGATAATGCAGACGGGAAATCTAAAGGAGCGTCTGGATATCGATAGCAATTGGGATGACCTGAGTAAATTAGCCGTGGTACTTAACCGTATGCTGGATAAAATAGAGCACTCGGTAGAAAATATTAAATCTGTAACCGATAATATCGCCCACGACTTGCGCACCCCGCTAAGCCGGCTTCGTTCACGGCTTGACCGACTTCCAGATGGCGATATAAAGGGCCAGGCGCAAGCTGAGGCAGACAACCTGCTCGGTATGTTCAGCGGTTTATTACGTATTGCGGATATAGAAAGTAAACGCCAGCGTCAGGGATTTACCGATGTGAATCTGGCCGATGTGGTAACCGATGTAGTAGACCTGTACGAACCCTATCTGGAAGAGCACTCCATGCAACTGGTTACCCACATTACGCCGGTACACTTACACGGCGACCCCAATTTACTGTTTCAAATGGTAGCTAACCTGCTGGACAATACGGTGAAGTATGCTGGTGATGGGGCCAGGGTAGAAGTGCACCTTGGGGTAATGTCGCAAGGCTTTTACGTCAGTATCAATGATAGCGGTGTAGGGCTCGAGGATAAGCATTACGCCCAGCTTGCCCGGCGCTTTTATCGTGCCCAACAAAGCCGCACGACGGCAGGAAATGGCTTAGGTTTATCAATGGTAAAAGCAGTGGCTGACTTACATGATGCCAGCATTTATTATACGCCCGATCCGTTACTCACCGGCAGTGGTTTTGGGGTGACGGTATCCTTTGCATCACCCGCGCTACCTTTGCCCAGCGGGTAATTACTGATTCACTACTAGTCGCTAAATGAAAAGTGAATTACCAGGGGCGACGCGACTTGCTCAGTTACCTCTCACACACGTTAATCTTCAGCTCGGGAATCTCCAGTAAGTTAATCGTACGCAAGCTAACGCGGCGCCTTACATTGCCCACAGCTTCGTTCCCCTAGCTGCACGTAGATCTGGTCGCAACTAGCAAAGACTCCTGTGGCACCTGCCTAGCCAAATTAGCCGGGCCAGTACGTTCTAAAACGATAATGAACCGGCAGTAACCAATGCCTACACGCGCGCTAGTCGCGCGTTCCGCCGTAACCTGTTATTGCTATGACGCTTGGCAAAGTGGGCATATTGCCGGATATGCGACATAGAGCCAACACACCCGTGATGGCTTATTGTTTTTGCATAAAGATGGTGACTTCAGCCACCACAATACCGAACTTCTTAATATAAGAACGGTTCATCAGGGTTGTATCATCAAAGGCAAAGAACCAATCATCAAAACTTACATGGTACGTGGTGTCATCTACCGGTAAATCCATCTCGTAGGTGAAGTTAAATGCATTGCCATAGCTGATACCTTGCGCAGGCCCATCAATATCACCGGCTCGCCCCACATAGTTGTTAGCGCCCTGAGGCGTGATTTTCCAGGTTCGCTGCAGTGGGCCTTCGCCTACCCCGTAATTAAAGGTTTCACGCATCACCAGCGTACCGTCTTCCATCGCGCCATTTATATCCACCTTAAACCGCTGCACTACATCACCGCCCCGGTTTTGCGCTATCCCCCACGCTTTTACTTCTCCGGTGAAAAATGTTTCAAGATCTAGCGCCGGCTGAACCTGTTGGTATGTTTTGCCCTCCGGCCCGCTGGCGCACCCGCCTATTAATAACGCTCCCATCAATGCACTGGCCATAATCACTTTTGTTTTCATTGCTCTACCCCACTAAGAAGCTTTTGACGAAATTCCGGTTCTGACGTGTTTTCGCTCAACCAAATAGCAAAAAACCACCGCGTAAACTCGCTATCATCTACAGTGCCAATTAAATTACCATTATGGTAGAACCGGGTAGTTTGCGCCGAAACTGCAATACCCAGCAGTTCGTCGTCTTCATGCACATCTGGAAATATTTGCGTCATTTTCTGGCGCCATATTGCTAACTTCTCTGCATCGTCAAAACCTTGCTTCTTAATTTCGTCGATGCTGCGTTGCGCTATTTTCTCGCCTTTTAAATCCCGTAAATAAGTTAAATTCAATGCATAGGGCGGTTGGTTCTTCCACTGACCTTGAGGGCTGTATAAAGTGGCGTCGTACACGTCCCACAGATAATAGGTGAAACGAGCCTCCCCGATCTGCGCAGGCGCATTCAATGCATCGGCGACGGGGTCAGGTACCGCCGCAACATTATAAAAACTGACTAAACTGCATAACAGCAGGCTCCAGCGCATAACCTTTCCTTATTTTCGGTTTTCTTTGAATACCTTGGTAACTGGCCTTATGATCATGGATTACAAATTTGTAAACCTGGCGGTTTATCCGGTATGCCAAACCAACCTCTTCGTTCTTCTGTGTTTTCCTTCGGCGAGACTTGTTTGCCCAGCCCATTACAGCGTTTTCAGCCTGACTGGGTCGGCGCAGAGCAGGTAGAGCTATGGATTAAACGTGATGATTTAATCCACCCTATTGTGTCGGGTAATAAATGGCGCAAACTGTCCGCTGTACTGGGCAGTTATGCAGACCGGATGGGCGCTTTGCCCGCCCATATTATCAGTTTTGGTGGTGGGTTCTCTAACCATCTCCATGCCTTGGGCTTTCTTTGTCATACTGCCGATATTCGGTTTACGGCGATAGTACGGGGGCATTATCAGCATAACCCCACCCCGATGTTGCGCGACCTGATGCAATGGGGCACCGACTTATCGTATGTTAATAAGACCGACTACCGGCAACGCAGCGAAGCACCATATCTGGCGGCGCTGCAACAGCGTTACCCTGAGGCCCTGGTGATACCGGAAGGCGGCAGTGCCCAAGAAGCCCTCACGGGAATGAGCCAATTGGTTGAGGAAATTCGCGGGGGTCTGGCGACGTTTGATCATATTGCCTGCCCGGTGGCTAGCGGCGCCACGCTAGCCGGTATTGCGGCTGCATTGCAAGGCCGCGAACAGGCGTTAGGTATTGCAGTGCTCAAAGGCCAGAAATATCTGGAAACCCTGGTAGAAAACCTGAGCCCGCACGCACCCGCAAATTGGCATATAGATCACGCCCACTGCGGTCAAGGCTATGCAAAAACCAGCCCCGAGCTAACTCAATTTTGTAGCGACCTGCAGTGCCAGTATGCCCTTGCCGTAGAGCCGGTCTACTCGGGTAAGTTATTTATGGGTATCAGAAAAAAACTGGCAGCAGGCGATTTTACTCCTGGCAGTCGAATTGTTTTGGTGCATACCGGTGGTTTACAAGGGGCCAGAAGGTGATCTTAGCCGGCGTTTTTTTCGTTCAAAAGGGACGGCAGGCAAGGTGTTGTATACATCATGCGTTACCTATCAACTTATAACAGTTTTACCGTGCCACCGTCTGCCGGTGTGGGCACAGGAGGTTTTTCCCGTGATAAATGGTCCGACACAACTATCTCAGCCATTGCAGCTTTTGGTTACCCGTGCATTATCTTTGTGCGAGTTGATGCTTCCCCATTGTCAGGCAATTTATCCATTTGCAGCAATTTATGAAGACGGCAAAATTGGCTGTTTGTTTACTGATGAACAGCTTAAATATCAAAACGAAAGCTATCTGATTGAGCAGTTACAATGGCGAATTATCGACACCACCACTGATTCTCACAGTTATAGTGTGCTGGTATATGCCGCCACCGTGCAAACCGAGTATCACGAAAAGCTTGATGCAATTGCAATCAATGCGTCCAGCCCGGATGGCGAAGAAGTCATGTTGCTTTATCCCTACTTTCGGGTGGGTAAAAAAATTGTCGTATCTCCGCCATTGGCTAATTAGCCGTAACGCCCCCCCTGTCAAGCGAGGGGGGCTAAACGTTTGTGAGCCGGGATGGTTTCACACACCAGGTTTGTATAGGGTAAACTACGGCTAAGAGTGGCATACTCTGCCCTTACGGCAGGGCCCGCTGTCAATAAAAATTCATCGCCGCAGACATCAACTTTGCTTGCCAATTTAATGATGTCTGCTAGGATTCAGCGCAAATTTCAACACCTTGGGAACTGACTTATGTCTCGAGTATTAATCATTGGCGCCGGCGGCGTCGCAGCAGTAACCGTTAAAAAATGTGCCCGCTTACCGGAG
This sequence comes from Salinimonas sediminis, assembly GCF_003429285.1. NCBI lineage: Bacteria > Pseudomonadati > Pseudomonadota > Gammaproteobacteria > Alteromonadales > Alteromonadaceae > Salinimonas > Salinimonas sediminis. The sequence continues at coordinate 3,397,288 of NZ_CP031769.1, forward strand.
CAATTTGACGAAATTTTCCTGGCCAGTCGTACTGTTTCCAAATGCGAAGCCCTGCAAAAAGAAGTTGGTGAAGATCGCGTTAAGGCGGTATTCGCTGTGGATGCGGATAATGCCAGCGAAGTTGAAAAGCTGATTAACGAGGTTAAACCCGATCTGGTAATTAACCTTGCCTTACCGTATCAGGACCTGCCTATTATGGATGCCTGTCTGGCTACCGGTACGGATTACCTGGATACCGCTAACTACGAACCGAAAGATGAAGCAAAGTTCGAATACAGCTGGCAGTGGGCGTATCAGGATAAGTTCAAAGACGCCGGCATTATGGCGCTATTGGGCTCTGGTTTTGATCCCGGTGTGACCAATGTATTCACTGCCTATGCAGCTAAGCACTACTTTGATGAAATTCACTATCTGGACATTGTTGATTGTAACGGCGGCGACCACGGTCAGGCCTTTGCGACTAATTTCAACCCGGAAATTAATATCCGCGAAATTACCCAACGTGGAAAGTTCTTTGAAGAAGGTGAATGGAAAGAAACCGATCCTTTGAGCGTGCGCGAAGATCTTGATTATCAGAATATTGGCGTCAGACCGTCTTATCTGATGTATCACGAAGAGCTTGAGTCCATCGTAAAACACTTCCCTACCCTTAAGCGGGCCCGCTTCTGGATGACCTTTGGTGATGCCTATCTTAACCATCTGCGGGTACTGGAAGGTATCGGCATGACCAGTATTGCGCCAATTGACTACCAAGGCCAAAAAATTGTTCCGCTGGAGTTTTTAAAAGCGGTATTGCCCAACCCCGGCTCGTTGGCTGAAGGCTATACCGGAATGACTTGTATTGGTACCTATATCACGGGTATGAAAGACGGTCAGGAAAAAACCATCTTTATTTACAACAATTGCGACCATGCCAAAACAAACGAAGAAGTAGGTGCCCAGGCGGTATCTTACACTACGGGTGTACCGGCAATGATTGGTGCAATGTTGATGCTTAATAAGGTTTGGAAAGAACCGGGCGTTTGGAACATGGAACAGTTTGATCCAGACCCGTTTATGGATGAGCTGAACAAACATGGTTTACCGTGGCACGTGCTGGAGTGTGACAGCAGCCCTTTTACCCGCTAAGGCAGGAGAATAGCCTTGACTGATTTAACCCAGCGCAGTGAGATACCGTCGCCGTGTTATGTACTTGAAGAAGCACGCCTGGTGGCGAATCTTGAGCTGATGAAGCGGGTGCAGGATGAATCGGGCGCCAGAATTATTCTGGCGCTGAAAGGTTTTTCCATGTGGTCGAGCTTTGAAATTATCAAACCTTACTTACATGGCGCCACGGCCAGCTCAGTATGGGAAGCCAAACTGGCTAGCGAGATGGGCAAAGAAGTGCATGCTTACGCGCCAGCTTATAAGCAAGCTGATATTGCGCAACTGGCCGACCTGGTCAATCACTTGTCGTTTAACAGCTTAAGCCAGTTCAGCGCTTATCGTGAGGCATTACCGGGCGTGTCGCTGGGCTTGCGGATTAACCCCGAGCATCAAGAAGCTGATACGCCGCTGTACGATCCGGCAGCACCAGGTTCGCGGCTGGGGATTCGGGCCAGCGAATTGAATGACGCTGATTTAACTGGTATCGAAGGTTTCCATTGTCATAATTTATGCGAATGTGATTCCTACGCCACAGAGCGTACACTTAATGCTATTGAGCAGCGCTTCGGACCGTGGCTCGGCCAGCTAAAATGGCTTAACCTGGGTGGTGGGCATCTGATGACACGCCAGGGCTACGATGTGGCTCATCTTATTGCGGTTTTAACTGACTTTAAGCAGCGCTATCCGCATCTGGATATCATTTTAGAGCCTGGCTCAGCCGTGGCTTGGCAAACCGGCCCCTTAATTGCTGAGGTGGTGGATATTGTAGAAAATGACGGAAAAATTGCCATTTTGGATATTTCTGCGACCGCTCACATGCCAGATGTACTGGAAATGCCGTACCGACCTGCGATTACCCATGCAGGCTTGCCAGGTGAGAAAGCCTACGACTATAAGCTAGGGGGTAATTCGTGCCTGGCTGGCGATGTCATTGATTTATATTCATTTGATGCCCCCTTACAACCGGGCGATCGTTTACAGTTTGAAGACATGATGCATTACACCATGGTCAAAACGTCGTTTTTTAACGGGGTGGAACATCCGTCAATTGGTATCTTGCGTGCAAATGATGAATTTGAGCTAGTCCGTCAGTTTACCTATGCCGACTTTAAAGCTCGGTTATCCTAAATCTTTACAATACGCTTTACGCCGCAGGCGTCATGCCATGGCGGCGAATTACAACGCATAGGCGCAGTAGCTGAGTAAGACAGTCAATGCATTGTTAAACCGTGTTATTAAGCTGATTAGCTACCCAAAAAAGCCACACCCAGTGTGGCTTTTTTGGGGCTATCTAACTTGGTGCGCAGCAAACCCGGCTGGGTATGCACAGGGCAATAGACGTGTTTCGATAATTACACTACGCCCCGCCCGTTGGCTACGCCGCTGTCCCCTACCTCACCTTCAGCTAATATCGCGTCATCCAGCGTTAATTTGTAGCGCGTACCCGCGCTGGCTACAATATTGTACTCAAGCGCTTGAAGGTGGTTTTCATCTACCTGTATTTGCGCCTCTTTGTGCGGGTGTAACAGCTCGTATTTACCATCATCATTATGGTCATCGATGACGTTAACCATCCAGGTACCGTCACTAATATCCAATTTCAGGGTACGTGCTACCATTGAAACCTCCAATTAATTATTCATCATTGGTACGCCCGCACCAGCAAAAATGTTTAGCCCGGATCATTATTTAACGTCAGCCCGGCTTGATACAGCGCATTCTTTTTTAGCTTGTAATGCGTGGCGACAATGGCGGCAGCTTTTTTAAGGGGTAGCTCTGCGCTTAACAGGGCCAATAATTCAAGCGCCTGGGGCGGTAACTCACTGGTTACCGGCGCAGCGCCCGCTACCATCAGAACAAATTCGCCTTTTTGCCGCCCAGGCTCTGCATCCATCCAGGCCATTATGTCGTCTGCTGTACCGCTGACAAACGCTTCGTAGGATTTTGATAATTCTTTGGCCAGTACCAGTTGGCGTTCTTTACCTAACACCGTATTGATATCAGTCAGGGTATCGTAAATACGTCTTGGGGCTTCATAAAAAACGCTGGTACAGGTGCGCTCCAGTAACAGCTTGAGGGCGCTACTACGGGCCTGATTTTTGGCCGGTAAAAAACCTTCAAAAATAAACCGATCGGTGGGCAGCCCCGATCCGCTTAACGCGGTAATAGCAGCGCAGGGACCAGGCAAGGGCACTACCTGAATATTATGTTCGCGGCATTTTCTCACTAACACAAAGCCCGGATCGCTGATCAATGGTGTACCAGCATCGCTTACCAGGGCGACGGACTCGCCCCCCTGTAACCGGTGAACCAGCATAGTGGCACGCTTATCTTCGTTATGCTCGTGCAACGACATAGTGCGGGTTTTTATACCGTAGTGTTGTAACAGCTTATGCGTATGCCGGGTATCCTCAGCGGCTATCCAGTTTACCGTTTCTAACGTCTGCAGGGCCCTGGTGGTAATATCGTCCAGATTGCCAATGGGGGTAGGAACAATGTATAAGGTTGCTTGGTCGGCCATACTTACCTGGTCAGTTAACGTGAAAGGGCAAAAGTGTAACACGCCTTATGGCCTGTTTATCGCGCCAGCCATAGATTTTCCTGTGTGTTCAGATAAACTTGGCTACCAATTGGTAAAACTGGCCCAAAAGGATTCCTGCGTGTATCAGGCAAGCCCTCTTAAATTGCTTTTAAAATGCGGATTTTTCGCTGGTGCTCTGGTACTGACAGCCTGTAGCAGCCCAACGGTACAGCGCTCTTCAGTACCGGCGCAGCCTGCTCCCCAGGTAGAAGAAAAAATAGTTACGCTGTCTGCCGACGCGCTTATTCGACAGGCCCGGGAGGTATGGCAAGAACGGGCGGATAAAATCCAGCGTGATGCACTGCTGCTTGATGCCGCTACGGCATATCTGCAGGAAGATGACCACAAACGTGCCCGAAAGCTATTGCTGATGCTAAATAAAACAGGCTTAGCGCCATCTCAGCAGGCCACAGCAAATACGCTATTGGCGCAAAGTTACAGCGATGCGCCAGATGCCAACCCGCAAGCGCTTATTGATTTATTGTTACCATTAGCCGAAAACCCTGAACTGCAAGCCAGACAGCGTCGCATCCTTACCGAACTGTATGAAAAACAGGCCGACTATCTGGCAGCGGCCAATAATTATGTCCAAATCATGACCCCATCGGGGGCCTCTGTGGAGCGGGTATGGCGGTGGATAAACCAAACGCCCGTCGAAGCGTTATCCGATGCGGCGCAAACCTACCCTGCACTACAGCCTTACCTGTCACTACACCAGTTACTTGCCCGCCATGGGCTTAACAGTCAGGCATTAACGGCAGAATTAAATCAGTTTCGACAGGTTTACCGAGGCTCCGCGCTGGTTGAATTCTTACCTGAAGAGGTTACCCAGGCCTCCCGATTAACATCCGTACGCATTACGAAGGCGGCGGTGCTGCTACCATTAAGTGGCCGGTTTGCTGCTACCGGCAAAGCCATTAAAGAAGGGATACTCGCTGGCTATTATGCACGTACTGGTCAAGACTCTTCTGGGTTTGCGCAGCAGTTAAAGTTTATTGATACCAACAACAAAACGGCTGAACAGCTAGCCTCAGCGGTGGGTGATACCAAATGGCTTATCGGCCCCCTTTTGAAAGAAAATATTGAAGGATTACTTCCCCTGCTGGCACCCGATACCCACCTGCTTGCACTAAACCGGGTAGATTTGCTTCCCCAGGCCAGTATAAGCGCGTCTGCCCAGGCCTTAATTCCTGAAGACCTATATATTGCGAATTTACTGCCTAAATATGCAGCCTGGTTTGCCCTTGCCCCAGAAGATGAAGCTTACCAGTTGGCCGATGAAATTTTTGCCAAAGGTTATCGCTCGCCCATCGTGGTGGCCGCTGATGGTGCTATTTATCAGCGATTGCTCGATGCGTTTCAACAACGCTGGCAAGCGCAGGTCAAACAAACTGGAAGAACCCAGGGGCACGAACTGGATGTAGTGCGTTATACCGATAGCGCATCGCTAAAAGAAGGGATTACCGAGTCATTAGGGGTAGCGCAAAGCAAAACCCGGATTGATCAGATTCGTTACATGGTTAATGAGAAGCTGCATAACGTTACCCGAAACCGCCACGATATTGATGCTATTGTGGTGTTCGCTTCGCCAGAACAAACAGAGCTGCTAAACCCGATGGTAGAAGCCAGCCTCAGCCCATTTGATGGCAAAACGGTGCCGGTTTACGCGACTTCTCGTTCGATGGAATATGACAGCAGCAATAACCAATGGCGGGATTTACAAAATGTTCGCTTCATCGATATGCCCTGGTTATTACCCGCACATCAGTGGCAAACACTTGAAAATGAAACGCGCCAACTGTGGCCGGTACGCAGTACTTCCCAGTCTCGGTTTTTTGCCTTTGGTGTCGATGCTTTCCAAATGTTGCCTTATCTGACCAATTTATCGATAGTGCCTCAGGCGTCTTTGCACGGCCTGACCGGCATGTTATCAATGAATGCTAACGGCGAGATAAAACGCGTGTTGCCACAAGCGATAATTGATAACGAAAGAGTCAAGCCTTTGGATAAAGGCGAATAATCCATGTCGCGACGGGCAGGACAGCTTGCCGAACAGCAGGCTGTTGCCTATCTACAGCAGCAAGGTCTGCGCTTTGTTGCTAGCAATGTACACAGCCGTTTTGGCGAGCTCGACATTATTATGCGAGACGGCGGTTACTGGGTTTGCATTGAAGTAAAAGCCCGCGCCAGTAACCAGTTTGGCCATCCGGCGGAAACGGTTACCGCCGCCAAGTTGGCAAAAATGACCGTAACGTTCGAACATTTTTTAATAGCCAGGGGTCATAACCCGAACCACACACCCATTCGATTTGATGTGGTAACATTTAATAATAATAGTCTGCAATGGTTTAAAAACATTGCAGGATAAGTACCCATTGCCGAGGTAGTCATCATTATGATTGAACAAATTAAAGCCAATTTTACCGAAAGTATTCAAACTAAAATAGCCGCATCCGAAATACTGCCCGAGGCCATAGAAAAGGCCGCGATCATGATGGTAGAAGCGTTGATCCGTGGGAATAAAATATTGAGCTGCGGTAACGGTGGCTCAGCGGGTGATGCGCAACATTTTTCATCCGAAATGCTCAATCGGTACGAACGGGATCGTCCAAGCTTGCCGGCTATTGCGTTAAGCACAGATACTTCCACCATTACCTCTATTGCCAATGACTATAGCTATGACGAAATTTTTGCTAAGCAGGTACGGGCGCTTGGCCAATCTGGCGACATTCTGTTTGCCATTTCTACCAGCGGAAACTCACGTAATGTGATTGCGGCTATGGAAGCTGCGTTGTCGCGTGATATGACCATTGTAGCGCTAACCGGTAAAGATGGGGGCGAAATGGCGGGGTTTCTGAGCGAGCATGATGTAGAGATTAGGGTGCCCTCCAATCGCACAGCGCGTATCCAGGAAGTGCATTTACTGGTTATTCATAACTTATGTGAATGTATAGATGATAGTTTGTTTCCAGCCGACCACGGTGAGGCATAGTAGAATGGTAGTACGCGGTATGAAGACCTGGAAGCTGGCCTGGCCTATCGCTTTTATGCTTGCATTGAGTAGCCTGCAGGGTTGCGTGGTGCTTGCAGTAGGCGCTGGCGCTACGGCGGCCAAAGTTGCTAACGACCGGCGCACTGTAGGTACGCAACTTGATGACCAGAATGCCGAAGGTAAAGTCTCATTTCGCTGGGCAGAAAATGCCCGGTTGAAAGACGAAACCAATCTGAATATCGATATCTACAATGGCGTGGCCTTAATAACCGGCCAGGTTCCTGAACAAGCGTTAATCAGCCAGGCAGTGGAGCAGGTAAAACAGGTAGAACACGTCAAGAAAATACATAATCAGGTGCGGGTAGCCGAACCTATCGGCGCATCAGGCCAAGCATATGATATCTGGCTGGCTAACAAAGTGCGGGCGAAATTACTGGCCAATGAAAACGTACCGTCGCTGCAAATTCGGGTGGTTGTGCAAAATTCAGAAGTATTTTTAATGGGCCGGGTTAACAACCAGGAAGCCACGTATGCGGTGGATATAGCCCGCAACGTAGACGGCGTTCAGCGCGTGGTCAGAGCTTTTGAGATTATCTGACGCTGTTTGTGACTTAAAAGCGCATCAGAGTATAGCTAGCCACTTTATATAATAGCATTGCTTAATTTCACTATTTAGAATCCCTGGCAAATGTTCTGACAGCTGGTTTTCACTGGCTGTCAGATTGATCTATCCTGCCCTGCCCGCATTATAGAATAAGGCGTTCAGGCCAATAGTGGCTGCGTTTTTTTCCGGTCTCTTCAGACGCCTTGCTAGGTACCCTGCCAAGGGGCTATAGCACAACCTATAAGACAGTTTCACAACCCATGCCGAAAATTGACAATAAAACAGCGACCGCACTTTTGGTTGCTGCCGCCTTATTCATGGAAATTCTGGATGCCACGATCATAACGACCGCCTTACCGGCGATGGCCAGAGATTTCTCTGTACCTGCGGCGCATTTGTCCGTTGGGGTGAGCGCCTATCTGGTGGCCGTCACGATATTTATACCCATAAGCGGCTGGGCAGCCGACCGTTTTGGTGCAAAACGTATTTTCTCGATGGCGATTATCGTGTTTGTACTGGCATCAGTATTATGTGGCTTTAGCACTACCTTGTACGAGTTTACTGCCGCCCGCGTATTACAAGGTGTGGGCGGGGCGATGATGGTACCCGTGGGCCGCCTTGTGGTATTGCGGCATTTGCCCAAAGAAAAAATCGTAAAAGCGATGGCTATTTTAACCTGGCCAGCCTTAGGTGCACCGTTGATCGGGCCGGTACTTGGCGGATGGATATCACAAAACTGGCATTGGTCGTGGATATTCTTTATGAACATTCCCCTGGGGGCCGTGGCGCTGATATTTACACACTTATTGCTGGATAATGAAAAGGGTGAGCACCAACGCTTTGATACAAAGGGTTTCTTACTAAGTGGCGCTGGCTTTGGGTTATTCATGGCCGGTCTGGAGTCGTTTAGCAGCCGGCCAGACAATTTCTATTTACCTGCTGGTATTATGCTCGTTGGCGCTATCTTGCTATTCATCACAGTAAGGCATATGTTGCTCACCCGCCAGCCATTGTTCTCCCTTGAAGCGTTAAAATTTCGAACCTTTCGGGCCACCATGATTGGCGGCTCGGTTATACGCATAACGCTATCCAGCGCGCCATTTCTTATCCCGTTGATGCTGCAGCTAGGCATGGGGTTCTCCCCGGTTCAGGCCGGCACGGTGCTATTGTGGTTATTTGCTGGTAATTTGGTGGTTAAACCTGCTACCACTTGGATTATGAATCGCTTCGGCTTTAAAAATGTGCTTGTTTATAATGCGTTACTCATAGCGGCCGGTTTTGCCGCTTTAGCGTTGTGTGATAATCAAACCCCTGCATGGCTATTAGGGCTGATATTATTTACCAGTGGGATGACCCGCTCAATGCATCTAACTGTCCTAAATACTTTAGGCTTTGCCGATGTTCCTCAACACAAAATGCGTGATGCCAATACGTTGAGCGCGGTCATTATGCAAATGACTCGTGGGCTGGGGATTACAATTGGCGCCCTGGCACTGGCAGTAGCGACATTTTATCTTGAAGGCACCACAGAAAATCCGGGTATTATTGATTTTCAGCTTACCATGTTAATTATGGCAGGCATCGCTGTGCTTTCAATTGTCGACAGTTTAACCCTACCAACTAACGCCGGAGACGGTATTTTGAATCGACGCCACCGTCCCTCCGGCACCTGATACCGTCTTAGTGCGTGGGTTTTAAAACTATGCCAACCCACGCTTTTTGCTATCTATTTGTGTAGGTTGGCGCCTCCCGCTCCCCCACCTTGCTTCGCGTATGTGGATGCCATTAACCCTGATGGGTGTCTTCGACCTTGGTGGGTGTCTATGACCTTGGTGGGTGTCTATGACCTTGGTGGGTGTCTATGACCTTGGTGGGTGTCTATACCCTTGGTGGGTGTCTATACCCTTGGTGGGTGTCTATACCCTTGGTGGGTGTCTATACCCTTGGTGGGGGTCTTCGACCCTGGTGGGTGTCTATGTCCCTGGGGGTGGCTTCGACCCTGGTGGGTGTCTATAACCTTGGTGGGTGTCTATAAGCTTGGTGGGTGTCTATAAGCTTGGTGAGTGTCTATGCCCTTGGTGGGTGTCTATGCCCTTGGTGGGTGTCTATGCCCTTGGTGGGTGTCTATGACCTTGGTGGATATCTATGGCCTACTAGCCATTAGCTAAGTAGTTTTCTGAAGATGCATGGATGGTGCTGGGTAAGCATTACTCCCTTCACACTGTGTGCTATTACTAACTTCCTCCAAGGCAATAAGTCACAATAAATATCTCGCCGTTGTCGACAATCAATCCATGCTTCGATTGACAGACCCTAGAAAAGCCCCTACATTGTCGACATAACACAGTTAATTTACATTTTATAAACCATGTCGTTACCTGTTGAAGTTGCGAAAACCAGTGCCGAAAAAACCTTCTATAGCCTGCGAAAAGATATTGTGGAAGGGCGCATACCATCGGGTGCCAAGCTCAGTGAAGCTGAGCTGGCCAGCCGCTATGCAGTAAGTCGCGCGGTCATTCGCGAGGCGATAAGTCGCCTGATGAGCTGCCATTTGGTGGAGCGCAAAGCCAACGTTGGTGCGAAGGTGGTAACGCTATCAAGTGCAGGGTTGATTGAGCTTTATCAGGTGCGCGAAGCTCTTGAAGGTATGGCGGCACGTCTTGCTGCCAGGCACATGAATGAGACCGAGGTGGACGAGTTGCAGCAATTACTTAGCCAGCACAGCGCCCAGGTAAAACACGGACAGTCCTACTACCAGGAAGCTGGTGATGTCGACTTTCACTATCGCATTGTTCAGGGAAGTAAAAACCAACACCTTATCAATGTGCTAATCGATGGAATGTATCATTTAGTCAGAATGTACCGGGTTCAGCTTGGTATGGCCGGGCCCCGCGTAACCACTGCTTTTGATGAACACAACCAAATCGCATTAGCTATCGCTAACCGTGACGAGGAACTTGCCGAAATGTTAATGCGCCGCCATATCTTGTATTCGCGCAATAACATTAAGAATAAATTATTAACGCCATCTCACTTCCCTACCAACTGAGGTTTTTATGCAAAGTGCAGGAAAAAAATTTCGACAGGCGCTGGCCGCCAACCAGCCACTGCAGATTGTGGGCACCATCAATGCCTACACTGCCATGATGGCGCAGCAAATCGGTCATCAGGCTATTTATCTGTCGGGCGGCGGCGTGGCAAATGCTTCATTTGGTTTACCGGACCTTGGAATGACGTCCTTAAACGATGTGTTAAGCGATGTGCAGCGGATCACCAGTGCCTGCGACTTACCGTTACTGGTAGACATTGATACAGGTTGGGGCGGCGCTTTCAATATTGCTAAAACTATCCGTCACATGGAAAAAGCGGGCGCAGCGGCGGTACATATGGAGGATCAGGTAGCACAAAAACGTTGCGGCCATCGCCCCAATAAAGAAATTGTGCCCACCAGCGAAATGGTCGACCGAATTACCGCTGCGGTGGATGCGCGTACCGATCCTGACTTTTTCATAATGGCCCGAACTGACGCATTTGCCCAGGAAGGTCTGGAAGCCGCTATCGAGCGAGCGCAGGCGTACGTTGCGGCAGGAGCTGACGGAATCTTCGCTGAAGCAATTCAGACTGAGGCGCATTATCGGGCATTTGCCAAAGCCTTGGATGTACCAGTTTTAGCCAATATTACTGAATTTGGTAAAAGTGAACTTTGGAATGCCAGCGATCTGGGTCAGTGGGGAGCGGCGATGGTGCTGTATCCGTTAAGTGCATTTCGCGCCATGAATAAAGCGGCCGAACGGGTTTATCAGCATATTTTAAAAGACGGTGATCAACAAGCGGTTGTCGGAGAGATGCAAACCCGCATGGAGCTGTATGATTACCTCGGTTACCACGAGTATGAAACCAAACTAGATACCCTATTTTCGGAACAAAAGACAAAAAATTCATAAACTTACTATAAATTTAACTATCTGTACCCTACAGATAAGCAGTGGAGATAGCTCATGGCAAAACAACTCAGTGGTGCTGGCCTGCGTGGCCAGGTAGCCGGTAAAACCGCCCTTTCTACGGTAGGCAAATCCGGCTCCGGCCTGACTTATCGTGGCTATGATATTAAGGACTTAGCCGATCAGTGTCAGTTTGAGGAAGTTGCCTACCTGATTCTGAAAGGTCAGTTGCCCACCCAACATGAATTAGCCCAATATAAAACACAGCTTAAACAACAACGGGGCCTGCCCCAGGCTTTAAAAGAAGTATTGGAACGTATACCAAAAGATGCCCATCCAATGGATGTTTTAAGAACGGGCTGCTCTATGCTGGGTAACCTTGAGACAGAACATGCATTTACTGAACAGCAAGCCGTTACTGACCGTATGTTGGCGTGCTTTCCCAGTATTATTTGCTACTGGTATCGCTTTTCCCACGATGGCGTACGTATAGAGGTCGAAACAGATGATGACTCTATCGGGGCGCATTTTTTACACCTGTTGCACGGCAAGAAGCCCTCAGCACTGCACGAACAGGTAATGCATGTTTCGCTGATTTTGTATGCAGAGCATGAATTCAACGCCTCTACGTTTACCGCCCGGGTCTGTGCCTCTACCCTTTCAGACATGCACTCATGCATTACCGGCGCCATAGGTTCGTTACGCGGTCCGTTGCACGGTGGCGCAAACGAAGCCGCAATGGAACTCATTGAGCAGTTTAGTTCTCCGGAGGACGCTGAACAGAAAATGCTGGAAAAACTGGCCCGTAAAGAAAAGATCATGGGCTTTGGGCATGCAATTTATGCAGATAGCGATCCTCGTAACGAAATTATCAAGCAGTGGTCCGAAAAATTATCTGAAGAAGCCGGCGATGATTTACTCTATGCCGTTTCAGAGCGCTGCGAATCGGTGATGTGGCGGGAGAAAAAACTATTTTGCAATGCCGACTTCTTCCATGCTTCGGCATACAATTTTATGGGCATACCCACTAAACTATTTACTCCCATATTTGTGATGTCACGGCTTACCGGCTGGGCCGCTCATGTTATGGAGCAACGCGCAGATAACCGAATTATTCGGCCTTCTGCTGAATATACTGGCGAAGCACCACGCAGCGTCCCGGCTATTGAGCAGCGCTAAAATCTCCCCCTACGGGCAGAGCTGTTACTGCCCGTGCATTATCCTTGCCGGAGGCAGGCATGAATACCCAATACCGTAAACCCCTCCCCCACAGTGGGCTGGATTATTTTGATACCCGTCAGGCGGTTAATGACATTTCACCCGGCGCGTATGAAAAATTACCCTATACCTTAAAAGTGTTTGCAGAAAACTTGGTGCGTAAGTGCCCACCAGACATATTGCAGCAGTCACTTGAACAAATCGTCTATGGAAAAAAAGACCATGATTTCCCCTGGTACCCGTCGCGCGTGGTGTGCCACGACATTCTAGGCCAAACAGCATTCGTTGACCTAGCTGGCCTGCGTGATGCGATTGCCAAGCAAGGCGGCGATCCAGCTAAGGTCAATCCGGTGGTACCCACCCAGTTAATTGTCGATCATTCTTTGGCCGTGGAGCATGCCGGTTTTGAACAAGATGCATTTGAAAAAAACCGGGCTATTGAAGATCGTCGCAACGATGACCGTTTTCATTTTATCGACTGGACCAAAACCGCCTTTAAGAATGTAGATGTTATCGGCCCGGGTAACGGTATTATGCATCAGATAAATCTGGAGCGGATGTCGCCAGTAGTTCATGCCACTAATGGGGTGGCCTTTCCCGATACCCTGGTCGGTACCGACAGCCATACCCCACACGTTGATGCCCTGGGGGTTATCGCCGTTGGGGTGGGCGGACTGGAAGCCGAGAGCGTGATGTTAGGCCGTGCTTCAATGTTACGTTTGCCCGACGTAGTGGGAGTCGAGCTAACAGGGAAACCCCAGCCCGGTATAACCGCCACCGATATCGTACTCGCGCTTACCGAATTTTTGCGCAAAGAACGGGTGGTGTCGGCGTACCTTGAATTTTTTGGGGACGGCGCTGGCCATCTGACCCTGGGCGACCGGGCTACCATCTCCAATATGACGCCAGAGTATGGGGCTACCGCTGCCATGTTCTACATTGACGAACAAACCATTAAATACCTGACCCTGACCGGCCGGGAGGACAAACAGGTGGCGTTGGTAGAAAACTATGCCAGGCATACAGGCTTGTGGGCAGATGCCATGGCTAGTGCACAGTACGAAAGAGTCCTTAGGTTCGATTTATCCAGTGTAGAGCGCAATATGGCAGGCCCCTCCACGCCCCATGCCCGATTGCCCACCGCTGCGCTTAAACAGCATGGTTTGTTAAAAGAGCTGCATACTGAGAGCGGAAAAATGCCCGATGGGGCCGTTATTATTGCCGCTATTACCAGTTGTACCAATACCAGTAACCCACGTAATGTCATCGCTGCGGGTCTGCTGGCCAAAAAAGCCAATGCTCATGGCTTATTACGCAAGCCCTGGGTTAAAACGTCACTTGCACCTGGCTCAAAGGCAGTAAAACTGTATTTAGAAGAAGCCAACCTGCTCGGTGAACTTGAACAACTGGGCTTTGGAGTGGTGGCATTTGCCTGTACTACCTGCAACGGCATGAGTGGCGCCCTCGACCCGGTGATACAACAAGAGTTAGAAGAGCGCGATTTATATTCGGTCGCAGTGCTGTCTGGTAATCGCAACTTCGATGGCCGCATTCACCCGTTCGCCAAACAGGCATTTTTAGCCTCGCCGGCGTTAGTAGTAGCCTATGCCATCGCGGGAACTATTCGTTTTGATATCGAAAAAGATGCCTTAGGTATTGATAAAAATGGTCAGCCCATCACGCTAAGCGATCTATGGCCCACTGATGAAGAAATTGATTCCATGGTGGAGCAATATGTTAAACCTGAACACTTCAAAAAAGTCTATGAACCTATGTTCGACCTGAAAGTGGAATATGGAAAACATCTGAATCCGCTGTATCAGTGGCGCGAAAAAAGTACTTACATACGCCGTCCTCCTTACTGGGAGGGGGCGCTGGCCGCCGAACGTACTATGCGTAACATGCGAGCATTGGCCATTCTGCCAGACAACATCACCACGGATCATCTGTCGCCATCCAATGCAATATTACCCAGTAGCGCCGCCGGGGAATACCTCACCAGCATGGGCGTGCCCGAAGAAGATTATAACTCCTACGCCACCCACCGCGGGGATCATTTAACTGCTCAGCGGGCAACCCTGGCTAACCCTAAAATTTTCAACGAAATGGTAATGGAAAACGGTAAAGTGGTACAGGGCTCACTTACCCGGCTGGAGCCCGAAGGTAAGGTGATGCGAATGTGGGATGCAATTGAAACCTACATGAAGCGCAAGCAACCTCTGATTATCATTGCTGGCGATGACTATGGACAAGGCTCCTCCCGGGATTGGGCCGCTAAGGGCGTTCGTCTGGCTGGGGTGGAGGTTATCGCTGCTCAGGGTTTTGAACGTATTCACCGTACTAACCTCATCGGGATGGGTGTGTTGCCCCTGGAATTTAAACCAGGTACTACGCGCCATACATTGCAATTGGATGGCACCGAAACATACGATGTTGAAGGCACACCTCATCCAGGCGCCGAGCTCACCCTGACGATAACCCGCCAGGACGCCAGCAGCACAAAGGTACCTATGACATGTCGTCTGGATACATTTGAAGAGCTATCTATCTATGAAGCCGGCGGAGTATTACAACGGTTCGCACAAGATTTTCTTAAAGCTGAAGAAGCCCAAGTTCAATAGTTTTTTTACTGTGCAGGGTGGCTCACGGCAGCCCTGCGTTAGGAGTTTACGCATGTCTTTTCCTCCCCAGCTACGCATACCGGCAACGTACATGCGCGGTGGCACCAGCAAGGGCGTGTTTTTCGCGCTTAACGACCTGCCGCTGGCTGCACAAACCGCCGGCAAAGCACGCGATAGCCTCTTATTAAGTGTTATCGGCAGCCCCGATCCCTATCACAAACATACCGATGGTATGGGCGGCGCAACCTCCAGTACCAGCAAAACCGTTATCTTGGCAAAAAGTGAACGGGCCGGGTTTGATGTTGATTATTTATTTGGCCAGGTCGCCATCGATAAACCGGTGATCGACTGGAGCGGCAACTGTGGCAACCTCACCGCCGCCGTAGGCGCATTTGCAATTAATAATAAACTGATAGATCCTGCCAGAGTGCCACAAAATGGGCTGGCTGTGGTACGTATCTGGCAGCTCAACATTCAAAAAGCGATCGTCGCCCATATACCTGTCACGGATGGGCAGGTACAGGAAACGGGCGACTTTGAACTGGATGGCGTCACCTTTCCAGCCGCTGAAATAAAAGTGGAATTTATCGACCCGGCCGATGCTACCGAGCCCCTATTCCCCACCGGCAATAAGGTAGATAAGCTAAAGGTACCCAATGTGGGCGTTCTCGATGCCACCCTGATAAACGCCGGTATACCCACCATCTTCATTCGCGCTCACGACGTGGGATGTACCGGCTGTGAGTTACAAGACGCGATTAATAACAACGTGGACGCGCTCGCTATGTTTGAAGCGATTCGCGCCCATGGCGCCCTTAAAATGGGCCTGATCAATAATCTGGGTGAAGCAAGCGAGCGTCAGCATACTCCCAAGGTGGCATTTGTCGCGCCCCCCGACCGATATACCGCCTCAAGTGGCAGGGTGGTAGAGGCTACGCATACTGACTTGCTGGTACGTGCCCTGTCTATGGGTAAGCTTCATCACGCCATGATGGGTACCGCAGCGGTAGCGATTGCCACGGCCGCGGCAATTAAAGGCACATTGGTAAATGATGCAGCGGGCGGCAAAGCACGCGAATCGGTGGTATTCGGCCATCCATCCGGTACGCTTGAAGTGGGGGCCAAAGCGACCTTCACAGAAGGCCGTTGGCAGGTCGATAAGGCAGTGATGAGCCGCAGCGCACGAATATTGATGCATGGCGAAGTTCATGTCCCTGCAAAAAGTTAACTGCGCCCTGTGTAAGCTGGCTTATGCATTTGCTAGCTTGCTTACATCCACGACCGGCTGGTACTTTCAGTTTCATAAACCAGCCGGTTAACCAGCGCCTGCGCTGCGGATTCAGGTAAGAATACAATCCGTACCGAACCACTCGCCAAGACCAGTTTCACGCTGGCTATATGCCGCCGTTTCATCATAAGACTTTGCGTAAATACCACCTGCTGAAGCTTGTACAGCGGCAATATTTGGTAATCAATACCAATACAGCCGGTGCGTACGTAAAGATACTGGTCGTCTATAGCATAGCCCCAGCGCCAATAACGCAATACCACAATAAGCATAACTATCAGCGTCAGCCCGCCCACTAATGCTAGCTCGGTATAACCCTTTGCATACCATGCAAACGCGCCCAATAGCAAAGCTATAGGAAGTAGCCGCACGACCAAATTATGCAGCAGATAAAAGCGGGTAATCGGGCTATAGGTCCGCGGATAAACCTGGCTGCCAGGCAACGCGTCAGCGGCAAGTTGTTTGGCTTGTTCGCAAGTTACCGAAGGCACCAATAGCTTATTCGGGGCCATTAACTCTTGGTTCGGCTGATGGCCGGTTTTGTTCTGCTCGAAAAAAACATTCGCCCGGCGCAGTAGCTTATCCAACCAGTCCTGTTTGATGGTGACCACCTGTACCCTGCTTTGCCGCATACTCACTTCCTGCTTGCTTAATAGCCCGCTGCGCCTGATGTACCGGTCATTCACTTTGCTCAGGGTATAGCCATAGTAGGTTAACAGCGCCCCGCCCACGGATAGCAGGCCCATTATCGCCATTATCACGATTAATACCGTGAACAGGTAAAGGCTCCATTGCCACCAGGCAATAGTGTCTGAGCCTACAATTTGTTCCAGCTGCAGCCCCTGCCGGCCTAAATAACTGCCAGCCATATCGGCCAGTTCATCAAAAAAAGGCGCCATCGCACCGAGCAATATCCATACCCGGTTATTGGTAATACCATGCAGAACCAAATCTTTGATAGAACGGGTGTTGATGATTCGTTCATCCGCCGCCGGCGTGGCGGTCGGCGTGGGTTCACTCATCTCCCCTTGGGCCAGATAATCAGAGCGCTCGTTGAGAATTTGAGCGCGAAGTTGTGCCGCATAATCCCGGGTCACCGCCACAATACTGGCTTCTTCATTCGCTGAGCCTGCAGTATCAAGAATTACCACAGCGAACCTGGACAAACGGTAATACACCGGACGTTCTATTTTAACATTCTGTATCCGCCAGAAAGGCAAATTAATATGCCGGCGATGAAATACTCCGCTTTTTATTTCAACGTGGCTATTACGTACTCTGAATTGATAAAAAAGATAATCAAGCAACGCATTAACAATAATGAGCGCACAAACCACACCCAATACTGGCAGAAACCAGCGGGACTGGGTAATGGACGTGGTTTGAAAGCTAATAGCAATGGCGGGAATAGCATACAAGCCGAACTGAACCAGCTTTTTCAGGCTACTGGCCACAAAATAAATGATGGCCACCGGCGCAAGACGACGCCACTGACGACCGGTATCTATTTGAACGGTATCAGTAGGGCTAACGTCAGACCCAACATCGGGCAGCACATCATTGGCCGGTTCATCCTGGGGGTTATTTATCGACATGCTGTTCGTCCAGGTTTACTTCGCATTTAACTCTTTATGGCTAAGAATAAACTGACGTAATTTTTGCGCCTGGACCACCGGTAGCCCCGGGATTTCGAATGTGTGCACTGCCCCACCCGCTGAAAATACCTGGAGGCGCGCGAGTCCGGCAAGGCGTTCTAATGGCCCACGTTTCAATTCAATATGCTGTATACGCAGCACAGGCTGGCAGCCAATACTTTTAAATATCAGCCCCTTATGCAACACCAAATCTTGTTCACGTAGGGCAAAACGAATACAGGGATCGGCCAGAAAGTGATAGGCCAATGCCCATACGGTACCCACCGCCACCGCTGTGACCACAAAAGGATAAGTAGCTAACAGGTTTGCCGGCAAACTTAGTAACGTTTGATACCTGACTATACTAAGTAGGGCTAGCAGCCCACACCCTATCACGGCAACGATCAACATATTTAACCACCGGTAGCGCGGCGACAATGCTTCAGTTTCAAGTGTCCACAGGTCGGGTAACTGCGCCGTGGTTACCGGCGCATTATGATAGTCAGTTTCAGGCGCGTCCAATGGGGCTCCCATTAGGGTTAATCATCAACCATCTGTGCATTCAGCCACTCCTGCAACGTTTTCATATCATGGGCCACGGCCATTTGCAGCTCTTCTACCCAGTCGTGCACATTCTGCCACCAGGCCGGGTGATCGCCTTGCTGAATCTGATTGGCAATACGTTGCACGCGGGCTAAACCAACAGAACCTGCAGCGCCTTTGATTTTATGTGCTTGCGAACACACTTCTGACTTTTCATCAGCGCTTAAGCTTAGTTGCAAAATCTCCATGTATTCAGGCATTTTATCCTGAAACACTTTGACACTAGCCCGCACCATATCTTCGCCAATAGTATCCACCAGCATCTGTAACAAATCCATATCCAGAATATTGCTAAGCGATTTAGTGGCATCCGGTTTGGCTTTGCGCTGTTCGACCTCAGTCTCTGCCGGCGCCGCGGGCTCAGCAAACAATGCATTAAATACTTCAATAACCCGACTCTTTTTAATCGGCTTGGCGATAATATCGTCCATGCCGTTTTCCAGATACTCTTCGCGTTTTTTAATCACATTCGCGGTGAGCGCCACAATAGGCGTCTGCATAACCAGGTCTTCTTCAATCAACACATTAGCGACATCAAAACCGGTCATATCGGGTAATTGAATATCCAGCAGGATCAGGTCATATTCATTGGCCCGGGCTTTATCTATGGCTTCCTGACCAGTCATGGCGACATCCACCGTTTGCCCGAGCTTTTCAAGTAAGGCTTTGGCTACCATGACATTCAGCTCAATATCTTCTACCAGCAAAATGCGCAAATCGGTAACCTGCAACTTCGAAATTTGCATGGGTCTGGTAGAAATTTGTACCGGCAGATCAATTTCAAACCGGGTACCTTTGTTAACCTCACTGGTCACCCGAATCTCACCGTTCATCAACTCGACCATTTGTTTACAGATGGCTAAGCCAATACCTGTCCCGGTGGCCGACTGGTGATCAGGATGATCTACCTGATAATACATCGCAAAAATCTTATCCAGCTCGGAATCGGGTATCCCTACTCCCGTATCCTGGATAACGAAGCTTACAATACTGCCGCCCTGCACTGGCTGGGTAGCTGAAACTGACAAGCTGACCTCGCCTTTATGGGTAAATTTCACGGCATTGAACAGAATATTCCACAGAATCTGGCGCAGTCGGGTGCCGTCGACTTCTACCATTTGCGGTAAAGGCTCATTAACGGTGGTCACCAACTCCAGGTTTTTATCTGCCGCTAGCAGCCGAATAATACTCGACAGCTCTTCCGTAAAATCGCGCAGCGAAACCGTTTTCAGGCTCAGTTCAAGCTTATCCCGATCCAGCTTATCTAAATCAACAATATCGTTGAAAATGTTCCCCAGCGTAATAGCGCTGGCGTAAATAGTACTTACCCAGCTAAATTGCTCTTTCGACAAGTCCGTATCGCGTAGCATACGGCTAAGCCCTACGATGCCGTTTAATGGTGTACGCAACTCATGGCTGATGGTGGCAATAAAACGTGTCTTGTCTGTACTGGCTTTAGCCGCCGCACTCTCGGCCTGTTTGCGTTCTGTCATATCCCGGCCAAAGGCCAGTAAGCCTAACCGGTTTCCTGCATTGTCGAAGAAAGGTACCCGCTTCATTTCGAAGTAGCGCCGACGACCATCGGCAAAGCGCAACCACAACTCTTCGGTCATACTGGCATTGGTTTCCAGAACCTCGCGGTCGCTGGCCACAATTTGCGACGCCAGGTCTTCTTCAAATACGTCGTGCAGTGTTAATCCCACCAGCTCTTCTTCTGTTTTGCCGGTCAACAGCTCGGCAATTCGATTACAGCCGGCAAACCGCCCTTCTTCATTACGGTAATAAATCAGGTCGGGTGACGCGTCAATAATAGAGCGAAGTAAGGTAGATAAACGCCGTGCCTGTTCTTCTGAGGAGGACTTATCGTCAATCTCGCGTTCAAGTTCTTTAAACACCGCTTCACGTTCTTCCTGCGCGGTCTTACGCTGTTCAATTTCGTGGTTCAGCTGGCGTATATTACTTTGCAGTTCGCGGTTTAAGAACACATCCTCTTCACGCAAGCGCTCTAACTGCGTTACCACTTCTTTTAAGTTCGTTCGCGAGTTTTCCAGCTGTTTAACCAATTCGCTGAAGAAATACAGTACCCAGGGCGCGGAGAGCAGCGTAATAATAATGGCTATGATGAAGTCGTCAGGCTGTACCGGCTTACCCAGACTCACCCGCACAATGTACGACCCACCCAGTGTGAACACCAGAGTCACCATGACAAACAGAATACTCAGCTTGAGTGTGCCGAACCGTTTTACAAACTGGGCAATCCGTATAGCCCACGAATCATTAGGGGAATCCTGATGCATAACACTTAATTCACTAATAAAATTGCGGTTATCCTAGCAGGTCTTATCTCTGCGGCAAACAAACCATGTGATCAGTTATGTGCTTTTTGCAAATAAAGTAGGAACTAAAACCGCTGCATGCCGTTATTGGCAACCTGTGCACCAATAAAGCGACAGTCTGCACTTCTATTGGTCACACGCAGGCAGATTTTGGTGTTGACAGTCGCATTGAGAGGAAAAGAAATTATAGAGAGAAAAAATAAATAGTGTCGGTGTGTATCTGGTGAAAGCTACCGGGATAACACCGACCAGCGTATTGCAGTACCGTGTAAAATGAGATTAACTCTTTGAACAACAAGCTATTTAATATTATAGCCGGGGACCGCGATTCTATCGATATCTTCTTCGTCGAACAATCTTACTTCTAACATAATTAAAACCTTATTTACTAATACGTCATCCGGGATACCTTACAGGCGCATATTATGCCTGTAACCAACGTGCCTGACGTTGAACCATTACATCTTCAACAGCACTCACTCATGATTAATGCAATTGCTTTACCACTTTTGTGCGCAACAATACTTTATATAAAAGCACATGCGTGAAGGGGGTGGCCTGTGGTAATTTAGAGTAGCGCGCAGATAATCATGCAGTGCTGCAGCAATAATATAAATATATAAACGTTTTTATTGTATTTTTATTCATTTTCAGGGCCTTTTTAATGTTGCGTCATTAGTATGAATATACTAAAAAGCACAGAAACGGGGACAATCCGGGCAATAGCATTCCAACCAATAAACCCGGTAACCTATTATTAATAAAGAGCTTTTCCTTTTTATTGATTTTTCTTTAATGCCAGACTCAGAATACCAATTGATTTTGTAATCTAATATGGGTATTTTGTACGGCCCGCTTAGCAATTGTGCATAAAAATGCGGACCACATGGCTGGTATCCTCTAATAATAAATAACGACGAAAACAGGCACGGCCAATAGACGAAAATTATTCTGCTATTGATAGATGCCTGAAAATGACTGTGTCACACGAACCTCTACGTGATGAGCACAGCGCGTACCTTGCCCAGTCGAAGGTTGAAGGAGTTAAAGATGAGTTTATACAATCCCAATGATTCCCGGGATAACTGTGGCTTCGGTTTAATAGCCCACACTCACGGGGAAGCTAGTCACCAACTGGTGGAAACTGCAATCCATGGCCTGGATAGAATGCAGCACCGAGGCGGTATTGCCGCAGACGGTAAAACCGGTGATGGCTGCGGTCTGTTACTGCAAAAGCCAGATGCATTTTTCCACGAAATTGCGCAGGAAAATGGCTGGAAGCTAAGCAAAAAATATGCGGTAGGAATGATTTTCCTAAGTCGCGACTCGGCGTTGGCTGAGCATGCCAGACAGGTGCTCAATGAAGAGCTGGAAAAAGAAACCTTGTCAGTGGTGGGTTGGCGCGAAGTACCGGTAGACCATACTGTACTGGGCGAGTTGGCGTTATCTGGCGTGCCACAGATTGAACAGGTGTTTGTAAATGCGCCTGCGGGTTGGCGTAAGCGCGATTTGGAACGCCGCCTTTATATGGTGCGTCGACGGGCGGAAAAACGCCTTGAGCAAGATGAAGACTTCTATGTAGCCTGTTTATCCGGCTTGGTTACTATATACAAAGGGCTGGTCATGCCAAAAGACCTGCCCGCTTTTTATGCCGATCTGGCAGATGAACGCCTTAAAAGCGCTATCTGTGTATTCCACCAGCGCTTTTCAACTAACACCTTGCCTCGCTGGCCGCTGGCGCAGCCATTTCGCTTTTTAGCGCATAATGGCGAAATCAATACCATTAAAGGTAACCGCGACTGGTCTTTGGCGCGAACGGGCAAGTTTGCTACCCCCCTTATTCCGGATTTAAAAGAGGCTGCGCCCTACGTTAATACCGAAGGTTCAGACTCTTCGTCGCTGGACAACATGCTAGAGCTATTTTTAGCTGGCGGCATGGATTTGTTCCGTGCCATGCGTTTGTTGGTGCCACCGGCTTATCAAAATAATAAAACCATGGATAACGATCTGCGTGCATTTTATGAGTTTAACTCGATGCACATGGAACCCTGGGACGGCCCCGCCGGTATCGTATTAACCAATGGCCGCCATGTGGCCTGTAATCTGGATCGTAATGGTCTACGTCCGGCTCGCTATGTGATTACCAAAAATGGCTTTATTACGCTTGCTTCTGAAGTTGGTATTTGGGATTACAAAGAATCGGATGTATTGGAAAAAGGTCGGGTAGGCCCAGGCGAGATGCTGGCAGTAGATACTTACACCGGCAAAATCTGGCGCTCTAACGAAATTGATGATGAACTTAAAGACCGCCATCCATATCGGGAATGGCTGGATAAGCACATCCGTCACCTCACTCCGGTGGAACAGGTTGATGCCAGTCAAATAGGCCAGCGCGCTTTTGATAATGACACCATGGCGGTGTACCACAAGCTGTTTAATTACAGCTATGAAGAAATTCAGCAAATTATTAAAGTGTTGGCGAAAGACGGCCAGGAAGCCGTAGGTTCGATGGGCGATGACACGCCAATGGCGGTGATGTCTTCCCAAACACGTACCTTATATGACTATTTCCGCCAGCAGTTTGCGCAGGTTACCAACCCGCCAATAGATCCGCTGCGAGAAAATCATGTGATGTCGCTGGCAACCTGTATCGGCCGTGAACAAAATGTTTTCAGCGAAACCTCAGGTTATGCTGACCGTGTATTGTTTGAATCGCCCATACTCATGTACACCGATTTAAAGCAGCTTCGGGAATTTAACCCTGAATACTATTATTCAGAAGTTATAGAGTTGCAATACTCGCAGGAAGAAGGCTTGCGTAAAGCCATCGAACGCATTTGTAACGAAGTTGAGTACCTGGTTAAGCAGAAGCGCGCGGCATTTGTTATTTTATCAGACCGTAATATTCGCAAGAACCGCTTGCCGATCCCCGCAGCAATGGCGGTAGGAGCTGTGCAGCGCCGATTAATCACCAAAGCGCTTCGTTGTGATGCAAATATTGTGGTAGAAACCGCTACCGCACGTGATCCGCATCACTTTGCTGTATTAATTGGCTTAGGCGCAACGGCGATTTACCCGTTCCTGGCGTATGAGACAATTGAGCAACTGTGCGAGAATGGCGAATTGCCAGTTTCGCCCATGGAAGCCACCCTTAACTATCGTAAAGGTATTAACAAAGGTCTGTATAAGATCATGTCCAAAATGGGCATTAGTACTGTGGCCAGTTACCGTTCAGCGAAACTATTTGAAGCGGTAGGCATTAACAACGAAGTTATGGAGCTATGCTTTAAAGGGGTGACCTCGCGCATACAGGGAGCTGGGTTCACTGATTTTGAGCAGGATATTATGAATCAGTCCAGAATTGCCTGGCTGAAGCGCAAACCGCTTAGCCATGGCGGACTGCTTAAATATGTACATGGTGGTGAATATCACGCCTACAATCCGGGTATTGTGCAGTCGCTGCAAAAGGCGGTAATGTCTGGCGAGTATACTGATTATCAGGAATACGCTAAACAAGTGAATGAACGCAGCCCTGCCCATTTACGTGATTTGCTTGGCTTACATAGCCAGGATGAGGCTATCGATATTGAAGAAGTCGAAGCGCCAGAAAAGCTGTTCCCACGCTTTGATACCGCGGCGATGTCGATTGGCGCGTTGAGCCCAGAAGCTCATGAAGCGTTGGCAATTGCCATGAATCGACTGGGCGGACAGTCCAATTCGGGCGAAGGTGGTGAACACCCTTCACGTTTTGGAACTGAGAAAAACTCTAAAATTAAACAGGTCGCATCAGGCCGTTTTGGGGTGACGCCCCACTATCTGGTGAATGCAAATGTCATTCAGATTAAGGTAGCACAGGGTGCTAAGCCCGGCGAAGGCGGCCAGTTACCCGGCGATAAAGTAAACCGGTATATTGCGACACTACGTTTTTCTGTACCTGGCGTAACCTTAATATCGCCCCCGCCCCATCATGATATTTATTCTATCGAAGATTTGGCGCAGCTGATTTTTGACCTCAAGCAGGTTAACCCCGCAGCGTTGATTTCGGTGAAACTGGTATCTGAACCTGGCGTGGGCACTATTGCTACCGGTGTAGCAAAAGCCTACGCAGATCTGATTACCGTATCGGGTTATGACGGTGGCACGGGTGCCAGCCCATTGACGTCGGTTAAATATGCCGGTAGTCCGTTTGAGCTAGGCCTGGCAGAAACCCAGCAAGCACTGATTGAGAACGGCTTACGACATAAAGTTCGCCTGCAGACCGATGGCGGTTTGAAAACCGGCCTGGATGTGGTTAAAGCCGCCTGTTTAGGCGCAGAAAGCTTTGGCTTCGGAACTGGCCCAATGGTCGCACTGGGTTGTAAGTACCTGCGAATTTGCCATCTGAATAACTGTGCTACCGGTGTAGCAACACAAGATGAAAAGCTGCGTGAAGAGCACTTTATCGGCTTGCCTGAAATGGTCATGAACTACTTCAGATTTATTGCTCAGGAAGTGCGGGAAATTATGGCTTCGCTTGGCGTACGCAAGTTTGACGATCTCATTGGCCGAACCGATCTGTTAAAAGTTATTGAAGGTATTTCGGCTAAACAAAACCGGCTTGATTTGTCGCCGCTATTGGCGCGTCCAAAAGCAGGTGAGCATACTCGTCTGTTCTGTTCGCAAACCACTAACCAGCCGATGGATAAAGGCGAGTTGAACGGTGAACTGTTTAAAGCCAGCCAGCAAGCCATAGAAAACGGTACGGGTATCAAGCTCAATTACCCTATTCGCAATACCGATCGCTCGGTAGGCGCCATGGTTTCAGGCGAAATCGCCAAACACTATGGTAATCACGACATGGAAGATAACCCTGTCGAAGTTCAGTTCGTAGGGACAGCCGGCCAAAGCTTTGGGGTATGGAATGCGGGCGGCTTGCACATGCGTATTGAAGGTGATGCCAATGACTATGTGGGTAAAGGAATGACCGGCGGAAAGCTGGTTATTTACCCGCCTCGTGATATCGGCTTTGATGCCCACGACAGTACTATTATGGGTAACACCTGTCTGTACGGGGCCACCGGCGGCAAATTATTCGCGGCCGGACGCGCCGGCGAACGCTTTGGGGTACGTAACTCAGGCGCGATCGCTGTGGTTGAAGGTATCGGCGATAATGGTTGTGAGTATATGACCGGCGGCATTGTAGCTGTACTGGGTAAGGTGGGCGTTAACTTTGGCGCCGGCATGACCGGCGGCTTTGCCTATCTGCTGGACGATGGCGACCTAGATAACCGGGTAAATAGTGAGCTGGTAGAAATTATGCCGGTAGATGATAAAAACATTCTGGTGGAGCACTTGCGTGGTCTGATCAACCAGCACTATGAAGAAACCGGCAGTGAGTATTCGTTGAGTCTGCTAACCGATTTTGCGAATACCCTGAAGCAATTCAAACTGATTAAACCAAAAACCAGTGATGTGAAAAACCTGTTGGGCCACATCAGTCGCTCCAGCGACGAACTTCGTATTCAGGCTCAGTAGGAGGATGGTAATATATGGCTAAGAATGTCTATCAATTTGTCGACGTAGAGCGTATCGATCCGCCGAAAAAGCCGATCCAGGTACGAAAAGCTGACTTTGGCGAAATTTATCAGCCGTTGTCTCAGTCACAAACGGAAGGCCAGGCAGACCGTTGCCTGGATTGCGGCAACCCATACTGTGAATGGAAGTGTCCGGTACACAACTATATTCCACAATGGCTGAGCTTGGCTAATGAAGGGCGGATTATGGAGGCAGCTGAGCTGTCGCATAAAACCAATAGTTTGCCTGAAGTATGTGGCCGGGTGTGTCCGCAGGATAGGTTATGTGAAGGCGACTGTACCCTTAACGACGAATTTGGCGCTGTCACTATCGGTAGTATTGAGAAATACATCACTGATACTGCGTTTAAAATGGGCTGGCGCCCGGATATGTCTGATGTGGAGTGGACCGATAAAAAGGTCGCTATCATTGGCGCGGGCCCGGCTGGGCTGGCCTGCGCAGATGTATTGATCCGCAACGGGGTAAAACCTGTGGTATATGACAAGTACGAAGAAATCGGCGGCTTGCTAACCTTCGGCATTCCGTCCTTCAAGCTGGAAAAAGACGTCATCAAGCTACGCCGTGAAATCTTCACCGATATGGGTATTGAGTTTGTGCTTAACACCGAGATTGGTAAAGATGTGCAAATTGATGATCTGATGGACAAGCACGATGCTGTATTTTTGGGTATGGGAACGTACAAATCTATGCAGGGCGGCTTCGATCACGAACAGGTAGAGGGCGTTTACGAAGCTCTGCCCTTCTTGATTGCCAATACCAACCGGGTCATGGGCATTGAAAAAGATCCTGCTGATTTTATCGATATGAAAGGTAAAACGGTAGTGGTGTTAGGCGGTGGCGATACCACAATGGATTGTGTCCGTACTTCCATTCGACAAGGTGCCAAGCGGGTTATTTGCGCTTATCGTCGAGATGAAGCCAGTATGCCTGGTTCACGGCGCGAGGTGCAAAACGCCAAAGAAGAAGGCGTTGAATTTATGTTCAACTTGCAACCTCAGGATATCAGTATTGATGAGTCGGGTGTGGCTAACGGCGTCAAGCTGGTTAAAACCGAAATGGGCCCGCCGGATGTAAATGGCCGGCGCCGCCCCGTCGAAGTGGATGGCTCCGAACATGTGCTTGAAGCTGATGCTGTTATTATCGCCTTTGGTTTTCAGCCTAGTCCATCAAACTGGTTTGCTGACTTTGGTATCGTGCTGGACGAGAAAGGCCGGGTTATTGCGCCATCAAAAGGCAAGTTTGCTTACCAAACTGCTAACCCGAAAATCTTTGCCGGCGGCGACATGGTGCGCGGTTCAGATTTAGTGGTTACGGCTATCGATGAAGGCCGTAAAGCAGCTGGCGGTATCATGGACTATCTTGGGGTGTAAACCCGATAGCGCGCTGGATGCGCCTGCTATTTTATATCGACAAATGCAAAACGGGCCTTGAGCCCGTTTTTTGCCTTTCTATTGTGCCAGATTTCATCATCCTCTGGTCAGACAAACCAGCTCATACATCCTTTGCAATACTGCTAACCTTAATCACCCGGCAAAACAGGGTTGATACCTTTTAATCAACTGGCATACGCAAACTGGACCAAGGTTGGTTGCCGCTTCCAGTGACATTTTCTATAGTATCGGTGACTTAACATTAACCTGGTTAAAGGCTGACTATGAAGCTGCTCCGCGCCCTGACATTCTTATCTACCCTAGCGGTTGCCGCGCCTGGAATGGCGGCTGGCAATATCTCTCAGCCTGCCATAGCGCCTTGCCCCGGCGAGTTTTATAATGTGTCTATGCCTCAAGGGGCTACTCAGTGTCAGCGCTTCGACGATGATATGCCAGCATCACTGATATTTCACACACCGCAAAGTACCGAATCAGTATTGCAGTGGTATCAACAGCATATGCCGCAACTTCATGTAGCCAGCCAATTCAATGGCCGGGTGGTGTTGACCGGTGCCCAAAATACTATCCGCGTAGTGGTCTCGCCTGACCATAGCGGGGCGCAGGTAGATTTACTAATACTCGATTCATTGCTCGCTAGTCAGTAACTCTTCGTCGCCATCCCCTCGCCGGTACCTTTAATTCCCTAATGTACCGGCTTGTTCGCCTGCCTATTTGCCTCAGTGCGCCACCCCTGGTGCCGATACGTTTCCCACCTTACACGTTCTATTGTTCCCGGTTTTTTCAAAAAACTATTGGTATTGGCACCCTGCTTGCTATTTTCAGGTACTGACGGAAAAACCTCCATTAAACGTCAGAAAAATGACATACCTAGATCGGTTTTTTTGAGGATCCATTATGGAACTGGCAATAATATTAATGATGCTGTTAATTGTGGTCGCACTGGGCGCCATAAAACTGTCAGATGGTGGCGTGGCGTTTCCGTTCAGACGCAAACCGTCGCTGTTCACACCAGTAGAGCATACATTTTTAAATTTAATCGAGCAGTCGGTAGGACGCGAGTTTCGCGTGGTATGCCGGGTACGCTTGAACGACCTGGTACAGGTGCGAAATAACACAGCTAAAAAGCAGGCCGGCGCAGCATTAAGCCGTGCTTCGTCCCGCCAGCTTGATTTTGTATTATGTGATAAAACCGATATGACCCCGGTGTTAGCGATAGATTTGGTACACAGAGGCGCTAAAGAAGGCTACAAAACGCAACGCGACTGGTTTGTATCTGGCGCGTTAGATGCCGCAGGCTTGCCCCACGCCCGGATCAAGGTTAAATCAGGTTATACGGTGGAAGAAATTCGGGAATGCCTGGAAACCAAACTGATACCTTACCGGCGCCGTCAGCAGAAAGTCAGTCAGGCTCCGGTACATAATCCTGAGCCACCGATACGCCCGACCCGGCCTCTTCGCTCTAGCCGCGCAGCAGCGTAAAGTTTAGGGGGAAAGCCGCCCCTCAAAGGCTTTCTCCCGTGTTTGTTTTGGTGACACTGTCAGTTTTGCGTATTTCGTATTACCATTAGTCTATTCAGCTCAATTTGCGTCACCGCGTGACGCCCTCAGTGTATAAGAAGCTTATGTCTACAATTGGAATTCTCGGGGCAATGGATGAAGAAGTCGCCTTGCTACAGGCGTCACTGAAAAATGCCACTACTCGCCAATGGCACCACTTAACCTTTATTGAAGGTAAACTTAACCACCACACGGTAGTGGTAGCCAAATGTGGTATCGGCAAAGTGGCTGCAGCGCTGGCTACCACCGCCATGATTCAGTTATACAGCCCGGATTACATGGTAAATACCGGCTCTGCCGGCGGCTTTGATCAAGAGCTTGAGATTGGCGATATAGTGATAGGCACCGCCATCAAACATCATGATGTGGATCTAACCCATTTCGGTTACGCCTTAGGCCAATGTGCTGGTGATATGCCAGAAGCCTATCATAGTGATACCACATTGGTTGACGCCGCGCGCACAGCTGCCAATGATATCGCAGGTATAAAATGTAAAGACGGCCTGATTTGTACCGGCGATGCATTTATCGGTAGTGATGAAGCGGCGCAAAAAATACGTAACGCTTTCCCTGATATGAAAGCCTGTGAGATGGAAGGGGCGGCCATCGCGCAAACATGCCATATGTTAAATACCGCATTTGTGGTGATTCGCTCGCTATCAGATATAGCCGGAAAAACCTCGAGCATATCGTTTCAGGAGTATCTGGAAGTAGCGGCTAAGCACTCTGCTCAGTTAGTTATCGCCATGGTAGCCGCATTGCGCTAACGTTAGCTGAGCTGTATTGGCCTGTGAACAATTACCCCTTCTTCAGCCAGCCTGAAATTCAAGCCCTGGCAATAGCATTACTGGCAATTGTCAGTGATGCTATATGGCGCTGGCCGCGGGCATACCATCCATTAACGCTAATGCGCTATCTGGCTGAGGCGATGGCAACCCGCGTCCGGCCCGGGCACAATGATACGGCATTTCAGCACAGTATCTCTGGCTCGCTGGGCGCGATAGTGTTGGTAGCGCCCTTGGTGATTTTATTGGCTATGCTGGTGTATATGGCCGAATACCCCCTCTTTTTCGAAGCGGTTATATTATTGTCTGTGCTGGATTTTGGTCACGACCGGGCTTGCTACAACCAAGTATTACAGGCCCTGGGAAAAGAAAAAAAGGTTCTCGCCCGTCATACGCTTAAAACGATAGTAGCCCGCGATACCGATAGGCTAAGCCCGGTAGGAGTGGCCAAAGCGGCCATCGAATCGCTGTTATTACGCTTTTACTATTTGTATTGTGGGGTGTTGTTTTGGTTTGTGCTGGCCGGGCCTGTGGCGGCGCTGACTTACCGGCTACTGTTACTGCTAAGCTGGCAATGGCATCGTCGGCGCCCCGGCTTTATGCGTTTTAGCCACCCGGTAACCCAGCTGGTTCACCTTGCCGCTATTATACCCTGTATCATAGGCGCAATTATCATGGCGCTGGTCACCCATCCCGTTAAAGCATTTAAAGGGGCTCGGAAGAGCCCGCCGAAAGACGGTAGTTCTTTGCTGTTGGCCATGTTTGGTAATGCAATGGGGATCCAGCTTGGTGGCCCAGCTATTTATCATGGTATTAAATTGCGCTATCCCCGGGTGGGCGGAGGGCGTGAGGTCAGATTTTCAGATCTTACTTATACCAACCGCGCCATCACACGGGCGGTTATTTTGTTCGCTACCCTTCTTTGTTTGTTTTATCTGGCGGTATACCGGCTTACCTTATGACCCCTGTATTATATGTACGTGTTATTCTATGCCTTTGTTTAACAGGTTTTTTGCCTTTCATAAAAGCACAGGCGACAACCATTGTGACATTGTCACCCCACCTCACCGAATGGGTTTATAGCCTTGGCCAGCAGGAGCAACTACTGGCGGTCAGTGCCCATAGTGATTACCCATTACAGGCCGCAAAGTTACCCGTGGTAGCCGATTATAATGGGGTGGATATAAAAGCAATTGTGAGACTAAACCCTGACCTGATACTGGCGTGGGACGGCGGCAATAAACCCCAGGATATCGCACGCTTAAAAGCGTTAGGCTTTAACGTGTTTTTATCTTCCCCACGGAAACCGGCTGATATTAGCCGGGAAATACGGCGACTGGGAACACAGTTAGGTGTTAGCGATGCGGCGGAGGCCGTGACCCGGCCGTTTGACGAGGGGCTGGAAGGGTTGCAGGAGCAGTATCAGCAACGTCCTTTTACGAAAGTATTTTATTATATGTGGGCCCAACCTTTGATGACTATTGGCAGCGCCGCCTGGGCGAATTCATTGCTTTCAGTCTGCGGGGCCGACACTGTGTTTAGTGATTCGCCGGTAGTCTATCCCCAGGTATCAATACAAGAAGTCATACGCCGCCAGCCCAGTTTTATCATTGCTGCAAGTGGCCGGCCGTTATCCGCTGAAAAAGCCTTTTGGGACAGCCACCGTTCTGTACTGGATACGCCATTGATTCAGGTAAACCCGGATATTACCAGCCGGTTTACCTTAAGGCTGCTTCCTGAATTAACCCGTATATGTGAAGCATTACACCCTGCCTAACACCTGTATTCGGCCCTTGCTATACGGTGTACCTGGCTAACGGTGACAGCATGTTGGCTTAACGCTATACTAATAATGGTATCTGGCAGCCTGTCACGCGGTATGTTTTTGCTGGTTGGGTAAATACGTTTTCTGCTGACCATAGGTCTCTGCTATGCGTTATATTATTTTAAGCTTACTGATGGGCCTTGGCCTTACCTTTAGTCTGTTAGGCGACTGCGATCCACGCGCGGTTCCCCCTACAGCGATATCGATAAATACGGCTTCCCACATGCTGGAAAAAGTGCGCGCAAAGGAGTGGTTATTGATAGATGTACGTTCGCCAGCAGAATATGCCGAAGGACACATCCCAGGGGCGATTAACATGCCGCATAATGAAATAGATCATTATTTGGCGCGGTTAGAGCAGCATGAGGGTAAGCCAATTATTATTTACTGTCGTTCAGGCCGAAGAGCAAAATTGGCTATGGAAACACTGAAAAAGCGTGCTTATCATGATGTTAGTCATTTAGAAGGTGATATGATGGGATGGCACGGCGCCGGCTTGCCTGTTGACAGAATGTAATCAAAAGCAGCCAGAAGGTACCCGCGTATTATTAACGTCCAGTTATGTATTCATGCATCCGCTGGGGTAAAGATGACAGCATTCTCGACAGGTGCTACCGTAAAATACTTGTGTAGTTATTTATAAGAAGCGATCCCAACCTATCATGACAATAGATATTGCCACCCCTGCGATGTTGTTCCCGGCCATTTCCCTATTACTGCTTGCTTATACAAATCGTTTTTTAACGCTGGCAACCATCATACGAAATTTTTCTAAGGAAAAATGGGACCAGAACACTGAAGCGCAGATCCATAATTTACGCGTAAGAATTCAGCTTATTAAATGGATGCAAATTGCCGGTGTTGTCAGTTTTTTCTTGTGCGTGTTATCTATGTTAGCGATTTATCTAACCTACCAGATAGCCGGTAACTGGATTTTCGCCGCCAGCTTAGTATGCTTGCTTTATTCGTTGTGGACATCGGTTCGGGAAATTTTAATTTCAGTAGAAGCACTTGATGTGCACTTGGATGGAATTAAAACAAAGTAAGCAAAACGCCCCTTTCGGGGCGTTAATTTATTGCGGGCCGGAAAACCACTCAGTTTAACTTAAATGGGCTACCGGTGATGACACCAGCCTGGAGCTATGCGGTAATAGTGATCCGTGCAAATTTACGTTTACCCACCTGATAGACCGCTTCGCCAGGTTCATTTAACTGTAAACGGGTGTCGCTAACCTTTTCGCCATCAATTTTAACCGCGCCTTGTTTTATCATCCGCATCGCATCGGACGTCGAGGCCACCAAACCAGCCTGTTTTAGCACATTGCCAATGGCTAAGCCGGCCTCTTCGAGGGCAATAGAAACCTCGGGCATGTCATCTGGGATAGCATTTTTTTGAAAGCGCTGAACAAAGTCGTTGTACGCGCTGGTAAAGGCCTCGTCATCGTGAAAGCGGCAAATTAATTCTTTGGCCAGTTCTATTTTAATATCTCTGGGATTTGCGCCCTGCTCAACCTGTTCTTTTAGTTGGGCAATCTCTTCCAACGGACGGAAACTTAACAGCTCGAAGTAACGCCACATCAATTCATCAGAAACCGACATGACTTTGCCAAACATATCATTCGGCGCATCGGTAATACCGATATAATTGTTAAGCGACTTAGACATTTTTTGTACACCGTCTAAGCCTTCCAGTAAAGGTACCATAATGGTCGTTTGAGGCTTTTGACCATTTTCTTTTTGTAACTCACGGCCCATCAGCAAGTTAAACCGTTGGTCGGTGCCACCTAACTCGACATCAGCGTTAAGCGCAACAGAATCCCAGCCCTGAACCAAGGGGTATAAAAATTCATGGATGGCAATAGGCTGGTTATTCGTATACCGTTTTTTGAAATCATCCCGCTCCAGCATGCGCGCAACGGTTTGGCTGGCGGCAAGTTTGATCATACCGTCAGCGCCTAACTTATCCATCCATTCCGAATTAAAGCGCACCTGTGTTTTAGCCGGGTCCAGGATTTTGAAAACTTGCTCCTGATACGTTTTTGCGTTTTCTAATACCTGATCTTTGCTTAAAGGCTTGCGAGTCACATTTTTACCTGTAGGATCGCCAATAAGTCCGGTGAAATCGCCGATTAGGAAAACAACATTGTGACCAAAATGCTGGAACGTCCGCAGTTTGTTGATCAATACTGTGTGGCCAAGATGCAAGTCGGGAGCTGTAGGGTCAAAACCTGCTTTTACCGTTAGGGTTTTGCCTGATTTTAGCTTCTCAATAAGATCGTCTTCAGGAAGTATTTCGTCTGTTCCACGTTTTATTTCAGCAAAAGCGGTTTGCCAGTCACTCATCGGTATTTTCCACACATCGGTAAATTGATTTGATCAGGGCGAGCATTTTACGCATGTGGGTGAACCAATGAAAGGTTTAGGCGTCAAAAACGGGATTATCGGCCTGCTTTCTTTTCCTAAAGTATAGCTTTTAAGCAAGCTTAAGTGGAAAGTAGGATTTGAACGAGATATTCTCAGGTCAGTTAGTAGGATGAGAATGAATTTGAAAGATAACGTGGTGTTTAAAACAATACGAAAACTTCCCAAGCCGCATCGCACCGGGTTAATGATTGGTAGCCTGCTGCTTGGCGGGTTAATCATGTTGCCGTCAGACCCAGTGGAAGCTAGCCGCCATCAAGAGTCTTTAGTACTTGATACTGGTGTACGCTACCCATTGGAATTGTCGGTGAACGATTCACCAGCAGTGGCGTTTGGCGAAGAAGATACGCAATGGCAATTATTCCAGGTTGGCGCGGGTGATACCCTGGCGAAAATTTTTAAACGTGCCGGTTTTTCGGCCCGGGACACCTATAATGTGACCGAAGCCGGGGAACTAGCCAAAATGCTGGTTACCTTGGTACCAGGCGATATGCTCTATCTTAAGGCAGATGAGTCAGGCGCTTTCAATGGACTCAAGTACGCCATATCACCACGCGAAACCTTGGTTATTACGCCTGCAGACGATGCCGGTAATATGATAGCCGACATTGATACTAAAGAAGTCGAAACCCGCTATAACTTTGCCCAGGGTGAAATTGATAGTAGCTTCTGGAAGGCCGGTGTAACAGCGGGGCTTACCAACAACCAGATTATGAACCTGGCAGCACTGTTCGGCTGGGATATCGACTTTGCGATGGAAATTCGCCAAGGCGATAGTTTTAATATGGTATTTGAAGAGCATTATATAGATGGCGAATTTGTAGGCTTCGGAGATATTGTAGCTGCTGAATTTACTAATCAGGGCGAGAAGTTTACGGCTATCCAGTATACCGATGGCAACTATTATACGGCGGAAGGCCGCAGTATGCGTAAAAGCTTCTTACGCGCGCCAATTAACTTCAAATACGTAAGTTCAAATTTTACCGGCAAACGCTTCCACCCCGTGCAGAAGCGCTGGAAGTCACATAATGGTACTGATTATGTCGCCGCTGTCGGCACCCCGGTAATGGCTTCAGGCGATGGCCGTGTTGTACAGTCTTCTTACAACCGCTTTAACGGTAATTATGTGTTTATCCAACATGGTGAGAAATACGTAACCAAATACCTTCACTTTAAAAAGCGAGCGGTCAAAGCGGGTGAAGTGGTTAAACAGGGCCAGGTTATTGGCTACCTGGGCAGCACTGGGATGGCGACGGGCCCTCATTTGCATTACGAGTTTTTGGTGAATGGCACGCACCGCAATCCACGGACTGTGGAGCTACCCAAGGCCGCGCCTATTGAAGCTTCACAGCGCGCAGCATTTATGGAATTGGCACAAAATCGGCTTACTCAGCTAAGCAACAACCGCCGTATCATGCTAGCCATGCAGTAATATGCGTTATTTTATTGGGCTGATGTCAGGTACCAGCATGGATGGCGTAGACGCCGTGCTTTGCCAGATATCAGCGGATAACTTTCAGACCTTGGGTAGTGTCAGCCTGCCCTTTCCTGCCGATTTATTGCTTCGTCTGCATGCATTATGTGCCCCTCAACCCAATGAAATAAATTTGATGGGTAGTGCTGATATTGAAATTTCTCATCTGTTTGCCCGGGCGGTAAAACTATTACTTGAACAACACAACCTGGCAGCCGACCAGATAGCGGCTATAGGATCTCACGGCCAAACTATCCGACATTTCCCCGACGGCTACGAACCCGGCTTACCTGGTTTTACATTGCAGATAGGCGATCCGAATACGCTTGCAGCGTTAACCGGGATTGCGGTAGTGGCCGATTTTCGGCGCAAAGACATCGCCCTCGGGGGCCAGGGCGCCCCGCTGGTTCCGGCCTTCCACCAAGCTATTTTTGGCCAAGACATCCACCCTGTCGACACCTTGCAAGACATCCACCAAAGCTCAATGGACAGCCACTCCACACCCGCGCAAGCCACCCATACTGTAGATCGCGATACCCGCCCAGACAGCCACCGCGCAATCGTAAACATCGGAGGCATCGCCAATATCAGTATTGTGGCGTTAAACACTAACCAGGTAAGCGGTTATGATACCGGCCCAGGAAATACGTTAATGGATTTTTGGTGTAAGGCCCATACATTACAGGCCTTTGATATGGATGGTAACTGGGCAGCCACGGGGAAAGTGAACAAACCCTTATTAAAGAAGTTGTTAGCTGACGCTTACTTTAAGCGTCAGCCGCCAAAGAGCACGGGCAGAGAATATTTTTCACCTCAATGGCTAAACGCTAAACTTGCCGGGTACAATTCAGTCTCCGCAGAAGACGTGCAGGCGACCTTGTGCGTTATGACAGCAAGGCATATAGCCGACGCTATCAACTCGCGCCAAGATATTGAGCAGGTATTTATTTGCGGCGGCGGGGCATACAATAAAACGTTAATGGCACACCTGTGCAACAATCTTGCTCAATGCCACGTCGCATCTACATTACGATTGGGTATTGCTCCGCATGAGGTTGAAGGTGCGGCCTTTGCTTGGTTGGCTTTTGCTTATATGGAAAGGCTAACGGCCAATGTACCCCAGGTGACGGGGGCTAGCAGACCCGCAGTACTCGGTGGATTATATCTACCCGACTAGGAATATCAGGATGCTTCACTTAGTCCGGTTAACTTAGCAAGTCGATCGAATCGGGCTAACCACTGGGCCCGCGCAAAAGCTATTTGTTCCGCGCCTTCCAGACCTTCATGGTTCAGATGTAGAGTACTGCTTCTACTATCAACAGATTCGAACCTAACATCTACGGAAGACTCGTATCCTTCATCTAGTTTGAGAGTAAAAAGAAGTTGTTCGTTTGCCCTTACCTGAGCAAACTCACCAGTATAGCGCCGCGCCATCTCACCATACTCATTGATAAAAACCATTTCAAATTCCGCACCTTCGCGTACATCTAGTACAACATACTTTAGCTGCATGTCTTCAGGCATAAACCACTGCACCAATAGCTCGGTTTTACAGAAACAATTAAACAGCCTGGTGAGTGGCATTGAAAATGACTGATGAAAAGACAAATTATTCATTCAGGTGCCTGTTATGTTGAAAGTTATCCATTCCATTACTTTAGTGTAAACCATTCGCCGGCCAGGCGCGATATGAACCCGGCCAAGGGGGCAGATTACAGTTGTTTCCTCCTACCGCGTTAAAACTTAACCAACCATGCGCGTTATTCAAACCGTTATCGTTAAGTCTTTGTAACCGGCGCTCTACGTTACCCGGCGGCGCGTTACGCCACGGTACAGTAGGTATTTAATGCCTTTTGCGTGCTTAGAGGAGCGCTCGCGGCCCCTCTAAAATGCTGTTCAAATTTTTGGGTAACCGATAGCCAATGCGCCTGGTCAACGTGAATACGTTCAAGAATGGGTAGCAGCGAAGCGGGTATGACTCCCTTCTTATTCGCCGCTATGCATCTGCCGGTATAGTCTACCAGGGTTATATAGTCGGTAGTGCTTAGTGGCAGATGAAGGCTGTTACTTATGCCGGTGGGCGGAATAAAAGGCATGAGCCTGGGCGGCTGTCGCCTGGTCTTAAATGCACGAATGCGGGCCGCGATACTGGTAAAGCGCGCGTCTTCGGGCGCGATAACCATGCCTGCCCGTAGTGGGTTCAAATCAACATAGACCATGCAGGATAACAACGCCGCTTCATCCAGTAAGGCTTGAGATTTAAACCTACCCTCCCAGAAACGCCCGGTACAGTCATCCTCTTTATTGGCCTGGCGGGCAATGTACTCATTAAGTTCTCGCATAAACCAGCTTATTGATTGAAGACGCTGCCGATAAACTGATACACAGGCATTGACCGTGGCGCGTTCAGCCTGCGAGAGTGTCGCACCCTGAGCATACAGCTGCGTGAGGCGGGTTCCCCGATGCAGTTTATGCCATTGTCGCAACACATGTTTGTTCGACCATTGCTGTGCCCGTTCAGTAGCCACCCGAAGCACCACATGTGTATGGTTGCTCATCACCGCATAGGCGCATAAATCTATAGCAAATACTCTGGCAAGAAAGTACAAACGACGCTCTACCCACCCGCGCCGATGTTCATAGCTTTTTCCTGTAAAGCTGTCTTTCCCGCACAAACAAGCACGACGGACACAGCGCGAGACACAATGATAATAGGGTGTTTGTTCTACACAGATAAGCTCTTTCCGGGGCCGGGGCATACACTGTTCGCAAAAATGAATTGAACGTATATTTTTACCGAACAACAACAGTTAATCTGCTGGTCCTAAGAAGGGTTTTTGTATTAATCAAACGTTCGAATATACAAGCTCTCGACTTTCTCCCTCGCCCAGGGTGTACGACGTAGAAATTTAAGGGAGGACTTAATAGAAGGGTCATTATTAAAACAGTTTATTTTAATCTCGTTATACAACCCTTCCCAACCATAATGCGCCTGTAATTTCACCACGACATTCTCGAGCGTAAGCCCATGCAAAGGATTGTTCGGTTGTTGCTGATTCATGAGACATCCACACTTGTTGGTTAATCCCGAAAGCATACCAGATTATTGATGTAGGCCTAATATGGGGATAGGACTTTTATACGTACAAAGTCGACTCACCTCATCTGCTATCTTTATTATATGCGAAAAAATATAGGTGGGTGTCTTTGCTACAACTTGGTGGGTGTCTTTGCTACACCCCCTGCGCTACCCCATTGAGGTTTATCGGTATTTTGCACAATCTCAGGTTTAGCTAACGTCTTGGTTATCTTACCGCGACGTTAGCGGATGCCCTACCGGTGTAAGTGTAAACTTAATACGCAGCGGATTCTTGAATGCAAAGGCGCGCGTATTGGCAGCCTATAGCATCGTTTCCAAAGGTGGCTGCCCTGAAAAGTGTTCGGCGCTCACCTGCGATGATATTTCTATAAATAACCTATCGATATCATGTGGGGGCATAAAGCCAGCGCAGAAACCTTGCTTATGAGGCTCGATAAAATGCTGCGCCGCTAGCATGAAATGCGCTATTAAATATTTTATATTATCGGTGCCCATCGCGATACGCATTGTGGTTAACTCAATCCCTGCGAGCTTTTGCTCTGAAGGGCTTAGCTCGGAATGCGATGTGAGAGCAGGACTGAGCACAATAGTATTAGTTTGCCCTATGCTTACCTGATGGCTAAATGCAGGCTCAAGCGCGTCAAAGAAACGGGTAAACACTTCTTTTGGTAACTCAGCCCGGGCCAGGTCAATAGTGAATAACGTACAGGGCCATTGATGGTTGTGCTGCTTGTTTTTAACTTTTGCATTGGGGTGGGTGTCTATAGCATGGCTGTTTACATGAATCGCAGGGTGAGCATCCAGAAACGCTGTAAACACCTTTGTATTGATAACTTTATTCATAAGGCGTAGTTCAAGCGTTTTTATGCCATTCAATACATCAAATGCTTTTTCGGAATCTAAAAATGCCCCTTTAATATAATAAACATCCCAAAACATTGTGCGGGACCACACTACCCCATTAACTTCGCTGCCTTTAGGTTGAAACATTCTGTAGCCTTCGCCGATGACCACGCCGGCAGTGGTAGCGCCACTTCCACATAGATCTTTGGTATAGCTGTGAACAATATAATCGGGTCGACAGGTCAATTCAGTATGTTGCAACGGTTGATGAAGTACTGGCGTGGCTAAAGTAGAATCCAGCATAACTAAACAATCATGCTGATGTGCATATCGTGATATAGCTGGCACATCCAGTACAAAGCCATGAGGATTGCAGGGCGATTCAATATACACGTGTAGATGGGCCCCACTATCGAGCCGCTCACTGTGGTCGGCACGTGTCTGGTCGAAAAAAATGATGAAATCTTCCTCTGTATACCCATCGAACCATGCTATTTGTATATCCATGCGGCGAGACTGGGCATAATAGTCATGCAGTAACTGATACACGCCGCCATACACATTTCTTGATACAATAAGTACATCTCCCTGGCCCAGTACATTGGCCAGTAGTGCATCTATTGCTGCCATACCACTATTGAAATTCCATGCCATATAGTCGGCAGCAAAGGGCCCTGCTTCCATATCTACAATTGCATTCGCTAACGAGATATTTGTAGGATTTAGCAGTCTTGAGTATATTTGATGAGTAAACTCTTTACCCTGAAACGCATCATCCACCCATTCTGTACAGGCATATACATAAGTGGCGGTACGGACCACCACAGGGGTTGCTGAAAACAGTGCAGTGACATTATCGAATAAAGGATAATGGTTGCGGCTCAGCTGACTACTCCCCAGACTCTGCCACGTTTTGCGAAAGGGATTTTGCAGGGTATCTAATATTTTGGCTAACTGAAAAGATAAGAACTTTTTCGCATTGAACCAGGCAACTTTATCTTCTCGATCCAGCTCTCCCAAAGTGGCTTCAGTAATTTCCCACAAGCGAGTCACATCAGTTTGAGCATGATACAGGTGCTTAGCAGTTGCAGCTAACGCCTCACCGTACGGGGTTTGCTTATCGATACCAAAGTGGGCAAGCTGTTCTTCCACTAATTCCTCTATTGTAGTTGACTGAGTAGTATTACGACGAGGGGAAAGACGGCGGGCGTGGTCGATAGAATAGCTCATCAAAGATTACTTCCATAAAAGACGATAGCCAGATTTATACATTTTATTAACATTAATTAAATAAAAAAGCTGGTTTTGCCGGCTTGCTGACAGGAAAGAAAAGTTTACTATGCACCAAACTAATGACTCTGCGAATGTTGTGATATTGAGCAAAGAATACGACGGCTATCACCGTGCTCTCAGTCAATATAATGCGCCAGCAGTACATATTGTAACGGCCACCGATGACCCCCAGCAGATTGACCTTGAATCCACCCAAGTAATGCTTGCTGATCCTGGCCTTGCCGCCAGCGTTATTGAGCAGTGTAAGAATATTAAGTGGGTTCAGTCTGGCTGGGCAGGGAATACCCCGCTACTTGAGAAAAGCAAAAGGGACTATTGGTTGAGCGGTGTGAAGGGTGTGTTTGATATGCAAATGCGCGAGTATGTCTTTAGCTATCTGCTCTATTTTTCTCGCAATATCGCGGGGTTTGACACAGCCAAAAAGCATAGTAAAAATAAATGGTGCAAACCGGAATTTAATTACCTAAAGGGCAAAACGCTAGGTATTTTAGGTGCTGGTTCTATAGGTAGCGCCCTGGTGCCTATTGCCAACGCATTCGGCATGCATGTAATTGGCCTGCGTAAAAGCGGGGCCCCCCAACCCGGTTTTAAAAAGGTATACCAAAACAAAGAGTTACTAACATTCGCCAGACAAAGTGATTTCGTTGTTAGCTTGCTGCCCGACACCCCGCATACCCGTGGAATAATAGATGCACAAGTTCTTGCTGCGCTGCCCCCTTCAGCCGTGCTGATCAACGCTGGCAGAGGTAACGCAATTGTCGAAGACGATTTGTTGCATGCTTTAGACACCCACCAGATTGCCGCAGCAGTATTAGACGTATTTGAGCAAGAGCCACTACCCGACGCTCATCCATTTTGGCAACATGACAAAATACATATTACTCAACACACGGCGGCAACGTCACTTCCTGAAGATGTAGTTGCGGTATTTTACGAAAACTACCAACGTTATATCTCAGGTTTAGCACCTAACTACCTGATAGACTTTGATAAAGGTTATTAAACCCTAACAATAGATATATAGACACCCACTTTACATCACCATATACCAGGCATTAACTATGCTTAGTATTCGGGGTGGGTGTCTTGAGACGTATTGCGAATAATAGGTGACCGCTTCAAAGAAACAGACACCCACTAAACTAATCTGCCTAAATCTCTCAAACCATTTGGTTAACTGAAGGTGGGTGTCTTAGCTCAGTCGTCATGATTCAGTCGCAAAATCCGCGCTGTACCTTTGACCTTAGGTATAACGTGGCTGTCCTGTAAACATTGCTTTTAGCGCCAGCCATTCCATTAGTAAATTGCCAATCAGAGCTAGGGGCAATTCGGCGCGCGGTTAGCGGCGAGGATCGGTAGCGGTTACTTCAATCCGGTCTACGTGCTGTTCTCGAAATGATTTCAACGCATCCAATCCTTCAAGTTTATGTAGCTCCCTGAATTCAATCCAATCGATAACGGTATAAAGACAAATAGCAGGATAATGCCAGTACGCAAACTCTCCTTGCGCCACCTGTTCATTCAGCGCTTTCAAACTTGCCGTAATGCGGTCTTTTTGCATTCTGATAAACAGCGCATCCTGATCGGCCTGAATATGCGAACGTTTTAGCATAAACAATGAAACAAACGAATCATTTACAGCATCGATAAGGGTAAGCTGATTTTCTTCATCCCACGAGAGTGGCGCATACTGAAACTTAGTGCTTAGATAACGCTGAATTACCCGCGAATCAAATACAACCTGATCTCCATCTTCCAAACAAGGCACTTTCATTGTGGGCGACTTACGGGCAAGCGTTTCACGCCCCTCGCCCTCAA
Organism: Salinimonas sediminis; assembly: GCF_003429285.1. Taxonomy (NCBI): domain Bacteria; kingdom Pseudomonadati; phylum Pseudomonadota; class Gammaproteobacteria; order Alteromonadales; family Alteromonadaceae; genus Salinimonas; species Salinimonas sediminis. Next base: position 3,440,333 of record NZ_CP031769.1, read on the forward strand.
AAATATTCAAGTTAATAAATTCGTGATCGGTCTGTGATAAAAGAATACGAATACGTCTGACGTAAGGGGAAGTTGTAGAGCCGTAAAGTTTCATAATCTGTCCTGGTAATCAGTATGAAAACTGGACGATCGCTAACTATCGTCCGCGTACCGCCAATCAATCCCATTAAATGGGATGAGGGGGTGTATCATAATACTTGTACAATAGGTAATTACAGCAGCAGAAAAAAGCAACTATCTGATGAAATACGATGAACCTACGGCTGGCAAAGACCAGCCGAAAACGCTATACGCTAAAGCTTGCCCCACAACCGCAGGTTGTTGTGGCATTTGGGTTTTCGACTAGAAATCGTGAGCCTTCCAGCCCTTCAACGTAGTCCACTACACCGCCCACCAGGTATTGTAAACTCATGGGGTCAACCACCAATGTGACACTGTCTTTTGCAATGGTCATGTCACCTTCATTTACCTTTTCATCAAAAGTAAAACCATACTGAAAGCCCGAACAGCCACCACCGGTAACATATACCCGAAGTTTCAGTTCCGGGTTCTCTTCCTCGGTCACTAATTCTTTCACTTTCGCCGCTGCCGCATCAGAAAATTCGATAGGCAAAGCCGTTTCTACAGACATATGAACCTCAATAACAAAAAACCGTAGGCTGATTAAATCAGCATCTAACGCTATTATCTTACAGACGACAGCGCCAATCAATGTCAGCCAGCATTATTGTGGGGGGGTATCATCGTCGGCCTCACCATTATTAGCAATGACCTGCTGCCAATCAACCTGCCAGCGATAATCTTCACGCTTCGTAGTGTATTGATAAACCTGAGAACTAAATAGAATCTGCTGCGCGACAAAGCCTTCCGGTAAGCTAAATTCCACCCGCACAGTTTGAAAAAATTTAAATCGATAGTCCACCGGGCCATCCGGCAACAATGTCTTACTGCCACTGCATATTTGCGCCGTTTCATTGGCCAGGCTACCTTTAATACAAATTTTAAGGTCACCTTTTATTACCGCCCGGCGGGTCAGGCGTTGTAACAGCACAAATTCCATCACGTAATACTGTGGCTGTCCGGTTATATCCTGTGGCTGTCCTGGCGTTGTTGTAGCATTTGCTGTTGCTTCGCTACCCTCTATATCGTTAGGGGCAGCTTGTCGCTCTGGCAGTGCATTGGCCTGTCTGATTTGCAGCCCATCAACCACAAAGCCTTCCTGCACACTTTCAGGGGCCATAACGTTACGATAAAAACTCACTGACGAACTGGTTTTCGCTAATTGTCGATGCAGCGCTGCCACCTGCTCCTGGTGGTCGGAGGCAGCTAACTCAGCAAGGGCCAAACGGGTTTCTAGCTGGTGCTTTTCTAATAGCAGGGCACTGTGTTCATTTTGTAAGGAGCTTAAGGTAGCCTGCACGTTACTAAGTTGGGCTTGCTCGCTGTTATAGTGATGTGTTGCCATAGCAAAACCTAACGCAATCATGGCAAGAATGATCACCCCCGCCAACACGCTAAGGCGAAACCCACCCAGTTTGTAAAGCCAATGTACCTGCTGTTTCTTCACGTCTTAATAACCAGCCATAATTATAAAAAATCAGATGCTTAGGAAATACCTTGCAATATGATAAGCTAATATCATGCTTTAGGTTACCCCTACCTGGGTCATTACATGCGTCTTCATGGCCTTCGTCAAGAACTTGCCCATCCGCGTACCTCTGTCCTGGTTTGTTTACTAGGCATTGTAGGTGGAGTAATTGCTGCTGCGCTGATTATTCTGTTCAGGCTGTGTTATGAATGGTTACACAACAGTGCATTAGACACCCTCACCAGCGTTATTCAACACGAATGGCTGGCGCGTTTTATAATGCCGTTAGCCGCGGTAGGCATGATTTTACTTATTGCCTTTCTTACCGGCTTTAAACATTACCGAATGGGCATTCCGTTTGTTATCCATCGGGTAAAGATGTTTTACGGCTACGTCCCCTTTCGTACCACTATCAATCAGTTTTTTGGCGGTATGTTTGCCCTGGCCGGCGGCTTCGTAGTAGGTCGCGAGGGCCCCTGCGTGCATATTGGCGCATCCGGAAGCAGTTATGTCGGGCAATGGCTTCGCTTACCGTACAACAGTATTCGGATTTTAGCGGGTTGCGGTATCGCGGCGGGTATCTCTGCTTCATTTAATACCCCATTTGCCGCTGTCATTTTTGTTATGGAAGTGGTGTTAAGAGAATACAAAATCCACATTTTTGTGCCTATTATGCTGGCCGCTGCCTGTGGTTCAGTATTAACTCGTATGGTATTTGGCGAGGTCAACGAACTTTCCTTTTTGTCGTTTGCCGCCTTTAGCGAATGGATGTACATCTATCTGGTGCTGCTGGGGATAGTTTTGGGTGCATTGGCAGCGCTATTTAATAATCAGTTGATGCGTGTCATGACCCTATTCCGCCCGTTTAGCATGATCTGGCGCCTGGTGCTGGCAGCCGTGATAACCGGTGGCATCAGTATTCTATTGCCGCAGGCCACCGGCGCCGATTTTGAAAGTATTGAAGTGCTCTTTACTCAGCAGCCTGGTAGCTGGTTGCTCCTGTCCCTGTTAGTGGCTAAATTTTTACTCGCGGTATTTGCCATCGGGCTGGGTGTGCCGGGGGGCATTATGGGCCCGGTGATGATTATCGGCATGCTAGCCGGCGCCTTGTTGTTAATGCCACTAAGCGGCTTTGTCGATATTAATGACTATACCAGCAGTTTTGCGCTATTAGGGGTGGCCGGTATGCTTACAGCCGTATTGCACGCCCCGCTGGCGGCACTTTCTGCGGTTATGGAGCTTTCTTATAGCCCGCAAATTATATTGCCCGCGATGCTGGTGATAGTGCCCGCTTATGTTACCTCTACACAGTTTTTAGGTAACCGCTCTATTTTTATTCGCCAGCTTGACTATCAAAACCTGCCATACGCCATCAACTCGATTCGCGAGGCGCTGGAAAAAACCGGTGTACTGGCAGCCATGGCGACAGACTACAAGCTATTTAAAGAAGCACCTGAGCCCGCAATTGAAAGCTTTTTAGCAGAAAACCCGACCACTATCGTATTACAGCAAAAGCAGCTTGAGCGCGAGATACAGTTTCGACTGGTGCAGTACGATGTCAGTTTGGATCACAATGCGCAGGCGTTAGACTATGTGACTATTGAAGGGCTTAATAGCCAGTGCACTCTGTATGAAGTTTATGAGAAACTAAAAAATGCTCGAAGCGGGGCTATCTACGTATACGATGACAGTGAACAGAACATTGTCGGTGTCATTACCTGGAATATTCTGCAAAGTTTCTTACAGCGCGCCCAGTACTAAAAAGGACGGATAATCCGCGATGATTTTATGGTTAAAAGCACTACACATATTCTTTATGGTGGCCTGGATGGCTGGCATTTTCTATCTGCCTCGCCTGTTTGTATACCATGCGCAGGCCAGTGAGCAGGCGGTAAAAGATCAATTCAAAGTCATGGAACGTCGCTTGTGGTTTTTTGTTACCCCCTTTGCTGTTTTAACGCTGGTGTTTGGGGTGTCTCTGATAGCAGTTTATGGCCTTGAGTGGCTAAAAGTATCAGGCTGGCTGCATGCTAAACTTACCTTGTTAGTTGCGCTTTATGCTTATCATGGTTACTTATACAAATTAGTAAAACAGTTTGCAAAAGACCAAAATACGCGGTCAGCCACCTTTTATCGGGTACTTAACGAGGCCCCGGTACTGGTATTGCTGGCCGTGGTTATTCTGGCCGTGGTGAAACCCTTTTAGAAATGTAAATACATTAGGCAAGTGCTGTGTGTTTGCTATACTCATTGGGAACTACCTAACCATGCTTCGCAGGACTGCGAATGAAGATACTGACCCGTAGGAACAACATGGACGTGAGCAACGAACGGCTGAAATTGCTGCTGGCCCGAACCGATGAAGCTTTCCAGGCGTTGCTTAAAGAGCCTGACTCCATTGAGTTGAACAGCGCGTATGATGCAGCAAAAGCAGAATTAGACGATTACATCGGCCGGTTACGCGCGGCGTTGTCAAAAAAAGCGCCCCACCGCTAGGCTGACTTATTCGTGCCTGCTAATTATTCTGCGTTTTCTGATAACTTTCAAACTGCTGCGGTAAAAACGGCGCCAGCTCGCCCGCCAGGGTTATATAGTCTTTTAGCATTGCAGGTAGCTGCTCTGCTAACCTGGGTAATTGCGCTTGTAACACTGTTGCCTGCTCAGCACTACGCTGGTGCATCGCCCCCTCCGGGTCCGCCAGTGTAGAGAATAATTTAAGGCATCGACTTAAACGTTTTTGCGGTGCTTCGCGCTTTATCCCGCTATCTTGGGCCGGCTGTGCTACAGCCTTATCCCACGCCTGCAACCATATTCCTTCTACTTGTTGATGTCCTTTAAGCAAACCCGTTAGCCATTGGGTCAAAGGTAGGCGAGCCGTCGTGCTGGTCTGCCATTGGCATGCCGGTGGTAAACAGGATTGCCCGGTGCTCATCAGTTGTAGTGTGTCACGAAGCGTTAGCATCAGGTGATGGGCAAGGTTATCGACCTGATCATCCGTTAATGGTTGTCTGGCCGAACTAAGTACCCACGGCATCCAGGTTTCGGGCATAGGTATCTCTGGCGCTGCCGCCACCGCGAAAATTATCCCCCTGACTTCCATTTGCGCCGGCAGAACTGCCGCCTCAGGGTAAGTTAAATAAAATGTGGTCAAACTATCATTAACAGACACAAGTGGATAAATCCTTATGAAACCTACCCTGAGCGTAACGTAACTGGGGCCAAAAAGCATTGTTCCCCACCCGCTTCCCACTAAAGAATCGCTTATTCACCCGGCGGCTTATGGCTTCGCCATATAAATCCCTGGCGGGTAAACAATGTGCGATAAGTCAGATTTTTCGTATTTTTTAGGCTATTTTGGTGTTCACCGACAAAAAAGTTTCAGCCAGCCCTTGGTTCATGCGATAGTTTTCTTTACCATCCGCCCCCCTTAAAATAATGGTCTGATAGCCGCGCTTTTTTTTCGTTAATCACTATCCGACCCCACGGTTTCGTTATACAGGTAGCCACATATGGCAAAAGATAAGTCTGGATACATCATAGCAGCGGCCTTCATCGGCCCAGGAACAGTAACCACGGCCAGTATTGCCGGGGCTAATTTTGGTTTTCACCTGGTATGGGCTTTATTATTTTCTATCACTGCCACAATGGTGTTACAGGATATGGCAGCGCGGCTTGGTATCGCCACCGGGCAGGGGCTGGCAACCAACCTTAAAGAAATAAGCCAAAACCCGGTTTTAAGGTTGTTGTTTTCATTGCTCATTGTAGCCGCGGTAGGTATTGGCAACGCGGCTTACGAATCAGGTAACCTAACCGGCGCCGCCATCGGGTTAGATGCTTTCTTTGCCATTGGTACAGGCAATTGGGCGATTATCCTGGGGGCTATTTCAGCGCTGCTGCTATGGAGCGGTAAATACAAAGTCATTGAGTCAGTGCTGGTGGTATTGGTTATTGCCATGGCGATAGTCTTTTTTGTGACCTTGTTTGCCGCCGGCCCCGAATGGACCGCCATGTTTTCCCAGGCTGCCACACCACAGCTTAATACCAGCACAATCAATATGGTACTGGCCCTGATTGGTACCACCATCGTGCCGTATAATTTGTTTTTGCATGCCAGCCTGACTGCACAAAATTATATCGGCGCTGACAAAGCCGAGGCTATCGCGGCGTCGCGCAAACAGTCTGTTTTTGCTATCGGCTTCGGCGGGCTTATCACCCTGGTGGTAATGGCTACGGCGATGATGGCGTTTTTCAACCAGGCTGCCAGTATGGATGCCGCCAATATGGGCAAACAACTGGAACCTGTACTGGGCGAATGGGCACAGTGGTTTTTTGCCGCCGGTTTGTTTGCTGCCGGCCTCACCAGTTCTATCACCGCCCCGCTGGCTGCCAGCTATGCTGTATGTGGTGCCTTTAATTGGCCCCAAGATATGCAGGGTAAGGCATTTCGAAGTATTTGGCTGGCGATTATTGTTACCGGTGTTGTTATTGCCGGGATGGGTTTTAAACCATTGTCAGCTATCATGTTTGCTCAGGCTGCTAATGGCTTACTATTACCGATTGTAGCGATATTTTTGCTGGTGGTAATGAACCGCAACGCTACGCTGGGGGAATTTAAAAATGGCACAACCAGCAACGTGTTAGGCGCGCTGGTTGTGGGTTTTGTAGTCTGTCTTGGCGTATATAAGCTGTATTCGTTATTTTGAAGCCAGTCTATCCAGTAATTGCGTTAACATTGCCCGGCTACAGCCAAAGTTAATCCTAAAGTGGTCGGGCGCCCCAAAGTCAGTGCCCGGCGAGGGCCCCACACCGCGGTCCTCAGCCCACTTCTGTACATTGCTTACGCCTAAGCCAGAAGCATCCACCCAGGCCAGGAACGTAGCTTCCTGTAGCTTTACAGATAAACCGTCGATGGCGTTAATGCGCTCTACCAATAGATCGCGGTTGCCTTTTAGATAATCCAATTGTTGTTGATGCCATTCGTCGCATTGAGTAAATGCAGCTTCAGTGGCAAGCAGTCCCAATTGGTTAACCCATGGCACGATACCGGCTGCGGCGCCGATAAATGCCTGCCGCAGGCGCGCATCGGGCACTATCGCAAACGAAGCTCCTAAACCAGCGATATTAAAGGTTTTGCTGGCGGCCATAAGGGTCACGCTACGCTGCTGCAATCCTGGTTCCCGACCCGCTGGAATATGTTTAACCCCGGGTTCCAGTAACAGATCGCAGTGTATTTCATCTGAGCACAATACCACATCATGTTGCTCACAGATTTGCGCAATACGGTTTACCTCTTCGGCGCTCAGCACTGCACCCACTGGGTTCATTGGATTACAAAGTATTAGCAACTTACACTTAGGATCAGCCGCTTCTGACGCTAGCTGATCAAGGTCTAGGGTATACCGGTCACCCTTATCAAGCGTCGCAATGTCTACCCGTTGTAAATTGTTCAATTTTGGTGCAGCCAATAAAGGCGGATAGTTAGGCGTCTGGATAAGTACCTTATCGCCCGGTTCGCAGTACGCTTTACAGGCGGTATTGAAAGCCGGTACCACGCCGGGTGTCCAGACCAACCACTGTGGATCGATCTCCCAGTCGTGCTTGTCTTTAAGCCAGCGGCACACCGCATCAATTGCTGGTTGATACTGGCCGGGCAATACATACCCCAGATTGCCATGCTCGATACGAGTTTGTAACGCAGCTAAAATAGGATCAGCACAACGAAATTCAGTATCGGCAACCCAAGCCGGTAGAATATCGGTGCCTTGGTATTTTTCCCATTTAAATGAATATGTTCCAGTGCGCGGCGGCGTCTGATCAAAAATTGAGGGCACGCTTGATAATCCTTTGGTTAATCGAAGATGTCACTCAGTGTAAAACAGCCGCACGGGCGCTATCCAGTGTCTTGTTAGACTAATTAGGAATGACATGTTTTCAGCTGTCCAACAATCAAGATGCCAATAACTTACGCACGTTATCCAGCAAATTTTCGACCTTGAAAGGCTTTACCATAAATTGGTTGGCCCCCGACTGGCGAGCCTTTAACACGGTGGCTCGGGTGGCATCAGCGGTTAACAGCAGGAAAGGTACCTGCATACCCTGTCGCCGGCACAGGTTAAGCAAGGCTATACCATCGTAATCCGGCATCATTTGATCGCTAACCACCAAAGATACCGAGGCGTCGCTTTGTTTCAATAAAAATGCTCTGGCAAGTTTACTGTGGGTAAAGCTATGCACATGCGCTCCCAGCTGTTGCTCCAGGGCTACTACAATGAGCTCCAGTGTAATAACATCGTCATCAATCACTACGATAGATTGTGAAGTCATGCGCGCTTTCACCTGTGGTATGGGTAAGGTAAGCATAATTGGCTATTTTCCGCTTGCCAATTACTCTTAAGTCCAACGTTAGCCTACCGCGCTTTTTTATTACGTTGGGGATACAAAAAACGCCGCTATAAGCGGCGTTTTTTTAAAGGCTAATAACGGCTACTTAGCTCTTTTTTTCGCGTGAGTTACGCTTACGTTCGTTTTCGGTCAGCGCTTTTTTACGAATCCGGATGCTCTTGGGTGTAACTTCCACCAGCTCATCGTCATCAATAAATTCCAGGGCCTGTTCCAAAGACATAATCACTGGCGGTACCAGGCTTTGCGCTTCATCTGTACCCGACGCACGTACGTTGGTCAGTTGCTTACCTTTCAGGGCGTTTACAGTCAGGTCGTTATCACGGCTGTGAATACCAATAACCATACCTTCGTAAACTTCAACCCCATGACCAATGAACAGACGGCCACGTTCCTGCAAGTTAAACAAAGCGTTAGTCAGTGCTTTACCGGCTGCGTTAGCAATCAGTACACCGTTCTTACGCTGTCCAATTTTACCGCCTTTATGCGGGCCGTAATGATCAAACGTGTGGTACAACAAACCTGAACCTGAGGTCAGCGTCATAAATTCAGTCTGAAAACCAATCAGGCCACGGCTTGGAATAACGAAGTCCATACGAACCCGGCCTTTACCATCCGGTGACATATCCGTCAGCTCGGCTTTACGGTAGCCAAGTTGTTCCATGATAGAACCCTGGTCTTCGTCTTCACAGTCAACCGTCAGAGCTTCAAACGGTTCCATTAACTGGCCGTCTTCTTCCTTCAGGATAACTTCCGGACGGGATACCGCCAGCTCGTAACCTTCACGACGCATGTTTTCAATCAGGATACCCAAGTGTAGCTCACCACGCCCGGAAACACGGAACTTATCCGGGTTTTCAGTTTCTTCTACACGCAGGGCCACGTTGTGTACCAATTCGTCCTGCAGACGGTCAAATATATTACGCGAAGTAACATATTTACCTTCACGCCCAGAGAACGGCGAGGTGTTAACCTGGAAAGTCATGGTAACGGTAGGTTCATCTACTGTTAGTGCCGGTAACGCTTCAACAGTGTTGGTATCACAAATTGTATCGGAAATTTTCAGCTCACCAAGGCCGGTAATTGCAATGATGTCGCCTGCGTTAGCAATTTCTGCTTCTTGGCGCTGCAAACCAAGATACGTAAGTACCTGGCCAACTTTACCGTTACGCTTTTCGCCGGCTGCATTAACAATAGTAACCTGCTGGCCGGTTTTTACTTTACCGCGCGCAATCCGGCCTACCCCAACAACCCCAACATAAGAGTTGTAGTCCAGCTGCGATATTTGCATCTGGAACGGACCTTCAGGGTCAGTATTGGGGGCTTCAACCTGATCAACAATTGTCTGGAACAATGGCGTCATATCGGTACCGATAGTTTCGGCATCCATCGCCGCCCAGCCATTTAATGCTGAGGCATAAACAATTTGGAAATCCAGCTGTTCGTCAGTAGCACCCAGGTTATCAAACAAATCAAAAACCTGATCGATAACCCAATCAGGACGTGCCCCTGGCTTATCAATTTTGTTAACAACAACGATTGGCTTCAAACCCTGTGCAAAGGCTTTTTGGGTAACAAAGCGCGTTTGCGGCATTGGGCCTTCCTGCGCGTCTACCAATAGTAATACTGAGTCAGCCATTGACATAACGCGCTCAACTTCGCCACCAAAGTCGGCGTGTCCGGGAGTGTCTACAATATTGATATGGTAGTCTTGCCAGTTAATTGCCGTGTTCTTTGCCAGGATAGTAATACCGCGCTCTTTCTCGATATCATTTGAGTCCATGATGCGCTCTTCAGCCTCACCACGACTTTCCAGCGTACCAGACTGTTGCAGCAGTTTATCAACCAAAGTAGTTTTACCGTGGTCAACGTGCGCGATGATCGCAATGTTTCTTAACTTCGAAATATCGTACGTGTTCATTAAGTAAATGCCTGTATAGCTGCCCGAGCTGCGGTTGGTGCCCGGCGAAAGAGTTGAAAATTCTTGCAGAGGTAAAAAATGTGCGCGGATTGTACAGAAAATCTGATCCTTTTGCGCCTCTTTTTTTTCAATTTTTACACACTAGTGAAGATTATCAACTAAAGTCGCACGTTATTACGTATGACGGGTCATATACCCAGTACAAATGTAGCCATTATGGGTAGCATGCACCATGGGATTGCATTAGGCTAAGAATCGGCCCACCGCATGCACTGCACTATTTTGGACCGGGATTGCCTCAAATTGGTGCAATCCATTTAGATTTTGCTGCCGTATCGTGCTTGTAACCCGCGAAATTCCCTGTCGATACAGATGGCATGAATATCGCTTCGTCTTTTACATCATAGACAGGGTACCGATAAATACTCTGCAACTTTACATCAATACCTGGAGGACACGATGTCAATAGAAAAGGCATTAGAGCTGATTAAAGAAAGTGAAGCGAAATTTGTTGATATGCGCTTTACAGATACAAAAGGTAAAGAACAACACGTATCAATCCCGGCAGCTCTGGTTGACGAAGAGTTTTTTGAAGAAGGCAAAATGTTCGATGGCTCTTCAATTTCTGGCTGGAAAGGTATTAACGAGTCAGACATGATTTTGATGCCGGATCCGGATTCAGTTGTGCTTGACCCGTTTGCCGAAGAAACACAGGTTAACGTACGGTGTAACATCGTAGAGCCAACCTCAATGGAAGGTTACGAGCGTGATCCTCGTTCAGTTGCCTATCGTGCAGAAGAATATCTGAAATCGACCGGTATCGGTGATACCGCATTCTTTGGTCCAGAGCCAGAATTCTTCCTGTTTGATGACGTGCGTTTTCATACCGATATGAGCGGGTCGTTCTATAAAATTGATTCTGCGGAAGCCAAATGGAACTCTGGTGAAGAGTTTGAAGGCGGCAACATGGGTCACCGGCCTGGCGTGAAAGGAGGTTACTTTCCGGTTCCTCCAGTAGATTCAGCGCATGACACCCGTGCTGCAATGTGTCTGGTAATGGAAGAAATGGGGCTGGTTATTGAAGCGCACCACCATGAAGTGGCGACCGCTGGTCAGAACGAAATTGCTTGCGAATTTAATACGCTGGTGAAAAAAGCAGACGAAATTCAGGTTTATAAGTATGTTGTGCATAACGTTGCCCATGCGTACGGCCAAACAGCTACTTTTATGCCTAAACCATTGGTCGGCGATAATGGCTCTGGTATGCATGTTCACCAGTCTATTTCTAAAGATGGCAAAAACATTTTCGCGGGCGATAAGTACGCGGGTCTGTCTGAAGAAGCCTTGTATTACATCGGCGGTATTATTAAACACGCCCGTGCAATTAACGCTTTCAGTAATGCATCGACTAACTCGTACAAGCGTCTGGTACCAGGATTTGAAGCACCGGTAATGTTGGCTTACTCTGCCCGTAACCGTTCCGCATCAATTCGTATTCCGTATGTAACCAGCGATAAAGCGCGTCGGATTGAGGTTCGCTTCCCTGACCCAACTGCTAACCCTTACCTGGCGTTTACTGCCATGCTAATGGCTGGCCTTGACGGTATTAAGAACAAGATTCACCCTGGCGATGCGATGGACAAGGATCTTTACGACCTGCCTGCAGAAGAAGCCAAAGATATTCCAACTGTCGCTAGCTCGTTGGAAATGGCACTGGAAGCACTGGATAATGACCGTGAATTCCTGAAAGCCGGCGGTGTAATGACCGACGATATGATTGATGCCTACATTGAACTAAAAGCTGAAGAAGTTACTAAGGTCCGTATGACTACGCACCCTGTTGAGTTCGACTTATACTACAGCGTATAACGTTTAATCAGTATTAATACGAAAGCCCGCTTAATGCGGGCTTTTTTGTGGCCGAACTCTTTTGAACCCACGCTATTTCGTACTAGTATTAAAAAGGTATCCACGTTAAACCGAGTAGCACTAATGAAGTATTTTTATCTGACAATGGCGATGACGGCCTTGATACCGGTTACGGTTAATAGTGCACCCGTTTATAAAATCACCAATGACGACGGCACGGTGATATATACAGATACCCCTTCAGCGCAAAGCGAAGAGGTAGCGTTTAACGGGATAACCGATAATGTCACGCCGAGTATTCCTGCTTCCCCTGCTACTCCGCCAGTCGCCTCCTCACCGGCAACTCGCTATACAGTGTCTATTGTTTCGCCCCAGCCTGAAGCTACTGTGCGTAACAATAATGGGAAAGTCACCATTAAAGCCCAGGCTGCACCGAAACCGACCGGCAGATTTCAGCTAATTTTTGATGGCGAACCAATACAGCGCAATAGTGCGGGTATTTTTGCACTATCTGGTATCAACCGCGGGGCCCATACCTTTTCCGTGGCCCTGATTGATAATAAGGGCAAGACTCTTGCATCGTCCCAACAACAGACACTCTATCTGCATCAAGCGTCAGCGCTAATCAATGGTCAGGGCGGTCAATAAGGCGGTAATGCCCGTTATCCCTGCCCTATAGCGTACCGCCAAAGCGGGTTCACGGCTTTTTTGATGCAACACAGCTATAATGCACTATATTAGTGCAAAGGAGAGTTGCTCGGTATGCAGAACCCCGAGTCAGCAATGACCAATTTGCTAAATAACCTGAATACGGTACTGGTGATGGTGGATGAACAGCTAAATATTGTTTACGCCAACCACGCAGGAGAAGCTTTATTTGAGACCGGTACAAAACAGCTTTATGGCCACCCGCTGTATGACTTTTTTATGCCAGGTACGATTAAACGTGCGCGCTTGCGGGCGGCGCTTCGGCGCGGCGAGGACTTTACCGAAAATGAAATTCGTCTTTCGTTTAAAGATAACCGTTTTGTACTGGCTGACCTCACCGTAACTAACCTGCAAACAGATGACGGCCCCCGCCTGCTATTTGAAGTACGTAAAATAGATCAGCAACGCAGGATATCCAGAGAAACCCAGCAAAACGCGCAGCATTATGCTGCCCGGGAGTTAATCCGGGGGCTGGCCCATGAAATTAAAAACCCGCTGGGGGGCATTCGCGGCGCCGCACAGTTGTTAGAAAAAGAACTCGATAATCACGACCACAAAGAATTTACCCAGATGATTATCGAACAGTCGGATCGCCTGCGCAGTCTGGTGGACCGCCTACTGGGGCCCAATTCACTTCCCCGCCAACAGTGGAGCAATGTGCATCAGGCGCTCGAGAAAGTTCGCAGTTTAATGCGGGTAGACTCCGACACCCCGATAACCATTATTCGAGATTATGATCCCAGTATCCCGGACATCCACATTGACCAGGATATGATTCAACAAGCTGTACTTAATATTGTCAGAAACAGCGTACAGGCATTAATTGAAGCACACACCCCTGAGCCCGCCATCAGGCTGGTGACCCGGGTGGAAAGGCAAATGACAATACAGGGCAAACGCTACGCTCTGGTGGCGAAAATCCGGATTGTGGATAACGGACCGGGTATACCTGCTGATATTCGCGATACCCTGTTTTACCCCATGGTAAGCAGTAAGAAAAATGGCAGCGGGTTGGGCTTATCGATCGCCCAGACCCTGATCAACCACCACGGTGGACGTATTGATGTGGACAGCCATCCTGGCCACACAGAATTCATTTTATATCTTCCTATCGACCGCAAGGAGTCGCTGCATGAATAATGAATCCGTCTGGATTGTAGATGACGATAGCTCCATACGATGGGTACTGCAGAAAGCCTTACAAACAGCCAATATCAGTTGTTTGTCTTTTGAAAATCCTCAGGATTTACTGCTGCAGTTACAATCCGGCCAGGCACCGGAAGTGATTATCTCGGATATTCGCATGCCACAAATGGACGGCATGACATTGCTAGAAGAAGTGCATCAGGTAGATAGCATGATTCCGGTAATAATTATGACCGCTCACTCTGACTTAGACAGTGCAGTTAATGCTTATCAAAATGGGGCTTTTGAATACTTACCTAAACCTTTTGATATCGATGAAGCTGTTACGCTAACCCAGCGAGCCATAGCGCACGCCCGCGAACAAACCCGGCATCAGCAACTGCCCGCCGAGGAACCTGCTCCAGAAATTATTGGCGAGGCACCAGCGATGCAGGAGGTCTTTCGTGCCATTGGCCGTTTATCGCGCTCCTCGATCAGTGTATTGATCAATGGCCAGTCAGGTACGGGTAAAGAGCTGGTCGCGCATGCCTTGCATCGCCACAGCCCACGTGCGGCTAACCCATTCATTGCATTAAATATGGCCGCTATCCCCGCTGACTTGGTGGAATCTGAGTTATTCGGGCACGAAAAAGGCGCTTTCACCGGGGCTCAAAACGCCCGTCAAGGTCGTTTTGAGCAAGCCAACGGCGGAACGCTGTTTTTGGATGAAATTGGCGATATGCCGCTGGATGTGCAAACCCGCTTGTTACGGGTACTGGCCGATGGTCAGTTTTACCGGGTGGGCGGCCATCAGTCTGTCACTGTCGATGTGCGCATTATTGCCGCGACCCACCAGAACCTGGAGCAGCGCGTAGCTCAGGGTAAGTTTCGGGAGGATCTATTTCATCGGCTAAATGTTATCCGCATACATATCCCCTCCCTTAGTGAGCGCCGTGAAGATATTCCCTTACTGGCCTCGCATTTTTTACGCCGTGCAGCAAAAGAGCTGAATGTAGAAACCAAAACCCTCAGTCGTCAAGCCGAAAAAGTGATGAGTCAGTTGGCCTGGCCCGGTAACGTACGCCAATTAGAGAACGTGTCACGTTGGTTAACTGTCATGGCCAGCGGCCAGGAAGTCCTTCCCACTGACTTACCGCCCGAAATACATAGCGAAGGGGGTAGCGAGAAAAGTCAGCAGCAAGCTGGTGACTGGCCCCAGTTATTGGCCAGCTGGGCAGACACCCAGTTGCGTGCAGGCAATGTGAATATTTTAAATGATGCCATGCTGACGTTTGAAAAAATCATGCTGGAACGTGCCTTGGAGTATACCCATGGGCATAAGCAGGATGCTGCCAAGCGTTTAGGTTGGGGACGCAATACGCTGACTCGTAAACTCAAAGAGCTGGACATCAGCCATTAACTTTTTCACTCACCTCTTCACCACCAAGGGTAAGCGTATACCCTTGGTGCCCCTGTAAACTGTTTTAATTTATCCGCTCAATTATTCCCCGCACTCTATTTTCTAAAAATATTAAGCTGGCTCTGCCCTGCAGAGTGGTTTGTGGCTGTAATCTGCGAAATAGCTGAACTTAATGGTTTAAGTTTCATGTTAATTTTTCTTGAGTACGATTAACATTCCCGCTATTGTTAATGCGATGTAATGCATTGGTTACGAAAAACACACACTCGAAAAGGCACACATAATGAAGAAAACACGACTGTTCAAACCAGCGCTTCTTTCCCTTGCCGTTAGTTCTGCAATGTTGACAGGACAGGCATATTCACAAGAAACATCGGCCGCAGAACAAGCTGAAGATGTTGAAGTTATTGCGGTGAAAGGTATCCGCGGCTCGCTTATTCGAGCGCAGGCAGTGAAAATGGATAATTCATCTATTGTTGAAGCTATCTCAGCTGAAGACATTGGTAAATTACCCGACTCGTCTATTGCCGAGTCGCTGGCTCGACTGCCTGGTATGGCAGGGGAGCGCGTAGGTGGACGGACGTCAGGTATTTCTGTGCGTGGCTTTAAAGAAGACTTCACCGGTACGTCATTAAACGGCCGGGAACTCATCGGGATTGGTGATAACCGGGGCGTAGAATACGACCTGTACCCTGCTGAAATAATGACCGGTGCGACTATTTATAAAACCACAGATGCATCATTGCTAGTGCAGGGTATTGGCGGAACTGTAGATTTACAAACGGTTCGTCCGTTAGCCGCCCAGGAAACCCTGACATTGACCGGGGTGCTGGAGCAAGGTGGTAATGATTCAGATAACCCGGAGTTTGATAACAACGGGCACCGCTATGCCTTGTCGTTTGTGGAAAAGTTTGCAGACGATAAAATTGGTATAGCGCTAGCGATTGCCTCGACTGAGTCGCCTCGTAATGAGCGTAAATACGGCGTATGGGGTTATGGCGAAAACAATGGTGCATTACTGCCTTCAGGCCTTGATTCACAGGCCATAAGCCGGGTGCTGGAACGTGATACCATTTCAGGTATATTTCAGTGGCGGCCCAACGATGACCTGGATATTGTCGTGGATATTCTGGACATTGATTACTCTGACTCTGGTGTAATTCGCGGCTTTATCGAACCGTTTGAATTGGACGCTGCCAGCCTAAACGGCAGCGGTGCAAACTCAACCGGGACGCAAATAAATTCAAACCCGGTACTGCGTACCGATCCGGCACAAAAAGACGGCGAACTATCTACCTATGGCCTTAACCTGACCTACCATTTAAATGATAGCTGGTCGGTGGAGCTGGATGTAGCAGATAGCGAGTCGACCAAACGAGACCTACGTGGTGAGTCTTATTCCGGTCTGGCCCGTAACGGTGCCGCTATTGCCGATGCTGATCAGCGTACCCGTGATTTCATCATGAGCCCCGATGGCATTACCTTTACCGACAGTAACGGGCTGGGTGCATTTGCCGATCCGACGATGCTGCAACTGGCCGGGCCGCAACCCTGGGGTGGTGGTATGGCGAGTCTGGCAGACCAGTTCGCCACTGATGCGCTCCGTGCTGATGGCGAAAATTACAACTATATCAACGCGCAGGATGGGTTCCTTAACTATGCTGACTTTGAAGAAGAACTTACCACTATGCGCCTGGAAACCTTCGGTCTGGTAGATTGGGGAATGGTAACCAAGGTTAATGTGGGGGTAGCGTATAGCGACCGCTTTAAGAGCAAAGACAACAAAGGCTTTTTTGCTACCGCGTCTTCTTATCCTGATTCGCAGGCTATACCTGCAGACTATTTATATAACGGCCTTACCGACTTGACGTGGGCCGGTATGGGTTACGTCGTCGCTTATGATGGCTTTGCGCCTTACAATGACGGTGAATATACCCTGAACGACGCGGGCCTGCTGGAGCCGGATCGGTTAGGGGATACTTATGAGATCAATGAAGAAGTAACCACCCTGTTCGCAAAATTTGATTTTGAAACTGAAGTGGGCGATTTCTTTGTCACCGGTAATATTGGCGCTCAATATGTACAAACGGATCAAAGCTCTACCGGTTACATCGGTATTGTAGGTTCCAATTTCAAAGTGTGTGATGCGGATAATGATGGCGCTATCGATGCCGATTGTCTGATAGATATTGAAGAAGATTATTCGCATTTTCTACCCAGCTTTAACCTGAGTGTAGAAGTAGCGGAAAACCGTTATGTGCGCTTCGCAGCATCAAAAACTATTAGCCGGGCCCGCATCGATCAAATGAAAGCATCCGGTTTTGTGAAGTTTGATCAGAACATTAATCTGATAGCTATCCCTAACAACCAGGAAGCGGTAGATGAATATGGTTCGCCTTGGTCTAAATTCCAGGGTAACCCTCGTTTGCGTCCGTTAGAGGCTAACAACTTCGATTTGTCGTTTGAGAACTATTTTGAAAACGAAGGTTATCTGTCGCTGGCATTGTTTTACAAAGACCTGGTTAACTGGACACGTGACGGTAATCAAACTATCGACTTTACCAACGATGTTACTAATGAGGGCGCCAACTACTTTATTCCTGGCTTCCATGATCGCACTGTCGGCGCTGACGGCCTGGTTGGCCCTGATGGGACCACTTACGCGGCGGGTACATACCTGACGCCACCGGATACCGGTACTTTCTCGTTCTTCGAAGATGGTTTAACTGGTTCCGTAAAAGGGGCTGAAATGACTGCTCAGGTACCGTTGAGCATGCTGGCTGACTCATTAGAAGGCTTTGGTTTAGCGGGTTCCGCGACCTTTATTGATGCTGAGCTAGATGATGGCACGCCAATCGCCGGGCAATCCGATCGGGTTTATTCGTTAACTGCTTACTATGAAATGAACGGCTTCGAGATTCGTTTTGCGGCCACTAAGCGGTCTGAGTACTTTACTTACGAGCGTGGCGGTTCTAATAAAATTGAAGAAGCGACCCGTAGTGCGATAACCCAGGTTGACGGTCAGATAAGCTATGACTTTGAAGGCTCAGGTATTGAATACCTGGAAGGCTTACGTATTTCATTACAAGGCTCTAACTTGACCGATGAAGAAGAAGAGACCCGTGATGAAAACGGTCTGGTCACTTTACGGCGTGAATTCGGTCCATCCTATCTGCTTAACTTTAACTACTCGTTTTACTAAGCGCTAATAAATAGACGCCCTACCGTATCCCGGTGGGGCGTTTTATTTGGTTTTTTACTTTGCTTTTGCGGCTTTTTTATCTAGAGTCAAAAGCCAAGTAAAGACGTTGTAAAATCAAGGAATTTCCCATGCCTAACCCTATTCGTAAAGTTGTCGTTGCCGGTGGCGGGACCGCAGGATGGATGAGTGCCGCCCTGCTAAAAAAAGTATTGCCGCAGTTAGAGATTGAATTAGTTGAATCGCCGGATATCGGCACCATAGGTGTGGGTGAGGCAACTATCCCGCCCATTCAAACCTTCAATCAATTTCTTGGCCTGGATGAAAAGGCATTTTTACGTGAAACCCATGGCACGATTAAGCTGGCTATTGCGTTTGAGAACTGGCGGGTACCAGACGAAACTTACTATCATACCTTTGGCGCGCCCGGCGCCACCCTTGGTTTTTGCGGGTTTCAGCATTTTTGGCTCAGGGCCAAACAGGCAGGCCTTAGTCAGTCGCTCTGGGATTTCGACTTAAACTACTTAAGTTGTAAAGCTGGCAAATTTAATAAGATTCAGACTGACAACCCGGTTTATCAGATGGGTTACGCCTATCATTTCGATTCGTCCCTCTACGGCCAATTCCTGCGCCGCCTGGCCGAACAGGCTGGTGTAAAGCGTGTTGAAGGGACCATTGCGCACGTAGCCCAAAACGCCCAGACTGGGTTTATTGAAGCTCTGCAATTACAAGATGGGACGCAGCTTAAAGGCGATTTATTTATTGATTGTACCGGAATGCGTGGCTTGCTGCTGCAACAGGCACTGGGTGTCCCCTACGAGGACTGGTCACATTGGCTATGTGCTGATAGCGCCCTGGCGGTGCCGTCGCAGCGCCATGCTACCAGCGCCCCTTATACCCGCAGTATTGCTCACAAAGTTGGCTGGCAATGGCGGATCCCGCTAACCCATCGTAACGGCAATGGTATTGTGTATAGTTCCTCGTATATGGATGAAAGCACCGCGCACGATACACTTATGGGCAACCTGGACACTGAGGCGCTGGATACTCCCCGCACAATTCGTTTTAAAACCGGCCGAACCACGAGGCAGTGGGCAAAAAATGTGGTGGGTATAGGGCTTTCCAGCGGCTTTTTAGAGCCTTTAGAGTCAACCAGTATTCATCTTATCCAGTCTGGTATCGTCAGGTTACTTAAAATGTTCCCCAATCAGGGAATTAATCCTTCGGCGCAAACCCTGTACAATCAGGACTCCCAGCAGGAATATGAGACCATCCGTGATTTTATTATCCTGCATTACCATTTGAACGAGCGTACCGATTCGGATTTTTGGCAGGATATGCAACGCTTAACCTTACCGGACAGACTGGCGCAGAAAATTGCCGCGTTTAAAGATACCGCCACCGTATTTAATGAGCACAATGATATGTTCAGAGATGCCTCCTGGGTGCAAGTAATGATGGGTCAGGGAATTACACCTACCGGCTACCATCCCAGCGCTGATGAGCATTCAGACACCGCTATTCTGGATATTATGGGCAAAATTTACCACGCCAAGCAGCAGCCTCTTAGCCAGATGCTGAGCCATGATGATTTTCTCGCCCGTTTTACCACTGTAAAATGAGCCCGGCGTAATGACCCAGCCTCACCACATTATAATAGCCGGGGGCGGCACCGCAGGCTGGATGGCGGCAAATTTACTGGCCCACCAACTGGCTGCGCATCCGGTACGTATTACCTTGTTGGAATCTTCAGATATAGCCACCGTTGGCGTAGGTGAAGGCTCAACCCCCACATTAAAACAGTTTTTCCGCGAGCTGGGTATTACCGATGAGCAGTGGATGCCGGCCTGTCAGGCGACCTATAAGGTGGGTATAGAGTTTCGCGGCTGGAGCCCCCAATCGGGTATCGATAGCTATCGACACCCGTTTATTTCACAGTTAGACAGCTATAGCGAAAGGCCGTTTCAGGTGAATTGCCATACCCGCCGACTGGGGCTGGACGTTACCACCCGCCCTGACAAATTTTTGTTTAACAGTTACCTCGGCCAGGCAGGCTTTTCCCCCTCTACCCCGCCCAACTTTCCATTTAGAATTGAATATGGCTATCATTTTGATGCTGCCCTGCTAGGGGCGTTTTTAAAACAACATGCCCTGCATCAGGGCGTCGAGCATATTAACTGTACCATCGAGGCTGCGCAGACCCATCCTGACGGCAGCTTGAAAACCCTTATCGACACTAAGGGGCAGCGCCATAGCGCTGACATGTTTATCGATTGCACCGGCTTTCGCGGGTTACTACTGCAACAAACCTTAAAAGTGCCGTTTGAGCCTTTTGCTGCAAACCTGTTTAACAACAAAGCAGTGGTAATTGCCACAGCGGCCCCCGCAAGGCCGCAGGTAGAAACCCGGTCTACCGCGTTAAGTAGTGGCTGGGCGTGGCAGATACCTTTGCAGCATCGTACCGGTAACGGCTATGTATACAGCGATGATTATCTAAGCGCAGATGCAGCAGAAACCGAGCTTAGACAGCATCTTAGGGTGGTTGACGGCCAAGCCGAAGCCCGGCATCTATCCATGAAGGTAGGCCAGGTCAAACAACACTGGTTTAAGAACTGTCTGGCACTGGGATTGGCGCAGGGTTTTATCGAACCATTAGAGGCAACCGCATTGCACCTGGTGCAGTTGTCAATCAACGCGTTTTGTAAACATTATATAAAAGGTAATTTTACCCACCAGGAGGCTGACGCGTTTAACCAGTATATACGCGGACAGTTTGCTAATGTCCGTGACTACATTGTGGCGCACTATAAGCTTAACACCCGGCATGACTCTGCGTACTGGGTAGATAACCGTAACAATATGCAGTTATCAGAACCCTTACTGCAATTACTGGATACCTGGTACCGGGGCAAAGATCTCGCTGCTCACCTACAACAACGCCACCAGCACAGTCATTTCAACAGTACATCTTGGCACTGCCTGTTAGCAGGCTATGGGACCTTTCCGCCGTTAGCCGCCCAACAGCCGGGCGGCGCAGATATGTTTAGCGAGCATCAGCTGGCGACTTTTTTTGATGGCTGTCTGCTTAATTTTGGCCCGCCGCTGACCGCGTCGGTTGGTTAAGCAATGGAGCGTGGTCTGATGGCTGCAAGGCCAGACTATCCAACGCTGCAGCGGCGTAAAATAGGTCCAACTCCGCCTGCCGCTGGCTAACGTGGGCGCTGATGGCGTCCATTCGCGCTTTGATCAGTTTATTTTGACGTGCGTTTAAAACAAACATATCTGCGTCACCTGAATCAAACCGGGCTTGCTCGGCACGCTGTAAGCGTGCTGCCAACTCACTAGCTTGCTGGCGTAACGTCAGCACCCGGCGCGACTGCTCCCACCGTGCCACCGCGGCCTGAAACTGTTGCATTAACTGCTGTTGTAAATCCGTGATCTTAAACTCGGTCTGGCGTATTTTTGCTTGCTGAATTTGCTGTTCGGCCCGCCCTTTTCGGTTCCCTAAAGGATAGGAAAAATTTAACCCCAGCTTACTTTCGGTGCCATCAAGATTAGCAGGTCCGCTACCAATATCCCGCGCCACCGAAGCCTGTATATCTAAGGTTGGCAACAGAGTATTTTGGGCCAGCGTTAGCTGCGCCCGGCTGGTCTGCAAATCAGTCATCAGCACTTGTTGCAAAGGGTGTTTCGCTAATTGGCGCTGCAAATCACTTAACCGCGTAGCATTGATGAAAAAGGGCCATTGCTGACGCGTAGTGCCTGGTGCAGCCAGCGGCTCAGGCGTGTTTATATAATAATCGAGCTTGGCCTGAGTCATTGCTTGCAATTGCTGGGTATCCGCCTGTAACAGCTCTATTTCCAATGTATTGGAGCTGAATTCGTCCAACGTCATTTGGGCGGCGTCCCCCTGTTCTACACGACGTTGCAGCGCCTTTTCGCTCCCACTTAACGTTTTCATCATAGCCGCTAGCGCCTGCCGCTTTAATGAACTTTCATACCATTTAAGGTAAGTGCTGGTAGCCTGATAAAGCTGGTCATTTAATAACGCCCGATACCGCGCTTGCCACTGTTGCAAAGCATACCCTGCGGTGCGTAATCCGGTTCGCCGCTCATCAGTCTGGCGACCTTGCAATAAGGAAAATGCGATGCCCACACTGACTTCACCTGCAGAAAGTGTGTCGTATTGGGCTTCATAAACCGGGAAGCTGCCTTCCGCCAGCGCGTAACGGGTATAAAGCCGCGCGCCCATCTCGCTTAGCGGTTTACTAAGTTCAGTGGTCAGCACATTGCCATCGTAATACCCCGACACCCGACTACTGACCTTTTGGCTAAAATACGGGTCGAATTCGGCCTCTGCTTTGCGTATTTTCGCCTGTTGCTGCAAACCTTCCTCGCGCATAGCGGCCGTTTTGGGGTGCTGGCTAATCACCTGTTGCAGAATATCCTGTAACTGTAATCCCTCTGCCTGGACCGCCCCCGAGGCTAACACCCCGGCCAATATCGTTGCCTTTAGCCTATTCACTTTTCCCCCCCTGAACCTGTAACTCGCTGGCGGGTTTAGGCGGGAAGTTGTTTAACTGGCGCCATAATTCGTAGCCCAATCTGACTTCATCTAACAGAATCCAAGCCTTTACCCGGCTGCCAAAGCGTATCACCCGCTCATCGGGCCAGGGCAAGGCGGTTTCGTCGGGTTTTATCCACACAAAAAACTGACCGCTGGGATCGGCTACCGGCTCAACATACATGACCTGACCGGCAAATGTGCCCAACGATGCTTCTGGCCAGCCGCTAAACTGAAAGACGGGCCACCCGTCAAATTGCAAGCGAGCAGTATCACCAGCTTTAATTAACGGCGCGTCCATGCCATTCACGGCAATCCTCACCGTTCGTTCTACCCCGGTGGGTATAAATTGCCCTAATACATCGCCAGCTTTCACATAGGTTGAAGGCCCCCCAGCATACAGCCTGACCACGATGCCATCTGTGGGAGCAATTTTGGTTTGCGTACGCTGGCGAGATAACGCCATACTGGCGGTATTAATCTCGGACTGGCTTTTAGCCAGTTTGGCATTAAGCTCCTGCAACTTAATTTGCGCGGTTTCTACGGTTTTTGCCGACACTACGCCATCGCTTAACAGCGCTTGCTGACGTTGTAGATTATTCCTGGCATTACTTACCGCACTGATATTGGCCTGGTGCGCAGCATTCGCGGCATCTAGCTGACCTTGCAGCTTTTCTACTAGCTCTTCGTCAACGTCAATCAGGGTCACAATAGGGTCGCCCTTTTTTAACTGACTGCCTTCACGAACATGCCACTGTTTGATTTGGCCTGAGACCAACGCCGATATAGCCTGCGTTCGCTCTGCCGGGTTCAGCGAATCCACACTGCCCTGGCCCATAGCCGTTTGGGTCCAGGGCATAAACCACAGTAGCAGTGCAGTGAGTACAATACCGGTGCAAATAACGCCCCCGACAATGCGATGTACCCGGGGTAAGCCTATAGCGCTGGCCACGGGAATTTTTTGCAAATATCGTTGTTCATTGGTTTGCATCGGGTGCTTCCTGATTGCGCAATAACTCAATGGTCGCCATGTCGTTCAATTTCATGATGGCATCAAAGCAGTCGGGATCGGGGGCATTGGTAAAGTACAATACCGTAGCAGGCAGGCTTTCAATCCGCGACAGCATGCGTAAGCGCACTGCCTGCGGGATAGCATCAAAATGCTGGTTCAATATAATCACGGGTGATTGAGCCAATATCGCGGCCGCCAGCTTAAGCAATAAAAATTCCAGCGGTTGCAGCGGGCTCCCTAATGCCGAAAGGCGGCTATTAAGCCCCTCTGGTAGCGCCGTAATAACCTCGCTTAAACCTACCTCGTCCAATACCAGATGAATCTGGGCAAAGCCTGCTTCGGGGGCCGACATTAACAGATAGTCTTCAATCGTACACTCTACCACCAAAGATCGGTCGACAACCGCAACCGCCTGGCGCAATTCCAGCGCGTCGTAATCAAATACAGAATGATCACCTATAGTTACCATGCCGTGCTGGGGCTTATCGTAGCGCTTCAGCAAAGCAATAAGCTGACGTTGCAGCCAGCTTTTATCATTGTAGATGTAACATTTGGTACCTGCACTTAGTGTCAGGTTTACCACACAACTTTCATGTCGATGAGACAGCCTGACTTGTTCAAAACCCAACGCTGGCCCTACGGGAATGCGAAAACGGGTATCCAGACTGGGCTCTTGCGGAATATTCAGCGCCGAACTCAACTTTTCGGCAGCGCCGTACAACTCATAATATAACTTAAGGTACATAGAGAACCGGGCAATCCCAATGAACACCGCAGACATGATTAACTCAGCAGCGACCAGCTGGCCAATAGATAACTGTCCTAATACCACCAGGTATCCGCCCAACCCCAATAACAGCGCACTGGCTAACGCATAAATCAATAAAAACATAATGGACTGGGTAAAGGTATAACGAAAATGGCTACGATGAGCGCCCAGATAATTTTGAATATGTTCCTGGGTTTCTTTACCGGCATAGTCCAAATGGCGACTAGATTTAAAAAATTCATGGGCTGCGGCAGTGTCACTTAACCACTTAGCGGCATCATATTTGGTTTGTGACAACTTAATGGCTGAGGCTTTAGCTTTGGCTCCCCATATTTTCCACACAGCCAGCATGGCCAGTAAAATACAGGCGTTAAAGGCAAAAAACGCAGGATGATAAAAAGAGACCAGGGTAAAACCCACCAGCATTTGTAACACCACAGCAAAGCCGTCAATCATCAAAGAAGGAATATTCTTTTGCAGCGTCATGATGTCAAAATAGCGCTGAACAATAGTGGTATTGCGCCGTCCTTCAAAAAAGCTATGTGGAGCAAATAGGGTTTTTTGACTGAGTTGACTGGTTAACCTGGCATAGACCCTTCTTTCGTAATATTCCATAACCCGCATACGCAGTGCACTGAATACGGCGGAGACCAGCAAAATAATAAACAATACGCCAGCCAAAATAAGTACGGCCCGTGTTGAGCCGATATTGATTACGCTGTTGATGAGCGTTTGTACAGCCAGCGGCACCGCCAGGGTAAGCAAGCTTATTGCCACGCCGTACACCACTGCCGCGCCGAAAAATTGCCGATCTGGCTGCAACAGAGAAAACAGCATAGACCGGGTCTGCGCCAGATTAATATTACCCGCCATAAGGAAGCGCCCTGAATAATTGAATTAAGGCTAAGTCTAGCCTACCCTGATATAAGTACATAACTGATATTTTCTTACTAAATCATCGGAAAAAACTGTCTTTGAAGCAGCTTAATTATAATCATCTACATTACTTTTATATCGTCGCCCGCGAAGGTAGTATTGCCAGCGCCGCCCGGCAATTGCATGTTACCGCGCAAACCGTTAGCGGTCAGTTGGCTACATTCGAAGCCCAGCTCGGCCATCCTTTATTCGACCGGGTTGGTAAACGGTTGCATTTAAACCCTAAAGGCAAACGGGTATACCAGTATGCCGAAACAATATTTCACAATGGTATGCAACTGCTGGAAACACTCCGTAGTGACAACAGCGATGCCATTAGTGAATTTGTTATTGGCCTGACTGATGCTATCCCCAAAGTACTGGCATTTGATTTTATTCATGAAACGATGGCCGCCCACCCACAGGTGCGATTCGTATTTAAAGAAGAGCGTTTTGATACGCTGGTCAGTGAAATGGCGATTAACCATATCGACTTGGTGCTGGCTGATCGTGGGGTGGCCCCCGGGGCAGCCGTCAAGTTCAGCAGCCATACACTGGGCAAATCGGCGGTAAGCTTCTTTGCTGCGCCCGCCCTGGCCACCCGGTTAAAACCGGGCTTCCCCCATTCTCTGAATGGGCAGCCGTTATTGATGCCCGGCGTTCGTTCCGGCATTGCTATGGGTTTAATTAACTGGCTGGAAAGTGAGCAAATAGTGCCTTTGCAAATTGCTGATTTTGACGATAGTGCACTACTAAAATTATTTGGCGCTAAAGGCTTTGGCGTATTTTGCGCGCCAAGTTGTATTGCTGCCCACGTAGAACAACAATACCAGGTAGTGCATATCGGCCGCATCGATAGCCTCACCGAGCAATTCTTTGCCCTCACCCGCCAGTATCAAAGTGAACAACGCGTAGCCTGTGCCATTATCAATAGGGCCAGAAGCTTGTTGATTAGCGCCCGCTAATTATCCTGCCTGCTTGGTCAGTAAAATGGTCATAGCATGATTGAAGTGCCGCATCCATTCCGCACTAAATTGGCCTTTGGCCTGCCGGTTCATATCAATAACGGCTTCTTTTTTCGACATCGGCGGCTGTTTATTGTGGGCCCGAGAATGGGTAAGCGCGTCGTAAGTATCTAAAATTGCCAGCAAACGCGCCCCAGCACAAATATCGTCTTCTTTCAGGCCCAATGGATAACCGCTCCCGTCAGGCCGCTCGTGATGCTGCATCACAATTTTTCGAGCATGGTCCCATTGGTCAAGATGCTCTAACAAGCGGGCGCTTTTATAAACATGGGAACGCATTAAATTGAATTCGTTCTCAGTGTAGGGGTCCGTTTTATTAAGAATCGGCAACGGCATAAAAGCCATACCGAAGTCATGCACATAGCAGGCAACCGCCATCTGGTCATCGTCAATGGGGCTGCCGGCCAAATGGTTAATGTATAACGCCAGTTTGGCAATACGGTCACCCCGGCCTCCCCAGTAGTTGGAACGGTGCTCAATCGTTTTCATCATTTCGCGAAAAAACAACATATCCATGTGTTTTTCTGCACTGAGTTCTTTTGGAATGCCTGTATTAGCCAGAGTCGCGGGAGGTACGGATCCCCCGGAGGCATTTGCCTGCCCCTGCTTTTGTTGCAAGCTAATGTCTAAATCCGGATTAAGCAGCAATACCGCGTCTGCCAACAGCCGTTCATGATCAGTTTGATTAGTCGGCTGAACCTTGGATATAGCCATCACCAACTGACTGTGTAGCTCATCGTCATAGTCGGCGCTGCCCTTGTTCATGACATCCAGAACAAAGTTCTTAACCCGGTCCATAGTCAGTAGCACCAGGTCGCTCATGGTGCTGGTGTAATTTACTTCACCTTTACGCAGGTAATCCAGCAAGTCCTCTACGTGTTGCAACAAGGGGATCATCGGCCCGAAGTTGACTAGGCCCAGGTCGCCTTTTATGGTATGAATAGAGCGGAATAGCGCCCGCTGCAGTTCGTTATCTTCCGGTCTGAGCTCCAGTTCAATCAGTGTCTGCTCACTGGCTTCATACAGCTCATTGATTTCTTCCATCAGGTCAGTGAGGATATCTTCTTCTAATTCTTCAGGCACAAAAGTCTGCATGATTATTTACCGCGTGGAGGTAGTTAAGTGTTGTTCACCGGGATCGTCTATAAGGCTATCGGTTTTAACCGTGCGCATCTTTAGTTCTTTAGAGTAATATTAGACGATAAGACTGATCGGACATGTGAATCCTTCACATTATTCTATACTGCGCCGCAAATTTAGCAAAAGGATACTCTGTGCTCGCCATCATTCGCGTTCTAGCCTTATTAATCAGCTTTATTATAATAAACCTGGTTGTCTTTGTGGTATGTGTATGCCGCCCTTTTCACCGCAACAATGTTCATTTTGCCGGCAATGCTTATGCATGCATGGCGCCCATTCTTGGCCTGAAGGTTATAGTGCGTCCCTCGCCTGAGATAGATTTGAGCAAGGCCTACGTTTACATTGCCAATCATCAGAACACCTATGACATAGTAACAATATGCAAGGCCGCGATGCCTGGCGTGGTAACAGTGGGTAAAAAAAGCCTTAAATGGATTCCGGTGTTTGGCCTGATTTACTGGCTTTCCGGCAACATTATGATTGACCGCAAAAACAGCGGCCGGGCGCGCGATACCTTGACCTTGGCGGGTAAAAAAATTCGCCAGCGCAAGACCTCAGTCTGGGTATTTCCTGAAGGGACGCGTAGTAACGGCCGCGGTATCCTGCCGTTCAAATCAGGCGCCTTCAGACTAGCTAAA
Organism: Salinimonas sediminis; assembly: GCF_003429285.1. Classification (NCBI taxonomy): domain Bacteria; kingdom Pseudomonadati; phylum Pseudomonadota; class Gammaproteobacteria; order Alteromonadales; family Alteromonadaceae; genus Salinimonas; species Salinimonas sediminis. The sequence continues at coordinate 3,468,625 of NZ_CP031769.1, forward strand.
GCGGTGAACGAACCGGTGGTTATGGTGACCGCAAGTAATGTCCACAATAAAGTAAAATGGAACCGCTGGAATAATGGAGTGGTACTGGTAGAGCTTTCCGCTCCGCAAGCCCTTACCGAAGAAAAGAGTGTAAAAGGCTGGACCGACTACTTTCATCAGTCAATGCAACAAAAAGCCAGCGATTTGAATGCACAAGTCGCTGAACTGGAAAAAAAGCGATAAACTTAACCCAACACTTTTCTACCACGGTTGCCCATGAAACAAATAGACGAAAAAGCCGAATGGCATGCCTTTAATCAGGAAACCATAGATGCGCTGCTAGAAGATGGCAGTGAAGCTGATGCGCAATATACTATTGAGCATCACCTGGCCAGTAGTGACTTCGATCAGCTGGAAAAAGCCGCTGTTGATGCATTTAAAGCGGGCTTTGAAGTTAGTGATGCCGAAGAGCTTACGCTGGATGATGGCGGACTGGTATTTTGCTTTGATGCAGTAGTTGAGCGCAAATTAGAGCGTACGGCCTTGGATAAAGACGTAGAAAGCCTGCTGGTTATAGCAGATAAACACGATGTGCACTATGACGGCTGGGGCACGTACTTTATGCCACGCGACGGCGAAGAAGAAGAATACGACGAATTAGACGACTAGCGCGCTACCCACACCGCTAGCCTATCGGCCAAACCTGATCTGCCCTGTTTTTACAGGCGCACAGGAATGGCCGGTTTATTCCGCCCCAACTAATCCCCGGGGGCATCATATCCTGCAGTCCTGCCAGACAGGCGTTTTTTGTGATATCCAATAAGCATACCGTACGTTATCTACATTAAGTTTGGTTTCAGCTATTGTTCAGCTTGGTCAGCGCACACTGCCCCTCTATACATTTTATCGGGAATAACTTATGACCGCATACCACGTTTTTTTTACCATGGTAATGATTATAGCTGGCGGGTTTCACTCTGTTACGGCAGCCGAAAACAGCCCCGACGTAAAGGTAATTGAAAGCCAATTCGACCAGCCGTTACCCGCCCCCGCGACCACCAAAAGCCAACAGGCGCTGCCGCATAACACCACCTCAAAGCGCTCGTTGTCGTCTTTTTCTGCAAAAGGTAAATTCGCATTAAGTCATCAGGACGAACCTGATTACTGGGTATTTGATGCCTGGAGCGAGCTGTACAACGATGATGACTATGATGGCTATTATTCGTCGTTGCGCTTAAGTGTTGATGTAGACAGTGTTTATACACAAGCGCCAGTCTATCTGGTGATATACCTGGGTGACGAAACCGAATACAACTCGGTGCATGTATCATCGGTATTTACTGTGTATGGCGATGATAGCAACGATTATCTGGTTATGGATATTGCGCTGGTCACCGGCTTCAGACCTTACGATTATGATGTTTTGGTTGAAGTATATGATGCCAGTACCGATGCGCTGCTGACCTATAGTGATGCGCTGGATGATGCAGATTTGAGCTACCTGAGCCTGGAAAGTGCTGATTACGATCGCGAGCAGGGCGAAACGGTTGTGGTAGTAGAAGAGCATGGCGGCAGTACCGGGGTCTTTTCCCTTTTGGCCCTTAGTGCTCTGGCCGTAGTAAGAATACGAAAACGGATAAAAAAAAGCGGCTAAGCCGATAAAGTTTATTGGTAGAGAGCGCCATTCAATGCCACAATAAAGCTATTGATATACCAACACATTACCAAATTCTTATGGACAAAAGCGCAGTAACTGCCCCGCGCAGGCGCTTTTTGAAAGGGGCCGCCGCTGGTATTTTTACCGCTGGAGTCGCCCCCTTTTCAATTGGCAGGGAAAAACCCTTAGTCAGGGTAATGGGCACTCATGTGACCCTGCAGGAAGAACTGCGCCAGCGCGCCATGCAGGATTTGGGCATTCGGTTACAGTTTGAGCCCAACGGTTCGGCGGCTATCTTGCAAAAAGCGGCCATGAACCCCGATAGCTTTGACTTGTATGAGCAGTGGTCCAACAGTATCAATCTATTATGGCGCTCCAACGCTATTGCGCCTATCGATGTGAAGCGTTTGCATTACTGGGATGAAATTAACAGCCTCAGCAAAACCGGCAAGATCACGCCCCAGGCTAAACTGGGCGCAGGCGACGCTCCGCATCGCATTTTGAATGTCCAGCCAGACGATACGCTTGGTGCTTCCCCTACCGGATTTATCAGTTTTTTACCTTACGTGCACAATGTCGATTCATTTGGCTACAACCTGCATACGCTGGATCCCTCGTTAAAGCAGGAACCGGAAAGCTGGGGCTGGCTGCTTGACTCAAGGTTTTCCGGCAAGGTGGCCATCATTAATGATCCCACTATCGGATTATTTGACCTGGCGCTGGCAGCTCAGGCTAAAGGATTCCTTGATTTTGCCGATATCGGGGCCATTACCCGGCCGGAAATGGACGAACTCTTTTCCGTTCTTATCGAACTTAAACAGTTGCAACACTTCACCGGGTTCTGGACATCTGTGCCTGAGTCAGTGCAGTTTATGCGTAATCAGCGGGCCACCATAGAAAGTATGTTTTCGCCCGCCGCCTACACCTTAAATGGTGAAAATGTACCCGTTCAGTTTGCAGCGCCCCAGGAAGGTTACCGGGGCTGGCATGGTGTAATGTGTTTATCGGCCCTCACCAAAGGGCGCGTTAAAGACGCCGCGTATGATTATATGAACTGGTGGTTGTCTGGCTGGCCCGGTGCGTATATTGCGCGCCAGGGGTATTACATTTCCAATCCACAACGCTCCGCTCAATATCTTAGCGAAGCCGAGTGGAACTATTGGTATAAGGGCTTACCTGCCTCGGAACCTTTAAAAGGCACAGACGGCAATATATCAGTTAACCGCGGCGACCAGCGCACCGGAGGCAGTTATGAGAATCGTTTCTCCAATGTGGCGGTGTGGAACACCGTAATGCCTACTTATGAATATAGCCTGCAAAAATGGTATGAGTTTATTACCTCTTAAACAGGGAGTGTCGTTTCTTTTTTATGTTTTCTTCTATTCGTACACAATTGATTCTGGTGCTATTGGCGCTGGTTGGCCTGCTTCTTCTGCAAGGGGTAATAGCGCGTGCCAATCAAGCGGCGCTGGCAGATGGCATCAATGCCTCAGGGCAGGCAGTTATTGATGTGGGGCTGGTAGGGGCGTTAGAAAGAGACGTATTGGATTTACAACGCAATGTACTGATATTTAAAGAAACCGCCAGCCAATCAGCGGTTACCCGTTTTGAGCGGCTGATGCGCTCAATAGAACAAAAGCTCGATACGCTCGACCAATCCAGGCTTACCCACCAACCTGCATACCAGGCTGACGATACTTTGCTGCGTATGCGTAACCACCTGTTAAGTTATCAAGCTAACTTTAAAGACGTGGTAGCCGCCCGTAAAGAACGTGACCAGCTTCTTAGTACCGGCAAACTGTTTGATAGCTTTGATATAAGCCAGTATTTGGAGGGCCCAGGCCAGGCTAGGTTGTCGGCGGAACTCACCCATGAAATTAACTACCATGTAAGCCGCGCTGAAGCATCTGCATTACAGTACTTACTGGTACCTGATAGCCAGTATATTGAAGCATTTAACCGAGCCATCACTGCTGCGCAACAAAGCTTGGCGCTGCAAAACAGTACCCGTTTTAGCGCCCTATCTGCTCACCTTGCGCAACTTGAAGAGCGCTTTTTCCGGCTGACCCGCATTATTCAGGGAAATCTCTTTTTGGTGAATGTGGTAATGGCCGGTTCGGCAAACGAATTTCTATATTTAAGCGGCGAATTATCGACGCAGGTAAATCAGCAATACAATACGATTAAACAGCAATCGCACCAAAGCGCCATTGAAGCGCAGCGTAACGTAGAATTAGCTTCGCTGTTTGCCATACTGCTGGCGGTGGTAGCGGCCATATTTACTTTTTCACGTATTCTGGGGCCAATCCAACTTATCACCGATGTGTTTCGTAAACTGGCTGATGGCCGTAAAATTGGCAGCGTGCCCGGGCTTGAGCGCCAGGATGAAATTGGCCAGTTGGCAGAATCGGCCAAAGTGTTTAGCGATAAAAACCAGCAAACACAACAGTTGCTTAAAAATGCTCAGGAGCTGAATTCACAGCAGGAAGTGCTTAACCGGGAGTTGGTAGATTCAAAGTTACGCGCCGAACAGGCTACCGCGTCCAAAAGTATTTTTCTGGCCAATATGAGCCATGAAATCCGCACCCCGATGAACGGTATTATTGGCCTGATTGATCTTGCGCAAAAACAACCGATGTCCTCTATTTTAAAAGGGTATTTGGAAAAAGCGGCATATTCCAGCCAAATATTAATGACCGTTATCAACGATATTCTGGATTTTTCGAAAATAGAAGCTGGTAAGCTTGAGCTGGAAGAAATCAGTTTTTCGCTGCATTCGGTATTTGATAATTTGCTGGCAGTAATTGCCTTACGTGCGCAGGAAAAAAACCTTAGCGTGCGGCTAACGGTTTCGCCCGATTTACCCACCCGGGTCATTGGCGATCCGCTACGGTTATCTCAGATATTACTTAACCTGTGTACCAACGCCGTCAAGTTTACTGAACAAGGTGAAATCGCCATTCATTTTGACGCTGAGATGAATGACAAAGGCAATCGTATCGCTTTACTGGTTGAAGTGAAAGACACGGGTATCGGCATGACCGAGGACCAGTTAGCTAAAATATTTAAACCGTTCACCCAGGCCGATGAAGCGACCAATCGCAAGTATGGCGGCTCAGGGCTAGGTTTAACCATAGTCCAACAGCTGACCGAACTAATGGGCGGCGAACTGGCTGCAAGCTCAACGCTGGGGTCCGGCTCCACCTTTCATATAACCGTACCACTTCGAACCTTTAAAAACCAACCCGGTATGTTGCGCCAGTTGCCGGCATTGCCGTTCACCAGCCAATATTATTCCAATCATCCGTTACTCAACGATGAGTATTTGTCGGTATTGGCTATCCCCTCCATGCCGGCGCCACTTGAAGCGCTGAGCCAGGATATCGGCGCGCCTGAATGCATGGTAATTGATATTGAAAATTACACCACCTTCCGCGCGCTGCTCCCGCGTTTGCTGGAGTTTAGTAGCCGCGGGATTCAAATTGGTGTGGTGGTCAATACGCAAACCGGCCAGTTGGTAGAAAAAATGATGTCGTTATGGCCTCATGCGTTACTGGTACACCCCTTTACCCCCATGCAATTTAAACATTTTGTGTTAACGCTAGCCGGCGAAACGATACAAGGCGAAGCGCTTGGTGAAGAAAGTGAACTCAAAACGGATATGCTGGAAGCCCATGTGCTACTGGTGGAAGATAACAACATCAACCAGCTGGTAACCGGTGAAATGCTGACCTCCCTGGGCATTACCTACGACATCGCCGAAGACGGCCAGCAGGCGGTAACCAAAATAGATAACGCCCCGCAGTACGATCTGATTCTGATGGATGTACAAATGCCGGTAATGGATGGCTATGAAGCCACAACGGCGCTTCGCGATAAAGGTTATACCGCACTGCCCATAATCGGGTTGTCGGCTAATGCGATGAAAGAAGACAAGTCATTGGCGCTGGCAGCGGGTATGGATAACTACCTGACTAAGCCGATAAAACGCGATGCCCTGGCTGCCATGTTGAAACGCTATCTGAAGATGTCTGCCTAGAGGGGCAAGGTCATATGCTGGTTGCAAACCCTCCCCTGAAGATAGATTTGCAACGTGCGAAATACCTACGCCGATTCGCGAACTGCCATGGTGACCTCTGCGCTGCACGCCATACTCCTGCTTACTTGGTGAACCGCACAGTTATTTACCTCAGGGGCGCTCTATCTCTTCGCAGGTGTTTTAAACGTCGCCTTTTTGCTGTGCTAATTATCCACTTTACCCACAGGCTACAGCGAACAAATGGGCTGCAAACATAGGGGTAAACCTCTATGCTATGTCCCGGCTTTTATTAATAAGATGAGGGTGATAAACGGTGAACATGTTACATCGTACTGTATTTGCTTTTTTATGTCGCTGGCGTTAAGCAGCATCATGTCTGCCTGGGTCACCTTTATAAATCTCGGGGTGACCAGCAGTTTTATCGCTAACTGGCTACATGCCTGGATTTTAGCCTGGCCGGCGGCGGGTATTTGTGCGTTTTTATTCGGCCCGATGGTACACAAAATCACCGCGGTGGTGGTAGCACGAATTTCTGGTGAGCAGCGCGCGTGACAAAAAAAAGCTCCATCTTGATAGATGGAGCTTTTATGATTGTTTACGCATCAGCTTTTTAATGGCCTTGCCTTAGGATCAGCTGGGCCTACCGGGACTTAAAGTGCACTGATTGTCTCGAATTGCTCTTTTAGTTTTGCCAGCTGTTTTTCGCCTTCATCCAGTTTCCCACGTTCTTTTTCAATCACCGCGTCTGGGGCGTTGCTTACAAACTTATCGTTATTCAGTTTACCGCGGGTCCGGCTGACATCCTTTTCGACTTTTTCCATAGCACGGCTGATTCTTGACAACTCAGCGTCTTTGTCAATGAGCCCGGCCATAGGAATCATAATCTCCATATCCCCTACCAGTGCAGTGGCACTGGCTGGCGCCTGCTCGCCAGCATTAAGTACAGTAATACTTTCAAGCCTGGCTAGCCGGTCGATAAACGGTTGGGCGGCCTTCATTCGACGGCTGTCCTGTTCACTGACGTTACGAAGTAATGCATTAAGTGGCTTATTTGGGGAAATATCCATTTCACCGCGAATATTACGAATACCCACAATAAAGCGTTTTACCCACTCGATATCGCTCAATACCTGTTGGTCTTGCAAGCTGGTATCTTGTGCCGGGAACGGTTGCACCATGATGCTTTGCTGTGCAGCTTCATTCACGGCGGCGGTGGTGACACTATGGCCTGACGTGCCCACCATACTCAGCGGTGCCACTTTCTGCCAAATTTCTTCGGTAATAAAGGGCATAAACGGATGCAATAACCGCAGGGTACTTTCCAATACATTAATTAGTGTATGGCGGGTACCCCGTTTTTGCGCCTGTGTACTGGCATCAGAATTCAATACTGGCTTAGTCAGCTCCAGATACCAGTCACACAACTGGTTCCAGGTAAATTCATACGCCACCTGCGCAGCAATATCAAAACGATAGTCTGCTAATGCTGCTTCAAATTCTTTAAGGGTTTGCTGGAATTGCGCCAAAATCCATCGGTCGGCCAGGCTCAATTCCATATCTCCACCCTCACGGCCAGTGTCCGCGTCTTCGGTGTTCATCAGCACAAAGCGCGACGCATTCCATATTTTATTACAGAAGTTGCGATAGCCTTCAACCCGGTTCATATCGAAGCTGATATCCCGACTGGTAGATGCCATTGCCGCAAAGGTAAAGCGCAAAGCGTCGGTACCGTAGGCTTGAATGCCATCGGGGAACTGCTTACGGGTGCGTTTAGCAATTTTTTCCGCCAGTTGTGGCTGCATCATACCTGAGGTACGTTTGCTCACCAGCGCCTCAATATCAATCCCATCAATTAAATCGATAGGATCCAGCACATTGCCTTTCGATTTCGACATTTTGTCGCCATTTTCATCCCGAATAAGGCCGGTGATGTAGATATCTTTGAACGGAATTTTGCCAGTGAATTTTTTGGTCATCATGATCATTCTGGCAACCCAGAAGAAAATAATGTCAAACCCGGTGACCAATACAGAAGATGGCAAAAAGGTTTCCAGCTCAGTGGTATCGTTAGGCCAACCCATTGTAGCAAACGGCCATAGTGCAGAAGAGAACCAGGTATCCAGTACATCTTCATCCTGGCGTAAGGTAATATCCGCCGCCAAGTTATGCTTAGCACGCACTTCAGCTTCAGTACGCCCTACATAAATATTTTCCTGTTCGTCATACCAGGCAGGTATACGGTGGCCCCACCATAGCTGTCGGGAAATACACCAATCCTGGATATTATGCATCCACTGATAATAGGTTTTGTTCCAGTTCTCAGGTACAAACCTGATTTCACCGGATTCCACAGCATCGATGGCTGGCTTGGCTAAAGATTCAACCGCAACGTACCATTGGTCGGTTAAAAACGGTTCGATAACCGCACCGGTACGATCACCCCGCGGAACCTTAAGTTTATGGTCTTCAATTTTTACCAGGTGGCCCGACGCCTCAAGGTCGCTAACAATTTGTTTGCGCGCATCGAAACGGTCCAGGCCACGATAGGCCTGCGGTGCTTCATCATTAATTTTGGCATCAGCGGTAAGGATATTGATAACCGGCAGGGCGTGGCGTTTACCCATGTCGTAATCGTTAAAGTCATGCGCTGGCGTGATTTTGACACAGCCCGTGCCAAACTCAGGATCCACATAGTCATCTGCGATAACGGGGATCAAACGCCCTGTAATAGGCAGTTTAATGTCTTTGCCAATCAGGTGTTGATAGCGCTCATCTTCCGGGTGTACAGCTACGGCCGTATCGCCAAGCATTGTTTCAGGGCGGGTAGTAGCCACTACCAGCTCGCCACTGCCATCTGCCAGAGGATAGCGCATATGCCACATATGGCCGGCTTCTTCTTCGTTTAATACTTCAAGATCAGATACCGCAGTGTGCAATACCGGATCCCAGTTAACTAAACGTTTGCCACGGTATATCAAGCCTTCTTCGTGTAATTTAACAAAGACCTCGGTGACCGCTTCAGAGCGCTCGTCATCCATGGTAAAAACTTCACGGTCCCAATCAGGTGAGGTACCTAAACGACGCATTTGCTGAGTAATGGTGCCGCCGCTTTGAGCTTTCCATTCCCAGATTTTTTCTACAAAGGCTTCGCGGCCTAAGTCATGGCGGGTTTTGCCTTGTGCATTAAGCTGACGCTCCACCACCATTTGCGTCGCGATACCGGCATGATCAGTTCCCACCTGCCATAAGGTGTTGTCGCCTTTCATGCGATGATAGCGTGTTAATGCATCCATAATGGTTTGCTGAAAACCATGTCCCATATGCAGGCTGCCGGTCACATTAGGGGGCGGCAACAAGATGCTATAAGGGTCTCCGTGCCCGGACGCTTTGAACATACCGGAAGTTTCCCACTTCTGATAACACTGCTGTTCAATGGATTTCGGTTCGAAGGTTTTGTCCATACTTACTCTCAATATTAGGCGGACTTGAACTGCATTTGGCAGCCAGCCTGCTGAAACTGTTTATAACGAATACGCGCCGCTTTCTTTGCCTCGTCGGCAGCTGGCACAAAATCGACGATATGTTGAAACTGCCCGAATGCATCAGGCAAGCTTTCACTTAGGTTAACCAGTAGCTGACGCCGGCTTAGCTGTGCCGGATCCCAGCAAATTTCTACCGGGGTGCCTGCCGAAGGTCCTTCTCCGGCCATGTTGTGGGGAACAAACCGGTTAGCGGGCAATTGCCAAAGTAGGTCATCCAGCGCTTCGGCCTGGCTTTTACTCAGGCACAAAACCGCACAGCGTTGCTTAGCAGCATAAGCGCTGGCGATAATTTCACAGGCCCTAACGGGGCCTGCGTCCTGGCTATCCTGCAATTGGTAAAATGTGGCCTGCGGCATCTTGCCTTAGTCCTCGTGGTTCACACCGGCACGGTTCATCAAAAACTGTGACAGCATAGGAACCGGACGTCCAGTAGCGCCTTTGTTTTTACCACTACGCCATGCTGTACCAGCGATATCCATATGTGCCCAGGTATATTTCTTGGTAAACCGCGACAGAAAACACCCAGCCGTTATGGACCCAGCCGGGCGACCGCCTAAGTTGGTCATATCAGCGAACGGGCTTTCCAGTTGTTCTTGATATTCGTCCCATAGTGGCAGGCGCCAAGCGCGGTCTGAGCTTTGTTCAGAAGCATTTATCAGCTCATGAGCCAACGGATTATGCTGGCTCATGACGCCGGTAGCATGCGAGCCCAGAGCAATGATACAGGCACCGGTTAAGGTCGCCACATCAATGACCAACTCAGGTTCAAAGCGCTCAACATAGGTTAACGCGTCACATAGGACTAACCGCCCCTCGGCATCTGTGTTGAGGACTTCAACCGTTTGGCCGGACATGGTGGTAAGAATATCACCAGGCCGATACGCCTTGCCGTCGGGCATATTTTCACAGCCCGCCAATACCCCTATTACGTTAATAGGTAGATTGAGTGCCGCTACCGTATGCATGGTTCCCAATACGCCGGCAGCGCCGCCCATGTCATATTTCATTTCATCCATGCCCTCTCCAGGCTTGATTGAAATACCGCCGGAATCAAAGGTTAGCCCCTTTCCTACCAGCACAATCGGCGCTTGGTCAGCTGGACCTCCGCGATGCGTAATAATACTCATCATGGATTCGTTTTCTGAACCGCGACCAACGGCCAGATAAGCCTGCATACCCAGTTCGGCCATCTGTGCTTCATCGACCACTTCGGCTGTAACGCTTTCATACTCGGTAGAGAGCTTTTGCGCCTGCTCCCACAGGTAAGCCGGGTTGCAGATATTAGGTGGCATATTGGCAACGTCACGGGTGGTTTTCGCGCCAGCGCTAATGGCCAGGCCGTGGTCTATAGCCCGCTCGCCAACCGTTAACTCGCGGCGGGTTGGCACATTAAAGACCATCTTACGTAACGGGCGGCGAGGCTCGCCTTTTTTAGTTTTCAGGTGCAAAAAGGTATATAGCGAGTCTTGGGTAGCTTCCACCGCCTGGCGAACTTTCCAGTAGGTATCACGCCCTTTGACGTGCAGCTCGGTCAAGAAGCATACTGCTTCCATTGACCCGGTTTCATTCAACGTTTTAATCGTTTTAGCGATGATTTGCTTGTATTGGCGCTCGTCCAGTTCACGCTCCTTGCCACAGCCAACCAGCAATACACGTTCGCTAAGTACATTAGGCACATGGTGCAACAGTAGCATTTGGCCAGCTTTACCTTCTAAATCGCCACGGCGCAGTAGGTTGCTGATGTAGCCTTCGCTAATGTCGTCCAGTTGCTCAGCAACCGCAGTTAAGCGTCGTGGTTCGAACACCCCGACCACAATACAGGCACTACGTTGTTTTTCAGGGCTACCACTTTTTACACTAAACTCCACGATGACACCTCGCTATTATCCATTTTGTGTTTGCAGAAATACAAAATCACATAACGTTTTGCGCTGCTTTTATGTTTTAATACGCAGCTTAGCTTGCATGGTATACCGTATTACCCCGATAACCGGGTGACAGCTATAGTGGCCTTAACGGGCTAAAATAAGCTGTTGGCACCGGGCAATGGTTAATTTCCATGCAACCTGACTCATACTTGCAGGCAAAACTTGTAAAAACGATTAGTTTACTCAAAATTGTGCTTTCTTTCACTATAAATCCAAACTTTCCAGTAGGGCTGACATGCTGATATTTCGCTACCTGATTAAGGAAACGTTGAAGTCACAGCTGGCGATATTTTTTATTCTGATGGCTATCTTTATCACTCTGCGTTTCGTCAGGGTTCTGGGCGATGCATCAGATGGAGATATTCCTGCCGGCCTGGTGATGGGCTTTCTTGGTCTGTACGCTCCCATCCTCGCATCGCTGGTACTGCCTATCAGCGCATACCTTGGTATTATGCTGGCACACGGCCGCATGTATGTAGACAGTGAAATGACCGTGCTACGGGCATGCGGGGTGAGCGAGTGGTATATCACCCGGGTAATGTTATTTTTGTCGCTGTTTACGATGGTAGTGACTGGCTTTATTACACTGTATTTGGCCCCTACTGCCGCCCAAAGTGAATATTTGCTGCGCGAAAAGGCGCGTAACGAAGCCGGTTTTTCAGCCCTTATACCAGGCCGGTTTCAACAAACCGGTAATGAAAAAGCAGTCATTTTTGTGCATGATATCGACACCCAGAATGACCGCTTGAAGCGGGTTTTCCTGTCGCAAAATCAACCTGAAGAAAACCAGTCTAATGTACGCGTGGTGTATGCTGATGCCGGGGCCATTCGGAATAACCAGGATGGCACCCGTAGCCTGGTATTACAAGATGGTGTGCAGTATGAAGGTGTGCAAACCGAAAAAGACTATCGCAAAGTAAAGTTTGATGAATATCAAATTCAGATTGCTGATGAGCCTGCTGAAGAACCCAGCCGCAAGGTAAGTGTATTGCCCACCGCGGAACTATGGAACGATGATTCCACAGAAGCCCGGGCGGAATTGCAATGGCGTTTTGCGATCCCATTGTCCATTCCCTTTTTGGCCCTGATTGCCGTGCCCTTAAGCGCTGTAGATCCGCGCCAGGGTCGGTTTGGTAAAATGTTTCCGGCGATATTGCTTTACCTTGGCTACTTCTTGTTATTACTTGCAAGCCGACGCGTACTAGCCGATGGTAAGCTACCTATTCAGCTAGGCCTATGGTGGGTACATGGCATTATGCTGGTGATTGGCGTCACGCTGATTGTCAGGGACAGGAAAACCGGCACTGAATTGCGCGCCTGGTTACTGAGGAAGAAGTAATGTTTAAAATTCTCGACCTGTATATTGCCCGTACATTGCTGGGCACCATTTCTATCACCCTGTCTGTACTGATTGGTTTAAGCGCGCTAATTAAGTTTGTCGAGCAATTGCGTAAGCTGGGTGAAGGCGACTACGACATTACCCTTGCTGCGCTGTATGTAGTGCTAAGTCTGCCGCGGGATTTAGAGCAGTTTTTCCCCATGGCGACATTATTGGGCGGTTTGGTAGGTATGGGCTTGCTGGCCAGCAACAGTGAACTGGTGGTGATGCAGGCAGCGGGGCTAAGCCGCTGGAATATCATCAATTCGGCAATGAAATCGGCCGTGGTGATGATCTTATTTGTGATGGCGGTGGGCGAATGGGTTACCCCATTTAGCGAGGCCAAAGCCAAACAAATACGTACCGAAGCTATTTCGGGGGGCTCGTTGTTTTCTTCCGACCAACTGGTTTGGGCTAAGGATGGCGAACACTTTGTGAGTATCGGTCAGGTGGTAACACGCGAACGTCTGCGTGATATCAGTATTTTCGACTTTAACGATGACCTCACGCTGGACAATATTACCTATGCTGCCGATGGCTATTTTGACGGCAAAACGTGGTGGCTTGAAGATGTTTCCGTAACCCGCTTCACCGACACTCAGGTGAGTGTGAATGAACAGCCTAAAAGCCGTTGGAATTCCTCATTGACCCCCGACAAACTGGGTATTGTGGCGGTCAAACCAGAGGCTTTATCCATTAGCGGATTACTCGAATATATTCAGTACCTTGATAACAATACGCAGGATAGCAGCCGTTACCAGCTAGCTTTTTGGCGGAAAATATTTCAGCCCATATCCATATGCGTCATGCTATTAACCGCGCTGTCATTTATCTTCGGTCCGCTGCGCAGCGTCACTATGGGCGCGCGGGTTATTATGGGAGTGCTAACCGGCTTTGGTTTTTTCATCACTAATGAAGTGTTTGGGCCATTAAGCATGGTCTACAGCTTTCCACCGTTTGTCGGCGCCCTATTCCCAAGTTTGATGTTTGCCGCTGCCGCTGCCTTTATGCTGCGCCGTTAACGCCGTCTAACTAGGCTCGGGTAACCTCACTACTCGAATCGGCTAGCTCGTGATACACGGTCTACGATTGGTAGTGCTACCAGCTTTTGTGGTCATTGGCGTGCTTGCTAAGTTGCAATACTTCGGTACCGGCTATGCGGTCTTGTAGTGATTGTTTGTGTTTATAATCAAACAATACCAGCAATGTGCCTATCCCGCCGAGCGAGAACACAAGGCGCAGGATTAATCGCGACCAGCTCATTGGCGTTTCAGTGGTAGAAAATATCCGCAGGCGCCAGGCGCGCATCCCCAGCGTTTGACCGCCCTTTTTCCAAAACCACAGAAAAAAACCTGCTATCCAGGTACCTACCCATAATTGAATAACCAATTTGTACGCCCAGGAAGATTGGATAAGCGCAGCGGGCTCTGCGTGGCCCTGTAGGGGTAATAGTTCATTTTTTAATAACACCACCATCACTATAATCATCACCATAGCGGCGCACATACCTACTGCCACCGCCACCAGCGTATCGTAAATCATGGCAAGCAACCGACGCCCGAATCCGGCCCGGGGGGAAGTATTACTGATAGAGGCCCGGTTAGCTGCATCAACGGCCTGGGTAGCGTTTTTCAATAGGTAGCTCGATAAATATACCAGGGTTACTGACGTTGTAGTCTGCCACAGTTTGAGACAGATACAAACCCACCCTTATTAGTAATGGTTATCATTTGCATACGCATTATATTTGCGTAAAATACTGCCCGCATTCAAAACTTATCTTGGTTAAAAGGAATCAACGTTGAAAAAGCAATCTATAGCGTGTTTCGTTGCAGCTGCATTTGCTCCTGCCGCTTTTGCAGAAGATTCATCGGTAGAGCACCTTCAGGTGTGGGGAACAAAAGTAAAAAGTTCTTCCGTTTATGTTGGTGAACAGGCCATCGCATCCAAACAGGCCGAACATCTTAGCGATCTTCTTCGCGATATCCCGGGTGTTGATGTAGGTGGAACACATTCTCTGAATCAGCGAATTAATGTACGCGGCCTGGATGATACGGACTTAGAAGTACTGATTGATGGCGCCTCGCAAACCAATTATATGTTTCACCACATGGGTAACCTTAATATTAACCCTGATGTGCTTGAGTCTGTCGATATTCAGGTTGGTTCCAATTCAGTCGTACATTCCGGCTTAGGTGGCGCGCTGGAATTTCGGACTAAATCTGCCAAAGATATGTTAACTGGTGACAACCAGTTTGGTGGCCGTGTACTGGCCGGGTATAACAGCAACGACAGCCAGTATATTACCCTGACCGGGTATGGCCAGTTAACGTCCAACGTCGATGTGCTGGTGTACGGTTCATCCATGAATAGAAATAACTTTGATGATGGCGCTGGCGTACAGGTACTGGGTAGCGACGGCACTATAGATAATATTATGGCCAAGGTTGGCTGGGACGTGGATGCCTACCAGCGCGTTGCGCTGAAATATGATACCTACAAAAATCATGGCGATTATACCGCCCGCCCCGATATGGGCGTGCGCACCAATGCCGCCATCGGTGGTGGTGAAGTGCCGTTATATGACACCCATTACGACCGCGATACTTTAAGTGGGCATTACGAATTAAACCTCGGCAGTGAGTTAAACCTGCGTGCAGACTTGTATCAAAATGAGTCGGACCTATGGCGCGCCTACAATGGCGCTGAAACCTCGGGCACCGCCCAAAATACTGGCTTGACCCTGATTGCTAACTCATTGCTGGAAACCGCCGCGGTGGGGCACCAGTTTACCTACGGCGTAAAGTGGATAAAGTCAGAAAACGACAGTCAAAGTATCAGTGAAGAAACGCTTACTACTGGCCGCGAAGAGACCGATGACACCGGGTTGTTTGTGGAAGATACGATTAACTTCAATAATGGCCTGACGATTACGCCGGGGTTGCGTTTTAACCATTATGACAAGTCATCTTCTGCGGTAGAAGGTGTACAGACCTGGACAGAGTGGCAAAAAGCACTGGCGGCAGAATATGCGATTACCCGCGAAGTTATTGTTCATGCCAGCACCACCGATTTGTTCAAAGGGCCTCAGCCTGGCGAAATTTTTGCCAACGAGCAAGCCAACAAAGCTCGCAATCCCGACCTTCGGCCGGAGACTGGCCGCAATACCGAAGCGGGTATACGTTACGCGGCGGCGAATGTGTTAGGGGCAGATGAACTGCGCGCAGCATTTACCGCATTTGAAACCAAAATTGAAGACTATATCGATATTGTTGATTATCCATTAGACAGCTGCGTAGAAGGCAGTTGTTTAGAATGGATCAAAACATTGGTACCGTAGAAATAGACGGTTTTGAAGCCAGTGCTTTTTATGCTTTGGACGCCTTTAGTGCCCTGCTTACCTACGCTAAGTCAGACTCCCAAAAGCAATCCGACAGTATATCTGCTGAACCGTTAGATAGAGAAGTAGGTGATAGCGCCGGGCTTACCTTAAAGTATGCGCTAACCGATTATAACGTAGACTTGCGTTGGCAGTGGCAAAAAACGTTCTCGGAGGACGCTAAGGAAGGTTATCAGGTACACAATATTACCGCGGTGTGGGTTCCTCAGCAGTTTGCGCACAAGTTAAATATAACACTGGGCGTGGACAACCTGTTTGACGAGCTGTATGTATCTCACGCGTCACGCACGGGCTCATCAAATCATCCGGTGTTCGGTTTGCTGCAACTAGATGACTATGAGCCAGGTAGAAATATCAAATTATCGGCGTCATATCAGTTTTAAGAGGCAAGGTGGACAGGCTTTCTGTGCACCTTTTGAGCAGTTGACACTTAACTTGATAAAAAAGGCTTGTGTGTCATAAACTCTTCTCTATAATGCATGGCTCAGCGATAGTCCAACTATCCATGCCAGTGTGATGGAATTGGTAGACATGACGGATTCAAAATCCGTTGCCTTTACGGGCGTGGCGGTTCAAGTCCGCCCACTGGTACCATCTCTTTTCTTACCAATGAAAGAGATAACAATAAACCGACGTAAGTCGGTTTTTTTGTGTCTGAGATTCCAGAGTCCCCCACGCCCAGGCGTACTGACCGATTGTCGGCCCATCGCGTGGCGACCAAACTAAAGACCGCCTACTGGTATCACTCTTTTCTGTCGACTTGAAAAGAGACACAATAAACCGACGTGAGTCGGTTTTTTTGTATCTGAAATCGAAACGGAATTTAAAACCACCGTCAGCCTTGCAAAGTGAACGGCGCAGCGCAGCTGCAAGAAAAATATCAATTATTACTAGCGTAAACCTACACGATTTCTTGCTATCCACTTCACCAAAATCATTCACACGGCTTGGCACTAAAAGGGAACTTTCTCATCTAAAATCCACCGCCTGATTGATGTTTTGCAGGTACTCCGCTGTTGACAATTTTTTAGCAAAACTAGCAATTTTCGTAAACCTGACACAGGTTTTTAGCTAAGTATCAAAACTATCATCTCTTTTATACCTAGCAGAATAAAAACACCAGATACGCCAATCATTAACCCAGATACAAAAGCGCGCTTTATATCTCGATTTGAAAAATCAACGCACGGAAGACCATTCTTAAAAATCACTGTTGACTCCTTTTTTATGTACCCGCTTCGTCAGAAGCGGGTAACTAGCATGAGCGCTGATGAATAATTATGGCCAGTTGTGATACAAGTATGAACCTGTGAGGGCAAGACTAGTACCTATAAAAAGCGCCGCACCAAAAGGGGCTAGCACGACGCCAGCCGCATACAGCCCTATTCCACTACCGACGAATGCCATTTGCGAGGCAATTTGAGTTGATTGACTAATGCCACCGCTAACTGCTGCAACCTCATCATCATCCAGGATCTTGAATGAATTGCTATTTTTTCTATTGTTGGTTAAACCACGCTGTTCGCTTTTTTCCTTAAACATATAAATATCCATCAATAATTTAAAAGACAAAAAAATAAAAACTTTGGTCGATGATGAAACATTTTACTGTAGCAATCAGGGTTACATTAATATACCTCGAAGATATATTTCACCTGCCCTTAGTAACAGAAAAATTTTAGGCTCAGGCCTGGATTCAGATAATTAGTGCATCAGCAAGTACCTATGAGATGACACTATTTTTTCCGGATGGGGGAGTTATGTGCTCATGTGGTATTCCCGCGCCCCCTTGATTATTTCAGACTGCTAGGCTTTGTCGGTGTAGCAGTGAATAGGACAGCCACTTCCTCAGCAACAAACAGAGCAACGAATAGGACAGGCACATCCCCCGCTGAAAATAACCAGTGCAGTACCTCAAACAAGTCAATAACTTCGTCATGGAGCATAGAAACTCATTGCAGATATAACGAGTGACTTTCTTATGTATATCGGACAATGGGCTTTGGTCTTGGGCAGTCACTTTCTTTACTTTGAATCACAGCTGTATTTGTTATCACTAAGTGATTGTCCTATTTATTTCTCTCTATTTATTTGTCAGCAACAACTGTCGTATTACCTGTAGGAGTGAGGTATACAGTCAGTATTTTGACCGAAGTATCAACAGCAACTGGCGATCGCGCGCCGAGCGTTCCCCTCAACCGGACCACGATATTGACCGGTACCGGTTTATTAACCGCCAACGCTTCCGCTCTATATTTAAAAGGTGCTTTAGAAAACCCTTTATTGCTACTTTGGATTTTATTATTTAAACGTTCTTAAGCCTTAGAACCTGCCAATTTCAATCTAATTTCGTTCACATCCTTTGCTGGCGAGCAGCCATAAAACCGACCGTATTCGCGACTAAACTGAGACGGGCTTTCATAACCTACTTGAAATGCGGCGGAGGCAGCATCCAGATGTTCCGTTAACATCAGTTTTCTCGCTTCCTGGAGTCTTAATTGCTTTACATATTGCAGCGGACTCATAGCCGTCATATTTCGAAAGTGATGGTGAAAAGTTGACACGCCCATACTGGCTATCTCAGCTAGCTTTTCGACACGAACCTTTTTTGAAAAATTAGATTTAAGCCAGGAAATAGCCTTGGCAACCTGGTGAGTCTGCGTTCCCATCGCAGCTAGCTGGCGCAGTGTTTCGCCTTGCTCTGCAATAAGTAAACGGTAAAAAATTTCTCTTCTTATTATTGGAGCTAAAGTCGGTATGTGCTGCTCTTCATCAATGAGATCAACAAGCCTTTGGAATGCATCTATTAGGGGGGCGGTCAGAGTGCCTGTAGCCATCCCCCGACCTGAACTCCGTTCTTTAGGTGGCGGTACCTGACTGTCAGTCATTAGCTGAGTGATTTCCTGATAATCGAATGTCAGTTTTAGTCCCAAATACGGCTTTTCAATACTGGCATCGGTGACCTGAGTGACAACAGGTAAAAGCACACCTGAAAAAAGATAGTGCTCCGTATCGTAGATGTAGCTTTCATCACCTAATTGAACACGTTTTGCCCCTTGGGCAATAAGGCACACGCTGGGTTCATAAAATCCGGCGGCAGGCTTTGATGTATCGGTTTTCTTAAATACCGTAAGTCCTGGCACCGTGGTCGGATAATATGCTTCTTGCTCAGTCCACCTTAGAATGTTCGATGCCAACCGAGTCATTTTGTTCGCCAGTTCTGGTTTTGCTCCCATCGCAAATTACCTTTTTATGTTTACTGTTTCGAGCTTGAGTATAGCCCCGACGATCCTCGTGATAAATCGAATCACCCGCCACTCAGAGAAATAGGCAAATAACGGACAGAAATTAGATACTACCTTTTTCATCTCCCCTCTATGCTAACAGCCTACAACATTCATTTGTGCTGCGCTTATTCATATGGTGCACACCGACATACAGGAAAGTGGATTAATGGCTACACTTATGAAAACAGCAGCATTTCTAATTACAGCCAGTTTCCTGCCAGGGGAACTGTTTGCCGCTGATTACAAGCAGAACCCGTTCACGTTGACTTACGAGGGGGCGGTGACCGAAAATCTAGCCGGTCAGGTAAATATTCAGCCCGTTAGATACGTCATAGCAGACGTCAATATCGCTGCCAATGTGTACTCACCGCCCGATTACAATCCATCAAAGACGTATCCCGCCATTGTTGTGGCGCATCCCAACGGCGGGGTGAAAGAGCAGGTCGCGGGCCTCTACGCTCAGCGTTTAGCTGAACGCGGCTATATCACCATTGTTGCTGATGCTGCTTACCAGGGGGCCAGCGGCGGTAAACCTCGTAATGTTGACAAGCCGGCTAATCGAATCCAAGACATCCATGGCATGGCTGATTTCATTTCCACCTTTAATGGAGTTGATGCGAATAGTATCGGCTTGCTGGGCATATGTGGTGGTGGCGGATATGCCCTTAAGGCCGCGCAAACAGATAAGCGTTTTAAGTCTGTTGCGACTTTAAGCATGTTCAACAGTGGGCGAGTCAGACGTAATGGCTATATGGACTCAGCGCTTGATACCATTCAGCAAAGACTTCTTTCGGCTTCTAAGGCGCGCCAAAAAGAAGCCCTAACAGGTGAAGTCACTTATGTAGGCGATGCCGAATTAACCGATGCACAAATTGCGGCTTTGCCTTTTGAATTATATCGGCAGGGTTTTGAATATTATGGCAAGACACACGCTCACCCTAACTCTACCTTTCGCTATACCGAAAGCAGTTTACTTTCACTGATGAATTTTGACGCTGCCACCAATATGGACTTGATCAATCAGCCTCTACTTATGGTGGCAGGCAGCAAAGCAGATTCGCTGTATATGACAAAAAACGCCTATGAACTGGCAACGGCTACCGATTCAAAACGTATGTACCTGATTGAAGGGGCAACCCACATCGATACTTACTGGAGACCAGACTATGTTGAACAGGCAATGGTTCAATTTACCGACTTCTTTACTGACACGCTAAAATAAGGACATAGCAAGATGACTAATCGAATCAAAACCAAGAGCGTAACCTTGCTGCTTGTGCTCATGACGCTTTTTGTTAGTGCCTGCACATCTACCTCCACAGGCCAAAACGCCTCGCCACTAATGATAGCTGAACAAGGCAGCTTCGCTGTTGGTGGCGCAGTGATTAGAAATGAGGGTGAGTTTGATCCGGTAGCACTGACTGCTGCGGGGCAAACGCTACATGGCGACCATGCCTCTGTGTTCTATCAAATTCCCGTAAACCAAAGACAATATCCGTTGGTGATGTGGCACGGATTCGGTCAATTCTCCAAAACCTGGGAATCTACACCTGATGGCCGTGAAGGCTATCAAAATATCTTTTTGCGTAAAGGCTATGGTGTTTATCTGATTGATCAGCCCCGACGCGGCAATGCAGGGAAAGGTACACAGCCAGGTACGTATGCTCCCGTACCTGACGAACAGAAATGGTTTAATGTTTTTCGCGTGGGAATGTGGCCGGACTATTTTCCCAATGTGCAGTTTCCGACTGATACAGCATCATTGGACCAGTATTTTCGCCAAATGACCCCCGATATTGGCCCAATAGATATCAACGTCAACGTGGATGCCGTAGATGCACTTTTTGATAGAATCGGTGAGGGTGTTTTGGTGACCCATTCTCACAGCGGTGGAATGGGATGGGAAGCGGGCATGCAAAACCCGAATATAAAAGCCATTGTGTCTTACGAACCGGGTAGTAACTTTGTTTTCCCTGAAGGTGAAGCGCCCGCTCCTAAACAGAGCTCTGCTGGTGAGTTAAGCGCGCTGGAAGTGCCTCTGTCCGAATTTCAGAAGCTTACCCAGATCCCCATTATTATTTATTACGGCGATAACATTCCTGAACAGCCCAGTGATTATCCAGGGGCGGACGGTTGGCGTGTGCGACTGGCAATGGCGCAGGAATGGGCGGATACCATCAATCGCTATGGTGGTGATGCAACGGTAGTCCATTTGCCTGACATCGGCATTTATGGCAACACCCACTTCCCATTCTCCGATTTGAATAATCTTGAAATAGCTGAACTCATGTCCGATTGGCTGAAAGAGAAGGGCTTAGACTGATAGGTCCCTCAACTCAAAGACAATAAAGAGGCTTACACAATGAATGATACACCTACGATAAGCACTACCATTTCATCAGCGGCAAAGGTAGCCTGCCTTTGCTTTATGGCAATCATGTCGGTTAAAACCCAGGCGTCGGAGGACCAGCTTACAGACAGGCAACAAGCCATTATCCCCATCGCTGCGCTCACTGCATCAGGAAATACACAAGAGTTGGAGGGTGCGCTGAACGATGGACTGGAAAAGGGATTAACGGTTAACGAGGTAAAAGAAATCTTCATTCACTCTTACGCCTATGCAGGGTTTCCTCGCGCCTTAAACGGTATAAATACCTTTATAAAAGTTGCAGAAAGCCGCAAAGAACGTGGGATTAAGGATAAAGCAGGTGATGAGGCCACTCCCTTACCTGATGATTACAATGCGAATGCGTATGGACATAAGGTCCGCAACGAGCTGGTGGGTAGCGATATATCGAACCGTAAGACAGGTTACGCCGCATTTGTTCCGGCTATTGATAAATTCCTGGTAGAGCACTTATTTGCTGATATTTTTTATCGCGACGTACTGAGTGTGAAAGACCGCGAACTCGTCACCATCAGTATGCTCTCTGCGATGCCTGGCGCCGAGGCTCAGCTCGCTTCGCATATGAAGCTGTCATTAGGTGTCGGTTATTCTGCGGCGCAACTTCGCCAGTTTATCCGTGTACTTAACGAAACGGTAGGTCAGGACAGTGCTATCCGCGCTCAATCCATGCTAAAGGAAACGGCAGATATCGTTTTAGAAAACGCCGAGGTGGGCGCAGTAGAGGTGAGTAAAGACGACTCAGTGACCGTAGGCGCTGCGGATAAATTTAGCGGCACAGCAAAAGTCACCTCGCGCTTTTCCTCTTCAGTCTCGTCTCATTATCGCGGGGCAAGGGTAGAGTTTGAACCTGGTGCCAAAACTGCCTGGCATACTCATCCAAAAGGACAAACGCTGATCATTATTTCAGGTGAAGGCGTGGTGCAAAGTGACGGTAACGAAGTACAAAGCATGTTGCCAGGAAACGTCATCACAATTCCACCCAATGTCAGACACTGGCACGGTGCGGCGCCTGACTCCCCCATGTCACATATTGCGATTTCCACGCCGGATAATGGCGAAACGGTTACCTGGATGGAGCTGGTCAGCGATGATTAGTCGTGAAGAGCCCAATTATTTCGCTACTAAGGAAAACTTATGAAAATTATTCGAAATACCCTGATCTTGTCATTGCTCGTTTTGCAATCAGCAACGGCAATGGGGAAAACCATCACGACCTCCGAAAATCAAAATAATGTTGCTGTTGAAGCATCACTCACTCAGGAAGCAAAGGAGTCAGAACTCCTGACAATATCGAAGCAAAAGTGGCAATGGATGGCCAATAAAGATGTGGAAAAGCTGAATAAGCTATTTGATGAAAAGTCGAGGTTCGTCCATATGGGAGGAACCTGGGGCAAGCAACGTGAACTGGACGTAATAGAATCAGGTGGTATTCACTATAAAAAAGCCGATATTCACGAAGTATCTGTTCAGGTTATCGATGGCACCGCCATTGTGTTAAACCGTATCACCTTGCTTGCCGTGGTGGGCGGAAGAGAAGTCACTAACAACTTTATGGTAACTGAAGTCTACATAAATAAGCAGCAAAACTGGTCGCTGGGTGTATTGTCTTTTACCAAACTCATTGACTAAACAATGAGGCCCGGAGCGCCTAAAGTTCGGCGCTTAGAATCCTATGTAAAAAACTTACTCTGTAGGTTTCGAGATGCCACAGATTATCTTAGATTATGGGGTTCAGAAGCGATTAAGACAGGTCAGTGATAAATATTAATACTAAGTTAATCAAGGAGCGGGCCCTTTCGTCTGACGCCGTTTAAGCGAAAGGGGAGATTATTACTTTAGAGATCTGCAATTCGTTCAAAGCGGAACTGTCTTCCCGTCTACAACGAAGTGAGAATCGTCAAATTTGGTCCAACTCAAGTATAAGTGAGTACACTCTACGGGTCCTGACAAATAAATGTAGCTAATCTTCAGCAACAACTATTTCTCCCCAATCCATCAAATAAGGAGTCCCCGGTGCTCAAATTAATCAAGGTAATCGTGAACGACTATGGTTGGATTCATTTATCCTTAGGCCTGCTGGGAAATATTGCTTTTTTTGTCGGCAGCATTTTATTTTTGCCTTATTTTGAAATGTACAAAACTCTGGGCGTATGGTTTTTTATATTCGGGGCTTTTTTTATGCTCCTAGGTTCGGTTGGGCGGCTGCTGGTGGATATTAGCGGGAAAAAGAAAGAAATAACAAAATGAAGCACACTAACCAGGTTGATGCGTAAATTGCAGACTATATTGCTATTGAATAGCGAAGCTCCTTCCCGCTTCTTAATAATATAACAAGGATAGTCACTTCCCCTGCTCTAATGAACAGCCGTTATACCGTTTACTGGTGAAATAACCAATGTAGTACATAAAATAAGATCAATGATTTCATTATGGAGCAATGAAATTTATTGCAGATATAACGGGTGACTTTCTTATATATATTGGATGGCTTTGCTGTTAAATGCGCGACTGGGCTTTGGTCTTGGGCAGTCACTTAAAACAGAACGAGTGAGATGAAAAAATTTACAGGTCTTGGGATGAAGCGAGAGCAAACTCGTTTTATTATATAGAAGTATTTTACAATCGATTTCGACTACTCCGCTATTTAGGCCATCAGCCTCCTGACAAGTTTTAAATCCGATATAAAACGGCAAGCTGGGCGTCTAGGAGTTCAGAGGAAGAGCAGTTTGGCATCCACCCAGTTAGAGTATGCTTCGCTTATGAAAAAGATAACTTTCCAGGGGAAGCTCGCAAGTTCATTGTTGGCTTTTAAGATGATTATTATGTAAAAGCGGGTTCGGCGGTGACAATCATCACTATCGCTGCATTATGAAAGGCATGGGCAAAGAAAATTATTTTCCACGCCCTGTCGGTAAGTTTTTTACGGGTACTTGCGTAAAAATAAGTCCATAGGAAAAAAGGTATGGTCACAATGATGCCCCGCACCGGGTCTTCGGAATGAAAGTAGGCCATAACTAAAGCGAATAGGCTCGCAATGATTGTGTTCTCTACACGCACCTTCTGAAAAATTATCACAAATGTCGCGAGCAGCGCTGTTTCAAGGGTAGGTGCAAGAATGACAAGAAGAACGAAAAGCACAATTGCAGGGGGCGCATCCATCCATACTTGCCCATGCTGAAAGTCATGAAAAATATTGATTATAGCTAATGCGCCTGAACAGAGTATCAGGGTAAGCAAAGACATGTACAAGGCTGATTTCGCCACACTGGTTTGGGCTGTCTCCATAAAAAGGAAGTAATACTTCGTTAACGTTAGCTTGTTCATATTATTACCGCCCTGGCGGTCATTTTATAATCGGTTGGTTGCAGCGCTCAAATAATGGGAGTTATGATTAAGGTCAAACCCTTGCATATAGGTAACCGACTTATAACCATAATTTACCAGATCTAAACCTGTCACTAGCCTCGATAAGCCTGACCATACTCCCGCACCACTAACAATTTCTATCTCTACTGTATTGAGCGTTTTCATGAAAAATCCTCTTCTGTTTATGCCCTAAGTAAACACTTGCGTGTTCGGTATCAACTATACACTCGGGAGGATGGTAGATAACCGGCCTACCGGCTAGTTTTGGTTAGGGGAAATGATTCATTGGACTTCCTACACATTGCTAGACACTTTTAACAGTGACAATGTAACTTCACAAAGAAGGGTTTATGAGCAAAGGTAAGCGGTAGACCCACGAGATTAACATGCAAAATGAGACAGGCAGGTTGGGGGCAGGCTAGGCGCGATATAGACTACGGGTTAATATTCAAAAAATGGAATCGGATAACCAATATTTGCAGCGTCTTACAAATAAATTTAACCGGGAATACAGCTTGTTGATTTAACAGAGGAACGATACTTACTGCGTGATAGCGAACCTCCCCAACGCCTAGGCGAGCCGGCTTAATCAAGCATTCTTTTTACCGCCATGCGGCTTACCAAACCCGGTCGCCAATCTAATCTCGCTTCTCTTTTTTTAGCCAGGTAGCCAGCACGCTTGTTGTAGCGGTTGGAGAGCACGGTTCACCCACCTTACCCTATTACAAAAGTTTACCCGCAATCACTTGCTATAAAGCGTGGAAATGCCTCGTTGCTGAGCGCACGTTTCTATGGCAAATCCACGCATTTAACATTGGTTTAGTTACTACCGAACAACTTACTGAAAAAGCGACTCACTGCAAATTCTGATTCTGCCTCGGGCTCTGCTTTTTGCTCAAACTCAATTTTTAGCTTTTCTAGTACAACGTTATCATCAATACGATACACCGTAAGCTTATGGCTGCCCTTTTTCAGATTCTGCACATTCCATTGCAAAGAGTGTTTGTTGTTTATTACTGCCTGTGCCCAGGCTTTTTGCTCGGGGGTATGTTGTGCGCCGCCGGTGGCATGCAAATCAAAACTGAGGGTTTCTGCTGGTCTGTCGTCGATAGCCACAGCAATCCGAATGCCGCCACGGGCATAGGTATCCAGCGTGGGGCTAAGTTCTATCGTAAACGTAGCATCGCCATAATAAGGCTGAGTTAGTTCATAGGTTAGCGAGACGTTATCATCAATACTGGTTGGGCCGTTACCCTGGGGCAATATAACAACGCCGGCTTTCGCCTGCCCAAGATGCTCTACTTTCGTCCATTCCATTTCATCATTATCAGACGCTTTTATATAATCGGCCGCCTGAATGATTTGCGTGTTCGGGGGGAGCGGGCTTTCTTCAAACGCAACGTCAATGTCGTTCTTTGCGCTATGTATAGCCGACACGGTGGGCATGGTCTGCTGGTCTGGATCGTTCCAGGTCACATAATTCATATGTACCTGGTTTATCATACCGTCCCACTTGCCATCGTTGATAGAATGATATTTATCTGTCAACGCTTTGTCTCTGGCAAAATTCTTTTCAACTATCTTTTTAAAATAGTTTGCGCGGGCATCACCTGCATCCACTAGCTTTTGGTTCCAGGCCGCAGCAAAGTACATCTCGTACAGGTTGCTCATTGAAGCTATCGGCCATTCGACCAGTTGAAAAAAGGCCGGGTAGTGTTCAGGCTCTGTTTTAGCTTTCACTTTTTGCATATCTGCTTCAAGCTTTTGCCACTTCACATAGTGTTGATAAAACTCGCCGGCTTTTAATTTCGGCGCAGATATCTCTCCAACAGAAAATGTATGTTGATTCAGCAATTCAGGTTTTCGCATAGCGGCAAACGTGCCGTAACGTTGTAGTAAATCGCCGATTTCATTAGCCAAACCCGTACCAAATGATTGTTTGGCAAAGTTATTTGCATATTCTTGCAACGCCTGGGTGTCCATATTTTCAGGATCCCACGCCATCGTTAAAAAGAAATCGATAGGGAACTCAATGGGTTTAAGGTCGCCCACATTAACAACCCATAAATCTTTTGCTCCGCGTGCATACGACAAATCCATTTGTTGCCACACCTTGCCGATTTGCACAGTATTGGTCCATTTGTAGTTGCGGGGCACCCCTACGTAATCGAAATGGTAGTAAACACCAAAGCCGCCTTCCCTATCGACATTTTTAGTAGGCAGACGACGGACAAGCCCCCAGTTATCGTCTGCAAAAAGTAATGTTACGTCATCAGGGACGGTCATTCCCTTGTCGTAATAATCCTGTACTTCTTTATATAAGGCCCAAACCTGAGGAGTCTCAGCCGCAGGTTTACCCGTTACGTCGGCTATAATTGCGCGCTGATCCTCTACCACTTTTTCTAATAACTCGGTGGCGGTATCTTCAGACATGGGCTCATCGCCATCTCCTCGCATACCGACGGTGACCAGCGATTCATAGGGTTTGCCGTTGCCCTTTGACATCATTCGCTCAATTCCACCGCGCCAGAATTTTTGGATATTTTCCCGATTAGTTTCATAGTTCCATGGGCCGCCTCCGGCCGGGTTTTCCGACTTACGATGCCATTCTGCGTGCGCGCGTGTCATGGGCTCATGGTGTGATGTTCCCATTACCATTCCCATATTATCTGCCAGTGCGGTATTTTTGGGATCGTCCAGATGAAACGCTTTTCCCCACATCGCCGGCCAGATATAATTGCCTTTTAATCGCAGTATTAAATCAAACATACGCTCATACATATCTGCGTTTACACCGCCAAATTTCTTCTGCGCCCACCCTTTTAAAGCAGGATCTTCATCATTAATGAAGATCCCTCTGTAGCGCACCTTAGGCTGATCCTGCATGCTGCCCGCGGTGATATACACATTATTCTTTTGCTCTGTGGGAACATCGGCAAACCAATACCAGGGCGATACGCCGATTTGTTCTGATATGGCAAAGGTTCCAAAGATAGCTCCCCGGCGGTCTGCGCCGACAACGACTAAAGCTTGAGCAACCCCAGGGGCGGGATCCTTAACGACGGCTATCTGATAGGCCTCCCATTGGCCTTTGATATGCGAAACATCTAGTTTGCCTTTCTGCACCAGCTCGTCAATAACGGTATCTTCACCTAATACACCTATGATTACTGCGGGCTGAGAGAGAGATTGCGCTTGCGAAATATCGGCGCGCGTGCCTCCAACGCGCTGAATATCGAGGGAGAAAGCATCCGCCACACGTTTTACGGCGGGATCGGCGCTTGGTGATACAATAATAGGCAAGGGCTGGCCATCTTTTATTAGTGGCAGTCCCTCATTATTTTGAAAACAAACGGATGCTGGTTGCTCGCACGCCCATGTTACTGACGAAAATAATGCCGTCGAAAATAATGCGCACAATACTGGCGCCGACTTGATGCTCGCTCTCATAAAATTATTCGCTCAAATAACGTATTTGCTTATAAAATGTAAACGCATTAATAACATTAGACCAACATCTAGTATACAAGTATTCATTATGTTTTTTAGTTTCGTATTTTGGATTTCCTACTAGGTCTGAAAGCCTTTTTGAGAAATTTCGTATCCGATTTATTTATTTCTTTATTATCTTTTAAATGCACTGCTTCGCTGTATATTTGCCTGAAACAACGGTTAAATTACATTTTATTAACAGGGGTTCGAAGCATGTCATTTATTCGGAATTGCACGTGGCTGTTGGCGCTTACCATAGTATTGCTAGCGCCCCAGGCTTCAGCCAGCCCCAGGGAGAAAATCGATTTTACCGATGATTGGCGCTTTTACCGCTATGCAGATGATCAGACCCCGGATACGTTAATCTATGACACACGACCCCAGGTTGGTCGGTTCAACGATAGTCAGGCGGCAGATACTCGTCCTACCGATGCCGTAGAGGCGAATAGCCACGAGGGTGTATTAAAACCCTGGATTTTACCTACCGGCAACGCGTTTATCCGTGATCCTGAGAGCCGCTATTCCCGTCCCTCAGGCCAACCGGGCAAAGACTTTGCTTTTATTCAGAAGCAGTTCGATGACAGCCACTGGCAAGCTGTGGATTTACCCCATGACTGGGCAATCGCCGGCCCTTTTTATAGCGGCGACAACCCCAAAGTAGGTGGCGGTATGGGTCGTCTACCTTCGCATGGCGTAGCATGGTATAGAAAGCAGTTTACGCTAGATAAAAACGATAAGAATAAGCGTATTTATCTACATATAGACGGCGCCATGTCTTATTCTATGGTATGGCTAAATGGCCATCTTGTGGGGGGCTGGCCTTATGGTTATACCTCTTATCAGCTTGATCTCACCCCCTATGTGTCTACAGAAGATAAAAATCAATTAGCCATTCGGCTGGACAATCCGCCTAAATCATCTCGCTGGTATCCTGGCGGTGGTATTTATCGCAATGTATGGTTAGAAAAAACCGGCCAAGTTCGGGTGAGTCAGTGGGGAACGCAGGTTATTACGCCTGAAGTGAGCCAGGAGAAAGCAACCATATCGGTTACCACATCACTGAGCAATCATTCTTCTA
The DNA here is from genome assembly GCF_003429285.1 of Salinimonas sediminis. Taxonomy (NCBI): domain Bacteria; kingdom Pseudomonadati; phylum Pseudomonadota; class Gammaproteobacteria; order Alteromonadales; family Alteromonadaceae; genus Salinimonas; species Salinimonas sediminis. The sequence continues at coordinate 3,498,178 of NZ_CP031769.1, forward strand.
AGCAGCAGGTGGTTAGCCTGCAACACCATCTTTACGAACTATCAGACCAGGATGTGCTCAGCAAAGAACCGGTATTAGTGCTGCCTCCCCAATCGTTAACGCTGGCAACAGCAAAGGTACAAAAAAATACGGTCACCACGGTGCTGAAGAATCCGAAATTGTGGGGGCCAACTCCTCATCAAACTCCCCATCGTTATGCCCTTGTTACGTCGGTTATGCACGATGGTAAGAAACTTGACCAGTACACCACTAATTTTGGTATTCGCCAGCTTGAATTCAATCCTGATGTCGGCGTAGTGATAAACGGTGAACACATACCGCTGCAGGGGGTGAACCAGCATCACGACCTGGGCGCACTAGGCGCCGCATTTAATGTACGGGCAGCCCAGCGACAACTGGAAATTCTTCAGGAAATGGGGGTGAATGCCATTCGTATGGCACATAATCCGCCGGCACCTGAACTTCTGGCACTCACCGATAAAATGGGCATTCTGGTATTAAACGAATCCTTTGACAGTTGGTATAAGAAAAAAACACCGCTCGATTTCCATCTTATTTTTTCCGACTGGCATGAGCAGGATCTTCGTGCATTGGTGCGGCGCGACAAAAACCATCCGTCCGTTATTATGTGGTACATCGGTAATGAAGTAGGAGAACAGTATACCGGAGAGTCGGGGGCAGACATCGCCTTACAATTAAAAGCCATTGTTAAAAGTGAAGATCCCACCCGCCCTGTTACCGCATCTATGAATTGGGCTAAGGCCGACTTCCCCTTTAGCGCAGCCATGGACTTAATCAGTCTCAACTATCAAGGTGAAGGCATTCGACAAGCGCCTGAATTTGAAAATACTGACCGTATTCGCACTCCCCCTTCATATCCAGCTTTTCGCAAAGCTCACCCGGATAAGGTTATTTTGTCTAGCGAAACGGCTTCTGCTTATAGTTCCAGGGGGCTTTACTTTTTTCCTGTGACTGACCAAACCAGTGCGCCGGTTCGCGATGGGCTTGGGGGTAATTCAGCCATTCATCAGGTCAGCAGTTACGAGCTTCACGCGGTAGATTTTGGGGCCTCGGCTGATAAAGTTTTTCGCTATTTAGACACCTACCCTTTTGTAGCCGGACAGTTTGTATGGAACGGTTTTGATTATTTGGGTGAGCCAACGCCTTACTATGCGGCGCGCAGTTCTTACTCAGGTATGATTGACCTGGCAGGATTCAAAAAAGACCGTTTTTATCTTTATCAAAGTGAATGGCGCCCAGATTTTCCTATGGCGCATATTCTTCCACATTGGAATTGGTCCGGCAGAGAGGGCGAAATTACGCCGGTTCACGTGTTTACGTCCGGCGATGAAGCTGAGTTATTTGTGAATGGAAAATCTCAGGGACGCCAGAAAAAAGGCCCTTTTGAATACCGCCTTCGTTTTGATGATGTTCGCTACACCCCGGGAACAGTAAAAGTGATTGCTTATAAAAATGGTAAGCCATGGGCAACCGACAGCGTCACTACCTCTGCAGCTCCGGCAGGCTTGCGTTTAACCGCAGACCGTCACTCCATCAGTGCAGACGGAAAAGATCTATCGTTTGTTACCGTGGATATCGTAGACCAACACGGCAATGCGGTGCCAACCGCCACCAACCGCGTTAAGTTTTCCGTCACCGGACCAGGCCGGATAATCGCCACAGACAACGGAGATTCGACGAACTTCACGCCATTTCCATCCCACGCAAGAAAGGCGTTTAGTGGTAAGGTACTGGTTATCGTGCAAAGTGAGCGCAACAAGCCTGGAAAAATAACGCTTACCGCCAGTAGTCCCCACCTGACGTCAGCGTCCTTGCCTCTAAGCGCAAATTGAGGTGCGAGACGGGCCGAAGGTATAAATAGTGAATAACCTGCCTTGCCTTTGGTAAAGCGGGTTCTTTCACAACAGAGCCACGCCCTGGGCTTTTTTTGCCTACCGGCTTTCATCCCGGCTAATGTGAGCACCCCGCTTTTAGCCTTCACCGGATAGTGCTTGATGGTGCCTGATGATATCAAATGACAGTAACAGCAGCCTCTTGGCATCACCCCAACAATTATCCGCAATACTACTTTGTCGCCTGTAGGCATCACAATGAGAACGGCTTAGCACGAGGTGTTTGCCTTTTTGCTGTACCAGAGCTAAATACAAACTCAGTCATTATGGTTTTGTAACGTCGGCCCGCCATAAAGCAGAGCATAGGTATACTGCCTTTTTGGCCCAGAGGCACCGAAGAAAAGCCTTCCACTCCTATGGCACCAAGTGGTTCTTGGGCTTCAATGGCGAGCTTAAAGAGCTGGTAGCCTAAACATCATTGAACCGGCTATTGGGATTCAGCATGCTGTGATGGGTGAAATTACTCCCCTGTAAAACAGAAGCCATCACCACCAACAACCACTATAAATAAAGACTGTTGATGAGGACGGCTTTTGGTGTGCTATCGCGGTTTACGTGTTCACAGTGAAGTAAAATATTGAGCCGTTACGGATTAGCTAAACGTTCCGTAATAAGCGAACTCAGACCTTACCAATACGCCAAGCGTACTGATATTACTCTGTCGGAAAATCGAGGGTCTTCCACGCTTTCATTCCTCCCAACAGATTACGTACATCCTTAAAGCCAGCTCTTAGTAAGATACTCACCCCTACTCCGGCCCGGTGACCAACGCCGCAGGTCACTATTACCGGCTGGTTTTTATCTAAAGAGAGCTCGTTTACTTTATCTTCCAGATACCCTACATAACAGTGCTGCGCATTGGGGATGTGACCGCTATCAAATTCATCACTTTCCCTTACATCCAGTACTTGCGGATTATCCATGTTGTTTAACGCCTGCGGCGAAATGGAACCACTTGATTCCCATTCACGCCCAGCATTGCGCCACGCTTCAAACCCGCCGGCCAATGCGCCGCGCACATTGTCGAGACCGATATTACTCAAATGCCGTGCTGCCGGGTCCACATCCGCATCGCCATCGGTAACCAGATAAATAGGACTGTCGGCTTCAGCCAGCCATCCGCCAAATACTGGCAGACCTCCTTCCCAAACACTATAGCTATCCGCAATGTGCCCGCCTGCAAAGCCTTCAGGTAAGCGGGTATCATAAATTCGTTGGCCGCTACTCGCGTTAGCAAAATCGTCTACCGTATGTAAGGCCACATCGCCGGGTCTGAGCTTAGGTGGCAATCCGCCTGCTAAGTTAACTTTTTCCATTGTACGAAAATAAGGCGGGCGCGGAATGCGCTCGTTCCCTTTCTTCTGGGAAAACGCCTCACGGGAAAGCGTAAATACATTATTGTAGGTTTTTTCATCACCTAAGGTTGACCAAGGCCGTTCTGCCATTCCGCTACCGCAGACCGAACCCGGGCCATGGGCCGGCAGAATCAGCGCGGCGTCACCCAGCGATGCCAGCTTTGAATGCACCGAATCATAAATCCGACCGGCGTTTTCAACCGATTGATCTTCGGCAGGTAGGTCCGATCGGCCGGTATCACCAAAAAATAGCGTATCACCGGTAAATACAGCCCATGCTGTTTTGGCATCTGCATCTTCGTATACCGCATAACTCATACTTTCAGGTGTATGACCCGGTGTATGTAAAGCACGAATGAGGAGTTTACCTACACGAAATGTATCACCATCTTCAAGGCGCACATCACCGTGTCCAAAGGTATCAAAATTACCATTGTAGATTTTTGCGCCGGTGCGTTTAGCCAGCCACGCCGATCCCATGACAAAATCTTCCTGACGATGGGTTTCGACAATATGTGTTATGCGGGTACCCAGCGAACGGGCCGCGTCTAGATACGCTTGTACATGACGAGCCGGATCGACCAACATAGCTTCGCCGCCATCCGCTAATAACCATGCATAATGCGCGATCCCGGGTGTAACAATGCGTTTGAGTTCCATTGTTTCCTCCTATATCTTTGTTGGAAAAAGTTTTAGCCGTCTGTAGCAGACGTTTTTGACTTCAACCAATGCTGCGCCAGCATACCTACAAGCATTGCAACCACAAATAACACGACATCTGGCTGTAGCGTGGCTAGCGCTACCACGCCGGGACCGGGGCAAAAACCCCCAATACCCCAGCCTATGCCAAAGATAGCGGCGCCGCCGATTAACTTTTTATCAATTTTAGTACTCGAGGGAATATCAAATTTATCTGTAAATAAGGGGCGATGGCGCTTGCGCACCCAATAAATTCCAGGCCCCGCAATAGCAATTGCCCCGCCCATAACAAACGCTAACGTAGCATCCCAGTTAGCACTCCAGTCTAGAAAATTTAGCACCCGGGCCGGATTACTCATTCCCGCTATAATCAGGCCCAGGCCGAAGATGAGCCCACAAATCAGAGAGCTGGCAAGCACTTTCATAAATTGGCTCCTCAATGGCTTTTAAAGGTGTCGAATGACATTAGTGGTGATTACTGCCGCGCCAAAGAATATCAGTGTGGCCACGATTGAGCGCGGCGATAACCGGGCGATTCCTGCCACCCCGTGACCAGATGTGCAGCCGCTCCCCAGCCGCGTACCAAAACCGACCAGTAACCCTGCTATGACCATCCAGCCTGAACCTAGCTGGGTCTGTACGGGGAAACCGTCCATCAACACAATATAAATAAGTGCAGAGATAATGATTCCCGCTAAAAACGCTAGCCGCCAATGTTTTTCAAAGCCGGCTTTGGTCATTGCGCCTGCAGAAATACCCGATATTCCGGCAATCCGACCGAGCGTAAGAAGCAGCAATACCACTGCGGCTCCGATAAGAATGCCGCCGGTCAAACCCGCCCACGGCTCAAACGGGGTGATAGTCCAGTTTTCCATTCTTCTTTCCCTCAACCTGTTGTGTAAGGATGGCTTGTCGGTATTGTGTATCTCGGCTCAATACCGTATTGGCAAAATCCAGATTGTTTAATAAATACGCGACAATTGATATGAGATCACTGACATAGATATATATTAGTTATATTTAAAAGGATGATAGGAGATCACAACCTGATACTAATATGCGGTCGGACCATTACAAATGGGAAAATTACTTGTTGTCCGGCTGGATAGTTGGGCGGTGAGCCAACCTTAACAAGGCATGGTGTGACCGCCTTATTTATTTGCTATTTATGCTTATCGTAATTTGCTGTGGGCAGCGTATGTTTCAAATCTTGGCCAATCGCGGCCTTAAGCAGCTTGTTTGGTAACTAAAGCCGCCTGCCGCACACCCCAGTATCGCATACGTGATGACCGCAGCCTGCAAAGAGCCATGCTCCATCAATAATCCGAAAAGCGGCGCGCCAAAGGTTTGACCCAGGGAGATTGCCAGAAAGCCGATTGTTACGCCTACTCCGGGACGATCGGGTAGTGCCATCGTCCCCCAAACAAGATAAACACCGGTCAACATAACGTAGGCAGCGCCAAACAATATGCCCCCCGTTAAGGTTAACCCCACGGAGGTGTACGATAACCCCACCATCAAAATACTGCCCGATAGCGCGATAAGAGAGAGCCAATGTACCCGATTAACGCCTAAACTGGCAGTTAGCCAACCTGCTATAGCACCTAACACGCCAGCTGCGCCGAAGAGTGTCCACAGCATACCCACGTCTTCTGACAGCCAGCCTAAGCGTTGTTGTGCTATAGCACCGCCAAATGACCACAACGCCGTACTCGATGCACCCATTAAAAACGCCGCCGTCACCAAGTGTTTCAGGTTGGTATGAAAGGGTGGTAAGCCGAACGTGGTGGTTTTTGACTGGTTAGCCGTCGCGCTCCCGCGAAAATTCTTCTGCCGGGCGGGTAACTGGGCAACCGCCCCTACCGCTATCCCAAGCGCGGCAACAGTGAAAATGATGAATACCATGCGCCAATCGCTACCGATAAACAGTGCCATTACGCCAGAGAGGACTACACCTGCACTGGTACCTGCATTAATCGCGGTATTGGTTAAATTTTGTTGTTGAGGAGCCACGCTTTGCGCTACCGCGTCCGCCATCGGTGGTGATGCCAGACCCGTACTGATGCCAGCAAACATGACACTCACTGCAAGTAACCAAGGCGAAGTGCTTAGCGCTATACCGAACATTCCCCCTGCTGCAATCAACGCTGCTGCTACCGCGATGGGGCGCGGACCAACCCGCTCGGATAAATGCGCTGAGCACAGAATAGCGATGCAGTACAACGCAAAAGCGCCACCCGACATAACCCCCGCAAGGGTTGAGGATAGTTCAATGTCTTCACCAATTTGGGGTAAGAACAAGCCAAAAGCAAACCGCGCAAAACCGTAACAAACCGCTATAAGCGCAAAGCCTAACGAGCCAATCCTGAATGCTGGGTTCACAATTCAGCCTCTGGTTGAAGTAGTCGTCTGGCGCTCAGGCGAGCAGCCTCGATAGCGGTAGCGCCGCGATAAGTCGATGCGGTTACCGCACCTTCAAACAGCACCAATAGTTGCTCGGTCATTAACTCATCAGGCTGGCCGGCTTCACGATGAATCAAGTCTGTCAGGGCTTTAACCAGCTGTATGTGATAAGCCTCTACGGCGGTATGTATTTCAGGGATATTGCCGCTGGTTTCCGCCCCCACGCGAAAATACAAACATCCGCGCATACCATCCTTAGCAGACCATGCGTGTAGGGCGTCGAATAACGTCTCGAGGGTCGAAAAATCCATACTTTTGAAAAAACGCTGCTGGCGCTCCTTCAACACTAGCGCCATTAAAGCATTTTTACTTCGCACATGTTTATAGACGGTGCGGCTGGAAAGGCCTGTCTCGCGAATCAGCCTGCCCATGCCAGTGGCATTAAAGCCCTCTTGATCAAAGACGCGTTCAGCGACACAGAGTATTTTGTTTTTAATATCCATAAGCGCAGTGTAAAACGATCGTTTTACACCTGTCAACTCTACAGGGGATTAAACCCAGTTCACGTATAAGCCCAAAAGCGTGCTTATAAACAGCCAGCAAGTTATTAGAAGTAACATGGGCGGTCATCTATAGCTCATGCTATAGGTCATGTTATAGGTCATTTTATAGATCATACCGTGCACTTATCAGGTGATGGCATAAATACTCCCGCCGTTGTGCACACGGGCGGCAGAGATAACCCATAATGCCGGTGCGTAGACACCCGCCCCCTTCTAGTAAGAATAAAAAAATCCAGATCAGAGGGCGATATTTCGTGGAGAAGTGTTAATGGGTTAAGTGCAGAGCCTGCAAACGATATTAGGGGTCAGTAGTCAGGCGCCCGGGCTAAAAAAACGCATTTACCCTGGCTTAAAACGAGTAGTTTACCGCCCGCCCACTACATAGTTTAAAAGGCATAGTCTAAAAGGCATAGTTTAAAAGGCATAGTCAGGTACGAGTTCATCAAATATCCCTTTTCGATACTGCTGGGTGGCATGGTCAGATAATCTGGCTAAATTCGTTTCTGCGTAGCGGCGTTGTTTTGTGATGTCGCTCTTTTGTTCAATTTCCGTCAACACATTTTGCTAACGCGCGATTGTGTAACCATCTATGGCATTAGTTAGCTAAGCAAATGTATCAACCTGATTTTTCTGCGCTGTGGCATAGTGGGTTAATAGCATTGCGGCGGAGATATCGCGCAACACCCGACTACGCAGCGCTTTCGAGGTCATTTCCTTTGCGGCTTGTTTAAGACCGGTAAGACGGCCAGCATTTGCTTTTTTAAACGGCTGACTACATCAGCACTCGCCGCTTTGCTATAGAGGATTTCAGGCAGGACGTACATTCCGGCCACACTTAGTAATTGTTAGTACATGCCACCGTTAACGCTAATCACCTGGCGGGTAATATAACGCGCCTCTGGGGACACCAGAAAGCCTATGGTATTGGCCACATCTTCCACCGCACCAAAGGTGCCAAGGGGGATCATTTTTTTCGCTTCATCTGCTACCGCACCTTCAATCATGCCGGTTTCGATAACCCCCGGCGCTACACAGTTAACGGTTATTTTTCGTTTACCTAGCTCAATAGCCAGAGACTTGGTCGCGCCAATGATTCCTGCTTTAGAAGCACTGTAATTAGTTTGCCCACGGTTGCCCATTAGTCCTGAAACAGACGACAACGTGACGATACGGCCCCCCTGGCGCAATCGAATCATGGGCATAATGACCGGATGTAATACATTGTAAAAACCGTCGAGATTAGTATGGACAACGCCATCCCACTGTTCGCCAGTCATGGCCGGAAACGCATTGTCGCGCGTTACGCCGGCGTTACAAATTACCCCGTAATAAGCGCCGTTTTGCTCAATATCGGCCTCAATGGCCGCGCGGGTCCCCTCCCTGTCTGCCACATCGAATTGCAGTGCTATCGCGCTGCCGCCCTGCCCCTGAATATCCGCTACTATTTTATGCGCAGCCTCGTTGCCACTGCGATAATGTACTGCGACAGCAAAGCCCTGTGCTGCCATTTTGTAGGCGGTAGCTTTACCGATGCCACCACTTGCTCCTGTCACGAGGACACGCTTTTGATCAGACATAAAATCTTATTCCTTGTGTTTCGGCCCACCACCAATCAGGGTTACCGCCGCGATAAAATTAATAGTGTTCCCAATCAGAATGATACTTCCAAAAGCCTGAACTACCGGCATCGAACTGAATGCAAGTAAACCGAAAGAAAGCAGGCTGGTGATAGCTGAGAGCAGTATTGCTTGATGGGTAGTGTCTGGTTTTGCCGCCATTTCCCGGGCAAATATGATGTAATCCATACCAAGCCCGAGCACCAGAAACAGTGCCATGATATGAAAAATAGTCAACGCCTGGCCGAATACCGCTACTAATGCAACAGCAATTAAACTGGCAGAGGCGGGAATAAGTAACAGCAAGGCGGCCGCGGCGCGGCGATACCACAGGCTTAACAGCACCCCCACCAAGGCATAGGCTACCAGTAACAGGATAATACCGGTTTCCCGCTGTGATTTAAGCGCCTGTGTCGCATTACCCAGTGTATTTACATACTCTACGCCTGGGATGGCGGCGGCAGCGGCGGCAAGCGCGGTTAAATCGCTGTTCTTGCGAATTAATCCGAAACTGTATATATCCTCGTCCTGGGCACTCCATAAGGGCGGGATAGCAGCCACGTGTTCTGCCATTGTGGCAAAATAAAGCGGCTTTTGCGCGGCGTCGGCATAGGCGGCTTTTGCGGTGGCTACTGTTGTCTTGGGCAAACCCAACGCGCTGGAAAATAAATCCAGAGCCCCGCCATCGGCATATAATTTTGCCTGTAACGCATAGTTACGTGCCTGTACCTGAGGTGAGGGCACCCACTGTGCTGTACTGGTAATCATTTCCCTGTCCACGCCGGGCAAAGCATACAGTTGGTCTAATGCATCAAATATCTGCTGCGGTTGCTGACCACGAATAAGTAAATACCGCCCGGGTTCATATACCTGGGTAAGCGCTGCCACCGCCTTTTCTTGCTGCAACAACGCTGGCGATACATGAAAAAACCCTCTTGGGTCGTCATTCACTTCGACCTTGCCAGCCAATAGATAAACCAGGCACACCGCAGCTATCGCCACCCCTACTGCACCTAACCCACGGGGGCTGCGGCCAAACATACGCTGACAGCCATGAATCATGCTTTTGAGCACGGTTTGTCTGGCTTCTATAGGTCGACGCACTACCCACGGCCCGAATAGCATTACGCTAAGCCAGGCCATGAATAACCCTGAACAGGAAAACAAAGCAATTTTTTGCAGGATAGCAAGGTCCGACAAACTCAATGCGCCATATCCCACCAGCGAGGTAATCATACTTAGCAGCATAGCCCGAAACAGGATGTTGTCGCGGCCCTTTTGAGCGGTTTCTGCTACCTTTTTATCGGCGAGGAAGTGGTAAAAGTAATGCAACGAATAATCAACAACAATGCCAATCAAACTGGCACCAAATACGATGGTGAGTATGTGGACGGAGCCATACAGCCATACACTGGCCAAAATTCCAAAACCCACCCCCGCGGCAATAGAACCAAGGGATAACAACAACGGTAACAGGGAGCGGAATACTAACAGCATCAACACCAGAACCCCGGTAATAGAACCAATCGCAATCAGTTGAATATCCGCCTTTGCAGACTGGGCGGAGTCAACAGCGAAAAAGAACATCCCCGAGTGCAGCACCGTTACATCAAACTCCTGACTAACGCGCTGCTCTATGGTATTAATTTGTTCATACAGCCGGAACTGTTCGGCCATCCCAGCGGGATATTCTTTGAACTTTACCGAAATTGAGACCGCAGACGAAGTGACGGTTTTGTCAGCTTGATTGTTTGTCGCGGGTGTATCCATTCCATCAGACATAGTAAGCAGATAGTCTGAAAACCAACCCAGTGGATCCGCTTCGAAAGGAATCAGTCTGACGCCCTCGCCCAACTGATATAACTTTCGCTGGGCGGCGTTCGCCAGTTGCGCCGCGCTTTTTGTTTCCAGTGCCCTACGCTGACTTTCAGAAAGAACATTAAAACGGTAGGGGGTAATGACGGCCAAATAGTCATCTAAAATGCGATCGCTATCAATAACAGTAAGATGCGGTAATGAGTTAAGCGCAGTTTGCAGGGCGGTGGCAGCCCGCTCGGTATTGCGCTTATCTGCGCCTTGCACCACTATCATAAAGCGTTGACTGACATCCGCAGTCAGCCTATTTAGGGCATGTTGCAGGCCCGCATCATTGTTTTTTTCCGGGTTGAGTTCGTTAATATTCGTATCAATCTGAATCGCCTGCGGGTAAAGCGTAGCGTAGAGTGTCCCGCCGATTAGTAGCAAAATCAGGCCCAGCCGGGCAAACAAAAACAGGCTCACAGGTTAGAAAACGTCAAAACGGGAAGGAGAGCGTAGCACCTGACACCAGTTTGTTTTGTCAGCGTACAGGTTATTACACTGCTCATAGGCACTTCGCTTGCCCGTAAAACTATACTGCTGAATGTGGTCAATCAACACCAGGGTATCCTGCCCCTTGACATCGGTTACCTTGATACTGACAGTAGTTTGCGAGTCATCCTCGGTTTTACTGATATGAATGACGTCCAGACCTTTTTGCAACATCCCACTTTCAGGGTGTAACCGCACAGTTTTATCAGTTGCTTCGGTAACAGAAAACTCTTCAGCAAAGTACGCGGTATCTCCATTTAACAGGCGTACAAAAATGTTGGACATGATATAGCGGGTTATCCCAGTGAGCGGCGTAAGCGTACCATCATCCTCGGCTTTAAAATTATTTGTGCTGTTCACATATAACACGGCTTCGCTAAATGGTTTGCTGGTATGCCACACAAGCCCCAGATCACAGGAATAAAAGAAGTCACCGGTGGAGTTTAAGGGGACCGAGACCCCTTCAACCGCTTTGCGTTGGCTAAAGTGCCCTGAAAAGTTACAGCGCGATGGAAATATCGCGGAAAGCAGAGTTTCTTCCGTGTTCTTACTGTCTTTAGCCAGTACCGGGGAAGCGTCTGCAACGGCCAGCAAACAAAACAGGCCCAGCCAGGTAAAATACGTTTTTTTCATTATCTCTCTATCCATGCATTCACCGCTTTCATCAGAAAAGCCGGAGATTCGTATTGCGTAATTTGCGCAGGCATTGCCACCGCAAACTGGGTGGTTTTTGCTTTAGTAAATATTTCTCCGGTTAGCCGGTCTTTAATAATATAATTAATTTTCAGGCGGTTTTGCCATTCCGCTAACCACGATTCCACCACCACTTGCTGTTCAAACAACAGCGGCTTAATGTATTTCACCTGGATATCTACAATTGGAAAAAAGTACCCCTCTTTTTCCATCACACTATACGGGCAACCGATGTCCGCTAGCAGCGCGCAACGCGCCATTTCCAGGTATTTAGGATAATTTCCGTGCCATACCACGCGGTATGCATCAACATCAAAAAAAGGAATCTCGAGGTTTAATGCATGTTTTTTTATTGGCATGATGCTTCCCTGGAAAGTTCAGCAAACAGGTTTGTCGCCTTATGCGAAGTTGGTATTTGCATCAACGGCACGCTGGTGTTTTCCCGCGTGCGGGGCATCAGGAGACCTGCCGACAGCGCTAACGCTTCCATCGGCTGCATAGCCAAAGCTTCATAGCATTGAGTTTCAGGCGCATTGCAGGCTGGCTTAATACGAAACAGCCTCACCGCAGCCTCTATAGCGTGGTGAAAAAAGCGCTTGTGTTGGCTGTTCATCATGTCGTCCTTTGCGGTTGCTCAAAAGCTTCTGATAAGCTCAACGTGTAATCTTCCAGCTGCTTTTTGTAATAGTTTTCCAGAAACACGGTAAGATGGCGATATTGCTGGGGCCGGGGTAACATAATATCAATACAGTCCTCCACCACCAGCCTTGCGCTTGAACGTAACGTGAAATTGAGGCCACCTGCAGGGATATCATACCATTTGTCGCCTTTTTTTAACCCCCGGGGAACGCACTGGATTATCACGGGCATTATCGGCGCACCAATAGCGACGGCGATATTCGCGGCTCCCCGTTTGAATCTTACAATGTTATCTGCTTTTGTGCGGGTCCCTTCTGGGAAAATAAGAATATTTTCGCCGGCCTTAAGTCTGGCTTCTGCTAACGGTAAAAAATGCTCAGCATTATTAGGGATAAAGCCGGCCTGACGAACCACCGGCCCAATGAAAAAGTTGTTCCAGATGGCGTTTTTCACAATACAGCAAATCTGCTCGTTCACCGCCAGCAGCAATACCACATCAATCAATGATGGGTGATTCGCCGTTACAATATGTCCAGGGTGGACAGCCCGTAGCGACGCAATATCAAAATGATACCGAATTAACCCGAAAAAACGCAAAGTACGGATAAAAGTCAGGCAGCCTTTATGAATACACCAGCGAATTAAACGTTGTTTTTTAGCCGGTGAAATGGCAGATATCGGACTCATTAATCGAAAAACAGCGCCAATGAGCAGGGCAACTATCCCGAAAAACGCATAACTTACCCCCGCACAAAAAACTTGCCAGGTTTTATACAGCAAACGGCGTGGCCGCTTGCCTCCGTGGTGCTGTTTCGGGTTCACGGCGTCAGGCACAGAAACCTTCAATCTCTACCAACAAATCTTTGCGACAGATATCAGCCAGTGTATAAACCGCTTCAACCTGAGGGTAGTGCGTATCAAGCCAGTTGCGAATATAAGCAATATCATTGGCAAAACGAATATACACTTTAATTGCGACCAGTTCGCACTGGTCAGGGTTAGCGGTTGCCAGTAGGTGATTAATATTATCCATGGTCACATTAAGCTGCTTTTCTATATTCCCTTCTGCAATAGTTTGATGACCTTTGATACTAGCTGTACCGGATATAAAAAGAAATGACGCTGTACCCAGATGCAACGCGGTAGCGCGGGCAAACGAAGGACTGGTAATACCATACTGGCGGGGGTATTCGTAAGCGTTTATCTGGTGGTGATTATTAAAGTGCCGGGGCTTAACCAAACTGGCGAAAACATAGAACACGGCCCCATCGGTATGATGGCCCAGGGCCGAGGCAGCTGGAAACGCCTCTGGCGCAATGCGTTTTTTTTCAAACGCATGCAAACGGCCGGTGCAAAACTTTTTATAAACTTCGTCATCACCGTCACCCGTATTAATCGATGGCAGGTAATTCCAGAAGCGAAAAGGATGCGCAAAACCGTGCTCATCAAGCACCGTTAACATTGCTTCATAGGCAATCTGGGTATGCTGTTCAATATTTTCGCATTCATCTTTGCTTAGCCAGCGCGCCACACAAATGATATCCGGGGTTTTAGACCAATAGCAATGATTTGACTGCCCCCGGCTAACTTTCCCGTTTACCGTCCAGACCTCGTTGATAGAGTTAGCACTGGCTTCTTCAAGCCCTGTGGCAATTAAGCCGTGACCAAACGCTTCGCATTGCACGTTTAATGGCATAACTGCCAATGTATTTTGTCGGGACAATAGCTCTGTGGCAGAAGTGGAACAAAAATGCTGTTTTAACATAAGCCAACTGGATGTGATGCAAGTTTAGAAAAGAATGAGGCTGAAAACAGGTGGAATAAATAATAGCACTGACCACTATCAGCACTTAGCTGCCGGGTAATGCAGCACACTGTTTTTTCAGGGAGCCATTCTGAGGCGCAAAATTAGTTTTTGAACTGGCGGTAGTTTAAACTAGCGAAAATTGAAAATAAAGCGAATGGCCCTGCCGGTTATCCAAGCCGGTTAACATTCACCAATACCAATAAACGACAACGTTGATGCCTAATACATACCCTCTAATTACACGCGAACCTGAAGATCCCCTTGCCTTCCTGACCCAACCGGTTGAGCAGCTTGGGCTGCCCGCTGGCCCCGTGTCAGCCAGACAGTTCATCAAGCACGTAAAGCGGGTGGCTACGGCCTTGCCCCCCGCTAAGCATGCCATTAACCTATGTGAGAACCGTTATCTGTTTCTGGTAGGGTTTTGTGCCGCTATCGTACAACGCATGACCACCTTGTTACCGCCCAACCCCAATATAGCCACGCAAGAGCAGCTTAACCAAGAGTATGACGGTTGCTTTATCCTTCATGATGGCAAAGATATCAGTACCCAGCTTCCCGCGTTTAATCTCATGTCGGTCAAACCTGATAGCGCCGAAGCCGGCGATGAGCCTGTACCCGCAATTGAAGATGGTTTTCTGGCGTGCATTAGTTTTACCTCCGGGTCGACCGGGAAATCCAAACCCAATCACAAGTATTGGCGCACCCTGCATCGTAGCAGTTTGATAAACTATACCTTTATGATTCCAGACTGTAATACGACCCTTTATCAACTGGCCACCATGCCGGCGCAACATATGTGGGGGCTGGAAACCTCAGCGTTACTACCACTGTTCAGTAAAGTGTGTATGAGTGATGCAAAACCTCTTTTCCCGCAGGATATACTCGATATTTTTAGCGCCCTGCCCGCGCCCAAACAGTTAGTATCGACCCCGGTTCATTTACGTGCGTTATGCGCTGATATGTCAGGCGCACTGGCCGCCCATTCTGTGCTTTGTGCCACCTCGCCCCTCACTGTCGAACTGGCCCAGGAAGTAGAGCAAAAATTCAATGCGCCCTTGCGCGAGGTATATGGGTGCAGCGAGGTAGGATCTATGGCGGTAAGAAGAACAGCGCAGGAAAAAGCCTGGTTGAAGTTTGCCGGGATACACTTTGCACAACAAGGCGATAGCACCCTTGCCAGTGCTGAACACCTGCCCGAAACTATCGCTTTACAAGATTTTATTAAGTTCCATGAACATAATCGGTTTGTCCTTTGCGGCAGAGCAACCGACCTGGTGAAAATAGCCGGTAAACGGGGCTCGTTGTTTGATATCAATCAAACTCTGCTCACCTTCAAAGGGCTTGAAGATGGCATTGTTATTCATCCCGCCTCTGGCGACCGGGTCACCCGTCTGGTAGCCATTGTAGCGTTAAAGCCGGGGGTTGAAAAAACCGCGCTGATGCGTTTTTTACAGGCAAAACTAGACAGTGCTTTTGTACCCCGGCCTGTTTATGTAGTAGAGGCCCTGCCCCGGGAACCCAATGGCAAGTTATTGAGAAAAAACATCGACGCGCTGCATGCATCGCTGAAAAAGAAACCTCGCTAAGTGCATGTGTCCAGGGTGCCTGTCTTCTTCGAAGCACTTTCTTTGAACCATGCGCGGCGGCTTTTTTCGTATGGACGAAAACCTTTGGCGTGGTTTCGCTCGCGCTTTTTGGCGGTACCTTCGTATGAGTTACCAAAAGACCGGGTCAAGTCAGCCGCTGGGTAACAACCTTTAATAGCGCGCCGTATTTCTATCCCCCCTTATGCCTCCCCCATATTGCCGGTACAAATAGCTGGAATGCCAAGCCTGGCAGGTTTCAGTGATCATTGGGGCACATACTCTGCTGGCGGTAGCCGCCATAAACCCGGCGGGAGGGGCAGTCTAAATAGCCGTTTTAGGTGCTACCGGTCGGCGCAAAACCGAGAGGCTTGCCGTGGCCAGGCAGTCTATCTCACCGCCGTCTTGGGGGGTTGTCCTAATTGAGCAATTGAAGGTGGCCAACTCATCGCCGACCAACGCAGTTTCGGCGCAATAAACATTATAAGAGCCGGGAGCAAAATAGTCGTGGCTGGTTTTAAATCCCCGGGTGCCAAGTAAAAAACCCAGATGGGGCCCGACTTTGCCTAACTGACGCTGGTGTCCGGCGATCAGTGCAGCCGTTTGCCCCATATATTCAAGCCCTATCCATGCCGGAACACCTTTGCCGGCTTCAAAAAAAGGCGCGTGTTCATCAACAATAACCCTGGCAGAAGAGGATGTTTCGTTGACCTCTAACAGGTTATTGATAAGTAACATCGGCGGGCGGTGCGGGATTAAATCAAACAGCCGGGGGTCAAAGCGGTTATCGTGGGACATTACTTTGCTTCCTGTTGATTGCCCGCGGGCGTAGCGACACTCGTACCGGGCTGCCAGAAGTCATAAAAATTAAACCACTGGTACGGTGCATTCAAGCAGTGTTCTTCTAGCTTCGTAGAAAATTGCTGCGCATAACTTTGCAAATCCTGTTGGCGAGTTTTGCGGTTAATTTGCAGCTTGTCACATAACGGCGAAACATCAAATAGCACCTTATTATCAACCGCTTCGCTGCGATAGGCGAACATCAGCTTAACCGGGCATTCCAGCGCCTTCGCCAGCATATAAGGGCCAATAGGTAACGGCGCCTGCTCGCCCAAAAACTGCACTTCAACGGTACGTTCCAAGCCGCTTAACGGTACCCGATCGCCAGCAATGAAAACCCATTCTCCAGCATCAACTTTGTCTTTCAACTGCATGATGGTGGTAACATCAAATTCATCCACCTGAAATACATTCAGCCGTGAAGCATCATTTTCTTTCTGCATCATTTTTACAAAGTTACCGGCATGCTTATCATACACCAGAATATTGATTACCTGGCTACGGTAGCGGTGCATAAACCCACGACAAAATTCGAGGTTCCCAAAATGGGAGCCGATAATAAGCTGTCCGCGGGGATCCTCGTGTAAAGCGTCAATTTGTTCTGGCGAGGTCAGCACGAAATCGTCAGTGGAAAGCTCATCCAGCCAACCCAGCATTTTATCCAGAATGACTTCCGCAAAGCTTTTGAAATGCAATAACACATGGCGGTAGCCCGGTTTGCTCTGCCACCATTCAGGGCGGCACCGGTAGTGCGCCAGCAGGAACTGCAACGAGGCTTTACGCTGCGCTGAGCGGCACAACACGAAGTACAAAGCTACCGGGTACATGATGAGGGAAAACACCCGCCGCCCGCCTATCCGATAAATCAGAAACACCAGACGCATTGCCGCCAGTGTGCCACCTTCGCGGATTTGCGACCAGTGCTGTTCCGTTGGTGAATGTGCTACCGGCATGTTAGCGCAGCAATGCTTTAAGGCGGGTGAAAAGCAACTTCGGTAAGCGCACCAGCATGCCACACAACAGCCGAATATTCAGCCGGATGAGCATCAGGTTGTCTTTCAGGTAATGAAAATGCGACACCGTATCTTCGTGATAAACCACCTTGGTAGGAATAAAGTGCACATCAATCCCGGCCCACACCGCCTTCACTAACAGTTCGGGATCAAAATCCATGCGTGGACCAAGATAATAGTTATCAAACACATGCTCAATTTGCTTGATAGGATAAACCCGAAACCCACAAAGGCCGTCTTTGATTTTCAGCGAAAGTGTTTCTATCGCCATCCAGAAATCGGAAATTCTGCGCCCGTATTTTCTGGCAAGAGGGGCCGTTTCATCAAAGTAGGGTTTGCCAGAAATAAACGTTTCAGGATGCGAGCGGCTGTATTCCAGCAGTTTCTGGGCGTCGTTAATATCGTGTTGACCGTCAGCGTCCAGTTGCAGCACATGGCTAAACCCCATAGCGCTGGCGTGATAACAACCGGTGATCACCGACGCCCCTTTACCACGGTTGGTCTGATGCTTTACCAGGTGAAAATCGGCATAGGGAGCGAGCAATTCGGCGACTTTTGCCACGCTTTCTTCGCCACTACCGTCGTCTACCACAATACAGGGTAAGTTCAGTGAGGCCAGTGCAGGCAGAAACTTTTCAAATAACACGTGATGTTTATAATGGGGAATAATAATGCAGTATTTCATAATGCGCTAAACTTAAAACTGCCTGTAGAAAAAGACTCAGTTTGGTTGGAAAAATTGAATGTGACACTTTGCTTCACGGCGTTGTAGTGCAACGCAAGTTGCATCGCCGTACCGGGCATCACCATGGATTTAAATTTGATGTTGGTTAATTGATGAAAACGCCCCGCCTGCACGAATAACGCTTTGGCCAGTTTCCCCGCCCAATCAATTTGTACCACGCCAGGTAACACTTTATGGTCCGGGAAATGGCCGTCAAACCACGTCAGGCGCTCATCTACTATCAGGGTTACCTGCGCAGAATTGGCATCGCTACTGACCTTCGTAATTGTCGGTCCTTCCTGCGCGTTGAACAGTGCTTTTAATGCATCTATATCAGTCTTCAACAATGTTATGCTTCTTCTTGTAATATTGGCGGTAGACCAGTTCAGCGATGATAAATACTGCAATAAACACATAAAACAGTAAACCATTGTAAAGCGTCCACATTGCCAGGCTACCGTACCATGCTGTCCATGCGGCCACCAGGGCATTAAGTAGTAACAGAGTGCCCCAGGTCAGGCTAAGCCGACGAAGGTAGCCAGAGGCTTCAGGTGGCAGTTGCTTGCCGCCGACGCTGGCAAAACGTTCGATTAAACTTTGTTTATCGTTTAGTGAAGCAAGGAATAGCAGCCCCATGCTGGCACTCATCATCACCGGGTAACATTTGAGCAGGATGGTACTATCCAGCAGGATAATTGCAGCACAAAATAACACTACTATCGCGGTTAGCAACCAATCACTGACGCGGCGCATACTGCCCATAAAGACCACGCGAATAATGGCAATACATAGCAGGGCCACACCGAACCACCGAGGGTTTATCGTATCAATGTTCAGCCAGACCACAAATGGGTAGGCCACGGATGCCAGAATAGCCAAAAGCGGCACCAGGTCTTTTACGCCCCGCGTTTTTGGTGGGATCGTCATGCCAACACACTTAATCGGTAATTGCCAAGGATCTGCCGCTCTTCGTCATCAATCTCGGTGGTGGCATCATCGCTTAACATGTTCTCAAAATACCCTTTGAGTTTTCGCATCAGGATAATGTTCGTCTCCAGGGCCTGATTAACATCGACCTTGGGATTTTTCAGTAGTTCATTTAATGCCTTCAGACACGGAACCTGAAATTGATCCATAAAGTTACCTTGGGCTGGCAATACCAAACGCTGTTTTGCACGTTCCCTTAGCAATGTCTGCATCTCTTTATTTAGTTTCTGAGCTTCCAGCAACCCCGGCAACATCTTACGCATGGTTTTAAGGTCGTCGGTGGTATCGGTGAAAAACAGTAAGGCAAACACGCCCCAGTAGTAGGTGTAATCCCATACCAGCTTGATGGACATCATTTTACGGTCGCCGAAGCCGCCGTACTGATCTTTATAAATCGACAAGGTATTTTCGAAGAACGAATCGTAAAACTTATGGAACAGCGCCGCTTCAAAGCGAATATCCTGACCTTGTCGGTCACGCTCAATCAGATTCGTCACAAAGGTGTTGTTCAGGGCTATAAAGTCGCTGCCCGGCGAATAGAAGGGATCGGTGAAAGCCCCGGCTTCGCCGGTCATCGCCCAGCCATCGGCTGAAAACATTTGTTTGCAGCCATAGGAGTAGCCTTTCATCACTTTAAAGTCCAGCAGGTCTGCGCCTTCGATGGCGGCGGCGCACCGCGGATGCTCTTTTTTCAGCCAGTCCATGGTATCTTCAAACGAGGAAATACCACTATCTGCCAGCGCTTTATCGTCCATCACGATACCAAAGCTGGTGGCACCGGACGCCAGCGGAATGATCCATACCCAATAACCAGGGCCCATTAAATGATTGGTACTTAACCAGCGCTTACCCGGCTCACATACCCGATTCTGCCAGTGCGGGTTCGCAGACCATTCATCAATAATCACACGCTTATTGATGCGAAAGAAAACCGCGTTGCCGTGATGACCGGTTTCTGTTTGCAGGTTCAGTTTGTTTCTAAGTAGCGCTTGTCGCCCTGCTGCATCTACCAACCACCGGCCGTGAACGGTGATAGTATCGCCGTTACGGTGACACGTTAGCGTATGGTTTTTATCGCCAAGTTGAATATCGTCAGGTACAGTACCATCAAGAAATACCACCCCTTGTTCTTTCAACAGGGTGTAAAGATGATTCTCCAGCGAGCCTCGTTCAATCTGATAAGCAGGAATGCCAAACAGTTCACTTACACCCAGCTCGTCATACTCACTGTAGTCATCTTGGCCATGACCAAAGAACAGCCTTAAGCCATATTTGCGTAGATGCTTTTCTTTAAAATGCGCCTGCAAACCCAACACATGGGAAAAATAATGCGCCCCGATTTCCACGGTCGATTCACCCACCTTTGCAGTGGTGTCGTCTACTGGGAAGGTGTTTTTTTCAATAATAGTGATAGCGTAGGATGCATCGCGGTTAAGCAGTTGCAATGCCAGGCTCATGCCAGCCAGGCCACCGCCGGCGATAATAATGTCCGTATTCAACTGACTCATCGCTTATTCTTCGCAGGAAATAGTTAACGCGGTGCCACTGCTTAAAGGCATTACTATCTGACCTTCTGGATGTTTTAGAAGCTCAGCCAGACATAATACTTTTGCCGCCGGATTTTTTGCATACAACTGCCCAATATAATCACTGTTGCTGCGTAATGCGGGCCAGGTTGCCTGTTCATCCTGTTTAACACGAGCAGTCACCAATTGCCCCTGAACATTAGCGTCGTGTGGAAACACCACCAGCGAAAACGCGAAAGTTTCCTGGTTCGCTAAGACCGGCGTTAATATGTCTGCCACGGGTGCATCATAAAAAGTCAGCAACATGGGGGAGTGTTCCGTTTCACACTGAATCATCGCTTCAAGTAGCGTCAGGGAAACTGATGCTTCATACCCTGCCACAGAATTGGCTGCACACATGGTACCCGTACTAATCGTCCAGTATCCGGCCGGCGCGTTATGCACAGAATTGTGGAATTTGGTGGGCGATAATTCTTTATGTTCTGAGGCCAGTGTTTTACACATATAGTCTGTCAGATCAGTATCACCAAGCCCGGAAACAAAGACGCAGGTCAGCGTATTAGGCTCGACACCCGCCTCTTTTGTGGCCTGCCACGAACTTTCAACGGCTAATCTTACCGGCAGCGGTGCCCGGCGTCGTTCATTGGCGGGGATAATGCCGGGCTTCGGACCTTTCAACTTAGTTTCAGGAAGCGCTGCACCATTTAATAATGCTTGCAAACCCTGCCAGTTTTCAAAATAACTGCCCCAGGCGCCCACGCCTACAATTTTACATTTCAGTTCTTTTGCCTGCATATTACTCAGCCCTGCTAAACAAAAGTGTACAATTATTGCCGCCAAAGCCGAATGAATTGGTCATTACATGCTGACACACTTTTGTTTCATCGGCGGCTTTGATAGAAAAATTCAATGCTTCGTCCAGCGTTTCTAAGTTCTTAGAGCCCGGGATCACGTTGGTGGATAGCGTATCCATTGCCACAATGGCTTCAGTGATACCCGCCGCGCCTAAAGTGTGCCCCATCCATGCCTTGGTTGATGAACAGCGTACGGAGTCGGGAAACAATTCAGATATCAGTTTGCCTTCAATCAAGTCATTGGCCCGGCTGGAGGTTCCATGCAAATTGATATAATCAATATCGCGAGGGGTCAGCCCGGCACGACTCAGCGCTTGGGTCATCGACAAGCGTGCACCGAGGCCCTCGGGGTGGGGGTGAGACATATGATAGGCATCTGAGCTTTCGCCATAACCGGCCAGCCTTATCCCCCGGCCATTATCGTTCTCGCCAGCCCGTTGTAAAACCGCGAAACCAGAGGCCTCGCCAAGGTTAATACCATCACGGTGCTGATCAAAGGGTTTACACGGATTCGCAGATAGCAATTGCAGCGAATTGAAGCCGTGCAATACGCTCAGGCATAAGGTATCCACGCCGCCAACCAGTACGGCATCAACAATCCCGGTGGCCAACCAGCGCGCACCGGTAGCAAACACCTTAGCAGACGATGAACAGGCCGTATTGATAGTCAAAGACGGGCCTTTTATACCGGTAAGATGCGCGGCAAAAAGAGCAGGCGCATGAGGGTTATGGACATTTGGCTGGATGAATTCTTCGCTGAGGGTATGGTCTTGGTTAAGCTTGGTGTACGCTTCTTCGGTGCGATCGATACTGGATGTACTCGACCCCATTATCAAACCAATTCGCGCCGCGCCATACTGGTTAATCAAGTTGGTTACGGTATGGCGGATAGTGCCCTGCGCATAACCTAGTGCCGCCAACGCGTTATTCCGGCTCTGCCACTGACCCAGGTCATTAACCTCAGCAATTTCCCCTACCACACCCACCCAGGTATCAATAGCAGACCCTGGCAGGTTGTTTTTAATCAGGCCGCTTTTATGTTGCCTCAGGGAGGCCCGTAATGCACTGATATTTACCCCAGCTGCTGAACAGGATTCATAGTCAATGATATCTATTTTCATGTCGGTAGAATGGCCCCGCTAAATTCGTTTTTACCGCTCAATTGATAAGACGCTGGCCCGGTATTATTTATTCTTTTCAACAAATGTCGTTAAGCTTCTCAACGTTTCAAATGCTTCACGAGTACCTTCGTCTTCGGCTTTAATTTGTACACCGTATTCTTTTGATATTGCTAGAGAAATCTCCAGTGCATCAATAGAATCAAGACCTAACCCATCACCGAACAATTGTTCTTCAGGGTCAATTTCTTCTGCTTCCATGTCTTCAAGGTTGAGGGCGTCAACCAAAAGCTGAGCCATTTTCAATTCGGATGCTGTTTGTGTAGCCATAGTTTATATAATCCTTACTATGAACGCTTCTATCGCAAAGGGCGCTAGTCTAAACTAATGTTACATTAAAAACTATTTCTGCAACCTTGTATGTTTTGTGATTTCACCCCTTCCTATCCCGTGGCAGACATTGCCGATGAAGAGGTTCATTTATGGCTTATCGATACCAATGATGCTCTCCCCTCAAAGGTCCTGGATGATGGGCTAAGCTTGTTGTCTGATGGCGAAAAAAACAGAATGAAACAGTTTCGAAAGGCAGCCAGGCAACATCAGTTTTTGATAGCTCGCGTTGCGTTACGTTGCATTCTTAATGCACTGTTAAACCACCCTGGGGCCCGGGATCTCAGGTTCACCACCAACCCTTATGGAAAACCGGCACTTGCCAATAATAGTGAAAATATACAGTTCAACCTGTCTCATTCCGGCAGCATTATATTGATTGCAGTCACGCTTGGGCGTGAATGCGGCGTAGATATTGAACACATTGATAACACCAGAAATATTTACGACCTTGCTCGGTTTTACTTTCACCCGGCTGAATACGGCACACTGCGTGGCCCCCATAATGTTCCTGCAGATATTCTACAATTTTATAAATTGTGGACATTAAAAGAGGCTTTTATTAAAGGCGAAGGAAAAGGTATGGCAATACCCGGAAACGGGTTCTATTTTTGTAATACTGAAGCAGCCAGCCCCCGGCTTAGGGTGGCCGATCCAGCCTTAGCCGCTCACCCCCACTGGCTGTTCCACCATCAAGTTTACAACGACACATTCAGTACTGCCCTCGCGATAGCATCCCCCCCAGATACAGTATTAAACATCAGCCGTAGGCGGCTACTGTTTAACCCCCTCACTTAACCAAACAAAGATTGCTTTGAATAATGATGTTTCTGGTGCTGGCGTTTTTACCTTCGTTATGAACCTGAGAGCAAAAGCGGTGAGCAGATAGCCACGGGCGGCCGCCCAGTTGCTAAAACCAATTGCTAAAACCAGGTGCTAAAATTAGTGCAGTTCGTGGCTAGCCTAACGCATATAGCTGGCTGGGTAGGCTTCATAGGTTGAATAGATTGGATAAAGGTTGCTGGTAAGGGCTGAATGCTGAGTTTTCCAGCGTCCGTATTAAACAAAAACACGTAGAGGATAGCGAGCTGATGCCACCTGTTTCACTTTCTACAACTCTCACCATACAAGGCAAATTAGAATAAGCCATGTGAAATAAGCCATTTAAAAATAACGCTTTCCCCCTCATTCTTATTTTGGCTTACCCCTCCACTTTACTTTTAACATAGCGGGGATGGTATTCCCTGCTGCGTTTTGGCAATTATCTATCACCCTTAGCTGATTTTCCTGGTTAACGGCTTGCCGGATAGCTGTGCATATCTGACCTAACCAAGGCGACCAAAGGCCTACATACACCTATGGCCAACACCAGCATTACCCTCATAACCTGGCGCTACGCTGCCACAATATAGCCGGTTGAAAGCCAGGTTGCGGGTTTGACCCTATGAGGGTTTTGTTCAAAGCACTTGGGGTTATTTCAGGCCCAGCGTATGTGTATAGATAGGCGGCGAGCGTTACTTTTTGAGGGGCTTTAGATGGGCACTGAAACAAGGTCGCCATGCCTGCCCTGCACAGATAGCAAACGCAGGCTCAAAACGAGCCTGCTTGCATAAGACGTGACACACTTTACACGGCTACCTACCTGAGCAGCAGATTACAATTCGGTAGGAATATTTTTAATCTCTTCCAACCAGACCTCTGCCTCGGCATCGCTGGGCGCGCGCCAGTCTCCCCGCGGTGACAGAGAACCACCCGAACCAACTTTGGGCCCATCAGGCAAGGCTGAACGTTTGAACTGGCTAATTTTGAAGAAGCGATAACAGAACACCTCCAGCCAGTGTTTGATATCCTCCAGCGTGTATTCATTGCGACTTTCGGTTGGCAGCGTACTGGGCCATTTTCCCTGGCTTACATCACACCATGCATGGTAAGCAAGAAACGCGACTTTTGAAGGTCGCACACCAAACCGGGTAATCCAATATAAATTAAAATCCTGTAGTTCGTACGGGCCTATTTTATCCTCGGTTTTCTGCGCAGGTTCGTCAGAACTGTCCTCGCCTGGCACCAATTCAGGCGATATTTCGGTATCCACAATATCGGTTAAAACGTTGCAGGTATCAGCGTCAAATTCATCTTGGTCAGCTATCCAGCGTATTAGGTGCTGAATTAATGTTTTGGGCACACTGCAATTTACGTTGTAGTGAGACATGTGATCGCCCACGCCATAGGTCATCCAGCCCAAACCAATTTCTGATAAGTCGCCCGTTCCCAATACTAACGCGTGGTTTTGCCCAGCCAGCCTGAACAAATGTGATGTACGCTCGCCGGCCTGAACATTTTCAAAATTGACATCGTAAACTTCCTCGCCCTTAGCATAAGGATGCTCAATATCTTCAAGCATTTGATCACAGGAAGGTTGAATGTCGATTTCTTTGGCAGTAATTCCTAAGCTTTCCATCAGTATATGCGCATTACTCTTGGTTTTACTGCTGGTAGCATAAGCGGGCATAGTATACCCAAGGATATTGGCACGCGGTAAGTTCATCCGGTCCATTGTTTTAGCGGCCACGATAAGGGCATGGGTGGAATCAAGCCCGCCCGATACACCTACCACGAGCTTGGTAAAACCAGATGCAGTAAGCCGTTTTTGTAGTCCATGAATTTGGATATTGTAAGTTTCATAGCACCGCGTATCTAAATCATCATTATTGGCAGGCACAAACGGGAACCTGTCCGCTTCTCGTAAAAGCGGCAAACCGGCCTCAGCAGGGTTCAGGGTGAAATCAATACGGCGTACTTTTGCTACCTGTTCCCGGTGCACACTTACAGAATCATGAAAACTGGTTAAGCGCATCCGATCCTGGCTTAATCGCTCCAAATCAATATCAGCCACAATCAGGTCTGCTTCAGGGGTAAACCGGCCGGCTTCCTTTAGCAAAATGTCGTTTTCAAAGATTAACCCATGCCCATCCCAGGCCAGGTCGGTAGTGGATTCGCCAGGCCCTGCGGCAGCATACAAATAGGCAGAAACACAGGCTCCTGATTGCCGGGCGCATAGGTCTCTGCGGTAGCGGGCTTTGTCTATTGTAATATTACTGGCTGACAGATTTGTTAATAATGTGGCACCTGCTAGTGCGGCATAGGAACTTGGCGGAATGGGCGTCCATAAGTCTTCGCAAATTTCGCTATGAATACGCAAATGTTTTACATCTACGGCATTATAAATAAGGTCTGAGCCAAACGGGACACGTTCGCCTAACAGGTCTATTTCGTTAAGCAGACAGTCACGCCCCGAGGCAAACTGCCGCTTTTCATAAAACTCGCGATAATTGGGTAGAAAGGTTTTAGGCACTACCCCCAGCACTTTGCCGTCGTGTATAGCCAAGGCACAATTATAAAGTGCTCCTTCCACTTGCAATGGGGAACCCACCAGCAGTAGCGGCCGCAGCGATCTAGACGCGGTTTTGATTTTTTCGATAGCTTCTTCGCAGGCATCCAACAATGTGTCCTGATGAAACAGATCACCACATGAGTAAGCACTGATGCTTAATTCAGGAAACAAACATACCGCCGCGCTTTGCGATGCAGCACGTTCTGCCAGGGCAATGATTTGCGAGCTATTATAAGCGGGGTCGGCAACTTTCACTTCGGGTATACAGACTGCTACCCGAGCGAACCCGTGCGTATAGATGTTATTAAACGATTGGTTTTTGTTCACAGATATTCTTCCAGATTAATGTCGTAGGAGAAAGGCGTAGCAGCTTTGCAGGTTTGGGTCATCTGCGTCAGGGCTGTGCGTTTTGTCTCGTCGTCTGCGCAGACAAACAAGTCAGGGGGGACTATCAAATCGAACTCGCGCATATAGGCATCCTGCGCGGTAAACTGAACGCAAATATCACCGGTAAGACCAGCCAGAATTAAGGTTTCGGCCCCAAGATGCTGTAATAATGTTTCCAGGGTGGTACCAAAAAAACCGGAATGGCGGGCTTTTATGACAAAGTAGTCGTCGTCATCCGGATGCAGTATCCGGGTGACTTCTTCACCTCGGACATCATCTTCCATAACGTGTTTCACCAATTGTCGGAAATCTGAGCGCCATTTACCGAAATTGTCATTTACGTAAATCGTAGGAATTGATTTTTTGCAAAGTTCGTTTTTAAACTTTTCGATATTGCGGGCTGCCTCAAGCGCTGGAGGGAGCATTTTCTCGCCATCTTCAAACTCAAGGTCATTTATCATGTCGATAACGATTAACACCAGTTTACTTTTATCCGGAAAATCAGCTGGCTTGTTCATGCGTCGGCTCCATAAGACAAATTTGTTTATTCAATAGAATCACTGCGTTCACCAAGTGTGAAACTGACTCGCACGTTACAGATATGTCATGATGGGAGGATTCAGATCAGTCTGAACCTAAACACTTTAAGAAAAATAAGCTGTCCGAAATCGTGATACAAAGGAACTATTAAATGAGCGAAGCAAAATATCTGAATTAAAGAATAAAAAATAACGAACGCTGATTTTAATATAATATGTATGCCGATAAATGGCAGGGCAATAGTGATATACAAATATCTATGCCTGTATCTGGGTAATGCGGGTAACTAAGGGATACGGTTTTATGGTGACCCTGTATTGGCTATTTTGCACAAAGCCACGCTTAGGGTGCTATAACGGGTTTGCTATTTTATTATTTAAAAGTTGATGCCTGAATGGCAACTAGCGCGTAAACTGTGAACCGGCGGTGCTTCAGCGCAAACCCATAAGCTATTGAAATACCCTCAACTTGACCACGCAACACCTACTTCCTATAAGGCTGGCACATGGACACATCAGAATCGGTAAAAGATACCCAGAAAAGGGCGTATCCGGCCACCTATCCTAAAGAAACTTATCAAACCAGATTGCTCAAAGTACTTGTTACTTTAGCCGTGGTTTATACCCTATACTTGGCAAAATCACTGCTGATTCCACTTTTTTTCTCGGCATTTATTGCCTTGCTATTAAGCCCGCTGGTTAGCGTGGCCAGAAAATTTTATATACCTCGGACCATATCGGCTACTGCGCTAATGGCTTTACTGGTGACGCCTTTCACATTCTTAGGCCTGGAGCTTGCCGAACCTGCAGAACGCTGGATGCACTCACTACCCAAAATAGCAGCCGAAATAACTCAGGAAATTGACGAGATAAGCAACAATCTTGAGGTGGAAAAAACCCCGCCGGACGCTGCAGCGAAGGAAGAGGATGCCTCATTTTTTGACTGGTTCAGCGATGACGATGAGGATGCAGAAGCCCCCGTAGCCCAGCAGGAAAACAGCACCACGGTCACTGATAAATTAAAGCAAAGCGGCATTGAGATGGGCCTTACAATGTTCAGTAGTGCCCCCCTACTGCTGGCACAGATATTCGCGTGTATTATTCTTATTTTCTTTTTACTCGTTTTCGGCCCTGGGTTATTTAGCGTATTTATTAAAGATTTCCCTATCGTTACCAACAAAAGACGCGCTCTGGTTCTGGTGAATCAGATTCAAAGAGAGCTATCCGGGTATATCGTTACCATAAGTATTATTAATGCGTTTTTAGGCCTTGCTACCGCGGCTGTGTTTACCTATATGGGAGTTGACGACGCGTTATTGTGGGGCGCGCTGGTAGCGTTAATGAACTTTGTGCCTTACCTGGGCGGATTAGCTAGCTGCAGTATATTGCTGGTAGCAGGCGTGGTGCAATTTGGCCTGGTCAGCGCTGCGCTTCTGCCCGCCATCCTGTTTCTAGGTATTAACATTATTGAATCGCAGTTAGTTACGCCGGCGGTATTGGGCAAAAGTATGCAGCTTAACCCCCTGATAATTATATTGTGGCTGTCTGTTACAGGATGGTTATGGGGCGTAGTAGGCGTATTGCTTGCCGTACCATTATTAATGAGTTTTAAAATTATTCTGAAAAATTTGGGCGTACTACCCCATTGGATAAAGCTTATTAAATCGAAATAAATAACTCAATATATGTAGCCTTTATATTACACATTTTTACGTACGGAATACCCGCTTAAGCCGCTATGTTGAAGAACGCCGGGTAGTTATTAATACCCGGCTGCCCTACCCGAATTATTCTTTTTCTACCCTGCAGAAACTGTATTCACGCAATTGCCTATGACGTGCCTACCACATTATTTTTTGTCACAATAATATTCACAGAATACATATTTATCGACACCATCAATACGCTCATCATGGACCCGATTACCCGGTTTTTCTTATGCTGCCCATACAATAGCAAATTCCATAAGAATATAGGCAAATCTCGTTATCACCGTTTATGCAATAAGGCGTTATTATGTGGGTTGCTATTAAATAACGGATTCCAAATATCATGGTTAGCGTTAAGCCTTTGCTATTCTTATGCTTTTCAATGGTCAGCCTTGCGGCTATGGCTGATACTGCCAGAATCGATATCTCCATTGATACACAGCGCCCAGGTGCGGTATTAAATAAAAATATTTATGGTCAATTTATGGAGCATCTTGGCCGTGGTATTTATGAAGGTGTATGGGTAGGAAAAGATTCGCCAATCCCGAATAAGAATGGATATCGCTTAGATGTATTACAGGCGCTAATCGACCTGAAAGTTCCCCTGTTACGTTGGCCTGGCGGTTGTTTTGCTGATGAATACCACTGGCGAGATGGTATTGGCCCTCGGAATGAGCGGCCGCGAACCGTCAACAGCAACTGGGGCGGTGTGATAGAAGACAATGCATTTGGTACACACGAATTTTTCGAATTTGCAGAACTGGTGGGGGCACAAACCTACATTAATGGCAATTTGGGTACGGGTAGCCCAAAAGAGATGGTCGAATGGCTGCATTATATGACATCGGATGCCGATACCACGGTCGTGCGGGAACGCAAGAAAAATGGCCGTGAGCGCCCTTTCAAAGTGGATTATTTTGCCGTGGGCAACGAAAGCTGGGGCTGCGGTGGCAATATGACACCAGACTATTATGCCGATCTCTACAAACAATATACTACCTTCTTAAAGGCACCAGAAAATAACCAGCCGAAATTTATTGCCAGCGGTGGTACCGACGTTCAGACCAACTGGACGCAGACGTTAGCAGAAAAAATAAAGCGGTCAGGCAATGTACGTATGGATGCTATTAGTCATCATTATTACACCCTGCCCACAGGCGACTGGGAAACCAAAGGCAGCGCCACGGGCTACCCTGAAGAGCAATGGTTTTCAACCTTGCAGCAGACTCTGCGAATGGAAACATTCATTACCGATAATGTTGCCATCTTGGATGAACTTGATCCTGAACAGGAAATTGGGTTTTATGTAGATGAATGGGGAACATGGTATGACGTGGATAAAGGTACCAATCCTGGCTTCCTATACCAGCAAAATACGATACGCGACGCAATTGTCGCAGGGTTAAACATCCATATTTTCAATCGCTACGCCAAGCGTGTACAAATGACGAATATTGCACAGATGGTCAATGTATTGCAGGCGATGATTCTGACCGACAAAGAAAAGATGTTGTTAACCCCTACCTATTACGCGTTTAAAATGCATATCCCATTTCAAGATGCGACCTATCTGCCGGTCAACTTAAGTGATACGCCGCTGTATCAACATGGTGATGACGCTATTCCCGCGCTTAGTGTGTCGGCGGCAAAAGCGTTAAATGGCGATATCTATATTTCATTAATAAACACACAAGTTGACAACGCTGTCGAGGTAGCTTTACCCCAGGTTAGCCAAGTTAAAGGAAAATTATTAAATAGTAGGGACATGGATGGACACAATACGTTTGACCATCCCGATAATATTCATCCAACAGACTATACCGCTACCGAGGTAAACGGGAGCACGGTTATTTCGATACCTGCCAAATCACTGATGGTACTTAATCTGGGCCAGCTCTAATTCGCGGCTGAGCGTCCTACGGATTCATAGTTAGCATACTACGCTTTCGTGGGGCCTGAGCCCGCAGAGTTTGTCTGGCATAGCCTGAAAGATGGATGTCTATCGAGGTAAGCTGACTAAACGAGATTCGGTGGGTGTCTAGCAATATCCCCACCGTATAATCACCACCCGTTTTACTTTGGACACCCTCCTTCTATAACCATGGGTTCACATGCCCCTCCGGAAAAAGAAAGGTGGGTGTCTAGCAATCTCCTCACCTTACAATCAACATCCGTTTTAGTTTAGACACACACCTTCTATAACCATGGGTTCACATGCCCCTCTGGAAAAGAAAGGTGGGTGTCTAGCAATCTCCTCACCTTATAATCAACATCCGTTTTAGTTTAGACACCCACCTTCTATAACTATGGGTTCACATGCCCCTCTGGAAAAAGAAAGGTGGGTGTTCAGGCTAAGTAGTTGGCCATAGACCCTTCTAAAAACCCTGCTATTGCCTATCGATTATCCTGCGTAAGGTGGGTGTCTACGCGATGTAGCGTATCGCCGTGATACGTAGCTTACGTGGTGTGTTAATTGGGCAGCTAAGGAGGAACGCTACCTTACGTAAATTAGCAGGGTTGTCTCGGCCCACGGCTACGACCCTGCTTTCATGCTCAGATGCAGCGCTATTGATTAAACCGTCGCGATGCAATAGTTTAGCGCTCACTTCACTTTGTAAAAGAGTTTCGCGTGTTTTATTTAGTCGCTGTCACCCTCTTATGGGCATTTTCCTTTTCCCTGATAGGTGAATACCTGGCGGGCGCTGTGGATAGCTACTTTGCGGTTTTAACCCGGGTAACGTTAGCTTCCTTAGTGTTTTTGCCCTTCCTGAAAGTTTCGCGTTTAACCGCTACGCAAAAAGGAATCCTTGCCTTGCTGGGGGCGCTACAGCTGGGGGTAATGTATATCTTCTTCTATCACTCCTTTATGTTTTTGTCGGTGCCGGAAGTTTTGCTGTTTACTATTTTCACCCCGCTTTACGTTGCAATGCTCAACGACGCCCTGTTCAAGCGATTTACCCCCTTTCATCTGTTATGCGCCATACTGGCGACAGTGGGGGCGGCGGCGATACGTTTTGAAGGCGTCAGCGAGCACTTCTGGACGGGCTTTTTTATTGTACAAGGCGCAAACCTCTGTTTCGCCCTTGGCCAAGTAGGTTACCGGAAGCTGGCTGCCACTTTTGTTCCCACGGTGGCGAGTCATAATATTTTTGCCTGGTTTTACATCGGTGCGCTAGCGGTTGCCCTACCGGCCTTTCTTGTATTGGGGAATACCAGTCAATTACCGCAAAATGCCACACAGTGGGGCGTGCTTTTATGGCTTGGTGTAGTTGCTTCCGGTTTAGGTTATTATTTCTGGAACCAGGGCGCCCTTAAAGTATCTGCCGGCACATTGGCTATCATGAATAACGCCCTTATACCTGCCGGCCTTATTGTTAACCTTGTACTGTGGCAAAAAGACACCGACTTTAGCCGCCTTATGATTGGAGGGGCAATTATTGGTCTGGCGCTGTGGTTATCCCAGCATCGCAGCCAACAAGATCGCAAGGCCCCCGGTAGCTAAAGACCTTGTGCTACTACCAGTAAGCCGCCTACAAACACATTACTGCCGGGTAAAACGGCTAAACATTGTATAATCTTTACGGGGGCCCGTTACCTGCCATGTAGAGGTCCATTCAGGCCAGCCGGAGAACCCATAGTCCACTACATAATGGTCGGCTCCACAAAGATGTTCTGCCACCGGAGCGGCCAGACTAAAGGTGTGAAAAAAGCGGTTGTCATCAAACAATACTTCTATATGGCCGTTATCTAACTGGCGCCATTTGTAGCTGCGTGCCGCCTGTAACGTCCTTCCATCTGGCGCACTCACCATCCCTGATTCATGGTAGTGTAAATAGCTGTCTGCATAGGTAAACTCTGCCTGCCCTTCAAATACAAACACTGCCCCATCCTTTTGCTGGATGTGTTTATATAGCTGCCATGCCCCTGCAAAGTCGGGTAACCCAAACGGTTGATTGTTTGCTGAAACAGATTCAGCTGGAGTGTTTTTATGCATATTACTGTTCTACCGAAATAATGGCGGACTGCCTGGCTGGCCCTGTGGGCCGCTACAGTCTGGCGGTCCGCTTAGCCTTACCATGAATAGGTTGCTGTGGCCGATAGCTGCTGGCCCCGGCCCGGCGTACCTGGGATTTCTTCAAAAGACTCATTCCACGCATTGTCCACAGCCAGCACTATATTAAAACCGTTAATCTGTGGCGGAGTATAAGTTAGTGTCAGATGCGTGAAAAAAGCGCTATCTGCGCCATTTCTTAAGGCGTTTTCCTGCTGTTTACGCCACTCGTTGTCGGCTCTTATTTCCAGCCAGGTTACAGGATACCAGACGGCACCAAATGTCAGCCGGTGAGGCGGGTAGTTTAGCGCATAAAAACTCGCATCAATCGCTGCGTCGCGGTAGTCTTCGGATTTGTGAAGGTAGGTGTAGCCAGCCACAAGGTCAGCTTTTTCCAACCTTTTCACAGCGAAGAACTCAACACCGATAGTTTCAATATCTACCGGGTTAGCTACCCGCGCAGAGGTAGCATCAAAACGATAAGTCCAATCAGTTAGGTCATTGTCCCACCGATAAAATACTGCCGAGTCCAAACGCCATTCGATGCTATCTAAGGAAACCCCGAGCTCCAGGTTTTTACTTGTTTCACGCTGTAATGTGTCATTGCTTCGAAACAGGCCACTTGTTGTGCTGCCCCCTATTGCGGTATAACCCGCTACCTGAGAGGCTTGCGCATAAGATAGACTAACTGTCTGCGAAGTGTTGTCAGCGTGCAGGCTACGCCATACCGCATCACTGATGAGCGAAAGCTGTGCGTCGTCGCGGTTAGTGTCGTCATACGCCGCCCCTAATCGCAAGATTACCTGTTCGTTCTCGCTAACCCCAAAGGTGTATTGAGGCACTACACTTAGTTTGCTGTACTTACGTGATACAAAGTTATTTTCCAGGGTGGTAGAGGCAATATCATCAGCGCTAAACTGTGACGCGTAGTTCAGTGCCCAGTGCGTATCCACGCTATGCTGTCCCGACAATGCCAATGCCGCAACTTTGGTTTCGTGAAAAGCCCGAAAACTTTGGGGATCTTCTCGTGAAAAAACATAATCATCAAGGTGTTTTCGATAGTAAGCTGACACTTCAATATTACTGTTGCGCCCATATTGCTGCTGGTGATTAAACATCAACAAACGGCTTTCTAAGTCTTCCGTTTCATTCACATTAAACGGCGTATATAAGTTAGGCCAACCAAAAAACTTTTCCTGATAGCCAACAAACAAATCAGTTTGTGATTGCTGGCCCGATAGCTGAATACGCCCCGCTGCACGCTCAAAGTGGTGATCTCCATTTGCGATAGAACCATCACTTTCAGACCGCGAATATTCGCCTTCGGCGCCCAGTTTCCATGCGGCGGCCCCGCTTAGCGGCCAGCTTACTGCAGCGTAGGCCCGCTGAAGGTTGGCGTTATTATTTCCTACACCTACCGATACACTGCCTGCCGTTTTTATCGGCCGCCATGCATAAGCCACTGTGCCTACCGAACTGTTCATGCCGTATAACGCATTATCCACACCGGTTAAAATAGCCGGTTTTTTTAGCATTTCCGGGGCGATGGGGATCTCGGCAAAGTAGTGTCCCGTCTGCGGGTCTATAATCGTCGCACTGCCAATCCTAAAGCCGGTATTTTCAAATATACCGCCGCGAATGGTCACATCAGCTTGCGCCTCTGCCATGTTTCTGGACTGAAGATCGACTCTGGGATCGTACTCTAAGTTAGAAACCGGCGAATTGAAGGTACCAACAGGCGACTCATTTGCAGTGGCTGCGCCTTCTACGGTTATTTTCTCGACCTCTGGTTCGGTAGCGCTATTACCGTAAAAAGGGAGTAAAAAAAGCGAGCTAATGCATAAAGCCCGGTGGGTTACAGCGCGAATCATTGTGTGTCCTTATGGCTGATGGTCAACGTACCACTGCTTAAGCAGCGATTAATAAGCGAGGTATTCGCCTGTATTATGCTTTGGAAAAGACGTCAGTCAAAACCCGGTTTGCCTTTAAAGTGATAGAAACCATCTTAAAGGCGTTTTAAACCCATCGCCGCAGCCGTTGCTACTTTCGTGCTTAAACCGAGTAAGTGCAGCGCAAATAGAACAAGCGCCCTAAACCTAACCCCCGTCCGGGCACGCATGTAAACACGTGGTGCACTGTAGTGCAATACGCTACATCCAGCGCATAGCCCTGCCCCATTTTATCCTTCGTATGGTTAGTATTGCCGGCCGCCCCCAGCACCCGCAAAGCACCCCGCATTATCGCCCGGTTACTTGATGAAGTTAGAACAATGTCAATCGGTTAATTAACATATTAAAATGCAAGACAAGCTCGGACTACATTGCCAGAGGGCGTTACACTATGGCCTGAGTAGGGTGAGCAAGCTAACCTTCAAGATTAGGCTAAACCAGGGGGAAGCCGCGCGTTGCAGCAGCGCGATGAAAGGTGCCAGCTAACCGCTTTGGGAGGACACAAACGGTAAATTAAGAATAAACCAACCAGCCTATCGGGCCGGCCTGACAAATACGCTTACTACGGATATTTGCCTTTAAACAACCCCCACCAAGCACATCAACAGTGGTAACACGGCTACCCAGGAATAGACGTTGCTACAGGGAAAGCCTTCGTTATTCTGCCGGGGCATTACGTCACTATAATAGAGCGAGCGCTATGCTTTGTAGCCAACACGCTGCGCTTTAACGGCAGAATAATCAGCTCTAATTATTAGGAGCTGCAAATAGATTCTATTTGAACAAACCGGGGACTACCGAGGAAAGCTCATGCCAATGGCTGATAACCGAGACATTCGATGAAGAAGCGTTCGCTTTACCGGATAAATGGCTAGCCCCAGTGTATTTTATCACTTCCATACCGGCAGCTAACGCGCCTTCAATGCCAGCCTGGGAGTCTTCAATAACCAGACAGTGTTCTGGCTGCACATTCATCTTAGCCGCCGCATGTAAAAATATATCCGGGGCGGGTTTGCCTTTTTGTACTTCTGAACTGGTGGTTATTCTGCCGTCAAAAAACGCCAGTAACCCTGTGGTTTGCAAAGCAAAATTGACCCTTTGCGGGCTGCTGCTGGTAGCTATACAACTTTTCACATTCAGCTGGTCAAGTACGCTATTGAGGTATTCGGTAGGTTCAAGTTCCTCGGCAAACACACGAAGTAACGTGTTGAGATAGTCATCCCGGAAGTCCTTCGGTAACAGTACGTTAAAATCATGATGAATCTGCCTGTGGGCTGACTCATAGCTTTGGCCAAGAAAGTAAGTATCAAAGTAATGATCAGACACTGTGACTTCAAGGCTTGCCAGCATACCAACCAATACGCGCTTGCACAGTATTTCACTGTCCACTAAAACGCCATCACAATCAAAGATTACCAAACGGATATCGCTGTTTTGTAACGTCGGCTGTATAGTGAAATTACCCGGCATTATCATATTCCCTATCTTTTCGAGCTTTGAAAACAAGCGTTACCGAACCCGCCAATAACGCTCGCTACTATCCGAGGTATTTAGGCGGCACTTTCCCCGCCCCAGGATAATGCCGGAATAGTCATTCCCTGTTTATCAAAGTGCATAATCTTAGCCTGTTCCGCGGTTAAGTTAATTTGGTCGCCGTAAACCGCCTGACAATCACCATCAGCTTTAACCGTGAGCGTTCCTATGTGGTCTACATGAACATGTAAAAAGGTTTCCGAGCCAAGATGTTCAACTACCCCAACCTGCCCTTGCCAAAGGCCCTGCTCAGTGGTGATTTTAAAATGCTCCGGCCGAACGCCTAACGAGTGGGTCGCATCACCGGGTTTTGGCGCTACATCAATGAAGTTCATCTTGGGAGAACCGATAAACCCAGCCACAAAACGATTAACTGGCTTTCGGTAAAGTTCAAGCGGCGTACCTACCTGCTCGATGATACCACCATTAAATACAGCAATTCTATCCGCCATCGTCATTGCTTCCACCTGATCATGGGTGACGTAAATCATCGTGGTATCTAAACTTTTATGTAGCTGGGATATTTCAAGACGCATATTGACCCGCAATGAGGCATCGAGGTTCGATAGCGGTTCGTCAAACAAGAATGCGCTGGGCTGACGTACTATGGCGCGGCCAATTGCGACACGCTGACGCTGGCCACCAGATAACTGGCCAGGCTTACGGTCCAGGTAATCTGTCAGATTAAGCATTGTTGCCGCTTTTTCAATTTTTTCTTTAATAACGGCAGGCGCAACCTTTGCTTGTTTCAGCGGAAAAGCAATATTGTTGCGCACTGACATATGCGGGTAAAGCGCATATGACTGGAACACCATAGCCAGGCCCCGCTTCGCAGGCGGCACACTGGTGGCCTCCTTGCCATCAATTTCGATGGTGCCGCTGGTGGTGTCTTCCAAGCCTGCAATCATGCGAAGTAAGGTAGATTTACCACAGCCCGAAGGCCCAACAAATACGATAAATTCGCCATCACGGATATCAAGATCAAGGGGTTTGATAACATTCACGTCATCAAAGCTTTTTGTCACTTGTTTTAACGTAATACTTCCCATCTGAAGTTCTCCTACTTGACCGCGCCGAAACTGAGTCCGCGCACTAATTGTTTTTGACTAAACCAACCCAGGATAAGAATAGGCACTACGGCCATCACAGAGGCAGCTGATAATTTTGCATAAAATAAGCCTTCCGGGCTTGAGTAACTGGCAATGAATGCCGTTAACGGGGCCGCATGTGCAGCGGTCAGTATTAATGTCCAGAACGCTTCATTCCATGCCAGAATGACATTGAGCAATAAGGTGGAAGCGATACCCGGTAGTGCTATCGGCAGCAGTACAGTCAGAATTTCTTCTTTGATCCCGGCCCCATCCATACGCGCCGCTTCCAGAATCTCGTGGGGAATTTCTCTGAAGTAGGTATAGAGCATCCACACCATAATAGGCAGATTGATAAGCGTCATCACGATCACCAGGCCCAGCCGGGTGTCGAGTAAACCTACATCTCTAAACAACAGGTAGATGGGTATCAGTACGCCCACCGGCGGCAACATTTTGGTCGATAGCATCCACATCAGTAAGCCTTTGGTGCGCTTAGTTTGGACAAAGGCCATCGACCAGGCCGCGGGGATGGCGACTAATAGTCCGGCGATGCTGGCTCCTAATGAAATGATTACCGAGTTTAAAAAATGATCGAAGTACGGCGAGCGTGCCAGCACCTGGGTGTAATTTTCCAGGGTCCACTCAAACATAAACAAACTGGGCGAAGCTGATATTGCCTCCGCTTCGGTTTTGAAACTGGTAATAATCGTCCACAGTATGGGGAAGAAAATCATGCCGCTGATGGTCCATGCTACCAGCGTATAAATAACCTTGGTTTTATTACTGCTATTCGTGGCCATGTTTTAGTTCTCCAGATTCTTACCAATTAAACGCATCAGGAAGATGGCTACAATATTGGCAATAATCACTGCCACTATCCCACCCGCAGACCCGCCACCCACATCAAACTGAAGTAGCGATTGGGTATAAATTAAATACGTAATATTGGTTGAGGCATAGCCGGGGCCGCCACTGGTTGTCACCAGTATCTCTGCGAATACAGATAGCAGGAAAATAGTTTCTATCAGAATGACCGCCGTGACTGCCCGCGATAAGTGCGGCAATACGATATAAAAGAATTTGCTGAACGGGCCTGCCCCGTCTAAATCTGCAGCTTCTAGTTGCTCCCGGTCTAAAGACTGAATAGCTGTTAGCAATATTAGCGCGGCAAAGGGTAACCACTGCCAGGAAACAATAACGATAATGGATAGCAAGGGAAGCTCGGCAAAAAAGTCCACCGGGGTGACACCAAGCCACTGGGCAAAATGCGCGAACAATCCATTGACCGGGTTCATGAACATGTTCTTCCAGACCAGCGCGGATACTGTAGGCATCACAAAGAATGGCGCAAGCACCATCATGCGTACATAGTTACGCCCCCAGATAGCCTCATCAAGCAGTATGGCTAACCCCACACCGCCGCATAGGGTAATAAGCAATACCCCCCCCACCAGCAATAAGGTATTAAAGAAGGATTCAACAAACGCCGGGTCTGTAAGGAAGAACTCATAGTTTAAAAAACCAATGAATTCATTATCGCCGGGCATGAGCAGGTTATAATCCAGAAAGGAAAAATACAGCGTCATGCAAAGTGGCACGATCATCCATGCTAATAGCAGTGAGATCGAAGGAAAGAGCATTATTTTGGCTAACGTACGTGACTGGGTGGTTGCCATGACTAGACCCCTTTCGAGTGAAACTGGGACGGCGCGTTAACGCACCATCCCGCCAGTTTAGAGCTTATTATTTTGGGTAACGGGCTTTGCGCATCGCCCTTTCCACCAGGCGCTGAGAGCTTTGCAACGCTTGATCAACCGTCATCCGGCCAGTAAGCGCTGCGCTGAACTGCTGTCCCACAGCAGTGCCGATACCTTGGAACTCGGGGATTGCTACAAACTGAATTCCCACATAGGGCACGGGGTCTACCGTAGGATTTTTCGGGTCAGCTGAGTTGATAGAGTCCAGGGTTATCTGAGCAAATGGCGCAGCATTCAGGTATTCAGGATTTTCATAAAGCGATGCCCGGGTACCCGGCGGCACATTGGCCCAGCCTTTCTTTTCAGCCACTAGCTCAGCGTACTCTTTGGAGGTGGCCCAGCTGATAAACTGCATTGCGGCATCGCTTTTTTTACTGCTTGAAGGTATCGCCAATGTCCATTCCCACAGCCAATTCCCGCGTTTACCCAGGCCGTGATCCGGGGCCAGCGCAAACCCGACTTTATCCGCCACTTCGGAATCTTTTTTATTCGTAACGAAGCCCCCGGCCACAGTGGCGTCTATCCACATCCCACACTTACCAGTCTGGAATAGCGCCAGGTTTTCGTTAAACCCGTTTGCCGAAGCGCCGGGAGGGCCGTACTTATTCATCACATCTACGTAATATTCCAGCGTGTCTTTCCAGGCCTTTGAATCAAACTGCGGTTGCCAGTTTTCATCGAACCAGCGCGCCCCGAACGAATTAGACATAGCGGTTAGCAGCGCAATGTTTTCGCCCCATCCGGCTTTACCACGCAGACACAAGCCATAAACCCCCGCCGCTTTATCGGTCATCGCTGCGGCCGCTTTTCGAACAAACTCCCAACTCGGTGCTTTCGGCATTTTTAAGCCAGCTTTTTCCATCAGATCAGTGCGATACATCACCATCGAGCTTTCCCCGTAAAAAGGAGCTGCGTACAATGTATCGTCTACCGACAAGCCACTTTTGATCGCTGGCAGCAGGTCATCAACATCGTACTGTTCGCCAAGCGCATCCAGCGGTTGCAACCATTCCTGCTTGCTCCAGATAGGTACTTCATAGGTACCAATGGTCATTACATCATACTGCCCGCCCCCGGTGGCGACGTCGGTGGTAACCCGCTGGCGCAAAATGTTTTCTTCCAACGTGACCCATTTAAGGTCGATATCCGGGTACTTTTTCTTAAAGTCGCTACTTAATTCTTTCATAGTTATCATGTCGCCATTATTTACCGTGGCGATAGTGATAGTCTGCGTCTGAGCGATGGCACTTAAGCTCATTGCTCCAGCAAGCATTAACGATAGTTTTTTTAACATCGGGCTACTCCCCTTTATGTTTTTTAGGTATGACTTCCCCCTCTGCGCGCCATTAAGCAAAATTTATAGCGCAGATAAGAAAGGGGTCATGTATGACTAAATGTCTGGTTGGTTTAGCGGCCGCCGATGATGAACAATCCTCAGCGACCCGATACCTTGTGCAGCGTGGTTAGAATTTCACCGAGATTTCAGAAGTGATGCCATCAAAGCCTGCACCAATCTGGCCGCCTGAATTGACGCCTTCTTCCTGATTCACGTATTCAATTTTCCATAGCGTTCTGTCGTTAATCCAATAGCCGGCTGAAACTTGCAGGCGGGTTACGTCATTGTCAGTTTGTTCGATTAAGTCTGAGGTGTTTTCAGATTCGGCATAACGGGCCGCCACGTAAAGTGTTTCTGGGATCACATACTGCTGTGCTTCCACCGCCCAGTACTTCACTGAAGCATCTGCTTCAATCACCTGATTTGAATCGAAACTGGTGCCCGCGGCATCAACCACACCCTGGGTGCCAAAGTAAGTGATACCTGCCAGGGCGTTGCCATTGGTGTCGGCGAAGGTGTAATCATCGGTCGCTTTACCCAGCATCACAATCACGCTGGTCTGGTCGGAAGGTTGATAGGCCAGGTTAAGTTGCATAATTGCCTGGTTCAGCCCTGGTAATACACCCACGTGAGTGTCGCGCTCGCTAGAGGGTGAGGCTGAAAAATTATAGTTCTCGCCATCACCAAACCGGTAGTTAGCGGTGGTCACCCCATCCAGGCTGGCCAAACCGTCTTCAAATACTAACTGGTCGCCCTGATTGGCTTTAAACAGATTAAGCCCGGCTTTAAATCCACCGACAAAGTTTAAAGTACCCTGAAGGCGATAGTTATAACCACGATCTTCTTGAAATGCTTCGCCAAAGCTGGAGGTGGTCATGTGACCGGCCACGTTATAAGAGCGAAGTAGCCCGTTGTCGAAGGTTTCTGTGTAGCTTAGCTGGATGCCGTTTTCCGCCGTGGCATAATCGTTGATGCCATTACCGATAAGCGCGTTGCCTTGATTATCTGCACCATCCTGAAAACCTTTAAACTGAAAAGGTGAAGCGCCAATATTCCCTGCCCGCAGTATCAGGCTTGCGTTTTCTCTTTCGTAACCGGTCAAACCAAACATATCAAATTCGATACCAGCAAAGTCCTGGTGGAAAGAAAAGTCCCGGTCACCATTGTTACCAAAATCGTTCGGTTCCTCTGCAATATCAATATCGGCAGTGATGTTGTCGGTAATTTTAAACTTAAACATCAGGTTTACCCTTAGGCGGCCAAAACCGTCTGACTGGGTTTCATCAACCGGGCGAAATGCACCTTCTTTTGCCTGAATCGCCTGATAGTTTTGCATGGCCAGAAAATTAACCTGGACTCTGCCATCCAAAAACTCATTGGGTTCGCTAGGAGGCACATACATCGGCTTTTCCTGGCTCAATTCCTGCGCCATGGCCAGCGGCGCCATGGTGGCGGCAATAACTGCCGACGCTAACAAACTTACTTTGCCGAAGGTAGCTTTAGATCCTGACTGACGACCCTGATCATGTTCTAGCATTGTGCACTCTCTTTTGCTGTTTTTTTTGGTTAACCGACAAGGCAGAACGGCTTAACAACGCGTTGGCCCTTTCGTTTCAATACATGGAAGAAAGCAGGAACCCATTTACATAAATGATCATCCGCTCACCGATGGGGCATATGACCATTTTCTGGATTTATCGTCAACTATTTTTTAACAAGTCGTTATCATAAGACATTCACATAATTAATTATGTTAATAATATCATAATGTTAAAAACATAATAAAAATCGCATCACTTTGGTTTCGACGACAATGAATTAAAGAGAAGCTAGGTTATTGCGCAGCAATAGGTTTAAAATAGGCAACAAAATATAAACAAAAAAGAGCATTAGCCAAAAGTTGTAGCATTTGTAAAGAATTGTGCAAAAGCGGTTGGCGCAGCTACCGGCACGAAATGAGGTTCGCCGGGCATTTTAGTTTGAAATTCATCTCTGCTGCGGCCCGGTCGGTGTGTTATGTCCCCATAGGAAGGAGCGGCAAACTGCGAGTTAATAGCAATTTGAGCAAAACCAGGCATAATCCGGCAGGACCTAATGTTAATGAAGCTTTAACGGGTGCTGAGGTAAGAATTCTTTTCGTTTACGGGTGGTTTACTATTGAGATTACCTCGCTTTTCTGTTTTATTTCTTCCTGATGGCACCGGGGCAAGTATGCGAACTCGCTTAGGACTATCTGTGAACCGGAGTTTTAGTTGACTGATATACAGCTGGTAATTTTCGATTGTGATGGCGTACTAATAGACAGTGAAGTGCTAAGCATGAATCTGTGGATCAGCCTGCTTGCCGAAAAAGGCATCAATATTGATGAAGCCTATTTCAAAAGCCACTTTCTTGGGCGTAGTTTTAGTCATGTTAAAGCCCATGTTTACCAAGCGTTTGAGCTTTCGGTTACCCCCGCATTGGCTGATACGTTTGCCCAACGTTTGCGCCACGTATTTACTCAGCACTTAAGGGTAACGCCCGGTTTATATGAGGTGCTGCCCAAGCTGCGGATACCGAGCGCATTGGCCACCAGTAGTAGTCCGCAACGTACCCAACACGCCCTGGCCTGTACCGGACTGGATACATTGTTTACGCCGCAGCAAATTTTCACCGCGGCACAGGTAAAAAATGGCAAACCAGCCCCCGATTTGTTCTTATTGGTCGCCCGGCATTATTCGGTAGCCCCACAACACTGTCTGGTTATTGAAGATTCCGAACCGGGCCTGTTGGCCGCTAAAGCAGCAGGTATGCAATGGCGCCATTATACCGGGGGCAGTCATATGCAGGCGCGCTGTGACGCCCAACAGACGCTGACAAACTGGAAAGAGTTTGTTGTACAATTTCCTCATTTACTTTACTAAACGGAATACTTTTTATGCCAACTTTGCCCACCAGTGAGCAACGCAAATTAGAAGACGCCGCCCGGGCTGGCTGGTTGTATTATGTAGCAGGTAGAACGCAGGATGAAATTGCCAGGCAACTGAACACCTCCCGACAATCAGCCCAGCGTTTAGTGGCATTGGCAATTTCAGAAGGGCTGATTAAGGTACGTATTGAACATCCAATCCGGCAATGTATGGAGCTGGCCAAAGCGTTGCGTAGCAAATATGCTATCTACCATTGTGAAGTAGTCCCCAGCGATGACAATAGTCCTGATTCTACCGCCGGGCTGGCCCAGGCTGGC
Source organism: Salinimonas sediminis (assembly GCF_003429285.1). Classification (NCBI taxonomy): domain Bacteria; kingdom Pseudomonadati; phylum Pseudomonadota; class Gammaproteobacteria; order Alteromonadales; family Alteromonadaceae; genus Salinimonas; species Salinimonas sediminis. The sequence goes on from NZ_CP031769.1 coordinate 3,542,219, forward strand.
GCAGCTGAGATTGAGCGGCAGCTAAAGCGCTCGGCGTCGCAAACAATCGCGTTTGGCACAGGTAGGATACTGCGTGCCTGTGCTGATGAGTTAACCACCATGCATTGCCCTGAGCACAAAGTGGTTTCTATGGTAGGTAATATTGCCGGGGACGGTTCAGCCAGCCGATACGACGTCGCGGTGCATGTGGCAGAGCGAATAGGCGCAGCGCACTTCCCCATGCCCTTACCCGTTATTGCCAACTCCAGAGAAAACAAAACCCAGCTTCATGCCCTGCCACATGTTGAAAAGGTGCAACAATTAGCTCATCAGGCGGATGTCGCTTTCGTTGGCATTGGCAATCTGGGGCTTGTATCGCCACTTCATGACGATGGTTTTATTGGTGACAATGAGCTTTCTACCTTACAGGCACAAGGTGCAGCCGGAGAGATAATCAGTTGGATATATGACCACCAGGGCAATATTATCGATTGCGAGATTAATCAGCGGGTAACCAGTGTGGCCATTGCAGATTTCACCGACAAGCCCGTTATCGGGATAGCCGCGGGGGAAGATAAAGTGGGGGCCATCCATGGGGCCTTGCGTTCCGGTATTTTGACCGGCTTAATTACCAATGAATACACTGCTAGCCGTTTGCTAAACAGCGACCTGTGACGCTATAGCCAGATGGGTTAACCCTCACCCATGCCTGGCAGCAGCGCCTATTTAGCCCGATAAAAACACTGCCCCGATTAAGCCTGGCGGTTTGATTTTAATTGTTCCATTGTATTTACGAAGACCTGTTATTCCCGCTTACAATAACTTGGCTTGACCATAATATATCAGCCACACAAGCCTGTATCTGACAGGCTATGGCTTGCTCCAGGTACCACTATTGAGGCTATTCATTGGCTTTTCAGGGCGCCGCGTTGCGCTAGAGATAGCATCTTGCTACCAATAGCTTCACGACGTTATTATTTCGCTCTGCGCATGGCCCGGCATAATAACAGCCTTTAGCTTATCCGCATGAATGCGCGGCTAGCATTAACGATGCTAGTGTTTAGTGAGATGACTGAAAATTAACGTCGCTGCAAGGTTCGGCCCGGGCTCGCCAGGAACATGGCCGAAACCCCGGCCCCGGGCAAAGCCCCCGGGGCGGAATCTTCTGGTGCCAAGCCGCTTATGGCTTAATCAGCAAGAAACTCAAGTATGTGTCTTAATGTTTTGTTAGGTTTTTCATCGGTTACCCAACGGCCAGCGTCTTCAATCCATTTCAGGCGGGCGCCTGGGATAGCGTCGGCCAACTGCGGCGCGTATTTGGGTTTTTGAAAGTTGTCTTTATCGCCCCACAACACTAACGTATCGATTTCAATATTTGCCAGTTCTGCGGCTATCGCCTGGGTATATTCTTTATTCAAGCGACGCATATTACGAAAGAAAGCCGCCTTGCCCAGCGCGCTGTTCCACTGGCCCACGTAACGTTCAATCATCGACTCGGTAGCCACCGCAGAATCGTGAACGCCACTAGGCATAAAGTCACGCATGGTACTGATAAAGTCTTCCACACTCATTGAGGCTTCAACACCGGGTTCAAGCATTTTCTCAAACTCGGGGATGGGCCAGGAGTCAAAACAGACGCTGTCTATCAGTACTTGTCGGCGCACTCGCTCAGGATGGTTCACTGCCATAAGCTGCCCTACGCCCCCGCCGATATCGTGAGACACAATATTCGCTTGTGCTATGCCAAGCGCATCCATCAGTTTTAATAGAATACGGGTTTGTGCATTGATGGATACATCCGCCTTCTCCGGCATGTCGGACTCGCCATAATTAAGCATGTCTGGCGCGATCACCCGATAATGTTTGGCGAGCTCTGGCATGATATTACGCCACAATAGCTTGTTGGTGGGAATACCATGAACCAGTATCAGTGGCTCTCCCTGACCCATTTCTTTGTAGGCAATGCGGTGGCCTTCAATCATTGTGTAACGGGTATCTGTGGTTTCCATTGTTGCCATGTCATTACTCATATTGCGCTCCACGGGTTAACTCAAAAATCATATAGATGTTGAACATTCATCATGCGCGTTGTTCCAATAAGTGGCTTTAGCCTGCTATTAAAACATCTTGAACGTTTGTTCAAGTTACGTGTTCGGCACCACTGAGTTCACAATTGTTTTCTTTTCGGGGGTATTTTCAACAGCGATGGCGCTATGCCACGTGCCCAGAGCTGCGCCCAACCTCTTATAAAACCTGGCATGGAAGAAGAGTGCGGCGCTTAATGTCGCGCCGTAAGGTAATAAGCATGGCGATAAGGTATAAGCATGGCGGTAAGGTATAAGCATGGCGGTAAGGTATAAGCGTGGCGGTAAGGCATAAGCGTGGCGGTAAGGCATAAGCGTGGCGGTAAGGCATAAGCGTGGCGGTAAGGCATAAGCGTGGCGATAAGGTATAAGCTTGGCGGTAAGGCATAAGCGTGGCGCTATAGAACGCCCCGTACCAGGACCAGGTGCCGGGCCGATATCGACCACACTACCCCCTCGGCTGCGTTGAGTATATATTCTTGCGCGTTGTGCTGACGGGCGAAGATGAAAGAAATAAGCAAGATAATGGCAATGATAAGGGTGAAATAAATTCGCTAACCCGCCGGGTCCAGATCAAAAGAATCATTTCCAAAAAACGGTTTGCCTGACGTGTTCTACCCCGCCCCCTGACCAATGTATTTTTTCTAACTTTTTCTAACTTTCTGGCACTTTCCCGTCATGTGTTCGCATACCGTTTTTTCAGGCCTTTTTAGCGGTTTTTAGCCTTGATTTAGCCTTATTGCAACGACTGAAGAAGGTAACGGTTGTATGTGGCAAACGCGGCTTCGCTTACTGGCGTAGTAGACAAGCTTTGCTGGTTTATTATTTCGTGGTGCTGCACCGCGACGTAAGGCAACAGTTGGTGGTGCTATGCGCAGGCAGCTTCCCACTGTCGCCGCAGCCGGTACCGTGATAACGCCATCTATGCGAAGTTCAGTAATTATAGTGCGCCGTGAATAGCTATAGTTCGCGATGTTATGGCCGCCCACCGCCCTGGGGCAGGTTAATGGGCCATACTGGTAGCACGGCGCAATATCCGCGCTGCACATCTGTTAATACACCAGCAAAATAAGCTGGCATAGCGGTAATTTAGTAAAAAATTCGTAGGGCTAAACAGTGCTGAAACTTTGCTATACACCTGCCCTAAAATATGAACTTTGCCGGCGAGCGTAAAGTACCTACACCAGTAATGCAGCATTCCTCAAACCGTAAATTCCTGCGGTCGCAATGTTTGTGTTAACACCATCAGCGGGGCATGCGTGGTGTTAAACATTACCCGATTTAGCCTCATTATTGGAACAACGCCACCGCTACATGCCTCTGGGTTCGATTGACCGCTTTTATTGTGCAGTCACCGCTATCAGTTGGCTTCGGCGGCTCAGCATGCTTATGGTGTGCTATCGCATTTATACAAGGTAGGTCTGCTCACGCAGACGGGGATTCTAAATATGACCGATAAAAGCAACATCAAATCCTACGACAAACCCGCCGGCGGATGGGGCGCACTAAGAAGCGTGACTAAATTCTGGATAGGCAGTGAAAAACCCATCAAAAACCTTCGCGCCATGTTAAAAATGAACCATCATAAAGGTTTTGATTGCCCAGGCTGCGCGTGGGGGGAGTCGCCTGAAAGCGGCATGGTAAAGTTTTGCGAAAATGGTGCCAAAGCGGTGAATTGGGAATCTACAGGCCATTATGTAGGGCCCGACTTTTTTGCCAAGCATTCGGTGAGCGCCTTAAAACGCCATACTGACTATTGGCTGGAATCGCAGGGCCGACTGACCCATCCTATGCAATATAACCCGGCCACCGATCATTATGAGTCAGTCAGTTGGGAAGATGCTTTCAAATTAGTGGCCACTCATTTAACACAACTTGAATCGCCCCATCAGGCCAATTTTTATACTTCCGGGCGCGCCAGCAATGAAGCCGCTTATTTGTACCAGTTATTCGTGCGGGCCTACGGTACCAACAACTTTCCCGATTGTTCAAATATGTGCCATGAGGCGAGTGGCCTGGGTATGACACCCACCATTGGCGTCGGTAAAGGAACGGTGGTTTTTGATGACTTCGCTAAAGCAGACGCTATATTTGTGATTGGTCAAAACCCGGGAACAAATCACCCGCGCATGTTAGAGCCTTTGCGTGAAGCGGTCAGACGTGGCGCTCAGGTAGTATGCTTTAACCCTTTAAAAGAACGGGGGCTTGAACGGTTTCAGAATCCTCAGCATCCCACTGAAATGCTGTCGAACGGATCAGAACCTACCAATACAGCCTATTTTAGCCCTGCTTTAGGCGGCGATATGGCTGTTATGCGGGGTATCGCTAAATGGCTACTGACCTGGGAACGCGAAGCACAACAAAATAACCAGCCCGCCATATTTGACCATGAGTTTTTGCAGCGGCATACACAAGGCGTAGATGATTACCTGGCGGCGGTAGATGCCACTGAATGGGAACAGATAGAGCAGCAATCGGGGCTGTCTCGCGATGAGATACGCCACGCCGCGGCAATGTACTGTAAGGCAGAACGCGTGATTATGTGTTGGGCGATGGGTATTACCCAACACCACCATTCGGTTGCTACGGTTAAAGAAATTGTGCACGTACAGCTTCTTCGCGGCAATGTAGGCAAGCCCGGAGCGGGGCTGTCACCCGTACGCGGCCACAGCAATGTGCAGGGCGATAGGACGGTGGGTATTAACGAGGACCCTTCAGAAGCCTTTTTAAATGCGATGGAAGAACGCTTCTCTTTTACCGCCCCGCGCAAAAAAGGCAACAATACCATTCAGGCTATCCAAGCAATGGAACAGGACAAGGCCAAGGTATTTATCGGGCTGGGCGGAAATTTTGCGCAAGCCACCCCTGACACCCCGCGTACACAGGAGGCATTAGCCAAATGCGACCTTACTGTGCAAATTAGTACCAAGCTTAATCGCTCGCATTTGATTACCGGCAAGGCCGCTCTTATATTGCCGTGTCTGGGCCGAACCGAAGTAGATATGCAAGCTAGCGGGCAGCAGGGAATCACTGTTGAAGATACGTTTTCGATGGTGCATATATCGCACGGGCAACTTCCGCCAAGCTCGCCTTTATTGCGCTCAGAGCCAGCCATTATTGCCGGTATGGCAAAAGCTACCCTGGGCGACTACCCGGTAAACTGGGATGAATTAATTGCTGATTATGACCGTATCCGCGATCTTATCGCCGATACCATTCCCGGCTTTGCTGATTTTAATCGTAAACTACAACATCCTGGCGGGTTTCATCTGGGTAATGCCGCGGCCCAAAGAAACTGGCTTACCCCCAGTAGCAAGGCGCAATTTGAATCGATAAAGCTGCCCGATTCGCTGCTTAATGCAGATATTGTTGCGCGGGGTGAAAAGCCGGATCTTATTTTGCAAACGTTACGTTCGCATGACCAATACAACACCACTATATATGGTATGAACGATCGCTATCGTAGTGTGTTTGGTACGCGCCACGTATTGTTTGTGAACGCTAAAGACATTGAGCGGCTTGGCTTCAAAGACGGCGATAAAGTAGATATTACGTCTTTGTGGAAAGATGGTAAAAAACGCCAGGTTACCCAGTTTATGCTGGTTGCTTACGACACACCGATGGGCCAGGCTGCTGCATATTACCCGGAAACCAACCCGCTAGTTCCTTTGGAAAGTTATGGCGAAGGTACGTTCACCCCGACATCCAAGTTTATCGCCATTACACTTGCAAAATCGGCTCCGGACAATCGAATAGAAGTGGCCGCGGTTTAGCATACCAGCTAGCCAGCACTGTACACGCGGGGGGCATCATGTTTGGGGACGTGAATAAGCGTCAAGCCATAGCGTGATGCCCATTTTACTGCCAGTGCGGTAGGCGCCGAGAATGTGACAAGCAGCGGTAAACCGGCGCGAACCGCTTTTTGAATCAACTCAAGGCTACAGCGGCTGGTTAACACGACCATGTTATCCGCTTCATGCAAACCAGTAGAAAAAATAGCGCCAATGAGTTTATCAAAGGCGTTATGTCGGCCTATATCTTCACGACAGGCCAGCGCATTACCCTGTTTATCCAGATACAGTGCCGCATGTACTGCCCCACTGGACTTAGCTAACTGTTGTTCTTTGGCAATGCGCTCCCGTAACCCATTTAGCTGTTCACGGGTGGGAAGCATTGCCGGGGCCAAAGGTTCAAGTTCTGGCAGGGCCATATCTAAAGCCTCGATACCACATAGGCCACAGCCGCTGGCACCCGCTAACTGGCGGCGGGTAGATTTCAGTTTCCAGAAGGCCTGGTTAGACAGCTCTACCTCTGCGCTAATGTGCTCGCTGTGACGCTGTAAGGTTATACCGTACAACTGACGACGCTGTTCAATGATGCCGGCAGTAATACTAAAGCCGACCACAAAATCTTCAATATTCTGGGGGGTAACCAGCATAACCGCATAATTTATCCCATTGTAGCTAATACTTAGCGCTACCTCTTCAGCCAGAGGAAAATAGTCGGTATGTTGTTGCTCATCTAACACCAATGCAGCAAACGTGTTAACGCCTTCAGGCGCGTCGTGGGAGTTAGGTTTCATCGGGCCAGTCTTCCGGGGAATTTACGTTAAGCCAGGCTGCATCACCTGAATTGCCGGGCTCATTAACGTAGCCGGAAAACGTCGCAGCATGGATCGCATTTAAAAAGCGTACAACCTTACGCTCCTTTTGAGCGGTTAAGAATGTATGCAATTCGCTTTTCACCTGGTGAGTTACAGGAAGGTAAAAGGGTAAGATACGGGTGGCCACAAAACATGCCTTTTGCTGGTCACGCCCAAATTGCCAAAGTGACCGGAGTAATGCCGGGGTCATTTGGGGCATATCTACCGGCAACACGACTAACTCATCGCCTACGCTAAGCACGTCAAGTGCCGCGTGCACGCCAGCCAGCGGGCCTGCATCAGCAATAATATCGGTAAGGTAGCCTGGCTGATTGCGACTGATGAGTACCTGCTTACAGCCGGCCTCGTTTAACAAAGCGGCAGCATGCTCGAAAAGCGGCTTACCTTGATAGCGCATTAGCGCTTTGTCTTGCCCCATTCGGCGGGATTGCCCCCCCGCAAGCACCAATCCGTTAAGCACTCCAGCCCCCGGTTAATCCACCCGCCAGACAGCTACCCATTAGGCAATCCGCTTGCTTACCACTATAAGCCGCCAGCGCAGCTGTACTAGCACACCACGCTATGACACGGTTATCTGCCGCGAGTGGGTTATTCAGCCTTTTGGCCATATTCATCACCTATAAATTCAAGATAACCGTGTACACAACGGCCCGCTGTGTGGCACGCAGGCCAAGGATCGAGCTGGCAGTGTAGCGGCCCCCGTGTTGGGCTATCCAGAACGCCGCTTGTTGCTACCGGCCCAGGCTGTTTATCGAGCCCTCAGGCGGTGGTCACCGCGCAAACACCTGCCTGTGACCCCGGCAAACCCGCTATCATCAATAGTGCCCCGACGGCCGTCCGTCGCCGTGTATACCGCTTAATGGAACACTGCATACGCAATGCGCCTGTTTTTAGCCCAGCTAGAAATTATGCTTTTATTGCGGTATCCACAGTGTGGCGAAACGTGCTCAGTAAAGGCGAAAGTACTATGCCACCTACCCAATCGCAAAGTAAGCCCGTAGGCTTCCTCAGCAACTGCGTATACAGGCTCCACCATAAAATCAATAAACTAACGTTCCTGCTTGCGACACGCAGCAGCGGTAAACAACACATCGGTAGAACTATTAAGCGCGGTTTCCGCTGAATCCTGCAGCACCCCGAGAATAAATCCCACGGCCACTACCTGCATAGCGACCTCGTTGGGAATATTAAACAAACTACATGCCAGAGGAATCAATAATAAGGACCCCCCGCTACCCCCGAGCTACCGCACGCAGAAACGGCGGCGATGATACTAAGCAGAATAGCAGTGGGAAAATCAACCGGGATCCCTAGCGTGTTTACCGCCGCCAGAGTCAGGATAGTAATAGTGATCGCCGCGCCGCCCATATTGATGGTAGCACCAAGGGGGATAGAGACAGAATAAGTGTCTTCATCGAGTTTCAGGCGTTTACACAAGGCCATATTAACCGGGATATTCGCTGCTGAACTACGGGTAAAAAATGCGGTAATACCACTTTCTTTTAAACAGGTAAATACCAGCGGATATGGATTTTGGCGGGTAGTCAGGTAAACCAACAGCGGATTGGTAACCAACGCAATAAACAACATGGCGCTTAACAACACCGCAAGCAGATGGGTGTACCCGAGCAGTGCATCGAACCCCGTACTGGCCACTGTATTCGCTACCAGACCAAATATACCAAATGGCGCCAGCCGAATAATAAAGCCGACAATGGAGGTAACGCTGTCGGCTAGGTTTTGCAGCACCCCTTTGGTAGTTTCACTACCGTGCCTCAACCCCAATCCAAAACCCACAGCCCAGGTAAGCAAACCAATATAGTTCGCATTTACCAGCGCATTAACGGGATTATCCACCATATTAAATATAAGCGTACGCAATACCTCACCTACCCCTTCAGGTGCACTTTGGCTGACCTGGGAGGACACCAGGCTAAGTTCGGTTGGGAACACAAAGCTAAAAATAACCGCCGTGGTAGCGGCAATAAGCGTACCGGCCAAATATAAGACCAGTACTGGTTTGATGTAAGTTTGCTGGTTTTTTTTATGGTTTGCGATCGACGCCATCACTAATATAAAGACTAATAAAGGCGCGATTGCTTTAAGGGCTTTTACAAAAATGTCGCCCAGTAAACCCACTGTCTGAGCAGTGTCGGGCAACAGCGTCGCCAAGGCTACACCACAGGCTATCCCCACCACGATTTGCAGCACTATATTGCCGTTCATGTAACGTTGAAAAAGCGTTGAAAACGCAGTTGAAACCATAAAAGAGTGTCCATTGTATTTTCGCAACGTGCACCTTAATGCATCACCCTGCAGAAATGAACCTGTTTGATAAGGATTCGCGCTAAAAGGCCAGTATCCTCGCCCTTACGGGTAGGCATAACGAACCCAGTCCGCTGGCTAGTGGGGCTACGGTAAAGAATTTGCTATAAATATAAATGCTATTACTTCGATAATACTCACCGACGCCCACTTTTAACGATCACCCACGGTGATATTCGGGCTAGTTAAAGCAGAACGATAGGCGTAAATCGCGGCGACATAGGTTGTATCGTTTTAGCGTAATAATGCTTTCATCTAGCCAAACTATGTAGCGTTTAACTGTAACGCGGCAATGTCACATTGATAAAAACAAAGGCAACGAAAACTGGCAAGTCAGATATAGCAATAAGCACGAAATGAGATTCGACTACTTATAGGCACCTAAATCAATATGAATGCCCATTATAGACAGGAATGTGTTTTAAATTACCTCTTCGACAGTATATTGGCGAAGAAGTCCGCTTATGTTCGATACTTCGTTTAATCCTGCTTGGCTAGGCTTTTTATATATATTAATAACCTAGTCTAACTAAACGCCCTATCGAAACTGCGTAAGCATGCAGATGATACGGTTTAAGCGGGTCGTTTGTTTAATAGGATACTGGATACTGTTCCAGATACTTTTAAAGAAGCGCAGAATAAATCACGGAGTAATCACTGCGGAATCAGTTCAATAAGTTACGCACCACATAGGTCGTATTAACTCAATTGAATAATTCTTCCTAACCATAACATTACCTTCGGGTTAACGTTTGAATCATAATCACAAGCCCTGCCAGGCAGAGCCTGTGTAAATTTTTACTTCTTGCAATGTATTGCTTTATCGAATGGGCTGACGAATAAATTACTTACGCCTGTCGAATATAATCCAACCAGACTTGCTCATCTTCGCGGACCACATCTTTGTTAACCGTTTTATTTACCAGATCTGCTACGTGCTTCGACATATGATTGCGCAGTTTGCCTAAAAAACCGGCTTCGGCAATAATATTGATATGATATATTTTTTCTGCGCTGCGCCGCTTATCTAACCAGTCGGTTACCGTATTGGCGAACCTGTCTGCTTCAATTTGCGCTGCGTCTTTGCGACTGAATGTGTTGGTACCATGGCCATTGCTGCCAGGGGGCGCTGTGGCGCCGGGACGGTCGGTAACTAAATCGCTGTCATGCTCCCTGCCATCATCGTTTATTAAAACCACCACAGGCTCCAATGAAGTGGCATTGTCGCTTTCTATAAAAATTTTCGCTTCACTTTGATTAGCCACGACAAGATAAGATTTACCTAACATAGTACATCCTCCTTTTTACGATGTAGAATTTATAAGGCTATCGCTGCTAAATGGTTTGATAATAGCTGGCTTTTTAATGAAGTATCGGAATCGGCATTAGTGCGACGAAGATTACGTGGCCCCTTGAAGATAGTGCCCATAGCCTTGCGCTATCGGCGCCTTGCTTGATTTACTGCAACAGCAACCCAGCTAAATCAACGTCAAACCGCATGCCTACCACCCAGGCATCGGCCAGGTCTTGTGTACGGCCAGGTTCGCTAAACTGGTCTGGATTAATAATATAATGCACATTGGGTTGTATTCTTATGTGGTCGTTAACCTGTACACCGTAACTAAGTTCCATCATTGTCTGGCTACTAGCGGGGGTGCCGACCCCACCGTTTGCGGCTCTGGCCAGGCGTTGGTTTTCCAACGCTTCGTCACTGTAGTGCTGGTAAGTTATAACAAAACCGATAGTGTCATCATCGCGCCCGGCAAACGTGCCGCGTTTAACTAATCCGGCATTTAGATAATAATCCTCAGTAGATTCTCCTGATAGACCGGTTAATGCGTTGCCAAATACAGTAAGGCTGCGCCGGGTCTGACTGTCGGGTCGGCTAACGACCTGCTCAAAACGTGTAAAAATACCCGACCGGCCATTTTGAGGCGCATATGCCTTGCCACTGATAACCGCAGGTTGATCCTCATCGTCAATCAACGGATCGTCATAATCGGTACTATCATACCACCCACCCACTTCATACTTTTTAGGATACCGGTCGGTTTCCCAACTTGTTTGATAGCCAAGGGTGACCGGGGCCACCACGCCGGTAGAGTCTTTCGTACTCCAGTTGAAACCATGGTCGCCAGCATCCTGAAACGCGGAATTTTCTTCATATACACCCGCATGCAGATAAACCTTGGACGACAACCAGTATTTCGCCCGGCCTCCCCAACTGGATACCGGCCACCAGCTAAAGTTGCTGGTGCGAAAGACAAAGGTGGGATTACCACACGCGGCGTTGGTCTGAAAGTACTGACATAACTGCGATCCCAAAAAGCTAATATTAGCCACGGTGCGGCCAGCTTCTAGTTCTAACTGCCCATCAAGCAATGTGGTTTCAATACTGAAACGGGTTAGGCGGGAGTTCTGACCGCCATAGATTTCCTGCACTGAGGTACTATTACCAATATGAGTCTGCGCAAGGCTTTTACCGTGCCGGTTAGTAAATGCGACATGAACGACGGTATTGTCCCAGTCTAAGGCGGGCTGAAGATTAATATCTGCGCCGATAAACAGCTGTCCTGCATAAGCGCTTCCACGCTCCATACCACCACTGATGTTGGTGGCAGACTCCCCCGTATAGGACGCCAGCCACTGCACAGAAGAGTTCGGGTTACTTTGAGCGCTTGCAGCATGTACTGAGCTTATCAGTGCTATCCCACATAAACCGACCACGCATGGGGTCACTAAACCCACTGGCTTTGGTTTACGATACTTTGCTGGCTTACTCGCTGCTTTTTTGCATAAAAGCAGGAGCCACCGCGCTGCTTTGGCACCCGACGCATTTGTTAAATAATGTAAATTCATATTAGTCCAACTGGCGTTTTACTACTGCTACCCACAGCAAAATGCGATTCACTGCATCAATTTGATTGTAAGGATACGCACGGTAAGGCAGTCCGGACTATAAATCAACTATGGTTATTTAAATTTTATTAGCATTTATTTAAAGAACCATTCAGGCCGTACGTATTTTTAACAAAATTTCATTATAACCGCACGGGGCTGGCAGTAACGCTTAAGAGCGCGGACCAATTAAGAACTACAAAAAGCCGCAGGATTGACGAGGGCATCCTTACCCGCGAAGCTAATAAGTAATGTTTGTTTATTTATTGTTATACAAATAAAAACTAAATGTTTCACCGCCAATAACGGCGTTGGTTTGCTAAGGGTTATCGATACTCCCGCTGGTTAATTGGCTTTATCTGGGCAGGTTTACTAGGTGCCTATCAATGGATAGATAGGGCAGAAGTCAGGCTACTGGTTGCAGTGAGAGTTGGGTAGCTAGCAGCAGTAAGTATGCGTTAAATAAAACGATTAAAGCGCCTGACAGGGTAAGCAGTTAACAACATAGAAAGTATGTATAAACCTGCTTTTTAATACCGCCCTAAACTACCTGAAATGAGCCTACCCGAAATGAGCCTAAGGGGCGAAGCATTACAGTCATTTGTGCGCCCAACGCGCGTTACGGGGGTGACAACTAACAAAGGTAGGCTAACCGTGCAGAGAAGAGGCCCCCGTGGCTTCCTACGGTAATGCGCCTATGCAAAGCGCTGGCGGCGATAATTAGTGAAGCGTCGGTTGGTGGTACCACAGCCTTTAGCATTAAACCGATTTATCCGGGTAAATTCAGTCAGGATCGGAGGGGCTTTGCAGCCGAGCTCCGAAGGGTTCAATTCGTTGCCCAGGCGAGCATTTGGCTTTGCATAGTCGGGGCACCCCCCTTGCCAGGGCTATGCAGGGTTTGTTGTCCGAGACCGCACACCCAATTGCTAAAATAGCCTGTGGACGCGGTTGCCGAACCGGCCATCAGCCTATAGGCAGGTCTGGGGACGCCAGTAGAAATACCTAACGCATAAAAACTTATTAAGCCGGCCATCCATGCTGGGTAAAGCAAACAGACAAAGCGCCTATTTAAAAAAGGAAAAACGTCGTTAGACCGTCTGCAAAAATTGTTACGTTCCTTTCTCGTTATATTGTGACAACCAACATATGAATACTAACCCCATTTAGCAAAACACTGATTACTGGCTTTGCTATAACCGGCTAACTAAGGTCCGGGCTATTTTGTGGTATTAATCTTATTTTATCTTCATAAACGCCGACCATCGTATAAATAATATAAGCACTTGAAAGGAGATAAAGGGCGCGGCTGTATAGCGGTTTTTGAGCTATAAAGTGGCAACTTATTGGTATTGCAGGTAGCTATATTGTGTTTGTCAGCTCTGGCTAATAATTTAGTTCGCAGGCCTATAGGGACTTATCCACAAAGCACAAAAAATGAACAATATGTACTTGCAGTGGTTCGTTATAGCGCTTATAACATACCTGTAGCCCCCTCTATCATAAAAAAGGATTAACTTGTTAAATGGAGATAATATGAAAATTATTAGCCAGTTCATAATGCTATCGCTCATGTTTCCAGCCCTTACGCATGCCAGCGAAAACAACCTTCCTCCCCCATTTCAAGGTGCGTCGCAGGACTCTACTTTAACGGTAAGTTATGATGATTTAAGCGCTTTTTTAAAGGCCGAGGTATTGGTGGTAGGCCGTTCCACGAGAAAAAAAGCAGCACGAGCAGAAACCACCGGAACGCGAATGCGTTCACGGGTAAATCGTTTAACAGCGTTAGAGGGAAACAGATTTTATTTTGAAGCGTTAGAAAACGATGATGTTCGAAATACCCTTCATGCGATTAAACAAAGTCTGGAGTTATTGCCCGGACAGGTTCCGCTATCTACCTTAAATAGAAAAGAGCAATTAGCTTACTGGCTCAACCTTTATAATTTCACTTTACTTGATCAACTAGCTGAGCAGAAAGCCCCTGGCAATATTAAAGGCCTACTGGATTATGGCGACGAAGATTCCATATTAACTAAAAAAGTTTTGAACGTAGCAGGCGAATCTTTAAGTCTTAATGATATTCAATTTACTATTTTGAAAGAAAAGTACAATGATCCGCTGATAATATACGGTTTATTTCAGGGTAATATTGGTGGCCCCAGCATTTTAGATGAGGCGTTCACCGGCGACCGGGTTTGGCGACAACTTGAAGAAAATGCTCGTGAATTTATTAACTCAAACCGGGGCACGTATTTTGATGGTTCTGTTTCGGTTTATTACAAACGTAATATGACTTTTTTCGATAACAATAAAGAAAAATTAAGACGTCATCTGTTAGATTTTCTTGAAGGCTCTTTCTACAACGAGATACAAGAAGCTGACGAATTAGAGTTTGAAACAGCTGACTGGCAACTGGCTAATTTGATGGGGGGCGCCAGAGAGTATGGTGGCTCGGGGATGATAAACAGCGCTGCACTACTTGATGCCGTGCGCTCTCAGCAAATGCTATTCAATCAAGGTGGAGGCTCAGGAATGAGCGCGATAGAAAGTCCATTGGCGCAGTCAATTGTCAGCAAATCACGGCTTAATGTGCGCTTTCCGGCCGCCCAACTGGAGATGATTCAACAATTAAAAGCGCGACATGAATTAAACTCTGGCTCGGTGGAGATTAAAGATATTGATGAGGCAGAAGCAAAGGCAAAAACTAAGGAAAATTAACCGGCTTATGTCTGCCGCCTTCGCGCACGGTAGCTCTGACTGCGGGGCTATCGTATTGGTAACTAACGCGCCGGATTAAACTGACATACCGGGTTAGCTTATTCGGCGAAAAAGCTATTCGCCTGGGCTAGGCGGCTGAAACTGTTCCGCATGTACAGCAGCTAAGGTTTCATTTAGCAGGTACTGCGATAGGCACGGCCCGGAAGTGCAGCGGGCCAGTCGGGTACGCAAAAGCACTGTGCTACGTAGCTGCCCGAAGATACCGTTTCCAGGTTCGTCGGGGCGCTCCCCACCCACTGTATCGCTGCATTAACCACCGCTGCATATTATAAGATAGCGGCGGTATTATTAAACCCATCAAGTAGCGCTTTGCCGATGGCGGTGCGGGTCACTAAACCCACTATCGGCCGGTTATTGGCGCTGCTGAGACTGCACATAGGCCATAGCCTTTGCCAAGAACTTCTCGCCTTGCTTCCCGCCGTTTGTAAGCTCATGCTGCCCGTGCGGGTCTTGAATATCGTTAAAGTGAGCCGCCACCGTCTCGGGGTTTTGTTCTGTTTCGGGTAAAAATATACCTTCGGTTTCAACAATGCGCGCAGTGGCGTAGCCGCCTACGCCGGCACACAAAATCATCCGATTGGGGGCCTCGGCGGAGCACAACGTTAACGCCCCAGCGGTAACAGATTCGGTAGTTAGCATAGCGAAGATGTCAGCTGGAAGCAGGTCTGCGGTCATGCGCGTACCTGCGGTGGGGGCTAACGCATTTACGCGGATGTTATGCTTCGCTCCTTCCAGAACTAATGTATTCATTAACCCAATGACCGCCATTTTCGCCGCCCCGTAATTTGATTGCCCGAAATTGCCGTATAAACCACTGGATGAAGTGGTTACCAGGATACGCCCATAATTTTGTTCACGCATAATATCCCACACGGCTTTGGTACAGTTAACCGTGCCCATTACATGAACATCCATGACCGCGGCGAAATCAGCGATATCCATTTTAGAGAAAGATTTATCCCGCAGTATGCCAGCATTGTTGATGAGAATATCTACCCGCCCCCACTGTTGCATAGCGTGGCTAACCATATCACTTACCTGGGCATAATCAGCCACATTAGCGCCATGGGCGATGGCCGTTCCACCTGCGGCTTCAATCTCAGCGACCACATCCTGAGCAGCCTGGGACGACCCACCAGTACCGTCGCGTTGCCCGCCAAAGTCATTCACCACCACGCGCGCACCACGTGCCGCAAGGGCCAGAGCATGAGACCTGCCTAAACCATTGCCTGCGCCGGTGACAATTGCCACCTGATGTTCAAATGAAACTGTCATATTCTATTGCCCCTGTGCTTGGTGTAGTGAGGTATCACTGACTAACTGCAAACCAATCCAATGCGCTATCAACGCCGGTTTCTCGTTCCCTTCAATTTCTATAGTGACTTCATGGGTTACTTTAAACTGGTGAGGTTTGTCTTCACTGACAGCCAGTACTTTTGCATGGCCCCGGATTCGGCTGTTTACAGCGACCGGCGCAATAAACCGGACTTTATCGAAACCGTAATTGATGCCCATGGTTACCCCTTCCACCTGCAAGCTGAATGATTCTGCGAAATGCGACAACATCGACAACGTCAAAAATCCATGGGCAATTGTGCTGCCGAACGGGGTT
Source organism: Salinimonas sediminis (assembly GCF_003429285.1). Taxonomy (NCBI): domain Bacteria; kingdom Pseudomonadati; phylum Pseudomonadota; class Gammaproteobacteria; order Alteromonadales; family Alteromonadaceae; genus Salinimonas; species Salinimonas sediminis. Next base: position 3,558,555 of record NZ_CP031769.1, read on the forward strand.
TGGCTGGCTTGTTGCTCATCCACATGAATAAATTGATGATCATGTGTGCAATCTGCAAACGCATTAATTTGCTGCTGGGTAATAGTGAACCAGTCTGTGGGCGCAAGTACCGTTCCCACGCTATTTAACATTTCTTGTTGAGTAACCGTTTTCATCGCCGATCCTTATAATGAGGCAAGCTACGCTGCCTCAGGGTTAAAACCAGGCCGTTTGCATATCGTAATTCGTAGTATCAAGACGCCTGACAAGGCTGGCCCAGTGCTCAATCTCCGGCAGTTCACTGCGAAAGAAAAACTGCATTGTGTGCAACTTACCCTGATAAAAATCGTAATCGGTAGTGTGCAGGCTGGAAGCTAAAGCCTGCTGGGCCTTAATGCCCTGCTTTAGCCACATCCAGGCAATCACTACATGACCGAAGATATCCAGGTATTTAGCAGAATTTGCAAACGCTGCGTCCATATTCATAGTTTGCGTTGCCCCCATTACCGCTTGAGTTGCGCTATCCAATGTTTGGAGCGCATGCTGTAACTGGTCTGCGTAAGGCTTTAGTTTTGACTGTTCAGTGGCCTCCTGGCAGGTAGCCTCTATGGCTTCAAGGCAAGCCCGGTATCCGGCGAATTTATTCATTGGTACTTTGCGGCCAAGCAAGTCAAGCGACTGAATTCCGGTGGTCCCCTCGTGGATAGGATTAAGACGATTTTCGCGGTAAAACATCTCTACCGGGTGTTCATTGGTGTAGCCCGCGCCCCCCAATACCTGAATGGCGTAATGGTTCGCCTTTAACCCGAACTCGGATGGCCATGATTTTATTACAGGGGTCAGAAAGTCCAGTAAGGTATGCGCCGCCAACCGGGCGGATTCTTCCGGCTGAGTTTTTTCATCATCATGTAAACGAGCGCCAAATAAACATAGCGCAAGCGCTCCTTCTGCATACGCTTTTTGGGCCAGAAGCATCCGTTTCACATCGCTGTGTTCAATAATATTCACCGGCGCAGAGGCTGGGTTCTTTTCTGCCATTAGACGCCCCTGGGGGCGCTCTTTGGCATAGTTCAGAGAGTACTGATACCCCGCCAACGCCATTACGGTAGCCCCCATTCCTACAAACAAGCGGGCTTCGTTCATCATGTGGAACATATATGTGAGCCCTTTGTTCTGTTGGCCCACCAAATAGCCTACTGCCCCCTCATTTTCGCCAAAACTTAACGCGGTGGAGGTAATCGCATGGCCCCCCATTTTGTGAAACAGTCCTGCCAGTGCCATATCGTTGGGCTGCCCTAAGGTACCGTCGTTGTTAACCATTATCTTAGGTACGATAAATAAAGAAATACCTTTTACCCCTGCCGGAGCCCCTTTTACTCGGGCCAGAACCAAATGCACGATATTCTCACTTAAATCGTGATCGCCACCAGAGATGTATATTTTGTTGCCGGTAATACGATAGGTGCCGTCATCCTGTTTTACCGCGCGTGTAATAAGGTCCGCCAGCCCGGAGCCTGCGCCTGGTTCGGTCATGGCCATGGTACCGGTGAACCGGCCTTCGCGCATTGGCTTAACCCAGGTCTCAATTTGTTGCGCACTACCATGTGCCTGAATGAGGTTAGCGTTAGCATTGGTGAGCGTGGTGTATCCCATTGTACTCATACCTGAGGCAGTAAGATGCGCACTTACTGCACACGCCACTAGCGAGGGAAGTTGCATACCGCCGTGCTCAAAGTCAGCAGAGGCACTGGCCAGGCCAGAGTCTATCACTGCGCGCATTGCGGTTTTTATGGCTGGCAGTAGATGGGCTTTTTTACCGTCAAATTCAGGCTTCACTAAATCAGTTTGCTGACGTATGGGTAACAGATATTTTTCAGCCACGGCTTTTGCGGTTTCCATGGCGGCATCAAACGTTTCTTTGTTGTGCTCGCTAAAACGCGCGCGCTGGCATAACTGTTCGGCGTCAAACAGCTCATACAACATAAATTCCAAATCTCGTTCATTTAACAAAGATACCGCCATACATTCCTCATTCATGATTATCGCAACGCGCTGCTCTTCGAGTTAGCGCCAAGTATATTTTATTGTTCCCGGGTTAACGTCGGGATAACATGACCTGAGAGGTCAAACTAGCTATTTGCCTAGCAAATTTATACATAGAATAAGGAACCGTTAACCGCGTGATGAGCCAGGATGCACAATTTGGAAAGCCCTTAGCGCCCCCTCTCCCCTTCGGTAACTTGCTGAAATTTTGGCGAGCTGTGTATGGATTAAGTCAGGAGACGCTGGCTTATGCCATCGACTCTTCGCCCCGGCATATTAGCCGAATGGAAAATGGCCATGTACATCCGAGTATGGAGATGGTCAACAAACTCGCCCATAAGTTAGGTTTGCTGGAAAGGGACACGCACCATTTACTTATCGCCGCCGGCTTTATCACTCAACCTGCCAAAGTTGATTTTCACAGCGCTGAACTTAAGTGGTTACGTAAAGCCATGAAACTAACCTTGCGAGCACTTGACCCCTACCCTTCTGTACTGATAAATAGCAGTGGGAACATTATGATGGTGAATAAAGGCTGGGTTAATTTTTATACGCCAATGGTGGGCCATAATGCGCTGACGGGGGTCTCCAATCATTTTGACTTTTTGTTTAGCTTACACAGTAACCAGCCCGCTTCCGGAGCCTTGCAGGACGCCCTTTCATTAATACTCATGAGTATGCAACAAGAAGTGCTGCTGCGTCCTGATGCTGATATTGAGGCCTTACTGGAACGTCTGATGCGCACGAATGCGGTACCCGATAACTGGGCCCAACGGGCTGCCCAGTTAGCACCAATGGCTAGCTTTCGAATTGAGCTTGAAATTGAGGGCAAGCTGCAACGGTTTTTCAGTGTGAGTCAGACGGTGGGGGCATTAGGGCCGAATGCGTATGTTTCAGAGCCCCGGCTTACCATAAACACGCTCTACCCGGAAGACGATGATGCCACACCTATGTCGCCAGCCACGCGCCATGTTCACCACCCTCGGTTATTTTACTGAGCATAACCGTTATGCAATTCAACGCCGTTGGCGGCTATCAGCTCACTACCGACTGGTTACATAGCGGTGCTGCCGACCAACAAAAAAGCAGCCGGAAGGCTGCTTTTGGTATCTCCACGTGAAATATTAGACACTTTTTTCGGTATTACGCCGGGTGGATAATGACGGCCGACGACGGGCCTGGCCGCTATTATTACCACGATTGCCGCCGTTGGAACGCGCATTGCCCCCGCGTGGGTTTGCGCGCTCTCCGCTAAAGCCCGCTTTTGGCTTTTTCGGTTTATTCGCTTTTTTAGGCGGCGATAACGTAGTTTGCGCTACCGACAATTGAGGCTCAAATCCTGCCAGCGTCTGTCTTGGTAACAATTGCTGAATCAACGTTTCAATGTCTTTTAATTGATCAAGCTCATCGGCGCTCACCAGTGACCATGCCTGACCAGATGCGCCAGCTCTACCGGTACGGCCAATTCGATGCACATAGTCTGCAGCAGTGTTTGGTAAATCCAGGTTAACTACTATAGGTAGCTGACTGATATCAATACCGCGCGCTGCGATATCGGTTGCCACCAGCACTTTAATAGAGCCATCTTTAAAGGCGGCTAGCGCTTTAGTTCTGGCTCCCTGGCTTTTATTACCATGAATAGCGGCACTGGCTATACCCGCGGATTCCAATTTGGTGGCAATTCGGTTAGCCCCATGCTTAGTACGGCTGAAGACTAACGCCTGAGACCATTTATTCTGCTTAACCAGCGAAATCAATGCAGGTATTTTACGGTTTTTATCTACCGGCACTAAGCGCTGGTCGATTTTTTCCACCGTGGTATTCGCTGGCGCCGTAGACAACTTTATCGGTTGTTTGGTAATTGACTCAGCCAGAGCTGTTACCGTAGGCGAAAACGTTGCAGAAAACAGCAATGTCTGACGGTTAGCCGGCAGCAGCTTTAAAATACGCTTAATATCATGAATGAAACCCATGTCTAGCATACGGTCGGCTTCATCCAGCACCAATGTTTCAAGGGCGCTAAATTTCACTGCATTTTGCTGAAACAAATCGAGCAAACGGCCTGGCGTTGCAATCAGTACGTCAATACCACCGCGCAACTGCTTCATTTGCGGATTAATTCCTACGCCGCCAAATACCACGGCGGTTTTCAGCGGTAAGAACTCGCTGTACTCACGTACGCTCTGCTCTACCTGAGCCGCCAGTTCGCGGGTAGGGGTAAGGATAAGAGCACGGATGTGATTGGCAGCAGGTTTATTACCCTGCTCCAAACGTTGCAACAATGGCAAGGCGAAGCCTGCAGTTTTGCCAGTTCCAGTCTGTGCAGCGGCCAGTACGTCCTTTCCTGACAAAATAGCAGGAATGGCTTGCTCCTGAATGGGAGATGGCGTGGTGTAGCCCTGTTTTTCAATAGCTTGTTGAAGCGGGGCTGACAGACCCAACTGGGAAAACGACATTAATACCTCGGATGGCGATAATAGAAAAGGGGGGGTAATTGTAAAATATGAAGAGAGGAAAATTGCAGGCACACGGTGTGCCTGCAACTAGAAAGCAATAGCTTACAGAACAACCACGTCGGCTGCCTGAGGACCTTTATTGCCCTGTTCTACGGTAAACTGTACTTCTTGACCTTCAGTCAGAGTACGGAAACCTTCAGATTTGATAGAACGGAAATGAACGAAAACGTCCTTGCCGCCGTCAGCTTGTGTAATAAAACCGAAACCTTTAGTTTCATCGAACCATTTTACTGTGCCTGTTGTAGACATGGATAACTCCTTGGAGAATAAATAATAATTTGTTGGATGCGTTTAAACATCCAGCTATGCACTGAAGGGCTATCTGTTTTGCAGCAGGCTTAAATCGGTAGACGTCTAAATGTGAATCGCACGAGGGGACTAACAAGAAACTAACGTAAAGAAGCATTTATCAAATAGAAATAGAACCTTCTAAAGGCGAGACAAATACTAGCACCGTTTTTTCCGATGCGCCAGCCTAATCTTTGTTCTTTTTAGAATGAATGCATATTTTCGGGGGTATTGCCGCCGTAACCGGGCTGCCCAGATCGCTACAGCAATAGCATAACCACAGCGACTTATTTCGCTGTCGCCCTTGCCCTGCAAGCAATACAGCCTTTTGGTGAAGGAACGCGGCGGCGCTTTATCCAGTCTGTTTGCATCAATAAACCAGGCCAAGAAAAAAATGTGCAATAATTAAAAAAACACATACCGCCAGGGAAAGGTTATCGCCAATAGCAAGTATCAGCCCTTTTTCAACCACCGGGTACACAGCCGGTAACAACCGGGCTTTTGTTTTTCCCTGCTGACTTTGCTGGTTACTTTTGCCGATTATGCCTGCTATGTTAACCCAATAATACCCAGTTCACAGGCTAGAATATGGATAAAAGAATACGTGAATTAATTGCTGTTGGTCTGCTAGCTCTTTGCTTAGTTACACCGCTAAATGCGGCGCCGGATACTGGTTGGCAACAGCAATACCTAAAACGTACATTCTATTGGCGCGGACACACCATGCCCTATCGCTTATTGCTTCCCGCGCATTTTGACGAAACCAAACAATACCCGTTAGTCGTTTTTTTACATGGGGCCGGTGAGCGCGGTAGTGACAATACCCGCCAACTCATCAATGGGGGTCAGTTGTTTGTACAGCAGCAGTCGCGCTTTCCTGCGGTGGTGGTGTTTCCGCAGGCCCCCCGCGATGATTACTGGGCTGTAGTGAAAGCCGACCGGTCTTCACTGCCCTATCGTTTTGACTATCCTTATACCGGCACGAATGAGGTAGCGCCAACCGGTGCGCTGCAAGGCGTAATGGCCCTCACTGACAGGCTTATCGAAAAAAGATTTATTGATAATTCGCGGGTGTACGTGGCCGGACTATCTATGGGTGGTATGGGAACCTTGGAGTTACTTGCCCGCCAGCCTGATACCTTTGCTGCCGCCATTGCCATTTGCCCGGGGGCCAATCCGGCTATTGTTAATGCCTATCGTGAGAGCCTGAGTTTACGTATATATCACGGAGCCGATGACGATATCGTGGTTCCTGCGCTATCAGCCGCAGTAGCTAACGCTGCCCAGGGTAAAATTCATTACATTAAACGCAAAGTATATCCTGCGACAAATCACAATTCGTGGGACAAAGCGTTATCAGAGGAAGATTTCCTTTCCTGGTTGATGGCGCAGTCTTTGCACCCAAGCGTGGTACCTGAGCGGCCATAACCCGGCTCTGTTTATCCGGCAAAAACTGAACAGCTTTTACCCACAGCGGGTAAAAAGCCTATTGAATTTATTAATGTTTTAGCAACCCTAAGGATGCTTATGTACAAAGTGATAGTTGCCCTACTGATGACGCTTGGGTGTTTTTCGCTCAACAGCCAGGCCCAATCTGATGAAATGGTCATTGCCACCAAACAAGCGCCCCCCTTTGTTATCAAAAACGAGCAAGGTGAGTTTGCCGGTATTAGCATTGAACTGTTCGAGCAGATAGCCGATGAATTGGATATCAGTTACCGCTATGTGGAAACCGATTTGGATGCGTTAATCAGTGGGCTTGAGCAGGGCCAATACGATGCGTCCATTGCCGCACTTACCGTCAATGCTGAGCGCGAAACCAGAGTCGATTTCACCCATCCGTTTTACACTACCGGCTTGGCGATTGCTGTCCCTAAGGACGAGAACCGCCTGATGTCTGCCGTTTCCGGTTTTTTTTCCTGGAAATTTTTTGTGGCACTTGGCGGTTTGTGCTTACTGTTGTTCATAGTGGGCGTGATCGTCTGGTTAACTGAACGCCATGGCAACCAAGAGCAATTTGGCGGAGGGGCGGCTAAAGGTATAGGTGCAGGCTTCTGGTGGGCCGCGGTCACCATGACCACGGTAGGCTATGGCGATAAAGCGCCGGCCACTCCCGCAGGCAGAGTGGTAGGATTTATCTGGATGTTTGCAGCAATCATTCTGATCAGCAGTTTTACCGCCGCGATTGCAACCAGTTTAACGGTTAGCCAGCTGGAAACACAGGTACAAGGGGTAGAGGACCTGCCCGATGTGAACGTTGCAACGTTGGCGAACTCTGCCAGCGCCGATTTTTTAACCCACCGTGATATCGATTTCACCACTGTAGACTCGGTTCCTCAAGCGCTCGCCGCAATGAAAAAAGGCCAGACCGATGCTTTGGTTTACGACAAACCCATTCTGGAGTATCAAATCAACAAAGGCTATAAAGATGACATTATGGTACTACCTGATGTGATCGATCGGCAGGATTACGCCATCGCTTTACCTGAAGGTAGCCCGTTACGAGAACAGTTCAATACCACTCTACTACGGATTATTGATACCGACGAATGGCGCGAAAAGGTCGAGAATTTACTGGGTAGTGATTAAATCGTTTCGGTTAGCGCTGTGATGCTAGCGCTAACCGCTGATAGTTTTGTGGGTAAACAGCAATAAGCCGACAAAATGGGAACGCGCAGCTAACGGCTTACCGGCTTTTAGAAATGTCGAAGACGCCACTCATTGGTCGCCCAAAACAGCTGAAACAGCTTTTCCTGGCTACCTTCACACAGGCATATAAGTATTTCGTTAACTGAGCTAGATTGGCACCACAGCGTTACGCCATTGTCGAGCACGGCATGGATCGGCCCGTTGGAATGGTAGTCGGACACTTCTTTAACCACCAAGGCCTGCATAATGCAAAAAGCGGATAGTCCGTCCCATAAGGACGCGTTACTCTGACAAGCAGGTTCTGCGTAGTTAAAGTTCATTGCTTGCCCTACATCCAATTTCGATAATTAAATATATGACATACAGATAGAAGACACTATTAAACTTTAGGCTAATTTAACCCCCGTTTAGGACAGTTTCACACCACAAATTCGTCTTTTCATGACTCTTTCGTGCATATCGCTATCGTGGCGATAGTAAATTATGACGGACTAAATTATAGCAGTGATAACCTATGTCTTACTTAGTGTGGACACGGTACCTTTAATGGGGTCAGCAACGCGATAAACGGTTAGCTGAATTTATACTAGATAAGTAAATTGACGATGTCTTAGCTATTTAGCTGGTTTGCGCCCATGTTATTGCCGTAGCAGGTGGCTAACGCCCTTCCCTACCTATTGTATCTACTCTATGTATACAGCGGCCCATCGTCACCGATAGTTTTCCGGCAGTAGGGATAACCAGTGGCTGACCACCACCGGCCCGTTAACGTAATGAAGTCACACAACGTCGGAATGAACGGCCAGCTAACGGGATGTTAAAGCGCCTATCGCTAAATATGAGGATAGTTTAAACATAACGATAGTTCGCAATGTAACGCAGGAAGCAGTAGGGGTAAGTCTGTGCTCAGGTAGCTAACCATTCCGTTCATCTGCTATGTTTAGTAGCCCGTATCAAGTTCAACCTATAATAGCATCAATCCTGCATAGCGTTTTTTTGCTTACGCAAATATTACCCGTTACCTATGCCCCCTAAGGAAGAAAAATTTCATGGATATGAAATCCTTATTGCTACCGATAATCTCCGGGCTGGGCCTGTTCTTTGGTAGTTTCTCTGCCCACGGCGACACGCTGTCACTAGCGCAACATGGGTTTGCTGGTCGTTATTATCCAGCTCAGACGGCTAGCGCGGCTAACCCGGTAATTGTATTGGGGGGCTCCGAAGGCGGCATCGCGCATAAGCTTGCTGAAGTTATTGTTCAGACCGGTCGGCCTGTGCTGGCCATTGCTTATTTCGATATGGGTGAGCTGCCAGACGAACTAGAATATATTCCTTTGGAATACTTTGAACAGGCCAAAACCTGGCTGCAACAAAAACACCCGCTGGCTAAACATATCACTTTAGTAGGATGGTCGAAGGGAGCAGAATTATCGTTACTACTGGCTGCCAAGGATCCTATTTTTAACCATGTGGTAGCCATCGCCCCCAGCTCGGTGGTGTGGGCTGGCATTTTACAAGACTGGCAGAAGACGCCAGGTTCAAGCTGGACTGAAAACAATACCCCACTCCCCCACATAGCGTTTGCCCCTTCCGGTCCAGTCGACGGTTTAATAGATTTGTATACCCAGTCATTAGCTAACAGAACGGACAATGGCCAGGCGACGATACCAGTGGAAAATATCCACGGCAGCGTTTTTCTATATTCAGGAGGTCAGGATGAAATATGGCCGTCTAACCAGATGGCAAAGGCGGTTTGTCGGCGGATGGAGAAAAATGTCCTATCCCGTTGTCACCACTTTAACTTTCCCGAGCTAGGCCACCTTTTAGACTATAAATTTCTAGACCAATCCGATCCCCTATATCAGCATTTTACGGAAAAAATGCATAGCAACTGAATCACACTGCGGGGCGATAATCTATCCTCGGTAACCCAACTTTACTCGTATAACCCGATTCAATATAAAGGCAGGCAGCCCGCCTGTTACCGCCTTAAGAAGTCACCAGGGTAAGATTGCAAGTGGCATTGCCTGTCCTATGGCCCTGGGTGTATAGCTAGCCCCTTTTTGCCAAACGGGCATGTATCACCAAGGTAAAAGAACCTCGCCGCGAATATCCCAGCATCGGTAAACACTTCGTTTGGTTGCCGGCATTTTTCAGCGCACCTGCCTGGTTAGCTTTGCACATACCTGCTGCACCTTTGCGAGGTGAGCTGAGCCATACGTTACAGGCCGGCTTAACCGCCTTGTAGAATGGACTTATCATCACCGGTTACGGAAACTTATCGGTTTTTTGCGTGGATAGGGTTTAATAATCAGTACCTGTGTATGGTAGCAATACTGGGCAAAACCGCCCGGCAAGGTTAGCTTTCACTCCGTTCTTAGAGTTAGGGTCAGTATCGGCTCAGTGAACAGGCGGGCATGCGCACCGTTCATCGACTTCGCGCTATCGCTACCAAACAAAGCGTTACGCACCTGCCGTATACCATTTACCCTATTAAAGGTGGGTATCTTTCGCGCTATCCAGTGGAAGGTTCTTAAAGAGGGTCATTAAGGGCGTTGTAGGGTCACCGCATAAGAGAGCTGCGCTTATATGCCTTCAAAAACTCATAGTTAATAGTGACGTTTTACGGAAAATTTTTGGATGTGCGCTAAACTTAATCCGTAAGTTAGCATTCCAGGCCTAACCATTCATTGCCTACTTTTGAGACCGCTGAGTGAAGAGTTTACGTTCAGAGATCGCCGCGATCACCTTATTTTCCATTACGCTCGTGAGCACGTTAATCCTATGGTTTTCGGTAAACGTTTATGAGGAGCTGTATCAGGAATTTGTTGCCGAAGAATTAGAGTCGCTATCGGAAAATTTAGCGAACGACTTACTGCCGTTTATCGGTGAGCAGTCTGATACCTTTTCAATCGCCCGCACTATGCTCAGAATGGATCAGTATGAGCATATTGAATATGCCAAAGTATTCAATAACCAAGGCGACTTGCTCAGCGCTTATCATAGCCCCCAAATAATGCAATCGGGTACCCTATATCGCCATCGGGAGCTGACCAACGAGCTATTACTAAAATTACCTTTTGGGCTCGATATTGCGCCCGATTGTATAATTGTAGTAAAGCGCATTGGCGACCCACAATACTCGCAGGGCCGGTTGATTATTTCATACGACTTATCTCAGGCCCTTAGTAGCAGTCAGGCCAAGCTAATCAGCTCAGTATTACCCTTCGCCGGCTTATTAGTTCTGGTGGCGGTTATCTTAGTACTAGAACTACAACGCCGCTCGTTATCCCCGCTACACCAACTTATACATAAAATGCGCCGGATTGAAGATACCAAAGACTACGACGTAGCTGTGGAGGAAACCGGTAAAAAAGAGATTGCCGAACTTACCCGCGGCTTCAACAGCATGATGTCTGATATTAACCGCCAGGTGGAAGCGAACCGCCAAAAAAATGCATTGCTGTTGCGGCAACAGGAACAAATGGAGCAGTTAGCCAATTTTGATAGCCTGACCGGTTTACCTAACCGCCAGTTTCTGATGACCAGCCTGTCCATTGAGTTAGCGCGGGCGAAACGGGACAATCGGGAATTGGCCCTGATGTTTTTGGACCTGGATGGGTTTAAATTAGTAAATGATTCTTTTGGCCACGACGTTGGCGACAAGCTTTTATGCAGAGCTGCCGATATCGCTAGTGAGTGCTTACGTAAAGGCGACATTCTGGGCCGTTTGGGGGGCGATGAATTTATTATTATGCTTAGCAATAATCCGCTTATTACCCAACTGAAAGAGGTTGCCCAGCGGTTAATCGACAACCTTTCAAGGCCCCACCATGTGGATGAATGGAAAATATATACGGGGGTTAGTATCGGTATTTCGCTGGCCACCGAGTGCGATTATCAGGCCTCAGATATGGTCACCAATGCCGATATTGCCATGTACCGTTCAAAGCGAAATGGTCGCGGGCAATTTACTCTGTTTACTCAGGAAATGCAGGATGACAACCGTCGAATGGTTAGAATTGCCACCAATATTGCTTACGCAGTGGAGTCGGACGAGCTATCGCTGCATTATCAGCCAAAAGTGAACTGTCACGGCGTGGTACAGGGTTTTGAAGCCCTGATCCGCTGGTCCAGTAAAGAACTGGGATTTGTACCGCCCAACGAGTTTATTCCTATTGCTGAACAAAGTGACAAAATTTCTATGATCACGCGCTGGGTGATGACGCAAGTTTGCCGTGACTTGCCTGCCTTGCTAGCGGCGTATGGCGATGCTATCCGGGTTTCTCTCAATCTTTCTGCTCATGATTTAAAGAATCCGAAGGTAACTGAATTTATCGTAGAGAAAATGCAATCGCTACCGATTGCGCCATCTACGGTAGAATTTGAAATCACAGAGTCTGCTTATTTAGAAAGCTTTCACGCCGGTAATGTGTTTTTTGAAACTTTGCGGGGATTTGGCTGTAAAATTGCTCTGGATGACTTTGGCACTGGGTATTCATCGTTAAGCTATTTGACCGAATTCAATATTGATACTTTGAAAATTGACCGGCAGTTTACCAGCCAGATTGGCGCGTCGAAGCGTTCCGGCCTTATTACAAATACCATTATTGAAATGGCTCGCCACCTGAAGCTGACAGTCTGCGCGGAGGGCGTGGAAACCCATGAACAGGCCCAGTTTTTAATCCACCACAAATGTGACTTATTACAAGGTTATCTGTATGGCCGGCCTGAGCCTCTATCGACTGTGGTAGCGAATGCGGCAAAAGGGGATTGCCAACGGTTAAATATCGTTTCTAGCTAAACCCCTTCATTTATTTCGCTAAAGCCCTGTACCCTCGCGCAACTTCGGTGAAAACCTGATTAACCTTATGCGGCGGTGAGCGAAGGCTGATTACAGCTACCCCCTAGTGATATGTGACTCGCTTTTGCAGCGCCGCAAACATAGCTTAGTGCCGCAGTTATAGCTAGCACCCTGGCCTGTAACTTTGCGTCTTTTATACTCTATTGTTGCAGGTGGCCGGCAGGTAGCCAGAAACCTGCTTACGCGCTTTAGGCGGCAGCATCAACACTAGCTTAAACTATAACAGTCCGGCTTTGTCGTAAGGCCAATAAACCCAGACAGTAGTACATCATATAACCTGTATCAGGGAAACGACGGCGTGGGTAGCGACACTAAGAGCAATGGCGCCATAAATATTTATATGACCTGTCTTCAATGCGATTAGCCGGCTTTGTACAATACCGTTAGCTCAGCCGGTAACGGCGTATTGGCCGGAACATAACCCACGCTGCCTTCATTGTTAAGCAAGTAACGAATCATTGCATTTACCGAATCGACTTCTACCGGGGGCTTTTCTCTGCCGCTAAAACGCATCTGAGCCCAATATGACTGCACTCTTGATTCAGTAAGCCCTACAATCCGGGTATTGAAAATTAAACGCTCGCGCGTGCCCGGCGTTAGCGCAACAGGGTGCAACGCAAGCTGGCTTACTCCCCCCATAAAAAGATTACGTATCTCACTTTTTTCCAATGCGGGTGGCGCTGCGCCGACATTCGCGACTACCATTATCTGGGAATCAGCAAGACTGCCGGTTGAATAAATAGCACTGATTAGCAGAGCGCCCAGTGTTCTGCGCCAGCCTGTGGGCAGCAGTTTGATTAAAATACCCATTCTACCCCCATTTGCAATAAATTAGCCTGCCGGTCAAAACCTGGCTGAATATGGGTGAAGTAAGATGCCTTGTTCGCGTCGCCCCGTAAATGTGACCATTCCAGTTTAACCGCCACATTGGGCCGTGCATCCCACCGCACACCGACAGTATATGTGGAGAGGTCATCTTGTGGTAAAGCGCCGATAACCTGGTCAAAGACCAACGCCAGTTGGTCCAGTTGAGCAGATAGCCCGATAGGAATTTCGTTTTCAATCGTCTTGCGCGTATTTCGTGAATTAGCATAAGTCAGATGCAACTGAACATCCCCAAAATAGCGTCCCACCATGACATAATAATTGGTGGAAGTGGATAATACTTCCAGCTTCGAGTTTATTTTCATCCACTCCGCCGCGCCAAACCAATCCAATGTTTCATAATTAGCGCCCATTAAATACAGGTCAACATCGCCTTTAAAATCGAGTACTTTGGCATTCCGGCTAAAGCCGGCCTGAAGCATAGCATCGCGTAAGGGGTCTATTTGTGCATTGTCGGTATCGCTATCAGGGGCGAACAATGAGGCAAAACGTAATTGCAACCGGCCATACATAACATCGACAATGCCGCCGTAAAGCCCTTCCACGTTAGCAGAGTACGAGGCATCAGAAGCATTGATGTCATCTTTATATTGGCCATAGTAGCCTTCAAGATTGATTCCCACCTGGCCCACTCGGGTCCGGTAGCGCGCACTCGCGCCTTCATAATGGGAGAACAAATAGCCACTATATAGTTGCTGGGGCGCAGATATCCATGGATATGCAAAACCAACATCAATAACATCAGAGTAGCGCAGTACCGGCGTACGGAGACGGCCCGCCTTAAATTGCCAATTTTCGTTGGGGCTGTAACGCATATAGAGCCATTCCACACCGCTATCGCGGTCAGCGGACGAATGCATTAATAACTGCCCGGATACAGATAAGCCCGGGGTGAGTGCAATATTGGTTTGTATCCCTATCAATGAGGCTTGAGAAGCACTTAACGCATCGTCATAGCCCTGATATTTTGCCCCATCAGTATCCAGATACCCGCCAATAAAACGGGCGAAACCTGAAATTTCTGCACTAGGCGCAAGCGCCGCCATCGCAAAACACGGCGTTAAGGTGCACAGGCCGATAAACAAGTAATGAATGAAAGCACGCAAAAATAAAGGGGTCACTGTTATCTTCAATATAAACATACCTGATAAAACACGATACCGAATAGCGCGACAAGCTGTGATAGCAAAAGGTTAACACCTATGGTTTAGCTATTTTCTTTGCCACAATTATTGTTGAATAAATACTATTTAGCCAGTTTATGTATGGTTTTTTAGAGCATGTATAAAACCTTACGGAGCGGCACATCTACCCTGCCCTGCGATTACGGGCAGCGGACGCTGACTATATAAATGAGTATAGTTGAGCCAAAGGGCTAAACAAAGGGTGGTGTTTTAGCATAGGTATAGATAAATTACTTTACCTTACTGGCAGATCACGCTACAAAGCCCCTCTTCAAGACACATAGAACACAAGGTAACCAAGGATGCTGTCGTTGAATAATCTTACCCTTGCCGCTCAGCAAACCTTAGCTAACGCCGGGTCAGCCATGACCAGCCCAGAGTTTCTTTTACAGCTGGGTATTATTGCTGCAATTTATGTGGTGGGTTTTATTGTAGCGGTACAGGTACGTAACAAAATTCCTTTTATGCATACCACGCCTGGTGAGGGCGCGCATTCGGTGCACTGGTTTGGGTATCGGCTGGGCGGCACCTTGTTCCCGTTATTTACCATAACGCTTCTTAAGCTGTCTTCTACTGTAAGCTCAGAATTTCAATTCGATCCTTGGTTGTTGGAAATCGCACTTATCCTGGCTGTGCTGCTGTTTCTGAATTCCTGCATACGCGCGTTTGTTCGCAGCCGTGCGGTAGCATTATTTTTACGCTGGGTCGGCCTGCCTATCGTATTTATGCATTTAATCGGCATTCTGCCGGTTGTAACCAAAGCGCTTGAGTCTATATCCCTGTCGGTAGGCAATGTCGAAGTATCTGCATATGGGGTGGCCCGGGTCCTGGTATTCGGCGCTTTGCTGTTCTGGCTAGGCCGGGCCTCCAATACCATGGGCAAAGATATCATTCGTAACCGGCACGACCTAGATATTACTACCAAGGAAGTCTTTGCCAAGTTATTCGAAGTTGCCCTGTTTTGTATAATTTTCCTGCTGTTGCTTAACATCATGGGTATAAACCTGACTGCGCTGGCGGTATTTGGTGGGGCGCTGGGTGTGGGGCTGGGTCTCGGTTTACAGTCTATCGCCTCTAATTTTATCTCCGGTATTATTATCCTTATCGACCGCTCCCTAACCGTCGGCGATTACGTAGAGCTGGAAGACGGCAGTAAAGGTTTTGTACGCGAGTTCAAAATGCGCTATGCCGTACTGGAAACCTACGATGGTAAAGATATCCTGGTACCTAACGAGAAGTTTATTAGCTCTTTGCTGATCAACTGGACTCACAAAGACCCCAAGCAACGTTACCGAATAGATTTTTCGGTGGCCTACCACACCGATATCCGCTCAATGGTAGAAATTATTAAAGAAGTCGTGGCCGAGCACCCCCAGGTATTATCCGGTAACACAGTGCCTATCGAAGAGCGCCCTGACTGTGAAATTGACAGCTTTGGCGACTCTGGTGTCAATATGTTTGTAGAGTTTTGGATGGACGGGGTGGATGACGGCAAAAACCGGGTTGGCGGTGACTTGTTACTGATTATATTCGAAACGTTGCGGGAGCATCATATTGATATCCCATTCCCACAACGTGAAGTACGCATCATCGAAAAATAGCGCCTAGGGAGTTTGTTGGAAATACCCTGCAGGTTCATCAGCCAGGCCTGCGTAAGCTTACTTACATTAGCTTGGTGGCGGCTGGCGAAAACACTGGCTCAGCCTGGAGTTAACGTAGCACCAGCCATAAGCAGGCCACAGAACGCGACCTGCGCCTCGCTATCCCACGCGGTGGTTCAGTTTGTCTGTTTATTCAAATAACCCTATAGAATACGCCCCCCGCTAGTTTACCTTCACGCTGCGCCGGTTGGCTTTTTTAACGCTACGTGTGTTAATTAGCTATACCGGTGGGGTTGGTTTTAAACGCTTTTGCGCTATGGCGACACCAGCGTGTATTGGTGGGGGAAGCGTATGATGGGTGGAGCACACCAGCGCGGGTGACAGCATGCTTTACGCCCTCCCAGGTCAAGCGTAAAGGCGTTAATAGCTGGCGCGGCGGGTTGCTTATCGAGGTGATTAGTCGCTTATTAAGATTATGAGGAAGAGCGCATTACCAATAATACACCCCAGCATTATTGTTTTGCTTGTTTTTTAAACTACCCGTAATGTGGGTTTGAGACCTGTTACCCGTATCATGCGTCAAATTGCATACACATCTTCCCATAAAATAGCCTTTTTAGGACTAACGCATTGCTGTGTGAACTAAACTTAATATTGGTAAACGTACCTAAAAACAATGACATAAAAATTATTTAACATTTTATTTACCAAAATCCACATTATGTTGACTTCAAAGCCGCTAAATCTCGTTTCCCTTAGTCAGCTATTTTGCTATCCTTTCGCGGCAAATTTCTCTGATGGTGAATTTTTCGCCATCAATTTATAAATAGAGTGAGACTAATGTCACTACTGTCCACAATGTCATCCGCCTTTATGAGCATTCTGCCTGCGCAGAATGCTGGTACGTGCGCGTATTGGTTGTGCCGTGGTTTTGGCATGACGATGTTTATTGCGTCGTTGAATCTTTTTTTAGTGCTATGTGGTTCATTAGCTGACTCTACCGATGTGGTATCTGCCATTATCGAAAATCCCTTCATTGGACCTGTCACCGTAGCTTTTTTGGGCTTACTGGTGGCCTACAGTTTGATGCGCGACTCTTTCACCAGCGCGTTACTCAACAGCTTGTTTACGAGTACACCGGCCCGCCGGGCGGGTGTTATCTTCAGTAAAACTGTAAGAACGCTCCAAATATTTGCCGCTAGCCAACGTGGTCAACTTACTCATGGCTCGCGCGCACCCCCTTTAAGCCACGGCTGATAATGCGCCCTGTTTGCTACCCATTCCTGGAGCGGGTATCAAGTTGGGCGCAGTATCGACGTGCTTAAAATGTTGGGATTACCTTGTGTTTTCCCTGAAATCTGAGCGTCGTTCCGCACGCTGGAACGGCAGGATAGTAAACCTCTGGGTTGTAGGAAAATTCCTTTGCTTATTCGTAACCTTAGTAAAATTGCTCTTACCGCCATCGCGTTGACACTAGCAGGTTGTAGTGGCGGGGTTCTCGATCCGAAAGGACAAGTTGGTGTAGAAGAAAAGTGGCTGATTATTATCTGTACACTGCTGATGCTCATCGTTGTCATTCCGGTTATCGTGATGACCCTCTATTTCGCCTGGAAATATCGCGCAAGTCGGGATTTTGAAGTCTATACGCCTAAATGGGCCCACTCAGTGAAGATTGAGTCAGCTGTCTGGTCTATTCCAGTCCTGATCATTATCGTGCTGGGTATCATCACGTGGAAGTCTACGCATGCGTTAGACCCTTACAAGCCTATTGAAGGCCGGGGTGAGCACATGACTGTAGAGGTCGTTTCACTAAACTGGAAATGGCTGTTCATATACCCTGAGCAGGGTATTGCTACAGTAAATGAACTTGTTTTCCCGGCTGATAAACCGGTGAAATTCAAGATCACATCTGAAAGCACCATGAACTCGTTCTTTATTCCACAATTAGGTAGCCAGATCTATTCAATGGCGGGAATGGAAACCAAACTTCACCTGATTGCAGATGAACCTGGTACTTACGATGGCTTTTCATCTAACTACAGCGGTGCAGGCTTTACCGGTATGCAGTTTGACGCTATCGCCACGCCAACCAAAGACGACTTTGATGCGTGGGTTGAAAAGGTTAAGCAGCAAGGTGGCGAGTTGGATCAAGCCCAGTATAAGGCATTGATTGAACCAACCGAATACCACCCGGTGACTTACTTTGCTGATGTAGAAGACAACCTGTTCAACACGATCATCATGAAATATATGAAAGATCACGGTGAAATGAGCTACTACAGCAAACCGAACAATGCAGTCGAGGGGCACCATGAAGGCGCGCAAAAAATGTCGCACCACTCAGGCGCTCATGACAGTGGGGCCGAGGAGTAATAATGTCTTTCTTAGGTAAATTAACAATTGAAGCGGTGCCGTACCATGAACCTATTATCATGGTTGCGTTATCGGTGGTGGCATTACTAGGCATAGCATTAGCTGTCTATTTAACCAAAGCCGATAAATGGGGCATGTTGTGGAACGACTGGATTACCTCCATCGACCATAAACGCCTTGGTATTATGTACATCATTCTTGCGCTGATAATGTTACTGCGCGGTTTTGCCGATGCAATTATGATGCGTACGCAATTAGCTATGGCCACGAATGGGGCCGAAGGTTATCTGCCACCAGAACATTACGACCAAATCTTCACGGCACACGGTGTCATTATGATCATCTTTATGGCAATGCCATTTATGATTGGTCTGATGAACATCATTTTGCCGTTACAGGTCGGTGCGCGTGATGTTGCCTTCCCATTCCTGAACAACCTGAGCTTCTGGTTGACCGCAGGCGGCGCCGTGCTGATTAATATCTCGCTAGGTTTAGGTGAGTTTGCGAAAACCGGTTGGGTAGCTTATCCGCCGTTATCAGGGCTTGAATACAGTCCGGGGGTGGGTGTTGATTATTACATCTGGGCCTTGCAGATATCCGGACTTGGTACGCTACTGACCGCAGTTAACTTCCTGGTTACTGTGTTTAAGATGCGTGCACCGGGTATGAAGCTAATGCAAATGCCAATCTTTACCTGGACTTGTACCTGGGCGAACATTCTTATTGCAGCATCGTTCCCGATTCTGACTGCGGTACTGGCGATGTTAACCCTGGACCGTTATATGGATTTCCACTTCTTCACTAACGAAGCTGGTGGTAATTCTATGATGTATATCAACCTGTTCTGGGCATGGGGTCACCCTGAAGTATACATTCTGGTTTTGCCTGCATTTGGTATTTTCTCTGAAATTATCTCTACCTTTACGGCAAAACGTTTGTTCGGCTATAAGTCGATGGTCTACGCCAGTGGGGCAATCGCGATTCTTGGCTTCATCGTATGGCTGCATCACTTCTTTACCATGGGCTCCAGCGCCAATGTAAATGCCTTCTTCGGCATTATGACGATGATTATCGCCGTCCCTACCGGGGTTAAGTTGTTTAACTGGATATTCACGATTTACCGTGGTCGTTTACGCATTACCGTGCCGGTATTGTGGACCCTTGGCTTTATCGTAACCTTTACTATCGGCGGTATGACCGGCGTATTGTTAGCGATCCCTGGTGCCGACTATGTATTGCATAATAGCTTGTTCCTGATTGCTCACTTCCATAACACGATTATCGGTGGTGCGGTATTTGGCTACCTGGCTGGTTTTGCTTACTGGTTCCCTAAAGCTGTTGGTTTCAAACTCGACGAGCGTTGGGGTAAAGCGTCGTTCTGGTGCTGGCAGATTGGTTTCTTATTAGCCTTTATGCCGTTATACGTATTGGGCTTCTTAGGCATGACTCGTCGCCTGAACCACACAGATAACCCAGACTGGAATATCTGGCTATATATTGCAGCATTCGGTGCTGTGGTTATTGCCTTTGGTATCCTGTTCCAGGTTATTCAACTGGTCGTTAGCTTTATTAACCGTGAAGCGTTAGACGATACTACGGGCGATCCGTGGAATGGTCATACACTGGAGTGGTCGACTGCGTCTCCACCTCAGTTCTACAACTTCGCTAAAATCCCTCACGTAAACGATATCGATACGTGGACGGATATGAAAGAAAAAGGCGAGGCGTATCAGCGTCATGAAGATTATGAGCCGATTCATATGCCGAAGAATACGCCTGCTGGTATCCAAATCAGTGCCAGTTTGACGGTATTCTGTTTTGCCATGATCTGGCATATCTGGTGGTTAGCGCCAATAGGTTTGATAGGTGCCATCGGTTTCTTCATTAAACGCTGTTATACCAGCGACGTGGACTACTATGTCCAACCTGATGAAATCAAACGAATTGAACATGAGCACCTGAAAAATGCGCCAAAAGAGGTAACAGCATGAGTTCCGTTCCATCAAGCTTAAATCCTAACGATGCAGGAGGTCATGGCGACAGCCATGACCACGAACATCACGATACTGGCGGTAATACGGTATTTGGCTTTTGGCTATACCTGATGACTGACTGTTTATTGTTTGCATCGTTTTTTGCTACTTACGCGGTGTTATACATGAACACTGCCGGTGGTGTGTCTGGCAAGGACATCTTTGAGCTGGACTTTGTTGCTGTGGAAACAGCAGCACTACTGTTGAGCAGTATCACGTTTGGTTTTGCGATGATTGCTGCGCACGCCCAAAAGAAAGCGTTAACTCTAACCTGGTTAGGGGTGACGTTTGCATTTGGTGCGGTATTTATTGGCATGGAAATCTATGAGTTCCATCACCTGATTGTTAACGGCAATGGCCCGCAGGAAAGCGCCTTTTTAACAGCGTTTTTCTCGTTGGTTGGCTTGCATGGTGCCCACGTTACCGCTGGCTTAATTTGGATGACGATTATGATCATCGAAGTTGCCCGTCGCGGTTTGGGTAGTCACACAGTGACGCGTTTGAGCTGTTTGAGCCTGTTCTGGCACTTCCTGGACATCGTCTGGATTTGTGTATTTACCGTTGTCTATCTGATTGGAGCAATGTAATGAGCAAGAGTCATTCTCATTCTGCAACACCAGGGCGCGCTGAGGAGCAAGCAGCGGATCACGGTGATGCGAAGTCGTATGTCATTGGTTTTGTGTTGTCGGTTATTTTGACAGCGATTCCATTTTGGGCAGTGATGGAAGGTGATTTTTCGAAATCTACCACCCTATGGACCGTCGTTGTTGCGGCGATAGTCCAGTTGTGGGTTCACCTGAAGTTCTTCCTGCACTTAAACTTTGTTACTGAAGACGGGCGTGCCAGCACGTTCTCGTTTCTATTCAGTGCCTTAGTTATTGTTATGGTCGTAGGTTTATCTGTGTGGATTATCTACGAGTCCAACGCGATGATGATGTACTAGCCTCACGGCTGGTACATTGCACGCTATTTAAGCCGTTAGCTGGAGAAACTGATTAGATGTTCCGACGTTATTTGCAGGTAACCAAACCCGGTATCATCATGGGTAACCTGATTTCCGTGGCCGGAGGCTTTTTGCTTGCCTCCCGTGGCGATATTGATGGGTTATTGATGGTGGCGACCCTGGTAGGTTTGTCGTTGGTAGTGGCCTCAGGCTGTGCGATTAATAACTGTATTGATCGTGACATTGATGCCCGTATGCAACGCACTAAAACCCGGGTGACGGTTACCGGTGAAATGTCTGTTAAAGCTGCCTTTGCTCATGGCATTGTGTTAGGCGTAGCCGGTTTTACATTACTGGCTGTTTACACGAATGCAGTGGCAGTGTTTTTTGCTGTCCTGGGCTATGTAGTTTATGTAGGCGTTTACAGCTTATATATGAAACGGAATTCAGTTTACGGTACGTTAGTGGGAAGCCTGTCAGGGGCTGTTCCACCCGTAGTAGGTTACTGCGCGGTAACCGCGCAGTTTGACGCAGGCGCAGCTATTTTGCTGCTCATGTTCAGCCTATGGCAAATGCCCCACTCTTACGCTATTGCTATTTTTCGATACAAAGACTACGAAGCAGCCAATATTCCGGTGTTGCCCGTAGCCCAGGGTATCGAAAAAGCCAAGCTGCATATAGTGCTATATATAGCAGTATATGCGCTGGTCACTATGCTGTTGCCATTAAGTGGCTACACCGGTATCGGTTTTATGGCTGTGGCAGCCACCACCAGTATATGGTGGTTGGTTATGGCGCTGCGTGGGTATCGTAGTGATGTTGATGTAACAGGATGGGCCCGTCAGGTATTTGGCTTCTCCATTTTGAATATCACTATTTTAAGCATTGCTATGGCGGTTGATTATCATGCCGTTGCGCCGCAATTATTCGTGTTTAAATAGCGCCTTTACGTATAGATAAGAAAAGCCGCTTACTAACAAGCGGCTTTTTTATTGCCGGTTACCCAACATACCGGGGGCGGCTTTAACGGTGTTGCCACAGGCTACCGGAATTATCTGCCAAGACTCGGAAAACTGGCCACCGGGTAGCACAAAAGCAGCGTATCCTGCCCCGCCGTCCGGCTTCCCCATACGGCTCGCGGCCCTTTTTGCGATATTCATTATTTTATCCAACAGTGGCTTATACGGGGATGATAGCGGAGCTGCCTACTGGGCCCTTTACATTGCTTATTGTCCTGTCCTGTCCTTCCCTTCCCTGCCCTTCCCAGGTGCTTATAACTAAAGCGCTATATTGGTTTTGGCAGAGATAAAAATTATTTATCAACACTGTGATCCAACGGTCAGAATATAGTCAGGTTTTTTTACACTATATAGTTAGTGGTAACCATTAATATGACACTTATTTATATTAATCATGTACTTAACTATATGGCACCATAACTGCTTAAAGTATCAGGTAGCTTACCTGCGTCGTTTACCTTGAAAATGGAATATTTTATGAAAACCACATCAATGATAAAATCAATAGCACTCACTGTAGGCCTGATGGCCTCTTATTCAAGCCATGCCGGATTCATGCAGTATACGGTAGATGAATCTGCTGCATACCCAAGTGGCGGTACTCTTGAGTCAGATAAAATCAACGGCGGTTATGTTGAAACCTTGGTATTTGACGGCGCAGGAAACTTTACCGCTAATGCAGTTGCAACCTTTGGTTTGTTCTACGACGAGGGATTAGTAGTTCGCGGTAGCGGATTGAACCAAGCGTACTCTTTGTACGCCACCTTTACGTCAACTGCTACTGTTACACCCAAAGCGGATGGTTTTAACTTCACCGGTACTGAAGGGGAGTTTAAAGTTTTCCTTGATAGAAATGTGGATACAACGATTGATAGCGTGAACACATTAAACTTGCTGAATACTGCTGATGACTTTTTCCTTGGCTCATCATCTACGCTTGGTAAAAACCTTGGATCTTATACCGTAGTCGGTGGCGTTGAAACAACGTCATTTAACTTCGACTTCTTAGACTTTTCACTTACCTCTGATGGTGAAGACTTCTTCGTAGCTCCTCGTCCATTTGCAACAGCTATTAATATAAATGGCGACTTCGATGCCTTTAACCCATCTGGTTCACAGGTTACTACTGGTGATGTCAGCGCGCAGTTTTACGATGTTCCAGAGCCTTCTACCCTGGCAGTATTAGCTCTTGGCCTGTTGGGTCTTGGTGCTGCTCGCCGTAAAGCGAAGTAATAAATATCGGCAATCCTACGGTTGCCGTACTATTTATTGCCCGAGGTAAGCATCCTCTATAGAAATTTTATAATACAAAAAAAGACCGGCCCTATGACCGGTCTTTTTTGTAGCTGGTATATTCCCATCTATATCTTGCTTAACTGTCTTGTACTACCTGGTATTTCTTAATTTCACTTTGTAATACAATACCTTCGGCTTGTGATCCGAACCTCACAAAGTGATCGGCCGCAAAGTGCGCGTCTAAATCAGCTTCAGATTCCCACAGCTCCGTAACCACTATTTCAATATTGTCTTCCATCTCACGTTGCGCCAATTCATAACGCTCGCATCCGGTTTCCTGGCGTGAATGAAACTGTAGTGTCTTTAATGCGCTCACCAGGTGCTCCTGATTTTCAGGGGTGCAATGCAAAGTAGCAATAACCGCTAGCATAAATTCTCTCCGTTTTAAGTGACAATAGCTGTACTTTTTACGCGCGTAAGATAATTCCGATTTACCCGATATCGATTATTCGAAGTGTTTACACTTATTATATAGGGGTTGTGTATTGGGATAACCATGCGAGAGCCGCCTCAATAGCGCTTCACGCCTTCATGAACAGGTATTGCTATGGCGTACCAACGAGCTTATTGAAACTTCCTGCAACGACTCATATCCATAGCCGACTACCCGTTTAATGTTTCCAGATAATAATTTGCCATCAACGGTAGGTTGGCACTGCCGATTGATTGCGCTTTAGCCCCGATATTACCCCCTACCACCGATAACGTATTTAAACCTCGCCAATCCAGGCTATCTAATGCGCGTGACACTTTGTTGATAAGTTGCGTTTTAACTGGACCGGGCACTGTACCGTCAATCACTACGCCCTGCACATCTAGTACCGCCTGACAGGTTACAATCGCCTTAGCAAGCCCTTCGCTAGCGGTATTCAGCCATTGCTCTAACGGCTCGCCAAAATCCTCCCACGAGGTAGTATCTAAAAACATTGTGCTTCGTTTGTTCTCGGGCAGTGATTGTTCCAGCAAGTAGAGCGATGCATGATTAATAAGCTGGCCGGTTGCTGTATTGCGGTTACTAAACAGCGGGAGAGACCCTACCGCCCCTGCATTGCCTTGATAGCCGGTAAAAAGCTGGTCGTTAAGCACGATACCGCCGCCCACAAACGTGCCCACGAAAAAGTATAAGAAATGCGAAAAATGCGCAGGATTACCGAACGTAAGCTCGGCCGAGCACGCTGCGGTATCGTCATTACATAAGAACACCGGCAGTCCCACCAACTGCTCGATATGACGCGAAAAGTCAAAAGATTGCCAGCGTTCGAGTTCCGCCGCCGGGGCCCCGGCCTCTTCCACCCAATTCCACATTTCAAAAGGCATGGCTACACCCAGCCCGGCTATACACTGGCGCTGAGATTCACTTAAACCAATGGTTAAGGCAGGTAACCCCCGCTTCAAAAATGTCATTAAGGCATCTACGGTGGGGTAGGCAAAACGTTCATTCAAGGTGGCCTGCACCGCCCCGCAGAAGTCTACCAGGGTTAAATCGAAGCTACGACGTCCAACCTTCAGCCCAATCCCATAGGCGCCTTGAGGATTGAGCTCAAAGGGAACAATAGGCTGCCCTACTCTGCCCCGCTGTGGGGCCTGTCGGCGTACCAGTTGCGAAGCTTCCAGGCGATTCATGATTATCGTGGCTGATTGTGCCGACAGGCCAGTTTGTTTCGCTATTGCCGCCTTCGGCAAGGCATGCTCCCGGCGAATAAGCGTTAAAATGCGTCGTTCATTAAAATTACGAATACCCAAGTGGCCTTTATTCACTTCAACAGATTGCGGTTCGCTCGCTGACATTGCTACGCAGCCTTTCACTTTTTTCTAACACAACTGCCAGCTATCTTCGCACGCAAGTTATTGCCTCGCCACTATTTTTCCGCGACGGCCGGGGAGCCCCCGCTCAGCTTCGCAAAATAGATAAATAAACGAAGTTGATTTATTAAATAAAGTCGTTGATACTGTGCCCATTACGTTAACCAATAATTAACGAAACAGGTTAAAACTATGAAAAAATCTGCATCGCTTATCCCTCGCGATAAACTGTTTCAATTTACCCTACTGGTGTTGTGTTTTGCTGCCTGGGGTACGGCAGCTAACATGACAGACCCTTTAGTAAAGGTGTTTAGTAAGACATTTAACATGTCAGCGTTACAGTCTGCACTGGTGCAATTCGCTTATTACGGGGCGTATTTTTGTCTGGCTATCCCAGCTGCGCTTATCAACAAGCGTTTTTCTTTTAAGACTGGAATGTTAACAGGGTTAGGGTGTGCCGCCATCGGCGCTTTTCTGTTTTATCCTGCCAGCCAGGCAATGACGTATGGTTACTTTCTGGCTGCATTATTCATATTAGCGGGCGGGTTATCTATTTTGGAAACCTCAGCTAATCCGTATGTAATGAAGCTGGGGTGTGAGAAAACTGCCACACGCCGGCTTAATCTGGCTCAGGCATTTAACCCGGTAGGCACAAATTTAGGGGTGTTTCTGGCTGCAACATTAATTTTGCCTAATCTGAATCAAGCCGATTCCACCGCGCGTACGGCGATGAGCGCCGCAGAACAAAAAAGTATCGTGAGTGCAGAGCTTACGGCAGTAATGACGCCTTATGTAGGTATGGCTTGTGTTTTAGTATTAATTTGGTTGGCTATTGCCTTTACCCGCTCACCCACTGCCGATGCAAAAACCTCGTCCGGTAACCCCGTAGACTTCAAAGCCAGCGTGGGTCGCTTGTTTCGCAATAAGCATTACCGTTATGGTGTGCTGGCTCAGTTTTTCAATGTGGGGGCGCAAACCTGTGTGTGGACGTTTACTATTCAATACGTCATGGAAGCATTAAATGCTGATGAGGTTACCGGCGGCCAGGTGTTACAGTATTCTATGATTTTGTTCCTGCTTTCCCGGTTTGTTATGACCTGGCTGATGAGTAAAGTGCGTCCTGCACGTCTGCTTAGTATAATGAGCACAGTTGCTATACTACTATGTATTGTCATGATGGCTTCCCACAATATTACCGGTGTGATTGCATTGGTCATGATTTCAGGTTGTTTGTCGTTAATGTTCCCTACTATCTACGCCCTATCATTAGGCGGGCTGGGGGACGATGCTAAATTTGGTGCTGCCGGATTGGTGATGGCTATTTTAGGCGGGGCAATTATGCCCCTGTTCCAAGCTGCCCTAATTGATACCGTGAGTACTGCTTTTTCGTTTGTCGTACCCGCAATATGTTTTGCGCTAATTACTGCATACAGTATTTTTGATGCAAAAAAGCGTGCTGAAGCTGCGGTGACGTCCACCATCGCTTTTGCAAAATAGTTAAATTTTTGAGGTGTTTATGAATGTGTTTTCATTAGGTGAAGTATTGGTTGATATGCTGGGCAAACAGCAGTCTACGCCTGATGGGCAGGCAAATAAGGTATTTCAGCCTTTTGCTGGCGGTGCGCCTGCCAATGTTGCGGTAGCCGTTGCCAAACTGGGCGGCACCAGTTCGCTGGTGTCGAAAGTAGGCGAGGACAGCTTTGGTACCTTCTTACTAAAAACATTGCAGCATTACAAAGTGGATACCCAATATGTTGGCACGTCTAAAGGCAAAACTGCCCTAGCCTTTGTCGATTTGGATGAATACGGGGAGCGAACCTTTGATTTTTACGTGGAAAATGCTGCACAAAAGGACATTCAGGTAGCCGATACCCAAGCCGTTGCGTTGGATAGTAAAAGTATTGTGCATATGTGCTCAGGCTCGTTTTCTACACCCCAGCTTGCAGATAGTGCCCAGGCATTGATTGATAATGCCCGTAATAACACGGCACTGCTGTGTATGGATATTAACTATCGCCCGGGTTTCTGGCAAAACCTGGAAGGCGTGAGCCAGCAAATTGCTGATGCCGCTAGTCATATGGATATTATAAAAGCCAGCCGCGAAGAACTGATTGAACTTTACGGTGAAAACAATACGCAGGCTGTTATTGAACAATGGCTGAAAGACGGCGTCTCGTTAGTATTAGTTACCAATGGCGGCGATCCTGTCGCGTATTACACTGCTCAATTTGATGGCACGTTTGCGGTGCCTGGCACTCAGGTAGTAGATACCACTGGGGCGGGCGATTCCTTTATTGGTGGTATCTTGTACCAGGTAGGTATAAGCATCGACAACGCGGCGGCCTTTAAAGACTGGGTGGGTAACTTCGAAAATGTTACCCGCACGCTGGACTTCGCTACCCGTTGCGGGGCGATTACCGTATCTCGTTTTGGCGCTTTTGATGCGCTTCCATACAGTGAAGACGTTCCCGCGGTCGTAGCTGCGGCGGGCTAACGTGAGCGTAAAAGGGTCTGTATTACAGGCCCTTTTGTTAAGTTTTCATATCGCGCCCTGATTTAGTGCAGCTGCGCCCTCCTGGGTGACGGCATACCCTTTCTGTGGTTGAGTCTCGTTTCTCCCCTCGCCTTTTTTTGTATCTTCATCTTCTGGCTTAAAGCAGCCACCTCCTGTTAGCTACTATAAAATTCTTACTTCAAAAACAAATTCTTAGTATTTTTCCGTGGTCACCAGTCAGTTGGCTGAATAGCTTATTGGTCGGCGGGCTTCGCCACTATCGAGGTAGCGGTTACACATAGTCTGCACGGTCTTTGCATAGGCTTTAGTGCGGTATCGAATGAGAACCGATAATGATTTATCCCGTTAGCGCTATCCCGCTTTATGACTGGGTTCGCAAAATACTGGTTCCACTGTTAGCCCGGTTCGGGTCATCTGCCCCCACCACGGCAGCAAGCCACCAGATCGGGGCGCAGTTCAGCCGTAACCGCGTGTGTCGCGGAGGTTACAAGAGGTCGCGTTGGAAGAGTAATCATACGGCCGGTCTATCTATAAATTGCTATGCCAGCGTATTACGCATGAAGACAGGAAACATATGAAAACGTTAAATAAAGGTCAAAACATCGATTTTATTATTGCTACTCACGAAGATGACGCGGGCGCGCTATCTCGCGTTTCAGCTATCTCATCCTCGTTTCCATTAGCTAGAATTATTGTAGTTGATAGCTCTTCAACCACCTATAAATCGCAGTCGCGCTTAGCCTCTACCTTAAAGACCCTGGGCACGCGGGCCAGCTATGTTGACTGCGATACCCCTTGCAGGTATAGCTGTTATCAAAAGGCAATGGCGAATTTACAGGGAGATTATGTGGCTTTTCGCACCCATCATAAACTAATGGATGAGACACTAACGGCGCTGGGTGTGAATACCAGTGAACCGGCAGACGTGTTTGTTACCCACCCTGGGGATGAAACACAACAGTCAGTAGCTGGTTTGGAAGCGATAGTATTCAACCGCTCTTTTGTGGAACAAAATAACCCGTTTAGCGAGCCAGCTAATTTTGATGAGAAAAAGTTTATAGATACTGCACTTGGTGCTGCTCGAGGTGTAAGTAAAGCAGTGGCAGCGTGAGGACTTGTGTTTTATCAGTCACATGAATAAAAAAGGCCAGCTTCGAAGCTGGCCTTGGTGTTTACAACGCTTTATTTACATACTGTAAGCAACAGTAACATAGCCGAAGCGGCCGATATTGTCATAGGCACCATCGAACTCACCGGTACCCGTTGTACCCAGCGGCAAGGCGCGGTTAAACAGGTTATCAACCCCTACTGACAAGCTTACACCGTTAGCAAAGTTATAGCCTACGGTTACATCAGTAATAGCATAAGATGGGTTGTCCATCAGAGTGCTTGGGTTAGGGTTAAGCGCCAATGACTGATTGGTGTATAGGCTGACCCGATCAATATAGCGGGTTTTCCAGCTTGCTTGCCAGTCACCACGGTCATAATTAAGCGAGAAAGTGCCCTGCCAGGTGGCTTCACCTTCGGTACCAGCATACTGATAAAACTCTTCAGTATTTTCCTGGAACGGATACTCTTTACGTTCATCCAGGTACGTAGCGATAACGTTAGTACGGAAGCTGCCTTCCAACGCATCAAAGTCATAGCCAAACTCAAAGTCTACACCAGAAGCTTCCTGGCCGGCCAGGTTAAGGGAATAGCTTTGAATCAGGCTGATTTCGCCTGCGGCATTGCGGCTAATCAGGCCACAATATTCATTGTCCACACCAGAGGTTGAATCGACACAACGGTCTACTATCGTTTGTGCATCTACCTGAGAGATAGCGTCAGTCAGTTCGATTTCCCAGTAGTCTACCGTTGCTGTAAAGCCTTTGAACCATGAAGGTTGATAAATCAACCCGATAGTCTCTGAGGTAGATTGTTCAGCACGTAGATTCCGGTTGCCGCCTGATTGGCCGTCAACCAGACTGTCGTCATAGTCAGAGTTGAAATCGGCAGGTACACCTAATGCTGCGCAGTTAGCCTGGCGCAGACCTTGAGAATCTTGCGATAACTCTGCGATATTGGTTGTTTTACACGGATCGTCAACAGGGAAATATGTTTCGCTGGCTTCACCAAACAGTTCACCAATGTTAGGCGCACGAAGAGCAGAAGAGCGTGTTGCACGTAAACGCAAGTCTTCCATTACTTCCCAGTCCAGACCAAGCTTCCAGCTGGTTGCGTTACCAATTGAGCTGTAGTTTGCAATACGGATAGCACCGTCAACAGTCAGCAACTCAATACCAGGCAAATCGGCTAATACCGGAACGGTAACTTCTGAGAAGATTTCTTCTACTGAATATTCACCGCGATCTTCACCCAGCGCGTTAAAGAAAGTCCCACCGGCGTTTTCTGGCTCGTTAATTTCACTTTTTTCTTTACGGTATTCAACACCAGCTGCAAACCCAACGTAACCCGCTGGCAACTCATAAATACCGGCATTAGATACACTTGCCGCAGCGTTGTATTGCTGGATTTTGCTGGTACCCACTGATGTGGTATTGATGTAATCAATCGCCGCTTGGCTTGGTGCACCTTCGCCAAAAATGTCAACCGGAACACAACCTGCCAGGCGCGCTTCACGGTCAGCACAAAATGCCGTACCAAACTGGTCTGCTTTTGCATTCAAGGCATTTTCATAGTTGGCATAAACCAGGTTATTGCTGTTCGCGCGCTCTAGTTCTGTTTCACCGTAGTTTAAGTACGCTTCGTATTCCCATACATCTGCCACCAGGCCTTCAACACCGACCACGAACCGAGTAGTTTCACGCTCGTCATCTTCAACCCGACGGCCTAAGTCAGTCATCATCCGGTTGATCGTAATTTCCTGCAAACCCTGCTGCGTCATATAATCAGTTACAATGTCATCAAGCAGTGGATTATCAATGCTTACTGTATTGATTGGGTTGCCGTAGAAAAAGGCAGGCTGACCGATACTTTGCGCACGCGTGCGTGAATATTTTGCCTGTGCATAGACCAGCGTATCGTCATTTAAGTCGTAGTTACCTTTTACATTTAGGTTAGTACGGTCAAATTCAGGCTGTAAATCAGTAAACTGGCGCAGGTTCAGATAATCGCAGTTCACACATTCTGAGCCATCAACGATATCGCCAGTATAAACATCTTTTAATGTACCATCGGCATTAAACGACTTACTGTTACCGGCAAATACACCACTATTATTGATAGCGTACAAACCTGAATCCGCAGTATAGAAATTGTCTGGATACGCGGTTGAGTCTAGTTGATCAGCGGTACGCCCTTCCGCAAAAATGCTGTCATAGGCAATTTCCCGATACGACGTAGCCGTCCAAGGGTTGTCTAACGCGTTTAAGCGATTCTGGCTACTGTATTCCGCTGCGAAAGCCACGTTTCCACGGTCGTTATCGAAGTTAAAACCGTACGATGCCTGATATTTTTCGTTTTGATAGTTGTTATCATTGGCATAACCACGGGTGATGCTGGCGTCAAACCCTTCAATATTTTTCTTTAATACAAAGTTAACCACACCGGTCACAGCATCTGCGCCGTAAACTGCCGACGCCCCACCGGTAATAATTTCTACCCGCTCAATCCAGCTGGTAGGGATAGTGTTAGTATCTACCGCCGCGCTTCCCGCAGAGCTTGATACATGGCGCTTGCCATCGACCAATACCAGTGTGCGGTCTACACCCATACCACGCAAATCAAGGATATTAAGCCCTGCCGTACCTATGTACTGACCTGAGTTACCCATCGAATAAGTGCTGGCTAAAGCGGGCAGCTCATTTAGCACTTCGCCGATGTTCATCGCACCGGTGTTTAGCAGCGATTCGCCACTTAATACGGTAACCGGCGACGGAGCAATCGCGCCTTGGCGAGAAATACGTGAACCTGTTACCTGGATTTTTTCTACATTTGCATCAACAGCCTGTGTGTCCTGAGCCATTGTGTGCGTCGAAGCAAAAGCCGCACTGGATACCAGCGCTAGCCGAACAGCATTCGCAAGGTTTTTCATCTTCAATTCCTAAAGTTTTAAAAAGCTGATTTGGACTGATTAAAAATCAACCAAAGTAAATTGCATTGTTATTATTTTTTGAGCAATTGGCTCGCGCATTTTAAATACTCGGGTAGAAAATACAAAACATTTAAGCTGGTTTTATTTAATTTGTAAGGAAAATTGTTATTAAGGATATTCCTATATAGAAGGAGGAATACTGACGAGAAGCTCGCTTTTTATAAATGTTAAAATTTATTTAACAATATAAACGCATTATCGCTATAAACTTAACCTTATAAGTAAACACTAACCTTATGTAAGCCTATTTTATGAGCACACAGAGAAGTTAAAATAAGCCAAACTGCATTTATGAATGCGTTACATAGGTATTGAAAAAGATTCATAACGGGACACGGCAATTAAATAAGGGAATCTACAATAAGCGTAAAAAACAATCAGAAAATACTTTAACATTGCTGTTTTGTAGAAAAATTAATCAATGAAATATGCATATAACCCGGCATAGATGTTGATACAAAATGATTGAAACTTGCCGATTGTGAAAGCGGAATGTTTAATTTTTCGAGTTACGCATTCTGTCTTTCTTATATTATTCAATATGAGGACACATCTATGAAAACATCTATTAAATTGCTTACTGGTTTGTCATTAGGTTTGCTGGGTACAGGCATGGCCTCCGCTCAGGTAACTGACAACACACTACAGGACAAGGAAGGGTTTTATGTAGGTGGTAACTATGGTTATCTCAAAGTGGATGGTCAGGACGATTTTGATGACGATAACGATATGTGGCAGGGCTTAGTAGGCTATCGCTTTAACCGCTATATAGCGGTTGAGGGAAGTATGGTCGATTTTGGCGATTATGGTAGCGATGTATCTAATGCGGATACCGATGGCTATACCGCGGCAGTCAAAGGCATGCTACCGATAAGTGAAAATTTTGCGGTCTTCGTCAAAGGCGGCCAACTGTGGTGGGAATCTGACTATGACGTAGGCGGAGTAGCAGGAAGCTATGATGATGAAAGCCTGTTTATAGGTGCAGGGGTGAATTACGCCTTTACCCGGAACCTGAGTGTCAACGCAGAATACACCATATATGATGCCGATTTAGATGCTGATGAACTTAGCGATAATTTTGCTGACAGCGATTTCAATACAGATTTAAAGCAAGCCAGTGTGGGTATTGAATACCGTTTTTAATTGAACACGGTTTGCCTTGTGGCAATACATTAAGGGGCGGATAGCCCCTTTTGTTTGTTTATTGTTTAGCGGTATCAGGTGACGGCCCAGGTGAAAGCCGCTACGTAAAAAATACACTCCAGTCGTAAATATCCCACCCTAAAGCATGAGGCTGGCCCCAGCCCCGTTATTAATTACTTTACTAATCATATGATTACACAACACCGTGGCCTATTTATCGGGTGGAACGATTTGTGCAAACCTGCTTCTATTGCGACAAAGAAAGATGTTAAAAGAAGTCAGGAGGCTCTCATGTCGAATCCAGGTTCGATTTTTCAGCAAGGAGAAAACTGTTGGGTCAGCAGTAAGGCTACCTTTGCTACCCCACTTATTGATTGCGCTAACTATTATAAAGCGCTGCACTCTTCCATTGCTAAGGCCAAACATTCCATTTTTATTGTGGGCTGGGATATCGATAGCCGGATTCGACTCATTCGCGGTGAAGACGAAGCCAATAGCGAAGCCCCGTCAGTTATCAGTGATTTGCTGGCGTGGAAAGCGGAGCAAAACCCGGACATTAATATCTATTTGTTACGGTGGGATTCGTCGTTGGCTTTTTTTGCTCAGCGCGAGATGTGGGCTAAAGAAGTCTGGGATGAAAAAACGCCAGACAATGTTGAAACCGTTTTAGACGATACCATCCCCATGGGCGGTAGCCAGCATCAGAAAATCGTTATCATTGATGATGAAGTTGTGTTTTCTGGAGGCATGGATGTATCAACCAACCGGTGGGATACCCGCGATCACCCGGTAGAGTCTGCAGAGCGTGATGGCCCGGATGGCGAATATGGCCCCCTCCATGATGTGCAGGCGGTATACGCAGGCCCGTTGGTGAAAGACTTTGCCGAGCTGGTCAGATGGCGCTGGTTGCGGGTAGCTGAATCCCAACCTATCGACATTCGCCAGGATGCCAAAAACAGCCTGGAAGACGGTATACCTGAAGCCTGGCCTGATGCCTATGAGCCCTGGTTTGAGCAAGTAGAGTGCGCGCTTGCCCGTACCATCCCTTTTATGGATGAAGTAGAGCCCGTGCAGGAAGTCAGGAATATGCTGCTTGACCTGATCAATCAGGCGCAACGGGTAATTTATATTGAAAATCAGTTCACAAGTCGTCAGGAAATAGCCGAAGCACTTAACCGTCGCCTGAAGGAGTGTCCTGAACTGAATGTTATTGTCGTCAGCTCCTACGAACCCAAAGGGCGTTTTGAGTGTGAAGCGTTCTGGGCCAGCCGGATTGAGTTTAAAAAGATCCTGTTTAACGATGTGGATACTGACCGCATTATTATGTCCTATTCGTCTATAACCGATGAGCAAGGTCGCGCGGCATATAAACGCATACATTCCAAGGTGATGACCATTGATGACAATTACCTGGTCATAGGCTCATCTAATTTAAGTAACCGGTCTATGACCCTGGATACTGAGATAGATACGGTAATGTATGGCAATACTGAGCATAACCGTCGCTACATAGCGCGTATGCGCGATGATCTATTAGCCGAGCATACCGGGCGCACCGTAGAAGATACTGCGCAGCTTATGCAGCAGGATAATCCTGCCCGGGCGATCATTGAGGGTCAGTTAGCTCACGGCTATATCCTTACTCAGGTAAATGATGAAATTTTTACTGACCAACCTTCCGATAATCTGTTTCGTTCATTATCAGACCCTGAAGAACCCCTGATTGCAATGCCCACATTGGATGGACAATCTATGCCGGTAAGAAACCCCCGCCGCCGCACCATTATGATAGGCATCGGCGTAC
Organism: Salinimonas sediminis; assembly: GCF_003429285.1. Taxonomy (NCBI): domain Bacteria; kingdom Pseudomonadati; phylum Pseudomonadota; class Gammaproteobacteria; order Alteromonadales; family Alteromonadaceae; genus Salinimonas; species Salinimonas sediminis. The sequence continues at coordinate 3,593,589 of NZ_CP031769.1, forward strand.
TTATTATTGCTATTTTAGGTGGCTTAATGTTCTGGGCCAGCCAATCTATATCTTGGTTAAGTGCCGATAGCATAAATGCCTTTTTAGAAAAAAGCCGGGGCACCTATTTTGCCTTACCGACTGTATTGCTAGTGTACTTAGTAGGTGGGTTACTATTCTTTCCTGTCACCGTGTTATCGATAGCGGTCGCCGCGGTATTCGGGCCCATCTGGGGGCCGGTATACGGCATTTTAGGGGCGCTGCTTAGCTCAGCATCTATGTTTGGTATAGGTAAGCTGCTCGGTAATGCCGGGCTGAAAAAAATTGGCGGCCCAAAAGTAGAAGCAGTAGACCAAAAACTAAAACAAAGTGGCGTAGTTGGTGTGGCGGCAATTCGCATGCTACCTATTGCCCCGTTTAGTTTGGTTAATTTGGTGGCTGGTATTTCTTCAATCGGTTTATTCCAGTTCCTGGCGGGCACTTTTTTAGGCATGTTCCCGCCAATGATTGCCAAAGGGCTGGTAGGTGATTCAATTACTCAGATATTCCGCAACCCATCTCCTAAAACAATCTCTTATCTGGTTGGCGGCATTGTATTATGGGGGCTGATGATTTGGGGCTCACAAAAATTTGCCCGTTGGTATCAGGAGCGCAAGCAAAGTCAAAAGGCTAAGTCTGAAGAATGTGTCGCATAATTAGTTACAATATACACAGTGGTGTAGGCAGGGATAAAAAGCACGACTACCGCCGTATCGGTAACTTCCTGGCCTCCTGTGATGCAGACATTGTGTTGCTTCAGGAAATGGATACCCGGCCAGCCCAGCGTGAAGTGGTAAAAGATATCAAAGATATATGCGCAGGTAGTGTATATCACCTGGTGGCGTCTCCTGCGTTAACGGAAGATGATGGCTGGTATGGGAATGCGGTACTCACGCGGTTTCCGGTGTTAAGTAATCAGACATTGGATGTCAGCCAGGATGGGTTTCAGCCGCGAAATATCCAGACGGTCATGGTACAAACGCCCGCCGGCCCGCTAACGGTGGTGAATACTCATAAGGGATTGAAAAAACAAGAGCGCAGGTCCCAGTTTGCTCAATTACATGAATATATCGCTGAACGACTACAGCACACTCCCACCCCATTGGTATTGGCAGGTGATTTCAATGAGTGGCAGTTCTTTACATCAGCATTTAAAGCGCTGGACGATACGTTAACTCAGCATAAGGTAGGCGCAACGTTTCCCAGTGGGTTTCCGTTGTTTTCTTTAGATAGGGTATGGACCACGCCGGACTTGAAAGTTCGGCGTATTAGAAAACTGAAAAATACACAGACTAAAATAATGTCGGACCACCTGCCGGTTCAGTTGGATATAAAAATGCCTGACAGCGCTGCGTTATCCTCGCCTATCGCCGCCGATAAAGCGTATGCCTAGCGGCTGCCGGCGTTATGGTTTCCCCGTTTATTTATCGCTTATAGCGTTTAGCGGCATCTATATTGTCTGGTTGAACATTAACAGCTAGGCAAAGTGGCTTTGCCTGCGTTCGGGCGTCATCGGCGCCGGGCTAAAGCATAGTTCACCCCGCCAATGGCCACTTTGCTGTTCGGCTGCCACAACCTGTTTAACAATATCAGCGAGCTTTAACATAGCATCGGTTGGCGATGCTGTGCGGCTGGTAGCCATAAGCACAGTACGGGTCATCTCTGGCGAAATAATTTTGAGGGCCCTGACCAACCCGGTTTCTTCAAGGTGAAATATCGCGGAGGATGGCAGGATCATTAGTCCTTCGCCTTGCATCACCTGACGAAGCCCGGTCATTAGCTGGCCGCTGTAAGCTTTACTATGCTTAAGTAAAACTGAGGTGTTTTTTTCATATAGCGCCACCAGCTTACCAAGCGCGTCTTTATCACTGGGAATAAGTAGTTCATAGTCACTTAACTCCCAAAAGTGAATAGCCTGGCGCTCTGCTAAAGACGCGTATGTTTGTTTTTCTGCCCCCGTTCCTACCACTAAATACATATTCTCGTTAATCAAGCCACTACACCGCATCGTGTTTAGCGTTACGTCTTGTTCGTAGGTGATAGCGATATCAATCTCATTGTGTTCTAACCACTCCCGCACACTATAGGATGGCCCGGTACTTATCTCCAACTGTACATCGGGATAGCACCTGTTTACCTCCTCTATTAAAGCCATTGACAGCACATTATTAATCGATGGCAACATGCCCAATCTGACTTTTCCGGCCTGCCCGGTTTTAAGTTGTTGTAACGCAACCCGGGTGGTATGGATTTGATTCATTAAGGTTTCAGCGTGTTGCGCAAATACCTGGCCGGCCTGGGTTAAACTTACCCCTTTATAGCTGCGCACCAACAGCGTTGCCCCCATTTCCCGCTCAAGATTGGCCAGCTGCTGACTGATAGCTGGCTGAGCAACATCTAACTCGCGGGCGGCGGCTGCAATACTCTGCTTTTGTACCGTAACCAGAAAGTAATGTAATTGTTTTGAATTCATTGTAGGCCTCTGTCGCTGCGCCGCTGGACGGGATCAATACTTACGTATCCAAAGAGTATGTTAACGATTCAACTGCCTCGATATTTGCTCTGGTGGCTATTCATCCTTTCATAGGAAATTCATCTACTTAGTCTACTTAGCTATGGCAAGTTATGTGCCATTGAAAGGTATACACCTTTGGTAAATGTAACAACCACGTTACCAGGACATTCGGCAGTTTCTTTTTTTATCGTCCTGCCCTGGCCTAAGCGCTTAATTATTAAGTGCTTAGGCCAGGGCTATAGGGTTTTGTTATACCCCCTCCATATTCTTCTGACTTGTGAGATCCCCCGCCATTTTTTTAGTCTTTCGTTACACAGCACGGGGAGTCAGAACCTGACAATACATTCTAATGCATGGTTCTGGTGCTGTGGTGAGCCAGGATTGGGCGCAACAAGACGCCGAGCGACAGAAAAAAATAAGCAACCAGGCAACGCTAGGAATACACCATGAAACGAACAAAAATAAGTGCTGCAATAGGTGCCGGTTTGACAGGGTTGTCACTGGTATGGGCCTCTCAACTTCAAGCCCAGGAAGCGGTTGATACAGAACAGCCGCAAAGCGCCGATGCGTTGGAGCGTATCGCGGTAGTCGGCGCCCGCGGGGCGCCACGATCGGTTACCAGCTCGCCGGTACCGATAGATGTGCTTAGTGCCGATGATATGAACTCTGTGGCGTTCTCAGACATGAATGATGTTATGAAAACGCTGGTGCCGTCTTATTCACTCTCACGCCAGCCCATTTCCGATGGCGGCACCTTTGTTCGCCCAGCCACGCTGCGCGGACTGCCCACTGACAAAACCCTGGTGTTGGTCAATTCCAAACGGCGCCATCGCGCGGCTCTGGTCTCTATTGGTGGCTCCGGCACGCAGGGGCCTGATTTAGCTACCATACCTACTGCCGCCATCGCCAATGTTGAAGTTTTACGTGACGGCGCGACCGCCCAGTATGGTTCAGATGCTATCGCAGGGGTTATTAACTTTCAGCTGAAGAACAACAATGAAGGCGGTATGTTTAGTGCCGAATGGGGGCAACACTATGAAGGCGATGGTGAGCAACTAACCTTGTCGGGAAACAAAGGCTTCGCCTTGGGAGATGACGGTTTTGTCAGTGTCTCTGTCGAATATGCCGATACTGAATCGACCAACCGCGGCGAGCAATATTGCGAAAGTTGGTTTTGTGTGGATCCTGACTTAGCGGGTTTTGATCCAGACGCTGATTACGCCGCTTATGTTACAGACGACTTTCTGGCTGCGGCCCAGGCCATGGGCCAAAATGTTCACGACTCAGATTTTGTGCAACCCTGGGGCCAACCGGAAACCGAAGCCACCCGGGTATTCATTAATGCCGGCTATGTGCTTTCTAATACTGCTGAGCTATACGGTTTTGGTAACTATTCCTCCTCTGAAGGTGCCGGCCCATTTTTTTATCGCTACCCAGAGAACGGTACGATAGAAAATGTCAGGCTGGAAGACGGCAGCCTCTATAGTCCTTTGGAACATTTTCCCGGCGGGTTTACTCCGCGCTTTTCTGGCGATGTAGCGGACTATTCTGTGGTGGGTGGCGTCAAGGGCATGCTGGGAGCGCTGGGTTATGATATCAGTGGGCGTTATGGCTACAACGAAATTGAATACACCCTGAGCAATACCATTAACCCTTCAATGATGGATGCCTCCCCTACGTCATTTAATCCAGGCACTCTAACCAACGATGAGCTCCAGTTTCAGGCTGACTTCACTTATGACTTTAACGAGTATGTGCTGGCCTTCGGGCTAAGCTATATGGACGAGTCCTACGAATTAGAAGAAGGGGAAGCGGCATCCTATGAAGCAGGCCCCTATGCCCTTAGTGACCCATGGGGGCTGTGTGAGGCGCAAGTAGCCACTGCCGCAGGTTTAGCAGTTATTGCCAACGGCTCAACACTGAACTGTGCCGATGATAACGATCCGGTTTATACCGTAGTAGGGGTAGGCTCAAATGGTTTTCCCGGCTATTCTCCAGAATTTTCCGGCGAATATACCCGCGACTCTCACGCTGCTTACCTTGATATCTCCGGCGACCTTTCTGCCAAGCTGTTTGGGCAAGCGGCAGTACGCTATGAAGACTATTCTGATTTTGGCTCGCAGATAGTTTATAAAGTGGCCGGTATTTACCAGCTAACCGATGAAATAGGCCTACGTGCCTCTTATGGTACAGGCTTTAGAGCCCCTACCCCAGGGCAGCAAGGTACCACTAACGTATCCACCCGTCTTCCCAATGGCTTTCCGGTGGCAACCGGTTTATTCCCAGCCTTAAGCGCGGTCTCTCAGGCGCTCGGCGCAGAAGCGCTGCGGCCGGAAGAATCAACCAATATTACCTTCGGCATGACCGCTAATTATGGTGACCTCACGCTTACGCTGGATTACTACCATATTTTACTTGAAGACCGGGTTAATTCGATTTCCACCCGCGATGTGTCAACCGACCCCACCGCAGAAGACGCCTACGCTAATTACCTGGCTCTGGCTGGGGCGGGAGTTATTGGGGCGGAATCTATCGGCGGCGTATTTTACTTTCAAAACGCGTTCGATACCGTTACCGAGGGTGTCGATTTTGTCGCTAACTATGCCATCTCATCTGACTATGGCAACACCACCCTAACCGCTTCGGTTAACTATAACACCAATTCGTTCGACTCCGACCCCAGTAGCTATTTCAACCTGGAGGACCAGTTCGACTTTGAACAGGGTACGCCTGAAATGCGCGGCGTGTTTTCGTTGCGTCATAGCTATGATGCCTGGGAACTGGTAGGCCGCCTGAGCTACTACGGCGACTACAAAAATGCCGACGGCATTGAGACCCAGGAAGACGGCAGCGAAACCCTGGTCCGCATTCAGGAGTTCGACCCTGAATGGATGTTTGATCTGGAAGGCACCTATCACTTTAGCGACACCTTATCGCTGATTGCCGGTGTGCGTAATCTGTTCGACAACTACCCTGACCCGGGAGAAATTGGCGAAACCTGCTGTGGTCGTATCTATCGTTCAGACTCTATTGTCGACTGGCAGGGGGGATATTACTACACCAAACTAGTCGCCAGATTTTAGGGCAAAACCCGCCTACGGAGGGGGCTCACGAGGCAATCAGTAATGCCACGTATTAGCCCTTTTTATTCTTCTTTTTTGGCGAATGGCTGCACGGTAAGCCGTTGCCATCAGTTCGCTTTCGGAGCTACCCATTGATGGAAATTGAGTTAGTTTGGTTTGTGCTGACACTATGCTTAGCAGGCGCGGTTGCCGGCATTACCGCAGGTTTATTTGGCAATGGTGGTGGTTTTGTAGTGGTGCCAGCTTTACTCATTGTATTCCCCCTGTTTACCGAAGCCTCTGAGGCATTGGTAAAAGTTGCTATTGGCACTTCGCTGGCCTCAATTGTGGTCTCTAGTGCTCGAAGTGTGATAGCTCACAAAGCTCGGGGGGCGGTGGATTTTGAGGTTTTAAAATCCTGGTCGGTGTGGCTGGTGCTAGGGGTACTTGGCGGCGTCATGATCGCCAGTAATACCAGCCCAAACGGACTCAAAATAGTATTCGCGGCAGGGGTACTGCTGTACTCGGTGTATTTTTTATTTCCCGACCGGGTGGTACCTCCCGGCGTCAACCGTTCTATGCCCACCGGCATTGGGCGGGCCACCCTGGCTTTTGTACTAGGGGGCTTTTCCGCCTTGTTGGGCATTGGCGGGGGGACGCCCACCGTTATTACGATGGTGATGTGTCGCCGCTCGATTCAGCAAGCGGTAGCCACAGCCGCTGGAGTAGGCTTTTTAATTGGCCTACCCGGGGCTATCGGCTTTTTGATTATGCGCCACGCCGAGAACGCACCGTTGCCCTTTGGTACGGTGGGATATATCAATATTCCTGCGCTGGTGGCTATCAGTATCGGGGCGGTGATGACTGCGCCTATCGGCGCCAATATGGCGCATAAATTTAGCGAAAAAACCTTAAAAAGGCTGTTCGGGATTTACCTTGTCATTGTATCGGCAGGCATGTTCTACAAAGCCCTATAACTCTTAATTTGTGACGAAGGAACTACTATGACACATAACGCATCACGCCGTTTTTTCTTAGGTGGTAGCCTGGCCGCTACGGCCGCCGGTGCCGCCGGTATTATTTCGCCCGCCAGCCTGGCGGCCAGTGGCCAGGTGGTTAAACCGGCAAATTTGTACGGCCCTAAACCTGGTATTGCTAAGCTTAATGCTAACGAGAACCCTTATGGGCCCAGTCCGGAAGCGCTTAAAGCTATTGCGCAGGCAGCCTCCAGCGGGGGGGCATATTATGCCTACACCGCCAGCCAGTATCTTACCGATATGATTGCTGAAAAAAACCAGTTGAGCGCTGCCAATGTGGCGATCACTGCCGGTTCTAGCTTGATCTTAGCGTTTGCTGCATACGCGGCCACCAGTAAGGGCGTTATTTTAGGCCCTGACCTGTTCTGGGATACCACCTCTATGGCCCCGGTTCGAACCGGCGGCCCCCAGATTAAGCGAATTCCTAATACGGCAAACCTGGATATCGATTTGGACGCGATTTATCAGGCTATCGACGACGATGTTGCGATGGTTCATATTTGTAATCCGAACAACCCCACCGGCAAACTACTAGAACCAACCAAACTACGCGAGTTTTGTGTTAAAGCATCGAAAAAAACGCTGGTCCTGGTGGATGAGGCATACAATGAATTGATAAGCGACGGCCCTAGCCACTCAATGATTCCCTTGATTAATGAAGGCCATAACATAATCGTGGCCCGGACCTTTTCGAAAATTTATGGCCTGGCTGGTATGCGAGTGGGCTATATGCTTGGTTCACCAGAAAACATTGAGTGGATTGAACAGTTTGGCTTAGGCGGTTACTCCGTTAATCAGGCCGGACTGGCCGCAGCAATCGCCAGTTACCATGATGAAGGATTTAAAACCTTTTCACGCGATAAGGTCGCCCAGGCAAAAGAAATGATTGCCACGGCTGTGAAAGAAAATGGCCTTACAGCCCTCCCCTCCAGCACTAACTTTATGTTTGTTAATTTAGGAAAGGACGGCGACGCCAATACGTTCAGACAAGCCATGGAAGCAGAACAGGTTTTGATTCGCGGTCAGTACCGTAGTTATACCCCATGGTCGCGGGTGAGTACCGGGCGAATTGAAGATGTCCAAATGTATGTTAATGCAATGCCCAAAGCACTGGATACCATGTACAAAGCCATCAGGGCATAGCCTAAAAAAACGCCTGTGGCGGCTTGCTTAAAGCCGTCAGAAACCTAAGCGTAAACCAACCCGATTACGCTTCTATAAGCGACTATTATTAGTCGCTTTTCTGCGTTTATACCAGCTGAATACCCGGCGTCATCAAAAAAAATAAAATTTTCTCAATTACCTTTCATTACTCAGATTCTTGTCTATAACTTTATTAAAACCGATTAACAGGAAGCGGCGTTTCTCCGCTATTCCCCCTGTTACATTAAGCACGTTTTAGCCAGCCTTTGTCGGCTCATTAAAACAGTGTCATGGCAAGTGTAGTATTTTATTCAGGTGAATTTATGTTAAGCGGCAGTATAGCGAACCAACAACAACCTAAGTTGTCATTTCCCATCCTCTCGTGGGGCGGCGCCACGGTAAGTCTGCTCCTGGGGTTAGCGGCAACCTATTGGGGGTTTGAATATATCGGTGTAGTGATAGCGGCGTTAGGCTGTGTGGCTGCTTTTGCCAGTAGCACGGCTGTTCAGGAAGCTTCTGCGCAACACGCTGAAGCTGAAGTGAGTGAGCGCAATGCCAACAGTCTGGGCCAAATAGATATGCTAACCAACGAGCTAGCAACGGTCATCAGTACCTGTGAAACCAACCTGAATGATGTGCTGAGCACCCAGGATAGCGCGGTTGAAACCCTGAGCGAATCATTTACCACCTTGCGGAGTATGGTGGCTGAGCAAAACGGCTGCATAACTCACCTTATCCATACCGATGCTGATAGTAATGAAATGTACTCCACCAGAATGCGCAACTTTGCCGATAGTACTGAACAATCGTTAGACCAGTTTCTTGATTCCACTAAGCGCATATCTTCCGGCACCTCGGTCATTCTTGAAAAAGTTAACCTGGTACATGAAACCATGCCCACGGTAATGAAGGCGCTGGGAGATATTGACGATATTTCTGCTCAAACCAACCTGCTGGCACTTAATGCCGCAATTGAAGCAGCACGCGCCGGTGAAGCTGGCCGCGGGTTTGCTGTGGTGGCCGACGAAGTCAGAGCGTTATCCAATCGGTCTACTCAGTTTAGTGGTGTTATCAAAAAACAAATGGAAAGCATGAGTGTGCAAATTGATGAACTTACACAGAATGTGCGCGAACTGGCCTCTCAGGATACCAGCTACATCGTAGAGGCAAAGCGCGTCATTCAGGGTGAGTTAGACAAAATCATCGAAAAGGCGGAGTCAGATGCCACTACCACCAGCCAGCTCGAAGGTATCGGGGTGCAACTGGATACCGCCCTGGGTAACTCAATAAGGGGCTTACAGTTTGGTGATATCAATGGGCAAAACATCGAATACACCAAAGAGATTTTAGGGTTTGTAATTGACCAGTTACGCACCTTAAACGAATCATCCATGGACGATCTCGCTACTCAGTTACAAAACTATCAGGAAAAAATGAAAAGCAAAGGCAACCTTGATCATAACCCTGTCTCGGCCACCAACATTGAAGCTGGCGAAGTAGAATTTTTTTAGTAAAGCAGTAACTACGTAGCGCAGGCTTTGCACATTGAAGCCAGGCCGTAAAAAACGGATTTTGACACGAATTTACACGGTAATGGAATTTAACAAACTAGGTGTTAGACAGATATGAGCAAAAAAATACTGGCAGTGGATGACTCATCCTCTATCCGCCAAATGGTGGAAATGACTTTGAAGTCTAAAGGTTACGATGTAACCACAGCAGTTGACGGTCAGGATGCGCTGGACCAATGCAAATTTAACCGGTTTGACTTTGTGCTAACCGATCAGAATATGCCGCGCATGGATGGCCTGAGCCTGATAAAAGAATTACGAAAAATGAGCGCCTATTCGCGTACGCCTATTGTGGTGTTGACTACCGAAGCCGGTAACGACATGAAAGCACAAGGCAAGGCCGCCGGCGCCACCGGCTGGATGGTTAAACCATTTGATCCGGATAAGCTACTTGCAATCGCAGGTAAAGTTCTGGGCTAAAACGGACGCCGTATTATGTCTATAGATATTGAGCAGTTTCACGCTGTTTTTTTTGACGAAAGCCAGGAACATTTAGATGACATGGAACAACTTCTGATGGAGTTGAATGTCGATGACCCTGACCTGGAGCAATTGAATAGTATTTTTCGGGCCGCCCACTCAATTAAGGGTGGTAGCGGTATTTTTGGGTTTGATGCATTAACCGGCTTGACCCATGTAATGGAAAACCTGCTTGATAAGGCACGCAAAAGCACCATAAAGTTAGATGTCTCAACGGTAGATCTTTTCCTCGAAACCGTGGATTTACTTAAGGTCATTCTGGATGCGTATAAAGCCCAGGGAGAATTACCCGAAGCAGATATCCAAACCGGTATCGCCGCTCTGGAAACCGCGCTGGCAGCGTCTGATGGAGCAACGACCATAGCAAGTGAACCGGCGCCCGTAGTAGACGAAGGCTTTGGTTTCTTCGACGATGACGATGACGAACCAGCCGCGGAACTCAGTGACGCGCAGCCGGTTAGCGACTCCCCCGGGCAAACCGAACCGACCGCAGAACAGCATGCCTCATCTCCCCCCTCGGCAGAAGAAGATGGTTTTGGGTTTTATGATGACGACCTCGCATTACCTGTCGCCAGTGATACCGCCAAACCTTATGGTTTTTACAAACCCATAGAGCAAATCCAAGCTGACGTAAAAGGTGCCAAAGATGGCTCCGCACCGCCGCCGGTGGTGAAAAAGCCGGGCCAGAAGCAACCCGAAACCACCAGCCGGGCGTCGAAAGAAGCTTCATCAATACGGGTCGATACCCAAAAAATAGACGCTATGGTAAACCTGGTGGGTGAACTGGTTATAACCCAATCAATGCTGTCTATGATTAGCGAAGAAGTCACCGGTACCGTGGGTCAAAAATTACAAACCGCGATTGGCGAGCTTGAACGCAATACTCGCGAAATTCAGGAATCGGCCATGTCCATGCGGATGTTGCCTATTAATATGACATTCAACCGTTTCCCGCGCGTGGTCCGGGACCTTTCCACCAAACTGGGTAAAAAAGTCAATCTGGTTATTGAAGGCGGGGCGACGGAAATCGATAAAAGCATGATTGAGAAGCTGGTCGACCCGCTGACCCATCTGGTCCGCAACAGTATCGATCATGGCATTGAAAAAACCGCAGACCGCCTTGCTGCAGGCAAAAACGAAACCGGCACCGTCATTCTTCGGGCGGAGCAAAAAGGTGGCAACATAGTCATTAGTATTATTGATGATGGCGCAGGACTAAGCCGCGATCGAATACTGGCAAAAGCTCGCGAAAATAACTTGCCGGTGAATGATGAGATGCCCGACAAAGAAGTATGGAAGCTGATTTTTCAAGCCGGTTTCTCTACCGCTGCTGAGGTGACCGATGTATCAGGTCGGGGGGTCGGGATGGACGTGGTACGTCGTAACATCGAAGCGATTGGTGGGCGCATTGATATTGACTCTAAAAAAGGGAACGGCTCAGCATTTTCTATCCAGTTGCCGTTAACCCTGGCCATCGTAGACGGCATTAGTGTAGCAATAGGCGACCAAATATTCGTGGTACCACTGGTTAATATTATTGAATCTATTCAACCCAGCCGCGAGCAACTTAAAAGTATAGGTAATGACACCTTGCTGTGGATTCGTGAACAGTACTGGCCGCTTGTTGCTGTGCATAAAATGATGGAAGTAGACAATGCTATTGATCGCCCCACAGAAGGCATCGTTGTGCTACTTGAAAGCAGCAAGCGGCGCTATGGCATTTTAGTCGATAGCCTGTTGGGGCAACAGCAAGTGGTTATTAAGAGTTTGGAACACCACTACAAAAAGGTTCCAGGTATATCCGGCGCTACCATTATGGGAGATGGCAGGGTAGCAATGATACTGGATGCTGACTCCATTGCTGAGCAGTGTCGACCTATTGTCGAAGAGGAAATGTTGGCATGAACACCGCAGAACAAACAATGGCAAACGAACAACGTGAATATCTTAGTTTTGTATTGAGCGATGAACATTACGCCCTGGATATTACTTGCGTAAAGTAAATACGTGGCTATGAACCTGTAACCAAAATTGCCAACGCCCCCGGCTTTATCAAAGGTGTACTCAATCTGCGGGGCGACATCGTTCCGATAATTGATCTACGCATTAAATTTAACGTGGGTGAAGCCGTATATAACGAGTTTACCATCGTCATTATGCTAAGTGTATTTGACCGTATTGTTGGCATTGTAGTGGATGGCGTGTCAGACGTAATACGCTTAACCGACGATGACGTAAGGCCGCCACCGGAATTTGGCGTGGCGTTTGATAGCCGTTATTTACAAGGCTTAGCCTCCGTAGATGACAACATGGTTATCTTAGTCAATATTGAAAGTTTGATTTCCAGCGAGGAATTGGGGCTATTTGAATCCCAAAATGATGGCGGAGAAATGTAACATGGGAATGTTCAATCTATTCAATAATGAGTCTATCAAAGCACACCGTTTGCAGATGCTCAGAACTGAACAGGCAATGGAAGCCTCTAACTGCTGTATCATGATGGCCGACGAAAATGCCTTGATTACCTATGCCAACAGAGCTGCAACGCGCTTGCTGCTAAAGCATGAAAGGGCGCTGGCCAATGTAATTCCCCAGTTTTCCGCCACCCAGTTGTTGGGACAGAATATTTACCAGTTTGTGAATACGACTGAACACTCGAGCCATGGCAACCTGCTGCCCACCCAGCATAATATTGAGGTTGGCGAGATAAGCCTGAAACTATCCTTTACACCGCTTTATGGTGATGAAAAAGCGGTCATCGGCACGATGATTGAGTGGGAGGATCAATCTGAGTTGCTGGTTAAGCGTGGCATGTTGCACGCGCTACATCGGGCCCAGGCACTGGCCGAGTACACCCCTGAAGGCCAGTTGGTAGATGTTAATGATAACTTTTGCGAACTTACCGGCTACAGCAAACAGGCCTTATTAGGGCTGCATCATAGTAAGCTGGTGGTCCCTACTGAGGCCCAGCGGTCGGCTACCACCGCCCTATGGCAAACGCTGGTGAAAGGCGATATGCAAGCGGGTGAATATCAGCGGGTGCGCCAGGATGGCGGTATTGTATGGATACAAGCATCCTACAACCCCGTTACCGATTCACAGGGTAATGTAGTAAAAATAGTTGAGTTCGCCATCGATATTACCGAGGAAAAGCGTAAGTTTGCTGACTTTAATGGACAACTAGAAGCTATCGGTAAGTCGCAGGCAGTCATAGCGTTTAATACCGATGGAACAATTTTGTGGGCTAACGATAATTTTTTAGCCACGATGGGTTATACGCTGTCCGAAATTCAGCACCAGCACCACCGTATGTTTGTTGATAAAGCGTATTCTGATAGCACCGAATACACCGATTTCTGGACGCAATTGAAAGCTGGCTCATTTAAGTCAGGTGAATTTAAGCGCGTCGCAAAAAACGGTAAAGAAGTATGGGTACAGGCTTCCTACAATCCTATTTTCGATATGAATGGCGATATTATCAAGGTAGTCAAATATGCCACTGATATTACTGAACAAAAATTACATAATGCGTATTTTCAAGGTCAGATAGACGCCATTAGTAAATCTCAGGCAGTCATCGAATTTGATACCCAAGGGAACATTCAGTGGGCCAATGATAATTTTCTGCAGGCCATGGACTACACCTTAAAAGATATCCAGGGCCAGCACCATAGTATGTTTGTTGATGCAAACTACAGAATGAGCCAGCAATACAGTACATTCTGGAGTGATCTTCGCTCAGGTGTGTTTTGCAGTGGAGAATATAAGCGCCTGGCGAAAGGCGGCCGAGAAGTCTGGATTCAGGCGTCTTACAACCCTATCCTGGATATGAACGGCAATGTGTTCAAAGTGGTCAAATACGCTACCGATATTACCGCGCAAAAGCTTCGTAATGCAGACTATGAAGGCCAGATAAAAGCAATTAGTAAAGCGCAGGCGGTTATCGAATTTGATACAGACGGTAAAGTTAACTGGGCCAACGATAATTTCCTGGAGGTTACCGGTTACAGCTTGGCAGAAATTAAAGGAAAGCATCATAAAATATTTGTTGATAAAGCGACCCGCCATTCAGATGAATATGCCAATTTCTGGCCAGATCTAAAAAGCGGGAAGTTTGTTGCTGGCGAATTTAAGCGGGTAAGTAAATCCGGTGAAGATGTATGGATTCAGGCATCCTATAACCCTATTTTCGATAGTAATGGCGAGGTTTTTAAAGTGGTAAAATACGCCACTGATATTACGCCACAAAAACGTACGAATGCTTATTTTGAAGGCCAGTTAGCGGCTATCAGTAAATCTCAGGCCGTTATTGAGTTTGAAATGGACGGCACGATTTTAAATGCTAACGATAACTTTTTACGGGTAACAGGCTATAGCCTGGATGAAATAAAGGGCAAGCACCATAGTATGTTTGTCGACACCGAAACCCGTAACAGTCACGAATATCGTGCGTTTTGGGAACAGTTAAATCAAGGTGTTTACGCCTGTGGCGAATACCGTCGGTTGGGCAAACAGGGCAAAGAGATCTGGATTCAGGCCTCATACAACCCCATTTTAGACCAAAATGGGCGGCCATTCCGAGTGGTTAAATACGCCAGCGACGTCACGGCCCGCACTACGGCGATTTACGATATCAAGCAGGTGATGGCCCAACTAAGTTCAGGCGATCTTACCTGTGAAATCGAGCATGAATTTGAAGGTGAATTCAAAGTTCTTGGCGAATCGATTAACGCATTCATCCATGATTTACGCGGAACTATCTGCCAGATAAACACCGCAGTAGAAACAATCAATACAGCCTCATCAGAAATAGCCAGCGGTAACATTGATTTATCTAGCCGCACCGAGCAACAGGCATCCAGCCTGGAAGAAACAGCATCCAGTATGGAAGAACTCACGGGCACCGTTAAGCTAAATGCAGAAAATGCCGGGCAAGCGAATTCCCTGGCCACCCAGGCTTCCGCAGTCGCAGTAGAAGGCGGCAGCATGATTCAACAAGTGGTGCAAACCATGTCGAGTATTAATGAATCTGCACAGAAAATCAGTGACATTATCGGCGTTATTGATGGCATCGCTTTCCAAACTAATATACTGGCCTTAAATGCGGCGGTCGAAGCAGCCAGAGCAGGTGAACAGGGCCGCGGCTTTGCGGTTGTTGCCTCAGAGGTAAGAACGTTGGCCCAACGCTCCGCGGATGCAGCAAAAGATATTAAAGCCCTGATTTCGGACTCTGTCACAAAAATTGCCAGCGGCAATGCACTGGTTAATCAGTCAGGCGAGACCATGGGCAATGTGGTGACCTCTATTAAACGGGTTAACGACATTATGGCGGAAATTGCTGCCGCTTCTTCGGAACAAGCATCGGGTATTGATGAAATCAGCCAGGCTGTCTGTCAAATGGATGAAATGACGCAGCAAAACGCTGCCCTGGTAGAACAGGCCGCCGCCGCGGCTGAAAGCATGCAGCAACAGGCAGAACAGCTTAGTGAGCGGGTTTCATCGTTCAAACTGGAAGACAATGTTGTGGCCTTAGCGCTGCAAAATAAAAAACCAGCCTTAAAAGCCAGAATACGCACAGGTGGTAGTAGTGACAACGCAACTATGTCAGGTGCCAGATTAACGGATATGAAAGCGGCGGCGCCTGAAAATGATGAATGGGAGAGTTTCTAACGTGCAGACGGGTACATCAAGCAGTAGAGCCAAAGGTGCCCGTGAATTCAATTATAGCGGCGAGGATTTTGATAAGGTCAGAGAGACTTTGTATAGAATGGCGGGTATCAGGCTGGCCGATAGCAAAGACTCGTTGGTGTATAGCCGGCTCGCCAGACGGTTACGCGCATTACGACTACGCACGTTCAATGATTATCTTGCCTATTTAGCCGTAACCGATTCGGAAGAAGAGCACTTTATCAATGCGTTAACCACCAATCTGACATCGTTTTTTAGAGAGCCTCACCACTTTATTGAATTGGAAAAGTATTTACGTCAGACCCCCGGCGTCAAAACCATCTGGTGTGCAGCCAGCAGTACCGGTGAGGAACCCTACTCTATTGCAATGACCGTGGCACAAGCTTTTCGTAGCTTTACACCTCCAGTATCAATAATCGCATCAGATATCGACAGTAACGTACTTAATAAAGCGCGGCGCGGTATCTACCCGGTAGATGTTACCCGCAAATTAAGTAAGGACCAATGTAGCCAGTTTTTACATAAAGGTCGGGGTGATAACCGGGATCTTGTGCGGGTAGTGCCTGAGCTTAGGAGAATGGTTAAGTTCGAGCAGATAAACCTGACCCACGAGTACTGGCCTCTACCTGAGCAAGTAGACGTTATATTTTGCCGCAACGTTATGATTTATTTCGATAAAAGCACACAGCTTAACATTCTGACAAAGATGGTAGCGTTACTTCCTGAAAATGGCCGCTATTTTGCTGGCCATTCAGAAAACTTCAACACTGCGTCTAAAATTGTCACGCCTTTGGGACAAACTATTTATAAACCAGTAAAGGATAACTAATGTGGCAGAAGTGGCCCAGGAAAGGCTATCAGGTTTAAATGTTTACTACGATAATCGGTTTGAACGCCAGGCAGTAAAAATTTTACCCGGGGAATACTTTGCTACCAACAAAAACAGTCTGATAGTAACGGTCCTGGGTTCGTGTGTATCAGCCTGTTTACGGGATACTAAAAACGGTATTTTCGGTATGAACCATTTTTTATTGCCCTGCGATTATGGCGATGATTGCTACAAATACGGCGCCCCTGCCCGCTATGGTATGCATGCCATGGAACTGGTAATTAACGAGATGATGCGAATGGGCGCTGACCGGCGTTATTTACAAGCAAAAGTGTTCGGTGGTGGCAATGTGTTAAAGGGCATTACGGTAAACAATATTGGCCTTAAAAACGCTGAGTTTGTAGCCCAGTATCTGCGTACCGAAAGTATCCCGATAGTTGCCAGCGATTTATTAGGCGACTACCCCCGCAAAATTTATTTTTTCCCAGAAACCGGTGAAGTGAAGGTAAAGCGACTAAAACGTCTCAACAATACCACCATCATGGACCGGGAGACTGTTTACAGAATGAAACTAAAAGAACACATCCGTGAGGATGACTTCGACTTATTCGAATAGGTAGTGTATGACAATTAAGGTACTTGTAGTTGATGACTCGGCGCTGATTCGTAACTTATTGGGCGAGATTATAAATGCAGCGGATGATATGACTTTGGTGGGCACAGCGCCCGATGCTTATGTAGCAAAACAAATGGTCAAACAGTTTACTCCAGATGTGATTACATTAGACATTGAGATGCCCAAAGTTGATGGTTTGCGTTTTTTAGAAGTACTTATGGAAGCCCGCCCTACCCCCGTTGTCATGATTTCCACACTGACCGAGCACGGGGCGGAAGCCACATTACGCTCGCTGGAATTAGGCGCGGTAGATTTTATTCCGAAACCCAAATTGGGCGTGGTTCAGGGTATTGAAGAATACCGCGGATTCATTCTGGCAAAAATTCGCACTGCGGCGCGTTCAAAAGTACGAAAACAACGTACCAAAATTACCACTGCCAATAGCTTGTCTTACTCTGGAACTGAAAAAATCATTGCCATCGGCGCCTCTACCGGTGGCACTGAAGCCATTAAGAGCGTGATGGAGGCTCTGCCGGCGAACGCTCCAGCCACAGTAATAACGCAACATATGCCCCCGGGTTATACCAGCACGTTTGCTAAGCGTTTAGACAACTGCAGTAAAATGAAAATTGTTGAAGCCAAGGGCGGTGAACGGCTACTGCCGGGGCACGGATATTTAGCCCCTGGCGACCGCCATATGACAGTAGTCAGAAGCGGAGCAGACTACCGTATCGAGATTTCGGACAGCGAGCGGGTAAGCGGGCATCGGCCGTCTGTAGATGTGATGTTTGACTCACTGGTTAAGTCGGCCGGTAACAATGTGGTGGCAGCATTATTAACCGGGATGGGTAAAGACGGCGCGCAGGGGTTGCTAAACCTGCATAATGCCGGCGCCCATACAATTTGCCAAAGTGAGGCGTCGTGTGTGGTATTCGGCATGCCTAAGGTCGCCATTGGTATGGGCGCAGCAAACCAAATATTAGATTTAGAATTGTTACCCGCCAGTATTATTAAATATCTGGAATCGGTGCATGCCGGAAGCCGTTTATAGTATTCGCGACGACCATTGGTGCAGGCCTTTAGCAACTACAGAGTTTCGGTAGGACTTAAGCTGCCACTGGTACGTTGAATAGGTGCTACCCGGCAGCGCGGGTTGGCCACCGGCAATCAGTCATCTGGTAATACGCCGCACTATTGGCGCGTTAATAACGTGGTTATCTAGCGGGCATGGATGCGCCGCGTTGGCAAAGCGCTGCTCCATGTTATTCGATTGCTAAGAACGTTAGAGGGGATAGTGCTGAGTTTAGGCCAACCCGCTAATTTGAATGCTCAGTCTACGCGCAAGCTAACCCGCTTCACCCCGGTGCATTGCGGTCGTAAATGCCTATCGTCCAATACGCCCATCGCACGGCAATACAACATGACAGAGGGAGTTAAGCTTTATTTATTTCAAACAATAGCTTAAGAATAGTTATCGCAGGTTGTGCCAAGGGCTGAGTAAAAAATGACACACGATTACCGTCACTTATGTCATATA
The DNA here is from genome assembly GCF_003429285.1 of Salinimonas sediminis. NCBI lineage: Bacteria > Pseudomonadati > Pseudomonadota > Gammaproteobacteria > Alteromonadales > Alteromonadaceae > Salinimonas > Salinimonas sediminis. The sequence goes on from NZ_CP031769.1 coordinate 3,612,085, forward strand.
CTTTATAAACGAAGTGATACTTCGAAGCGGGTATTCTTTGGTCGTAAATGGCTGTGTTTTTCGCGCGGTAACTTGCAACAAATGAATAATGACGAATACTCAGTATTAAAGATGTAGAAAGTTTGGAGGTTATATGACAGTTCGTGTATTGGTGGCAGACGACTCCCGCTTGTCCCGACGCAGTGTAATCAAAGCTCTACCGCCAGAACTGAATTACGCAATAGATGAAGCAGCCAACGGTAAAGAAGCTATTGCGTTATTAAACAAAGCGTCATTTGAGCTGATGTTGCTGGATTTAACCATGCCTGAAATTGATGGCGTTGGGGTACTTGAATATCTGGCGGACAAAACTGAAAAACCCCACGTAGTCGTTATTAGCGCCGACTTCCAACCAGAAAAACAGCGTATCGTAATGAGCTTAGGCGCAGCCAAATTCATTCGTAAACCGTTGGACCAGGAAGAGTTAGCAATGACCTTGTTCGAGCTGGGGTATTTATGAGTACCGAGTCCGTTTTGACAGCAGATCAGCGCGACGCCCTGCAAGAATTGATGAATATATCGATGGGTCAGGCGGCAAATTCACTGGCTCATTTGATTGAAACAAAAATAGGTATATCAATACCTAAAATTGCCTCTGTGACGCCCGAACAGTTGTTCAGTATGATCAGTGAGCAAGCTGACGCCTATTATACCCGCCAGTCTTTTTTAGGGGATATCCAAGGCGAAGTCATGTCGGTGGTTTCGCAACAGGGTTTATGTGAAGTTGGTGCCCTGCTTGAATACGATGCGCCACTGAGCCAGACAGATATTCAGGAAATTATTCTTGAACTCTCTAATATTCTGGCCGGAGCATGCCTGGCTGGTTTGTCAGCTCAGCTGGCGCTAGGCACTAACTTAAATATGCCCACCTTGTTTTCCCCCCGTAAAGCCAATTTTGAAGAGTTTCAGTGGTCGAATAGTTTGGTCATGGAAGTACAGTTTGATATCGAGATATCGTCATTTTCCATGCGCGTGGTTTTTTGTCTGGACGACGCGTCGCTAGACAGGCTTACGCAAACGCTTGATGAGTTATTAGGGTAAATGTTCGACCAACTGGTAGCCAAATTACCGGTCGGGATATGCGTGGTAGACGAGCAATACCGGTTGCAGTATCTCAATGCCTTTTTTCTCGACAGAATGCGGCCTGACCAGCGCCACAATTACTTACAACAACCTCTGATAAGCATATTCCCCGAACAGGCAAAATTTTTAACAAGACGTATCAAGTCGGTATTTGTGTTACAGCATCCTAGCTTTAGTTATTGGGAGCAACGTGCGCATATATTCCCCTTCAAAAGTAGTCGCCCGATTACCGGGGAAGAAACCCAGATGTATCAGAACATGGAGATTGTGCCCATTAGCGGCCCTTCCTCTGAGCAGAAGCTAGCGTGTATTATTCTGCAGGATGTTACCGCCCAGGCCAGTTACTTGATGGCGCAACAAGAGCTAGCATCAGCGCTGAAGCAGGAACACACTGCGCAACGTAAATTAATTAAAAAACTTGATAGCGCGCAGAGCCAGTTAATACAGGCTGAAAAAATGGCATCTACCGGGCAACTCGCCGCGGGGATAGCGCATGAGATTAATAACCCCATTGGCTTTGTTACCGCCAACCTGGCGACGCTAAAAGACTATAGCGAGCAGTTGCTTAACCTATGTGACGCCCTGGCTGACAAGTTACAGGTTACCTCACCATCGTTAGCGCAGTTCAGTGCCCAAACGATGGATACTTATCACTACGAATTACTTAAAGAAGATATTTCGCCGCTAGTAGACGAGTCCTGTGAGGGGCTAAACCGAGTTCGCGATATTGTGGAGAACCTCAAGCAATTTGCCCTGGAAGAGAGTACCGGCTGGCAACTTTTCAATCTTCACGAAACCACCCAGCAATTAGTTAAATTAGTGGGTGCACAATATAAAGCGCCCGTATACAAAGTGTCCTGCAACCCGCCCAACCTGCAAATTTTTTGTGAACCCGCCAGCATAAAGCAGGCCCTGACCAACATACTTATCAATGCTGCGCAGTCAATAAAATGCAAAGGATTTGTAAAAATTGACATCCGAGCTACCGCGCAGCGCGTAAGCATTAAAGTAATAGATAGCGGCGTTGGTATTAGCGCCGAGAATATAAAGAAGATTTTTGACCCCTTTTTTACGACCAAACCGGAAGGGATGGGACAAGGACTGGGATTGTCAGTGGCGTATACCGCCATAGAAAAACATAAAGGCAAAATTATTGCCAACAGCAACCCCGGCCGCGGTACCGTTGTGGAAATTCTGGTACCTGTAGTGCATCCAGAGCAGCGCCATGAATGTGCAGAACCTTTGGGGGGCAGCTGACGACTCTGACTGAGGGAGCGTTCACTGGATGGACCAAGAACAATTATTACCACTATTAGTCGCCACGGCTCAGGGGCACAAAGCAGCTTTTGCCTCACTCTATGAGCACACCAGCGGGCAACTTTATGCCATTACCCTAAAACTATTAAAACGTGCAGACCTTGCTGAAGAAGCGCTGCAAGACGCTTACGTACAGATATGGCATAAAGCCGACAGCTACCACCGTGGCCGCGGTACGGTACTCACCTGGATGATTAGCATTGCTCGCTATCGGGCTTTGGATAGCCTGAGATACCATAAGGTTCGTCCTGAACACAGCTTTAATGACGAAATTGCCGCACCAGACCTCGGCACACTCGGCGCACGCCAGCCCCCCCACGAAAAGCTGTATCGCTGCCTTGATGAATTGGAAAGCGAGCAGCGCCAGGCGATTTGTCTAGCTTACTTTAACGGCCTGTCGCATACCGAAGTAGTAAAACATGTAGACAGCCCTCTAGGCACGGTAAAAAGCTGGATACGACGCGGCTTAAAGTCCCTGCAACGGTGTTTATCGCTATGAACTACTTAACCCCGGCCCTTCGCGATGCCTTAGCGGCGCAATATGTGCTGGGCACGTTACGCGGCCCTGCTCGCCAACGCTTTACCAAATTGATGATGCGTCATGAATCGATTGCCCAGGCTACGTGGTATTGGGAACAACAGCTTAATACGCTGGCTACCCATCTCGAACCTGTTGCGCCGCCCGCATCTACCTGGGAAAAGATTGCCCAGCGATTGCATACATCGTCCAATGTACAAGCCATTGCTTCGCCGGCACGATCACCGCGCGGCTGGCCCAAGGTTGTGGCAATGGCCGCCGCAGTGATGTTAGGTGTGACGTTATGGTTAATGCAACCGCCTGATACTGAAAAGGTTTACCAACAGCTGGCGGTAATGAACAATCAACAGAGCGAGCCAGTTTGGTTGATTAAGGTTAGCCCAGAGCAAATGCTTATCACACCGACCAGTCAGCTAGCGTCAAAAAATAATAACGATTATGAATTGTGGATGTTGCCCGCGGATGGCAGTGCACCGGTTTCGTTGGGTGTTATACCGCAACAGGGCGAACTGGCCGTCAAAACACCAAATTTGGTGAAAGCTGAAAGGGTGAAAGCCCTGGCGGTGAGTCTGGAGGCAGTAGGCGGTTCCGCCTCAGGGGCGCCTACCGAAGTTTTGTATGTGGCCTCGCTATTTTCGGTAAAGTCATAGCCTACTTAGTACCACAAAGCTACAGAAGAATAGTTAACTATAGTTAACATTATATATACTAAAATGCTGCATCTGTTTACATTTTAGCCGCGTAAGGATTGGGTAGATTCTAAGCACACAAGGAAAAACCATGCTTAAACTCACTCCGATCGCGGTTGCACTCACTGGCGCCCTGGTAGTTACCTCCGCAGTAGCATCAAGCCATAGAGAAGCACCCAATATTACCCGGATGCCTACCGTCGATTCCACCGACTTCTACATGTTCAATAGTTACGAGTCAGGCCGGGAAGGCTATGTAACTATGATTGCTAATTACATTCCTCTTCAGGATGCCTATGGGGGCCCTAACTATTTTGCGATGGATCCGGCAGCTGAATATGCCATTCATATTGATAACGATGGCGACGCTGTAGAAGATATCAGCTTTACATTTAAGTTCACAAACAAGCTGGCGGCAGAAGGTGAAGGCATTGCTTTACCAGTAGGCCCCAGTGGCGAAGAAAAAATGATTAAGGTTCCGCTGAAAAATGTTGGCCCGGTTTCGGCCGACGATGCGACCAACGCAAACTTTTCAGAAATGTACGACATGCAGATTGTTAGCGGGGATTTACGTTCTGGCACCCGCACTACGGTAATGCCATCACAGGGCGAAGCCTTTTACAAACCATTAGATTATATAGGCGACAAAACCTTTACCAGCACCGAAGAGTACGCCCGCTATGCCGGCCAGTTTGTTTACTCTTTTGCAATTGAAAGCTGTGATAACCCGGGCCGGGTATTTGTAGGCCAACGTAAAGACCCCTTTGTAGTGAATCTCGGCGATACGTTTGATTTAGTTAATTATGTACCGGTGGAAGGCGATAGTGCACCCGGCGCCGGGGATGCGGGGGGCTTTCCTGGCGGCATAACACAAGATAGCGCCAACGACGATCTTAAAGATAAAAACGTTACCTCAATTGCCGTTGAAGTACCCGCTGAATGTGTTACGGGTGAAGGCAATGGAAGTATAGGTGGTTGGACTACGGCCAGTTTGCCCCAAGCGCGTATTTTAAACCCGAATGCGACGTACGCTAAACCAGAAGTAAATGGTGGCGCGATGACCCAGGTTTCACGCTTAGGCAATCCTTTGGTTAATGAGTTAGTCATTGGACTTGGAGATAAAGATACATTTTCTACCTCCATGCCAGCCCAGGATGGCCAATTTGCCGATTATGTTACTAACCCGGTATTACCTGAGCTGTTGAATATTTTATTTAAAGATGCCGTCAACACTACACTGGGTACTGAGATGGACACTCTGGCCCCAACCAACTTCCCACGTAATGACCTGGTCACCGCGTTTTTAACCGGCTTTGAAGGCGTTAACCAACTTGCCACTGTCTCCCCTTCGGAAATGCTGCGATTAAATACTACTATTCCCGCTACCCCGGCAGCCGACCAATCGGCTTTTGGCGTCGCTGGTGATGATTTAGCAGGCTTTCCAAATGGTCGTCGTCCCGGCGATGATGTAGTGGATATTGCATTGCGCGTGGTAATGGGGCGTTTGTGTTACCCCATCCCGGTGAACGGCGAAGATACGGACCTCGGTTTGTGTGCACCAGAAGATGCGAACACCGGTGAAGTTCCCTTTACCGATGGCGCTCCTATAGATGCATCTATGATAGGTAGCAGCTTCCCGTATCTGATGACACCTATCTCAGGTTCAGCTGAATAAGGAGCCACTATGCGTAATTTATTAATGGTAGCTGCCGCTACTGTCATGCTAACCGGCTGTTTCGATGACGATGATGACTATGTCGTACCTGACGCGGAAAACACGGCCCCTGAGGCGGTGTCGGAGTCATTTTCTACGCAAACAGAAACCGCGTTTTCTGAAACATTAACAGCTACGGATGAAGAGGGAGATGCACTGACATTTGTCATGGCTGATGGGCCGGTTAATGGTTCTGTAGAGATCGCGGCCGATGGAAATTTCACCTATACCCCGGTAGCAGAATATGCTGGCGAAGACAGTTTCACGTTTACGGTCACCGATGGGGTGAATGAGCCTGTGGAAGGGATGATTACCATTATGGTTGAGGCGCAACAGGTAAATGTTTCTTCCTATACACGTGCGGCATTTGAGCAAGAATCTACTGATACACCATTGCCGCTAAACGGGCGAGAGTTTACCCAGGACGTGGAAGACCCAACCGCCTTTGATGATTTGATAAACCAGTAACAACCGCTAAGGCCAGGGATGGCCTATTTCTTAATAGGGAGCTGCAACATGCTAAAAAAACGTTTGGGTGTTTTATTCTTATGTACGGTCTGTGGAGCAAATGCCAAACAATTATCTCCCTCTTCCACCGATATTATTGCTACCTGGCCCGCCTCGGTTTCAAGTAAAATGACGTACCAACAGGCAATAGACATTCTGGATAAGGCCAAACAGTTAGGCAGCACTTCTGCTGATATAAAAGCCCTTTCACATGTAATTTCCCGTAGGGAAAGCCAGCGCAACCTGGACGATAAGTTCACGTATATCAAAGCAAGCTTACTACAGCGTAATCATGATTTTGAAGCCGCAAAAGAACAGCTTGTAACGCTTAATACCCCACAATCGAAGCTACTTTTGGCATCGGTTTACAATAACCTCGGTCAATTTGAGAATAGTCTTCAAACGTGCAAATCGCTGGTTTCGCACAGCGCTCATCTGGTGGCGTTGACCTGTATGCTGGATGCCCGCTTCCAGCAATCACCTTCAGTAAAATGGTATCAACAACTTACGCAACTTAGACGTGTGGCAAAATACGAGTCAGCCCAGGTCCTTGAGTGGGTCGATCAAACCCTGGCATTTATGGCGTTAGCCTTAAATAACCCCACAGCAGCGCTTACTCATCTCCCCGCTGAGGAGCTAGACCAAGTCAGTGTTGCCTCTGCCTCGTTGTGGGCCCAGGCGCAGTTGGCGTTAGGCCGGTATAACCACGTCATTGATACGTTAGGTCCAGCGGCCAATAAGGCTGCAGAAATGGATGATGGCATATTGATAATGTTAGCCCAGGCCGAGCAACATACCGGCAATGACACACGCTGGCAAAAGCAAGCACAACAGCGTATTGCAATGCGCGAATGGCGTAAAGATTGGTCCCATGCGGCGTATATCGCGCGTTATTATCTGGAAGTAAAGCAAGATGCTGATAAAGCGCATCATTTTGCTCAAGTTAATTGGCAATATGCTAAAGGCCTTGAAGATAAACAGCTCCTGAGCCGAACTGTTAACCTCGTCACAGGAGAAAACTAAACATTATGCGCTTATGTATTATAGTGTTTTTGCTGAGCTGTATCTTCCTATTAACCAGTATCCCGGCGCGGGGGCATGAGCTAAGCAACGGGTATCTGTCGTTAACGGTTAACAATGACGAAGATGTATCGGGGACCTTATTGTTACAACCCTTTGATCTGGAACAGACAGTAGGTCTGGATACCAACACTGATGGGCAGCTTACGTGGGCCGAGGTTTTATCTCGCAGCGATGCCCTGCACCGCTATGTCAACGAGCACCTGGTACTGTCAACAAACGCCCAGCCTTGCCCCGCCACCTTGCACGCCCCTACCTTGCATTCTATTTCAAGTCAGACACTTATCGGAGTGGCTTTTTCTTTTGCTTGCCCAGCAAGCAGCAACCTTACATTACAGTACTCTGCTATTTTTTCTGAAGATCCCACGCATAAAGTATTATTCACTGCGGCCGGAAATGACCTACAGGCTACCCAAACACAGGTACTCACGGCCCAGGCCGATACGGTCGAATTAAGCGGCACGCCAATAGATACGTGGGCTACCGTAGGCAACTTTGTATATGAAGGTATCATCCACATCTGGATTGGCATCGATCACATTCTATTTTTGATTGCGACACTTCTCACAGTCAATTTGTATCGCCAACACAACCAATGGCAAGCTGAAAGTAGTAAACGAACTGTATTACGCCATACGTTTTATCTGGTCACCGCATTTACGCTGGCCCATTCACTGACGTTAACATCTACCGCATTAGGTTGGTATTCACCTTCCAGTCGGTGGGTCGAATTGGGTATAGCCATATCAGTACTCCTCACGGCGCTAAATAATATCTGGCCGGTAATACACCGGCTCGGCTGGGTAACGTTTGCTTTCGGGCTATTGCACGGAATGGGCTTTGCCAGTGTTTTTGCTGAGCTTCAATCAGTGGCTTCCAAGCCTTTACTTACCATAGCTTCGTTTAACGTGGGCGTGGAAATAGGCCAGCTTGCTATTGTAGCGCTTCTACTGCCTTTATTGCTCGGCTTACGTAAGGTCAAGGCTTACGCCCAATTCATAATGCCTACTGCGTCATCTATCATTGCGTTGATTGCCGTCAGTTGGGCTATTCAGCGCTGGTAACTGTCACTTTTCAAAAAGCGCCCTTCCATTACCCGATAAACAGTCGGGTTTATGGCCCAGGTTCAGGCCGCGCCAAAGGGGTACCTGTCCCAGGGTCGATAGCATCAAGCGAGGGGCCGTCATAAGCATTCAGCAGCATGGCAACAACAGCTTGGCCATATTGAGCAAACCACATATCGCCCAGCGCTTTAAGTTTGTTGATGTTCGCTTCACTGATGTCATCCATTGCGTCATCCGGCGGAAATGGTAACCCCGGTTGCTGTTTCATTTGTGCGTTCACCCTGATGTATCGCCCTGTTGGCAAAATGGTAAGGGCCTGATAGGCGACCAGCTGTTCGTCAGACAACACATCAATAATATGTCCTTGTCGCATCCACTGTAATGCGCCCCAGCCGGTGGTATCAGGGCCGTTAACCTTGCGGGTACGTTTTCCGGTCCCAATAGAAACGACCCGAACATTTTCAAAGGCGGTGTCGGGCCACAGCCGCCGACTTTCGGCAATAGCACACATTGTAGGGTTGTTTGCTACTACCCCACCATCTACCAGCCAGCGGCTGACATCCTGTTCAGGATCCGTGACCTCAACACTGGGGAAATAGGTTGGGGCAGCAGAGGACGCATCAGCAATAAGGTAGCTCAAGACATCATGGTGTTCAGGTTTAGTGGTTTTAAAAATGAGCGGACGGTGATACTCCACACCAAATGTCACTGCCAGTGCGTGGCAATTATTTTTCACAGCATTGGCTAATGTAGCGGTGCCAAAGTGGCGTTTCAACAACGCGGTTTTACCACTGGCTTCATACTTGGGAGCATTTATCCCGTCAAACTCGAACAAACCACGATTTTCAGTAAAAATCTCGCGGGCATTTTTTGCGTTATAAAGGGTATTGATTTGATCTACGGTAAGTTCGGTAGTGGCTAACGCCAGTGCGATAATGGCACCGGTACTGGTGCCTGCGTATAAATCTACGCAGTCCCGGATTGAAACTTGATGATTTTGCTGAAGCTGGGCTTCAACATTACATAGAAACTGGATACTCGCCGCTCCGCGAATTCCTCCGCCATCCAAAGAAAGGATAAGTTTAGACATGGTTATTCGTTCGCCGCTGACTGCCTTACCACCAAAATAAAATGGCGATGAAACCAAGTCAACTGTACCGGAGTCCAAATAGTTATGACTTATTGTACGGTAACCCCGTTATGCGGTATTAAAAAGCCGTGCGCCATATTGTTTACTTAACCGTGCGCCACTATCATAAAGCCTGCCCAGGGCCCGGATCACTAAGAGTCTTATTACGTTGAATAATCATCAGAATCGAACATTGTCTATACCGGTTAACGCCCGGTTTGCTGCCATGTTTAGTTTAATACTGTTACTGAGCGCTTATAGTGAATCGGTGTTTGCCCGCGCATTAACAGACTGGCCTGAACCCATTTTAAAAAGTTTGAAAGGTGTAAGGGATAATCCCCGTCAGGTACTTGATCAAATTTTGCCACCAAACAATACGAAAACAGCAATTGATGAGGCGGGTCAGCATTTTGTGGCCAGTCGCGCTTATTCATCATTGATACTGCATAACAAGGCACTGGAACAGGCTGAGCAAGGGTTAGCCCTGCTTGAGCACGACCAACAGCCCTGGCTATTTCATTATTTACAGCTTGCACAGGCTGAGGCACTTAAAGGCCTTGGCCGGGCTCGGGAAGCTGAGCTGCAGGTTGCCCAGGCTATCCGCTGGGCCAGACACAATGACTCCGCTGAATTATTGGCCTATGCACTTAGCGTAGCCGGTTATATGAATTTAACCCTCAGCGAGACTGATAAAGCCCTGGGTCGGTTTCAGGAAGGGTATCGGTTAGCCCAGGATAACGCGTTGCGATTGTCTCCTGCCGATTTCAGTGGAATGATTGCGTTGGTCTATGAGTACCGGGACGAACCTGCCCTGGCCATACCGTATTTTGAAGAAGCGCAGGCGTACTATGAAAAACACCAGCGCCGGCTTGAGCTGGCCAATACGATGTTCGGCCTGGGACGTAGCTATCTTAAACTTAATAAACAGCAGGTGGGCCTGGAACTCTTGGTCAAATCGGCCCGACTGGCGGTAAATATTAAGGATATTCAGGGCGCTGCGTACAGTTATCAACAAATCTCTGAAGTGTTGATAGAGCGTGGTAATTTAGACGAAGCAGGCTCCTACCTAGTGGATGCACTTCGATTATTTGAAGAAGCGAAAAATCCCTATCAACAAATAGGGGTGCTCCTGGCGCAAGCCAGAATCGGGCTGATTGAAGGCGCTGCGCCGTTAGCGCTAGAACGTATTGAAGCCGCCCAACTGCTGGCTGACGGCGATGCATTTCTGCCACACAAAGTACAAATCAGTAAGTTAAAAGCGGAAGTTTTTGCTGCATTAGGAGAATACCGAGAGGCCTATCAGTTAATTTTGACCATGTTGGCAGATGAACGCCGCTTGCAGCAGGAACAAAATAGCCAACGGCTAATAAAACTTAAAACCGCGTTCGAAACTGAACAACAGCGATCGCAAAATGCGCTGCTGCAAGAGCAAAACCTACGGCAAAAGGCCGAATTAGAAAGCGAGCGAAAACAACGCGGTTACACTGCTATCGTGGTGACGTTACTGGCCGTCATCTGCTTACTGCTGATGTGGCAACATCAGATTAGCAAACGTCACCAAAGAAAATACGAAACTCTGGCCAATAAAGATGGGCTGACCGGCCTGCTAACCCGCCGAAAAACCCTGGAAGATGTGGGTCAGCAACTTAACCTGGCACACCGCCACAACGAGTACATGACCTTGGCCCTCCTGGATCTTGATCACTTTAAACATATCAACGATACCTGGGGACACCAGGCAGGAGATGACATATTAAGAGGGTTTTCAGCGTTGGCGAACAAATCATTTCGCGGTACAGACATTCTGGGCCGAATTGGCGGAGAAGAGTTTCTGTTTGCTTTCCCTCATACCTCTATCGACGATGCGGTTAAGCTGCTGAACCGGTTTCGTGAAATCGTAAAGGATGTGCCTGCACGTATCGGCCGTGAAGACATAACCTTATCAGTATCGATAGGTTTGGTTAGCGGCGATGAAAGCGAGGACACCGCGCAGTTGATGAACCTGGCAGACGAGGCGCTCTATGTCGCCAAAGCCGCGGGCCGTGACTGTATCAGGGTTTACCAACAGGCGGTTGCCAGAACCTCGTGAGGCGGCCGTTACCCGCCGCCCATGGCCTGGGTTTTATTTTAACCCGCCGAGTGGTGCGCCGCGCCAATCAAGAGCTTGTTGAGTTATGGCTGGCGACCGACACCGGGCCTGTGTGCCTATACTCTACCCCGCAGCAAAATGTGTGTTTTGTGCATACCGCCGATGCGCAAAAGGCATGTCAACTGCTGCTGCAACAGCGCCTATCGGTTGACTTACTGCCGGATACCTACCGTACTCTTAATCAACAGCCTGTCAGTTTATTACGTTACAGCCCTGATGGGCTTACGCAGTCGGTGCGGCAATTATTAAGCGCCCAAGGAATCGTACTTTACGAAGGTGACATTAAGTTAGCTGACCGTTTCTTGATGGAGCGCTTTGCATACGGCAGCATTCGCTACAAAGGCCACCCTCAACAGGGAAATATCCTGCATAACGTCACCCTGCGCGGTGCGTCATATCGTCCTTTATTACGTTCTTTAAGCATCGATATAGAGTGTGATGAGCGTGAAAACCTATATAGCATCGGTTTCAGCGCACCTGACTTAAAACATGTTCTATTGGTTTACCCCACCCCGGTAGTTACACCAGCCAATAGCGATTTCATAGTAGAAGTTGTACCAAATGAAAAAACGCTACTGCAACGGTTAGTCGATATAGTCGTGAACTACGATGCCGACGTGTTGCTAGGCTGGAATGTAAAGCAGTTTGATTTTGCGGTTTTATACCGATGTGCCCGGCGCCACCATATGCAGTTAGCTATGGGGCGAAACGGTAGTGTATTAACGGTACGCCAATGGGAAAGCGGCACAATAGCTGACTTACCGGGACGTGCCCTGGTGGATGGTATCGAGGCACTCAAAACTATGACCTATCAATTCGATAGTTTTAGCCTGGATGCTGTCGCTGGCACACTGCTTAATCGTGGTAAGCTGGTTAAAGAAGACGATCAATTAGCTGCTATTAAAGCACTGTATAAACATGACCCCCTGCAGTTGGCTCGCTACAATATTGAAGACTGTGAGTTAGTTAACGAGATTGCTGCCCATACCCGGTTTATCGACTTTCTGGTTCTGCGAAGCACCCTAACCGGTTTAGACATGTCGCGTCCCGGTGGTTCGGTGGCTGCTTTTATCAACGTTTATTTGCCCCGCCTACACCGCCAGGGCTATATCAGCGGTATACGACCTCAAGATGGGGGGCTGGCAAGTCCCGGCGGTTATGTTATGGCGTCCCGCCCTGGCCTGTATGATTTCGTTCTGGTACTCGACTTCAAAAGCCTGTATCCGTCTATAATACGCACCTTCAAAATAGACCCTATGGGCTTAGCAGAAGGTCTGGCTAACCCAACAACTGCTATTGAAGGCTATAAAGGGGCTCGCTTTTCCCGCGATGCGCATTTTTTGCCCGAGATAATTGCCAACTTGTGGAAACAGCGTGATGAAGCCAAGCGCCAGCAGGATGCGCCCCGCTCTCAGGCCATTAAAATATTAATGAATTCATTTTACGGTGTATTGGGTAGTGGCGGCTGCCCTTTTTATGATCCCAGACTCGCCAGCTCTATCACATTGCGGGGCCACGATATCATGCAAACCACGGCGCAATGGATAGAGGCAGCAGGGTATGATGTTATTTATGGCGATACCGACTCGACCTTCGTACATTTATCTCAGGTGCATAGCCGCGAAGAAGCTTGTCAGATTGGTAAACAATTAGAGCAGCAAATTAACCAGCGATGGCAACAGCGGCTTAATAAGGACTTCAACCTTGATTGTTTCTTAGAGATCGAATTTGAAACCTGTTTTGATAAGTTTTTCATGCCGACGATTCGTAATTCCGAACTTGGCAGTAAGAAACGCTATGCTGGGCTGATTGATAGCCAAGCGCAACCACCTAAAATAGTATTCAAAGGTCTGGAGAATGTCCGCTCAGATTGGACCTCTCTGGCTAAAACATTTCAGCAGGAGCTATACACCCGGGTATTTACTGGCAAAGCTGTAGAGCGCTATATTCTTGATACGGTGGCGGCAATTTATGCAGGGCAGTTTGACGAGCTACTTATTTATAAGAAACGCCTGACTAAGCCTCTGGCTCAGTACACAAAAAGTGTTCCGCCCCATGTAAAGGCTGCGCAACAAGCGGAGCTATTCAATCAGACAAACGGTTTACCCTTGCAATATCGAAATAAAAGCGCGGTAAAGTATGTCGTTACCCTGGCCGGGCCCCAGACGTCTGACCGGCAAAAAGCCCCGTTGGATTACGAACATTATATAGAAAAACAGATCCGCCCTATAGCCCAAAGCATTTTACCTGTTATAGGTCTCTCTTTTGATGAACTCACCGCTCAACAAATGGGCTTGTTTTAAAACATATATCCTGTGTAATATAAAACTGGTCGTGCTCTGCTGGTAATAAATTCTTTCCTGTCGCATGCTTATGGAGAGGGTTAATTATTTCACGCTGTTCTCCTCGCCTAGCCTCGCTAGTTTGTTGAATGTTGCTTTATCAACCAGCGTATATGACGACCCGCTCACACTATTCGAAGTTTATAAGCGTATAGACCGGGCAGAACGGGATTATTTGTGGTTATTAGGTGCGTAGATTGATATTAATTTGATAAGGGATAATCATGAACCAGGTTCAAAAAGGTATTGTTTCATTTCATATTAGTCTGGCACTATTTTCTATTATGGCAGGGGTATTACTGTTTGTGTTTGAGCATATTAGTCAGGCGCAAATATTAACAATGGCATTGCTCAGTATGCTGTCAGCCGAATTTTTGTATTTTGTTAAGACCCGGCTATTTAACGATAAACCCAAACCATCAACATCGCAGCATTAGTTGTACTAACCTGACCAACACCATCACGTCCCGATGGTGTTGCGCGTCAAAAGCTGTTTAGTCATTATAAGTTTATTGCATTATCTGATCTGCTCGATTTCTTCTGAAGTTTGAGCGGGCTTCTTCGTAGAATAGGCCTGCTTCACAGCGAGCCGTGGCGGCTGTGCTACACAAAACACTATCCTGACCCTTATGCTTTATTTTGTCACAGCCACAAAAAAAGCTCCTGTCTTTCGACAAGGGCTTCTTCGTAGAATAGGCCTGCTTCACAGCGAGTCGTGGCGGCTGTGCTACACAAAACACTATCCTGACCCTTATGCTTTATTTTGTCACAGCCACAAAAAAGCCCACTCAATCGAGTGGGCTTCTTCGTAGAATGGGAGTCTGGCGGTGTGCTACTCTCACATGGGGAAACCCCACACTACCATCGCCGCTAATACGTTTCACTTCTGAGTTCGGAATGGGATCAGGTGGTGCCGTATCGCTATGGCCGCCAGACAAAAACTTTTTGTGCAGAATACGTTTTATATTCTGCGTAAGGAGGACCTGCTGTGCGCTTAAGAGCGCGGCCTGTCAGCCTTACTTTAAAAACTTAACAATTCGGGAAATCTGATATTCAATCAATCATTGAGTAACGTTGCTACTCTCACTTGTTTTAGCTTGTCTCTACCACAACCCGCAGCGCATGAAGCCGCTTAGGGTTGTATGGTTAAGCCTCTCGGGCAATTAGTACAGGTTAGCTTAACGCCTTACAACGCTTCCACACCCTGCCTATCAACGTTGTAGTCTACAACAACCCTTCCGGACTTTAAAAGTCAGGGATGACTCATCTTGGGTTCGGCTTCCCGCTTAGATGCTTTCAGCGGTTATCCGTTCCGAACGTAGCTACCGGGCAATGCTATTGGCATAACAACCCGAACACCAGCGGTTCGTCCACTCCGGTCCTCTCGTACTAGGAGCAGCTCCCCTCAATCATCCAACGCCCACACCAGATAGGGACCGAACTGTCTCACGACGTTCTAAACCCAGCTCGCGTACCACTTTAAATGGCGAACAGCCATACCCTTGGGACCGACTTCAGCCCCAGGATGTGATGAGCCGACATCGAGGTGCCAAACACCGCCGTCGATATGAACTCTTGGGCGGTATCAGCCTGTTATCCCCGGAGTACCTTTTATCCGTTGAGCGATGGCCCTTCCATACAGAACCACCGGATCACTATGACCTACTTTCGTACCTGCTCGACGTGTCTGTCTCGCAGTTAAGCTAGCTTATGCCATTGCACTAACCTCACGATGTCCGACCGTGATTAGCTAACCTTCGTGCTCCTCCGTTACTATTTGGGAGGAGACCGCCCCAGTCAAACTACCCACCAGACACTGTCCACAATCCCGATAAGGGACCTATGTTAGAACATCAAACATACCAGGGTGGTATTTCAAGGTCGGCTCCACGCAAACTGGCGTCTGCGATTCAAAGCCTCCCACCTATCCTACACAAGTAGGTTCAATGTTCAGTGCCAAGCTGTAGTAAAGGTTCACGGGGTCTTTCCGTCTAGGTGCGGGTACACAGCATCTTCACTGCGATTTCAATTTCACTGAGTCTCGGGTGGAGACAGCGTGGCCATGGTTACACCATTCGTGCAGGTCGGAACTTACCCGACAAGGAATTTCGCTACCTTAGGACCGTTATAGTTACGGCCGCCGTTTACCGGGGCTTCGATCAAGAGCTTCTCCGAAGATAACCCCATCAATTAACCTTCCGGCACCGGGCAGGTGTCACACCCTATACGTCCTCTTTCGAGTTTGCAGAGTGCTGTGTTTTTAATAAACAGTCCCAGCCACCTGGTCACTGCGGCCCTCATTCGCTCAAGGAGTAAATCCTATCACCAACAAGGGCGTACCTTCTCCCGAAGTTACGGTACTATTTTGCCGAGTTCCTTCACCCGAGTTCTCTCAAGCGCCTTAGTATTCTCTACCTGACCACCTGTGTCGGTTTGGGGTACGGTTTGTATAATCATAAGTTTAGAAGCTTTTCCTGGAAGCAGGGCATCAACAACTTCACTCCCTTGGGAGCTCGTCTCGTGTCTCGACTTTAAGTGTCCGGATTTACCTAAACACTCGGTCTACGCACTTTCACCTGGGCTACCAACGCCAGGCTTGCCTAGCCTTCTCCGTCCCTCCATCACTGATTATACAAGTACGGAAATATTAATCCGTTTCCCATCGACTACGCATTTCTGCCTCGCCTTAGGGGCCGACTTACCCTGCCCTGATTAGCATGGGACAGGAAACCTTGGTCTTCCGGCGTGGGGGTTTTTCACCCCCATTATCGTTACTCATGTCAGCATTCGCACTTGTGATATGTCCAGCAAACCTCTCGATTCACCTTCATCCACTTACACAACGCTCCCCTACCCAGAGGACATCCTGAATGCTACTTCTTCGTTCTTTATCTTCACCACCTTGTGATGAACGCTTTACCAGCGGCTGCTTACGCAGGTCGCTGTTAGCTTAAATAGCATTGAGTGATGTCCTCTGCCGCAGCTTCGGTATATTGCTTAGCCCCGTTACATCTTCCGCGCAGGCCGACTCGACTAGTGAGCTATTACGCTTTCTTTAAAGGGTGGCTGCTTCTAAGCCAACCTCCTAGCTGTCTGTGCCTTCCCACATCGTTTCCCACTTAGCAATATTTTGGGACCTTAGCTGGCGGTCTGGGTTGTTTCCCTCTCCACGACGGACGTTAGCACCCGCCGTGTGTCTCCCGGATAGTTCTCATTGGTATTCGGAGTTTGCAAAGGGTTGGTAAGTCGGGATGACCCCCTAGCCTTAACAGTGCTCTACCCCCAATGGAATTCATCCGAGGCTCTACCTAAATAGATTTCGGGGAGAACCAGCTATCTCCCGGTTTGATTGGCCTTTCACCCCCAGCCACAGGTCATCTCCTAACTTTTCAACGTTAGTGAGTTCGGTCCTCCAGTTGATGTTACTCAACCTTCAACCTGCCCATGGCTAGATCACCGGGTTTCGGGTCTATACCTAGCAACTAAACGCGCAGTTAACACTCGCTTTCGCTACGGCTCCGCTATTTGCTTAACCTTGCTACTAAATATAAGTCGCTGACCCATTATACAAAAGGTACGCAGTCACACCACGAAGGTGCTCCCACTGCTTGTACGTATACGGTTTCAGGTTCTATTTCACTCCCCTCACAGGGGTTCTTTTCGCCTTTCCCTCACGGTACTGGTTCACTATCGGTCAGTTAGGAGTATTTAGCCTTGGAGGATGGTCCCCCCATATTCAGTCAGGATAACACGTGTCCCGACCTACTCGATTTCACATTAAATTCGCTTTTGTGTACGGGGCTATCACCCGGTATCGCGCCACTTCCCAGAGGCTTCCACTAACTTATAAAATGCTTAAGGGCTAATCCCCGTTCGCTCGCCGCTACTAGGGGAATCTCGGTTGATTTCTTTTCCTAAGGGTACTTAGATGTTTCAGTTCCCCTCGTTCGCCTCGCTACACTATGTATTCATGTAGCGATACCTGTAAACAGGTGGGTTTCCCCATTCGGACATCTGTGGCTCAAATGCATTTTGTCGGCTCACCACAGCTTTTCGCAGACTTACACGTCCTTCATCGCCTCTAACTGCCAAGGCATCCACCGTATACGCTTTGTCACTTAACCATACAACCCCAAGCAGCCTTTTGACTTCTGCATTGGTCGGTGAATTAACACCTGCTGTATGATGACAAGCTAATCGATAAATCGCCTTGCTATCTCATTGACAATCGGACTTGCCGATTGGCACGCTTTTCAGCGCTTTTTCGATAACAAGTAATTTAAGTCAAGTAGAGAGTAGCGTGATTGAAAGAACATCTTTCGATATTCAATTCTCAGTTACTCAATTTTGATTGATTACTAATTAATATCAGCTTTCCAAATTGTTAAAGAACGTTGGATATTTCCTGCTAAAAGCAGTACTTTTATCCTTAGAGTAAAAAACCCTAATCAATGCTTACTGAAACAGTAAATATTCATTAGGATTCCGATTTTCCTGGCAACCGGTTTTCTTTCGCATTTCTTCTCTGATTGAGGCATCGGATTGCGTAGTGTGCTTATCAGCACATGAGCAATTCGATAACGAAAAGCAGGGAAGAAATGGTAGGCTTGGGCAGACTTGAACTGCCGACCTCACCCTTATCAGGGGTGCGCTCTAACCAGCTGAGCTACAAGCCTGTTCTAGCTTTTCGCTTTGTCTTGACTGAATACCTTTATTTCATCGCTTGTCAGTCACATACGCTACGTATGCTCCTTCCTCACTCTTCAAGTTGGTATGCATTCAAACCAAATCGCTTTGCTATAACCTTCTTTCAGCAATCTGACTCTATTTGATTCAGATAGTGGACTGAAATGGTGGAGCTAAGCAGGATCGAACTGCTGACCTCCTGAATGCAAATCAGGCGCTCTCCCAGCTGAGCTATAGCCCCATAAAAACGGTCGTTCTTCTTTTCTATAACAAGACTATCTGTGTGGACACTACGCTAAGAGTGCTCGTCGATTCTTTTGGTAAGGAGGTGATCCAACCGCAGGTTCCCCTACGGTTACCTTGTTACGACTTCACCCCAGTCATGAAACACAAAGTGGTAATCGTTCTCCCGAAGGTTAAACTAACTACTTCTTTTGCATCCCACTCCCATGGTGTGACGGGCGGTGTGTACAAGGCCCGGGAACGTATTCACCGCAGTATTCTGACCTGCGATTACTAGCGATTCCGACTTCATGGAGTCGAGTTGCAGACTCCAATCCGGACTACGACATACTTTAAGGGGTCCGCTCCACATCACTGTCTCGCTTCCCTCTGTATATGCCATTGTAGCACGTGTGTAGCCCTACACGTAAGGGCCATGATGACTTGACGTCGTCCCCACCTTCCTCCGGTTTGTCACCGGCAGTCTCCTTAGAGTGCCCAACTAAATGCTGGCAACTAAGGACAAGGGTTGCGCTCGTTGCGGGACTTAACCCAACATCTCACGACACGAGCTGACGACAGCCATGCAGCACCTGTGTCTGAGTTCCCGAAGGCACCAATCCATCTCTGGAAAGTTCTCAGCATGTCAAGTGTAGGTAAGGTTCTTCGCGTTGCATCGAATTAAACCACATGCTCCACCGCTTGTGCGGGCCCCCGTCAATTCATTTGAGTTTTAACCTTGCGGCCGTACTCCCCAGGCGGTCTACTTATCGCGTTAGCTTCGCTACTCACGCCTTAAAGGCACAAACAGCTAGTAGACAGCGTTTACGGTGTGGACTACCAGGGTATCTAATCCTGTTCGCTACCCACACTTTCGCACATGAGCGTCAGTCTTTGGCCAGGGAGTCGCCTTCGCCACTGATGTTCCTCCAGATATCTACGCATTTCACCGCTACACCTGGAATTCCACTCCCCTCTCCAAGACTCTAGTCTGCCAGTTCTAAATGACCGTCCCAGGTTGAGCCCGGGGCTTTCACATCTAGCTTAACAAACCGCCTGCGTGCGCTTTACGCCCAGTAATTCCGATTAACGCTTGCACCCTCCGTATTACCGCGGCTGCTGGCACGGAGTTAGCCGGTGCTTCTTCTGTGGGTAACGTCACAGCTAACGGGTATTAACCGTTAACCTTTCCTCCCCACTGAAAGTGCTTTACAACCCGAAGGCCTTCTTCACACACGCGGCATGGCTGGATCAGGGTTGCCCCCATTGTCCAATATTCCCCACTGCTGCCTCCCGTAGGAGTCTGGGCCGTGTCTCAGTCCCAGTGTGGCTGATCTTCCTCTCAGAACAGCTAGAGATCGTTGCCTTGGTGAGCTCTTACCTCACCAACTAGCTAATCTCACTTGGGCCTCTCTTTGCGCCAGAGCCCGAAAGCCCTGTTTGGTCCGTAGACATTATGCGGTATTAGCCACCGTTTCCAGTGGTTATCCCCCTCGCAAAGGCAAGTTCCCAAGCATTACTCACCCGTCCGCCACTCGTCATCTTCTAGCAAGCTAGAAATGTTACCGTTCGACTTGCATGTGTTAGGCCTGCCGCCAGCGTTCAATCTGAGCCATGATCAAACTCTTCAATTAAATATATCGAAAACTTTTTATGAATCGTCGGTTGACACTCTTAACGAGTGCCCACACAGATTGTCTTGTTATAAATTGTTAAAGAACATTTTGACAGCCGGCATGCCGGCTGGCACGCTTTTCAAAGTAAACTACTGTTTATTTTTACTTCACGCCTTGCTTCGTTTCTCCCCGAAGCGGGATGCGCATTCTACGCGTTTCGTTTTCTGCGTCAACACTTTTTTGAAAGTTTTTTCTAAAAGCGCTTGCTTGGAAAACTACACTTCGAATTGGCTGCTGCCCTCTCGAAACGTGGGGCGCATTCTACATGAGGATATTGCGCCGTCAACACCTTTTTTATCCTTTTACGGGGTTTTTATACTTTATTGATTCAAACGCCCATTTTTCCAACAAACCTTGTGCTAAACTTGGCCTTTAGTCTACATCTGTGACAGATTGTTGTTCAAATTGTTACAAGTGAGTAAACTATAACCAGCCTCCAAGTATCATCTATAACAATATAAAGGTAGGTTTATGAAAGTTGGCTTTATTCAATGCGCTATTATTAGCGTAATTTTCGCGGTTATCGGCTATCTGGTATTTTCTTCTTCTGGTATGGAAACAAGTTTACCGTTAACTGTAGCTGCATCTTTATTATTTAGTGGCATCGTTACGCCCTATCTTGCTTCGCTATTCGGCACCTCGGCAATTACCGCCGAACCTGAAAGTGGAGTTAGCGGCGAAACGGCGACGCTGTATGTGGGTAATCTGCCATATAAAGCGAACGAAGATGCTGTAAAAGAGTACTTTAATAGCTACGTCAATGTGCAGTCTGTTCGACTGATGAAGGATCGAAGAACGGGCAAGCGCAAAGGTTATGGTTTTATTGAAGTGGTTACCAGTGATGTCGACCAGGCAATAACTGAACTGAACGATAAGGTTTTCCTGGAACGAACATTAAAGGTACGTCCCGCCAAAGAAAAAGGCGAAATGGAATAGCAAAAAACCTGGGGAAACCCAGGTTTTTTTTACTCTTGAATCAGGCTAGCTTACATTCACCTATACGCTAGTTACGATAGCCGTGAGGTAATTACGTATTACTCTTTCACATCCAAGGCATTACTTAGCTGTTGATTAAAGCCAGTAAAGCGATTAATCGCACTGATGAGATCAGGTGTATGCACTTCTTGCATTTGATTAATAATACCTTGTACCAGTGAGCCAATGTCCTGCTCGGTGGCTAACGTCTGCTCTGCCTGCTCGCGGTTGTTCAACATTTTTTGGATATAGTCAGCAATAGCAAATTCCCCCTCCCGCTTAGCCAGTTCCTCACCGGAAAGCCCCTGGACACTTTCATATGCTTTCACAACACTGGAACTTTGGGTTCGGGTAAGTTGCATGGCATAGCCGGCTAACACCTCTTTATCAAAGGTAAGGCCATTAGCTTGCTCGAAGGCTTTATCTATATCACCATCAAAAAATGTTGTCGCCAGATCGTAGGTACTGTTTACCAGTTCCGTAATGCCTGCCAGCTCTTGCTCGTTCAGCTCGCCGCTAATTGAAAAGCTAAAACTACTGGTGGCCTGCCATTGAGCACGACTATAAGTTTCGGTATTACTATTGGTGGAGCTGGCGTCCGGCTCAGAAGCCGGGGTGGCTTGCGAGGGTCCATATTGTTGGTACTTCGCTGTTTGAACATCTGCAAACCGGACTGTTACTTCGTCGCCTTCCCGGGTGCGGATAATCAGGTCGCCCTCACGGCTGTTTAACTGTTCTAGCTGGGTTGCGGTTACTACTGGCGCACGGCCAAATACATCGTCTTCCAACGCTACCATTTTATTTTCAATCAGAGATTCACTATCGGTGATCCCCTGACTAATATCATCGTTTAACCAGCCGGACAGATCCTGACGGGCTTGAGCAATCCCTTTAGCTACGCCTTCTCTGGCTTGCCCAAACAAGGATTGAAGCTGCTCTTTTTCTGCTCCACCAGCCGCCGCTCCACGTATAACTGAACCAACAAAGCCCATCACATTTTTAGCAACTTCTTCAAAATCAAATAGGTTTTCGTCTTTGGGCGGCTTTTCGCTTGGTAGAGGGCGCTGACCATCAATTTCCACATTGGATGCCAGGGCCCGATTGACCACTTTGTAGCTAATAGTAGTTTGCGAAGCAGAAACTGTTACCGATGTTTCCTGCTGCATAAACTGGGCTGCTTGCTGCAGGCCTTGCTGCTGCAACTGCTTTTTATGCGCTGTAACAGGGTTTACCGGCGCTGCGGTTTCAGCTTTGGCATTAGTAATTTTATCAACATTCATAACAGTGTCCTCACTCACCTCACCCTAGGTTATCGGCCGCAGAGCCCATTTGTTTAATTTTAGAACAAGACATTTTATAAAAGCCATTGCAGTGCGTATAAAAGACTCTACAATTCGCTCCCTTTAAAAAGTGATTTCGGAGAAAATAATGGCGCAGACCGACCATAGTGAAGCCTACAATAGTCAATTGCAGGAAAAATACGAACGGTTAACCACACTGCTGGCACCATTTGCTGCCCCCGAGCCGCAGGTCTATGCCTCCGCAGAGCGCCACTATCGGATGCGAGCAGAATTCAGGGTCTGGCATGAAGGTGAGGATCTCTACCACATTATGTTTGACCAACAAACCAAAGAGAAATACCGGGTAGATACCTTTGATGCTGCCAGCAAGACTATCAATCAAGCTATGTCTGCGCTGATTGCCTTGCTTAAGGTCACGCCGGTCCTGCGTAATAAACTGTTTCAAATAGATTATTTGAGTGGTCTGAGCGATGAACTGGTGATTAGCTTGTTGTACCACAAAAAGCTTGAAGACGAATGGCAACAGGCTGCAGAACAGTTGCGAACGACACTGGGTGATACATTTGCAGTAAATATTATTGGCCGCGCACGCAAACAGAAAGTCGTTATTGGTAATGATTATATTATTGAAGGCTTACCCGTAAATGGCCGCATGTACTACTTTAAGCATATTGAAAATAGTTTTACCCAGCCTAACGCTCAGGTTAATTGCAATATGATTGAGTGGGCCTTGGCGGTCTGCGGTAACCCCAATCGGGATTTACTCGAACTGTACTGTGGGGCAGGAAATTTTTCCTTACCAATGGCCAGCCAGTATCGCAAGGTTATCGGCACTGAAATTGCCAAACCCTCTGTCGCGGCGGCGCAGTTCAATATTGATAAAAACCAGCTAGAAAATGTTGATATTGTAAGATTGGCTGCCGAAGACTTCACTGCTGCCATGAATAATGAGCGGCAGTTTACCCGACTGGAAGGTATAGATTTGTCCAGCTATGACTTTGCCACGGTGTTGGTCGACCCACCACGCTCTGGCCTTGATGAAGCGTCGCTGAAGATGATTCAAGCCTATGATGAAATTGTGTATATCTCGTGTAACCCGGAAACACTTTCGGAGAATTTGCAGCTGTTGTGTGACACGCACACTATTACTGCCTGTGCGCTGTTTGATCAGTTCCCGTTTACCCATCACATAGAAACCGGGGTCAAACTGGTCAGGAAATAGCTTATTCGGCGTGGGCCGGGGCATTACTTTTGGCCCGCCCGGTACGGTTG
Source organism: Salinimonas sediminis (assembly GCF_003429285.1). Classification (NCBI taxonomy): domain Bacteria; kingdom Pseudomonadati; phylum Pseudomonadota; class Gammaproteobacteria; order Alteromonadales; family Alteromonadaceae; genus Salinimonas; species Salinimonas sediminis. The sequence goes on from NZ_CP031769.1 coordinate 3,635,868, forward strand.
GCGTAGGTTGCTGCGCCTAGCTGCACAAAGCGCAACTGCGCTTTCACCCGCCGTCCAATTTCGCCCCGCATTGAGGGGTCTGCCTCCAGGGTTTCAGCACCGGCACTAAATACCAACCGCACCATTGCTTCTGCCTGTAAACTTGCAATGCTATGGTCAATGCTTTGGCGTTCGACGATGTAGTCGGCCAACTCTTCCACGAAATGTTGAATTTCCCTAAGCACAGCCATCCGATAAGCCGCTGAAGTCCCGGTATGCTCGCGTAGCAGCAACCGAAATACATTGGCATTCGCACAGATAAATTCTATAAACGTGTCGACCGAAATATCGATTACTCCTCCGCCTGACGCAATACGGCTTCGAGCCTGACGCATGAGCTGTCGTAACGCTAAACCTGCTTCATCGACCAGGGTTAACCCCAATTCATCCATGTCTTTAAAATGACGGTAGAATGAGGTGGGCGCTATCCCCGCGGCCCGCGCAACTTCACGTAAACTAATAGCCGATAAACTGCGATTATCATCCAGCAACGCAAATGCTGCCTGAATAATATTTTGGCGGGTTTTTAATTTCTGTTCCTGGCGACTCAAAATAACCTCCTGCAAGACACACAGAGTTTACCTGAGATAATCGTAAAGCTCGACTTTGTATATCTCACTGTTTCTTGGAAGGTTTATAATCTATAGCAGGTTTTGTCTCCCTGAGAGGACAAAATATGCCTATACTTTATGCTGAAAAGGGGCCGTTTTACTTTACTAACACGGCTTTTCCCGCTAAATTAGCGTACAGTTGTAAGCTGAGTTGTGATTAATGAAAAAACCACCAATTATTCTTACCAATGTCCTGGTCTTTATTATCACCGGAGCCATTGCGTTTATCGGCGTGCCTGTGTGGGCTGCCTATATCGGTTTTGATACCGTGGAAATCATTACGGCCGTCGTGCTGTTTTACTTTACTGGTATGTCTATTACTGCTGGTTACCATCGCCTGTGGTCTCATAAAACCTATGATGCCAATATAGTGGTTAGAGTGGTACTGGCTATCGGCGGCGCGATGGCGCTGCAAAATAGTATACTGCACTGGTGTTCTGATCATCGAATTCATCATCGTCATGTGGATGATAACGACAAAGACCCTTATTCGGCCCGGAAGGGTTTGTGGTTTGCTCATATTGGCTGGATGCTGCGTGAGTACCAGTCACATCGATATGACGACTACCGTAACTGCAAAGACTTGTTAAAAGATCCCGTCGTGCAATGGCAGCATAAGTATTATCTACCTATTGTGCTGGCATCAAACTTCGGTATTACCGCCTTTTTAGGTTGGTTGAATGGCGACATTCTTGGCATGATTTTGTTTGCCGGTGTCTTCCGCCTGGTTATGGTTCACCATGTTACTTTCTTTATTAATTCGCTGGCGCATTTTTGGGGTCGGCAACCGTATACCGACAAAAATACTGCACGGGATAACGGGATATTGGCTTTCTTCACATTTGGCGAGGGCTACCATAACTACCATCATATTTTCGAATATGATTACCGAAATGGCATTCGGTGGTGGCAGTTTGACCCTACCAAATGGTTGATAAGAGGTTTATCCTTTGTAGGGCTAACGTATAACTTGCGCCGGGTACCGGAAGAGCGTATCGAAAAAGCGCGTTTGGCGATGCAGCTACAACAAGCCAGCGCTAAAGTATCGCAACTGCCCAATGCTGAAGAAGTTATGCAAAAAATTCAGGCTGAATATGACTTATTAATGCAGCGGATGTCGGAATACTACACGGCGAAAAAACGGCTGATGAAAGTCCGTCAAAAGTGCATCAAACGAAGCATGGAAAGACTGGAACTGGACTTTAAATATAAAGAGCTTAAAAACAGTCTGGCATTACAGCGTGAAAAATGGCTGAAGCTGCAGGAAACCAACTTTGCATTAAGTTGAGTTTTTGACATACCGGTCATTCGAAAGGCGTTTCTGATCAACAGGTACGCCTTTTTTATTGCCTAAAATTCCCTACCTCACCCCTTTCTGGGGGTAAACCCCTATGTCATGAATCCCTATTAAATGGCGTAATAAATCTTTGCATTTTTGCTTATTTGAGCGACACTTAGCTATAACAAATAGATATTCAGACTTACTTTTTATATGCAGGTTGCATCGTCACTTTGTTGCATAACAGGGATCTTTTTTTAGCAGGACACAACGATGAATGATGATTCACTTTTTACCTTTGCAGAAGAAATAGAACAGTCGCCCTCTGACCCTGCGGTTTCGGGTGAATGGTTAGTCTTGAGTGTGGAAGATGATCCCGGCTATCAGCAGTCACTCGAACTTGGCCTACGGGGCTTAACCGTAAATTCGTTACCTATTCGGCTACTCACAGCCAGTTCAGCCGCACAAGCTGCAGCAATTATTGCTGAACATGATGATATCGCCGTCATTTTGCTCGATGTAGTTATGGAACATGATGACGCGGGGTTATTCCTGGTAAATACCATTCGCAATGTGCTGGGTAATGAACTGGTGCGGATAATCCTTTTGACTGGCCAGCCCGGAATGGCGCCGCGTCTGGATACCATGCGCGATTTTGACGTAGATGAATACTGGAACAAAGTCGACCTGACGGCAGAAAAATTACGTAGCGTAGTTACCAGTAATATTAAAACCTGGGATTCATTGCACGAGCTGGCGGTGGCAAAACGCGGTTTGCAGTTAATTGTAGATGCATCCCGTAGCATTACTGCCCGCCAGGAAATACACAGCTTTTCAGATACGGTGCTAAAAGAAATCACCCGCATTATCGGGGTGGATGATAGCGGCGGCGTGGCCTGCATTCACTATCCTCAATCTATGGCAGTTAGCTATAGTCCGATTGTGGCTTCTAGTGGCGAATTTGCAGACAATCAGGCGGCGGCGCTTAGCGGGTTGCTCACTTCACTGGAAGAAACCGAACAACAGCTATTAAGCAACGCCATTGATAATGCAATCACCCAACGGGAACATCAGTTTGCCGACCACTGGACCGTGCTGTACTTTAGTACCCAGGAGCTGGACGACCGACGGTATCTGATTATCGTGAAGTCGGCGGTTACGCTTCAACTTAGCCACATAACCTTGCTTATGGTATTTAGCCAAAATATCGGCAACGGGTTTACCAACCTGGCACTACTTAATAAGCTCACCTCCCTGGCGTATTACGACACACAGCTGGCCATACCCAATAGAAACTGGCTGGAGCGCGAGTTAAACACCACTTCCCAGGAAGATAAGAACAACTCGATCATTCTGCTTTTTCGGGTGAACGACTTTTTCACTAACGAAATTATGCTGGGCAGCGAGTTTATGCGCGCTATGATGGCTAGCTTGTTAGACGTAATACGGGCCCAGGTCCCCGGCCATTATGCCATAGCCCGGCTAGATGAAGACTGCCTGGCGATGCTAATACATAAACCGGATGCGCCAGACAAGAACGCCCTGCTAGCATTAACTGAGCAGTCTGTGGTAGTGAATGAAATTACCCACAAAATGCTACTTTCTGTGGCGTATATGGATTTAAGCCTGGTGGCCCGGGAAAATGCCGAACAGGCTATTCGGTTATCCGAGGCTACACTTCACGAGGCTAACCGCCACGGGGAGTTGGTGCGCTTTTACAATGCCGAGTTACTCCAGGCGCTGGAAAATCGCTACACGTTGCTTAAACATTTGCGTGATGCTATTACCGAAGGCGATCAATTACGCGTGTATTACCAGCCAAAGTTCAACATGCATACCGGTAAGGTATGCGGCGCCGAAGCCTTGGTTCGTTGGCAATATGATGCAGACACGCTGTTAGCACCTGACCAGTTTATTCCGCTAGCCGAAACATCCGGGCTGATTACTAAGATTGATACCCGGGTAATGGAAACGGTATTTGCAGATGTCGCACGTTTACAAAGCAGTGGTTTTGCCCTGCCAGTCTCATTTAATGTGTCGAATCTGGATCTATTGGCGCCAGAATTTTTAGGTAGCCTCGAAAGCCTGTTATTACACAGCAAGCTTACCGCGTCCTTGTTTGAAATCGAAATAACCGAAACCCAGGCAATGCAAAATTATGAAGCTGTAGCGCCCGTGTTAAGCCGGTTAGTGAAATTAGGTGTGAAAATCAGTATTGATGACTTTGGTACCGGTTATTCTTCCCTTGCCCATTTTACCAAACTCGCTGCTACCGTACTAAAAGTCGACAAGAGCTTTGTTGCACAGCTAGCTGGCAAAGACAAAGAAAACGCCTTAGCGGTGATTAAAATGGTGCGTAATTTTGCTGAACAGTTCGGTGCCATTGTGGTAGCAGAAGGCATTGAAACCGAAGAGCAACGGGCTATATTAACTGATAACGGCTATCAGATAGGCCAGGGCTATCTGTTTTCACGCCCGATCCCCTTTAGCCAGTTTGAAACTCTACTGGCGCAGGAAAAGCAGCTAACCTTGTCACGATGAAAGCACATTACCATTACTTCATTACGCAACCACGGTTATGGTGGTGGGTGCTGTGTATTTGTATATTGTCGTTTTTAGCCGGTTTTGTGCAGTACGAAAAAAATCTAGAGGGACAATTGGAGCAGCTTGAGACAGAACATATCAATATGCTGTCTTCAGCAAATTCTATATTCAGTCGGGAATTAGGCGATCTACGCAACAGTACGCGGTTACTGGCCTCTCATTTACAAGACTTGATTACCGATACCCCCGAGGATGGGGCTAATGTGGAAGCCGTGTTTCAGCGGGTAGGCAGTATTTTACCTAAAGTATCCCAAATTCGTTGGCTGGCGCTTAACGGCGATGAGATATTTCGGGTCGACTTTAAAGGTTTAGACGTGACTGCAGTGCCCCCGGTCAGCCTACAAAATAAGCGAAACAGGCCTTACTTTAACCGCATAAGCCAAACCTTGCCCGGTGAATTGATGTTAAGCAAAATCAATCTCAACGTCGAAAATGGTGATGTGGTGATGCCCTTTGAACCGACGATTCGTGCATTGATTCACAGCCCCGCCAATCATCCCTTGGGCGAAGGTTATCTGGTAGTCAACTTTAGGCTCACCGCACTTTTCAGCTTTCTTCATGGCCTGAACCAACCCTCCACAGACTTACTGGTTGCTTATGGTCAGGATAGCTGGTTAATGCATTACGATAAGTCATTAGAATGGTCCACCAGCCTTAACACCCGCCCGGCTAATATTGCCATTAACACCCCCAATTTATGGGCCTACTTAAGCCAGGCTAAAGCCGTATCGGTTAAGACTTTTAGCAATGGCGATGTGTTTAGTGCTAACCAGACATCCATTCGCTACAGTGAAAAAGACGGGGACCATGAGCGTATCTATTTCATCGCGCGAACGCAGTCCCATGTGTATGCCGCGATGATTGAAAAAGCGCTGATACCGGCCGGCATTACAGCAGTACTGGTATTCTTATTGTGCTGTATTTTACTTTATCGCGAAATTGCGTTGGGACTGACCCTGGAAAAGCTAACCGCCGCATTAAACCGTGAAAAAGACGAACTGGCCAATGCGTTACGATTACAAAAACAGTTGCAGGATGAATTGGTAGAAACAGAGAAAATGGCGTCGTTAGGCATGTTAGTCGCCGGTGTTGCGCATGAAATGAACACCCCGTTAGGCGCCGCTGTTATGTCTGTAAGCGACATACAAACCCGGCTGGACACCTTGCGCAGCGAAATTGCCCAGGGCCTGAAGAAATCCACGTTGGATAATTACCTTAATAGTACGGCGGAAACCACTCGGCTCACCTTATCTAACCTGCAGCGGGCCAGCTCGCTGATTAAACGATTTAAACGGCTGGCGGTCGACCGCTCCAGCGAAGACTGTACCCAGTTCAATTTGTATCAATGCATCAACGATTTACTGCGCGCTATGCAGCCCCAACTCAAACAGCATAATATCAATGTTGAAATACAATGCTCTAAAACCATTTATATGAATAGTTTTCCGGGTATTTTGTCGCAAATATTGCAAAACCTGATCAATAACTGTGTGCACCACGCCTTTGATAATGTACGCAATCCCGCCATTACTATCGATGCCCATGCTGATGGTAACACCATCAGGTTAACCGTAGCAGACAATGGCCAGGGTATTAGTGAGGAAATGGTGAAAACCATTTTTGAACCGTTTATTACCACTAACCGCAAGCAAGGTAATACCGGTTTAGGATTACATTTGGTGCACCAATGGATTAGTCAGGTTATGGCCGGCAAAATACAGGTAAGAACAGATACCGGTACACAATTTATTATGTATTTACCTGTCAGTGTCAAAACCGGCGAAGATGACTGATTAACGTATAATTTTTTTCCAGTCATAAAGTTGCTAGACTCTGTGATAACAAATCCCCAAGCTATGGCTACCCTACCTAGGTAGCCATAGCTGGCAATGTGTATTTTAAGCTAAAGCGAGTACAGCATTATGACAAAGAAAGCTACCAGCGCCCCCAAGACTTCTCCTAAATACCAGTTTGACGCCATTGTTATTGGTACTGGCCCCGGCGGAGAGGGGTTGGCAATGCAGCTTGCTAAGGCCGGCAAAGAGGTCGCTGTGGTAGAACGTTACGAGGCCGTAGGCGGGGGTTGTACCCACTGGGGCACCATTCCCTCTAAAGCATTACGTCATTCGGTTAGCCGGTTAATAGAATACAATAACACTCCGTTGTTTTCGGAAAACCATATCAATAGAAACGTGACGTTTTCAGAAATTATGCGCCACGCCAGCGGGGTTATTCAAAGCCAGTCTAAACTACGCTCGTCGTTTTATGATCGGAACCGGGTTTCACTGTTTCATGGTGAAGCCAGTTTCGTCGACAAAAATACCTTGAAAATCGTCCGTCATGACGGCTCTCAGGAAACGATCAGCGCGAAGCAAATAGCCCTGGCGACGGGATCACGGCCTTATTGCCCCGAAGATATAGATTTTTCTCATCCGCGTATTTACAACTCTGACACCATTTTAAATATGAAGCACGACCCTAAGTCGATAATTATTTATGGGGCCGGAGTTATAGGTTCTGAATACGCCAGTATCTTTCGCGGCATGGGGGTTAAAGTTGACCTGGTTAATATGCGTGAACGGCTACTGTCGTTTCTGGACGCTGAGATTTCAGATGCCTTAAGTTACCACCTGTGGAATAACGGCGTGGTGATCCGCAATAACGAAACCTATTCGTCGGTGGAAGGGCGCGATGACAGCGTAATACTCAATCTGGAGTCGGGTAAACGCATGCGGGCTGATTGTTTACTCTTTGCCAATGGCCGAACTGGCAATACAGATATGCTTAACCTCGCCGCTATCGGATTAGAAGCTGATTCACGAGGCCAGGTTAAAGTAAACGAGCATTACCAGACTGAGGTAGATAACATCTATGCGGTGGGCGACGTAATCGGCTACCCCAGCCTGGCCTCTGCGGCATACAATCAAGGCCGCTTTGCCGCTGAAGCAATGTTAGAAGGTAAAGCGAATGCAGGGTTGGTAGAGGATATTCCTACGGGAATTTATACGATTCCTGAAATCAGCTCGGTGGGTAAGACCGAACAGGAACTCACCGATATGAAAGTTCCTTATGAAGTGGGCCGGGCGCAGTTCAAACATCTTGCCCGGGCGCAGATTGCGTCGACCCAGGTAGGCAGCCTTAAAATTCTCTTTCATCGGGAAACCAAAGAAATTCTGGGTATTCATTGCTTCGGAGAACGGGCCTCTGAAATTGTGCATATCGGCCAAGCCATTATGCAGCAGAAAGGCGAAGCAAATTCGCTGGATTACTTTGTAAATACCACCTTCAACTATCCCACCATGGCAGAAGCCTATCGCGTAGCGGCGCTCAACGGCCTCAACCGCATATTCTAAACACAAAAAAACCGGCCTGAAGGCCGGTTTTTTTTGTATTGATGCGGAAAAATTAGTTTTTCGCGGTAAGCTTGTTCGTTGCCTGTAACGCATCGCGGTGAGCCACGATGTCTATCTGCATTTTACGTGGATCAAATGTCATCGTTGCAATAGCATATTCGCCCCGCGCTTCATTCGCGTGATCGAATACTTGCTGCTGAGCTTCCTGGAAGCGCATATTACCGGTGATCTGATCAGACATACACTGGCTATTTACTTCAAAGGTCTCAGAATCCATGCAACTAAACAGTTGATTATTACCGGATTCCGCATGCGCAATACTTGTTGTTGTCAGTAGCGCTAGGCCAATTATTAATTTACGCATGGTTTTACTCCTGTGGTACAGTAGGTTACTGTATGAATCAGCATACTGTACAAACGGGAATTTTGCAAATTTAGATCATGCCTATGTGACAGCTTTATGACAGGTTGTAAATTAATGGCAAAAAATACCGAAACGTTTGAACAGCTAATGACCCGGGTTCGCCAATGTACATTATGTCAGCGCGACCTTCCTCAGCCTCCAAGACCCGTACTATCAGCCTCTGCACAAAGCAAAATTATCGTAATAGGACAAGCACCGGGTATTGTAGCCCACGATACTGCGACGCCGTGGAATGACAGAAGTGGCGATAGATTACGCAATTGGATGGGTATAGACAGAAATACCTTTTATAACAACCAACTCATTTCACTGATTCCAATGGGATTTTGCTTCCCCGGGTATAAAAACGGGGCGGACGCCCCCCCTCGTAAAGAATGCGCGCCCACCTGGCATCATTTGTTACTAGCCAATATCGACCCAGAACTGGTGTTGCTGGTAGGAAGATATGCTCAGCAGTATTATACTAAACACCATAAAACCTTAACCGAGGGTGTGCGACAGGAAGCTCACGCCCCGGGTAAATTTATGGTACTCCCCCACCCGTCGGGACGTAACAACCGGTGGCTAACGAAAAATGCGTGGTTCGAACAGGATGTAGTGCCCTTATTGCAGCACCGCGTGGCTGCATTACTATCACGTTAATTCACTTTGTATGTGGGTTGTACCCACTATCTAGAAGCGGGTTGATGATGTTCAGTCAGATAAGTCATAAGATCGTCAAACGGCATAGGGCGAGCATACAGATAACCTTGAGCTTCATCACAGCCCAGCTTAGTCATATACTGGGCCTGCTCGCGGGTTTCCACACCTTCCGCTATTGTACATAAACCAAGCTTATTACCCAGCGTTACAATTGTTTCGGCGATGACTGCGCTTTTCCCTGGCGTAATATCACCGACGAAAGACCGATCCACTTTCAGTCTATCCAATGGCAAACGTTGCAGATAACTCATTGACGAAAAGCCTGTGCCAAAGTCATCTATAGCAATAGCAACCCCGTAGGTTTTGAGCGTATTAAGGGCGTCTATAACAATTTGCGGTTCATCCATCACAACGCTTTCTGTAATTTCCAGTTCAAGCCTTCCGGGCGGGCAGGAAAAACGCTTGAGCGCATCAGTTACTTTCTGCACAAAGCAGCGATCGCGAAATTGTGGAATCGAGATGTTTACTGCCACCCTGACATCCACGTAGCCCGATTGCTGTAAGCTTTGGATGCGGCGACAAGATTCCTCTAGAACCCATTGGCCAATATCGACAATGAGCCCGGAGTATTCTGCCAAGGGAATAAATACAGCGGGCGAAATATAGCCGCCTTTGCCATCCGGCCAGCGTAGCAGGCCTTCCACCCCAACCACTTTTTCGGTAACTAAATCAACCTGGGGCTGAAACCATAACTGTAATTTACGATCGGCGAAGTCATTGCGTAACTGGCGAATCATACCCAGCTGCCAGGTGGTCCGCTCCTCGATCTCGGGCGCGTAATATTCGAAGTTATCAGTGTGGTTGCGCTTTGCCCGGTTAAGGGCAATATTCGTACGCTTAAGAATCTCCAACCCTTGTTGGCAGTTATCGTTGACCAGACATAACCCCATGGTCACATTTAGCGGTATAGTATGTTCAAGTGCCTGAAACGATGATTGGAATATACCGTTGATGGCTTCTGGAGTAACCTGCGACTGCGGCCCGATAAGCCCAAACACATCACCGCCTATGCGGGCTTTGATAATATGCTCCGGAAAAATCGATTTAATTCGGTTGGCTACCGCAATAAGTAGGGCATTCCCGGCATCCTGTCCCAACCCATCGTTAATATCAGAAAAGTGATTAATATCGATAAGCGCAACCGTGCTTAATTCATTATTGCGGCTTAAGTCACGCTCCAGCGAATTTATAAATTCATTACGATTAGGCAGACGGGTCAGCCAATCGCGAAACGCCGCGTTGCGTAGCTCGTGAAACAAGTGAACATTTTCATACCCTACTGAAATACTTGATAAAAACACTTCAAGTAGTTGTTGATGGGTGTCGCTGAGTTCATGTTCGATATTCACATATACTGCCGCCTCGAAACCTGCCCGATTAAGATAAAGCACTGAAAAACCGGCTTCAAATATATGTTTTTTGAGTTTAAGGCAGCGACTGATACTTTCTGTAATAAGCGTGTTATTGAGGTGGGCCACAGGCTGGTTGATAAGATGAGCAAAATCGCCCGCTGCCCCGAGAATATACACAGCGTCATCATCTTTATCGATTACCGTGCCGGCCTTAGCGCAAACCAAGCCTTCAGCTTCCAGTCCAATCAGCGAGCTCAGTTGGGTTACTACGCCGTCACAAAAAGCTTTTATTGAATGTTCTTCAAGTAAATTAGAAGAAGCATCAATGATTTTTTGAAGTCCCACCCGGCTTTGATTAATGGTAAGAATTTGTTGATAGGAACGAATTGAAGCCACCACGGTAATGAGCAGCTTACTGCGGGTTAGTTCAGTTTTCGTTTTGTAATCATTAATATCGTAATCGGTAATAATGGTTTCTTCAGGAGCATAACCTGGTTGCCCCGTGCGTAGCACTATGCGGGGTTCATCCAGCTTTAAATCCTGCCGCAGATACCGTACCAGTTCCAAGCCGGCATCGTCAGTTTCCATAACGACATCAAGTAACAGCATGGCAATCTGGTTGCCGTATTCTTGCAGAATCTCTCTTGCCTGATGAGCGGAGTAGGCATGAAGGAAGTTAAGTTTGCGGTTATTAACGACCAGGTCAGCCAGCGCAAGCCGGGTAACTGTATGAATCTCCTCATCGTCATCTACGATAAGCAGATTCCAGAATTTTCCGTTTTCACTAACGGCAACCGACAGCGGATCTTCATCCAAAAAAATCAGTTCGTCATTGTCATAATCAGAGTGCGTCATTGTCGGAGAAATCCTTACTACCGCAATTTTTTAATCGTACTCCTTACACCGTAAATTGCAAAGCCTCATCACTGATGCAATAGTATCGGCATAAATACTGTACCGGTACAGCCACTGTCATTAGCAGTGACCTCTAATTTTATGAAGATACCCTCACATACGTCTGCGGGGCCTGTTTCGCCCATTAATAATAGGCCAAAACCAAGCGATAGTCCCGTCACGTCCAACGAAACACGTTCGACCACTGCAAATGCCAGTGCGCTGCGGGCGGATACGATAAGCCGCTTGTTCGCCCGAGCCGGGGTAGATGGCCGCAGTACCTCAACTGATTATAAACAACGCCGTCAAGCGCTTACCCGCCGAGATGAAGTTAATCAGCTCAGTAAACTGGATAATTTACAAGCAGTGATGGACATTGCGATGGCCGTAAATGTGCGTCATACCACAGACGATGAGATTGACCCAGACTGGTTCTTCGCCTTCGTTAGTTTGGCGGAAAACGTCTATTCTACTGCGATGCAGGAACTATGGGGGAAAATTCTGGCTGTTGAAGTAGCCAGCCCGGGAAGCTTTTCTTTGCGTAGCTTGCAAACCATTACTTATTTGACTCAGCGCGATGCTTTACTGTTTGGGCGCGCGGCGGGAATGGCAATGCGTAGCCAGGATACAGTACCGCGCCTGGTGGTGGGTTACCATCAGCGTAGAAGCTTTTTCCAATGGCTCAAAAACCCCGCTGGAGCACAACTGAATCTCGCCCATTACGGGTTATCATATCCTGACCTGTTGACGCTGATTGATTTGAAACTGATATTTGCCAGCGAAATTGAAAGCGCTGAAATTGCACCGGATAAACCTATTACCTGGCGCTATGGTCAGCAAGGTATCACCCTACAGGCAAGAAAGCCGGGCGTGGCACTGGTGTATTACAAATTTACTCACGTTGGCGCCGAATTATTTAAACTCATTGCCAGACAGGACTCACCAGATTATATAGAAGCATTAAGTCATGTCCTGCACCCGGTGTTTGAAATGAAGCGAACATAATTGCCGGCTACTGAAAACCTTCAGTAGCCGATACAAAACCGCTTAGACGAAGCTTTGCCGCTTAAATACCATCACCGAACTCATGCAAACCACACTCGCGTTTGAGGCCGAAAAAGCGTGTATCCTGCTCGCTCATCCCTTCCTGTAACGATTGCGTTGTATGCCAGTCCCCAATCGACACATATCCCTGTTCCCACAACGGGTGGTAAGGCAGATCATGTTCCTTGAGGTAGTAATGCAGGTCTTTGTTTGACCAGTCAATAATTGGATAAAGCTTAAACTGGTTACCAGCTTTTTGCAGCACAGGCAATTTTTCGCGACTATCTGACTGGCTACGGCGCAGCCCGGCAAACCAGGTTTGCGCTTCCAGCGCTTTAAGCGCGCGCTGCATCGGCTCGACTTTGTTCAGCTTGTTGTACTTTTCAATTCCCTCGATACCCTGCTCCCACAACCGCCCAAAACGGGCCTCTTGCCAGGCGGCGGATAAAGGCGCCTGGTACACATGCAGGTTCAGTTTAAGGCGTTCGGTAAGCTCATCGACAAACTGATAGGTTTCCGGGAACAAATAGCCAGTATCGGTAAGCACCACCGGAATATCCTGGCGAGCCTGAGTCAGTAAATGCAACATAACAGCAGACTGTGCGCCAAAACTGGAAGACACCATATGGTTGCCAGGCAAGTTTTTAAGCGCCCAGGCCACGCGTTGCGCGGCACTGAGGTTATCCAGTTGTTCATTAATCAGCGCAAGTTCTTCTGCAGTGATTTGCAAAGAAAGCGGCTTATCAATGTCAATTGCTGTATTAGTCATAGAAGTCTCTTGCTGAGTCCACAACGGGTTTAATGATGTCAGCCCGAATCACAAAGTCACCAAACGCTTCGTTGTCATTGCGTTCGCTGGCCCACCGGCCAATCAGGGTATCTAACTCTTCAAAAATTTCATCTTCGCCGATATTTTCCCGATACATTCTGGGAATTCGGGTGCCTTCACGATCGCCACCAATATGCAGGTTGTATTTACCAGGCCCTTTGCCTACCAAACCTACTTCTGACAACATAGCGCGGCCGCAGCCATTCGGACATCCGGTAATCCGGAAAATAATGCTATCGCGGGTTACATCATGTTTGTGCAGCAATGTTTCCATACGGGCTATGGCTGCAGGTAAATAGCGCTCGGCTTCCGCCATCGCTAATGGGCAAGTCGGCAAAGACACGCAGGCCATAGAGTCGAGGCGCTGGCCCGATACATTATCTTCAAGCAGACCGTATTGGCGCGCCAGGCTATCAATCTTATCTTTCTGCTGCGCTGGTACTCCGGCAATAATCAGGTTCTGATTAGCGGTGAGACGGAAATCCCCCTGATGCACTTTTGCAATTTCAAGACATCCGGTTTTTAACGGCTTATCTGCAAAGTCCAGAATTCGGCCATTTTCAATATATAACGTCAGATGGTGTTTGCCATCAATGCCCTCGGCCCAACCAAAGCGGTCTCCCCGGGTGGTGAAGCTATACGGGCGGCTAGCAGCAAAGCTGACACCGGCGCGTTTTTCAACTTCAGCCTTAAAATTATCTACCCCTACCCGCTCCAGGGTATATTTTGTTTTGGCATTCTTACGGTTAACCCGGTTACCCCAGTCGCGCTGGGTAGTTACCACAGCCTCAGCAATTGCCAATGTATCGTTGACGCCAATAAAACCAAAATCATCAGCCTTACGCGGATACGTTGAATGGTCGCCGTGCGTCATCGCCAGCCCGCCGCCTACCAGTACGTTGAAACCAACTAACTTGCCATTTTCGGCAATGGCGACAAAGTTCAAGTCATTCGCATGTACATCCACATCGTTATGCGGGGGTATGACTACGGTGGTTTTGAATTTTCGCGGTAAGTAGTTATCCCCCAATATTGGCTCAACTGACGCTTCGGTAGTCGCCACTTTTTCAGCGTCTAACCAAATTTCAGCATAGGCCCGGGTTTTGGGCAGTAAATGTTCACTGATTTTCTTCGCCCATTCATATGCCTCAACATGCAGTTGAGACTCGATGGGATTAGAGGTACATAAAACATTACGGTTTACATCACCCGCCGTGGCAATCGAGTCGATCCCGACTTTATTCAAGGTCTGGTGCATCAACTTGATATTTGGCTTTAATACACCGTGAAACTGGAATGTTTGCCGGGTGGTTAAGCGAATGCTGCCATACATAGTATGTTCATCTGCGAAGCGATCTATTTGCTGCCACTGGGTAGGCGTAATGATGCCGCCCGGTAGCCGTGCGCGCAGCATGACATTGTGCAGGGGTTCAAGCTTCTGCTTGCCACGCTCCGCGCGTATATCACGGTCATCTTGCTGATACATGCCGTGAAAACGAATTAACTGGAAATTATCCGCAGTAAAACCGCCCGTCAGATCGTCTTTTAAGTCTTGTTCTATGGTGCCGCGTAAATGGCGACTTTCTGCCTTTAGCCGTTCGTTGTCAGCCAGTTTGCCTTCAACGATAAATGGCGATTTTTCGTTACTCATTAATAGACATCCTTCTGATAACGTTTTGCTTTGCGCAAAGCCACAAGATACGCTTTAGCGTCTTCTTCGCTCTTGTTGCCATATTTTGCAATAATACTTAGTAAGGCTGCTTCTACATCTTTTGCCATGTGCATAGCATCACCGCACACGTAGAAATGTGCACCCTGCTCTAACCATTCATAGACTTCCTGGCCCTGTTCCAGCAGCCTGTGCTGTACATAAATCTTATCTGCCTGATCGCGCGAAAACGCCAGCGTGATTTTATCCAACAGACCGCTTTTGACGTAGCCTTGCCACTCGACCTGATATAAAAAGTCCTGGGTAAAGTGGGGGTTACCAAAGAAGAGCCAGTTTTTGCCTTGTGCATCCTGGGCGTCACGCTCTTGCATAAACGCTCGAAACGGTGCAATACCTGTTCCGGGGCCCACCATGATCACGGGTGTATCGTTATTTTCCGGCAGACGGAAATTATCGTTTTGCTCAACAAAGATTTCAACTTCACCCGCTGCTACGCCATGCTCACATAAGAAACCTGAAGCGCCACCTTGATGGCGTACCCCAAATGCTTCGTAATCAACGTGCGCCACAGTCAGATGCACTTCGTCTTCAACTTCAGTCTGACTTGACGCTATTGAATACAAACGCGGCGTTAACGGACGTAATGCGTCGACTAGCGCCTGGGCACTGATTTGCCCAGGATGATCGCGTACGATATCGACAATTTGGCGCTCCGCCATGTAGGTGCGTAAGGTTGCTTTGTCTTCCAGCAGTTCGGCCAGGCTCGATGAACCGGTGGCACTTTGATATGCCTTGATGAAGTTAGGATAGCTTAGCGTCAACTCCAGCTTTTCGGTTAATGCTTGTTTCAGTGGCATAGCGGTATCATCCACCGTAACCTCTTCTGCTGCATTAAGCGAAACCAGGCCTATCAGTTCATCCACCAGCGTTTCGGCATTTTTAAACCACACGCCCAGCGCATCGCCCGCTTGATAAGTAATACCTGAATCTTCCAGGCTTATCTCAATATGACGGATATCTTTGACCGAATCCCGTCCTGTGATTTTCTGCGAGTCTAAAATTGCCGCTGTAAAAGGGGCTTTTTTAGTATAGGTGCTGCTGGCACCGGAGGTAACGGCATCACCGGTTTGGGCGGCTAACGCCTGACCGGCCGGTGCACCAGCAAAATCGTCTTTTAAAGAAGCAATAAGTTTGTCAGCGAAGCTTTGAGCCTGCGCTTCATAATCAACATCACAGTCTTCACGAGGAATAATGGCGGTGGCGCCTTGCGCAGCTAACCGGCTATCAAAGTCCTTACCGGTCTGGCAAAAGAATTCATAGCTACTGTCACCTAAACCTAACACTGCATATTTAAGATTAGGAAGTTTCGGAGCTTTTTTGCCCCCTAAAAATTCATGCAGTTCGATAGCGTCATCGGGGGCATCGCCCTCACCATGGGTACTGACATAGGCCACCACGTGGGTTTCACTTTTAAGCTGGCGCGGTTTGTAGTCTGCCATGCTGACCAGCTTACTGGTATAACCAGCCGCTTCTGCCTGCGCCTGGAACGCTTGCGCTAAATGCTTGGCGTTGCCCGTTTGCGAACCATATAAAATAGTCAGGGTAGATGTATTGCTTTGGGCAACAGGTGCGGTACCTGCAACGGGGGCAACGGTGCCACCTGCTGAGGCTGCCATACCGGCCATATAGCCGCTTACCCAGGTTAATTGATCACGGTTAAGGCCTGCGATAGCTTGAGTAATCGCATTCCACTGCTGTTCGTTGATCACCGCTGGCGGTGTTGTATTTTGATTAGAATCTTGTGACATAACTCGTTAGCCTCAATTTGATGTGCTAAGGCTAACGAGTTTAGTTAGGAAGAGAAAAGAATTATTCTGCCTTTTTTATTACCTAAAGTGATTAGGGCTAAACTTTTCGGTCTAGAAATGCATCTCAAGACCGACAAAAGCACCGTCGTAGCTCATGTCTGCGTAGACATCGTCCAAATCATCCAGGTCCATTTCAACGTTGCGATAACCTAGTTGTAATGTCATATCTACTGCTAGACTTTCAATAAATGAGTAGGTTACAGCAATTTGATAGTCGCTGAAGGTATGATCGTCGAACGATAAGTAACTCCCTTCTGCGTACGCACCAAGGCCTGAAAACGGCAAACCAACTTGCACCCGTGAATAGGCCATGGGAATAACGCCTGAAAATTCCGCGTAGCCACGGGTGTCACTTTGCTCATCTAGCACAGCAAACGCACCGTCGACATATTTACCATTGATACCGACATCAAAACTTAGCAAATCGTTATCAAACAGCTCGTAATACAAAATGATGTCTGTGGTATTTAATTCAACATCTGTGGCCACGGTACTGTCAGTCGTATACAGATCGCCATCAAAGGTGAAATTAGACTGCAGATTAGTTGCCCCATTCACATCCAGGGTGGTGTAGTTCAATTTGACATTAGGTACAAACGGAACAGGATGCTCCACGGCAATATAGGCAGAGGTTTGCGTTTCATCATCAAAGTTGAATTGCGCATTGGCATCGTTGTCGGCAAACCCGCCATCGGTGGTGCTGCGCCATCCCTGTGCCCCTACGTAAACACCAGCGATGGTGTCAGCCATTACCGGTGTAGCGGCAAATGAACCTGCAAGTGTCAGGGCCATAATGCTTTTTTTCATCGTTTATCCTTGATTCATCAGTTCGGAAAGTTCAATAAGTGCAGCATTTGCACGGGAAATATAATTTGCCATTACCAGTGAATGGTTGGCCATCATGCCAAAACCATCCCCATTTAAAATCATTGGGCTCCAAACCGTTTGCTGAGTGGCCTCTAATTCACGAATGATTTGCCGCAAGCTCACCAGTGCATTTTTATCTTCCAATACGTCAGCAAATTCAATTTCGGCGGCTTTCAGATATTGCAACATAGCCCAGGAAGCACCTTTGGCTTCAAAAAATACATCATCCAGTTTCCACCAGCTGGTTTTTACCTGCTTTTCCGATACCTGGCTTTTATTCTTTGCATTACGTTGCCCGGCCATATCGGTATTGATGCGTGCAGATCCCACGCTGGCACTCAACCGTTGCGAATAGCTGCCCAAGCGCTTCTCTACCATTTTTATCCACTCGCGCAAATTGTCGGCTCGGGTATAAAACTGACTGTCGCCGCTGCCCGCGGCCGTTAAGTCTTTACGGTAAGAATAAAGCAGGTCAATGCCTTTACGATAACTTGATTCAGCCGCTGGAAACATCCAGTTGCGATGGTCCATGTTAAACTGCGGCACCGCTTTAGCGATGTATTTGTTTTCCACTGACTGAGACTGGGAACGGGTAAAGTCTTTTCGCATAGACATGGCTAAATCCCGGGTCATTTCCAGCACCCCAAATTCCCATGCAGGCATATCGTCCAGAAGGATTCCAGGCGGCATAACATCATTCGATAAATAACCGCCAGGCTTATCCAATAAGGTCTCGGCCACCATTATCATCGTGGTGGTCATAGTATAGCCGGGGATTTGTGGGTGCGATGCTTTGGCTGCCTGAGCAGACACCCGCTGCTTGACATTAAACGTGGTGGGAGAAAGGCTCCAGTACCACCCTATTACCCAAAAGATAATCAGTAACAGGGCTACGACTGTTCCAATTCGCTTAACATTAAGATGCTGTTTAATGCTCAACTTTGCTTTTCCTTATTGTTGTAATGCTATACGCCTGCAAACCATGTAGGGAGTAACGCATAGCATAGCTGTTCTGCCCCTGCGCGCAAAGGACGGCAGCAAGGGGCTGGGCTCAGGTAGAGCGTGTCTGATGCCGATTTTGCACACTTCGGGCAATCATTACCAGTGCCACTACCAGCAGGATTGGCCAGAACAGGCTGATACCGAATACCGCAAGCCCGGCAAGGGCGGCTATCAGACCTATAGATATAGCGCCCAGCATACTGATCGCCACTATAAAGCCTATCACGGCAAACACAACTGCCAGCATTAAAAAAACCAGCAGGCCTTCCAATGGTGACAGCATATCGTGGTTAAGATACACCGTCATGCCAAACCAATCGGTCAGCGCGCCACCTGCTGCCCATGCCAGAGCCGCAGCAATAGCGACCGCCACAATAAGGTTTTTCATCACGCCCACCGTGGCAGCAACATTACCGCCGCGATATAAGCGATAACGGTAATCCCCGGCAGCATAAACAGCGCTATACCTGCCGCGATTCTCACCCACAGGGCATCAACCCCAAGGTATCGAGCCAGCCCTGCACAAACACCACTAATAACCGACTGGCTCATAATACGATGGATACGTTTATCCGAATTTACCGTTTTCATAGTGACTCCTGTTGTTTCAGTAAGATGGTACTTGTTAAATGTTGGTTTGCCTTTAGCGGCAGCCTGGACCTAAACGACTCAACATTGCGCAGTTCTTTTGCTGACGGGCTTAGCGATGCCCCCGTTAGCTAACACCAGCCGGGAACTGCCCGCCAATAGTCGTCGTTTATCACTTATTGGGTCGCTATTGCCGAACATGCTTTGCGGCAATCTCATTTGGTATTTCCAGAACTATTACAATTGCCATACCAAAAATCTAACTTACTGTTTTAAAAAAACTATTTGTTTTCACAAGGGATATTCTAAGGAGCAGTGAGCGGCGTACAGGTGAATAATAGCGAAATTAGCCAACTTATTCGTCAGATGCACCACTTTGCATGTGAAGACCAAAAAAAAGCAGCCAGCGCTGCTTTTTCAATTGGATGCTCTATTTACATCTGAGCTTCTTGTGACTCTTCTTGTTTGGCAGGTTTGTCAGCGGCAGCCGATAAATCTTTAATATTCACTGTACCGCGTTGGTTGTGCGTAGCATCTGGTTCAAAGAAGTAGACCGTATTGGCCACAGCCTGTTGTACATCCAGCTGAATTTCATGGGCAGTATGGGCCATTAAGTCGCTTAGCATATCGCCAACGACTTCCTCTACAGAAGCTTGTTTAGCAAATGCAGGTGCGCCGATAAGTGATGATGCAATAAAAACGGTGGACAACAGGTGTGTAGCGTTCATGGTCAATTTCCTTTTCTAGTGTCGGGTAGTAGTACTCAATGTACGATAAACAATAGATAGCGAAAGCTATGCCAACGCTTAATAAAAAATTAACTCATTGAATTACATATACTTCTTCAAGTTAAGCTAGAAACGCTTTCGCGCTACACATGCATGATACTTAATTATTAGCCAAATTAGCTAACCTGGTTAGTGGTTTTGGCCACCTTTTGCGCTTCAAACTCCTGTTGTTGCTGTTGCGCCGCGTCCACCTGTTCTAATGCGTTCATCAGTAAGTTAGGATCCGGGTTTTTGCCAGTACCATGTTGGCTCAGATAGCGCCGCCATATACGGCCACCTGTCTGGCCTTGATACAAACCAAGAATATGTCGGGCGACATGCCACGGTTTGAAATAAGGTTCGTCCTGACGATTAATATAGTCCTGCATCCGATGCACCACCTGCGCCCGCGTAGGTATTGCCCTGCCATCGTTGAAGATCGTGCTATCCACCTCGCTTAGCAGGTAGGGGTTGGCATAAACTTCCCGGCCAACCATCACGCCATCGACACAATCAAGTTGTTGCTTCGCCGCTTCGAGTGATTTAATGCCACCATTAATACTAATATGTAAATCAGGGTATGCTTGTTTGAGCTGGTGAACCCGTGGATAGTTTAAAGGCGGAACTTCACGGTTCTCTTTGGGGCTTAGCCCTTGCAACCAGGCTTTTCGCGCATGCACAATGAATGTATCGCACCCGGCGCTGGCGACCACTTCAATAAACCGCGAGAAATCTTCATATTCGTCCATATCGTCAATGCCAATACGGCATTTTACGGTAACCGGGATATCAACTTTAGCCTGCATGGCTTTTACTGAACGCGCCACGGCATCGGGCTGGGCCATCAGACACGCCCCGAAACTGCCGTTTTTAACGCGATCAGAGGGGCACCCTACGTTGATATTTACTTCATCATAACCACGTTCCTGCGCCATCACCGCACAACGCGCCATATCGTCGGCATTGCTACCACCCAATTGTAAGGCAACCGGATGCTCTTCCTGGTTATAGGCAAGATAATCGCCCTTACCGAATATTAAAGCCCCGGTGGTCACCATTTCGGTATATAACAGAGTATGGGCAGACAGTTGACGCAAAAAGAAACGGCAGTGGCGGTCAGTCCAGTCCAGCATAGGAGCAACGCTGAAGCGCCGGTTTAAAGAAATGTCAGACATAAAACTTAACACCTTGGTTTATCTGTAAAAAAGTAAAGCTAATCGCATTTTTACCGGTTTTTAAATAAGTGACATTTCCATTGTGTTTCACTGATTTTGGCCCGTTTACAACCCAGCAGCAATATGAAAACAGGGCTTATTCGTCAGTTAGCCTGGGCGCCGCGAAGCTTGAACCGTATATTCTACTTCCGTCAATCAGAAAAACAAAGGCCAGATCGTTTTCTCTTTACGCGGGGCCATTGCGCTAATAACACCAGCCGGGAGTTAGGGCGAACCTTTATTTTTAACCGGGTGTGAAGCAGCCCCGCCCCTTACCATAGCAGGCTATAACGCCATAGCCTGAGCGGGTTTAGCGGTAAACGAACCAGACCAGATACTGCTGAAGGCCCCGCCCGACAGCCAATAATTTAATCTCGCCTGCCACTATTACTTAAGGTGGCCGTGCTGGCCGTGCCTACGCGCTAAGACAACGCCTCCTCTACCAACCATTAATACCACTGCGGCGCGGTTAACTTTTCTTATTGGCCCCAGTAGCCTGGTGTCTTATACCCCTTGCCGCAGGGACATGTTCTTAGCCCAAAAAGCTTATGAACGTTGGCATGGGTTTAGCAACTCTATTGGTTCCCCCCTTGGGGCTTTTTATTTACCGATGGTTTCATTTTATCGGTGGGTTATTTTGCGCAGTAACATTATCAATTTTACGTATAAAGAAGGAGCTCTATTATGACTTATCAAAAATACGCCGAATGTATTGATGCCTGTAATCGTTGTGCCGATGCGTGCGATAACTGTTCTACCGCGTGCTTAGCAGAAGAAAATATCGCTCAAATGGCGCAGTGTATAAAGCGTGATATAGATTGCGCGGCAATATGCCGGCTGGCCGCTGGGGCTATGGCTCGCAATAGCGAGTACGCCGGAAGCATATGTTCGTTATGCGCGCAAATCTGTGAAATGTGTGCAGAGGAATGCCGTAAGCACGAAGCGGACCACTGCCAAACATGCGCAGCAGTATGTGCTGAATGTGCTAAAGCCTGCCGTGCTATGGCCGCATGATACAAAGCCAGGCGCGACGTTGCCTGGCCCAATTTGTCTTTAGCCCAGACGGCTGTGGTTAACCAGCGTTATCGCTCAAAGCCAGGTTTAGGCCGCTAAGTTGATGGTAGATACCCGTCGCCCTTACGCCCGCCCTTAGCCATTGAATGCTGACGCACGCGCCTGAGTACGAACTTACTGGAGGGCCGGGCTGGTAAGGTTTTCATATCTATATCAAGATGCTCAGCAGATACCTCATAGTCACAACGCAGTAGTGCCTGGGTGGCTATTTTCATTTGTTCAATGGCCACCCACTCGCCAGGGCATCGATGATTACGATAATGATCTCCGCCCCCCTGCGGTATCAATCGATAAGTATTGTCCGCTGCATCGGCAAAACGCTGAGGGTAGAATGTGTCTGGCTTTTCCCATATACGCGGGTCATGATTAGTACCGTACAGGTCAAGTAATACCTTACGCCCTTTAGAAAATTGCTGGTCATGCCATGTAAAGGCATGCTTAACCCTGGCCACTGCAAAAGGAAAAAACGGATAAAAGCGACGTACTTCCTGAACGAAATTATCCAGCATTTCAGGTGTGCCCTCTCGAAGCCGAGCGCGCCAGTTTGGATAACTTTGCAAAGCGTGGGCGCATTGCAAAATATAAATAGATACCGCCACCGTGGGGCGTAGTAAGTTATTTAATTCTACTGCTGCAACATTTACATCCAGCAGCTGATCGTCAATGTCTTTATGTAACGCAATAACTTGTGCTGGCGTCTCGGGCTTCGCCTTAGGGTTCGCGCGAAGGGCTTCAATAACAGTACCCAGCCACTTTTCACTCTGCTTACGGGCACGGCGTGCTTTCCAATGGGAAATACCAATACTGCCCGCCTCTTCATAAAGCGAAGCCAACTCTTTTGAGCGTTTCTCAACTTCGGCAGACTCTAACGGCACCCCTGCCCATTCACACACTGCTTGGGTAAGCAGATTACGGGTTTGCGTATACAAACAGATATTGTCCGCCCCGTCCCATTCGCCGATACGCTGCTCCCAGCGGCGCTGAGCTATGGTCGATAGTGCAGTAATTTTTTCCGGCACCAGCATTTGCATAAACATCGCTTTGCGATGTTTATGGGCAGCCTCGTCCATACCCTGCACCCCGCCTTTACCAAACAGGGTTTTCTGAATTCTGGCCGGGGCGACATTTTGCCGACTAAACTTCGCGTTGTCGTAAAATAAACGGGCGGCTTCTTCGCCTCTAATACATATAAATTTTTGCAGCAAAAGACGTGTTTCCACCACATCAGTGTCGTATTGTTTGCATAGCCTGGAGATATAACGATAGGGATCCCGATATAATCCGAGGGTGTGATCAAGATATTTTGTGGAGAAATTTCCCATAGTCTTTAACCTTCATGGATATCATGGGGTAGTTTTCGGGTTAACTACGTCACCCGCTTTGGGCAACGTAGTCACTGCTGTTCATTTAACGTTTTGGATTAATGCAGGTTACCCAACATTTGCTTGGCCTTCTTTGCGATATCGTCAGGGGTTTGGGAATTAACGTGTTGCAAGCCTTCAAGGTTTAGCGTGCCGCCGTGATTCTTATAACCCATAAAGGCTGACCGCTGAGGGCCTAAATCTAACCGCCGCAACACCCCTGCGATAACATCTGCACCGGTATGGCTCACCACAACCTGAACCTTACATTGGGGTAAAAGCGCCTGAAGACGTTCATCTGAATGACAATAATCGGCTTCGTGCGTGTCGCGCGGCGCTCTGAATTTTCCGGGTTCTAATAATGCAATCACGGTGCAGCTGATAGCGTTTTGGCGCAACTGTTGGGCTGCTTGCAACGTAGCCTGAAGCTGGTACCCGCCTATCGCAATGAGTTGCACCATAGCGTCGCCCGCCGCTTCCATGATAAACATTCCGTCTTTTACAGCCTGGTCAGCATCGGTAGCAGGAATCACGGTAGGTAGTGGTTTTTTGGCTGCAACAATTACCGCTATACGGCCATAAGTTTGATAAGTATGCTTTAGTACCGCTAACGCGGAATTGGCATCTACCGGAAAATAAACAGGTGCCGTATCGGCCATTTCACACAGCCAGTTTTCAGCGAATTTAGGATCTTGATGCGACTGCTCGTTTTTGCCGTTTTCCCAGGTATGGGATGTAGCAATAACCGGTACGCTCGTCCAGTTTGGCTGGCGGTTTGCCAGCTGCAAATTTCTGCTGAAAATCGCTTCCTGGCGCATAGCGCCTAGCATTTTCATGGCGAATGCTTCATAGGAAACAACTAAATTTACCCCCTGTTTATTGGCCAGCGCAGCAGATATCGCGGTTTCTTCGTTTAATACGGTAATTACCCCGCCGATGGTCGATTCAGAGTCTGTATCTTCTGGTGCCACCACCCGGTGCTTTAAATACGTTAGGGCCTCTGACATCCGGTTACTCTGAATTTCGTCAGGATTGCCCAACCTGAAACGCACTTCGGTATTGCCTTTCATAAATTCAGTAAACCATTTATCCATCTGCGATAGTGACGAGGCTTCTTTGCCCGGGTGGGCGTAATGTGCAGGCGGATAATGCAGGGTTAGCTTGTCAAAGCAGCGTAAAGCGTGATCCTGTTCTTTTACCCTATGAGTAGTGGCATGATTATTCAGCGTGGTGGTGCTTTTCTCTAGTGCCTCGGGCGGAACAAAGAGCGTTTCGGTAGCACGATAAAACGCCTCTTGGCCCTGCTTGTCGTCGCGAATACTGCCGCCTAATGGCAGACTATGGGCCGCATTTGTACCTGCTTGAGGAAGCCCGTAACCTTTCGGCACATGCGCGATAATATACGGCATGCGGCAAGGATATGACGCTTTATTATCAGCCACTTCCCGCGCCCGGTTGGCCAGTGTGGTAGACGCCATTATGATAGCCATTGCATAGGCGGCCGGGTCCTTACCATCGATAACCCAGGGATCAAAGTCATGTAGCGCAAGATGCTGCTCTAAATAGCCCGGTCCGCCCTCCTGAGCTATCATGGTTCGCTGATCTATCCTTCTTCCATTGGCCACCATCACCGGTACCACTATGCCGGTATCTTCTGCTCGCCACCAGCGCGGCGCCCAGTCGCTGCCTCTTTGCTCTTCAAAGGCTCCATCGCTGAGGAAGGCCACCAGCTCCTGTCCGGGTAACGGCATGTGGGCGTATTGAAGCGCGGCAAAGCCTAAATAGCCCCCCTCGATAATCCCACCAGCGGTGGCTGCATTTACATGGCTTCCCACTTGTGACACCAAGTTATTATCAGCATCTAAATCATAGCGATAAAAATCTTCACACAATCGGTTAAAGCCACTTTCATTAGGTGGGTAAACCTCTGCTTTTTCAGGATATTGGTTTGCCAGAATGGTATTTAATGACTCGATAGCCGCCACGCAATGTCCTTGCCCCATTATCCAGGAACGGGTGCGGCCTGATAGCGCATTTGCCAGTAAATAGCCTGTATAGCCAATGGCCATATTTAAAGAGCCACCCGTGTGGCCTTGCGCTTTAGCTTTAAAATCTTGTGCTGCAAGGCGCTCCCCGTTGGTAGCTACCTTGTTGGCGTACGTCATATGTGCCACTAACCACATACCGGCATTGCACACGCGATCGGCGGCCTTGAGAAGGTGCAATACTTCCTCTGGCCGCAAAGGCGACGCTACAGTGTTGTGACTATTGTGCTGGCCTAAGTAGGCTCTTACCGAGTCAATGGTCTGGGGCGTATGCTCGATAATGCCATAGCCTTTTGTCCACTCATCAAATAATTGTTGTTGCGTCTCATTGCTGAATAAGTTGCTCACTGTCGCTCCTTTTCTGATAAATGAAACTGACGTAACATTTCTTCACATTCGCGGGTTGGTGTAACCCAAACCGCGCAAGGGGAATGGCTATCATGAATAGCCCCCAGGGCCGTGGTATTGGCGTTTTTTGCCTGATCAAGCTGAATACCAAAATGGGCAAGACCGCCTAGCGCCCGTTGGCGCAAGTCGGGTTGATTCACGCCTAATCCCCCGCCGATGGCAATCGCATCAATACCGCCTAGAATGGCAACAAAGGCTCCAATAGCTTTGGCTAACTCATGCGTGTACATATCAATAGCTAGTTTCGCTTCAGGCGTAGATTCTTGCTTCAGATCACGGTAATCGCCAGAGGTGTTACTTACCCCAGCAAGACCGGCCTCACCATTTACCAGTTGCTTTAGCGTATCTAACGGCAGTTGCTCTTTTTCAAGCAAATGCAGAATAATATTCGGATCCAGGCTGCCGCTGCGGGTGGTCATGGGGATCCCCTCGGTGGGCGTGAAGCCCATAGTAGTATCTATTACCCTGTCATCTTTCCAAGCCGTAAGCGATCCACCACCGCCTAAATGAACGGTGATAACTTTGGAATATGCGCTTTGCTGGCGGAGGGTATTCCACTGGGACTGATGGGCGATACCATGAAATCCATATTTCCTGATAGGCCACCTGGGGCTGAGATTTGTAGGCAGAAAGTACTGGCGTGCCTTGTTGGGTAGTTCACAGAACAAAACGGAATCACCAAATACATAATGTTTTGCGTGCTGCCATTGCTGCATGGTAATGTTTATCAGGTTCAGTGCAATATCATTATGAAGAGGCGCCAGTGGCGCCCAGTGAGCAATGGTTGCCAGCGTATCGCTAGTTACTTCAACCGGGTGAGATTTCACTTCGCCAAGGTGAACAATTCTGAATAATACAGCATCGCACGGCTGTATAGACAAGATATAATCTGCAAAATACTCCTTTACCTGCGAGGGTGTTCCCTCGAACTGACAATGGTCCCGCTCAGTAGCGTTTTGCGTCACCATCATTTCCAGTGAGCCGCTACCCGCGTTACATACCAGTATTCGTTGGGAGGATAACGGATAAGGCTCAGATTCTTCTGACATAATATTACCTCGAAATGCAGTAAATTCACCCCGTCCCCCTCAGTGTGAAATTTTTTACCCCGCGCTGTTGTAATAACATGCTATAGCAAAATAGTACTGGGGCTGACCGCAACACCAAGTCACCTGGTGGTTATTAATAGGGCGACGCCGGGGCTTAACTTATTTTCACTAGCAGAATAGGTACAGGCTAAACATCAACCTTACATAATGGCCGTAGTTGAATTTGAAGAATAATAAATGAATAAGATATGAATTAAGCAATAGCTTTACCAACTTCGCCAACCCATGACGATTGGGTAAACCTTAAAAAATAACACCACACCTAATACCAATGCGCGTTATGTTTGCCAGAAATGAATAGAATAAAAGCTAAGGTTCACCTTCAAAAAAACCCGCTTTTTAAACGGCTCTTTTAACAATGAAATATTTATCAATCATCCTGTAATAAAATCCCACACCTTATTTTTAAAGACGGAATATTGAATACTTTATTACTATGATAGTAAACCTATGCTTTCCGGCTAATTTGCTAAAATAGGTCACGCTGCTTCTATTTTGACTAACACCACATTTACTAACACCGCCGCTTTTTAATACTTATACTTTCCGGCGGTATTTTGTAGATAATAGTCTGTATTTATTTTGCCGATTGTTCTGGGTAGGATATTGAGATAGGTAAACGACCACTTAATAATTGTAATTGTGGTATAGGAAAAAATAAGAAGGTGGGTGTAACACACGCTGGTCACAAAACCATGTTTATTCCTCCTCTATCACCCACTCTTCATTATTCAGTATCAGGGTAGCTACTACATTTGCTTTTTCCCCGGCCTGCATGAGTTTGACCCTTCCGCATGGGTCCAGAGAACACTGTAAAGACAAGCCTGATTCCAACTGTACCGATAACGTTTCGGTATCTTTCACCACCGTAATATCAACTACGCGTAGAGCTCGCCTTTTGCAATAGGCACTTAATGCATCAATAATGTAGGTGAATTGCTGAAATCGATACTGGCTTTCTCCGCTAATTACTTTTTTCCATGCAAGATAACCACCGTCTACCTCCTTGCTAATGTGAGCAGTATTAGTTTTATCCTATCTGGATATCTTCATTTCACCAATAATGAAAAAAACTTAATTTTTGGAGAATTTGCCGTCAGGCTCCAGCAACATTTAACTGTCTGCCTAGTTCGCTTTACTCTTTGCTAGCACACGCCCGTGGTACTCGGTTGGGCCCGCACCCCTCGCGTTGTTATCACGTGCAGCATAATGTGGTAGAGCCCTGATACACTCTAATGTAGACGATAGAATCGTCGTAGATAGATGCATATCGGCGGCAGGCTCTGGCAATCAGAACACGATAATGGGGTAAACCACGCTAAACTCACTATGAAGAAGTAACACGCGCCTTACCTCCCCAACATCCCACCTACTACCTAGTAACCAGCTATAATAAAAAGTAGTAAAATAGTATTATATCAATAACCCGTGCTATACGATTCAAGTCGCTTTTGTACGGTCAGCTCACTAATAGATTTGTGTATATTGCGTGTATAGCCAATTCTGGACCATTTTTCTAAAGCACCCCGCTCATTGTTCAGTCGTAGCTTAGAATAAGCCATGTTAAACACCTGCTAACTCGTGTATAGCTTGATTTGGGGCAAGGAGCGGCTTTTAATTTTTTATAATTTTACCGTTATAATTTTGCTTACCGGCCTTTTGACGTAACCCTTCCCTTCCCTTCCCTTCCCTTCCCTTCCCTTCCCTGCAATGTTTAATGTCTAGCGTCCCTCCATGGAATCGAAATTGCTTGCTAGAGAGTACCTGAAAATGATTTCAGGTATTTACATTATGGAGAAGTGCAATGTTAGTTGATGAAGTTATGTCAAAAAATACTGAAGTTGTTACATCCACCGCTAGTGTAAAAGAAGTAGCAAACAGAATGGCTGAGCTTAAAGCGGGTTTAATGCCAATTTACGAAGGCGATAAACTTATAGGAACGGTTACCGACCGGGATTTGGTTATTGAAGCTATTGCTAAAGGAAAAAATCTTGATGATGAGATTGCCTCAATAGCCAGTGAGCCTGTGCTTTATTGTTTTAAAGGCGATGATACTGAAACCGTACTAAATAACATGCGAAAAAATGAAGTTCAGCGCTTAGTTGTACTGGATAATCAAGAGAGTAAACGTCTTGTCGGCATTGTTTCAGTGGCCGATATTGCAAGCCGGTGTGATAGCAATGAAACGGCTAAATCTATTGTAGACTGCTGTAAGCATTACCATTAGTTAGTACCCGTTACACGAGGCCTATTACAGGCCTCCATAATTATCTATGCACTAATACAATCTATTATCCACTACAGGTTTTTAAATACATCTTCGTTTAGCTGTAGGTTTATAACTTTATTTAACTACATACAGAAAACGGGATTTCTCAATAACCTGTAACAAAATCCAGTAAGGAATTTGTGATGGCAAAAGACCACGGTAACCAGATTAAAAACGACGATACATATGAAGAGTTACGCGACCAAGGCTACAGTAAGGAAAAGTCCGCCCGCATAGCCAATGCGCAAAATAATTCAGCCCAACAGCCTTCCAAAAAAGAGGGGAAAAGCCGTAAATATGAAGATCGCACAAAAGACGAACTTTATCAAAGAGCGAAAGAGGTAGGCATCGATGGCCGCTCAACGATGAATAAAGACGAGCTTATTGATGCTCTACGTAATCACTAACAGTGTATGCAGGCTAAGCTGATAAGACCAAGCTGATGAAGCATAGCCGCGTAGTAATAGTGGTTTTTATTAGCTTAGCTTGTTTTATCTGGCATTGCGGGCCATCAAGTGATTTTACGCATGGACACAGGGTAGCAGCTGGGTAGTACCGGCTCGTTCTTCCTTTTTCGCTATACCATAATAAAACATAGCACGGGCGCCGCCGCTTACCTGCTTAACGAGCATGCGTATTAGATACCCCCACCATATAACGGCTGATCACTTTTCGTGGATCCTGGCCCACAGCCTTGCTGAGGGCGCTGCAGTTGTGCCATGCACAACCAAAGAGGCGGTTACCACCAAACTACCCGCTACCCAGGCTATATCGTGTCCACTTTTATCCAGTATCACCATGCTGTAGAAAAGGGCTGAAATACCGATAGGCCCAAAGTGGCCAGCCAATAACGCAAGCTTCCAGTTTTTCCACAGCGGCATAACAGGCGCCAGCAAAAGAATCACCGGAATTCGTCTGAACAAAAGCACCCCTAGGGTAAATATGACCCCGCCCCAGCCAAGCTCCAGCCAGCGTTCGACTGGCAGCATCAAACCAAAGAGGATAAAAATGGGGATGGTGAAAAACAGATTTACCGTTTCTTGAACATTGTCTTCTTTTGCCCGGGCGGCCCCGCCAACTAACTGGCTAAATACCACCCCGGCCACGAAAACAACCACTATACTATCAGTAGCAAAGTATTTGCCTAACCCCAGGGCCAGCATGGTTAACGCCAGGGTCGTCGCTAAAAACGCTTTGTGATCGAGCGTGTTATGACGTTCTGCCCACAATAAACTTTTGCCCACTGCCCAGCCTAAACCAATACCTAACACTACCGCGCCCCCAATAGGCCACAATATGGCGTCCCACAACCAGGTAAGCCAGGGGCTTTCCTGGTTCGGCTTTAACAACAAAATAGGCAAGAAAACCAGCGGATACGCCAGACCGTCATTGGCGGCTGACTCTGTAGACAGTCCATACCGAAAGGCTTCAGGTAGATGCTCGCGGGCCAGCCCGCCAGTGACTATAGAGCTGGCGATTACCGGATCAGTAGGGCAGATAGCGGCTCCGACCAGTAATGCTACAAGAAAAGGTAAACCCAATGCCCAGTGAACCATTAAGCCACTGATAAGAAACATCGCTGGCATACCTATGCCAAGCAAAATAAACAAGGACGTACGATGTTTAAACAGAAAGTCTTTGGGTATCCGCAGGGCAATAGCCATCAAGCTGATACCAAGAGTAAGGCGGGCCCCTTCCTCCAGAATTTTAAAACTATCCCCCCAGTTCGAGGGTAGCAACAGACCGGTACCTAACGGGCCGAGCACAATACCGCTTATGAGTGCCAGTAGCGGGATTGAAAAATACGAGTGGTTAATTCGTCGGGTGAACATGCCCAAACATAAAACCGTAGCGCCGGCGGCTGCCAGTGCAAGATTAAGTTGTTCCATGACTTATTCTCCTAGTTTCATTCCCCGGTAACATACCCCGGATAGCTCACTCGGATAGCTTACTCGGATAGCCCACTCGGATAGCCCACTCGGATAGATCAAACGGCCAAATCATCCCGTGATACCAATAAATAGCTCGTTAGGG
The DNA here is from genome assembly GCF_003429285.1 of Salinimonas sediminis. Classification (NCBI taxonomy): domain Bacteria; kingdom Pseudomonadati; phylum Pseudomonadota; class Gammaproteobacteria; order Alteromonadales; family Alteromonadaceae; genus Salinimonas; species Salinimonas sediminis. Next base: position 3,667,274 of record NZ_CP031769.1, read on the forward strand.
TCCCACCGCATGTGGTCTTTATACAGCCTCTCACGCACCATTAACCACGCTAGCGCGCATTTTGCACACCCGTTTGGCTGTGCAAGTACCACACCAGTAGCACGTTACGTACTCCTCTGCCACTACCACCGGGTTTACGCTTATCCTAGGTTAAATAAGAGGTAGCTGATCCGGGTTTTTCGGCTTGCGTATATGGGTGCGTATACTTTTACACCCTTTTCCGGCGACACTACGCAGCACTATGGTGTAACCCGGTGTGCATGTGGTGCGCAGTGTGGTCTAACACCCGAGCTGGCCGGCGTGATGTTAACCCTTTGAACGTACCATCCCATCGGGTAGTTCAGTAAACGGGATAGCCGCCACGGCCTCTACGGTAAATATTCATCGTGGCGTGGGAATTTGATACGTTTATCGTCAGTCTGCGAATAAAGCCATCATTTATCAGACAGTAAGCCGGGCTGCACCTTTATCGTTAACGCTTCACCGTTTAGTATACAAATTGCGTAAATCACAGACTTGCATGCGTTAGTTAATTTAAGCACGCGCCTTAATTATTAAACAAGGATAACGAATGGCAGCACCGCGTAATATTTCGATTCTGGTATTGGCTCTCGTCGCTTCACCGCTTTATGCCGATACCCGCTCATCTGATATCGAGCACATTATTACCACCGGCTCACGCATTTCAGCCAGCCCATCGAACACTGACCTGCTTACCAGTGAAATTGCTGAGCAGGAGATTACTTTTACTGCTGCTTCACACATTCAGGAAATGCTTAATTACATTGCCGGAGCTGGCGTACAGCGCGGTAATGGGCAAGAATATCTGCCGGCACTGCGTTCAGCGGTATTAACCGGCGCCGGCGCATGCGGCGGTATTTTAGCGGCGGAAGACAACATACCTCTACGCGCCGCCGGCTTTTGTAACATCAACGAGCTATTTGAAGCCCACAGCGAAATGGCCGAGCGTATTGAAGTATTAAAAGGCCCGGCTTCGGCGCTGTACGGGTCCAATGCAATTCATGGCGTGATAAATGTTATTACGCCAGACACCACTCAAGATACGCATATGCTGGGGTGGGATTATGGTTCGTTTGGCTACAATCGCCTTAAAGTACGTCAAGGTAAAGATTATGGCGATACTGGTATCGGTATAAACGCCAGCGTAACCCACGACACCGGTTACCGTGACGACGAGGGTGTGGAACAGCAAAAAGTAAACCTGCGCCATCGTATCGAAACCGGTAATCTGCGCGTAATGAGCGGCCTTACTTATACCCATCTTGATCAGGATACCGCTGGCTATATTACTGGTTATCAGGCCTATAAAGATGATGCCGCCGTACACAATAACGAAGATCCCGGGGCTTTTCGTAAAGCTACCGCTTTGCGGCTGTGGAGCCGCTTGGAGTGGCAGCTTGAGGGTAACAATGCGTTGTCGGTTACCCCTTATGTGCGGGACCAGGATATGGAATTCAAAATGCATTTTTTACCCGGTACGCCGATGGAAGAAAACGATCAGCGTGGTGTAGGGGTATTAAGCCAATATCGGTATTATGCTAACGCCAATACCTTTTGGGATATCGGCCTTGACGCTGAATACACTGAAGGTGGGTTACTTCAGTATCAACAGGGCGCGACCCCGGGCTCAGCGTTTTTAACCGAAACCGTACCGGCAGGCAAACATTATGACTACGACGTCAATGCCACAATGTATGCGCCTTTCGTGGCTTTTAACTGGCAGCAAGAGGCGTGGCAGCTGCAAGTAAGTGGTCGGTATGAGCATATGAAATACGATTATACCAATAACATGCTCGCAGGCCGCACCCGGGAGGATGGCAGTGAGTGCGGATTGGGGGGATGTCGCTACTCCCGTCCCCCGTCTGGCGACAATAGCTTTAGCAATATAAGCCCCAAATTAATTGTACAATATACGGTTAACCCCAAAGCTACGTTGTATGCCACTATCGCTCGCGGTTATCGGGCGCCACAGGCTACCGAGCTGTATCGCCTGCAGCGCGATCAAACCGTTGCAGAGCTCGATGCAGTGACCGCCGATAATATTGAGGTCGGGGTTTCAGGACAGGCTGCGGCACTTGCTTATCAGGTATCGTTGTATTCGTTGCGTAAGGATGAAGTTATCTATCGCGACAGTGACTTTTTCAATATCAATAATGGCGAAACCTGGAGCCGTGGATTAGAAGTCTCGATGCAATATGCCTTCAGCAAACAATGGGATATGGCCTTTGCAGGCAGTTATGCGCGGCACACCTACGAGCACGACGAGTTGCTCAACGGTATCAACATCAACGGTAACGATCTTGATACCGCGCCCAAAACACAATTTAATACGCGCCTGGGTTACACATTCGACCAAGATGGCCGGGTGGAATTGGAATGGCAGCATGTGGCCCGTTATTATACTGACCCGGAAAATCTTCACGACTATGAAGGGCATGATCTCTTCAATCTGCGCGCCAGCTATCCAATCGATACCGGGCTCACGGTGTTCGCTCGAATAAACAACCTATTGGATGAGCACTATGCAGAACGGGCTGACTACTCGGCGTTTGGCGGCGACCGCTATTTTCCCGGTCGGCCCCGAAACGTTATGCTTAGCATAACCTACGAATATTGATGCCCCGCAGGTTTGTTGCTACACGGCAGCGGCGGTGCTGAAGGGGGCCTAATTGAACCCCCCTCAGCATCACGTTACCCTACGGGTCCTAATGTACAGATACGATAATCATGACAGAACTGGAACAGGCTATCGGCCATCGGCAAAAAAACCTTAAACTGTTGCTATGCGTAGCGCTGGTAAGCCTTTTACTGCTAATGGCGATGGCCTACAGTACCTATCAAAATTTTGATACGGTATATGCACAAAAGCTGAGTGTGTACCCGGCTACCAGCGCGATTGCCACGTTGCCGAATGTGTTTGGTGTAGTCTGTCTTACTTTGCTGGTGGTCGCGGTGTTGGCTCGGGTCCAACGGGCAAATCAAGCGCTGGCGTTAAAAGCCTATAGTCTGTTGATGAGCCAGGCATTTCAGGCGCGCCAATCGCAGCATAGCAACATAGTAAACCGTTTTTTACATGCTGCCGGCTTACCCTCAGATTACTCTATGAACCGTCTTGCGAAGGTAAAAACCTACCATTTTGTAAGCCATTCATTCGCGATTAGTCGCGTGGTGGCTAAAGATCAGGCTACCTGGATTGCAGTAAGCAGAGCCATCCAGCAATCAGTAAGTGAGCGTTCCTGAACAATGCTGTATGCACATAGGCTTTAGCCCTTCCACGCAAAAAAGGTGAGCAAGTGCTCACCCTCTACTTATTTGCGACAAGCTGTATGTGAAGCCTAATGTAACGACGCTAAATTAAGCCAAGATTAGCCGCGTGAAATTGCAGATGCTCATCAATAAACGACGCAATAAAGAAATAACTGTGATCGTATCCTTCATGCATATTTAAAGTAATCTGAGTATCGGTTTTCTGCGCGTTGCTAATCAATGCCTCTGGTTTGAGCTGCTCAGTTAAAAACTGGTCGGCCCGCCCCTGCTCTACCATTATTGGAATATAATGTTGCTCGCGAGATAACAGTACGGCAGCGTCGTATTCCTGCCAGAGCGAGGTATCGTCACCCAGATATTTACTGAACGCTTGCTGCCCCCATGGGCAGTTTGTGGGGTTAGAGACCGGGCTAAAGGCTGACACCGACACATATTGCTGGGGATTGCGTAATGCAATAACCAGCGCGCCATGACCGCCCATTGAATGCCCGCTGATAGCTCTTTCACCGGTTACCGGAAAAGTGTCTTCAATCAAAGCAGGTAATTCTTTGGTAATGTAATCGTACATTTGATAATGCTTATCCCAGGGCGCCTGGGTGGCATTCAGGTAAAACCCGGCCCCTTTGCCCATATCGTAGCTATCTTCATCCGCCACTTGTTCACCCCGGGGGCTGGTATCCGGGGCTACAATAGCCATTCCAAGCTGCGCCGCCAGCTTCATAGCACCGGCCTTTTGCATGAAATTTTCGTCGGTACAGGTTAACCCAGATAACCAGTAAAGTACCGGTACCGGATTTTCTTTAGTGGCAAACGGCGGTAAAAACACCGCAAATGTCATTTCGCAATTTACGGTGTCAGACTGATGTGTATAGCGGCTATGGGTACCACCAAATGCGCGATTTTCGCTTACTAACTTCACTGATTACCCCTCAAGCGCATCAAAATGCACTACGCTGCGAATGCTTTTGCCTTCGTGCAACAATTCAAAGGCGTGATTGATATCATCCAATCCCATGGTATGGGTAATGAATGTCTTTAATGGAATTTCGCCATTGAGGTACTGTTCCACCATTCCTGGTAGCTCTGAACGGCCTTTAACGCCACCAAAAGCGCTACCACGCCATACACGACCGGTGACCAGTTGGAAAGGTCTGGTCGATATCTCCTGACCAGCGCCCGCTACACCAATAACTACCGATTCTCCCCAGCCCTTATGGCAACATTCGAGCGCGCTACGCATCACATCAGTATTCCCTATACACTCAAAGGAATAATCCACGCCGCCATCGGTTAATTCAACAATAACCTCTTGAATAGGTTTGTCGTACGCCTTTGGGTTGATGACATCTGTCGCGCCAAGTTGCTTAGCCAGATCGAACTTACTTTCATTAATATCTATGGCTATAATTCGACCGGCTTTGGCCATTACCGCACCAATAATAGCGGATAAACCAATACCGCCTAAACCAAAAATAGCTACGGTTGCGCCCTCTTCCACTTTGGCAGTATTTAAAATGGCACCGATCCCGGTAGTTACCCCGCACCCTAATAGGCAAACTTCCTCTAAAGGTGCTTCTTTGTTCACTCTGGCCAGCGAAATTTCAGGTAACACGGTGTATTCGGCAAAAGTAGAGGTTCCCATATAATGGTAAATCGGCTTACCGTCTTTGCTAAAACGAGTAGTACCATCGGGCATCAGGCCCTTGCCCTGGGTTTCGCGGATTTTGCCACACAAGTTAGTTTTACCCGACTTACAGAATTTACACTCACCACATTCAGGGGTGTATAGCGGGATCACATGGTCGCCCGGCGCCACAGAGGTAACGCCTTCGCCTACTGATTCTACGATACCGCCACCTTCATGGCCTAATATCGCTGGAAATACCCCTTCAGGATCATCCCCTGACAAGGTAAATGCATCCGTATGGCACACACCACTGGCTAATACTTTGACCCGGACTTCACCGGCTTTAGGCGGCGCCACTTCAATACTTTCAATAGCTAACGGCTTGCCCGCTTCCCATGCTACCGCGGCCTTACAGGTAATTGATTGACCTTTCATTTTATTCTCCGGTTTCATTGGTTTGGTGATTAACAGTAAAGGGTCTATCGGCTTTTAGTTCAATCTCGTTTACACTACGCCCCAAATATTAGAGGTAAACGCCATGCTTAAAAACCTGGGCCACCATTTACTTGGGTCTCTTTCTGTTATTATCTATTTTGTTAATACGGTATTCTGGACCACGCCGATTTTACTTTTATCAGTGTGCAAATTAATACCCTTTGCGCCCTCTCGCCGGTTTATCACTTATTTGCTAGATGGGTGCGCAACCGCTTGGATCGGTATCAATAACCTAAATCAACGGCTATTGAGTAATACGCAGTGGCAGATTAAAGGATTGGATCAGCTGTCACCTCGCGACTGGTACCTGGTGGTAGCGAACCACCAATCGTGGGTAGATATCTTGGTATTACAGCGTATTTTCAACCGTAAAATCCCTTTTCTGAAGTTTTTCCTGAAGAAAGAATTGATTTGGGTACCGGTATTGGGGCTGGCCTGGTGGGCATTAGATTTTCCTTTCATGCGGCGATATTCAAAGTCGTTTATTGCGAAAAACCCGCATATGAAAGGCAAAGATATGGAAACTACACGGCAAGCTTGTGAAAAATTCAAGTATAAACCCGTGAGTATCATGAATTTTGTTGAAGGTACCCGTTTCACCCAACCCAAACATGCTGCTCAGCAATCTCCATTTACCCACTTATTAAAGCCTCGGGCCGGCGGCATTGCCTTTGTACTATCTGCAATGGGTGACCAGCTGCATAAGCTAATTGATGTCACCATTGTGTATCCTGGCGGCGTTCCTTCGTACTGGGACTTTGTTTGCGGCAGGGTAAAAGAAATTCGGGTGGACGTGATGGTGACACCGATTAAACAGATCGTTGAAGGTGGCTTCTACAGCGACACTTACTTCTCTGATCCTGCGCAACGTGCCCGCTTTCAGATGTGGCTGAACCAGCGCTGGACACAAAAAGATCAATTACTGGCATCAATGAATTCATCGCAAACGCCATTATGAGAACTGCATTAGCCCCCTTAATATTTATTATTCATACTCCCCTGCAAATTGCTAATATGGCAGTGTGGGGCTCATTGATTGTAATATTTGGGTTGGTGAAGTTACTGCTGCCCTTCGCCCGGTTGCAGCGCGCTTTGGCTATTTTGATGCAGGGTTTTTTATTGTGCTTTGGACGCCTTAGCGTAGCGATGATAAAGCTATTTAATCCGGTCAGTATAGAACGGCGCTTTAGTGCCCCAGTATCGCGCCACAGCTGGTATTTAATTATAGCCAACCACCTTAGCTATCTAGATATCATATTACTGATAGAGCTGGCTTATGGCCGTATACCTGCGCCGAAATTTTTTTTGAAACGAGAGCTTATTTGGCTTCCTTTTGTAGGCTTGGCGGCTTGGGCTTTAGATATGCCGTTTATGCGCCGCTATTCACCAGCATTTGTCGCGCGTAATCCGCATCTCAAAGGCAAAGATATCGACACCACCAAGCGGTATTGTCAAAAATTTACACATACGCCAACTACCGTTATTAATTTTGTTGAAGGAACCCGGTTTACCCACGCTAAACATGCTGCTAAGCCCAGCCAATTTAACGCTTTACTGCCCCCCAAAGCAGGCGGTATAGCATTTACCCTGGCGACCATGGGTGATCTTTTTACCAACATACTGGATATCTCACTGCTTTACCCGGATAACCGCGCCCATCCGATGATGGCCATGCTATGCGGCCAGATGCAGCGTATTATTGTTGATGTCAATGTTATTGCGGTTCCCACCGAGGTAAAGGGCGACTATTTTACCGATGCGCAATACCGAGAAGGATTTCAGGCTTGGCTAAACCGGTTATGGAAAAGTAAAGATGACCGTATTTCACAAATTTTGGAGAGCTAATATTGGAACTGACCAACTCCGCGCGAGATTTATTCCACACCTTAGTTGAGAAGATATTCCCAACCGTTCAGCCGGATGACGCGCTGTATAACTTTTTAGCCGCCTCTACCATTATTGTTTCCGCCCTCGTTACCTACATATTGGTTCGGCTGGTAGTGCGGTTTTACGCCGAACGGCTTATTGGCAAAACCAAGAATGGCTGGGACGACGCATTACTTGAGCACGGCTTTTTCCGTCGCCTGGTTCATTTGGCACCCGCCTTAACAGTTTTTTTGCTGACCCCGGTGTTAATTGAAGAAACTGGCCTGTTACATGGCAGCCTGATCAAGCTGTCGTTGTTGTACATGATGTACACCACCCTATTAACTATCTTTGCTTTGCTTTCTACGCTGGAAGATATGTATAACGCCTCCTATCTGGCTAACCGGGCATCAATAACCGGGTTCATTCAGGTGGGTAAACTAATGTTTTCTATTATTGTTTTACTGTTAAGTATTTCAATAGTGATAGACCGCAATCCGCTGATTATCCTCTCTGGTTTAACCGCATTAGCGGCAGTATTGTTGCTCATTTTCAGAGATACAATTTTAGGGTTTGTGGCCGGTATACAAATAGCGGCAAACCGGATGTTTAAAAACGGTGATTGGATTCAGATAACGAAATACGAGGTAGATGGCGAGATTCAGGAGATCGGCCTGACCAACTGTAAAGTGCAGAACTGGGATATGACAATATCCACCCTGCCCACCTACTCATTAACTAATGAGGCGGTAAAAAATTGGCGGGGTATGCAGGAGTCCGGTGGCCGGCGAATTAAGCGAGCCATCTATATTGATATCCATTCGGTACGGCTGTGCGATGATGAAATGTTAGCTCGGTTTGGCAAGATTCGTTATATCTCGGAATATATCGATAAAAAGTTGAACGAGCTACGTGCCTATCATAAAGATTATGACATTGCAGAAGAAGATTTATTAAATAGCCGTAGGTTAACCAATATCGGAACGTTTCGCGCTTATTTAGATGCTTATTTAGGTAAGCATGCAAAAGTTAACCAGTCGCTGACTTACATGGTGCGACAGCTCCCGCCCAATGAGTTAGGCCTGCCGCTGGAGATCTACTGCTTCAGTGTAGAGAAATCCTGGACCAAATATGAGGCCGTACAAGCCGATATATTTGACCATGTGCTGGCAATGCTGGACACCTTCGATTTAAGAGCTTATCAACGCGACAGCCATTTAGGTAATTTCGCTGCGCCAGCCAAAAAACCGGCAGTGGCTGTGCCTGCACAGTTAAGTTCAGCAAGCCAGCCGCAATAATATGCACTGAGCACTAAGCTTATGGGCTATGCTAAGGCGTAGCCCATAAGCAAACAAACCACCAAGCCCGCTACCCCAAAGAAGCCATACTCTATTTTGTGTTGCATGCCCTGTCCATTCGTTGCGCTGGCCATAAACCCCATAATAATACTGGTAACGCCCAGCACAAAAGCTAACAAGCCAATTCCAAACCCTATTGCGCCTAACCATTCACTCATTGTATAGCCTCGTTAAAATGCCTGCACAGTTGCCGGTGGTTTTCGCGAAAGATAACGACAGTCATCTTTCCTGTCTCTTTATTATGCATTATGCCCATTTTATGGGCAAAAAATTTCTCTTGTAACACCTGGTATTATCATTTCGTTAATTCAGCTATTTATTGTGGTTACTGACCATTATGCAGTGTTTATATGGCCAAGTTTCAATTTGATGAATTTTTAAGTAATTGATAAATAACGAAATTTAAATATGGCATAGGCCCTGCTCAGCATTGACTACTTTTTGCTTAATGTTGAAACGGAATCATCATGAAAATGTCTGCTATTGCCCTTGTTCTGCTCACTTCAGTTACTCCTGTTATGGCGCACCAAAATGACAGCTGCGATATTAATCTTCGCGGTGATGTACACTATAACCCTGCGCAAATTACCTTAACTCTGCCTAACCGCGATCAAGTGCAAATTAACCAGGATCATTCGTTATACCTGAATGCACAGCCGATTCACCTGAGTGCCAGCCAACAAGCTAATGTAGCGGGCTATTATGAGGCTATTAATGAGGCGGTACCGATGAGCATGGAGATGGCCGATAAAGGCTTGGCGATGGCTAACGGCGCAGTCACTGAGGTGTTTGCCCACTTGCTGGGTGAAGACGATGAACTGGTTACCGAATTCCAGACGTCGTTTGCTGAAATGCGCCAGTCGCTGGAACAACAGTTTTACACTGATGATGGCAGTATTAAAATTACAGCGAATAATGATGCCAGCGACAACTGGCTTGGCAGCGACTGGGAACAGGAATTTGAACAGCGAATTGAAGATCTGGCAGAGCGCGCTACCGGCAAGCTATTGATGGCGCTGGCAGGGCAGTGGTTTAGCTCGGATGATAATCTTGAATCCTTTGAGCAGCGTATGGAAAACTTCGGAGAAGATCTGGAAAGCCGGATGGAAGCGCAAGCGGAAATGCTGGAACAACAGGCCCATAAACTGTGCCGAATCTTACGCCAGGCTGATGGTTACGAAACTCAGATGCAACGCACTATTGCAGGACTAGACGAACTTAATATACTAGATTTAGAAACCCACAGGTCACATAACAGCGCTAAAATGTAGTGCTTAGCCAAGGTTGTGCTAGGATAGCGTTCTTCCCTTTTATTGCAGGTATAGCATGACGGCAATTACCCTTTGCGGCTGCGGCTGGCTCGGCAAACATATGGCCCGCCGCCGCCCCTCAACAATGTCGATATTGGGCACCACCCGAACCCAAGCCAGCGCAGAACTGTTGCGTGACGCTGATATTCAGCCGGTACGTTTTACACTGGGTGACAATCCCGAAGCCCTGGCCCAACACAGTGCCGCTAATCCGGTTATTTTAAATATTCCGCCCGGCGCCAGGAAACGACCGCTGGATAGGGATTTTGTCAGTAATATGCTGGCCCTTATCGATGCCTTCATGGCGGCCGGTTGTACGCAGCTCATTTTTATCAGCACCACCGCCGTGTATGGCGATAAAGAGGGTCTGGTTAATGAAAAGACACGGGTAGATCCGCTTACAGACTCAGCACACGCTCACGTCAAAATAGAGCAGCACATACTAAATCAGTATCCGGCTATTGCGACGATAGTCAGACTGTCTGGATTAATTGACAGCCACCGGCATCCGGTCAATTTTTTAGCGGGACGTCATTTGGATAAGGGTGAGCAGGTGGTAAACCTGGTGCATGAGCAGGATGTTTGCGCGGGTCTGTTCTCGCTGTTAACGAAACCTCAACCAGGTCGAATTTTTCATTTAAGTGCGTTGGAACATCCCAAACGCGGCGATTATTATCCCTGGTGCGCCCACAAAAAGGGGCTTGAAGCCCCTGTTTTTAATTCTGATTTTACCCGCCGTAGCGCAAGTGGCAAACAGATTGATGCTCAGCGAAGCTGGCACGCGCTAGGCATAACTCCCGTTTATCCCAGCCCGTACGATATGCTTTAGCTAAAACATAGCCGTGAGGCCTGAATACAATGAAAAATCAAAATATTTCAGGCACACGGTATTAATAAAAATGACCAGCAGAATAACCGGTATAAAGGTGCCCAGCGACAAGTTTACATAGCTGGCAAACATGCTTCCCTTGTAATTAGGCGCGCCTTCTTCAAGGGCTTCATTAAGGTTATGCCGCTTCCAGCGGTAAATTACAAACATACAAATTAAAAAACCATTAAGCGGTAATATTGTGTCGTAAAACACATCGTATATTACATCAAAGAAGGACTTATCTGCCCCGGCGTAATGGGTGAACAAAGTAAAGTACTCAACAAAGCCAAAAGACAACGCACAAAAGCCGCCCAGTGTGATCATAATGACCCCTAGAACCACCAGCGCCTTTTTGCGGCTAACCCCTTTCTCATCCATCAGTGCGGCCACCGGAACTTCAAAGATAGAGACCAATGAAGTAATGGCGGCGAAAAATACCAACAGGAAAAACAGGCTGGCCACAATTGATGCGCCGATATAGCCGATACTCGCTTGAAGCGCTAAGAATATTTTTGGCAAAAAGGTGAAAATCATGCCAATAGAAGACTCGCTTAATTCCGCTGGATTAGTTTGTGGATTAAACGAAAATATCGCTGGCAGAATCATTAGCCCGGCGGTAAATGCCACTGCGGTATCCGTAATTGCCACTAGCTTGGCGGAATTGGGTACATCAGCATCTTTAGAAATGTAGCTGCCATAGGTTATCAGAATCCCCATACCCAGCGAAAGCGAGAAAAACGCCTGAGACAATGCACCATTGATAACCGAAGCGGTCAGTTTGCTAAAATCCGGTATCAGATAAAAGCGTACCCCCGCCATTGCATTTTCCTGGGTGAGAACAAAACCCACCAGCAACAGCAGCATCAAAAACAAAGAGGGCATTAATAACTTAGCCGCTTTTTCAATTCCTTCTTTTACCCCACCTTGTAATATCAGGTACACAATGCCTGATACCGCTGCCATGTAAATAAACACCTTAGGCGAGTTAATAAAGTTATTGAACGTTTGTGGGTTTGCCAGCACGTCTAAATCACCGGTAACCGCTTCAAACAAGTAGCCAAAGATCCACACGGTAATCACCAGATAGAAGACGGCAATCATGAACGGGGTTAAAATAGATAACCACCCAGCTAACTTCCACGGCGCCGAATTGCCGCTTAACTGACGATAAGTTCCCAGGGGATCCTTACGCGCGCGCCGTCCAACGGTCATTTCTGCCAGCATAACCGGAAGGCAAATAGCAAAAACAAAAATGGCATACATCAATAAAAAAGCGCCGCCACCATTTTTGGCTGCGCCTACCGGAAACCCTACCAGGTTCCCAATTCCCACTGCAGAACCTGCTGCTGCAAGAATAAATCCGATGCGCGATCCGAACTGTTCTCTGGCCCCGCTCATACGCCGCTTCCCCTCAACTTATTGTTATTTGTTGTGTTTTTATCGGTGACTATTTTTTATTCAAACAACGCTAATTAAATGACCGGGGCCCTTAATGCACTGCTTTGTCACCGTTTGGCAAAATGGTAACAGCAGTGTCATAAAAAGTCTTGAGTTTAAGCGTAACTGGGCTGGTGTTGGGCGTATCACCAACTTACCACTTGATGGTCCCAGTCCAAAAAATACGGGCTTTGTTGACTATCAAGGGTGGTCAGTGCACTTAGCAGGCGCTCGGCGGTGTACTGCGCGGTAAAAAGTTTTTCGGGTTTTACATTATGTTGGAACGGTGCCGATAATCCTGTATCAACGGTGCCAGGATGGTAACACAGTAAGCTGGTTGCTTTGGCGCGCCGAGCGTATTCCACCGCGGCCGTTTTCATTAACATATTGAGCGCTGCCTTAGACGCGCGATAGCCGTACCAGCCTCCCAGGCGATTATCACTGATACTGCCTACCCTCGCGCTCAGGCACACCACTTGGCTGGGCGAAGCGCTCATAATAGAAACCAGATGTTTAAGCCATAATGCAGGAATAATACTGTTCACGGTGAAGTAAGCCTGTAACTGCGCCTGGTTAATATCCTCCAGTCGCTTTTCCGGGGCAAGCGTCACATCACCCACCTCACCATGTAATGTGCCTACTGTACAAATGGCCGTTAGCACCCACTCCCCCCCGGCTTCGCGTGCCTGGCAAAACTGTCTGATAGCCTCTTCATCGGCGGTATCCATGCTGACACTGATCACGTTATCAGGTAATCCCGAAGCATTGCCAGCCTGCCGCGATAGCGCATAGACCGTATCTGCAGGCCGCTGCCGAGCTAACTGGCTTACCAGTGCTTGACCAATGCCACCACTGGCACCAATAACAATTGCAATAGCGGTCATGATTTATCGCCGTTTTTAGACGTTGCCGAGGTGTTTCTGGCGTCACAACCGCGCCTCTGGCCCGTTAGCCAGTATGAGATCCGATAGCGATGCCGGGCAAACAAGGTATAGCCATAATCAGCAATCGGTTTGATTATCGGCCAACGTAAAGGGGCGTACAACCAGCCCTTGCCTACCGCTTTCCAGGCAGCATGGGTAGCATCCAGTCCGGTAAGTAAACTGCCATCTGGCAGTTGAACATGAATACGGTTATTTAAAGCTGCCCATTCCAACTGGCCATAACGCTGGGTAAAGTTATCCTGATGGATATCTTCAAATTGGATAACATGATGTTTGTCACAGCGCTTAAGATGAGACATTTCGGTCCGGCATAGCGGACAATGACCATCGTAAAAAATTATCATTCAAGTAGCCGATTGCTGGTGATAAAAATGCTTATTCTATCTATACGCTAAATAATTAACGCTGGATGACTTGAAGTCCGTTTTGCCCGCACCCACTTTGAGAACATCAACGACAGGAGATTTTTATGGCAAATGTACAAACAGCGACCGTTGGCGGCGGCTGCTTCTGGTGTATCGAATCCGCGTTTAATAAAGTGGAAGGGGTAATTAAAGCCACCTCTGGTTACGCTGGCGGCCACGTCGACAACCCTTCCTACGAAGCCGTGTGTAAAGGCGATACGGGCCATGTCGAAGTCGTGAAGGTAGAATTTGACGCTGATCAAATTAGCTACCGTGAGGTACTGGAGATTCTGTTTGCACTACACGATCCCACGCAAGTGAACCGTCAGGGTAATGATGTCGGCCCTCAATACCGAAGCGCCGTGTTTTACCATAACGAGGATCAACGGGCCGAAGCACAACGCATTATCGAACAAATGCGCGAAGACAATGTTTGGCCAGACCCAATCGTAACTGAAATTACACCTTTGAATAACTACACCGACGCCGAAGCGTACCATCAGGATTATTTTACCAATAATCCGCAAAACCAATATTGCGCGATGGTAGTTGCGCCCAAGTTGGCAAAATTTAAGAAAACTTTTGCCTCGCGACTGCGTAAAGATTAATCGGCCGCCGAAGTACCGGGTTGGCTGGTAAACCAGTCAGCCTGAATCGGGGTGGAAAACAGCAGCGGTGCCATTGCTTCATAGCGTTTACGATTAACCGGGCATTGGATGTTCTTCAGATAGTTTACTTTCCACGGATCGTTAATCATCCAGACCGTGTCGTTAATTACCGTTATACCTTCTATCGAGGCATTGTCCATTCGCTCGGTAGCCTCACAGTTTTCCATATCCGCATCGGCCGGTGCCGTGAAGTCCATTTTTACGCGTTTGGCGGGCTGCTCACCCTCGGTATCGATAACCCAAAGTTCGTTATCGTTGCGCGCTATAGCCAGTAAAAAACCATGTTCATCGGCTGCCCGGGTATAATATTCCAGTGCATTAATGGGGTGTGACCCCTCGGTGAAGTGTGGCAACTTCAGCGCTGGGTTGTAGACTTTGGCAAAGTCGGTAGTTTCCCAAAAACCGTCATGCAGTTTTATTGCGAAGATACGCGCGGCGCCAGCGGCGTCTTTTTCCAAACCTAGATAAAGTATATTATCTTTGCCCAGCGCCATACCTTCGATACCATCATTGGGGAAATCACCTACTTCCAGTTTCAGATCAAACTGAAGCGGTCGCACTCGGCCCATTATTACCGAACCATCTTCGTTACGTTCAAGCCTAACCAACAGAGTCGGGTAGTCAGTTGAGCCGGTCGCTTTATAGCGCTGCTGGCAACGTGCTGATAGCGCCCCGGTGCGAGTGGCATCTTCAGTTACGGTATAAAATATATTCGGATCCAGAGGATCTGCAACTAATGCTTCCAAATCAGGTTCACTGGCGAGGTAGGCTGCAAAACAACTGTTTCTAACCTGACTGCCTAAACGCATTTTTTCGGTTCTGGGTAATAGCTGTGCACTGGTGGGATCAATAATATGTAACTGTCGTTGCTGTGCCGGCTGTGCACTGGCATCAGACAGGGTTACCAACTTACCCTGCCAAGCTGACAAACCGGAAGGCTGCGAATCGACCATTAAACTGCCGTCAGACTCTGTTATCCAGCGTCCATCGACCTGCAAAACATCTGCCGCAGGCGTGGTCTGTACTATGTTTTGCTCATTATCCTTTGAACATCCGGTAAGGCTGGCTGCCAAAACCATCAAGAGTGCGGCATGTCGCTTCATATCATCCTAAATCTTTATCAATCTGCATTGAGACTAAAAATAATATCTCGCACTTTGTGTCTCGAAACAAGTCACGGTCAGCCCTAATATTAAGCGGGTTAGCGTATACTTAAACGTAACTGCATACCCGCTAACGATATGAAGTGCCACACTTTGTTGCACTTATCGCCAGTCAATCATGAGGTTTTACGGCATAATAGCGTACCCTCGACTATCTGACCGGCCAGGTTATCGGTAAAATTAGTCTTTGATGCAACGCTTATGGGCACACGTTAAGAGGAATTGGTTATTTCACAAGAAAACTTACCTACCGTCATTGCGGGCCCGTTACTGCGCCATGTTGATGAAACCAGTGTCACTTTGTGGTTGATAACCTCTGTTAAAGCTGCCCCTACTGTGAGCTTGGGACAGCAAACTCTGGCGTTGCCAGCCCAACAGACTTCAACGATACAGGTGGGCCAGCGGGCCTTTATCCAGCTTATACAGCTTACGCCTTCCCGGCCTTTGGTTACTGATACGCTGTATTACTACGCCCTAACATTCGATGAAGCGGCGGTCCAACAGCAGTGGCAACAGGCCAGACAGGATTTACTGTATGACGGACAAGAGCACTTCAGTTTTCGCTATCAGACACAGTTGTCGAATGTGCTGCATGGCTCCTGTCGCAAACCACATCATCCGGTAGATGATGCCCTACAACGGGTGGACGAGTGTATCGCCGCGGAGTTTAGCCAACAGGCAAAGCGGCCCGACATGCTGATTATGTCTGGCGACCAGGTGTATACCGATGACGTGGCCGGCCCCATGCTACAAGCCATCCAGCAGGTTATCGCGCGCCTCGGATTATTCGATGAACCGCTGTCAGGGGCGGTGGTGGATTATGCCAGCGAGCTTGCCGGGCACGAGCACAATTTTTATGAGCGTAATCAAATATTGCCTCAGGTAGATCTGAACACACCATTATCGAAACTGTTTTTCACCGCCAAACGGAAGCCTGTATTTACCTCGGTGAATGCCCACAACCATTTGATCAGTTTGTCGGAAATCATCGCCATGTACATATTGGTGTGGTCAGACGCATTGTGGGCCGGAATAAGCCTGGATGTCAGCGTGGTACCACAGCGCTATCGCGCACAGTTTAGCGAAGAGCAGCAAGCATTGAGGCCTTTTGTAGCGGGTTTAGCCACCATCCGCCGAGCGCTGGCTCATCTGCCGGTTTATATGATTTTTGATGATCATGATGTAACCGATGACTGGAACCTTACCCGTGGTTGGGAAGAAGAAGTCTATGGGCATCCATTATCCCGGCGCATGGTAGGTAATGCGCTGGTGGCTTACTGGCTATGTCAGGGTTGGGGCAATCAGCCGGCAAAATTTGCAGATATACTTTCGCAAGCGGCGACGGTCTTTACATCCGGCGGTTTACAGCAGCAAGATGCTTTTATCGATACCCTGTTTGATTTTGAACAATGGCATTATACGCTGCACACCAGCCCCCCCATCTGTGTATTGGATACCCGAACCCGACGATGGCGTTCTGAATCGAGTCTGAACAAACCTTCCGGCCTGATGGACTGGGAAGCACTGTGTGAATTTCAACAAGATATTATTGGTCAGCAAGCGGTTATTGTCGTGTCAGCGGCGCCTATTTATGGCGTAAAATTTATTGAAGCCATTCAAAAAGTGTTTACCTTTTTTGGCAAGGCTCTCACGGTGGATGCCGAAAACTGGATGGCTCATCGCGGCACTGCTCACGTCATGCTCAATATCTTTCGGCATTACCGTACGCCGCCGGAATTTATTATTTTATCCGGTGATGTGCACTATTCCTTTGTTTACGATGTGCGCCTTCGTTTTAGGCGCAACAGCCCGCATATTACCCAATTTACCTGTAGCGGGTTGAAAAATACTTTTCCAGATGGACTGTTAACCCAGTTGGAACGTTTCAACCGCTATCTATACGGCCCGGATTCACCGCTTAATATTTTTACCCGGCGCCGCAATATGTCGGTTACCGCTCGACCTGTGAGTAAATCAGACACTGATACGTTGCTGAACCATAGCGCGGTGGGACAGCTTATTATTGACCCGCAATCTGATAAGGTCATTTGCAGAGCTTTGTGTGCGGGCTCAGAAACGA
Source organism: Salinimonas sediminis (assembly GCF_003429285.1). Lineage (NCBI taxonomy): Bacteria > Pseudomonadati > Pseudomonadota > Gammaproteobacteria > Alteromonadales > Alteromonadaceae > Salinimonas > Salinimonas sediminis. The sequence goes on from NZ_CP031769.1 coordinate 3,684,785, forward strand.
TAGAATTCACCGCCAAGCAACAAGACCAACAATAAAAGGGAATAACATGAGTGAACCTGCCCTGTCTATCGGCTTATTTTACGGGTCAACAACCTGTTATACCGAAATGGCAGCAGAAAAAATTCAGGCTCAGCTAAATAGCCTGTTTGATGATCAGGTAGTGAGCCTGCATAACATCAAAGACGAACCGTTAAAACACGCCGAGGATTTCGACATTCTGATTTTCGGTATTTCTACCTGGGATTTTGGTGAACTTCAGGAAGATTGGGAGTCGCATTGGGATGAAGTTTATCAGCTGGCCATGCAAGATAAAATAGTCGCGCTATTTGGGCTGGGTGACCAGCTTGGTTATGCTGACTGGTTTCAGGATGCATTGGGCATGTTACACGATGCCCTCGTCGCAGGTGGTGCTAAAATAGTCGGTTACTGGCCAAACCAAGGGTATGATTTTGCTCACTCTAAAGCGCTTACGGCAGATAAAAGCCAGTTTGTAGGATTAAGCCTGGATGATGAGAACCAGTACGATTTGACCGATGAGCGGGTGGAAACCTGGTGTAACCAATTACTTGAAGAACTGAGCTGACGATGTCCGTGCCTGGCCGGCTGCACCGGGAGTTTTACCGTAATGGGGCTTCACATCGCGATGGCGCAGATGTCAGCTTTCAGGATATACGCAAGTTATTCAATTTTTCAGCAATTACTATCGGCCGTTGGGTAACCGCGGCAGAACAACAGGTAGCGGCAAACCTGTTTTTTGATGCGTTGTATGATCTCATCGATATTTTGCAGGTCAATGAGCAGGTCATTTCGTTAAATGGTAGCTTGGCATTAGCCTTTGGAAGTGGCGGCCAGAAACACAGTAGCGCACACTACAACAGCGCCAGGCGGCAACTGGCGCTGGCAAAAAATGCCGGGGGCGGTGCGTTGGCCCACGAGTGGTTTCATGCGTTTGATCACTATATTGCGGGAAAGGTATTTGCCGGCTTAGAGCATGGCCACTTCGCCTCAAAAGCCTGGCTGGATGATGCAGATAAAATCGAACACCCTCTTAATCAACGTTTGTGTGATTGCTTTAAACTGCTGTTTTTGCAGCCTGATGGCAGCCCCAGTGAGTACTTCCAACGCTCGGTAGAAGCCGACCGGGCGCTGCAAATGTTTTATTACGCGATGCCGCAGGAAATGGCAGCCAGAGCCTTTGAAGCCTGTATCCAGGACCATAAAATAAAGAACGCCTTCCTGGTTCAGGGCACAAAAATGTCGCCTGAGGCTAGACTTGGCATTTATCCTCATGGTAATTTGCGTATTCAGGTTAACCAGCAGTTAACGGTTTACTTTAATCTGCTGGGTAAAGCGCTATCCGGTAAACAGGCCTGAACCGTATCGTAGAGGCGCGCAGCCTGGCCTTTGTGGCCGACAACACGTGTTAAACCGGCGCACACTGGTGATTAAAAAACTATATATTTTTATTACAACCAGTATACTAATGCGCTAGAACTTTAGAGAAGAAAGAATACAAGATGAAAAGAAAAAAGCATACATCTGCTGAGGACGAGGCTCAGGTTGACATGACTCCCATGTTGGACATTGTGTTCATCATGTTGATCTTCTTCATTGTTACCACGTCTTTCGTTAAAGAAAAAAGCCTTGACGTAAGCCGCCCTGAAGACAATCAGTCAAACAACAACCAGCCTTCAAAAGCGCTTTCTATCCGTATAGACGAGACCGGCACAATTACAATGGGTGGCCGTGAGGTCGATATCCGTCGGGTTGTGGCGAACGCGCAAACTTATCTGGCTGAAAACAACACCGACACTGCTGCCATTCAAGCTGATGAAAATACAGAAGAAGGTGTAGTAGTTGAAGTAATGAACCAGGTTAAAATAGCGGGTATAGACAAAGTGTCTGTATTGGTTAAAAAAGGCTAAGCCTACGCTGACCCTTTTTAGCTATGAAAAAACGCAGCCTTTTGGCTGCGTTTTTTGTTTGTAGAGTGGATTTTTCGACCCCTAGCGATTAAAATTCAATCAGATGCAGTTCCCGTTTCTTTGATTTGCTTAGTAATTGTTGCCGGGCACGACGGGAGGGAGAGCAGTGATGAAATTCATAAACCAACGGATTGTTACCGTAATCGCAGCCTGTATGGTGTCTTTACCTGCTGTTAGTGCGCCCTTTTACCTAGGTCAGGCTGCCAACTTTAATGCTTATGTATTGGAAAACATGGAAGGCAACGCCTCCGATGTAGAAGGTCGGCTAGCGGTAGGTGGCAATTTAACTCTCGATAACTATGGTCTGGGGTTACAGCTAGCCCCCGATAACCCGCATCCGGTAGTCACCGTAGGCGGTGATGTCAGTATGCGCAATGCCCGAATCTATCATGGTGACGCAGTGGCTGCCGGCGATATAGATATTGATGCCAGTGTGGGCCTGTATGGCACCGATGCTTACCATAATACCCATCAGTTCTATCAGGACAGTAGTTTTGATTTCGCCAGCACCAACGACGAACTTATGTATAAATCATCTTTATGGGGTAGCTATGACGCTACTGCACCCGTTATTGTTGAGGGTGATGGTTCATCGATATGGAACCTGACACTGGCAGGTGATCAGGAAATTAATATATTTTCCATCGATGCCGCCACATTATCAGCATCAGGCAAAGGGATATTTATTGATGTTCCACAAACCAGCTATAACATTATCAATGTGTATGGCGAGTCAGTAGAGTTATTTAATACAGGATTCCATTTAGCTGACGGTAGTAAGTTTCCCGATAACCGACCAGAAGATGGTGCGGCTGGCAGACATGATGGCAGCTATGCTAACAATTTATTGTTTAATTTTGTCAATGCTACCGATTTATCGTTACACGGCATTGGTTTTAAAGGCAGTATTCTGGCGCCATTGGCTGATACATCATTCTTCAATGGGCATATTGATGGCAACTTGATTGTAAAGAATCTAGTTTCTCCTGACGGCGAACAGACCGGACAAATAAATAACTATCGATTTGGCAATATTACTGATATCAGTGAACCAGCTACCCTATCGGTGGCGTTAGGCTTACTAGCCGTATTAGGTCTGCGCCGCCGCTCATTAAAACGCATACCCGGTTGAATGAGATCGATTACGAATTAAAGTGTCGCTGGTAAGCCCCTTAGTGGCACCCGCATGCCACCTTAATTCAATACCAGCCCAGGTACTGCGATATGCCACCGCAAAAGATTGGGTTGCAAAACCGGCTATAGACCAGTGGTTACCCAGCAGGTATTGCCCTTCCAGTGTAAGGTCTGCACTTATACCAGCACTGGTTTGGGCTGCGGTCCAATCACCATTTTGAGTTAGCGGAAACCGATAATACCCTGCTTGCCTGATAGCGTTATAACCTACATTCAGAGCCGCTTTTACCTGTCCAGGCTGCCCTTCCTGCGTCAACAGTTCACTGTATAGCCCAACAGAAAGCAGCATATCAGGACTAAAGTAGCCACCATGGCCACGGGTAAAGCCGCTCGCATTATGCTCAAAGTGCTCAACGCTAACATACGGCCCGACCCGCCAGTAGTCTAACGGCACACTAATGTTAGAAGCAATATCCTGACTTGCATCGAGGCGCAAACTGACATGGCGATTATCAATAACCTTGTCACCGCTATAGCGCTCAATCCTGCCGCTTAGGCTAAGCGCCCATTGAGCTGTTAACAAATGAGAATAAAGACCACGAGCACCGTTTTTATGTACCCCTCCCCAAGCTTGGGGGCTGTTTTCGAACCACGTTGAGCCTTGGCTAAGTAAACTATCCCCCACTCGCTGGCGATATGCCGTTACCGCTAAGGTGGCAGTATCGGTAAACCAAGCCGCGCCTAACTGTCCGGTCAGTCGGGGGGCGACAGGCTGATCTATCAAGCTGTAAGCTATTTCACCATACAAGGTGTGATTTTGCTGTTCATACTTAACATTGGCCATTATTCCGGTATCTTCAAATCCGCTAATACTGCCAAAGTCATCTTGTGTTTGACCCTCACCAAACCACTGGCCGGCATCGGGTATGCCACTGTAAAGCTGCTCATAATCCAGTTGCCCTTGCCACTGTAGCGGCCCGGTTACCTCATTTATGGCTACGTAACCATGAGTTACATCGAAGTTCCCCAGCCCCGCTTCACCACTGCGGCTACGAGCGTCAATACCGGTATACACTGCTAACCGTTGCGGATGCAAAATAGCAACCGCAGCAGGGTTTTGCAGACGCCGCGCCCGTTCAAACTGTTTACGTTGCCACGCTTGGTCAGCAAAGCCACGTCGCACCAGCTTAGCGACCCCGGGATAACGACGCGCAGCCTGCTGCCGCTGTTGGTCACTACTGAGTGATGATACGAGACCTTGTGCGTAGCGTTCATCATCGGGATAGTCTTCCAACAGTTGGGCAAATATCGAGCGCGCGCTGCGCGGTCGGCCGGCCGCTAAATAGGCCCAGCCAAGTAATGCTTGTTCGCCTTCACGCAACGCTCTGCGTTGAGCAATATGCTGGGCGGCCTGGATACTGGCGATGTATTGTTCCGCGGCGTACTCACTAGCTTGGGTCGAGGCCAGTGCGTCGGTACAGAATATGGCTAACGGGGGGCTATTGTCATTCTCACAGGCTAGCTGTTGCGCTTGCTCAGATTGTCCGTTTTGCTGGAGTGCCAACACTTTGCCATAAACAAAGTCGGCCGCAGCAAATCGTTTGTAAGCGACTGAGTATTGCTGGTTGTTGTATGCCTGCCAACCAATGGCTTCAATCGCCCCGGTTATATCGTAGCCAGGATACCGATGAACTAACTCGGCTAAACGCTCAGCATCCGGTTGGGCTGCCGCGTCGCTAACCAGGCCATCTATGCAAGCCTGAATACCGTCACGGACCTTGTCATTTGCGCGTATCAACTGAGCCTGTTCAAACTGTTGTAACGCTTTAGCGTAATATTGTTGTTGATAATACAGCCAGCCTACCTGAATGTAGTAATCTACCCGATTGGCCTGACTTGCCAGGTTGGCCGCCAAAGCTAACGTAGACTCTGCGACTGCTATTTGTTGAGCATGACTTAGCTGACTGAGTTTCCCAAACAGGTGTGCGGCAGTCTCGGTAGTGGCAGCCGGCGAATCTGGGGCAACCTGGAAATTATTGGCACGCTCCACCGTATTAGCGGAAAGCGCGGCCAAGGCTTCACGTAATTCGGAGGCAGGCTGCCATTGCGGATGAGCCTGCTGTAAACGGACCATCTCAGCTTCAGCCAGTGCGTACTGGCGCTGCCGAATATGAAACCAGATACCGGTAGTATCGGGCTGGGTGGAGAATTGCAAAGACGGCAGCGCTGACGATTGGGTGTCATAGTCAGTAATGACTTGCGCCTGACCTACCGGCAAGATAAAAAAACTGCTAACACAGCACCCGGTAATCCACCGCATTACCGGTTATCCTGTAAGCTCAAGTGACTAAGCATTATTAAGCTGGAAGAAAAATAATCTTCGTCATCATCCAGGTTAAGTTGTGGCTTATCGGAAGTATCGCCACTGCGATAATTAACCACCTCAGAGATTGCTCGCATACCGTTGGTCCATCGATAATCCGCTTCGTCGCCGGTAGCCAGGTTAAGCGTGGCGGGTACCACCTGCTGGGTTTGCCAAAACGTTTTGTAAGGTGCCAGCAAAGCGGTGCGGCTTGGATCTTGCCATACCAAATGCAGCGGTATACGACAGGCATTAAATCCGTACACCGTATTCACCGCCCCGGCCACACTCAATTCCCCCTGCTTTAACCACATCCAATCGCCGGGCAAACCCGGGCTACGTTCCGCCACCTGCGCCAGCAAAGCCATTCCGCTTTCGTTTAGTTGTTGCCATACAGGCGCCTCCGTGACCTCATAGAAGTCAGCGAAGGCAGGAAATATCCAATAAGACAGATTCAGCTGGATCGCGTTGTTGTCAACAAAACCCTGCTCAGCGGGTAACAAAAGCGTACGGCCCTGACGCTCTACAATAAGCTTGTTTTCTATTACCGATAAAATGGTCATCGCCTGCTGTTTGTAGGTTGGGCTATCCCATACCTTACTAGCCCGCAACAAAGCCCAAGCAATAAGAATATCACCATCACTGGCATTATTGGGATCATCCACACAGGCTGCATTTTGCTGTGGGCAAGGCCGATATCGCCAGCTGAATAAGCCGTCAGCGCGCTGTAGTGTCTGCTGAGTCCATTGCCAAAGCTCGTCGAAACGAACTTTGTCTCCAGCAGCGGCGGCAAATAGCATTGCATAGCCCTGCCCTTCACTGTGCGATACATTGTCATTACCGGTATCGATGATCCGGCCTTCGCTATAAAACGTTGCCGCGTACCGTTGCCAATCCTGGGCAAAAGGCGTATCGGTACGCTTGTTACAAGCTAACAGCGCGCAACAACCAATTATTACTAACAGGGCTTTTACACTATCCATTACCAATCTTCCGTCACTGCCTGATTGCGGCGTTTTAATAACACTACCGCCAGCCAGGTACATAATACAATCAGGAAGGCCACCGCTATTAGCCAGTACCAAGGATTATTGGACAACCACAAACGCAGCGACAATAAACGGTTATCAGCCTCACCTAATTCAAACTGCGGGGCCACCTGCATGGCAATCAGCGGCTGAGAAGAATTCTCCCAGCTAAAGAAATCTCCCGCTAATTGCCCCCATAGCTCCAGGCTCACTAAATCGTTTATGCGCTCAGTGAGCTGGGCCGGCGTTTGCGCGGCAATTAAGTACAAATTACCTGTACTCTCAGCCAAGGGGTTTTTCCGTGCCAGTAGTACGGCCATATCTCCCAGACTACTCTGCTGATTCGTCACCCCGCTAATTTTTAACGCATCATGACGACGGTTATCGGAAAGCTTATGAATACGATTGTGCAGTTCATTTTGCAATCGGTATGGCCACTGTTTGGTACTGGCCAGCGATGCTTCATAATGGGTCAAAAATTCATCAGACATTGTTTCAGGCGTGGCTAATACCACCGCATCGTCAGTTAGTTGCTTCGGTATATCCGCATACAGGGATAATTCAGGCAGTACTGCTCCGGCCGTTTGAGCTAACTTACCCAACAGAGTAAGCCCCGCCCCGGTTAGGCTCGGTGTACTCAAATACACGCCGGCAGGATGGTTTTGCTGGTAGCGTGCAAAAGGAAAACCTGTATCGCGAAACAATGCCAAACTTGGCTGAGTAGCTACATTGCCCGCTTCGGGTAAGTCAATTGTAGAGGTATTTCTTACCTGGAATACCATGTGTTTACCACCGACATCATCACACGGCTGGCCGGTCAGCGGCGCACGCATATTTACCACAAAATCCAGTAAGTTCAGCCCGCCCTGTAGATGCCTGGCCGGTATCGTAAGCTGATAGCGACGATAAGACTCCCCGTTGACGTTATCCAACGGCCGGCCATGCACCAACTCGTCATTTATCAGAATATTCATCATTGAGCCTGGCCCCAGCGCAGCACCATAGCCAAAATCAAGATTCAGCCTAACACTGGCACTTTCTGGGACATAAAAGTCGGCGGGTAGCAATAATGCTATCTGTTGGGTAAAACTGTCCTCGCCGCGAAACTCGATATTATCCTGGCCCATCTGTGCAAAGCTATAGGTTTGGTCGGGCCGTAATATATGGGCAGCCAATGCCGAGAAAGGTTGTTCGTTAGCCGTACGCTCGACCACAATATCAGCATCGGGATTTAACTCATCATCCATTAATGCAAGCGTAAGCGCCGCGCGGCGCACCTCATCAGCATCGCGTCCGGATACCACCAGCCGTATACCTGCAGCGACTAACTGTTGGTTGTTTACAGTCACCTCCGGGGTAGCTTCGACCCCAATATAAGCGCCGGTGATTTTCGCCTGCGTGGCACCACTAAGATACGGCGCCAGGTTGTCTTTGGTGCCTGCCAGCACATGCAGTGGCTGGGCTGCGCTGGGTTGAGTATACCAACTGCTGTTGTAGTATTGTTGGGTTAGCGTGTCATCCCACTGTGCTTCTCCTGGCAGGGCTGGCAAGGGGGTTTGTGGGGTGACTGAAGTATGGGTTACCTGTAAAGGTACGTACTGATTACGCAGTGCTAACGCCTGGGCTATCAGCGGCAGCGTCTGTTGGGTTACAAGCGGACTGCCTGTTCGGGGTGTCACCATATTTACCGTCCGCTGTCCGCCGATTCCCGGGGCAAACCAACCGGATAAAGCCTTTAGTGACAAGGCCGTCGTAACCGGCTCAGTTGTAATAGTTAATATTGAGTCATGCAGATGAATTTCGCTCCATAACTCTGGTGCATTGCCATCAACACACTGATTAGCATAATGTTGGCTTACCGCTAAAGTAAGATTGTTGAAACCCGGCCGCCAAAGTTCCGCCGGCACCGTAACAGTGGAGGTAGAACGGGTGCGTTGGGGATCAAACTGAATCTGCCCTACAGTGGCATTATTGAAACGGACGTTCAAAATGGAGCGCTTTTCAATAAGCGCGGCTGAACTCACCACTGACAGGGTTATCTGAGAGGCGACGACCTGTTGCCGGCCAGCCAGAGGTATAGACAATGTTTTATCAGCACGTTTGCCTTCGAGCCGTAAAACCGGGTCCTCGGTAGAATAATCAGAGAGTTTGATTTCTGCCACACTACCTGCGTGCGCGCTCAGACAAAATATGATTCCTGCCAGCAGCACCCCGATATTATATTGCATATTATTTTCCCTTCGTTATCACCCACTGCTGCCACAATTCTTTTATTTGCATAGCCATATGTTGGAGCACAGGTCTGAAACTAACCTTCAATACATGTCGCATGCCATACCAATAGGAAATCGGTCGAGTGCGGCGTCGCTGAAAGCTCTTCCAACGCCGACTATCGCCCATAGTATAGGCCACGACATCATCCCAAACCGCATCACTGGTCCGATCAAAACTGAAGCGCACGATACCAGAGAGCGGATCATGGAATAAAACCCAACATGGTATACTGACATTTCGGCCCAGCGAGCGACACCAGCCTATAAGCTTGACCTCGCCCGGCAATGATTGCTGGCGGGCATGAATTTTTGCTTTTCCCCCGCCTAGTGACAAGTCCAGCATACTGCCCACCCAGGCTCGCCCTGCCGAGTCCTGTAGGGTTACTTCATCATTGGCTGGCAAACGCGCTTGCCCCCTTACTTGGCGTTGCTCTATCAGCACACTTAGCACACTGAATAGCAATAATAGATTAAACGTATTCCATAACAACACGATAACCGTTAAATCGCGGGTAAGTGGCTCTGACACCATTTTGTGAAGGCCCACTATAAGCCCTAATACCACCACAGCAATTAGACCATAGAATATGCCGGCCAGAGGTGAAATATACTCACGTACCAAGCTTTCACCTTTGGGGGTTACCACAAAGGACGGCGCGCGTGGGTTCCTGAACACCTTCAGTAAGGCCTTTAATGTAAAAGTACATTGTAAAATTTCATATAATTCAGAAACTAACGGCCATCGGGTGCGGCCGAATAACAGTGTTGAAAGCTGGTAGGTGGCAATGACGTGCGGCACGGTATAAGCCAATATTTCCTGTAGAGATGCGTGGTAAATTTGTAAATCGAACAACAGATAGGTTAATGGCATTAGCAGAAAAATTATTCTGGCAAAGGGAAACAACCAAAATAGTATTGAACTTAGATAGCCCAGCCGCTGAGCCCAATTTAACCCCGCCCCCCGGTAGGGTTTTTTAAGCAGTAAAATTTGCGTCATACCCTGCGCCCAGCGCATCCGCTGCGTAACAAACGCATCGAGCGTTTCGGGGGCCAGCCCGCTGACCATTGGCCGGTTCACGTAAACCGACTCATAACCCATGGCATGCAGGTCATAGGCAGTCTCGGCATCTTCGGTAACGGAGTGGCCCGACAAACCATTGACCCGTTCTAAATGCGTCCGTCGCAACACCGCAGCCGAGCCACAGAAGAAAGAAGCATTCCAGAAATCCAGACCTCTTTGGATGGTCCCGTAGAACATATCGTTTTCCGATGGCATACGGGTGAAGGCTGAAAAGTAATTACGCTCCACCGGATCAGGGTTCGCCATAAAATGCGGCGTTTGAACCAGAAACACTTTTTCATTATCGATTAACCATGGCACGGTGCGTTCTAAAAAATCTGCCGTGGGGACATGGTCCGCATCTAAAATGACAATAAGATCACTGAAGGTATGCGGTAGTGCGCTGTTGATATTGCCGGCTTTGGCATTTACGTTTTCATCGCGGGTGTGGTAGCACACGCCAAGTTGCTGGCACATTGCGCGTAAGGTTTGCTGGCGCACCCGCGCCTTACGCGCGGCAAGGGCATTAGGCTGATGCTGTTTTTGCCGTGTCCCCCCATCATCCAGCAAGTGAATGTGCAACTTATGTTCAGGGTAATGAAGCTGTAACGCCGCACGTAGCGTGACCTCAAGGATATCAGCATCTTCGTTGTAGGTGGGCACAAAGACATCAACGCTGGGCAATTCGGCAGAGGTATAGCCAGCTAAATCCCGCTCGGGTCGGCTGAGAGGAAAAATGTTTACAATACAGCTGATAATATGGGTTATCGAAGCATACACCTCGGCCAGATAAAGTACCCATGCCGCTGCCAGCGACCACCATTCAACGGCATTAAGGGTGAAGAAGCCGCGCCACAATATGTAGCGCACAGTCAGCGCTAGCCCAAGGAGCACGGCTAAAACCCGAAAATAAAGCCGGTACCGATGGAAAAAAGAAGACTCATTGCTGGCGAAATGAATAACGGCAAGGATGGTAAATGCGACAAACAATTGGGCGAATGCATCCATCGGTGCCGCCAGCACTGCCCCCAAAATACACAGGCACAGGAGAAAGAAGCCGCTGTACCCTAAAAACCAACGTTTTGTGGGGCGAGTATTGTTCAAATTAGCGTTCCGTTAGTGACACCTGGGTAACCGCGGTATAAGTGCTACGGTTGATCAAAATCAACGCATCGTCGGTGTATTCCACTTCATGATTACTTTCATAGAATTTTCGTGAGAGTTTGTCCCTATGGCGGCGACACTCTTTACTGAACAATAATATGAATGGCAGAAAACCCATAGTCATCAGTAACAATGTCACCTGCGCAATGAACAGCCAACCAGCAGTGACGGGCGCGACATACAGCGAAAACCCAGTTAATAACGCAAAAACCACTATAATCGCGTACCCGACGGCACGCAATCGCTGTGCACGGTGCAGCTGTTTTTCCGCATCGCGTAATAATCGCAAGCGCGAATTCCAGCGCAGTTCCAAGCTATAGGCACTGGTTTGGCCATTGTGAAGGCGGATTTGTTCACGACCAAACAGCGGGGTTATGTTCGGCTGGGCATAGCGAAAGGCTAAAAGCGCGGTATCATCAGGCGGCATAGCGACATCTCAAGGTCTGTGACCTATGAGTGTATAAAATCAATGTCCGGCGTTAAATCGCACAACAAATACCCGGTTATGCTATAAAATACCGTTTGTATACTTTGGTATAAATTTTACGCTTTTCGCCATACCGGCAATTCACCCGCCTGGTACATTTTAACAAAGATACTGATTAAATTACTGATATTAAAAATAGTTCCAAATATACTGCCGACCGACACGGCATAAATGAGCCCTAGTATTTCGGCCAGTACAAACCATCTTCTTATCTTAGCCGCATCCTGTATTACAATAGACCCGACGGTAAAGATAAGCGACGATGCATAGGCAATAAAAATCATCGGGCCGTGGTGTAATACAAACCATTCAAGCAGTAAAAATACAATGTTTAGGGCAACAAAAAAGTACACTATGGCGTTGTTACGATAACGCAGGGCGATGATATTCCGTATACTGGCCATAGCACACCCCACGCCGGCGGCCATAGCGTCCAGCATAAAAAAATGCAGGCTTACACTGCACAATGCTATTGCCGAAAGAAGCCGATAATGATTAACCTCATTTTGACGATACCCGATAAAATTAAACACTACGGCAATAGCGCCCAACGCTTCTGCAACCAGTTGCATATAATTCCTGCAATAAATAATAAAATAACGGTAAACAAGCCGTTAGGGCTCGCTGATTAGTTACCCACCCTACGTTACAGGCATCGTACCTGGGCAATGTAAAACAATACGTAACCGGGCCGGTTTAGTGCACTGCCATATGTGGTGCCCTAAGCCAATGCGTTGATTTAGTAAACTTCCCATGTTTACGGCCAGTTTAAAACGCCAGATAAAACGGTTGGCATAAGGCTTTGTACTGGTCGGTGTACTGATTCTGGGCGTCGCGAATGTTCAACTCCTCACTACTAAGGCGGTAATGGCGGGCAAAAACGAAGGTCAAAGCAATTACATGGGCCGGCTTTGTGAACGTACTTTTAAGCGCCAACCTGGCTTTTACCGCTAACCCATACTGCGCGGCTACGGCGGTAATTTGGGCTTCCTGTCCGGCCGGGTATAGGCAACTAAAATGTCCTGCCTGGTCCAGTAAGCCAGCTACCGCAGTAAAGAGCTGCGTGGGCGGTAAGGCTGTTTGTTGGCGCGCGGTTTGCCGCTGCTTAGTTTGTGGCAGGTGGCTATGCTCACCCACGCCACTGGAAGTAAAATAAGGGGGGTTACACACAATACTATCGAATTTTTCGCTGCTGGCATACGCGTCCAGCCCACGATGAATAATCCTGATATCTTCCGGCCACGGGCTCTGCGCCACATTTTGCCAACTTTGCTGCACAGCGGGTTCATCTATATCAATACCAATAACCTCGCTGCCCGGGCCGGCGCGCTGACGTAACATCAAACAGAGCAACCCACTGCCACAGCCAATATCAAGGTGCCGCCCGCCCTCGGCTACCGGCGCCCAGCTGCCCAGCACTAAAGAGTCTGTCCCTACTTTCATGGCACACAGGTCATGACCGACAAAAAATTGCTTACACTGAAATCCTTGTGGCATAGGCTAAAACAGCTGTAAGGAGATCATTTTAGCGGCCACTTCACGAGCGTAAACCGGCCGATATTTACTTAATGACCCCACTAATACTCTTCGCAATAGCGGTGCCAATTTCTGACCAAATTCCTCGAGTGGACGCGAAGATGCTCGTGAGCCTAATAAAAGGGAGGGCCGGACCGCGCTGGCGTGCGTAAGTTGAGGCATTCGCATTATGGCGTTTTCCAGTTCGCCTTTAACCCGTAAATAAAACTGTTTGCTATTAGCATTGGCCCCCACACTTGAAATCCACACAAAACCATCGCATCGTTGCGCCCGGCTAAGTTGTGCAGCTACATGTACATATTCAAAATCAACTTTACGAAAAGCAGCCCGGCTTCCAGCCTGTTTTAAGGTAGTGCCTAAACAGCAATACACGTGATTAACATTAAAATAACCCTGATAATCCTGCAGTTGATCGTAATCAATCACCATCGGTTGTAATTTTCTGTCAGGATCATCAAACAGGTTAGCCGCCACCGGACGACGAACCAGACAGATTACAGCGCTATATCGCGCATCTGTTAACAATTGTTGCACCAGTGCTTGGCCAACCAAACCAGTGGCACCAAGAACTAAAGCGGTTTTATTGCCTGTCACCTTGTGTCATCCTTTTAACAACAGATAACTATCACAGCCTAAAGCGTAGATAATAATGAAAAAAGCGTTAATGATTGGAGCCATGATGATGCTCAGCAGCGCCGTATCGGCCAACACACTTACTATAGAACGAATTTTTGAATCCCCTTCTTTGGAAGGTAACGCCCCGCGTAATCTTAAAGTATCTCCTGACGGACAGCGAGTGACATTTCTTAAAGGTAAAGAAACTGACTACGACCAGCTGGATTTGTGGGAATACCATATAGCCTCTGGCACGACACGAATGCTATTCGACTCAGCTGACCTTGCCGCCACCGATGAAGAGTTGTCAGATGAAGAAAAAGCGCGCCGTGAACGCATGCGGCTGTCTGGCAGCGGTATTGTCAGTTATGAGTGGTCACAGGACGGTTCAGCCTTGTTGTTCCCACTTGGAGGTGATGTTTACTATCATAAACTAGGTGAAAAAGGGGCCAAGCAGTTACTCGATACTGACACGTTTGAAACCGATATACGGCTGTCTCCGCAAGGTAATTTCATCTCGTTTATACGCGATCAAAACCTATATATAAAAAATATTAAAACCGGCAAAGAGCAAGCTATCACCACTGAAGGTGGTGGGCCGGTGAAAATGGGTATGGCCGAATTTGTTGCCCAAGAAGAAATGGGCCGCATGACTGGCTACTGGTGGGCCAACGACGAAAGCCATATTGCGTTTACCAAAGTTGATGAAACGCCGGTAGATATTATCACCCGGTCTGAAATTTACGCCAACGAAATCAAAATGATTGAACAGCGCTACCCCATGGCGGGCACAGCGAACGTTGATATAGCGCTAGCCGTACAAAACATCGATACAGGCAAACGCCAGTGGGTCGATTTAGGCAAAGATAAAGATATTTATCTAGCTCGGGTAGACTGGATGCCAGACAATCAAACCCTGACCTACCAGTGGCAAACTCGCGATCAGCAAAAACTGGCATTAAAAGCCTACAATATTGCTACCCAAGACCAGCGAGTGCTACTAACGGAAAACAGCGATACTTGGGTGAATTTGCATGATGATCTGACTTTTTTGGCAGGCGGTGAACAGTTTATCTGGGCCTCTGAGCGCGATGGGTATAAGCACCTGTATCTATTTGATAAAACAGGCTCTCTAATACGACAATTAACTTCTGGTGACTGGGTTGTAGAGGCTGTAGAAGCGGTCGACGAAAAGAATGGAAAAGTTTATTTTACCGGCCGCAAAGACACGCCGCTGGAAAGCCACCTATATCAGGTAGGTATAAAAGGCGGTGAGATAAGCCGTATATCCAAACGTGAAGGCTACCACCATGTCAGTTTTGCCAAAGATGCCTCTATCTACGTTGACCAGTTTTCTACCGCTAACCATCCGGCACAGGTTAGTCTGCATCAGTCTAGCGGTCAGCAAATTACCTGGCTTGAAGAAAACAAGGTAGATGAAAACCACCCCCTATCGCCCTATATGGAAAACTGGCATGAGCCAGAATTTGGCACACTTACCACCGCTGACAATACCACCCTACACTACCGCCTATACAAGCCCGACAATCTGCAGCAAAAGCATCCGGCTATTGTTTACCTGTATGGCGGGCCACATGCTCAGATGGTAACAAACAGCTGGGGCGGCAACCGTGGGCTGCTAATGCAATACTGGGTGAGCCAGGGTTACGTGGTATTCACTATTGATAACCGCGGCTCAAACTACCGTGGGAAGGCATTTGAAGACCCTATCTACAAAAAAATGGGCACTGTGGAAGTAGATGATCAGGTCACTGGGGCTAAATTTTTGCAAAGCCTGCCTTATGTAGATGGTGAGCGAATAGGCGTACACGGCCATAGCTATGGTGGATATATGACATTGATGACTATGTTTAAAGCACCAGACTACTTTAAAGCAGGTGTTTCAGGCGCGCCTGTAACCGACTGGCGTTTATATGATACCCATTATACGGAACGCTACATGGGCAATCCGCAAACAGACGAGAAGGCCTACACCGACTCATCAGTCTTTCCCTACGCCAGCGATTTGCAGGGCGATTTATTGATTTACCATGGCATGGCCGATGATAACGTACTGTTTACTCACAGTACGCGTTTGTACAAGCACCTGCAGGATGAAGCTATTACGTTCGATACCATGGATTATCCAGGTAAAAAACACAGTATCCGGGGTAAACAAACCGGCATTCATTTGTACAAGACTATCACTAATTTCTTCAACCGCACGTTGCAGCCATAGCAATAACACCACAGGGGCCCCAGGCCCCTGTAATTTTTTATCGGGTCAAACCCTAAAACATCATATTGGCCAACGTCTTCTGTACACCGGTAGCAGCTTTTTTACTCAGCTCAACTTTTTGCGCCTCGTCTTGACCGGATACCCATATTCGCAATTCGGAATCCGTATCAAAATGGCCTGCGGTTTCGACACTAAACTGGGTTATCGACTTATAGGGTATAGATAGATAATGGACTTTTCGTCCGCTCAGCCCTTGTTTATCGATAAGAATCACCCGCGCCGAAGTAAATACAATCAAGTCACGGATTAGCCGATAAGCTGTCGTTATATTTTCCGCATCGCCCAGCACCGGCTCAAGCTGTTCGCGAACCTCTTCAATATCGACTTCACTAGCATTACCCATCAGGGTGTCTAACAGTCCCATGGTATTATCCTTTTCATAATTAGCCTGGCTGGGCTCATCTTAGTCCTGTTTGAACCCTTTACGCCACTATCATTTGGTTAAATGCGCTATTCCACCCTAACATACAGGTGGCGCTGATGTGACAATCGGTCTTGCGCCAAAACATGTGCATGGCTTTTAGCGGTTGGTCTTACTTCCGAAGACCTAGAGCCTTTACCTTCCGCTTCATTTTCGCCGGCGTTAGCCTATAGAACTTGGCGGCGCCGCCAGATTTTAACTGCTACCCTGGCGGCGAAACTAGCTGGCCAGAGCGCTGCCCAGGGCATTTATGGCGGGTTTTAAAACCCTCGCTTTATATAGCCACTATATTAGTGTCAACGCGGTTTTGGTTTACCGTGCCGGGCCATTGATAATGCAGGATAAGCCTCGGCCAACGCTTGCACCGCGGGGCTGAAAAGACTATGTTAGGCTGCTTAAAATAAACTCCCGATACAGGTATCCTGACCCTTGATGGCACAGCCAAACTTCGATGATATTCTTGCTGCGGCGCGCCGCCTTGAAGGCAAAGTAAAACGTACACCACTATTGGAATCCTCGCTGCTAAACAAGTGGCTGGGCCATCGCATATTGTTTAAAGCGGAATGCCTACAAACGATCGGCGCCTTTAAGTTGCGCGGCGCCCTTAATGTATTAGCCAAGTGTGCAGAAAACGATTGTCTGCCTACTCGAGTGGTGGCCAATAGTTCTGGTAATCATGCACAGGCTGTCGCCTATGCTGCTACTCTGTTTAAGATTCCGGCTACTATCTTCGCCGCGGACACCATCTCCCCGATTAAAGCAGCGGCAACCCGCAGTTATGGCGCCCAGCTTAAGCTATTCGAGAACCGCGTGTTGGCAGATGCCGCTGTGCAACAGGCGGCTAGCGAGCCAGGTACCTTATGGATTCCGCCGTTTAATGATAACGATGTGATAGCAGGGCAAGGCACGGCAACTTATGAGGCGTTGCAAGATGCCGGACAGGTTGATGCGGTATTTGGCCCCTGTGGCGGTGGTGGTCTGCTTAGCGGAGCACTTATCGCCACCCGGGCGATGCAACCTGAAGCCGTGGTTATTGGCGCCGAACCAGAACAGGCTAATGATGCATCCCGCTCTTTACAAAGCGGAATTATCGAGCATTTGCCTAGACCAGCAAAAACGCTGGCAGACGGCGCCGCCACGCCTAGTGTGGGTGAGCTTACCTTTACCTGGCTACAACAATTGGACGATTTTTACGAAGTTAACGAAGTGCAAATAGCATACTGGACTCAGTGGCTACAACACTTACTAAAAGTACATGTAGAACCTACCAGCGCATTGTCGATGGCAGCAGTTACGGCGTGGGCGGTGGAGAACCCTACGCCCAAAACGGCGTTGGTGATGTTATCTGGCGGCAATATAAGTGCCTCAGGTATGCAACAAATCTGGCAACAGGATTATTTGTTACAACCCCCTAATTTAACTGAACAGGATGATGCGAATGCGTAAGCTTGGACGCTCACTATTGGCTATGGCTATGGCCGCGATAATCAGCGCGCCAGTTAGTGCGGCCAGCTCGGTGCTGGTGAAAAATGTCAATGGCTACACGTTAGACACTAGCGGCAATCTTGTAAGATTTAAAAGATTACTGATAGAAGATGGCAAAGTCGTTACGGTCGATCCAAAGCCGCAGATGGGCACAGACGGCGTACGGGTATTAAATGGCCAGGGCAAAACCTTATTGCCCGGCATGATTGATGCCCATGGTCACCTGCTGGGCCTGGGCAGTAATCTGCTTGAAGTTGATCTGCGTAGCGCCACCAGTGCGGATGATGCTGCCCAGCAGGTTGCCGCCTACGCCTTAGGCCATGGCGAGCAGGCATGGATAACTGGCCGGGGCTGGAACCAGGAACAGTGGCCCGACCGGGCTTTCCCGGTAGCTGCCCAACTGGACAAACATATCAGCGATCGCCCGGTGTGGTTGGCCAGAGTTGATGCCCATGCAGGCTGGGCGAACACCAAAGCTTTAGAACTCGCAGGGATTACCAAAGAAACGCCTGATCCCGAAGGCGGCCAAATTATCCGCGATGAGCAGGGTAATGCTACCGGCGTGTTAATCGACAATGCCAAAGATCTGGTTGAACAGGTGATGCCCACCACCACCACAGCGCAGCTTAGTCAGCAATTAGATGCCGCTTCAGCGCACCTGTTAGCAAATGGCGTCACGGCCATGCACGATGCTGGAATCAGCCATCGGGTATACGACTTTTACCTGGCTAAAGCCGTAGAGGGTGACTTGCAGGTGCGTATTTACGCCATGCTTAGCGCGACGGATCCGGCCCTGGACCAACTTCTTGATAATGGTATCGTACGCGATGCAAACGACTTTTTATTTATTCGCAGCGTTAAAGCTTATGGCGACGGTGCATTAGGCAGCCGCGGTGCCGCCTTACTCGCCCCCTATAGCGATGCTCCTCATCAACAGGGTTTAATGCTAACCCCGCCGGACGCCTTCGCGCCCCTGTTTAATCAAGTTATCCAAGCCGGTTTTCAATTAAACTTCCATGCCATTGGCGATCGGGCTAATCATCTAGCTCTAAACCAATTTGAGCAAACATTTGCTAGCCACGGTGGCGCAGAACTACGCAATCGAATTGAGCACGCGCAGGTAATTGCGCCTGAAGATATTGCTCGATTCGCGCAATTAAGCGTATTGCCTTCGATGCAACCTACCCACGCAACCAGCGATAAAAACATGGCAGAAGATCGTATTGGTAAAAAGCGCATGGAGGGCGCCTATGCATGGCAATCATTACTTAAATCTGGCATTGCTGTGCCGCTGGGGTCTGATTTTCCAGTCGAGCTGGCTAACCCATTTTATGGGCTCCATGCGGCGGTCACCCGGCAAGATCGTAACAACCAGCCGGTTGCCGGCTGGTATCCTCACGAGGCCATGTCTCTCAAGCAGGCGTTTCGGGGCTTTACGCTGGACGCCGCCTATGCTGCCCATATGGAAGAAGCATTAGGCACCCTGACGCCGGGTAAATGGGGCGATTTTATTTTAATCGATCAGGATATTTTTGCCATTGAGCCTCAAGATATCTGGAAAACTAAGGTTCTGGAAACCTGGGTAGCCGGTGAGCAGGTATTCTCCCAACCAGTTCAATCGGTGGATTGAACATAAGGCCGCCACCATTGAGAGGTGGCGGCCGGTTCCGTTGCGCTCATGATTTTACCAAATTGTGGCGTCAATAGGGCAACGCCTTGTTGAGTACTCAGTTGATCAAGGGCCTCAAGGGGGGCATACCAGGCATGAAAGGCCAAATCAAAGGTGCTGTTATGTATCGGTACCAGGTATCGCCCTTTTACATCGTTAAATGCCTGAACAGTTTGCGCAGGCTGCATGTGCACCTGGGGCCAATCTTTCGAATAGGCGCCGCTTTCCATAAATACTGTATCGAAGGGACCATAACGACGGCCAATTTCGGCAAAGCCATCGAAATAGCCAGAGTCTCCGCTAAAATATACCGCCGCGTTTGGCGTACGCACCACCCAAGACCCCCACAACGTACTGTTACGATCGGTAAGAGCCCGGCCGGAAAAGTGATGTGAAGGGGTAAAAACCAAAGTGGTTTGTGCATTAGTGGTGGTTTGCCACCAGTCAAATTGCTGTATCTGGTCTGCGGTAATTCCCCATTCTACCAATTGGGCTTTTACCCCCAGTGGAACATAAAACATTGCAACTTTTGCGGCTAACTGGCGGATTGAGGCTTCATCAAGATGGTCGTAGTGGTTATGCGAGATTAAAACCCCGGCTAAGGGGGGGAGCGCTTCAATACTCAACGCCGGCGCGTGAAACCGCTTTGGGCCCATAAAGCTAAATGGAGAGGCGCGCTCAGAAAACATGGGATCGGTGAGCCAGTATCGACCATCAATTTTAAGCAACACGGTAGAATGGCCTAATTTGACATAAAACACCCCATTGTTAGGTAATGCATCAAGTTGGTGGTGTGTTAAAGGCGTGAGCGGAAGAGGCGCGACAGGGGTCGCCGCGGTTCGCTCTTCGGTCAGACTTCGGTAAAGGATATCGGCCAGTTTTGATCCTGTCTCAGCGGCAATTGGCTGGGTATTTTCAAACACACCTTGCTCATAATGCACAGAGTTAATCGGACCGATATCGGCCGCCGCTAACTGATAGTTAATCCAGCTTAGTGCCGCTGCCGCCCCGGCTATTAAACACAGCAATATAACCAATACTCTCACACTCACCTCATCGGTAACAAAAAAGGGAGCTTAATTGCAGCTCCCGTGTCGTAATTTTGCTGTTTATTTAGCCATTGTACAGGGTATTTATCCATTTCTCCTGGGTGATAAAATCCCATTGCCACGACGCCCACTTTTCTTCCAGACCTTTATCCACGATTTCCTGCGCGGTCGCGCCCTGAGCTTTATGCTTGTCGACATAGGCTTTGGTTTGCTCAATCATTTCCAAAAAGGTTTCATAGTCTGCTTTTTTAGCCAACGGGCCGTGGCCAGGGACGATAATGGTTTTATCATTGGTTTTTTCGATCAGTTGTTTCACCGAGCGGATATAGCCATCGACGGTGCCGCCCGATGCTAAATCAATAAACGGAAAGCGTTCGTTGAAAAATAAATCCCCCGTGTGCAGAACATTAGGTTCTTCAAACCATACCGCTGAATCCCCATCTGTATGGCCTGCAGCTAAGTGCATGATATGCAGAGTTTCGCCATTAAAATGCATTTTGATGCCGTCAGCATAGGTAATAACAGGTAATGCGGCTGGTTTTACCTCACTGTCCTTAGCCAACCGTACACGTACATTGTCATGCGCCACAATAGTGCTATCGGCATGTTGGGAAAACCAGGCATTCGCTCCTGTGTGATCCCCGTGAAAATGTGTATTAATAATAAATTTTGGCGATGCGTTACCCAACTCGCCCAGCGCAGCGGAAATTTTATCTGCCAGCGGCTCAAATTCATCATCAATAATTAACACACCGTCTTTACCTGCCGACACGCCAATATTGCCCCCGGCGCCCTGCAGCATATGCACTGCACCGCGTAATGGCGTGTCTTTAATCTGCACATCGTCAAACTTACCCTGAGCGTGAACACTGGTATGTATCGTCAATGCCAGCACGGCTAACGACATAATACGACCTGTTTTCATGGTGCTTCCTTATCAGTTCATGTGCAAACCATTATGCGGTCATTTATCAAACAGATCATTTAAATTTTCGTTAGTCTCGGGGGCTGGCCCGATATAGCGAAAACGTGGCACCCGCTTGCCATCTCTTTCGACACTCTCCAGAAACATAGTTAATGGCCTGACCCACAGCGCCTGTTCTCCATAACACGGCCGATACAATACCAGAGTGCTTTCATCCTCACTATGGGTAGCCACATCGTATACCATGTACTGATGGCCTTTGTAATGTTCGTATAGTCCCGGTTTAATAGATGCTGTCATAGTAATTTATTGTTCCAATGGTAACGTTAATTGTTCAACCGGCGCGGCATCTGCTAAGCCAATATGCAGGCCCAACAACCGAATACCTCGGCCATTTCCTCGGGCAAAGGCCTCTAATAATAAAGTTTCGAAATACTCAGGGTCGAGCTGATGATGCCGATGCTCTACCGTAGTCAGCTGAAAATCACTGAATTTTAATTTTATCCCCTGGGTACGAATCCGTACCGCCTTCCCTTTTGTGTGTTTATTTTCGTGGGCAGCAATGCGCTCATGAAGTTTCTCTAACAAGGTGGGCATAAATGCCCGACAGGCTTCAAGTGTATGGATATCTTCATTGAGGGTGCGCTCTACACCAATCGATTTGCGCTCTCGAGTGACATTGACTTCACGTTCATCAATACCGTGCGCCCGGTCCCATAACACTGAACCAAATTTACCTAATTCTTTTTGCAAACGTTCGAAGGGATACTTGCGGATATCGGCGCAAGTGGCCAGCCCCATACGCTGCAACTTTTGCATAGTGACTTTGCCCACCCCGGGGATTTTCTCTAATGCCATATTACGTACAAAAGCATCCAGCTTATCCGGGGTAATTACACATATGCCATCTGGCTTATTCTCATCACTGGCAACTTTTGCCACAAACTTACACGACGCTACGCCGGCTGAGGCAGTCAAACCAAGCTCTTGTTTAATACGCTGGCGAATTTCTTCAGCAATAAGCGTGGCACTCCCGCCACAGTGTGCAGAACCAGACACATCCAAAAATGCTTCATCTAATGACAAAGGCTCAATAATATCGGTGTAATCTGCAAAAATCGCGCGTATACGCAACGATTCTTTGACGTAGACATCCATTCGCCCCCTGACCATGACTAAATCCGGGCACAAACGCATTGCATAGGCTGTCGCCATGGCCGAGCGCACCCCGTATTGGCGGGCTGGGTAATTGCAGGTCGAGATGACTCCGCGTTGGTCTGAGCTACCGCCGATAGCCAGCGGTACGTGCTGTAATGACGGATTATCGCGCATCTCTACGGCGGCGTAGAAACAATCCATGTCTACATGAATAATTTTACGCATGGGAAAAGAAAGTACCTGTATACATAAACAGGCGTAGTGTACCGCGTTTCATTCGTTAAATTATAGTGGTGCCAGCATTAAATTTAACCGTTATAGCGCTATGACTCTCCAACTGAAGATTTTGTTGATGGCATCATCAGCCGATTGCTATCGCGGCGCCTTCGACAAAGTTTCAATCTCTGCCCATAGCGCTTCAGCCTCAGCCGTTAGATTTGAATAGGTTTTAATATCACCATTACGCTGCGCGTACATGGCTTGCTCTAATAACGCATCATAACGTTTACGTTGCTTTTTTATCGGGTCACGCCGAAAAAGTGTAAACATAGCGTATCTCCTGGCTATTATCTCAACCAACAGTGTGCGGCCGGCTTGGGCAAAATAACAGTGAAATTGCTGTCATATTGATAACGCCGCTACAAGACCGGTAGTAAATTAGACGCCCCTATCCAAGGCAATGGCGAGCTTCAGTAAGCTAGTAGGTGCACATAGCTAACCTTGAGCAAACTGCACAAGTATCCGGAGCCGGATGTTATCATTCTGCGGCGCTTATTAGGAAAGCTGTATATGAGGACTCAAGTTACTGGCAACTATTGTATAAATGAAAGCTTGCTTGATGTTTTCTTGCGTTGTCTTGGAATGGTAAAGGAATTATTGCAGGCCCAAACCGCTGCTGGCATATAGAAAGTTACGGTTAACAAATCAAATCGCAGACACCATCGTGGCTATTAAAGTACAACGATGGTGCAGCAAATGTTACAGCTACTGCCGTCCAAACTCCTCAGACAACACCAGTTCCTGCTCCACAATTTTGGCGTAATGTTTTATGCGCTGGATATCCTGTTCATCGTAATGTTTTACTTTGTCGTGCAACAGGCAGAATGTCCCCATCTCATATCCTTCGGTAGAATACAAAATGACCCCTGCATAAGAACGAATGAATGGCTCGCCTTTAACCAGCTTATTATTTTTGAAGCGAAAATCTTGGTGGGTGTCAGGCACAATCAAATATTCCTCTTCTGCAATCGCGTAGGTGCAAAAAGAGATATTCCTGGGCGTTTCCCGCTTATCCAGACCTTGGCGCGATTTAAACCATTGCCGATCTTCAGCAATCAGGCTGATAAGCACGGTTTTACACTTAAATTCGGCTTGTGCTTTGCGGGTAATCGCATCAAACCGCTCTTCTGGTGGGGTATCCAGAATGTTTAAATCAAGCAAGGCTTGTAACCGGGCTGCTTCATGGGGAAGTTCAGGTATATTCGCCATAGTGGCTATTCCTACAATAAAAAACGTGAGTCACTGTAAATGGTAAGCTGACTAATATTGTCCCTAAACCGGCCAAAGCCAGTCGCTGCTATAATACTGTACTAATAGCCAGTTAGGCTATGTTTTAATCTGGGTCAAAGTAAAAATAATACCCAATTAACAATAGGTATATACGCAATCTGGCGATACCCTCCAAATAGGGGTCAGGGTGTGGTATTTCGATAACCAGCAGTTTAGCGGTTAAACCTGCCGCATTGAGCTACCCGCCCAGCGACAGTGGGCATGCGCAAAAGCGACCCTTTTTATTATATAGTTAATATAAAGATAGTTTTTACCAATACTGCACTACGATAGCACACCTTGGCACAATAAGATAAAACGCGGTGCTTATAGCAAATAGTTTTGACAATACTAATAATTAAACGAACTTCGCGCACAACGTGGTGCTAGGTAGAGCAGCCAAAAAGAACCATGGTAGACGTGAATTTATAAGGCCCTGAAGCTAGCGTAGCAGTGTATCGAGATACTACGGGGTATGTGTATCGCAATAGTAAATAGCAGTATGAGGGGTCATTAAAGTGGCGCAAAAAGCGTTAATTCAATCAAGCATAAACCTGGCAATCCGTCACATTGGCAGAAGCTAGAATATTCAGGGCCCAGCGCTATTCGCTACACAATGTTAGTTCATCGATGCACTCCAAAAAACAACAGGTTTTGACCTGACTTTGACCCAGATGCCTGCAGTTAGCACGCTGTCGCCGTGAGTGATGTATGTTTTCCGTGCAAAAATATGTCCCAATCAAAGTACCACAGCTGCGATCCGGGGAAAATGTAGAAAGCGCAACGTATAGGGAATGTGGAGAGATACTAAGGCTAATAACATAGCTAGGCACAACATAGCGTCATTTGGCTTAATCGGCTTACTTGGCTCTATCGCAGCGTGGTGTGCTAAATAGCCATACATTCGACTCAGGTACGCCCTGGACCTGCCCTAAAGGGTGTTATGCCTTTTCAAGCTACATCAGGTAAAGCATCAAAGGAGAGAAAAGTAGGCGAAGTAATATGCTTGAAATAAACACAAAGCGGCCTGAGCCGCTGTGTGTTGGATTATAAACTGAAGTTATATGCTTGAAATAAACACAAAGCGGCCTGAGCCGCTGTGTGTTGGATTATAAACTGAAGTTATATGCGAGTGCGATTACACCCAGATAAAGCGCTACGACATTCGCCGAACGGCTTTATTAATCTATTCTAAGCTGCTCACTATAATGCTTACAATATTTGGTTTTCTTTCCACTCGGCTAATTTCTTCTCACGCATCATCGCTTTTTCTTCGCGTGCTTTTTTACGGTCGCAGGGTTCTGGGCAATCACAGGCCTTTTCTATCCCCAAAGCGCCTAACCCACCACAGCTACCGGATATCGTTTTGCGCTGAACCATATAGCCTACGGCCATGGCCAGAACCATTGTCAGAAAGAAAACAAAGGCAAGAATAAATGTACTCATGTTACCACCTCACTAATTTTTAATATCAACAGTGTCGTTAAACGCTGCAGATGTATATTCTTCAAACTCGCCATCCTGGTGTCTGATTAGCAGTACCGCCAGGTTTTCCTGTTCAGCAAGCGCTATGGCGGCGTCCCATCCCATTACTATCAATGCGGTAGCTAACGCATCTGCGGTCATAGATGATGGCGTAACAACAGTAACAGCTACCAAATTGTGCTGAATTGGCTTGCCGGTACGCGGGTCGATTAAATGCGAGTACCTGACCCCGTCTTGTTCATAGTAGTTACGATAATCACCTGATGTTGCTACCGCGTTAGTACCTACCGACAAAATCTTCTGCACTGAGCGATTCCCTGCTACCGGCTTTTCTACTGCTATAAGCCAAGCATCGCCATTACCGCGCTGCCCTTTAACCCGCATTTCACCGCCAATCTCTACCAGATAATCTTCAATACCATGCTCTTCCAGTATCGCGGCAACTTCATCCACCCCATAGCCTTTTGCTATTGTCGACAGATCTACGTATACCAGCGGATGTGATTTACGTAAGCCATCCTCGGTAACCGTTAACTTATCTAAGCCAACGTAGTCGCGAACCTCAGCAATTTGGGCTTCACTAGGTACTTTTTCCGGCCGTTTGTTAGGCCCGAACCCCCACAGGTTGACCAATGGCCCCACAGTGATATCCAGCACCCCTTGACTTAGCTTACCCAGGCGTAATGCCTCGGCTACTACCTTTTGAGTTTCGGCGGATACCGGGTAAGGCTCAGTAAACCGATTTTGATTAAAGCGGGACAATTCAGATTCAGGATCATAGGTCGACATTAGCTGGTTAATCTTCAACAATCGCTCATCAAGCTCTTGCTGCAGATTTTCAACTGGCTGCTCGCCTTCCTTTACCACATATTTAACATTATACGTGGTTCCCATTGTATCGCCATGCAAATGAACTACCGGGAGCTTCTCGCCACCGCATGCAGTTAGCCATAGAACTGCGATAACTAACGCTATTTGCCTTACGCTGTTTTTTACCAAAACGGTACCCTCACACCATCAAAAAAAGGGGCGAATAATCGCCCCTTTGCTCTTTTGTTACTATCAGCTGTTAGCCACCGAAATCATCAAGCATGATGTTTTCGTCTTCAACACCTAAATCTTTCAGCATGTTGATTACCGCCGCATTCATCATAGGAGGCCCACACATGTAGAACTCACAATCTTCTGGCGCCGGGTGATCCTTAAGATAATTCTCCAGCAACACCTGGTGGATAAAGCCGGTGTCCCCTTCCCAGTTATCTTCTGGCTGAGGATCAGACAGGGCAACATGCCAGGTAAAGTTTTCGTTTTCTTCGGCAAGTTCGTCAAAATCTTCTACATAGAACATTTCGCGTAGTGAACGAGCGCCATACCAGAAAGAAATCTTACGGTCTGTTTTCAGCCTACGCAGCTGGTCAAATATGTGCGAACGCATCGGCGCCATACCTGCCCCACCGCCAACGAAAACCATTTCCGCTTCGGTTTCTTTCGCGAAGAACTCTCCAAACGGACCGGAAATTGTTGCTTTGTCGCCCTCTTTCAGGCTCCAGATGTACGATGACATTTTACCCGCAGGCAGACTAAGGTTATTAGGCGGCGGCGTAGCAATACGCACGTTCAGCATAATAATCCCTTCTTCTTCGGGATAGTTAGCCATTGAATAAGCGCGGATCGTTTCTTCATCCACTTTTGATTCAATATCGAAGAAGCCAAAACGTTCCCAGTCACCGCGGAATTTTTCCGGTACTTCAAAATCTTTATACTTAACGTGGTGAGGTGGCGCTTCGATTTGTATATAACCACCAGCCTGGAATGGCACGCTTTCACCATTTGGAATTTTCAGTTTCAGTTCTTTGATGAAAGTGGCTTTGTTATCGTTAGAAATAACTTCACAATCCCACTTCTTGATACCAAACACTTCTTCCGGTAATTCTATATCCATATCTTGCTTAACGGCGACTTGGCAAGAAAGACGGCAACCTTCACGGGCTTCACGCTTCGTAATATGGTCAAGTTCGGTAGGTAGGATTTCACCACCACCAGACTTGATATCTACCCGACACTGACCACAAGAGCCACCGCCACCACAGGCAGAAGATACGAAAATACCTGCTTCTGCTAGCGCACCTAACAGCTTGCCGCCGGGTGAGGTCTTAATTGCTTTTTCAGGATCGTCATTAATCGTAATGGTAACATCACCAGTAGGCACAAGTTTCGACTTGGCGAACATAATGATGAAAACCAGTGCCAGTACGATGACAATAAACATGCCAACGCCCAGGAAAATTTCTACATTCATCTATAAGCTCCTTAGGCCAGTTATAGTGCTATACCAGTGAACGACTGGAAGCCCAGCGCCATCAGACCAGCAATCATGAACACTGCGCCCAAGCCGCGAACACCATTAGGCATATCAGCGTATTTGAGCTTCTCACGGACGGCAGCCAACAGCACAATAGCTAATGCCCAGCCCACACCTGAACCAACACCGTAAACGACACTTTCGGCAAAGTTGTATTCACGTTGTACCGCAAACGCAACACCACCAAAAATGGCGCAGTTAACTGTAATCAGAGGCAAGAAGATACCCAACGCGTTGTACAACGCAGGGAAAAACTTATCTAAGCTCATTTCAAGTATCTGTACTAGTGCGGCAATAACGCCGATAAACGTCAGAAAGTTAAGAAAGCTTAAATCGGCATCAGGAAAACCAGCCCAGGCTAGCGCTCCAGGGGCCAATACATTGACATAAATGATTTGGTTAACCGGTACTGAAATACCCAATACAACAATTACTGCTGCACCCAAACCCATCGCTGTTTTAATTTTTTTCGACACAGCCAGGAATGTACACATGCCTAAAAACAGTGACAGGGCCATGTTCTCAATAAAAATAGAGCGAACAAATAGGGAAATATAATGTTCCACGTCTTACTCCTTAGGCTCTACTTGCTCTGGGCGAATAGTTCGGATTAACCACACCATGCCACCAATTAAGAAGAAAGAGCTAAATGGCAGAATTAACAAGCCATTACCCTGATACCAGCCACCGTTCTGCACTACTGGCAAAATCTCAAAGCCTAAAATAGTACCAAATCCAAACAACTCTTTAATGGTACCGATACAGATAAGGATAAATGAATAACCTAATCCATTACCGATGCCGTCGAGGAAGCTCAGTAGCGGTGGACTTTTCATTGCATAGGCTTCAGCACGGCCCATTACAATACAGTTAGTGATAATCAAGCCTACGAATACCGAAAGCTGTTTAGATACCTCGTAGGTGTAAGCACGAAGGATCTGGTCAACAACGATTACCAGTGAAGCGATAATAGTCATCTGAATGATGATCCGTACGCTTGATGGAATCTGATTACGAATTAACGATATGAATAAGTTTGAAAACGCTACAACGGTGGTAAGTGCGATTGACATTACCAGGGCGGTCTCTAACTTAGTTGTAATTGCTAAGGCTGAACAAATCCCCAATACCTGCAGGGCAATTGGGTTGTTGTCCATAATCGGCCCAAACAGGACCTTTTTCATTTCTTTAGTGTCTGCCACGATAATACCCCTTATGAACGCCAGGCCTGATTCTTCAGGAATGGGCCAAAGCCTTGCTCACCGGCCCAGTAGCGAATGGTGTTCTGTACACCGTTACTCGTCAGTGTCGCACCTGAAAGTGCATCTACTTCGTATGGGTCATCCGGATTGGCGCCTTTTGTTACATCAATAGCAACATCGCCATTTTTGTATAGCTTTTTACCATCCCACTTCGCCTGCCAGCTAGGATTTTGTACTTCACCACCTAGTCCTGGTGTTTCAGCTTGCTGGTAATAGATAAGTTCACGTACTGTTTCGCCGTCGGCATCAACAGCCAAAAAGCCAAACATTAAATCCCACAACCCGCTACCATGAACTGGCATGATAACGCGTGTTACTGCGTCGTTATCGTCTTTTACCAGCCAAACGCTGGCTACATTAGCCCGACGCTGGAAACCAACGTTGCTGTTCACCACACGCTTGCTCATTTCAGATTGTTTAGCCGCTTTGTACATATCATAATCCGGCGCCGGTTGTTCAGTGAACTCACCGGTATCCAAATCAACATAGCGACGCTCTACTTTATTTTCATAAGTATCGCGAATCGTGTCACTGCTCATGCCCATTTCATAAAGGCCGGCAGCAGTTAGAATGTTGGTTTGCTTATCCAGCTCTTTATTAGCCTGCTGAATTTGACGCAAACCTACCGCTGCGCCTGAAACCACAATAGAACATACTAAACAGACAGCAACAACAACACCGACTGTTTTACCAAAAGAGTCTTTCT
Source organism: Salinimonas sediminis (assembly GCF_003429285.1). Classification (NCBI taxonomy): domain Bacteria; kingdom Pseudomonadati; phylum Pseudomonadota; class Gammaproteobacteria; order Alteromonadales; family Alteromonadaceae; genus Salinimonas; species Salinimonas sediminis. The sequence goes on from NZ_CP031769.1 coordinate 3,714,798, forward strand.
TAGCTGACACGAGCAACCCTCCGCTTGATATTACTCTGAGCGACAAAATAGTCGAACAAGGGTGCCCACAAGTTAGCAAACAAAATCGCTAACATTACACCTTCAGGAAAGGCGGGGTTGAGCACACGAATCAAAACTGTCATGAAACCGATAAAAATACCGTACCACCACTTTCCTGTATTGGTGAAAGAGGCTGATACCGGGTCGGTTGCCATAAAGAACATACCAAAGGCCAAGCCACCGATAACAAAGTGCCAATGCGCCGGCATCGCAAACATCGCGTTGGTATCGCTACCCACCATATTAAGCAGCGTGGCAAAGAAAGCGGTACCAATTACCACACCAGAGACTATGCGCCAGCTTGCAATACGCATGTACATGATGAACAGGCCACCAATAAGAATAGCCAGCGTAGAGACTTCACCCGCGGAACCAGGAATTGCGCCGAAGAACGAATTCCACCATAACTCCATGTCAGAGTAGTCCATCTCGCCCGCTGCGGCCTTGCTTAACCAGGTTGCACCTGAATAACCATCTGCTGCAACCCATACCTGGTCACCAGAAATTTGCGCTGGATAAGCAAAGTATAAGAATGCCCGACCTGACAGTGCAGGGTTAAGGAAATTACGCCCGGTACCACCAAACACTTCTTTGGCAATAACAACACCAAAGGTAATACCCAGGGCTACCTGCCACAATGGTATGGTTGCCGGTAGCGTTAAGGCAAACAGAACTGACGTTACAAAGAAACCTTCGTTAACTTCGTGCTTACGCACAGAGGCAAACAGCACTTCCCAAAAACCACCTACAATAAATGTAGTGGCATAAATAGGTAGCCAGAAACACGCGCCGTAAAACATCATGGCGCCCCAGCCTGAATCAGGGCCTAGTTCTCCGCCTAATGCAGAAAACAGTACCGCTTGCCATGAGTCTGGTAATGTACCAGCGCCCGCTGCAATCGCTTCGTTAGCCTGAAAACCGATGTTATACATACCGTAAAACATGGCTGGAAAGGTGGCCGCCCACACTAAAATCATAATACGCTTCAGATCGATACTGTCACGTACGTGTGTGCTAGCTTTATTCACTTTACCTGGTGTATAAAAAATGGTCGCAGCGGCTTCATACAACGCATACCATTTTTCGTGTTTGCCACCTGGTTCAAAATTAGGTTCAATTTTTTCCAGATACGCTTTTAAACCCATGACTTAACCCTCTTTCTCAATCGTGGCCAATACGCTGCGCAGAATTGGACCGTAATTGTATTTGCCTGGGCACACATAGGTACACAAAGCCAAATCTTCTTCGTCCAGTTCCAAACAACCCAACTGCTGAGCACTGTCTGTATCACCTGAAATCAGGTCCCTAAGCAATAGCGTAGGAATGATGTCCAGAGGCATAACACGTTCATAATTACCAATTGGCACCATTGAGCGTTCGGAGCCATTTGTGGTAGTGGTCATATCGAACTTTTTATTACCGCCTAAATGGCCCAAGTAAGCACGTGTTACAGAGTGCTTATCAGAGCCTGGCGTAATCCAGCCAAGGAATTTCTTCTCGCGGCCTTCTTTGATAATCGATATTTGTGTATGGAAACGACCCAGGAAGCCATGCACACCCTGAGCAGTAATACCATTGAGCACCGAACCGGAAATAACCCGAACTTCGCCGCCATCAATTTCGTTAGCCGTTAGCTCTTCAATATCAGCACCTAGTAAGGTACGGACCAGACGTGGCTGTTTCGCTGCGGGTCCGCCTAAAGCAACCACGCGTCGGTTGTCCAATTCACCGGTAGTTAATAATGCGCCAATCGCCATCACATCCTGATAATTAAGATGCCAAACGGTTTTTGCGTTACTGACCGCATCCAAATAATGAATATGGGTGCCTGGTAAACCTGCCGGATGTGGACCACCGAATTCAGCCACCTCAACGTTGGCATTACCCGTGGCCACGTCAGAACCCGCTGCTTTACACACAAATACCTTGCCGCCACTTAGTACGGTCAGCGCGTTAAGACCACTAACGAAGTCATCTTGACGCTCTTTGATAATAAGTGTGGGATCAGCCGCCAGTGGATTTGTATCCATGGCGGTGACAAAGATTGAATGCGGGGTTGAACCCAGTGCCGGCGCCTTGCTAAATGGACGTGTGCGCAGCGCAGTCCATAGCCCAGAATCTACCAGTTGCTGTTCAATTGTTTCTCTTGACGCACTGGTAATCTGATCTGCTGCAATTTTTTCAAACGCAACACTCTCGTTACCTTCGATTTTCACTACTACAGACTGAAGAACACGTTTGGCGCCACGGTTAACCTCTACCACTTCGCCGGAAGCTGGCGCAGTGAATTTAACGCCAGGATTCTTTTTATCTTCAAAAAGAATCTGGCCTTTTTTCACTTTGTCACCAACCTGGACGTGCATGGTAGGACGCATACCCACATATTCTTCTCCCAGAACGGCAACGCGCGTCACAGCATTTCCTTCAGAAATTTGCTGCTCTGGCGCCCCCTTGATAGGGAGGTCGAGACCTTTCTTGATTTTTATCATATGTAATCGCACTACTCTAATAGAAGAACCCTTTTGCATGACTGCACAAAAATGTGTCCGCCAGCATGCAAAAAAACTCTTTGTTATCTCGCTTTACTACGCCCGTATGACGCAACATATTGCAAGCTTTGGCGGCAAGCGTAATGACGCCCGCAACCAAGCTAGTGCTGTTGATGTTTTACCTGTAGAGCCGACGTTCAGCCGAACTTGGTAAGCATTATTATCGGGTGCTTTTCAAGGCCGAAGTCGTGATGCGTGGGTAGAATGACCCCCGCCTAATTTCGGGATTTTAACATTATCTACCCGCTTTTCGCTATGCAAATAATGGATAAACCAGAAAATTTGTTGGCAAACCTACAAAACATCTCGCTTATGGATTATACAACACTGTTAGCAAAACGAAAAAAAAGCCGTCATCTATGACGGCTTTTTAATCTATTGCTTTACCAACTGACCTGAGGGTCAACATCGGCATCGTAATCAACGCCATCAATATCAAAACCAAACAGTTTCAAAAATTCATGATGATATCCTGAGTAATCGCTCAGCTGATGGAAATTTTCCTGCGTCACTTGATCCCATAGGGCTTTAATTTTAGCCTGGGTCTCATCATTGGTTTCTTTGCCATCCATACGGAAGCGGTTCGCTTCGTCCAAGGTCGGCGTAGTACCATAAAGACACTGGCTGAACAAACCTTTGATTTGTTCGATACAGCCTTCATGAGTGCCCTCTTCTTTCATTACTTTATAAATCAGTGAAATATACAAAGGCATCACGGGAATGGCTGAACTGGCTTGGGTAACTAATGCTTTAAGAGAAGATACATGGGCTTCTACCAGTAAGTCAGCATGCTTACCAATAATAGCCGCTGCGGCGCGGTCCAGATCTTCTTTAGCTTTACCAATGGTAGCCTGGCCGTAGATAGGCCAGGTTAGTGCTTTACCAATGTAAGTATAAGCGGTGGTTTTACAACCTTGGGCAAGTACCCCAGCGTCTGCCAGTGCATCTAACCATAGTTCCCAGTCTTCCCCACCCATAACTTTAATGGTATCGCGAATCTCTTCATCGCTGGCTGGTTCCAGCGTTATATCGTGGACTTTGTCTTTATCGGTATCATATGTCTTGGTGGTATAAGCTTGCCCTACCGGCTTTAACGTCGACTTGTAGGTAATACCACTGCCCGGTTCTGTACGGCGCGGCGAAGCCAGACTATAAATCACCAGATCGACTTTCCCCATGTGGGCTTTGATGCGCTCGATAGTCTCGGCTTTAAGTTCATTTGAAAACGCATCACCGTTAATTGTATCTGCGTATAAACCCTGCTCATTAGCGAAGCGATGAAACGCCGCTGTATTATACCAACCTGCGGTACCGGTTTTGCGCTCAGTAGGTGCTTTTTCGAAGCAAACACCTAGCGTATTGGCACCGTAACCAAAGGCTGCGGTTATCCGAGATGCCAGACCATAACCGGTGGAGCTGCCAATAATAAGTACATTTTTGGGGCCATCACCGAGCTCGCCTTGTTGACGCACGTAGTCGATTTGTTCTGCTACCGAGGCCTCACAACCCACAGGGTGCGCGTTGGTGCATATAAACCCTCTGACTTTTGGCTTGATAATCATCTTTGTCTATCCTTTGCTATTTGTGCCCGTATTGTAATCATGCTTTTGCTGATAACAACTCTGAACACTTGCCGGCCATTGATTTTTTTGCCCTACCCGCAGGCATCCATACAAAAACGGCCTGGTGATAATGCCAGGCCGCGGGTGCGGTTTACGCTAAAATGTCGAGCAACTCAACATCGAAAACCAGGGTAGTAAATGGTGGGATGGCGCCGCCTGCACCTTGCTCGCCATAAGCAAGTTCGCTAGGTACATACACCTTCCACTTTGAACCGGCAGGCATCATCTGCAATGCTTCGGTCCAGCCTTTTATGACGCCATTAACCGGAAATTCTGCAGGTTGTCCGCGGTCATACGAACTATCAAATACTTTACCGTCGATAAAGGTGCCGTGGTAATGCACGCGCACAGTGCTATCTGCAGCGGGCTTTTCACCGTCACCGGTTTCCAGCACTTCATATTGTAAGCCTGAATCGGTAATTTTCACTTCGCTGCGCTCGGCGTTTTGTTTAAGAAAGGCTTCGCCTTCCTCAATTTGGGCTTTGCTTTCTTCCGCTTTTACGGCCTGCATCCGTTGATGAATTTCACCAAACGCATTACGTAGCGTATTGGTGTCTACTTTGGCGGTATCACCGGTGAACGCATCGCTCAGTCCCTCTAACACAGCATTGATGTCTAAGCCGTCAAACGGATTGGATTTAAGCTGCTCACCCATTTGAAAACCAACCCCATAGCTGGCCTGAGTTTCGACTGTAGTATATTTATCGGACACAGTATCTCCTGAAAGTTAATTACATTTTTTGTTCAAAATTCGACCTTTCGGCGTATACCTTCAAATCGAATTTATATCGCACCTGGCAGTGTAACATACCCTTTATTTACATGCTCTACACAGCACATTAAGGTTTTTAATACGCTGGAAAAGGTGTAATTTATAACTTAAAGACGTTAGACAACAGAATCACCAGACAGTATGGTGATCGGCATGCAAGCAGGAGGATGCCAATGCAATCACACTATGATGCAGAACTAAAAGATACTGTTAGATACCTGGGAAAAGTCCTTGGGGAAACGATCAAAGCGCAACTGGGCGACGAATGGCTGGAGCGGATTGAACAAATTCGTAAAGATGGCCGAGCGTCTTATCAGGGTGATACCGATTGTAGCGAAAATCTGAAACAAACTTTCACATCGTTATCTGATTCTGACCTGTTAACTGTCGGTCGTGCCTTCGCCCAATTTCTGAATTTGGGCAATATCGCTGAACAGGAATATAACAGTGCAATGAATGTCGATGCCTCTATCGACACCCTGTTTAATCATTTAGATAAAGCGGAACTCACCGCTGATAATGTGGCTAAGGCCGTTAGCAAACTCAATATTGATTTAGTGCTGACCGCCCACCCTACTGAAGTTACCCGCCGCACCCTGATACACAAACATAAAGAACTGGCAGATTGTCTGCAATCGGTACATCAGGAAACACTGAGTGATGCTGAACGCAGCCGTATCGAAACGCGGATTGCTGATTTGATTAGCCAGGCCTGGCATACCGAAGAAATTCGTTCCGAACGTCCTACACCAGTGGATGAAGCTCGCTGGGGTTTTTCGGTCATTGAAAATTCGCTATGGGAAGCTGTTCCTGAATTTCTTCGCGAGCTGGATGAACGGTTGCAAAAAGACTACAACATCAGTTTGCCGTTGGATGCCGAACCGGTACAGTTCAGTTCATGGATGGGTGGCGACCGTGATGGCAACCCGTTTGTCACAGCGAAGCTTACCGAGCAGGTATTGTATTTAGCCAGAAAACGCGCGGCGAAGCTGTTTGCTGCAGACTTCGACCGGTTACAGGTTGAGCTGTCGATGTTCGATTGCAGTGAAGCACTGCGCGAACGTGTGGGCGAAGCGAATGAACCTTACCGTGCGCTGCTACGCCCGCTGGTGCGCCGCTTACATATTACCCGCGATGGTATTGCAGATTATCTGGTAGGTAAAAATGTAGACCAAAGCCGCTGGATTGCTGAAAACGACGAACTGCTAGAACCGCTGCTGATGTGTTACGAATCACTGTGCGAATGTGGCATGAAAGTCACTGCTGATGGTTTGTTACTGGATACTATTCGCCGGGTACGTTGTTTTGGGGTGCATTTATTGCGCCTGGATATTCGTCAGGACTCTGAACGCCATGCTGATGTATTGGGCGAAATTACCCGTTATCTTGGTCTAGGTGATTATGCGCAGTGGAACGAAGCCGACAAGCAGGCGTTCCTGCTACGGGAACTGTCGTCAAAACGGCCGTTGTTTCCTGCCCAATGGGGCGCCTCTGACGATGTTAAAGAGGTTCTGGATACGTGTAGAGTTATTGCCAAGCATAATCGCGAAGGTTTCGGCATTTATATTATCTCGATGGCCAGCCAGCCATCCGATGTAATGGCGGTTCAACTGCTGTTACAAGAAGCCGGTGTAGACTGGCCGATGCCGGTAGCCCCTTTGTTTGAAACCCTGGATGATCTTAACAATTCACCAGATGTTATGCGCAATCTGTTGTCGGTGGACTGGTACCGTGGTTATGTGAAGGGCCGTCAGTTTGTCATGATTGGCTATTCTGATTCAGCGAAAGATGCCGGCGCATTGGCGGCAGGCTGGGCGCAGTATGAATCACAGGAAGCCCTGGTCAAATTAGCTGAAGAATTCGGAATTACCCTGACCTTGTTCCATGGCCGTGGTGGCACAATTGGCCGCGGTGGCTTGCCAGCCCATGCAGCCATTTATTCACAGCCGCCAGGGTCACTGGAAGGAGGCTTCCGGGTAACTGAACAGGGTGAAACTATTCGCTATAAGTTTGGCATGCCGAAACTGGCCAAACGCAGCCTGGGAATTTATGCCAGTGCTATAATTGAAGCTGTTTTGTTCCCACCACCGGAGCCAAAGCCTGAATGGCGCGAGTTGATTGGCAATATGGCTGCAAAAGGCCGTGACAATTATCGTCAGACAGTACGTCACGATGAAGACTTTGTTCCCTATTTCAGAGTGGCCACACCAGAACAGGAATTAGGTAAACTGCCATTGGGCAGCCGTCCGTCAAAACGTAAACCGCAAGGGGGCATCGAAAGCTTGCGCGCTATCCCCTGGATTTTCGCCTGGGCTCAAACGCGTTTGGTGTTGCCCTCCTGGTTAGGCGTAATGCGGGCTATTGATGAGGTTAAAGCACAGTCAGATGAAAAAGTGGTAGCAGAGATGTTCGCCGACTGGCCATTTTACCGTTCACGCTTATCAATGTTGGATATGGTTTTCCACAAAGCCGATCCGCGCATCAGCGAAGCGTATGATGAGCGTCTGGTACCTGCCGAGTTGAAGCATTTTGGTAAAGCATTACGCGAAGAGCTTGATGAAAGTATTCAATCACTGCTTAAACTAACCGGCCAACCGGATATTATGCATAAAGACCCGCAGGGCAAAGAGTCCATGAATATTCGGGCTTCGTACCTGCAGCCGCTCCATTATTTGCAGATTGAATTACTGGATCGGGTGCGAAAAGCGGGCGATGAGGTACACAATACTGAGCTTGAACGCGCCATGATGGTCACCATTGCAGGTATTGCGATCGGGATGAGAAATACCGGTTAAACCTATGTGATACCGTTTTAGGGCGTGGTTACTGCCAATTGCCATCATTAAAACCGGTCTTTGGACCGGTTTTTTTATAAATCACTCACCAAACATCTCGCATTCAGTTGAGGCTAGCCCCTCCGTAGCAATTGTTCAGATTAAATGAACAATTCGGGTTAAATTTCGTTTAATACTATTATTGGGCGGCTCATGCTACTTTGCCTGGCTTGCCCTGCCGTAAATTTTTTTCAGGAAGCCTATGCAATACGATCCGCAAAATATGCCTTTCGACAAATGTGAGGATGAGCCCATTCATATCCCTGAAAGTATCCAAGGCTATGGCTTTTTAATTGCATTTGATTATGAAGATTTAAAAATTACCGTCGTGAGTGAAAACACGCAGGAAATCTTTAATGAGCAGTTGATTGGCAAACATTTTCTGGATCTTCTGTCTCCCGAAGCGGATGAACGCAACTTTCTTAACGAAACCTTCGAGCGAGTCACCAAAAATAAGATTCGGCTTCCTATCAAGCTGCATCTGAAAGCTGATGTTTTAAAGCCTGACACCGAAAGCGATTATCTGGCCGTGGTCTACGACTCCGGCGAACGCTACGTGGTCGAACTGGAGCCGGCCACGGAATTTCGTGATACCTACAGCGCCGAGCAATTCATTAAATTGTACGCGATGACGGTGGCCCCGCGGTTCAAAGAAATGACCACGTTGGAAGAAATGGCTAAGGAAATGGTGTCTACCATTAAGTATCTGACGAATATGGACCGGGTGGTACTGTACAAGTTTCAGGAAGACTTTTCTGGCAAGGTCATCGCCGAGGCGAAAAGCGATGACCTGGAGTCCTACAACGAACTGCATTTTCCAGCCAAAGACATCCCCCCCAGGCCCGGGAGCTGTATAAAGTCAATTGGGTAAGATTGACCCCCGATACGGAACTGCCGCCTTCTAAGCTTATTCCTACTACCGAGGAAAGCCACCGGCAGCCACTGGATTTGACCCGCTCCTTATTACGTACATTTTCGCCTATCCACTTGCAATACGTCAGGAATCAGGGGCAGCGCGCGACGTTTTCTATCTCGTTGGTCACTGATGGCGAGCTGTATGGACTTATCACCTGCCATAACCGGGAACCCAGCTACATCCCTCAAAATGTTCGATTGCAGTGCGAGAATCTCAGTCAGTTATTCAGCTGGCACTTAAAAGCAAAAGAAGAAGAGCTGGCGCGTTTACGATTTGAAAAAACCGAGCAGGCAGTAGATGCCATGCTCAATAGAATCGGTCCTTCAAACCCGATTGGTAAAGTTATTAAAAATGCCGAGGGCGATTTTCTGGAAGCTCTGGATACCCATGGTTTTCTGTACTATTCAGAATATGAAACTATCACCCTGGGCCAGCATCTTCCCGTGGAGCTGACCAAAACAATTTTTAGCCGCGCCCGCCATAACGAAGGCTTTCCTTACGTCAGCGATAACCTGTATGAAGAATGGCCCGAAACCAAACAATACGGCATTGCAGGCATCATGATTATTCCGTTGTTTGAGAAGAAGAAATACTTTACCGCCTGGTTTCGTAAAGAACGGCCTATGAAGCAAAAGTGGGTTGGCGCGCAAGAGGAAGTTAACGAAGATTCGCCCAAAGCGAAGCGGCTGGAGCCGCGGACCTCGTTTACTGTCCATGAACGCACTATCACTGGCCACTCGAAAAAATTCGAGAAGGCCGATATTAACACTGCCCACCGGCTTAACCGTATGTTCCTTGTCTACGCCCTGGAAGTTCAGGAGCGTATGCATATCAGTATTAAAGAACTGGAAAAACAGGACCAATACCGCAATGAATTTCTGGCCACCCTGGCCCATGAGCTGCGTAACCCTCTTGGACCTATTATGTCCGGCGCCAGTATCCTGGAAACCGTAGATGACGAGGGCACCCGCAAGCGAGTCACCTCTATCATTAATCGGCAAGCTGAGTATATGTCAAAACTGATTAATGATTTGATGGATGTGTCGCGTATCACCCGGGGTAAAGTAAAACTCGAATTTGAGAAGCTGAATATCCACGATGTGATTTCCGAGTCGCTGGAAATTGTCGATCAGCATGTGAAAGCCAAACACCATACGCTGGATGTCCAGTACCTGAGTGAAGGGGCAACCGTGTTCGGCGACAAAGCCCGCTTAAGCCAGGTATTTTCCAATATTATTCACAATGCTGCTAAATACACCAACGAGCAGGGCCAGATTAATATAAATATTAAACAAGAAGGCTCAATGGTGGTAGTGCACATTAGTGATAATGGTATGGGCATTCCTCAAGACCGTCTGAAAGATGTCTTTAATATGTTCACGCAGATTGAAGCACATTCTACTCATACCAAAGGCGGTCTGGGCATTGGCTTGACGTTAGTAAGCAAATTGGTTGCATTACACCATGGTAGTGTTGATGTAACCAGCTCAGGCGAGGGAAAAGGTAGTACCTTTACGGTTAAACTACCAATCTATGAACTGGCTTTTGGTGATCAAGAGAGCACCGAAGAATCCGATACCAACTTATCTGGAAAACGGATAATGTTTGTGGACGATAACGAAGATCTTGTAGATATGTATTGTCTTTTAGCCACCACAATGGGTTTTGAAACCCGCGGTATTAGCGTTCCGCGTGATGCTATCGATGAGTTCAAAAACTTTAAACCTCATTGCGTCTTTTTGGATATCGGCATGCCAGACATTGATGGTTATGAGCTATGCAAGATATTAAAAGCATTGCCTGGGGCCAATATGGTTAAGTTTTATTCGCAAAGCGGCTGGGGAACGGATAAATACATCGAAAGCTCAAAGCAGGCTGGCTTTGATGATCATTTTGTTAAGCCCTTGTCCAAGGAAATCATTAAAAAGGTTATGGATTAACATATTCCCCAAGGCCGGCCTATTCTTCTGCAGGTTGGCCTTGGTTAAAGCCTGCACCAGACTTCGCGTGGAAAAGCCGGTAAGATTAGCTCTCCCCCTAAGTTCAGATTTTTCTTTTATCCTCTACTAATGCATAACACATGGGGGCGAACACAAGCTCAACCTCCCTGTACCTTTATCCAATACCGTTAAATCTTTGATAGATAGATGCATATCAGCAGCATGTGTAGGTTTTCTATTCTATGGAAAATCCCGCTAGCGACCTATTCGCTGATGAGCTATAGCACTTTGCATAAAGGTTTGTATCGCGGGGTGGGTCACATGGCGTCGCAAATTGTCGTTATAGCTTATGAAACCACTGGAATGACGTCGGTGCGAATATATCCTGGGGAGCCAAAGGCCTGGCAACCTATCATGCCAAAAACAGAAAAAAAGTTACAGAGGAAAGTGGAGCTGCCTGCGGCCGATTTACGCGATCCATCGCTACAGAGAAAATTAAATTGCGATAAGACCAGCCAATAGAAGTTTTTTATAGTGCGGGGCCCCAGAAATGCCGGGCATCATTGCTATTGAGTGAGTGTCAGGAAAAAACGGTTATTAAACTGGATGATACGACATCAGAACACTATGCCGATAGGCTGAATTTTATATAAAAATATAAAATTAAATAGGTCACTCAAACGTACTTCTTTGATAGAGGATTCATTCCCATTGCCGGCTTGTGCAACGTAACACTTCACTAAAATACGCCATTTAATACCTGCAATAAACAATAGAACTGGGCCGAAAAGAAGCCCAGTTCTATTTAACTGTACGTGCTTCGATAATTAGCCGTTAACGAAATCAACGCCCATTTTGATGTCGCCACGCAAACCTTCCAGCATGTCTTCTTTCGCTTTTTGCTCAAAATCGCTCAAGTCGCCATAAGGCAGAATTTCTTCTACGCCATTTGCGCCCAGGCGAACTGGATGAGCAAAGAAGTCTGCGTCTTCGCCATCGTCAATTTGAACATAGGTGTATTCCACCACATTTTCGCCTTGCATAGCGGCAGCTAAAGACAAGCAGAAGCGAGCAGCAGCCTGGCCCATCGATAGGGTTGCTGAACCACCGCCAGCTTTGGCTTCCACAACCTCGGTACCTGCGTTCTGAATACGCGTAGTCAGGCTGGCTACTTCATCATCAGAAAAGCTTACGCCTTCAACCTGGGACAGTAATGGCAAGATAGTAGTGCCTGAGTGGCCGCCGATAACCGGTACGTGCACATCAGCAGGATCCATATCTTTTAGCTCGGCAACAAATGTTTCTGCGCGGATAACATCCAGCGTAGTTACCCCAAACAATTTGTTTTTATCGTATACGCCTTTTGCTTTTAAAGTTTCTGCAGCAATGGCTACCGTAGTATTCACCGGGTTGGTAATAATACCAAGACATGCGCTTGGGCAATGTTCTGCAACACCTTCAACCAGTGTTTTCACGATACCGGCATTGATATTGAACAAGTCAGAACGATCCATACCTGGCTTACGTGGAACGCCAGCCGGAATCAATACAATGTCAGCACCTGTCAGCGCTACGCCCAAATCGTCTTTACCGTGACCGGTTACTTTTACCGCAGTGGGGATATGACTTAAATCGACAGCAACACCCGGAACTACCGGTGCCACATCGTAAAGCGCTAATTCTGAACCCGCTGGCAGTTGTGTTTTTAACAACAACGACAGCGCCTGACCAATACCACCGGCAGCACCTAACACGGCTACTTTCATTTCATTTCTCCTATGGAAATTTCACGTTTGTATAACGGTACGTCACCCTATAGTAACGCTTTGGAAAAAACAATCACCGGTTAGTCTTACTGCACAACCGCTGACTATCTCATCATTTATGCATTTGGCTGCATGATTATGCAATTAAATTGCATCGCTGTGGCCTCTACGGCACAATAATAACCCTTTGTGAGTTTAATACCAATAATGGCAGGCGCTATGGCAAATCTAAAACAAGAACAATTAATCAAAGCGTTTAAAGAAATTTTAAAAGCCGAAAGCTACGGCTCTCAGGGCGACATCGTAGAGGCCCTGAAAACCCAGGGCTTTGACAATATCAGTCAATCAAAAATATCCCGTATGCTAAGTAAATTCGGAGCAGTAAGAACCCGTAATGCCCGCGGCGATATGGTGTATTGTTTACCCCCGGAACTGGGTATGCCTACGGCTAAAAGCCCGTTAAAGCAGCTGGTACTCGACATTGTTCATAACAATGTGATGGTCATTATCCGTACCAGCCCGGGCGCCGCGCAGCTAATTGCCCGCTTGCTCGATTCGCTCAGTTCAAAAGATGGCGTATTAGGCACCATTGCTGGTGACGATACGATTTTCATAGCGCCAGCAGATGTAACCCAAATTGAAGATTTACGACAGCGCGTGGAAGATCTGTTCGAAAATGTATAGTACCGGACGCGAATAGTAAAAAAGCCCGGCTATACCGGGCTTATATTACGTTTGGCATCCAGAAGATACGCTTATTAAGCGCTATTTAGCTAATTGCTTAATTAAGGCTTCTGCTGCAGGCCGTGAAGAAGGCGGATTCTGGCCGGTAATTAGTCTTCCGGCTTCTACCACATAAGATTCAAAATCACCTTTTTTCGAATACTCGCCACCCGCTTTAACTAATTCGTCTTCCACCAGATAAGGCACTACATCGGTAAGCCCCACTGCATCTTCTTCAGTATTAGTAAAACCTGTCACCGCGCGACCTTTGATGTAGGGCTCGCCCGAACTATCTTTGACATTTTTTAATACGATTGGCGCATGACATACCGCAGCCACCGGCTTGCCGGTATTTAGCATATCTTCAATCAGGGTTTGCGAATGCACATTATCGGACAAGTCCCACAATGGACCATGACCGCCTGGATAGAATACAGCATCGAATTCATCAGCTTTAACATCTTCCAAAGCGATGGTAGACGCTAATGCCGACGATGCCAGATCATCGTTGCTAAAACGCTCAGTATCATCAGTAAGCGCATCTTTTTCTAAACTCATTGGGTCTATCGGAACCTGCCCGCCCAGTGTAGAAGCCAGCGTAATTGTGTAGCCTTCGTCAACAAAGGCATAATAGGGGGATGCGAACTCTTCCAGCCAAATGCCGGTTTTCTTGCCTGAATCACCCATGATGTCGTGCGATGTCATTACCATTAGCAGACGTTTACTCATATTGCCTCTCCTGATTGTATCAAAGTCTTATGTACAGGCAGTGCGGCGAATAAGTTTATATTCAAGTCTGTAAGGCAGGGTAATAAGCTGAATTAACAACAGATATAGATAAGCAGCCGGTAAGCGACAAGGCGCAAGTATTAGTGTCGGACCTAACCTGTACTCTATGTGTTGGGTAAAACACCGTTGCGGTAACCAGCGGCGTATATTTAGACATAAAAAAGCCGGTAGCTGTTACACCACCGGCAAGTACCTTCACTTTACGTGATTGTTATGCATCACTGCATGTTATTTTTAGAATCAGTTGTGTTTAGAATCTGTAGTTAACACCTACCCGAATTTCCCATAATGACGCATCACCTTGGCGACTTTCAGGGTTAGCTGTTCCCAAGGTAGATGTGTTGAAAGAAACTTCTTCCAGAATACCCCAGTCGTCATTTACCAGGTTGGTAAAGTTATCAACCACTAGTGTAACCTGCGCGGTGTGTTCTTCCATGAAGGCAGGGATTTCCTGTCTTACGGCTAAATCTACTTTTGTCCACCAGCTGCTTTCTTCTTCGTTACGCTCAGCGCCTATTGGCAACACGTTGTTGCTGTCTAAGAACGGCGTACCAAATCTTGCACGGCTATCGCCTGTGGAGTAGGTAAAGCTGTACGGACGGCCAGACTGTGCTACTGCAAAAGCTGAGAACGAGGTGGCATAACCGGCAATCCACTCAACATCGTAGCGGATATCGGCGGTTAAACGGTGCTCGATGTTCCAGTCTGATAATGAAGAAACTTCTTCATTCGGATTGGTAAAGGCACGGTACTGGTAGTTAGAGAACGCTACTGAACTGGTCATAGGCTGTAAATCTTCAGCGTGGCTGTAAGAGTAACCACCCGTTAACGTAATACCGTTGTCCCAGCTTTTGTTCATCGTACCGGTTAATGAATACGACGTTGAGTCTTCACTAGAGTTCGTTAATTCAAGAGAGCCATAACCATTTCTATCATATTCAATATAGCCTTCATCAGTCACGCCAACTTCTTCTATACCAAGGTATTTAATCATCGCCTGGTCTTGCGTCACACTAACCAACAGGTCAAGATTGAAAACGTAATCTTCGTTGGTAATGTGGGTCAGTCCGGCTGAAATTTTCCACTCGCTTGGCATCTCAAAGTCAGGGTCCAGGTTATTACTTTCGTAGTTACCGCCCTCACCTGCATCCATTAGCTCATCGAATGAAGCGGGTACAGAATAACCCGGCCCTGCAGTAACACCCTCTTCGGTATTAACCCAGGTAATGCTGCCATCAAATAAGCTAGGTAGCAGACCTTTTACTTCACCACCGGTAACGTTTGTATTTTGATAATTATTTGTCATCCAAACGTTCGGGTTACCGCCTGAGAACAGCCCCAGGCCACCACGAACTTCGGTACTATCACTTACTGTGTAGTTAAAACCAACGCGCGGCTGTAATAAGCTGATGCCATCCAGGTTTGCTGTATTGCTATAACCATTTTGAGCAGTGAATTCAGTATTTTCTACCGGACGGTCTGAGGTGGTGTACCAGTCGTAGCGAAGGCCAGCCACAATTTTCAAATCGTCAGTCAGGTAGAACTCATCCTGTGCATACGTTGAGTGCGCGGTATAACCCCAGCTTGCAGCGCGGTCGTTTAGATCGCCGGAGTAAGCATAACCATACTCTGCGTATGCGTTCGTACCGGTTTCGAAGTCGGCAATGCTGCTAAATGACAAACTGGTTTCTGAATGCTGTACGAACTGGTTGAAAATATCCAGGTCATCGCTTTCATAACCGAAAGTCACAGTATGGCCGTTATCGAAGTAGTAGTGACCACGTAGCAAGATGCTGGTGCTTTCCCAATCCAGGTCGTTAGCTTGACGGCTATCATCTGAACCCAGGTAAACGGTTAAGTCGTCGCTATCGTCACCAATTAACTCGTTATCAAGGGTGATCTTGATTTCACCAAAGTCATTGCCGCCGATAGTGCCGTCGCTATAAAGTGAATTTTGACGGTTATCCAACTCTGTGCGAGAAATACGGATTTCAGTAGAGAAGTTGTCTGTCCAGTCTGAATACAGTGCACCAGTGTACGAGTTTAGCTCTGCGCCGCGCTCATATAAATGGCTGGAGAACTCAAACTCATCAGAGTCGCCATCTGATTCCGCAAAATTGTTACCATCGTTATAGTTATAGGTAAAAGCGAAACGGTGAGAGTCGTTAATATTCCAGTCTAGTTTTACCAACAACTTTTCGTCTTCGTTTGGTAAGCTGGCAGGAACTGAGCCGGCATCGAAGCCATAAACATTTTGTGAAATTGCTGCTATCTGAGCAATTTCTTCAGAAGTGATGGCCACTTCGTTTATCGCACCTGAACCAATAGCACCACGGTCAAAGGTATTGGCGCCTTCAAGTTTTTCATAGGCCGCAAAAATAAACAGTTTATCTTTGATAATTGGCGCGCCTACTGAGAAGCCATAGCGACGTTCTGTATACGAACCCAATGTAATGTCTTCACCTTCCAGTGAATCACCTTTCAGGCTATCGCTACCGAAGTCGTAGAACGCAGTACCATGAACTTCATTTGTACCAGTTTTACTTACTGCACTGATATTACACGCAGAGAAACCACCATAGATTACATCGAAAGGCGCGATTTCTACCGAAACCCCTTCAATAGCATCAAAGGAAAACGGCATTCTTTCTGTTGGGTAACCGTTGGAATTCAGACCAAACAGGTCGTTCATACGAACGCCATCTACAGTCAGGCTGTTGAAACGCGGGCTTTTGCCCACACACTGAATACCGTTGCTGCCACCTTCATCAACATAGATGCGCGGGTCCATACGAACGATATCAGTAATATCACGGTTAATTGCAGGCGCTTCTTGCAGGGTTTCCAAATCGAAGCTAGCCGATGGACCCACCTGGCCAAACGAGAGGCTGCTAACCTGAGAAGCTGTTACTACGATATTTTCAACGCCGCCCTGTGGTTCAAGCATACGTTGTATAGAAGAGGCTTCACCCAGTTGCAGGTAAACATCGTTGATCGTTTGGTCAGCATACTCATCAGAGTCGATTTCAACGGTGTAGGGACCGCCCACGCGCAGGCCGCGCATGCTGAAAGAACCCGCACTGTTTACGGTAACTGTTTTTACTGCACCTGTGGGTACGTGCGTTACCTTAATCACCGTGCCAGGCGCCGGATTACCTTTAGGGCCGAAAATCTGACCATTTAAGTCAGAAGAGGTTACCTGAGCCAGTGCGGTCGATGACATCCCTACCGACAGCGCAACTGCAACCGCGACGCGGCTGAACTTAGATTTAGAGATCATGTGTGTGTTTCCCTTTTTATTCGTAATATGGAGGTATCTTTAAGCTAAAACTTTTCTTCTTATACTTTCTTGCTGAAAGTTGTTGCGGCAGATTGTTAGAAAATTATGTTTCATTAAGATGACAGTTTTTTATTATTGTTGTCATACAAACTTCTGAAATGGTTATTTTTTTAATTGTCACCAGAAGCTGAAACAGGAAAATTTACCCAACTGCCCTGTCAGCGCCGCACTGTTTTCAGCGCGGTTTATTCTTTACACAATGCGCATGAATAAACAGCGTTTAACGTGATTCAGAATAAATAATGAAATATTATTATTAAACAAATAGTTACCCTATTCAAGTAAGATTACCTGTTGCATTAAATAAGGTTAACTGGTGAAATCGGCGCTACAAATAAGGCTATGACCTTCTCTCAATTTTCAATCAGAGTCTATGCTTACTTACGGAAAAACACTAATAGTTACGATAGCCATTGCGCTGTGCTTTCTGTTGGGATTTTTTCAAAAATATTCTGTCCTGCCTGCTGTCCCCCCTCAGATTGGTCAATACTTGACCTGTGCAAGCCCGTTGTCGACTAATCGAGATGTGCTTAATGTCTACCTGACAGAAACCGCGATGGCGAACACTCTATTGTCTGCGCTTTGCGCTAATCGCATTGTTAACAAACAGTTTGGCGATGTGCATCTTATTATCGGCCAAAATGATTACGATACCTTTCGTTATATTAACCACGGCGTGAGTGATTTAGCTTTGGTGAAGAGCAATGTTGTAAAGGCGTTTGGGGCTAATGTTATTTATGGCTATGAAGAAATCGCCGCGCACGACAATTACAGCGCCTACTTCATCGCCTTACGCGAAAAACCCGAGTTATCCAAAGAGTACCTGTTAGGTAAACGTATCGGGATCCTGGACTACCCGAGTAGCCGCTCGGGCCATATCGTGCCGAAAACTATATTACAGTCGCTGGGACTGAATGAAGGGAATATGAGCTTGCAGTTTTACAGCTCTCATAAAGAGTTACGCAGGGCATTAATGGCCGGCGAAGTTGATTTGATTTCATCTTATTGGGGTCAGTCTGACGAACAGACCTTATCGAAAAACTACATTACTGCCCTGGAAGAAAATGTCAGCGGAATGCGCTGGTATTTGAAGATGCAAACCCGCAATACTGATTTGCGCTGTGCTTTACAAAACGTGGTGAAAACCGTGACTGAAAAAAGTGCTAAAACGTATTACCAGCGGGTTAATTTGCTTGATGAGTGTGCCCCCCATGACTGACCATACATTAACCCTGCTCAAGCCATGGCTCAAAGGGGCAGGCGTGGCGATTGGTTTGTGCCTGTTGTTTCAGTTAGTGATTACCGCAGGGCAATTATTGGCATATCAATTTACCTATCATCAAGCGCGAGATCATGTCGAACGCCGGGTAAGCCTGGACTGCGCGTACCTGGACATAGGCAATCAAACGTTAAATACGCCGGTTAATCACTCTGCTGTGGCCCGCTATATTGATAAACTGAATCAACAACTGCAAACGATGGGCTACCCTATTCGATTAGCAGCGTTACAGAATGTCGGCGGGAGTCTTGCCTTACCAGAGACCTTAACCGCCCGCACTACAGTGAAGATGCAAAGCGCTGAACAGGTATTAGAGGTTTCGCTGGCTATTGCCCCCTGGTGGCAGGTCGCAAAATTCAGCTTCGCGAGTATTCTTGGCGCCCTGATTATCGCCCCGATGCTAGTCAGATTGCGTCAGACGCAAAAGGCCAGGCATCAGCTTATTAGCGGCGCCGATGAAGCAGAGCCGCAGCCCCGGCTGGTTATAGATTTGCATAATAAAACTATTGGTAACGGCGTGGATGATACCCATCCACTAGTGCAAAATAAGCCGTTTTGTTTTTATGTAGCATTAGTCCGCTATTGTATTGATCATCCCGATAGCCAGCTATTACACCATAAAGACGTCCCCCCGGAGCTGATTAACGCCGCTAATAGTGTATTCAGCCGGCTGATAGAATTGGGCCATAGTAAACGCAAGCGCCCTGATTTTAATGCGAATCTGGATAAAACATTGAGCGAAATTCGCTCAGTGCTGGAGGAAGTGTTCAGTCAGTACAGTGAGGCCAAGGAAAAATATTATCCGCCCCGTGCCCAAGGCGAAGGCTCCCGGTCTAAACAGCATTCTTTTGCCCTTACCAACTTAACCGAGCAAGATGTTGAAATTATTGGAAACTAACTGCCGTTGTAACAGGTAACGGGGCGCTAATGACGAGCTCAATACACGCCTTGGGTTGACCAAACATTCTGTCCTGATGGCCCTGTGCACGGCGGCCTGATTATAGATAAATATAAACTTAATATTGATTCATTGGGTTCAATTGCGTATCTTTGCACGAGGAAAATCAGCCCCAAATCGATATGCAATCTCCATTAATTATAGCTATCTCCGGAGCCTCAGGCTCTGGCAAGTCACTTTTTACCAAAAATTTGTTAAACGCGTTTGCCGTTCAGGGGCAGCCGGTGCAAATCCTGCGTGAAGATCATTATTATCGCGCCCAGGACCACCTGCCAATGGAGTCTCGTGAAAAAAACAATTATGACCACCCAAATGCGTTTGAGCATGAACTGCTAAAAGCGCACTTGCAGGCATTGCGTCACGGGGAGCCCATTGACTACCCGCATTATTGTTTTAAAACCCACACACGCCTGCCTGACACAGAACGACTCAACCCTGCTCCGGTCATTATTCTTGAAGGCATCATGCTACTGGCGCGGCCGGAACTGCTGCCACTTTACGATGTGAAAATATTCATTGATACGCCGCTGGACATCTGTTTGATGCGCCGCATGATGCGAGATGTTAAAGAGCGCGGCCGTACCCTGGAGTCAGTAGCAAAACAATATGAATCAACCGTAAAACCTATGTATCATCAGTTTATAGAGCCTAGTCGCTTTACCGCTGATGTTGTGGTTACGCAGGGTGGCAAAAATCAAATCGCCCTGGATGTTATTAAATCGCACATCCAGCAGGCTATACAATAATAAAAAAGGAATCACCCTATGGTTAGTTTACTGGGCATTGCGTTCTTGCTCGGCATTGCGTTTTTATTGTCATCGGCCAAACGCAGCATTAGCTGGCGGACGGTGGGTGGCGCGTTTGCCGTTCAGGCCATTATTGGCGCCTTTATCCTGTATTTCGAACCGGGGATTAAATTTCTTCAGGCAGCAACAGAGTTTGTCCGCAGTATTATTGGCTACAGCCAGCAAGGTATTGATTTTATTTTTGGCCCCCTGGGCAATAAAAGTTTGGGGTTTATTTTTGCCTTTAACGTATTGCCGGTGATTGTATTTTTCTCATCGCTTATCGCGGTGCTGTACTATCTGGGCGTAATGAAATGGGTCATCCGATTAATCGGGGGCGCATTGCAGAAATTGCTTAACACCAGTCGGCCCGAGTCTATGTCGGCGGCAGCCAATATATTCGTAGGCCAAACTGAAGCACCGCTTGTGGTACGCCCCTTTATTCCACACATGACAAAATCCGAGCTGTTTGCGGTGATGGTGGGCGGTCTGGCCTCTATTGCCGGTTCAGTAATGGCCGGTTATGCCAATATGGGCGTGGAGCTGAAGTACTTACTTGCAGCAAGCTTCATGGCGGCGCCCGGCGGTTTACTGATGGCAAAGCTTATGTTGCCTGAAACTGAAAAGCCAAAAGAAGATTTGACGGAAATACAGTCCGAAGATACCAACTATGCCAATGTATTTGATGCTGCTGCCAGCGGCGCAGCGTCGGGCCTTCAACTGGCATTAAATGTTGGTGCGATGCTGCTGGCCTTTGTTGCCCTTATTGCTATGCTAAACGGCATTATCGGTTGGGCTGGCGGCCTGCTAGGCTATGAGGCGGTTTCCTTTCAAAGCATTCTTGGCTTCTTATTACAGCCGCTAGCCTGGGTTATTGGCGTGCCATGGGATGAAGCTCAGCTGGTAGGAAGCTTTATTGGACAAAAGGTAGTGGTGAACGAATTTGTAGCCTACCTGGATTTTGTTGCCCAGCAATCGCAGTTATCGCCCATATCACAGGCTATTGTTACCTTTTCCTTGTGCGGCTTTGCCAACTTATCTTCTATCGCCATTTTAATGGGTGGTATTGGCGCCATGGCCCCTACCCGGCGTAAAGAGATCGCCACTTTAGGCTTAAAAGCAGTAATTGCCGCGACGCTGTCGAATTTGATGAGTGCAGCGTTGGCAGGGTTTTATTTATCGCTTGGCTAAACTGGTCAACAGGCTATCCTTACTAATAGGATACGCTCATAAAAAGTGGACTAACTAGTCTGGTTTTTATACATTACTGCCATTGGACGGCCAGGTTTCATAACATGGCCGTTGTCGTTTTTAAAACACAGATGCACTCAAGCAGCATCTGTCTTGTTATACAGGACATCATTATGCAATTAGTTGCTGTCGATTATCAGTCTCCTACGGCCAAGCAAGAATTTGTTGAATCATTGCGCAAAACAGGTTTTGGCGTACTGAAAAACCATCCTATTCAACAGTCGATGGTAACGGATATTTACACTACCTGGCAGGCCTTCTTTGATAGCGAAGAAAAGCACAAATACGTGTATAACAAAGGAACCCAGGATGGTTTCTTTCCACAAAGCGTATCTGAAACAGCCAAAGGGTTTACTAAAAAAGATATCAAAGAATAT
Organism: Salinimonas sediminis; assembly: GCF_003429285.1. NCBI lineage: Bacteria > Pseudomonadati > Pseudomonadota > Gammaproteobacteria > Alteromonadales > Alteromonadaceae > Salinimonas > Salinimonas sediminis. The sequence continues at coordinate 3,736,759 of NZ_CP031769.1, forward strand.
TTTCATTTTTACCCTTGGGGGCAATGCCCGCCCGCGCTGCGCGCCCAGCTCGAACAATATTACAAAGAGGCCAATGCCCTGGCCCGCGAACTGCTTAGTTGGATTGAAAGCTGCTCACCTGAAGACGTGGCAAGGGAGTATCGCGAACCTTTATCACAGATGATTGAAAACAGCGATCAGACCCTGCTGCGTATATTGCACTACCCACCGCTTAATGGTGAAGAAGAGCCTGACGCCATCCGCGCTGCTGCACATGAAGATATTAACCTTATTACGATTTTGCCGGCGGCGAACGAACCTGGTTTGCAGGTACAGGCCACCGATGGTAATTGGCTAGATGTGCCATGTGACTTTGGTAACCTGATAGTGAATATTGGCGATATGTTGCAAGAGGCTTCAGGCCAGTATTTTCCTTCTACTACTCACCGCGTGGTTAACCCTGATAACGCTGACATGACAAAGTCGCGTATATCGTTACCGCTGTTTTTGCACCCGCGTCCTGATGTTGTGTTATCTGACCGCCATACGGCGGGCTCCTATTTACAGGAAAGACTCAAAGAGTTAGGGGTGATTTAAGCACTTCCTGCTATCGCGGTTAATCTAACCCGAATGGCCCGTAGGTAAGACTGCCCACGGGCCATTTTTGTAGGTGGTGAACTGCCGATACCTTGAGCCGGTCTGGCACCAGCGTAATGTTGCTGCTGGCCCAGATGCGCGAATTAAGGGTATTGGCCGGCCAGGTTATAGCGCTACGTAGTTTGCCAGGCTTACTTACTAATTGGCGGTTTGTAGCGCCGAAAGCTTACTGTTGTAACGGTGTTTATCCTGCGCAGAGTCAGCCATTGCCGCGGCCCGCGTTAAATATGCTTCAGCCCGGCTTATATCACCTAATGCGTAATACGCTTTACCCAAACCGAATAGCACCTCGTGATGGCGGCGATCCAGTTTAAGAGCCTGTCGATAGTGACTCAACGCCTGTTTAGTACGCCCATTATCCAACGCTTCTTCACCTAAAATAAAATGATAAAACGGGTTAGCTTGGCGTTTGGCTCTCAGCCTTGCCTGGATGTCATCTGCCCGGTTCTGTCTATCGCTAAGGCGATATAATACTGCCAGGTTTTCCCATGCGGTAAGATTCTCTTCATCCATGGCTATGGCCTTTTGGTAACTTTGTTGGGCTGCTGCGTATTCCCCCTGTTTGCGATACAACACGCCCAGGTTTACCCAGGCCTGGCCCAGCGTCGGGTCAGTTTTTGCCGCGGCCCTGAAGTAAGCATAAGCGCGGGTGTAACGGTCAGCCAACAAAGCATCTGCACCTTTATTGTTGTAGAACATGGCCACTACCCGCTCTTTGTCTATCGCTACCCGTTTAAAATGGCTACGAATAGCCTGAGGGTCGAAATCCACATCTACAAATACATCTCGCAAGGTGATCTGCTGGCTGTTTTGTGTGGGCGCAATACGCAGGTTTATATGCCCATTGAGCAGGTTATAACCTTCTCTACGCGTCCAGTACTCGGGGATGTCTACCTGATAGAACTGCGGTGTAAACCCGGCTGCCCGTGCCATAGAATAGGTGAGGATAGATAAAGAAAGGCAATTTGCGGCCCGGTTAGCAAAGGTTTCGGCGGCAACGGAATTAGCATTACTTCGATACAACAGTCCTAATTCTGCATGATCAAATATCTGGCGCGCCAGTTGACTGATATTTTGTTTAGGGGTGTGGTTAATAGCCTGCGTTTGATTTACAAATTTAATGGCATCTTCCCCCAAAGCAAAAATTTCGCGGTTTGTTTCAACCGGAAACAGCGTGTAGCTTGGAAAAATGTCATCCCGCAATAAGGCGGGGGCCACGGGGTCAGGGTCCTTGTGTGTCGCGCATCCTGCTGTGCTAATAACAAAAATAATGAAAAGCACGATTGCTACAGTTCGCATATTCACCTCCTAAAGGTGAGCCAGCGTCAACAATTAACATAATATTAACACAGCGTGTTCGCTATTTCGCCTTTTTCTATTGCAGATTGTTCATCAATCCATAATGCCTGTGGTACGTAACAATAAGGTAGCAGCGAATTAATTGCCTTTTGATAATCTACTCTGGAGAAAACTATGCACAGAAATAACCCAGCTAAGCGACAGGTATCGGCCCCTTTGGCGTTCTTCTTTATGCTCGGCACACTACTGTTTAGCGTCTCAGCGTTCGCCACGCATCATGCCGATGATGAAAAGGATCCTAGCGAAGAGGATATTATGACTACATTGCAGCATGATAAGCGTTTCTCTACATTAGTGAGCGCCATTGAAGCTGCGGGTATTTCAGATATTTTACGTGCTACAGGGGAGATCACCGTATTCGCCCCGACTAATGAAGCATTCGAACAAATTCCGGCTGACAAATTGGAAAGCCTGTTAAAACCTGAAAACAAAGAAAAGCTAGTCCGTATTCTGTCTTTTCACGTGGTAGAAGGCATTGTTAATGCTGAGCAAGCGGCCAGTATGCGTCAGGCAGAATCGATTGAAGGTACTGACCTTGATTTACGCACCAAAGGCGGCAAATTATTAGTCCAGGATGCTATGGTTGATGAAGAAAATATCATGACCAACAACGGTATCATTCATGCGATCGACAAAGTCCTGATGCCCTAAACCTGCATAAGAAAATACACGAAGGAAAAAAGCTGCACGATGCAGCTTTTTTTGTCCCTTTTCCCGCAAGCACCCTTCGCCGACTATCAATAATAGCTAAGTTTCCCTTTACAAACCAAATCAAACCTGATGATATTTTAATCACTTGCGCTGCCTTATATGCTGGTAAAGGGAAAAACATGAAAAGGGTTATTTTCAATCAGAAAGGAGGCGTAGGCAAATCTACGCTGAGTGTAAACCTGGCTGCGCAAAATGCACTGTGCGGACACCGGACGCTGCTGGTAGATCTTGATTCACAGGGCAATAGCACCCGGTATGTGGGGGTTGACGGCCAGCTTTATGGAAATACGGTGGCGGATATGTTTAAACAAGTCGCCGGCTGGTTTTCTTCGCCAAAACCAGCCCATGCTTTTGTTCACCCAACCGTGGTGGAGCATCTCGATGTACTTCCGGCCCACCCTTCCCTCGCCCAAATTGAACATGAGCTAGAATCCCGCTACAAAATGTTCAAACTCAAAGATGCGCTTACTACGCTTTCCACCCAATATCACAGCATTTATATTGATACGCCACCCAATTTCAACTTCTATTCAAAAGCGGCATTGATCGCAGCAGACCGCTTTTTAGTGCCATTTGATTGTGATGATTTTTCCGCTATGGCCATCGACCGCTTGTTAAGCAATGTACTGGAGCTAAAACAGGACCATAATGCCGAGCTGGTTTTTGAAGGCGTGATAGTCAATCAGTTTAACCCCCAGGCCAAATTGCCCAAAACGCTTATACAAATGCTCAAGGATAAAGATTTACCGGTGCTGGCACCTTATATTGGTAGCTCAGTAAAAGTGAAGGAGTCGCATAGCGCGCGTATACCCATGGTAGCAATGGCACCCGGACACAAAGTTTCAAAGCAGTTACTGGCGTTGTATCACACTTTGCAGGCTACCCCGCCACATCCATAACAATAATCGCTGCCCCCAATCCAAGCAGCACCATACCTGCGATACGATCTTGCCAAACAGCAAAATGCGCCGAACGGTTAAGCTGCGCACTGAGTTGACGGCATAAGCCTACAACCAGCATATCTGATGCAAACGCAAGTAGCGTATAGATAATGCCTAGTGTAAGTAATTGCACACTAACACTGGCGCCATGGGGGGTAACAAACTGGGGCAAAAAGGCTAAAAAGAACAGCGCTGTTTTAGGGTTGGTCAGCTCTACGAACAAACTTTGCCGTAATACATTTGTGCGCACTTGTTCCTCATTACAGCGCAGGGCTGGCGCGCGGCTCTGGTTTAAGGTCTTCAAACCAAGGAAAATCAGATAAGCAGCGCCAGTCAACTTAACCAGCGTAAATAGCCATTCGCTATACACCATCACAGTGGCAAGCCCGGCACAGGTCAACAGTACATAAATCACACTACCAATAGCCATACCACTTGCTGCGGCAATGCCGGCGCGCGCCCCGCGATTCAGCGTACATGCCATAATGTACAGATTGGACGGGCCCGGCGACAAGGTTAGTGTTAGCGTGGCCACGCAAAAGGCGGCCAGTAAAGAAACGTCAGGCATAGCACCCCTATATAAAAATGCCGGGCCCCACAGGCCCTGATAAAATACTCAACTTTTTATCCCTACGTTGCAGGATAATGCTCAGCAGGCCATGATACAACATCCCCGGTTATCGTGCTGACAGCCTCATGGGTGGAGTGTGCCGGCCCAGATCGCGATTTTCTGCCAATGGCAACCTTGCGTAAAAGCAACCCGCTTTGGTGAAGTTGGCGTACATAAGCTTAGCCGTTTACGTTTATAAAGGTTTTGTTATGTCACACACGTACTGGTGGACCCTGCTGGGGCTGTGGTTCATTTTGTTATTGGTCTTTGTACAAAATACCATCGCTGCGGGCGTTCACGCGAAACACGATTCCGCCGCGCCAGGTAAGGTAAGCGACGATCTGGGCCATGAATCATTGGTTTTTCGTACTCACCGTACCTTTCACAACTCACTAGAGAACCTGGCGATTTTTGTTATACCGGCGGTGCTGGGGATGGTAATAGGTGCTGACCCGGCTATTTTAGGGGCCATGGTATGGGCATATGCGCTGGCGCGGGTGGGCCATATGATTTTGTACTACTCAATTGCTACAGCAAAAAATCCCAGTCCCAGAAGCTATTTCTTTTTAGCTGGGTGGGTTATCAATGCTGCTTTATTTGTACTAATAGGCATGCGTTTGATTGTAGGTTGAGCAACATCACGATAAGCTGAGCAGTAGTCATAAAAAAGGATTAGCCTGGCGTAATCAAAAACAGGGGCTGCTATCCGGGCACAGCAGAGGCAGCCTAGCGACAACGCAAAGTTGCAAGGAATTCAAAAACGTATACATTTAATTGAAACATGCGTACATTTACCGCTTTTAAGCTGTGCCGAGTCATTAGTAAATAGCAGGGTGTAACGTTTCCATTTGCCATAAAAAAGCGCTGTATAGGAGTCTTCGTGATTTTTGAACAAAATGCGGCACGCTCAATAGAAGATTGCCGGGTATTGATTGTGGACGATCAGGAAACCAGCCTACTTATAATGGCCACCCTGCTGGAAGACCTTGCGCAGTGCGAAACGGTTAATAGCGCCAGTGATGCTCTGGCAGCTTGCGAGAAACAACTGCCGGATTTAATCATTACCGATGTGAATATGCCAGGCATGTCCGGCCACGAATTATGTCAGTTGTTACGAAAAAGTCCCGAAACCGCCCAGCTTCCCGTGATGTTCGTAACGGCCTCTGATAGCGATGAGGAACAGGAAAAATGCTGGCAGGCGGGAGGCGTAGACTTTGTCACTAAGCCAATCCACGCTACTACATTCCGTAATCGGGTTAAATTTCAGCTATCTCATAAGCTAAAAACCGACTTGCTGGAAACCCTGATTTATACAGACCGCCTTACCGGGGCGTTTAATCGCCATTATATGGACGAACGCCTGCCCAGCATCGTGAAAGAAGCCCAGCGCGAAAACCAACCTTTGGCGGTGGCTATTTTTGATATTGATTACTTCAAACAATATAATGATCAGTATGGTCATATGGCCGGAGACAGTTGCTTATGGAAACTGGCTACGGCCGTGCGGCAAAACCTAATGCGGCCTATGGATCATCTGATTCGGGTTGGCGGAGAGGAATTTTTAGTACTGCTTCCGCGCACCGAAACTGAAGGCGCTGAAGTCGTTTGCCACCGCATGCTGGAGACAGTCAGCGGGTTAAACATTGCCCATCAACGTTCTGAATTTGGTCATGTTACCGTCAGTATTGGGCTTAGCATCTATCATCCGGCCCAAAGCGCTACTATTGAAGATGTGCTTCTGCAGGCTGACAAATGTCTGTATCAGGCTAAAGCAAGCGGCCGAAACCAACTGGCGCAGGCCGACTAACCCCCTATTTGTTTTTCTGGTTGAAAATATTATGTCTGAATTATTGCCCATTTGGGATCAAAGTGGTGCCTTGCAGCGTTTAATGAACAAAGAAGCGTTGTTACAGCGGGTTTTGCTGATGTTTTTGGATCAGGCCGAACCCCGCCTGATGGAAATACGCGCCGATATCAATCAGGGCCGGATAAGCCAGGCCAAAGCGACCACGCATATGCTTAAAGGCAGTGCTGGCGAAGTAGGCGCTATGCGCTTACATGCCAGCCTGGGTCGTCTGGAAGCTTGCTTAATCAGCGAACCCGCCCGCGCTGCCGATCTTTACAATACGGTTGCCTACAACTACCAACTGTTTGTGAACGAAGCAAAACACAATGCTTAATCAGCGCTAAGATTGGGTCTGCATTTGTAGGGTAACCACCTTACGGGGCTGGGCCGGGGTAATATCAAACACAATAAAAAACACAAAGGTGGAATATAGCGCCGCCAGTGTGACAAATAATGCGCTTAAGTCTATTGCACTGACCATTGCCAGGGGCGCCAGTAGTGCTATGGGTAAAAAAGCCAGAAACGCTTTGGGTTGGCAAAATAATTTATACCAGATAGTTTCCCCCTGCCGCTGGGTTAGCCCCAGACTATTACAAAAATAGCTTAGTACCACGGGCAGAATCTGCATCACGCAGACAATAGCCGCTAAAATAACCACCCCAGCGATGACAGTACCATCCAAGCTTGATGGGGCTGCTTGGGTCAGGGTGATTGGTGCACCAGCAGCGGCGTGAAGCATTCCCGCGACTATATAGCCTCCCCAGCTAAGCACACTTACCGCCGCCACCACGCTTAGTAACAGCGGTTGATGAAACTTAAACTCTGTCAATACATTATGCAACGAACCATGCCGATATTGCGTGGTAACCACCGTTACACCAAGGCCCATTAAAGCGACCAACGCCGCCATTTTTAACGGAAAAAGTGAAGCTGGGATGCAGCTGACCATTACGGTTAAACTCATCAATAACGTACTGATAAGAGGCTGGTTATATAAAAAGCGAAACAGTGACGTATAGGCTTTTATGTAATCCTGATTGTTAAGTGTGGTGTTGATGTTCATCATAGTTCCCCAAAGCTGTCAGCTTAACTATATCCGCCAACCCGGCTTTTGGTACCTTTGAACATTAAACAAGCGTATACGGTAGGAAGGTCAGGTATCTTATTCAATACAACCCCAATACACAGCCAACAATGATAAGGAGCGTACGCACTCCACTGCTTTAGCCAGGTAAAGTCGCGATAGCTGCAAAGAACATTTGAAGAAAAGAATACTTAACTACTCATGGACAGCAAAACCTGCACCATGACTTTTTAGGATCAATATTGGTATGGGTTGCATTTGCTGTGATTTAATCACACTACAATGGGGAAAATACTGTTTTAGGGTGTTTTAATATGGCATGAACGCCGATATGTATAGTCTATACACTAAGCGTATATGGAATAATTTTGAAGAACTTAGAAATGGTGCCCAGGGGCGGACTTGAACCGCCACGCCCTTTCGAGCACTAGCACCTGAAGCTAGCGTGTCTACCAATTTCACCACCTGGGCTTACAAGATACAAACAAAATAAAGCGTTTGTCTGTGTCGTTGTGGGAGCGCAATTTACGCAAGGATAGCCGCTTTGTCAATCACCTAACGCGATTTATTTTCAATTTTTCTGCTCACCACTGCCCCTGTGTGCAGCAAATCGCCCAATTGTGTTTTTTTAGTACAATTTAGCTGATGAGCCTGGGCCAACCATAATTGATAAGTTGCCAGGGCATCATCCAGAGCGTGGTGTTGGGGCGCCGGGCTAAGGTGATAACGCTGCCGGCAGTGCGCCAGGGTTAACGCATTTGCAGGTATCACGCTGGTGTGCTTTTCAAGAAAGTATTTTTCTAGCAACATTGTGTCGATGGCGGTAATAGTCAAAGGCGCCAGGCCAAGCTTGCTTCCCACCTTTGCCAGAATACCTACATCCAGCGCACTGTTATGGCATATCACAACATGGCTTCGAAGCAGAGGGACCAATTGCCTATATACCTGCTTAAGCGGTTTGCCCGTATGCAATTGCGGCGCAGTAAGGCCATGTATTACCGGGCTTTGCGCCAGGTCCTGCGCATCACTCACCGGCGCGTAAAAAGCCGAGTCCAGCGCTATAGTAGCCCCCTTCCCCGCTATCCAGCCTACCGATGTGACCCCGGCGGTCGCCAAGGTCAGGCTGGTAAGTTCAACATCCACAGCGAGCATATCTATTTGCCTCAATGGTGACGTTAACATGGCTTGGGGTATCACTGAGGATAGCCCAAGCCATTGGCGTAAAAGATGGCCCCATTGGTTCATTGATGTTATCCCATCCCGCCGGCAAATCTTAATACCGCCGCTTGTTGGGCACGCTCTATTGCCTTAAAAGCGGCTTTTAGCTGATGCTTTTCAATAGAGGATAGCTGGCTTACCCGCACCCGGTTATCCGTGACGCTATTGGTTAACTGATGTCGCCAGCGTAAACGTCCCAAAAACAGCCAGATATCACGTAAGTTTTCAGCATCTTTGACACTAAGTCCACTCCCTTTTGGCAAACCAGCTAAGCGCGGTAATGTGCCCGGCGTGCTAATTTGACTGGCTAACGCATATACTCTCACCAGGTTATTAATGATAGCCACCGCGTTAACCTTAATATCAATACTGTCGGGATACGCAGCCTGTTTGTGATACACAAACTTTTGAAACAGAGACAGCGGTACGGCAATGTCGTTGGTACTGCGCACCAGTGCGGCCAAAAATAGCGGCCGTTTGAACAATGGCATTCGCAGTTCATGTAGTTGAGCTAAGAGCTCACGATGCCCCGCCACCGCGCGTACGTCTAAAAAAATATTTAGTTTTAATAAGGCCGCTGGCGTGGGCTGATTAACCCATTGCTGTGCTTCCTTGTAAGCCTGGTCGACCGATTGACGTAACGCAGGATTGCTGGCCATTATATTACCTTCACACAGCCGTATACCGCACTTGGCCAATCCCTGGCAGACATAATGGGACATTCCCGCAAAATAACGTGAAGCGGCGGCATCTGGCTGGCGCGCTAAAAGCAAGCTGTTATCTTGATCCGACCCCATCGTCTGATCTTCGCGAGCCTGGGAGCCATAGGCCAGCCAGCACCAGTGCATTGGCGCCGGGCCATGGTCGGCCTCGTAAAATGCAAGTAAGCGCCGGGTCATAATATCAGTAGCCTGAGATAATACTTTTCCCGCAATATCGAAGTCGCCGGGACGCCGGGCCGCACTGGCAAAATAGTGGGGGATTTGCCAGGCGACAGCGGTTAATTCATACAGGTTGCTTGCTTTCGCCAAGGCGCCGATAACAAACAGTACATTACTGCGCTGCAGACGAATAAGGTCGGTGGCCGTCAACATCCCGACAGGCTGTCGGGTGGTTTGGTTCACCACCGGCAAATGATGGATATTTTTCTCACTCATCAGTGCCATCGCGTCAAACAAGGTACGATTATCACTAATGCTGGCCGGCTGAGCGGTCATTATTTGGGTTACCGGGGCACTGATATCGCACCCATGGGCCACTACCCTATTGCGCAGATCCCGGTCGGTCACAATCCCTGTAAGCAGATTATCTTTGGTGACAAGCACAGATGACACGTTATGGTCAGCCATGGTCATAGCCGCCGCCTGGATAGACTGGGCGTGGTCCACACTGACAGGCTGATTATTGATAACGTCGAGTAAGGGGCGGTAAAGCCACATGGAATTCGACATTTCTATAGCCTGATGACCCGCCATGTCAGTATATAAGGTGGAGAAAAACATAAAAATAGCGGGCTGTTGCAGCAATGATGCAATGCTGTCGCCAGCAAACTGGTATATCAGGCCTGGCTGATCTACCGATACACTTAATGGAGTTGGTGGGGAGCAAGCAGTGGCAGATTGCTGCGCAGTATCAGTTTGATACTTATTGAGTATATTACTGAGATTAAAGTAGTCGCCTTCGCTTAGGTGTTTTACCGGTCCATCACAATCGTGCACAGTGAATTGACCATTAGCAATCAGGTAAAGGCTGGTAGCACGTTTATCAATAAGCTCGGCCACATTATCCTGGGTCAAATAAATAAGGCTGGCATGGCGCGCAAGCTCGCCAAGGTCACTGTCAGATAGCGTATCAAATGGTGCTGACTCACCCAGAAATGTCAGAACCTGTTGGGGTACAGCGCTCATATGTGCTTTCCCGCGTAATAAAAAAGCCCACCGAAGGTGGGCTTTGATGGGTTAATCCCTAATGTGAAGAGGCTTCGCCGGATCCTTTAGGGTAACGTATGCTTTCCACCAGTTCCTGAATCTCCTGGGGGGCTTCGTCGGTCATTTTGAACACGCCATAGGCCACCACAAAATTCACCATCATGCCCAACGTACCAATACCTTCAGGCGATATACCAAACCACCAGTTTTCAGGCACGTTGCCGGTCGGATTCAAAAACTTGAAGTAAATAATATACGACGCGGTAAACAATATACCGGCCAACATACCGGCCACTGCGCCTTTATCATTCATGCGTTTACTAAATATTCCCATAATAATGGCCGGGAAGAAGCTTGAAGCTGCCAGCCCAAACGCAAAAGCCACCACCTGGGCCACGAACCCGGGCGGATTCACGCCAAAGTACCCGGCAATCACAATAGCGACACCGGCTGCTAACCTTGCATACATCAGCTCCGCCTTGTCAGAGATATCCGGGGCGAAGTTACGTTTAAGCAAATCATGGGATACGGAGGTAGAGATAACCAACAATAATCCGGCAGAGGTAGATAACGCTGCCGCAACCCCGCCCGCAGCGACCAGAGCGATAACCCACGCCGGCAAATTAGCTATCTCCGGATTGGCCAATACCATAATATCGCGGTCGACTTTCATCTCATTGCGATCATCCCCGGAATAAAACATCTTGCCGTCGTTGTTTTTATCTTCCCACTCAATTAACCCCGTTTTCTCCCAATTGGTTATCCACGAGGGGGCTGACGCATAGTCGGTGCCCTGCATCTGGGTACCATTGATAGTTTCAATCATGTTGGTGCGGGCAAAGGCTGCCAGTGAAGGTGCGGTAGTATAAACAATTGCGATAAACGCCAACGCCCAACCAGCACTTTTACGGGCGTCGCTCACTTTAGGGACGGTGAAAAACCGCACAATAACGTGGGGAAGACCTGCCGTACCCACCATCAGGGCAAAGGTGATGAAGAATACATCTATGGTACTTTTCGTCCCCGATGTGTATTCGTTAAAGCCTAAGTCCACTGATAGCTGGTCCAGCTTTTCGAGGAGAAACATCCCCGACCCATCACTCAATGTAGCCCCGAAGCCGGTTTGCGGAAGAATGTGGCCGGTGACCATAATTGAGATAAAAACAGCGGGTACAATGTAAGCAAATACCATGACACAGAATTGCGCGACCTGGGTATAGGTAATGCCTTTCATCCCCCCTAAAACGGTATAAAAGAACACAATTGCCATACCGATGAGGACGCCGGTAACAATGTCTACTTCCAGGAATCGACTAAACACCACGCCTACACCGCGCATTTGGCCGGCAACATAGGTAAAGCAAACAAAAATGGCACAAAATACGGCTACCGTTCTGGCCGTCTGTGAGTAGTAGCGATCGCCTATAAAATCCGGTACAGTGAATTTACCAAATTTACGTAAGTAGGGCGCAAGGCACAGGGCTAGTAGCACATAACCACCCGTCCAGCCCATCAGGTATACTGCACCATCGTAACCCATAAAAGAAATGAGTCCGGCCATCGAAATAAACGAAGCAGCGGACATCCAGTCTGCCGCTGTGGCCATACCATTTAATACCGGTGGCACGCCGCCGCCGGCAACATAAAAGTCGTTGGTACTTCCAGCGCGGGCCCAGATGGCAATAGCGATGTACAGGGCAAACGTACCGCCCACAATAATAAAAGTCAGTGTTTGGATATCCATGCTATCAATCCTCGTTTACGCCGTATTTTTTATCCAGAGCATTCATCTTCGCCATATAGATGAAAATCAGTGCAACAAACACATAAATAGCGCCCTGCTGCGCAAACCAGAAACCCAGTTTAAAACCAAAAAACTGTATTGCATTAAGCGCATCAGCAAACAAAATGCCAGCGCCAAACGACACTGCAAACCATACCACCAGCAACTTCGTCAAAAGAGACAGGTTCTCCTTCCAATACGCAACCTTGTCTTCGTCATTCCTAAAAGCCATCGTTATTTCCTCGCCTAAGGTTAATCAGATGTTTATTATTTACATATTCCTAACGCGGTATCTTTTCGTTATTTTAAACCTGTTTTATGATTTTCGTGCGCGGTTTAAAACAGCGAAAGACCCTTACATAAGGAGGCTTGCAACTACAATAGACCTGCTTAAGGAATCTACAAATGCGACCATGGTCTTAGGTGACAAAACTAACCGGCTGGATATATTTCATACTGACTTGTTAATAAGGCGTGAAGGATAATGACTTTTGGATGGATTGCACTTGCCCTGTTTTATCTGGTCGGTCTGTTTTATATAGCACGCTGGGGAGACCGCAACTCCCCTACGGCCCGCTGGCTCACTTCACATCCTGCCATTTATTCGCTCGCGTTAGCTATTTATTGCACGGCTTGGACCTTCTTTGGCTCAGTGGGCCAGGCTAGCCGCTACTCCTGGGCTTATTTACCTATTTTGCTGGGCCCCATACTGGTTTATCTGTTTGGCTATCGATTTATCTACAAGATGACCCTGGTCAGTAAAAAGCAGCACATTACTACTGTGGCTGATTTTATCGCATCGCGTTATGGCAAACGTCAGGGCGTGGCGCTGCTGGTAACCCTGATAGCTCTATTAGCAACCATTCCTTATATTGCCTTGCAGCTTAAAGCCGTGGGCTCGACATTTCAGCTGCTCACCCGCCAGCCTGACTCGCACATGATTATTATCGTGGCAACCATATTTATTGCGGTATTTGCTATTTATTTTGGAACGAAACAAACCGATGTCACCGAATACCGGCGTGGGTTGATGCTAGCTATCTCATTTGAGTCGTCAATTAAATTGCTGGCCCTGATACTGGTCGCAATAGTCGGCTATAGTGCATGGTATGATGATGGCTATCCGGCGCTCACAGAAACGTTTTTCAGCCCGTCTGCGCTCCAGCAATTTGGTTCTTTCAGCTTCATTGCGCAAACCATCATGGCCGCTGCCGCCGTTATCTGTTTACCCCGCCAATTTCATGTGGCAATCGTAGACAACCTCAGTCTGGGTCATATAAAAACGGCGCGATGGTTATTTCCGCTGTACCTGACGGTACTCGCAACGGTTATTCCGGTTATCGCGGTGGCGGGCAATATTCTATTTGAAAATAGCGCGGTTGAGCCTGATACCTACGTATTGTCCATGGCAATTTATTCACAGTCCTTGTTACTACAGGTCATTGTATTTATCGGCGGGTTATCAGCCGCCACGGCGATGATTATTGTGGCCACCCTGACCTTAAGTACCATGTTAACTAACGATGTTATTTTGCCGCGGATTTTTGCTCTGGGGCTGCATTCACCGAGTAAACAAGACTATAGCCGCCGGATCCGGTTAATTCGGCGGTTAGTGATTGGACTCATCCTGTTGCTGGCCTTCTTTTACCACCAGCAAATGACGTCCAGCCGCTCCTTGCACTCTATCGGCATTATTGCCTTTTCGTTGGTTATTCAGTTACTGCCCGCCATTATTGGCGGTTTATACTGGAAAAGAGGTCATGCACACGGCGTCTATGCCGGGTTAATGGCCGGGCTTATCTCCTGGATATTGTGGCTACTATTGCCCTTGGTCAATCCAGATGCTTCTGCGGCAGCGCAAAATGAGCTACACAGTCAGGGAGCATTGGTGTCACTGGTCACCAATGCCTTGGCGTATATTGTATTTAGCCGGTTTGCCCAGCCGCGCCTGATAGATCGCATTCAGGCGGAAGCCTTTGTTTCGCCCACCGATGTTTCACAGCCCGGTCGTTCCAGACAAAACACCTCGATAACTACAGACGACCTAATCACGTTGTTAGCAACGTTCATGGGCGTAGGTCGATGTGAACAACTACTGGAAGAATACGAGCAGCTAAACCAGCTTAGCATTTCCCGCTCCGGCTCTCCCGATGAAGCCTTTATGTCATTTTGTGAACGCGCGTTAGGCGGTGTAATTGGTGCAGCCAGTGCCAAGGCGTTAATGGACAGCGTGATTCAAGGTAAAAAGCTCGATTTTACTGAAGTCATCAACTTCTTTGATGATACGACGCAGGCCATGCAGTTCAATATGACGGCCTTGTTAACCTCTTTAGAAAATATGGATCAAGGCATTAGCGTTATTGATAAACATTTGAACCTGGTGGCATGGAACAAAAAATACACTACGTTGTATCGTTATCCTGAAGGGCTTTTAACGGTGGGTGCTCCGATCGAAAAACTGGTGCGCTATAACGCTGAACAAGGCGAATTTGGCCCCGGCGATGTTGCTGACCACATCGAAAAACGTATGGAGCATCTACGTACCGGCACCCCTCACCGCTTTACCCGCCAACGCAGTGACGGGCGGGTTATCGAAATGGTGGGCAATCCGTTACCAGGGGGTGGGTTTGTTACCAGCTTCAATGATATTACCGGTCATATCGAAATTCAGCAGGCGTTGGAAGAGTCCAATGTTGATTTGGAAGCGCGCATTAAAAAGCGCACCGAAGAAGTCCATTCCATTAATGCTGAGCTGCGCCTGGAAATAGAACGACGCTCAGAAGCCGAGAAAGAATTGATCCGGGCGCGCAAGGTTGCGGAAGATGCTAACGCCAGTAAAACCCGCTTTCTGGCGCTGGCCAGCCACGACGTATTGCAACCTTTGAACGCGGCCAAGCTCTATGTAAGTGCGTTACAAGAAGCGCCACTGCCCGCCCAGGTAAAAGATACCATCAATAAGCTAGAGCATAGCGTATCCTCTAGTGAAGCACTGATTGGTACCTTGTTAGATATTGCCAGACTCGATCAGGGTGAAATGAAGCCAACTATTGAAGCGGTACATTTGCCCACTCTGCTAGGCCCCATTGTGGATGAAATAAGAATGCGGGCACAAGAAAAGGGCCTGCTACTTAAAGTCAGTATCCACGACTGTTGGGCGATGGCCGATAATACCTATTTGTATCGGGTCGCGCAGAATCTTTTATCTAACGCGGTGAAATACACCATGCGGGGTAAAGTATTGTTAACCGTGCGCGTGGCGCAAGATAAAGTGACGCTGCGAGTCTATGATACCGGGGTAGGAATCAGCCAGGAACAGCAAGTACTTATTTTTAGCGACTTTTATCGCACTAATGATTCACTAGAGCATGGCGTTGGTCTGGGCCTGGGCGTGGTGCGCCGGCTTAGCGCCGGTATGCATTGCGAGGTAGACGTGAATTCCAGGCCTGGCCATGGAAGTTGTTTTACGCTTACCCTGCCTAAAGCCACAGAACGGCAACTCGCCCCGCGGGCTAAGCCACTTCGCGCCTCCACTTTTAAAGGTTTACGGGTACTGTGTGTAGACGACCAGCAAGAAAATCTCGATGCCATGCGTACGCTATTGGAGAAATGGGGAATTAATGTGGTATTGGCCGATAACTGGGATGACGCAATCACTCAGGCCGATATTTTTTCACCCCAGATATTGCTGATGGATTATCAACTGGATGAAACCCGTAATGGCCTTGAATTGATAGATGCCATTCGCCAACATTTAAATATTATATTACCTGCAACCTTAATTACTGCCAATCAGGACGATGCTTTACTTCGCCGGGCGAAAGAGCAGGGCGTGAATTATTTAAGTAAACCCCTTAAACCTGCCCGTTTGCGGGCATTATTGCAAAGCATGACGCGTTACATCAAAGACGCCCAGTGGCAGGAGTAAGCTTTACCAAAGGCCGATGCAGGCACCTGAGGCTAACGAAATTTTTTTATTCGTAACCACAAGTTTATTTCGGTGCATACAGTTAAGGTAATGTTTATGATAGCGTAGATAATTACCAGCGCCAGTGATAAGAGAAGTCCTGGCGCTTTACAATACCAACAGGACGCTATTACATGCGCATCGCTATTTTATCCCGCAACCCTAAGCTTTACTCTACCCGGCGCTTAAAAGAAGCCGGTATTGCCCGAGGCCATGAGGTTGACGTGGTTGACACCATGCACTGCTATATGGACATCACCAGTGCCCGCCCCTCTGTACGTTATAACGGCAAACGCTTACCTAAATACGACGCGGTTATCCCGCGTATTGGTGCATCTGTGAGCTTTTACGGTACCTCCGTTGTACGCCAGTTTGAAATGATGGGTACCTATAGCATTAATGAATCCGTCGCCATTAGCCGTTCACGGGATAAGCTGCGTTCGTTACAGTTACTTTCGCGTAAAGGTATTGGTATGCCGCGCACCGGCTTTGCTCATCATCCAGACAAAATCGATGACTTAATTAAAAATGTTGGCGGGGCTCCTGTGGTAATAAAGTTACTGGAAGGAACCCAGGGTATTGGCGTGGTATTGGCCGATACCCAAAAAGCCGCCGAATCGATTATTGAAGCGTTCATGGGCCTAAATGCCAGTATTCTGGTTCAGGAGTACATCAAAGAAGCCGGTGGTTCTGACATCCGCTGTTTTGTGGTGGGCGGTAAAGTCGTGGCAGCCATGAAACGCCAAGCCGCGCCGGGCGAGTTTCGCTCAAATTTGCACCGCGGTGGATCGGCCAGTCTTACCCGGTTGTCACCCGCTGAGCGTAAGTGCGCCGTGGATGCTGCCCGTACTATGGGCCTGAATTGTTGTGGTGTCGATATACTGCGGGCTAACGATGGCCCGGTAGTTATGGAAGTAAACTCTTCTCCCGGCTTGGAAGGTATTGAAGCTGCAACCGGTAAAGATGTTGCCGGCATGGTGATTGAGTTTATCGAAAAGAACGCTGCGGAAAATAACACCAAAACCAGAGGAAAGGGTTAAGCCCTATGACAGATTTAGTGATTGGTGGTAAGTCGGTTGCACCGGGCGAAACTGCCCGTATCGAACTGGAAATGCCACCGCTGTACACTGCCACTCATATGAGTATCCCCGTTTACGTGAAGCGCGGTAAGCGGCCTGGTCCTACGTTATTCGTATCCGCTGCCATTCATGGTGATGAGCTTAACGGAATCGAAATTGTAGGCCGCTTAATACGTTCAAACTCAATTGAACGACTGCGCGGAACGCTTATCGCTGTGCCGATGGTCAATGTGTATGGCGTACTTAACCAGTCACGCTATTTACCTGACCGCCGAGATCTGAACCGTAGTTTTCCGGGCAGTAAAAAAGGCTCGTTGGCTGGCCGCCTGGCTAACTTGTTCTTCAAAGAAGTGGTATGTAAATGTGATGTCGGTATCGACTTGCACACGGGTGCTATCCACCGCAGTAACTTGCCTCAGATACGGGCCAACCTAGATGATCCTGAGGTGCTGGAAATGGCCAAAGCTTTTGGCGTCCCCGTATTGCTTAATGCTGATATACGCGATGGCTCTTTGCGTCAGGCTGCCAGCGAAGCGGGCGTAAAAATGATGTTGTATGAAGCGGGTCAAGCATTACGCTATGACGAGTTTTCGATACGTGCAGGGTTACGTGGCATTATTAATACCATGCGTCATCTGGGCATGCTTAACAAGCGCAAAAGTAAAGGGCATGATATTGAGCGCTTTATTGCACGTGAAAGCGGCTGGGTAAGAGCATCTGAAAGTGGCCTGGTTACGCACTTGGCTCAGTTAGGAGATTTTGTTGAAAAGGGCGATCGCCTTGCAGTAATTGCTGATCCCTATGGCGACTTCCAGGCCGCCATAAATAGTCCCGCAGAAGGGGTGGTGATCGGTAAACAAAATATTCCACTGGTGCAGGAAGGTGAAGCGATCTACCACATCGCTTACTTTAAGCGGGCAGAGTCAGTAGCAGAACATGTTGAACTGCTGCAAGATAATCTGGTGCTGGGCGAGCCCCCCATTGCAGAGTAATTGACTATGACACAAATAGCAGAGAAACAACTGGTTGGCGCGCTGGAAAAATGTGACCTGCCAGCCTTGGCGATTGAAGCGCTACACATTCGGGTAGACACAGGTGCAACGACCTCTTCATTGCATGTCGATAACCTGGAAGAGTTTGAGCAGGACAATGAACTATGGGTAAGCTTCGATATACACCCCGATATTCATAATGTCTCGCGGGTTATCCGCCGTCAGGCCCAGGTGTTAGGGAAAAAACGGGTAAAAAGTTCTACCGCGACCCGTGAGCGTCGATATGTTATTCAAACCCCGATTGTACTTGGTGGCCAGCGCTGGGATATTCAGCTAACACTGACTGACCGGTCGGAAATGACCTATTTAATGTTGCTAGGGCGTGAAGCCATGGCGGGCCGACTAATCGTTGACCCTGAGCACGATTACATGCTGGCGCCTGATTAACGGGCGTCATCTTTCGCGGCAGGCGGTTCAAGTTCAAGTTGTGAAGCAATAAGTACAGCCTGCGTGCGATTGTTAATCGCCAGCTTCTTAAAAATGGCAGTGACATGGGCTTTAACAGTCGCTTCGGCAATATCAAGATTGTAGCCAATTTGTTTGTTAAGCAGCCCGTCGCGCATGTAACACAGTACTTTGTATTGCGACGGTGTCAGGCTTGCCACCCGATCCGCCAACTCAGCAAATGCTTCATCTACTTCTTCAATATCCTGGCTCATTGACTCAGGCAGCCAGATATCACCATCCAAAATCGCTTCCACTGCCGCGGCAATATCGCTAGAACTCGCCGTTTTGGGAATAAAGCCTAACGCCCCCACACTGACAATTTTGGCAATGAGATGATGGTCTTCGGTGCCCGATACCACTGCCACCGGCAGCTCCGGGAATAATTTGCGGATATGTAATAAGCCAAACAGGTCGTGGCTTCCGGGCATGTGTAAATCGAGCAGTAACAAGTCAACATCCTGCTGCTGCAGAATGTTGACCGTGCTGGGGATATCGCCCGCCTCTAATAGCGTAAGGTCGGGCAACGATAATGATAACGCGCCTCTTAATGCATCCCGGTAAAGGGGGTGATCATCGGCGATCAACAGCGTTATCATGGTCTCTCCGTTATTTATTTAACCTCTGAGCTATTAGTGTATCAACAACTGAAGGGTCCGCCAATGTAGAGGTGTCGCCCAGTTGCTCATGCTCATTAGCGGCAATTTTACGTAAAATACGCCGCATGATCTTGCCCGAGCGGGTTTTTGGCAGCCCCTGCGACCACTGAATCATGTCTGGAGTGGCGATAGGGCTAAGTTCGGTACGCACCCAGTCACGAAGCTCCTTAGTAAGAGCTTCGTCAGGGGTGACGCCATCATTCGGCGTAACATACACGTAAATGCCCTGCCCTTTTATATCGTGCGGGAAGCCAACCACAGCCGCTTCAGCGACTTTAGCATGGGCCACCAGCGCACTTTCAATTTCCGCCGTACCTAACCGATGTCCCGAGACGTTGAGTACATCATCTACCCGACCAGTGATCCAGTAATAGCCGTCTTCGTCACGGCGTGCGCCGTCTCCGGTAAAATAAACCCCTTCATAAGCACTAAAGTAGGTATTGATAAACCGTTCATGATCGCCATAAACAGTACGGGCCTGGCCTGGCCAGCTATCTTTTATCACCAGGTTGCCTTCTGCTTTACCCTGCATTTCATTCCCTTCAGGGTCGAACAGTGCCGGTTGGATGCCAAAAAAAGGACGGGTGGCAGAACCCGGTTTTAAGGTGGTGGCGCCGGGCAACGGCGTAATCATGTGCCCGCCGGTTTCAGTTTGCCACCAGGTATCCAATATCGGGCAGCGGCTTTGACCAATTACCCGATAATACCATTCCCAAGCTTCGGGGTTGATGGGCTCGCCCACCGTGCCGAGCAACCGTAGCGAAGACAAATCGCAACCTTCGGCTGGTTTGTCGCCGTGCGCCATAAGTGCCCGAATAGCCGTAGGTGCGGTGTAAAAGCTATTCACTTTATACTTTTCGATCACCTGGGCAATGCGGCGTACATCCGGGTAGGTTGGTACGCCTTCAAAAAATACCTGAGAAGCGCCATTAGCCAGCGGGCCATACACCATATAGCTATGCCCGGTAATCCAGCCAACATCAGCGGAGCACCAATACACATCGTCCGGCTGATAATCAAATACATATTTAAAGGTGAGAGCTGAATACAGCAAATAGCCCCCGGTGGTATGCACTACACCTTTAGGCGTACCGGTAGAGCCAGAGGTGTACAGGATGAACAAAGGATCTTCAGCATTCATCGGCTCAGGTTCACACTGCGCTGAACACTCATCCACCAGCGCGTCCCATGCGATATCAATATCGTCATTCCAAGCCACGTCGCCGCCGGTAACTTTATGGCAAACCACATGCGTGATAGAAGGACAGGCACCGTTTGATAAGGCCTTATCGACGTTCTGCTTTAATGGCACACTTCGTCCGCCACGCCGCCCCTCATCGCAGGTAATAACCACCTTTGCCGCGCTATCGTTGATACGATCAGCAATAGCATTTGGCGAAAAGCCACCAAAAATAACCGAATGTACCGCACCAATTCTGGCGCAGGCCAGCATGGCATAAGCCGCGTGAGGCACCATAGGCATGTAAATAGCAACACGGTCGCCTTTACTCACACCAAGTTTCTTCAAACCATTGGCTAGCTTACATACTTCATAGTGCAGTTGTTGATAGGTTACTTCTTCACTATCTTCAGGACTATCCCCTTCCCAAAACAATGCCACTTTTTTCGCATTTTCCGCCAGGTGTCGGTCAATACAATTGTAGCTGGCGTTCAGCTCGCCATCTTCAAACCACTTAATACTGACTTCGTCTTTGGTAAACGCTGTATTTTTTACCTTGGTAGGCTGCTTATACCAATCCAGGAAACTTGCTTGTTCACCCCAAAAAGCAACGGGATCGGATACTGATGCCTGATACATATCATCATATTGTTGTGGCGTCACATGCGTTGCTTGACGAATATTATCTGGCACTGGATATGTCTTGGTGGCGGTCATGGATGTCCCTCCGAAGTACTTAATGTATAATTTGTTAATACTGATACATCAATGTAACGTTTAACGATTAAAGCAAAATGAGACTTTGGTCTTATCAAACATTTTCAATGGATGGGAAATTACCACTATGACACTTCATTAAGACTTTGGTCTTATCAGACTAACCGCTTATTTAAATTTATATTAACGTGGACCACTCTACACTCGTTCACAAAATATTTACACACCCTTTACCTACAATATGAAGACGGGAAAGACAGATGAAACACACCATGAGAAAAACAGCCGTCGTTTGTGCTATGTCTGCAGCCGGGTTTAGCGCACATGCAGCTAACGTCGGTGGTACCGAGATGAATTTTTCGGGCTATATTAAAGCTGATGCTATGTTCAGCGATTATTCTGATGGCACTATCAGCTCAGGCAGCGTTGGCCGTGACTTTTATATCCCCTCACTCACCCCGGTAGGAGGTAATAAGGAAGGCTCACAGTTTGACGCTCACATTCGCCAGTCACGATTCCGCATTGCCACTAATACCCCCACCGATAATGGTGAAAGTATCCAAGGAGTACTGGAAATGGACTTCAACGTTACCGCAGGTGGTGATGAACGTATCAGTAACTCCTATACCCCAAGGGTGCGTCATGCTTATTTGCAATATAAAGAATGGTTAGTAGGCCAAACCTGGACCACCTTTATGGATGTTTCTATTTTGCCAGAGTCATTGGATTTCATTGGCGTGACGGACGGGGTTACGTTTGGCCGGCAGACAATGGTGCGCTACACCAGTGGTGGCTTGCAGGTAGCCCTCGAAAATCCTGAAACTACGGTGACCTCAGGTGTTGATGGAGGCCGTATTGTGGCTGACGACAATGCGGTACCCGATTTAATTGCCGCCTATACATTAAAAAATGATTGGGGCCATGTAAAAGTAGCCGGGTTGATACGTCAGTTATCCTATGATGATGGCGTGGCGGTAGATGACGAGGAAACCGGCTACGGTATTGCTGTATCGGGTAAAGTTAATTTCGCTAACGGTGATGATTTGCGGCTGATGGTTAATGCGGGTGCCGGCATGGGCCGATACACAGCGCTTAATGCTGCCAATGGCGTAGTCATAGATGCGGCTAATGGCAATCAGCTGGAAGCTATCGACTCGTATGGCTATTCAATTGCTTATCGACACCAGTGGAATGACAAATCACGCTCATCTTTCATGTTCTCAGCCCTACAGGTAGATAACGATACTTCCCTTTCTGGGTTGACGGCTACCGAAAGTACCTTAAGTGCGCGGGTCAACTATCTGTATTCCCCTACCCCGGCGCTCACTTTTGGTGGTGAGTATGGTTATGCTAAACGAGAAATTGAAAGTGGCCTGGACGGCGATATGAATCGGATTCAGTTTTCCGGTAAATACGCCTTTTAAAGTACCGACTCTGTTTGTACTGCACAATAAACCAGGTGGCTGATGCCACCTGGGTTGTTTTTGATTTCTAATAACCCAGTGGGTAGCGCTGCAAGGTAGCGCCGATAGCCTCCAGCGCTTCGCTACTCAAAGTGATATCGAATGCCTGAATATTTTCTGTCAACTGCGCGGTAGAGGTAGCCCCAATGATGGTCGATGTAACCCCGGGCACCTGTCGGCACCAAGCTAGCGCCAATTGCACAGGTGTTAACTGATAATCTGCGGCAATATCCATATATGCCGCGGTGGCTTGACGCGCCATTGGCTGATCGCGAAATAAGCCCTGGCGCTGTGAATACGTCCAGCGAGAGCCGGCTGGTCGGGCATCGTTGTGGTATTTGCCCGATAACATGCCTGTGGCCAAGGGTGACCAGGGCAGGTACGCAATATCTTCCAACGCACACATTTCAATTAAATATGGCCAGTCTTTAGCATGTAACAGGCTAAATTCATTTTGAATGGATACCGGCCGGGCAATGTTCATTTCATCACACAAGGTAAGATAGCAATGAATTCCCCAAGGGGTATCATCAGACAGCCCCCAATGACGGATTTTACCCGCTTTCATGGCGCTATCTAAACCGCGTAAGATATCTCTCATTCCGGCAATTTCAGCTTCTTTATCAACATTGTGCGGATTGGTCATACCCGGCCAGTGTTTACCAAAATGCGGCGAAATGCGGTTAGGCCAGTGCAACTGATACACATCGATATAATCTGTATTCAGCCTGGCTAACGAGGCATCAATCGATTGGCCGATGGCTGGCCCGGTAATATCTGCCCCATCACGAATCCAGCTTACCCCATTTCCGACGATCTTGGTCATCAATACGATATCTTGACGCCGCGATGGATGTCGGCTGAGCCAATGTCCAATAAACCGTTCGGTATCGGCGTAGGTCTCCTGGTTAGGCGGTACAGGATACATTTCTGCGGTATCCAGATAATTGATGCCAGCATCTAATGCTACAGCCATTTGCTCATCGGTGTCTCGCTGGGTATTTTGAATGCCCCAGGTCATCGTTCCCAAACAGATATCGGATACCGATAAACCACTACTGCCTAACGTTGTAAACTTCATTTGTCACCTTAATAATTAATCTGAAGAGCCCGATAACGATGGGTCCCGCTCGCGCGCCAGCCGAGCGTTTGCACAAGCCAGCCTTTGTTCCATATCACGCCGGGACTCGACCATCTCATTAGCCAGTTCGGCCAGCGACTTGAACTCTGCAAACCCAAGTTGCCGGGTATCTATACGCTGATACTGCCTCTTACAGCGATAAAAAAACATCACGAAATTAGAAAATGCTTTGTGAAACGTAGCAAAACTTTTAATCAATAGCAGAATTAATACTATAGAGGTCAGCAACGCAATAGAAATACTGTAAATTCTGACCTGACGTTCCTGTTGTTGTATCAAGGGCTGGAGGGCATCATCAATAGATTTAAGATTAGCTTCCATCTGATGCGCCTGGGCACGAAACTGGCCACGCAAACCTTGGTTATGCGTCTCCCCCATTTTACTGACGGCGCGACTTAGCTGCGCAAATGTGTGCTCATATGCAGCGACGCGGGTTTGCAAAGCCGTAGACTGAATGTAGCCAGATTGCTGTTTAAGCGCGTTAAGTGACTCGGTAAACTGGTTTTCGAAAAAAGGCTTGCGGGTAAGCAAAAAGTCACGCGTGGCTAGTCTTGCCTGGGTAAGCGAATGCAAGGGAGCAATTTGATTCGTTGTATTAACCTGTTCCACCAGTTGTTGTTCTATGCCTGCCAAGCTACCTAGCAAACCCTGGTTTGGCGTAAGACCCAGTTTAGTTTGTTGTTTTACCAGCTGGTTAAACAGACTTTGGTAATTTTGCATACTCTGGGCCAGGTTGGCACTGTACTCGGCGGACAAATTATAAGATTCAAATAGCGGTTTAAGCTGGCTAAGACGGAGCTGAAACTGCCCCGCCCGTTGATTAAAACGATGGTAATAGTCCATCTGGTGGCGTAGTAAAAAGTCCTTTTCATGCCGACGCAGCTGGAGTAAATCCTGCCCTAGCCTAAGCAACAAATCTCGCTGTTGATGCACCACGACGAGCCTCTGGGTGAAAAGATGCTGGCTACCCACCAGCATGGTCATGCCGATAACACAAACTAACGTCATCAACAGCAGGCGGGATTTAATTGAATCAAACTTCATAACGTCCTCTATTTAGCGTTTTTCTTGCTGAGCTGCCCTATCTGGCCCGTTACTCTACGCTAACGAATCATTATGAATGATTTGTGGCACCTGGGGCTGCTATGGCCGACGCTAACTGGGAAATACCGCTACAGTAGCCAGACATAACCGAGTGTTGGGGAGTAATTAAATGTGTTATTGAATCCCAGAGCGGATCCCCCTGACAAAGCGATGAAGATTTTCGCCAGACATCTGCTGGCTGGGGCTTTATATTGGGTGGCCCTTCATAGGAATACTATTGAAATAGCGGGGTTTTTTATTTTTGTTTGATAAACACCCTACTTTAGTATAGTTTTTGTACAAGGCTATGGAGGCGCGTTTATATGAAAGCTTTACCAGATTCGATACGCAGTTCACTGGTGCTTTGTACCCTTTTGCTGTGCTTTATATCCGGGGCGAGAGCGCAGGCAGTTCCCCCCAATACCGTTACCTTTAGCAACCACCAAGTTCAGGCCAGTTTTACCCTCCCCTCATCCCTGGACCTTGCCGTGTCTTTAGAGTTTGAGCAGGCTATTGGCCTGCACGCAGCCAATCTAATGCTAACAGCTGAAGTACTGAGCCCAACCGACCCGCGTATTGTCGATCGGCTCCCCGCCGCTGTTACGGCTGTATCCAGCTTTCCTGTGCTGGTCTCTGTAGTCCCTGACCCGCTGCAGGGCTTTGCTTTCGCAGGGGCCGCGAGCATCGAATTCTACACCCAGGCCTTGCATTACGATTCGAATATCCCGTGGCGCTTGTTCACCTCTCACGACGGCGATACGTTTGAAGATATTACTACGTTAACCACCGCCGGGAGTTATCGCGCCAGAGGGAGCACAGGCCGTTTTTCTGACTTTCTAATATTGCTCGATTCACGCGCACCGCACACTATTATCAGTCATAAAGTACAACGCCTTAGCGAAACGATATACGATAATCAGGAACTGCTACCCGCGCCTCTTGCGCTCACCCTGGATACCTTACTTCGGACGCTGCAAACAGCGCTGCTCTTACTGAATAACCAAGCGGCCCTACTGGCTACGGATGAACTGATTTCCTTATTGGAAAATACCAGCGGTAGCGTAATACCGGATGTATGGCGCGCCGATGGAGCGATTACAAATGTGCGAGGCGAATTATTAGCCCGCTTATATACTTTGCGGTATAGCTTACGAACCCTGTAAGGAGCGCTCACTTAATGCCTCTTCAACTTGCCGTAACCCAACCAGATGGCAGTGTGCGTGAACATCTGCTGTATGAAGGCCGCGCTTATTCCGTTGGGCGCGCAGATGAAGCTGATATTACGATCCCCCACCCGCAGGTTTCACGCCTACATGCTAGTTTGCAAGCCTCAAACGACGCAATGTGGTCATTAACCGATACCAGTTCCAATGGCTGCTTTAGCAGCGGTTCAGCAGTTTCAAAGTTGATTATCGCACAACCCAGCAGCGTGATGTTTGGCCCGGTAACCTGTCAGCTCACCCCCGTATTACCGACCGATGTGTTACGCGCCGATAGTCAACAAGTATGGCGCGAACAGCAGCTTAAGATGCATAGTAAGCAATTGCAGCAATGTACGAGTAGCCAGGCATTATTGTTGTTGGCTCAGGAATGCATGCAGCAATTTTTGGGCTGCGAAAGGGCTGCAGCGATGTTGGTAAGTGATCCGGGTATGGGAACGATTAGCGCCAGCTATCCTCAATGGCTGCGCCAGGATGGTTTTACTGGCAGCAGAAGCTTTATTAGACAGTGCCTGGCTACACAGGCTGTAATGGCTGTAGGCGATTTAACTGAGGAGGCTGGGCTGGCCAACCAGCAAAGTATTATTCGGTATAATATTAAAGCTGCACTGGCCGTGCCGCTAATGCTCAACGATACTGCCATCGGCGTGTTATACGCTGACTCCATCACTAGCCGGTGTTATTTCACCGACACAGATATTGCTCTGGTCTGTCGGTTGGCTAGTTTACTGGCTTGCCGCATTCTGTTGCTGACGATTGACCATAAAATTAATGCCATTACGCACACAGTAGCAAGCGCGCAAAAGGAGGCTTTCGATACCAATCCAATTTAAGGTTCAAGCAGAAGCGCTAAAAGGCTGGCATAGTGGCGCGGTTACCAGGGTCACATGGTGCTATACTCGTCTACATATGGTTAATAATCGTTCAATGCTACTGGGTGCTTTTGCGAGGCCCGCCGAAACTTTTTGCACGTTATGAGGTAACTGAGTGAACGGGCATACTGTTTTACCGTCCACCCCTACATCTTTAGAAACTGTGACTTTACACAGCGAAACTATGCTATCCCCAGGAACCCTGCTGGCAAACCGCTTTACTATTGTTTCGCGGCTAGGTAAGGGCGCTCAGGCTTACGTTTACCAAGCATTTGATGAACTACTCGATACCACTGTGGCCATTAAGTTTTTGTCCGGAGCGGCAGCTGCTCCCTTAAACATGCAAACGCTACGCAATGAAGTTTTGATCTCGCGCTCCCTGCAGCATCCGAATATTATCCGCGTGCATGATGTATATTGCGACGGGCCGGATGCGTTTTTCACGATGACGTATATTCCAGGAGAACTACTGGCGCAAAGGTTGTCTATCGGGGTTTCGGCGGCACTTTATCGACGCTGGGAAGCGCAGCTCACTCAAGCTGTTATGGCCTGCCAGTCGGCGGGCATACTGCATGGCGATATCAAGCCGGACAACCTGCTGGTGACCGAAAACGAAGATTTGCTACTTATTGACTTTGGCATAGGTCGAAGTTTGCACTCAGCTGGGCAAAGCAGTGGTCATCCTCGCTACAGTGCTCCGGAAGTGATAGCTACTGGCATCCCCCATCCCCAATCAGATACCTTCAGCGCGGGCCGTGTACTGCAGGACATCTTGCAAGCCGTATCGCCGCCCCACCACTCTGCTGCTCACCGCTTCTGGCGCTGGCGAACCCGGCGCAGAGTAAACCAGCTATGTGCCGTTCAGCCTGCCCGGCGTCCAGCTTTAAGTCGGTGGGCAGACAATACTCCTTCAACCTTGCCCCCTTCCCGCTTATGGGCCATCCCTACGTCTTTGGCATTGTTGATCTGTCTAGCGCTTTGGCTCGCCCTGCGCACCACTACGCCACCCGATAAACATGCCGCAACCACGCGCCAGGTGGCATTAATACATGCTGATGGCTATCCGTTATTGCGTACGGTTGCAAAACTACTCCGTTACCCTCTGGCGCTACATCCAGATGTTGCCTTGATTGATGCACAGCATACTGAAGCATTAATTACCAATATGGCGCTAAACCCTCTGGCCAGGGCTCAGGACCGTGTCGATGTTGCCAGTACTTTGGGCGCCGACTTAGTTATTACACTGGAGCTGACCCCAGCAAATACTGGCCTATACCTGATACATGCTACAGCCACCGCGATGCCAGGCAATGAAGACATTTTTACCTTGTCTCATGAAGTGGCTACTACCACGCTGGCCAGTGGCCTGCAAAGTTTTGCTGACAACCTTACCCGCACCTTGTTTACCAAGCTTGATACCCCTGTTACGCTACCTGAAATACGCTTTGCAGAGTCGCTGACCGGCAGTGACGAAGTGCTCGCTCTGCCCGCCCATTCGCCGCAAGGGTTATTACTTAGAGCCCAACAGGCAGCAGATATCGGTGATATAGTAGCAGCCCGCAATGTACTTGCAGCCTTACTTAAGCAGCCAGGCTTGCATCAGTATTGGGCGCTCAAGGCCAATTTACTTAAGGCGCAGATAGATGACAATCTGCCGCTGGCGGAACAAAGTATTGGCGTGTTAATTCGCGCTTTTCCAAATCGTCCCGAACTTCTGGTGGCACAAGCAAAAGTCAATATATGGGCAAACCAACCGCAAGCTGCGATGCAAAATTACCAACAGGCGCTGACCCTACGTCCTAACGATGGTTACCTATGGTTTGCGCTGGCCCGCCTACAGATTATGCAGGGCGATATAACAGAGGCGCTGGATCACACTCTGACCCGGGCACTGGTGACCTTTCGGCGGGTAAACGATAAGTCGGGTGAAAGCCTGATACTTAATGCATTTGGTATTGGTCATCTCAGGCTGGCTGAATACGACGAAGCCATGCGCTATTTTACCGACGCATTGGCGTTGCGCCAGCCAGAATCGCAACCCGATGAACGGGCAAAAACCCTGGCGAATGTGGCGATTGTGGCCTCTATCAAAGGGCAGTTCAGCCTTGCTGAACAGAGTTTA
Organism: Salinimonas sediminis; assembly: GCF_003429285.1. Classification (NCBI taxonomy): domain Bacteria; kingdom Pseudomonadati; phylum Pseudomonadota; class Gammaproteobacteria; order Alteromonadales; family Alteromonadaceae; genus Salinimonas; species Salinimonas sediminis. Next base: position 3,765,871 of record NZ_CP031769.1, read on the forward strand.
CAGGAGGCACTGACGTTAGTTGAAAGCCAGCACAACGCCCCTGAACAAGCCCATATATTAGATACACTGGGTTTCTTACATGAAGAACAGGGATTGTACACCCAGGCGCTGGTGTACTATCAACGGGGACTGGACCTACGCTTGGATGAGGCCGATACCTCACTACAGGCAGAAAGTATGAGTAACGTGGCTTACATGCACTTTCTCACAGGTGACATTGCACTAGCCCAGATTTACTGGCAGCAAGCACTGAGCCTTTTTTCGCAGAACAATGATATGAGCCATCAATTGCGCACCCGCCAGCACCTGGTCCAGTTAGGCCTGATTAAGGGCGATATTGCTGTTGTGTAGCGACAATTACGAGAGCTAACTAATATTGTTACCCCACCTTATGAACAAGAGCAGTTATATCAGCATTTACTGTTGAGCTATTATCATTTTGCCAATGGTAAAGTTGCGCAGGCTCTACGCCACGCGGAGGGCGCCCAAAGCCTGGCGAAAAAAACCAATGATCCTAAAGCCAGGGTTGAGAGCAACTTATGGATGGCTGAAATGTGTTTGAAAACAGCCGCATGGCAGTGTGCCGAAAACAGGCTTAACAGCATTGCGGCAGACATAGCAAATAGCAGTTACGAACATGGGGCGGTTTATCGCTGGCTTAAACTGGCCCTGGCGTACCATCAGGGCCAGCGAATACACGAGCAACATACTGAATATCTCAGCTTAATAGCAATCGAACATTTGCCGCGTATTACCGAACTAAAGATTCTGCTGGATATGCAAGAACGGTTTAATCTTCCGGCCGACAGCTACGCCATGCAGCGGGCGACGGCGCTTAACGATGCCGCATTCTATGAAACCCATTTGCAGTGGCTATATTTGCAGGCCCGCCATGCCAACACCTATGCGAAACCTCAACTTAAGCAAGTGTTGGCTCGCTATCCTGAATACTGGCGTAACCATATCTATTATAGTGTTCTCCCTGATAGCAAACCATTGAAGGACACCTTGCTGGCGGCCTGGCTAGCGACCCTTCCTGAACAGCAAAGCAGCAATTATACTGAGGCCTATATTGAATAACGAAATCAGCCAGGCGCTGCAAGATATCCATACATTGCCGCAAAGCCTCAAAACGCAGCTTGACCGGGAGCAAGAATCATTAACCGGTTTGGCTAAACGTTTATGGGCACAACAGGAAGCTGAAAAAGCGCGTTTATCAAGGGAACTACACGATGGCGTAGGACAACTGCTCACCAACCTCACCCGCCGTCTACACGATTTAAGCGAGGGCGATTCTACCCACTCTGAGCAGCACGAACTCTACGAACTACACGCTATAGCTAAAATGGCGTTGGCGGATGTGCGTCAGCTATCCAGACTGATGAGCCCTACCTTACTGGACGATCTCGGTTTAAAGCCGGCATTAAACTGGCTTTGCAGAAGCGTGCTAGGCCATGAGAACATTCACTATACCTGCTCAATAGATGCTCCCGAAGGGCTAAGCAAGCATGTCGGGGTATTGTTATTTCGCATAGCCCAGGAAGCGCTGACAAATTCAGTCAAGCATGCTGGCGCAAGCGCGGTACAATTGTCGGTGTTATATCATCATAATATTGTTCGGATGCAAATCCATGACGACGGCTGTGGTTTTGCCAAACAACAGATTGAACCCGGTATTGGACTAAGCAGTATTGAAGACCGCGCGAAGGCGTTTAATGCCTCGCTACAGATAGATACTGCGCCAGGACAGGGAACCCATATTATTATTACGGTGCCGATATGACCATATCTATTGTGCTGGCAGACGATCATGCCTTAATGCGTCAAGGTATCATCAGCATGCTTCAGACCGACACGTCGCTTGATGTTATCGGTGAGTGCGCGGATGGTTTGGCGCTATTGGAGCTAGTGATACGGTTGTCTCCAGACGTTATTCTAATGGATGTTTCCATGCCTCGAATGAGTGGTTTAGTCGCTATCGACAAAATTCTGGCCCAGCGCGGCGAGGCTAAAATTCTGGTGCTCTCTATGCACAATGAAATTGAATATATCGAGGCGATGCAGGCAGCAGGCGCAATGGGCTATATTTTGAAAGAATCGTCGCAAGAAGTGCTTATTGATGCGATTCATAAGGTCGCCGCTGGCCGCCACTGCTTTGAGCATAGTGACTTAACTGCCGGGAAAGCAGCGCCATGTTATGTTAGCCCACTCACCACCCTTACCCGCCGTGAACGAGAAGTATTCTTTTTGGTTACCGCAGGCCATACCAGCAAGCATATAGCTCACTTGCTGGATATGAGCCTTAAAACCGCAGAGAACCATCGCAGTAATATTTACCGTAAGCTCAATATAAAGAGTTCAGCAGAATTGATCAGGCTCGCTGGCAAAGCTGGCTTACTGGAATAGCGGCTTTTGCCTGGATAGAAGTAAAAAAGAGCGCATCCGTGCGCGAAGTATGACATTGGAAAACAATTACCGGTGTTAGCGAATACCGGCCGCAGATTCTCTGCGATAAAACGATACCAGCAACACAGGGATCATAAGCATCGCTAACAGCGGCGCCGAAATCTGGGATGTGGCCAGTGATTTACCAAACCTATAGGCACGTTGATTACAGCTATTTTCAACCTGGAGGTTACAAAGTAGCTTGTCCTGTTGTGGCCTAGTATTGGCGATGTGCGCTACATGCCACTGATGGTGGGAATTAGGTGCCATGTGCTTTAGCGACATAAACGTGTAGTAGTTTATCGAAGGTGACTGAAAATCACGGTCTAATGGTGCGCGCTGATACGCGGTGGACTTAAACGTATCTGGCTTTAATGCAATAGATCGTATCGGCGCCGGGAGCGGGATAAACGACTGCCATCTATCGGGGTCGACTACACACGCCGCTAGCGAGTTATCGTGGCAAAGCTGATCGGTATGTTGCGCCCAGTGGTGCGTATCCAACCTATAGGTAAGTACTGCAGCCTGCGCCATCAGCGGTAGGAATAAACTGCTCACGATGATCGTTATTTGTTTCATCACTGGTCCCTGGTAAACCTGTATGCTCAGAATCGCCTTTGTAAGGCCATTTTCCTATAGGGAGATCCCCCTAGTTATTCACAAAAGTGGGCAAAACGGCGACGTGAGGCAGTATTTAATTCTGTTTATGCTAAGGCGGGGCACTGCAACAGCAAGCGAAAGCAAATGGGATAGTAAATTTCAGGCATAAAAAAAGGCCGCTTACGCGACCTTCTTGTTGTGCTCGTGTAGGCTAAGATTATTCAAGAATCTTAGATACAACACCAGCACCTACTGTACGACCACCTTCACGGATTGCAAAGCGCAGACCTTCGTCCATCGCGATAGGAGCAATCAGTTCTACTACGAACTTCAGGTTGTCACCAGGCATTACCATTTCTACGCCTTCTGGCAGCTCTACAGCACCAGTTACGTCAGTTGTACGGAAGTAAAACTGTGGACGGTAACCTTTAAAGAATGGCGTATGACGGCCACCTTCGTCTTTACCCAGTACGTATACTTCTGCTTCAAACTTAGTGTGCGGCGTGATAGAGCCTGGCTTCGCAAGTACCTGACCACGTTCAACTTCGTCACGCTTAGTACCACGCAGAAGAACACCAACGTTCTCGCCCGCACGGCCTTCGTCCAGAAGTTTACGGAACATCTCAACACCAGTACAAGTAGTCTTGGTAGTATCTTTCATACCAATGATTTCTACTTCGTCACCAACTTTGATGATGCCCTGCTCAACACGACCAGTTACAACAGTACCACGGCCTGAGATTGAGAATACGTCTTCGATAGGCAGAATGAACGGCTTGTCGATTGCACGCTCTGGCTCTGGAATATAAGAATCCAGTGCTTCGCCCAGCTCAACGATTTTCTTTTCCCACTCTTCTTCACCTTCCAGTGCTTTCAGGGCAGAACCCTTGATCACTGGCAGGTCGTCGCCTGGGAATTCGTATTCGTTAAGAAGTTCACGTACTTCCATTTCTACCAGTTCAAGCAGCTCTTCATCGTCAACCATGTCACATTTGTTCATGAACACGATTACGTAAGGAACGCCAACCTGACGACCTAGCAGGATGTGCTCGCGCGTCTGCGGCATAGGGCCGTCAGTAGCAGCAACAACCAGAATTGCACCGTCCATCTGAGCAGCACCAGTGATCATGTTTTTAACATAATCAGCGTGTCCTGGGCAGTCTACGTGAGCGTAGTGGCGCGCTGGAGTGTCATATTCAACGTGTGAAGTAGAGATGGTGATACCACGAGCTTTTTCTTCAGGCGCATTATCGATCATATCGAAAGCGCGAGCAGAACCGCCGTAAGTCTTTGCAAGAACCGTAGTGATTGCTGCAGTCAGAGTGGTTTTACCGTGGTCAACGTGGCCGATGGTGCCCACGTTTACATGGGGTTTCGTACGTTCAAACTTTTCTTTTGCCATTTTCTATTATCCCAGCAAAGTTACTTAAAAACTTCTATTCTAAAAATTTAAAATATGAGCTGGGGAGAAGAATGGTGCTGATAGGCAGATTCGAACTGCCGACCTCACCCTTACCAAGGGTGCGCTCTACCAACTGAGCTATATCAGCACACTAAATGGAGCGGGCAGCGGGAATCGAACCCGCATCATCAGCTTGGAAGGCTGAGGTAATAGCCATTATACGATGCCCGCGTTCCTAATTCTCTGGCCACCTCATAGGAAAGTGGTGGAGGGGGCAGGATTCGAACCTGCGAAGGCTGAGCCGGCAGATTTACAGTCTGCTCCCGTTGACCGCTTGGGTACCCCTCCTGAGATTGATGGTGCCGACTGCCGGAGTCGAACTGGCGACCTACTGATTACAAGTCAGTTGCTCTACCAACTGAGCTAAGTCGGCACGTCATCAAGTGGTGCGCATTCTAGAGTAATCATTTACTCAGTGCAAGAACCTTTTCGAAATAATTTCGAACTTTTTTTTCTGACTGATGAAGTACTTATCATCGGTTAGAAACTAGCGCCTGGATTTCACTCCGAGCGTAGCGGGCTAGGCCATGCACCACCAAATTCGCGACGAGGATGCTACCATCGAATTGCGCGAATGCAAGCATGTTTTTACCTCCACCCCCAATTATTATCGAAAAATCGGCTTTGTTGTTCGACAAATAATCAACTGCGCTTAAATAAACACCACGTACCGCTGCCTGACAACCCATTGCCACACAATCTTGAGTACTTTGCCCCACGCTGAATTCAGCTGGAATTTTATTATCAGCTACCACTCTTGCAGTATTTTTAACCAGTGCATCCTTCATTAGAGCATAACCAGGAATGATCCAACCGCCTAAATGTTGACCATCTTCGACAAAATCACAGGTAATGGCGGTGCCAATATCAATTACCGCAAAGCGCTTGCTGGTCATTTTATGCGCGGCTATCATCGCTAACCAGCGGTCGCATCCCATTTTCGACTCATCGCTATAGCTATTTACCAGACCAAACTGTTCCCGCTCTGTATGAATTATGCGCAAGTCGATGGCGTTAGCTAAGCAAAATGTTGAAAATTGTTGTTCAAAGTCCGGCGGTCCAACATTTGAAAGGTATATATGACGAATATTTTTATGATTTGTTAACTGCGCAAATAAGTGTTCTGGATTATCTGCAGTCCAGACTGTGTCGTTAACGCTGTCCAGCGTAATGTATTTGATTCGTGTGTTCCCGGCATCAACCAATAAAACGGCATTTTCAGTAACCACGTAAGCTAACCTCTCCGCCATGAAAGCGTGTTATACCATCTTCGGTTTCTACCAGTAGCGCACCGCTGGCATCTACCCCGCGGTCAATGCCGCAAAATCGTTTCTCGCCCATCTGCAGCACAATCTTTTTATCGGCAAATAAATCGAGGGATTCCCATATGGCAACATACTTACCGAAACCGGAATGGGCAAAACCATCTAAATGGTCCCATAACGATTCTATAATTTTAGCCGCTAATCTGTTGCGGTCAGTTTCGCTATTCAACGCCGCAGACAAATCGGTATGCGGCTGACCTACGTCATATTCATCTACCGGTACGTGTACATTTAGCCCTACTCCGATAACACAGTGCGCGGTGGCCCCTATCTGCCCTTCCACTTCGATCAGAATACCGGCAAGCTTTTTATTTCCCAGGTAAATATCGTTGGGCCATTTGACCTGCGCATCATTTACGCCGATCTTTTGCAAGGCATCGCATATTGCCACCCCCACCAATAAAGACAGGCCAGCCATACTTTGGTAGCCGTCAGGGAAAGACCAATACATTGAAAAGGTCAGGCTTCCCCCCACCGGGGCTAGCCAAGTACGGCCATGACGCCCCCGCCCCGCAGTTTGAATCTCCGCAAGTACGGTATCGCCATTGGCCAGCTCATCGCGGTTATTAGCAATACGTTTTTTAACCTCGGTGTTGGTCGATTCAAGAACCGGCGCTACATCTATTACCGCCAACTGGCTTTTACGCACATACTTTTTGATTTTGTCGGCGTTTAGCAAAGTAAAAGAACGGTTGAGACGATAACCCTTTCCTTTTACCTTAAAGACATCTAAGCCCCAATCCGCTAACTGACTAATATGCCCAGCTACCGCAGTACGGGATAACCCCACTTCCTGGGCTATCACCTCCCCAGAATGAAACTGGCCATCTGCCAGCAATGCTAAAATATGCTGACGAATAAGTTTTGAAGCGTGCTTCATAACGAGATAAGCCCCTCTCTTCCAACCAGCCGAACCTCTGGTTCCAATACCACACCAAATTCCTGGCTTACTGCGTTAATAATATTCTTAGCTAAACTAATCACCTGTTGGCCCGTAGCCATGCCGGTATTCGTTAATACCAGAGGCTGAGTTGGATGGCAGCGTACCCCGCCCAACTGCTGGCCTTTGAATCCCAACTGGTCGATTAACCAGGCTGCCGGTATTTTTACGCCGTTTTCATCGTTAGGGTAGCCAGGCACTTGAGAATACCGAGCCGCTATTGCATCAAACGTGGCCTGACTAACGACCGGGTTTTTAAAAAAGCTGCCGGCATTACCCAATACGTGGGGATCGGGAAGCTTTTGCTGACGTACCCGAATCACTTCATCATAAATATGTTGGGGGGTGGGTTGGGTAAGGGCTGCCAGTTCGCCATACGAAGTAACCGGGGTGTAGGCTTTGGGGATGGAAAAATTAACATGCGTAATCAAAACTTTACCGGCCAGCTCATGCTTAAATATACTGTCTCGGTAACCAAAGCGGCAGGCTTGGGCAGGCAACGTCTTTGAAGCGCCGGTACGCAGTTCTATATACTCCACCGACTCGATGAAATGCGCCACTTCTACCCCGTATGCGCCAATATTCTGAATAGGCGAGGCACCTACGGATCCAGGAATCAATGCCAGATTTTCCATACCGTGATAGCCGTGTTCTAACGCATAGGTCACAAACTGATGCCAGTTTTCGCCGGCGCCTACCCTTAATTGGATACTTTGACCGGTTTCGCTTGCCGCTATACCTGTAATGCGATTGCGCAATACCGTTCCATTAAAATCTTCGATAAAAATGGTATTGCTACCCTCACCTAATAAATAGAATCGATCACAGGCCTGACTTAACAATAAAGCAGTCTTAATATCATGAAATGATTCTAGCGCCTGACACTGGGCTGGTAGATGAAATGTATGGTAATGACTTAAAGCAGGCACCTGGCACCCTATCTTAGGTTTACAATGTGCCGTCATATTAGGACATGCTCAGGTAGATGGAAAGCAGCAGTGGCTAAAAGGCATGAAGCCTTCAAAAAACATTAAAACTTTGGCTTATAAGCGTGCTTGAAATAGCCTATAGGCATTTAGCGTAGCCTCGTCATTAACATTCTTGAGCACCTTTCTTAGCACCGGTGCCTGAGAATTATCGCTTTTTTCTATAATGGATAGCACCCGATGGTAGCGCGCTAAGACAGTCTTTCTTGAATGCGCTAATTCCGCTTGGTCAGTATACTTATTTATACTTTGATCCACTGCATTGCGGTAATTTTCATAGGCTGTCGAATCAAAGGTTACAGTCTCGACATCACTACCTATTAAATAGCCTCGACGGTTGCTTTTAACCTGGGTGACCCCCTGGTCAGGGAAATTAGGTCGACCCTTACCTAGTAAGGACACATATTCCTTACTACTTCGATAATATCGATGAAGAATAAAGTACGGTTTTATAGGTTTATTAAGCTGGTCTTCCCCCACGCGAGAGAATCCTTCAGTAGGATGAGTAAAGCGAGTTCCGTCGGCCAGTTTGTAGGTAAGGTACTTATTTACAATAGTGTGGGGATTGACTCTGTAAGATGGCGCCCGGGCATCAATTATAGATTTCACCTGTGGGACTCTCTCTACTTGGAAGGATCGCTCAACTGCCGGTCCAAAGAGATTGTCCGGCTCATATTTATTGCACCATTCAAACGAAACAACATCTGGTAGTGAGAACTCTATGAGGCATTGCTTTACACTCGTAACTAAATCTTTTGGCACCCAGAACTCATCTATATCCAAAAAGCACAGATGGGAAAAACCATCTTTAGCTGCAGTTGCAAAAGCCTTCTTGTAAGTACCGACTTGGGGATTACCTGGATAATCTTTAAAAAAGTCGTCCGCATCTATTATATTTACGTTCTCTAGTGAGGCATATCTTTTAATAATAGCTAATGTATTATCGCTGGTTCTATTTATATGAATTTCTATTTCATCGAATCCGAAATGGAGGTGATGGGAAATCCACTCGGGTAAATATGCAGACTCATCCCGAGCAACGGCAACCAGTTTAATTTTTATCTCTTTAACCGTAAGCTTATCTTGTAGGTGCTTATACTTGGCCCCTGCAAGCTCAACGATCCCTCGAAGAAATTTATGGGTGGTTGCTTTTAAGTTTTCAGACAAGGTATCCCCCGCTTCGGGTATCAGACTCTTTTACGAATAACATGTAGAAACCTGAAAATAGTTCTACATGGACATTTAGTCCATATGTTACGCGAGCCCTTGGCCTGCATTAAGTATCCAAGACGCTCATCTATAGACTTTGCTTACACACTCTCTACCGATGAAACTCACTCTACGTATATGGTGTCTGTTTACGATAGTAAGTTGGAAGCTAATCGTATTATATGATTCCTATAGCGACAAAACTATAAGATTGTAAGCGCTCCTCGGGCTTAAGCCTTATACCGAAGGTATCAATTGCGCTCAATGTTATGGGTTCTAATTTGCTGCGGTTCAAATTATTCGGAGAATGTAAGAGAGGTAGCAACATATTTGCAAAGAACTTGAAGCCTTGTAAGTAACAGTTCAGTGGCTTAGGAAGGGCAGGGTAATGTATCAAGCATAGGCATGCGTCTTAGTACTAGTTTTTAAGCGACGCCAATACATTGCTCATAACGCGGATTACTTTTCTATATAGAGGATTAGTTAGCCATTTTAGTATAGCTCTGGCAACAACCTTTTAGTATGAAACTGTTTCCCTGCAGATCCTACCATTTTGCTTTCTTCTGTTCATAAGCGTTTCTCCGTTTGAGTGGAGTGTGAGCTTGCGGGACGCGCTTTACTTAAGGGCCTTTGTGGTCACGGATATTCACAAGCTTACCGCAGCCCGCTGGTTGCTCGGCAATAAAAAAATGCGGGGGAATGCTTTATAGCATGTGAGTAGCGCCGCAAATTGTATTGGCTCACAGTCTATGAAAAAGCACCCGCTTGCTCGATAACCTCATAGAGCCGAAGGCTAGTTCTATAGACCTGGGCCAGTAAATGCGCATACATTAACCGTACATTTGTTTGGCACCAAAACGAAAAAAGCCCACTCAATAGAGTGGGCTTCTTCGTAGAATAGGCTTGCTTCACAGCGAGCCGTGGCGGCTGTGCTACACAAAGCGCTATCCTGATACCTGAGAGAGCAGTCGGGTGCTCTGACAAATGGGTAAGTCTGCTCAGGCACGGCTTTGCTGCACTGAATCGCGAAATTACTCTGGCTAATCTACTGGCCGTAAAAACGAAAAAAGCCCCTGTCTTTCGACAAGGGCTTCTTCGTAGGATAGGACTGCTTCACAGCGAGCCGTGGCGGCTGTGCTACACAAAACACTATCCTGAACCTTATGCTTTATTTTGTCACAGACACAAAAAAGCCCCTGTCTTTCGACAAGGGCTTCTTCGTAGAACGGGACTGCTTCACAGCGAGCCGTGGCGGCTGCGCGACACAAAGCGCTTTCCTGATACCTGTAAGAGCGGTCGGATACTCAGACAACATGGTTCGCACGAGTTACGGGATCGACTTTTTCACGTTGAATAGCGAAGTCGCTCTGGTTATTGAGGATGAGGCATAAAAACGAAAAAAGCCCACTCAATCGAGTGGGCTTCTTCGTAGAATGAGAGTCTGGCGGTGTGCTACTCTCACATGGGGAAACCCCACACTACCATCGCCGCTAATACGTTTCACTTCTGAGTTCGGAATGGGATCAGGTGGTGCCGTATCGCTATGGCCGCCAGACAAAAACTTTTTGTGCAGAATACGTTTTATATTCTGCGTAAGGAGGACCTGCTGTGCGCTTAAGCGCGCGGCCTGTCAGCCTTACTTTAAAAACTTAACAATTCGGGAAATCTGATATTCAATCAATCATTGAGTAACGTTGCTACTCTCACTTATTTTAGCTTGTCTCTACCACAACCCGTCGCGCATGAAGCCGCTTAGGGTTGTATGGTTAAGCCTCTCGGGCAATTAGTACAGGTTAGCTTAACGCCTTACAACGCTTCCACACCCTGCCTATCAACGTTGTAGTCTACAACAACCCTTCCGGACTTTAAAAGTCAGGGATGACTCATCTTGGGTTCGGCTTCCCGCTTAGATGCTTTCAGCGGTTATCCGTTCCGAACGTAGCTACCGGGCAATGCTATTGGCATAACAACCCGAACACCAGCGGTTCGTCCACTCCGGTCCTCTCGTACTAGGAGCAGCTCCCCTCAATCATCCAACGCCCACACCAGATAGGGACCGAACTGTCTCACGACGTTCTAAACCCAGCTCGCGTACCACTTTAAATGGCGAACAGCCATACCCTTGGGACCGACTTCAGCCCCAGGATGTGATGAGCCGACATCGAGGTGCCAAACACCGCCGTCGATATGAACTCTTGGGCGGTATCAGCCTGTTATCCCCGGAGTACCTTTTATCCGTTGAGCGATGGCCCTTCCATACAGAACCACCGGATCACTATGACCTACTTTCGTACCTGCTCGACGTGTCTGTCTCGCAGTTAAGCTAGCTTATGCCATTGCACTAACCTCACGATGTCCGACCGTGATTAGCTAACCTTCGTGCTCCTCCGTTACTATTTGGGAGGAGACCGCCCCAGTCAAACTACCCACCAGACACTGTCCACAATCCCGATAAGGGACCTATGTTAGAACATCAAACATACCAGGGTGGTATTTCAAGGTCGGCTCCACGCAAACTGGCGTCTGCGATTCAAAGCCTCCCACCTATCCTACACAAGTAGGTTCAATGTTCAGTGCCAAGCTGTAGTAAAGGTTCACGGGGTCTTTCCGTCTAGGTGCGGGTACACAGCATCTTCACTGCGATTTCAATTTCACTGAGTCTCGGGTGGAGACAGCGTGGCCATGGTTACACCATTCGTGCAGGTCGGAACTTACCCGACAAGGAATTTCGCTACCTTAGGACCGTTATAGTTACGGCCGCCGTTTACCGGGGCTTCGATCAAGAGCTTCTCCGAAGATAACCCCATCAATTAACCTTCCGGCACCGGGCAGGTGTCACACCCTATACGTCCTCTTTCGAGTTTGCAGAGTGCTGTGTTTTTAATAAACAGTCCCAGCCACCTGGTCACTGCGGCCCTCATTCGCTCAAGGAGTAAATCCTATCACCAACAAGGGCGTACCTTCTCCCGAAGTTACGGTACTATTTTGCCGAGTTCCTTCACCCGAGTTCTCTCAAGCGCCTTAGTATTCTCTACCTGACCACCTGTGTCGGTTTGGGGTACGGTTTGTATAATCATAAGTTTAGAAGCTTTTCCTGGAAGCAGGGCATCAACAACTTCACTCCCTTGGGAGCTCGTCTCGTGTCTCGACTTTAAGTGTCCGGATTTACCTAAACACTCGGTCTACGCACTTTCACCTGGGCTACCAACGCCAGGCTTGCCTAGCCTTCTCCGTCCCTCCATCACTGATTATACAAGTACGGAAATATTAATCCGTTTCCCATCGACTACGCATTTCTGCCTCGCCTTAGGGGCCGACTTACCCTGCCCTGATTAGCATGGGACAGGAAACCTTGGTCTTCCGGCGTGGGGGTTTTTCACCCCCATTATCGTTACTCATGTCAGCATTCGCACTTGTGATATGTCCAGCAAACCTCTCGATTCACCTTCATCCACTTACACAACGCTCCCCTACCCAGAGGACATCCTGAATGCTACTTCTTCGTTCTTTATCTTCACCACCTTGTGATGAACGCTTTACCAGCGGCTGCTTACGCAGGTCGCTGTTAGCTTAAATAGCATTGAGTGATGTCCTCTGCCGCAGCTTCGGTATATTGCTTAGCCCCGTTACATCTTCCGCGCAGGCCGACTCGACTAGTGAGCTATTACGCTTTCTTTAAAGGGTGGCTGCTTCTAAGCCAACCTCCTAGCTGTCTGTGCCTTCCCACATCGTTTCCCACTTAGCAATATTTTGGGACCTTAGCTGGCGGTCTGGGTTGTTTCCCTCTCCACGACGGACGTTAGCACCCGCCGTGTGTCTCCCGGATAGTTCTCATTGGTATTCGGAGTTTGCAAAGGGTTGGTAAGTCGGGATGACCCCCTAGCCTTAACAGTGCTCTACCCCCAATGGAATTCGTCCGAGGCTCTACCTAAATAGATTTCGGGGAGAACCAGCTATCTCCCGGTTTGATTGGCCTTTCACCCCCAGCCACAGGTCATCTCCTAACTTTTCAACGTTAGTGAGTTCGGTCCTCCAGTTGATGTTACTCAACCTTCAACCTGCCCATGGCTAGATCACCGGGTTTCGGGTCTATACCTAGCAACTAAACGCGCAGTTAACACTCGCTTTCGCTACGGCTCCGCTATTTGCTTAACCTTGCTACTAAATATAAGTCGCTGACCCATTATACAAAAGGTACGCAGTCACACCACGAAGGTGCTCCCACTGCTTGTACGTATACGGTTTCAGGTTCTATTTCACTCCCCTCACAGGGGTTCTTTTCGCCTTTCCCTCACGGTACTGGTTCACTATCGGTCAGTTAGGAGTATTTAGCCTTGGAGGATGGTCCCCCCATATTCAGTCAGGATAACACGTGTCCCGACCTACTCGATTTCACATTAAATTCGCTTTTGTGTACGGGGCTATCACCCGGTATCGCGCCACTTCCCAGAGGCTTCCACTAACTTATAAAATGCTTAAGGGCTAATCCCCGTTCGCTCGCCGCTACTAGGGGAATCTCGGTTGATTTCTTTTCCTAAGGGTACTTAGATGTTTCAGTTCCCCTCGTTCGCCTCGCTACACTATGTATTCATGTAGCGATACCTGTAAACAGGTGGGTTTCCCCATTCGGACATCTGTGGCTCAAATGCATTTTGTCGGCTCACCACAGCTTTTCGCAGACTTACACGTCCTTCATCGCCTCTAACTGCCAAGGCATCCACCGTATACGCTTTGTCACTTAACCATACAACCCCAAGCAGCCTTTTGACTTCTGCATTGGTCGGTGAATTAACACCTGCTGTATGATGACAAGCTAATCGATAAATCGCCTTGCTATCTCATTGACAATCGGACTTGCCGATTGGCACGCTTTTCAGCGCTTTTTCGATAACAAGTAATTTAAGTCAAGTAGAGAGTAGCGTGATTGAAAGAACATCTTTCGATATTCAATTCTCAGTTACTCAATTTTGATTGATTACTAATTAATATCAGCTTTCCAAATTGTTAAAGAACGTTGGATATTTCCTGCTAAAAGCAGTACTTTTATCCTTAGGGTAAAAAACCCTAATCAATGCTTACTGAAACAGTAAATATTCATTAGGATTCCGATTTTCCTGGCAACCGGTTTTCTTTCGCATTTCTTCGTTGGGCAAGGCATTCGATAAGGAAGCGTATTAACAATACGCGACGTTCGAATAACGCAGCACAAGGAAGAAATGGTAGGCTTGGGCAGACTTGAACTGCCGACCTCACCCTTATCAGGGGTGCGCTCTAACCAGCTGAGCTACAAGCCTGTTCTAGCTTTTCGCTTTGTCTTGACTGAATACCTTTATTTCATCGCTTGTCAGTCACATACGCTACGTATGCTCCTTCCTCACTCTTCAAGTCGGTATGCATTCAAACCAAATCGCTTTGCTATAACCTTCTTTCAGCAATCTGACTCTATTTGATTCAGATAGTGGACTGAAATGGTGGAGCTAAGCAGGATCGAACTGCTGACCTCCTGAATGCAAATCAGGCGCTCTCCCAGCTGAGCTATAGCCCCATAAAAACGGTCGTTCTTCTTTTCTATAACAAGACTATCTGTGTGGACACTACGCTAAAAGCGTTCGTCGATTCTTTTGGTAAGGAGGTGATCCAACCGCAGGTTCCCCTACGGTTACCTTGTTACGACTTCACCCCAGTCATGAAACACAAAGTGGTAATCGTTCTCCCGAAGGTTAAACTAACTACTTCTTTTGCATCCCACTCCCATGGTGTGACGGGCGGTGTGTACAAGGCCCGGGAACGTATTCACCGCAGTATTCTGACCTGCGATTACTAGCGATTCCGACTTCATGGAGTCGAGTTGCAGACTCCAATCCGGACTACGACATACTTTAAGGGGTCCGCTCCACATCACTGTCTCGCTTCCCTCTGTATATGCCATTGTAGCACGTGTGTAGCCCTACACGTAAGGGCCATGATGACTTGACGTCGTCCCCACCTTCCTCCGGTTTGTCACCGGCAGTCTCCTTAGAGTGCCCAACTAAATGCTGGCAACTAAGGACAAGGGTTGCGCTCGTTGCGGGACTTAACCCAACATCTCACGACACGAGCTGACGACAGCCATGCAGCACCTGTGTCTGAGTTCCCGAAGGCACCAATCCATCTCTGGAAAGTTCTCAGCATGTCAAGTGTAGGTAAGGTTCTTCGCGTTGCATCGAATTAAACCACATGCTCCACCGCTTGTGCGGGCCCCCGTCAATTCATTTGAGTTTTAACCTTGCGGCCGTACTCCCCAGGCGGTCTACTTATCGCGTTAGCTTCGCTACTCACGCCTTAAAGGCACAAACAGCTAGTAGACAGCGTTTACGGTGTGGACTACCAGGGTATCTAATCCTGTTCGCTACCCACACTTTCGCACATGAGCGTCAGTCTTTGGCCAGGGAGTCGCCTTCGCCACTGATGTTCCTCCAGATATCTACGCATTTCACCGCTACACCTGGAATTCCACTCCCCTCTCCAAGACTCTAGTCTGCCAGTTCTAAATGACCGTCCCAGGTTGAGCCCGGGGCTTTCACATCTAGCTTAACAAACCGCCTGCGTGCGCTTTACGCCCAGTAATTCCGATTAACGCTTGCACCCTCCGTATTACCGCGGCTGCTGGCACGGAGTTAGCCGGTGCTTCTTCTGTGGGTAACGTCACAGCTAACGGGTATTAACCGTTAACCTTTCCTCCCCACTGAAAGTGCTTTACAACCCGAAGGCCTTCTTCACACACGCGGCATGGCTGGATCAGGGTTGCCCCCATTGTCCAATATTCCCCACTGCTGCCTCCCGTAGGAGTCTGGGCCGTGTCTCAGTCCCAGTGTGGCTGATCTTCCTCTCAGAACAGCTAGAGATCGTTGCCTTGGTGAGCTCTTACCTCACCAACTAGCTAATCTCACTTGGGCCTCTCTTTGCGCCAGAGCCCGAAAGCCCTGTTTGGTCCGAAGACATTATGCGGTATTAGCCACCGTTTCCAGTGGTTATCCCCCTCGCAAAGGCAAGTTCCCAAGCATTACTCACCCGTCCGCCACTCGTCATCTTCTAGCAAGCTAGAAATGTTACCGTTCGACTTGCATGTGTTAGGCCTGCCGCCAGCGTTCAATCTGAGCCATGATCAAACTCTTCAATTAAATATATCGAAAACTTTTTATGAATCGTCGGTTGACACTCTTAACGAGTGCCCACACAGATTGTCTTGTTATAAATTGTTAAAGAACAGTGCGAAGTGTTACCCTTCGCTGCTTCGTTTCTCCCCGAAGCGGGATGCGCATTCTACGCGTTTCGTTTTCTGCGTCAACACTTTTTTGAAAGTTTTTTCTAAAAGCGTTTAAGTTGAAAACCGTTACCAGGCTTGCTCTGTAGCTTGACTGATAACCCTTCTTCAGTGCTGGCCGTTGGCCTGTCCCGTCGAAGTGGAGCGCATTCTAGCGATTACTCAGGAAAGGTCAACACTGTTTCGTAATAAAATTGCAAAAAAGCGTTCAACCGTATATTTTTTAAACATACAATTCAAAAAATAAGCAAATTGAACTATTTGTTAATGGTATCGTTCTATATATACGGTATTGTGGTTAACTAAATACGCGGTTTAATACTTTCAGGAGTTCGGTTATATGCGAAGTTTTAGCTATATTGCTTTGGTGGCTTGTTTTAGCAGTGCCCTCAGTGCAACCGAGTTTTCAGAAGCGGAAGTTGATGTTATAGACCCCTACCAGGTGAAGTTCCTTAAACGCCAGGTTGACCAGAACATGTCTATCGGCAGGGCTATTAAGTCAATAGCCGGTCATTATCCCCAGGATGTTGTCGCTATAGTAGAGGTCGCGTTAGAAACTTATCCAGAGCATTACCAAGAGATTATTCACTCGGCGATATCAGCACAGCCTTCTTCGACCAAAGAAATTGTTGCCTTAGCGATTAAGAAGAATGTTAGCTCTTGCCCAGCCATTGTTAAGTTAGCCATAGATGCAGAGCCTAGTTATGTAGATTTTGTAGTACAGGCCGCGGCTAATGCCACCCCGGATGAACTTGACGAAATAGTACGCGTAGCTGTTTTAACAGAACCCAACTCTGCTGACTCAATTGTTCAGACCTTATCACGCCAGCACCCTAATAAATTGGTAGACATATTAACTACGGCCTTAGATGCAGTGCCGTATGTAGGTGAATATGTGGTGGACGCCTTATTAGCGGTTTTCCCTGCCCAGGCTGATGATGTGGTAACTACTGCAATTAAAGGTTCCGCTACAGAGCGCGAACAGGTATTGAGAATTTTAGAGAGTGCGCAAGATGCGGGGGTCGCAGATGATCGAATTCTTCAGTATGGCTTGGACGCCGGCTTTTCTAATGAAGAACTCGCGGGTATACTAAACGATAAGTAGTTAAAAGCGTATTTACCTGAAAAGGGGCCTGGTGTATATCAGGCCCCTTTTTTATACCCGCTTGGTAAATCACCTTATAGCAAGGTTAAGCTGCCACTACCGGGGTGGGTGTATCGTCGCCAACACTATAAGCTGCCAAGGTAAGGACACGACCGAGCGCTGCAGCTAACGCTTCATTTATCGGTAATAGTTTTTCGCCGAGCAAATAGTCCAGTTGTGCTAAACGTGAGCGTCCGTCTGCCAACATAGGTGGTTTGGTACTTCCTATAGCGATAAGAGCATTTGCATACTTAGCTGGTACCTGCGCTTTTATGACTCCACATACTGATAAGGTAGCCGTACCGGTTTTCGTTTTATAGCCTGCTGCCCCAAACATTCGACAAATACCAGGGCGCCATTGGTATACCGAGCATTGTCCTTGCTTACCGTCTAGCGAAGCACGTTGATACATTATGCAAGAGAATCCTGTTGCTACATCCAGGGTATCTAATACAGTTTCAGCCTGCCCTATATCAAACAAGTGCAGCGCATACGGTAGCATTTCAAGTACCGACACTTCTATATCAGGATTGTTACAACAAGCACCGCATCCTTGTATGCAGGATAGTCCTTGTTCACGTTGGTAAGATCCAAATTGCTCAGACAGTTCATCATATACCGCCATTACCTGGCCAGAAAGCTCACGCAGCCTTAGCATGTCTACTCCACTAAAAGCACACTAAAAAACAAGAAGGAAAGTTATTGTTCAACCCTGCGGGGAAAGGATACGACACGACGTCTTGTGCAGGTGTTTGAATTGGCGCGGATAGTACTGCTGTGATGATAAATTTAGCAATACAAATGTATAGACTTTTTTAGGGCCCAATCAGGCCACCTATATAACTAATTAATAGGTGGCCATGGCATGTCAGTATTCGTCTTTACCCTTGATTGCAAAGTTCTCGCGCTTGCGAGTGAGATTAGGGTTATAGGCGGGATCGTGATCGATGTATTTTTTCCACGTGGTTTGTAAATAATTGAGCTCGCGATTAAAGCGCGCTGCTTTTTCTGGCGTTATATCTAAACCCCGGGATACTGACTCATGATGATAAAGTTCCGCTTCAGCACAATACAGATTACGTACGCCGGTCTCTAGCACACGTAAACAAAAATCGACATCGTTAAACGCAACTTGTAGATCGTCCTCGTTTAACCCCCCGACCTCTTCGAATTTGCTTTTTCTAACTAACAAACACGCAGCGGTTACGGCACTGTAATTTTGGGTGGCAATCAATCGGTTCATGTAGCCGGGATGATAACGCGGGAAGTATTTATGTGCATGCCCTGCCCCGCCGCCATAGCCCAACACTACGCCAGCATGCTGAATTCGGCCATCAGAATACAGTAGCTTAGCACCTACACAACCAATATCCTCCCGCATAGCATGGCCTGCCATGTATTCTAGCCACTCAGGGGTAATCACCTCAATGTCGTTGTTAACCAAGCCCACCACTTCACCTTTAGCGTGTTTAACGGCAAAATTGTTAATCGCGGAGTAATTAAACGGATGGGGGTATTTGAGTAAGCGAACTTTAGGATGCTTATCTAATTCGTCAAAATAAGCCAGGCATTCGGGATCGTTGGAGTTATTGTCGACCAGCAGAATTTCATAATTGTGATAGGTGGTTTTCTGTAAAATAGATTCAATGCAGGCTTTAACCAACGCCTTGCCATTATAGGTAGGGATAACCAGAGACACCAGAGGCCTGGATAACAGCGGCCACTGCACTGCCAAGACTTTACCGGTCAGATTTTCAGCCTGTAAATGATGTCGAGCGATAGCGCTTTTCAGGCTATTAAGATTTGCTTTTGCTGGGTGACTATACGTAAAGGACAGTGGCTGATGGTCTACCGTAAAATCCGCGCCAGATATATAGGCATCTGCCAGGGAAGACGCAATATGATTTCCCTTAACAAAACAGGTATAAAGCTTTGAGTCTGGCTTTAATAGTACAGCCGAAGCAATGTACCCTGTGGCGAGCAACAGATCTGGGTTCCAGTCTGGCAAAAAATCGTAGGTTTGCAGTTTATTCTGGTCATTAACTGTGAAGGCATCAAAATAGGTAATATCAGCGGCTGCGGTATTATTTAACGATGCTATTAACACATCTTCGTAAATCATTACCCCGGCTTGCAGCACCAGTAAGGGGTAAGTCCCCATATCCATTGCGCTACTCGACTCCACCGGCAAAGCGGTATGTAACCCTTCCCGACATACCGCGTGGTCAATATACACTGTGTTAATATTGGTGTTTAAGCGAGTCAACGACTTCACCGTTTCGGCATAGCCCTTTTCACCAACCACCAATACATTAATCGTTTGCTCACCCCGGGGGGCCACGTTGAGCTGTTCTTTTTGAGACAACAAATGCAGCTGATGGAGCCGGCGGATTTTTCTTAGCGGCGGAACTTCATAGGCGATGCTGGATTGCCGAAGCTTATTGCCATACCACTCGCGTGCATGGTGAAAACCACGGAGACGGTTTTTAGCCGCTTCTGGAAGCAACCCATAAGAGCCTTTAACCACTCTTAGAAGAAGATCTTTCATCTTTCCCCCTCAGATCTTGTAAGGCTAAGTGCTGCTTTAATCTTGGCTACCGCTTTAACCCACCACGGCACGACTCTATTCAGTATTTCAACTCGTTCAGGATTATTGAGTTCATGCTGATTTGCTTTTGCTTGAACGTATGCAGTGTAAAGTGCCAGGTAGGTCAACTTCTTATGTGAAACGATATCTTTTAGTACTTTTTCGAATTGTTTCTCGGACAAGTTTTGAGCTTGATATGGATGGTTTTCAAGCTGTGCACACTCAGCATAAAACTGATCTGCGAATTTAACCTCATGTTTGTCTAAAAAACGTTTCAACTGCAATAAATATCTGGACTTAGATTTTTCGAAGATATCATCGCTAAGCAACGAAAAGGGCTGCTCGTCTCCATACCCTTGGAGGGCGAGATCTAACCTGGTTTGTAAACTGGCTGACTCTAGCTGGTTAAACCAGCGCTTTACCTCTATTGCAGCTGGCGAATAAGAGGGGTTTACTCTACCGATAGAAGTATTAACGTCAGACGCATCTATCCCTACAGTTTCAAGAAAATCAGGGATAAGACTATGATTAAAAAACAGTGATTTGCTGTAAGGCCTTAAGATAAAACGGCTTTCTCCAACTTTAGCTATTTTTATAGAAAGCGTACTTAACGTAGACTGGATATGATTACCTGGCGCGAAAACAGTGGTTCTGCCGTGCCGCTTTACAGCTTGGTTGTAAGAAGACTGTAGCGTTTCAAGGCCAAACCGAAGGTATCCCACAAACTTAGCTTCAGGTACCTGTTCGCCCAGTATTTCCAGATTTCTAAAGAAAAACTCGGATGAAAAAATAATGGTATGACAAGCTTTTTCTTTGCCCTTTTCCACTTCTTCGTTAAATAGTTTTTGCGAAAACTCAAAGTTACCTTTATCCCCCGAGAATATACTGCGCAAATTACCTGAACTAACACCGTTAGGATCGAGGCTGTGTTGTGGGTAATAGATCCCTCGTGTTAGCAACCAGTTGTTGTTTGTTGAAAGCCACTTTTGTATTGCCGAGGTACCAGTTTTAGGTGGTCCAAAATGGAAAATTATGTTCATGAATTACTATTACTGTCCTAACGCTGGAGCCGAATGCTAAAAAGAGATGAGTTGTCTGTAAAGTGTATTCAATTTTCGGCCACAGCTTTCGTAAGAAAATTGTACCTGGGCATGTTGTTTCGCACGTAAGCCTATTTTAGTAAGAATATCTGGCGACTTATTAAGTTTAACTAATAAAGCGGCAATAGTTTTAACATCTTGAAACGGTACTAAAAATCCCGTCTCTTCATGCTTAATTAATTCGCCAGGTGCGCCCTTATCATAAGCTATTGCGATACGCCCTGCGGCCTGAGCTTCAGCAATTGTTCGACCGAAGGATTCATTAAAATGCGACAAACTGAGAACGATATCGACATTTTCAATAGCCTGCATCGGATTTGATACGTAACCCTCGTCGATTAGGTTACTTAGAGCATACTGATTTAAACACCATTCCAGCTCACTGGTTCTAGGGCCATATACGTGAAACGTTAGCCCGGAATCTGCCCGGCAGTTTGCTGCGATATCAAAAAAATCTCTGATACCTTTTTTGGGCAAATTACTGCTTATTAACCCTACCTTCAGGGGGGAGGCTGAAGATGGCAAGGCCAAATCTCCAAATAGCCGAGTATCCAAGGCGTTATAAATAAATGAAAAATTATCACCTTGAGTGGGTAAGGTGTTTTTGAAACTTTCCACCAGATAGCGGGAGTTGAATAACAGCTTGGCGTCATATGCCGCTAATCGCTGATGTGCGGTTTGTACATCCGATAACAACGTATCCAGCAACGACGGATCAGAAGGAAGGTCCTCGCGAATATGTACGATACAGGGAATGGATACCTGTTGTGCCGCTAACATGGGCTCATGCAAAACCAATGTATTAACATGTACCAATGCTATATCACGCTGACGAATATATTGGCCGATAGCATCTACTGTAATCATCTCAGCTTGCTTTGTTTCGTACCACCATCCATAGGGTATAACTTTTATTTCTATACAATACTGCAACAGCTGGTCGATATAGTTTTGGTTGTGAACTTCAGGCAGCAATATATAAACATTATATTGTTGCTGGCTTAGCATAACCGCAAGGTCAATCAGGCTGCGCTCCGCGCCATATATGGTTTGATTTGCCTGATGGCCGACAAGAAGAATATTTTCTTTGACCGTGGTTTTTTGTTTGCCTGCCACAGTGGGGTGATAATTTTGGCCTTCATACTTCGCTAACGTACCGATAATGTCAGTAATCGGCGTTTTATTTTTTAATTGCCAGCCACTAAGGCTAAACCGGGGGCCAGGATCGCGGTTTTCCTGGACGCCTTTACTGATAAAGTGCTCAAGTGGGCAGATGCTTCCTGTACGCAGGTCCCCGTATCGCTGGACGTACCAGGCCGCATTCCAGGTTGTACTAGCCTGAAAAACAAACTTAGCATCGCACTCCGGCTGAACCTGAGGTTGCGTAATCAGTGAAGCTGGTGCATAAAACTTTCTTTGCTTTTGATTAGCTTCAAGAAAGAGCGTCGCGTTGTTATCAGCATGCCAAGCAAAAGCCGCATCCAGATACCATTTTCTGGGCCCTTCAAATTGGGTGGCCAGATGCAGATCGGCAGATTGCGTTAATGAGTTATTACGTACCAGCTGGAACGATAGGGGGACATCGGGCAATACAGGCTCAACGGCCGAATCGCCGAAGACCCTGAGCAAGCGGTAGTAATATTCAGTATCAGCACCGGCTTTTATTTCATCCCAGTACCCTATCTTACGTATAACCTGGGTGCTAATCATTAGGGAGCTTACATTTCTGAACACCCAGCGCTCTTCTAAACGCCAGCACCAAAAGGTTAAGTTGGGTAATGTTCGAACCATCGAACTGACGCTAGCGAGCCGGCCAGATTCTAAAATAGCGTTAACCTGAAGCTCAATTTTCTGGCAGTGCGCCCAGTCATCGGCATCGTTTACCGTTAAATATTCGCCAGTAGCGGCGGCCATTCCTCGGTTACGTACCGCATAGGCTCCACTATTATGTTCGCCTTCTAAAAGTTTCCATTTACGGCCGGAGTCAATAGGTTGGCGGGCAATCCAGCTACGTACCAGCTCAACTGAGTTATCATTACTACAGTCGTCACTAATAATAATTTCAAGATTTGGCCAGCTTTGGTTATTTAAACACTCGAGTACGTAAGCAACAGTCTCAGCCGCGTTGTACATAGGTACAATCACTGAAACCAATGACTTCTTGGAAGCCTTTGAAAGATTGGAAAGGTGGAGTTGAGCCAAATCTGCTGACCGCAGCGAATGCATCGACAAAGTATCATTTTGTAATGCTATCGGGGTGAGGCCTGCCTGCTCATAGATACGGTTTAAAAGACTGGACCAGTTCTGCGATGTAAGCATGCCCTGTACGCCAAGCAAATTAATCTTAGCCAAGGCAACTTCTGGTAGGATTGCAAATTCAGCCTCCAAATTTGCTTGCAAAGCTTCTGCCTGCGACTCTTCATTATTGCCTAGCGCAATATCAAAGCTAAGCAATAAAAATCGCAGCCGATCAGCAGGTTCCCATTCATTTTCCTGGGCGAGGAGCTGCTGAGTGAATATGGCCGCTTCAGTGACACTTTGAGTAAACAGCGCCCATCGAGCTAGAAACCAATATGCTCTTTGCCGTTCCATAGTATTGGTGTCGGGATTGTCCGCAAGACGAATTAATTGCTGACGCGCCACATTTACCGCCCCTTTCCATAACAATGCATCGAGATACACTGCTTTACTGGCAGAAGGGAGCCGGCCCTCTAGACGACCGCTTTTGATATAATGGAGGAATGGGTGGATAGCTGAGTTACCCACATCACTATATTGCTGCCGATACCAGCTGGCGTCAAAACCGGGGCCAGGATTAATTTCACGATAAGCAGGCAGGTACAAATACTTAGCTGTTTTCCATAAACCAGCTATCTTTCCTAATTGTGCCCGAGTCTGACCAAATACAACTTCTGTATCTAGTAACCGGGATTGATATACCTGGACCACATGACTATGGGCAGGCCTGATAATTGCCAGCCCAAATTTACTGATTGTTTTAATCCAGTCGCGCCCTTTAGCTTTCATCAACAAATGCTCAGCCTAAGCCTGGCTCAGAATTTTATGAATTTTGCTTATATCGTTATCAGCAACCGGCTCTCCGGTTAACACGGTCACATTCTTAGTTGTTATAACCGGGCGGGCTTCAAGTACAGGCGCTGTAATATAATCTGACTGAATATATACATCTGAACAGTTTATCTCCATGCCATAGACTACTGCATCACAATTGGGTTCAAGTAATAGTCTGAAAAACTCGCCCTGCAAATCTTCTTTTTCGCTTTTATATTTTGGCCAGTGCAGCAAACCCACTGAGCCGCCGTCTGACAAAATAGCCTGAACTTTGTTTAAGGCCTCATGAGCTTCGGAGGAAAGCGTGAAGTCTGCAATTACTACCGCATCGCAACTCAACGTGTTGTCGCCTCGTTTAAGCATGGCTTTGGGTGCCGGAAACTTACGTTCACCTGGGGCCAGCCTGGAAGTATCATTTTGGGCATGCCACCACTGGGCAGCGCTTCGATAAATATGACGTAGCCCATTATGAATAGTTTT
This sequence comes from Salinimonas sediminis, assembly GCF_003429285.1. NCBI lineage: Bacteria > Pseudomonadati > Pseudomonadota > Gammaproteobacteria > Alteromonadales > Alteromonadaceae > Salinimonas > Salinimonas sediminis. The sequence continues at coordinate 3,790,524 of NZ_CP031769.1, forward strand.
AACATGGGTCGCTTTTGTTCTTGTCAGCGAACCTTCGTCATCCAAAGCAAAGGAAAAAGGAATATTGGGCTTATACTTAACAACCGAACCATGGCCATAGTGAGACTGTACGCGCCAGATAAACTCCGTGTCGCCGCCAACAATAACCGAATCCCACGGGCCCAGCTCATCAATAACTTCACGACGGAAAAGAAAAGAAGAATGATTCCAGTGCACGAGGCGGGCATTCAGATTCCAGTTATGCGTAAAGGTCAGATTATCTAACGCCCGGGTCCAATGCAGACACACCCCCATTACGGCTTCTTTACGCTGAAGTAATTCCACCTGAGTTGCAATCTTATCGGGATGCGACCAATCGTCTGAGTCGTGCGTGGTAATAAACTGCCCAGTGGCTTCTTTCAGACCTCTGTTGCGAGCCAGGTAAGCCCCGCCATTCTTTTCTTGCTGAAATGCCTTAACTCTGGGTTCTCTATCGGCTATGCCACTCACGATCTCGAAAGTACTGTCTGTGCTTCGATCATCAACAACAATGATTTCCAGGTTCTGATAGGCCTGATCCAGTAAACTTTGAATGGCCGAGGCAATATCATTTTCAGCATTAAAAATTGGCATGATGACTGACACTTTATCATCACTATGCACCGGAGAGGTCTGGCCGGTAATATTCGCAAAACTAAGCGGCTGCGAAGTATCTCGCTTTTGAACTGCCGCTAAACCCCGTTCGGTATAAATGCGGTTTATAATATCAAGCTTAGCTGCGTCTTCTGCTTCTGTATTGGCCAAAGTCAGCAACATATCGGTATCGTGCGGAACCTGTTGCAGAAAACTTTCAGCAACCCTTCTCGCTTCAGAACTTTGGCCTTTGGAAAGATGACCGTAAGCAAACATCATTGCAGTGGCTTTGTCGTTCTGGAATCGGCTATCAAGTTGTGAAACCAGCTGAGCAAGCTCGAGCACTTTGTCTATTTCATCTATATAGAAATACCAGCGCGCCGCGTGCCAGGCCGCAAAAAAGCGAACGTCCGCCGGTTCGTCCTCGTTACTGTATACGGTTTGTAGGTCGGTTAAAGCCGGTTTTGAATACCCGCCCCATAAATGATTAATCACCGTATTGCGTAAAAGCTCGCGCCGGTCCCGCGTTTCATAATCATAACGATTACCATGAATACGCCGACCCTCTTGCTTACCATGCAGAATATAGTGAACTAAAGGGTTCATCCCCGACTCTTCTACATCGGGATTGTTTTCGACATACCATTGTGAATCGAAGGTCTTGTTAGGCTTACGCCCTTCAGATGCCCCATGCTCCAAATAATGCAAAATAGGGTTATTACTCCAGAATGCGTCGGCTCGCACATCCATATACATGATTTTATAGAAGCGGTCATCAAATTCAGCCGAATTTTTCAGAGTGCGATAATAAACGCGGTGCTTATTTTTCAGTTGTATTTTTTTTAATAGTTTTTTTATCGGCATAATTCACTGCATCCGAGGACTTTAGATATCATAAAGGTTTGGTCATGCGAGGATATTAGTCACAATTGGGAAATTTTCTGTCACTTCCTCAATATTAACTAAAGAACAATCTTTGCGGCGTATCCTTTCATGGATCCCGGTACCTTGGGTATCTTGTTCGACGTAACTCATTCTTAAAAACATGCCACGCGTGTTATCGACAATAAGCGGCCGGTGCTGATCAATTTTTGAGTGATCACCTACGCCGTATATGCTCAGTATATTGTCTCGAAACTTTTGCTCCTCTGCATCAAAGAAGTTTATATGTGCTAATCCCAGAGCAATTCGTGGCCAACTCACTCGTATATTGTGTTCAGTTTTTTTGCTCTCAAAATTATAATAAGTTTCATACCCCTTAGAGAAACTAATGACGTTTCCGGCAAACTCACTCGTTACAAACTTCGTTATAGAACGGATATAACTACTGGATAATAGATCATCATCGTCCATTCTTATTGTAGCGAATGCGCAGTGATTTTTTTGACTTCTTGTATGCGCTCTGACAAAGTCATTGATGGGATCTTTTAACCTAGTATTCTCATCTATCGCTACCACAGTAATAAAACTGATGTCCTTGACGAGATGCTGTAACCGTTGCGCGTACAAGGGAGGAAAAAGCGAGGAAGTAATCAACAAAACCTGCATGTCTACTTTATCACAACTTTCAAAAAGCTGCTTTAAATTGGGTAAAACCAGCTTTTCAAAAAGATAAAATTTTGATTCTAAACGCTCTTTGGAAAACAATTTACTTTTATAGTTTTCAAAACCATTTTCACGAGAGATTCTCCATGCTTTAGACTTTGTCAATACAGAGAATCTTATAGGAAAGAGTATTTTTCGGTTAGTACAAACCGGTTTATATTTGTTAAAGAACATTAAACTCTCTTTATAACGTTAATCATTTTTTATCGCATTTAGATAAGCTTGATAATTGGCGAATTTTTTTCCCCGGATGAAGTCTTTTTGTAGACGAGCTTCAGCGCCCAGATACAAATGCCCTAAATATGCGTCAAACTCAGGCTTATACTGACCATAGACACCCGGCCTGGGAGTAAATTCACAAAAAACCATCCGATCATCGGTTTTAAGAAAGTCGATACTTAAGAATGGAACCGGTATTTCTTTACTAATACGTTCAGCAAGTTTTATATCTTCTGGTGTAAAGTTGGTTACAGGAAACTCTGCGTCACCTTCAAACTCGCTCCCCTTAGCAAAAGTACCATCTGGATAGCGAGTACGGAATTTACCGCCCTTTTCCCTCTCAACTTCTAGTACATGACCGACCTTGCCGTAAAAACAATAAAATTTCAGATCACGGGCTGCCCGTACCGCGTCTCTGTCGATATCTGCTATAAACTCTTCAATTTGCCAGAGGTCTTTGGAAACCGACTTCACTTTCAACATTTTCAAAAGGTGTTTCTCTACCTCGGCATAATGCGACAACATTGTACCGTTTCGAACTATACGGTACCTATCAGCAGCAAACGCAATTACCACACCACTGCTAGTAGCGCCATGTAAAGGTTTTATTATACACGGATAAGATGTGATATTGATTTGCGACAATGTAGTAGCTTTTTCATACACTTTAGGCCGGGGCACATCAAGCATGTCGATAAATTGTACAGCTTTGCCTTTATCATTTAGGGGCCAGGCAGAATAGTTGGTTGCAATTTTACGACGGCACGTGTCAAGCGTAACCAAAGCTCGAAAAGATGGCAGATGGTTGAGATTCCACCCTTTAGAAAGGATGCCACGCAACGTATTTTCGGGCATGTCCCCGGCATCAGTTAAAACCTGGAGCTTTGTAAATAGAGTTTTTCTGGCCTCGAGATCGTCTTTAATATCTTTTATCTGAGCGAAGAGCTCTCTTATTACTTGGCGCTTTTCATTCTTTCTCCGTACTTCCGCTTCCATAAGCGAATCTAAACGCTGTTCAAGTTCATTGTACTTTGTCATATCGATCCTGATACTAATTAAGCCTTTCTAAGAAGATTTTCTTGTATTTACATCCACAAATTTTGCGGTTGAAGTATACAGATATGAGAGACGAGATGCATTAGTCTACTCATATTCATCTCTTATCTTTTATGGAAGGCTTACCCACCCTTAAGTGCTTTACTTCAAAAAAACAGCATTGTAAACAAACCTCTATAGGCATGTAATGGAAGATTTATTTCCAACGTCACCGATGCTTTTGATGCTCAAACTGCATTCAGATATTGTCACAAGACAAAACTATATAGCGCAGTACGCTTGCTTCTGAAGGAATTGACGTTTCAGTATCCCAGGTATGGATATTTAAGGCTGCATGGCTTGCTAAAGAGTGAAAAGCTTGATGTGAATCGCAAAAGCATACGTACCGCCTTTATACAGAGGAGGGGTAGCAAGTAAGGATGAAGAAGCGAAATAAGCTGACTCGCCTAAGGCAACCAATAGAGGTGTCAACAGCGCCAGTCGATGAATTTCGTATCTGATCAGCTTAGTAACGGCAGGCGCTTTAGGGTATTGAACGTGATTGATGATTACTCCCGCAACATGCCCAGACAGCTTGTGTCTGTTTCAATTATCGGACGCTAGGTTGCGCGCTTCCTTAGTCAGCACCTTGAGCAAAGAAGAAAGCCAACAAAGGTGATGTTTTTCTGGAGCAAAGAGGCAGGTGTTAAGCTTGGTTTTATCCAGCTCGGCAAACCAACACATGATGCCTTCGTGGAAAGCCTTGACAGCAAATTCAGAAACGAATGCCTGAACCAGCATTGGTTTAGAACAGTGGAGGATGCGCGCTACGCGGTAGACCTATGGCGAGAGCATTATAACCCTGTTCGGGCACATAGCTCACTAAATTATCTACCGCCTGTTGAGTATGCAAAGCGGGCAGTTCAATATGAAAAATTTAATCGAAAGAGTGATGCTACCTCGAGGAAAGGTCACTTCATCAACTCACCGCTTAAACGCGTTATCGCGAACCAGACAATTGTAAATGCGGGAAATGCTTCCCGCCTTGGTGTCGTCTCTCGCGATGCTATTACCACACCCACATACTGGTTAAATAAGGCGAAAGCGAGTAACCCAAACGTCAGGAGGCGTCTGACCTTCATCACAGAGGTTGTTCTATCTAGAACCATTGAGAGATTCGGCGTCGAATTCTCCCAAGCTAATCCGTACCTGAGCCCCCCCAAAGTGTTACGGCTTCTAAAGCCTAAAAGAAACGTGTACATACATAAAAGTAGCATTCGTGATATCTAGTTGAAGGAAGATATGAATACAACTGACTACGTTACGGTTGGCAAAGCTTACCAAAGTGCGCCAATACTAATTTTAATTATGTGATTACGTCAAAATCGCTTAGTACTTACACCGCCAGTATGCGTTGGTAATTACAGTGATTCAATCAATGAAATAAGCACGAGTATACTTATGAACATCGTTAGATACTAACATCCGTTCTTCACTCATCCAGGTATAATCAAGGTGCTGAACTTCTGGAAGTTTATCCATACAAATGTCATCAACAATTTCGTAGCCAAGGACTATATAATGTGTACTTGTTTTCCTTCCGAACACACTATCCTCATAAAAGTGTTCAAACGGCCCCAAAAAGCGGGCATTAGTAATAGGCCTATTTACTCCCAATTCATCAGTACAAAGTCTAGCCATTGCTTCTACTATGCTTTCATTTTTACGAATACGACCTCCCGGTACAAACCACGCGCCCTTGGCGGGTGAATTTACCCGCCTGCCGAGTAGTACCTCCCCTAAGTTATTTCTTACTATCAGGTCTATAGATACTAGCGGCGTGTTCTCAACTACAGTTTTGAATGCATCGTGAGTTAAAAACATTTTAGCCCCGGAAGTTATCCTGGTTTTCAAGAAACCATTTATAGCTTTGTGATAGTCCTTCTTTTAGCGAAATAGAAGATTGCCAACCCAAACGCTTCAATCGGCTTACATCCATCAGCTTGCGCGGTGAACCATCTGGCCTAGAGGAGTCCCATATGATATTCCCTCCAAAACCGGTGACCTTAGCTACAGTTACGACTAACTCTTTAATAGAGCAGTCTACCCCTGTACCAACATTAATGTGGCTAAGCATAGGCTGAGTTTCCGCTTTGTATGCCGCTTCATTAAGTTCCATGACATAGATACTGGCAGCTGCCATATCGTCAACGTGGAGAAATTCGCGCTTAGGCTTACCACTTCCCCAGGCTACTACCTCAGCATCGCGGCGTTCTGCAGCTTCATGAAAGCGTCGTAGTAATGCAGGAATAACATGAGAATTTTCAGGATGAAAATTGTCGTTTGGGCCGTATAAATTTGTAGGCATAACAGATCGATAATCCCGCCCATATTGTCTATTGTAGCTTTCGCACAACTTAATACCTGCAATTTTAGCAACTGCATAGGGTTCATTTGTTGGTTCGAGCGCGCCGGTGAGCAGAACTTCTTCTGTCATTGGTTGCTCAGCTAACTTTGGGTAGATACACGAGGAACCAAGAAATAGTAGTTTTTGAACATCGTTCGCGTGGGCCGCTTGAATGATATTGGCTTCTATCATCAGGTTTTCATAGATGAAGTCAGCAGGGTATTCGTTGTTTGCTTGAATACCGCCTACTTTTGCTGCAGCGAGATACACTTCGTCAATATTGCTTTCAGAAAAAAAATTATTGACATCTTGCTGGGACAGCAGGTTGAGTTCTTTACGACTCTTGGTGATAATTTCAACATCATCACGGGCGGAGAGCGCCCGAACGATTGCCGAACCGACCATGCCATTGTGTCCAGCAATAAAAACACGTTTCATATAATATTTTTTTAGGTAAGTCATTTAACAATTATGTAAGATAAAGACAGAATTATCAATAAATTTCAACTTCTATAAATAAAAACGGCGAGATCTTTAGGTAACTAATAAATCAAGCCTATAGCGTGAAATTAAACCATATAAAGAGTAGGAGTAAAGATGGATAAACAAGTCAGGGATTTTCTGTCTATATACAAAGTAGAATTAATCCAACACAAGGCAGAAATAAGTAAACTAAAAAGAATTAATAGGAAGCTCCTTAACCAATATGAGGCTGCCAATATAGAGATTGAGGAACTAAAGATAAAGGCTCGATTATACGAAAGAAATAAAGAGGAAGTACGAAAATTAAGTAAAACCGCTTTTTTTTGCAATGCTAGAGAGAAGGTACAAAGAGAAAAAACAATAAAAACCAAGATTAAGGAACTATTTAGGTTAAACAATATAAACAAAGTTGATTATAAAACTTTGAAATCAAGCGAATATTTTTCAGAAAGCTATTACAGGGAGAAATACAAAGATACTAAGGATATCGATCCAATAAAGCATTATTTATTATATGGGGCAATGGAAGGTAGAAATCCATCAAAACATTTCGACACCTATTACTATTTAAAAAACAACAGCGACGTGGTAAATTCCAGAATCAACCCGCTGGTACATTTTTTAAAATTCGGAATTAAAGAAAAAAGACTACCTATATCTGAAAAGAGAGAAAAATGAAAATAATATCCTTTATCGATGAATTTTCAAATGAAGCTAATACCGAATACTACGCTTACCAACAGATGAAACTATGCAAAATAAAAAACGAGAATACGTGCTACTTGGCTTTTCCATGGTCGGATTTTTTTAATAAGAAAATATCAAATTCACAACTTGCGTCTCTAAATAGGAACCTTAACGAATTTAAAGAATACATAAGTAAGAAAAACTACGTACGAGTAATAACAGTTTGCGAACACAAGAATTTTGAAGAAGCAATTAAGTTATCAGATAATATAGGAGTAACAGACCTATTTTTTTCACATTTAGATTGTGAACATAGAAGATACGATAGAGTAAATACATTTCCATTTCCCTTTTATGCTCCGAATATAGACGTAGAAGAAAAGATATGGGCATATACTTATATCACTAAAGAAAACATTTTCCTCCTAAAAAATTTCAATGAAGGTAATCAAGCTCAAAAATTAAGTGGCTTTAGAAAATATGATGCCATAAGTAAATCAAAATTCACTGTGATAGAAGGGACATACGAAGAGCATATCGAGGATATCTGGAAAGCAATAAATTGTGAAAGTATTCCGGTGATTTCTTCAGGCTACTTAGCCCCGCGACACGATCATTTTTTTAGTAAATTTTCACTTATAGTCTCTCATAAAAAGGATAGTCTTCAAACTGTTCATGAAAAGCTACATTCCATGCAAGAAAATGACTATATTACTAGATTAGAAAATTTAAAAGCCTATAAAATCCTTTATAATCAAGAAAATATCGTCAATGACATCGTTGAAATCGCGGTTTCTGAAAAATCACCAACATCAAATGAATTAGAATTACTAGACTCAATCCTATTTAAAGCGTTTTATAACTATATAAATAAAATTCCTTTAGATGTCGATTTGGTAAGTAAAATCAATAGCTTTCAATCAAATTCATTTCTTGAAAACGAAAAGATAGATTTATTAAGGCGTATTCTAATAGAAAATAGAAAAATGGGGTCCTAAGATAATAATGTTTAATATATATCTATATGGAAGGTATAAGAAAAGAGTTCCTTTCTCCTATTCTGCATATGAAAATTTATTGGGCAAAAGATTTTTAATAGTTAATGAAGCTAAATTTTCAGATTTTATTATAGTTTCGAACTATAAAGATGTAGAACAAAATCAAGAATTTTTTAGTCGTACAACAAAAAAAAATCCAAATCTTAAAATAGTTTTATTTTCTGAAGAACCATTTTGGGACACATTAAGCAATTATAATACAGAAGAATTTTTCTTTACAGTGGATAATGGGCCCTTAGCTGGTACTAAAATTTTTAATATTAATCACCAAAATTGTGATGTTTTCGACTTTAACTACATCCCGTATTTTTTGACTACAGAAGCATCATACATAACCCGGTACATATTTTTACTAACAAACCTTTTAAAGCTCACACCGAAGATGCTATTAAACCATTGGGATAACGCTGATTATCAATTAGGCTCATTATCCGAAAAGCGTTTGGGAGCGCACTTTGACCTTTATAATAGTCAAAAAGAACTAATAGGCTTAAGCCGATTTAGATCAACTTTAGCGGAAAGTTATACGGGGAAAAAACTTGTTCATGGGTTGGGATGGAGTCCAACACCTAGACGACAGAAACTCCCAGACTGGCATAGCGATAAAATAAGCAAATATTTGAATAAATCACGATATTTATCGTCGATTGAGAACACCCACCTATCAAACTATATGACAGAGAAACTTTTCGATAGCTTCGCAGTGCGATCGTTTCCTATATACTATTCTTCTCCAGATCATCGGATAAAAGACTTAATATCTGAGAACTCTTATTTAAATTTATATGGCTACGATACGCATCAATCTGTAAAGCTTATTGAAAAACATACTTTATCATTAATTAACGCTGACAGTTATCTTAATGATGCGGATAGGATGCTTAATTTATTTACAGATTGCGACTATATAACAGACGAACGTTTTAGATTCATAGACAAAGTATACAGAAAATTTAAAAAAATTAGTGAACATCGATAAAAATTAGAGCTTAATATAGTTGCAGATGGCTATGCCATATCTTTCGCATAGCCACCCTTTTGGTATATATAGCTCAGCTACTCTTTTGCGACGGATATTATATATCCATGCTTTTTTAATAATGCATGCTGTTTTGCTTTCTCTAAGTCTGAAATGACCATTTCTTCACACATTTCTTCCACAGTAATTTCTGGCGTCCAGCCTAGTATTGATTTAGCCTTTGACGGATCACCTAATAACGTTTCAACTTCAGCAGGACGATAATATCTGGGATCGACCTTGATTATTACATCACCAACCTCTACCCCAGGGGCAAGCTCTTGATCGATTGATTCAACAGTAGCAATTTCGTTAGCCCCTTCGCCAGAAAACTTTAATTCAATACCTGCAACCTTCGCAGACATAGTAACGAACTCACGAACAGAAATCTGCTTGCCGGTCGCAATCACAAAATCTTCGGGCGCGTCTTGTTGTAGCATCAACCATTGCATACGCACGTAGTCTTTTGCATGTCCCCAATCTCGCAAGGCATCCAGATTACCTAGGTATACACAGGACTCTAAGCCTAAAGCGATATTTGCAATTCCGCGCGTAATCTTACGAGTAACAAACGTTTCTCCGCGTCTTGGAGACTCATGATTAAACAAAATTCCATTACAAGCATACATGCCATAAGATTCACGGTAATTAACGGTAATCCAATAAGCATACATTTTTGCTACGGCGTAGGGTGATCGGGGATAAAAGGGAGTAGTTTCCTTTTGCGGTATTTCCTGCACTAATCCATATAATTCTGATGTAGAAGCCTGATAAAACTTTGTTTTCTTTTCTAAGCCAAGAAATCGAATCGCTTCCAAAAGCCTTAGCGTCCCGATAGCGTCCACATCTGCGGTATACTCAGGAGATTCGAATGAAACTGCTACATGTGATTGTGCGCCTAAATTATAAACTTCATCAGGCTGGACTTCTTGTAAGATCCTGGTCAAATTGGATGTGTCAGTCAAATCACCGTAGTGAAGATAAAATTTCGGATTCTCATTATGAGGATCTTCATAAATATGATCAATACGTTCTGTATTAAACAACGAGGCTCGCCGTTTAATCCCATGTACTTCATATCCCTTTTCTAACAAAAACTCAGCCAAGTAGGAACCGTCTTGGCCGGTAACACCAGAAATTAACGCGACTTTATTATTATCCACGGTTACCCTCTATGCAATTTTTATATAAATATTCGAAATATTGTACTTGATTAAATTCAACCGGTCTTTCGTTTGGATAATCATCTAGATTATCATAAGTAAAACTACCAGCTGAATCGGTAAATGAAGCGAGCAATAAATTATTTGAAGTAGAAAACATTGCTCTTATGTCAGAAACATCATCTTTTGTAATTAACTTTACACTCTTAGCTGATGTACTATTTCTTATTTGTGTCACCAAATATTCAGAAAACATTTTCCCCATTAAAGGCTTGGCTTTGAGATATTCACTTTTATCTTTAATTTTATTCCAGAATACGGTAGCTTTACATATCTCTAAATCGTAACCTGAACTGTTAACTTCTCGCAACTTTGCTTGTTTAAAATTATTGACTGAATCAAATTCATTATGAAGTCCAGCAGTAAAAAAGAAATCAGTTAACAAATCATTATTCACGAAAGAACACTTTTGAAATAAACGTAAATCCACTTTACTTTCAAAGAAGACCTGCTGCCACAGCGAAGCTGTATGTAAATAGTTCAATCTGTCGAATAGAAAGTTATAACTAAAAGGAAGCGAGAAATCCTTTAGGCTCCCCTCTCGTATTTTTTGATGTAGAAAACTATTAACCCACGAAGCCTGTTCACGAATATAGAAGATTATTTTATCGACATTTATCCCCAAATCAAAGAGAACCAATTTCAAATTATTAACTTCTTCAAAAGTGACTAACTCGGACCAAAATTGCTCCGCGGATAAAATTAACCTACCTTTGTTATCGCACCTATCTATTTGAGCCTTATAAGCAGTTTTTACTGACTTTCTAAACTCTCCAAATTGATTTAAATTAGTGACTCTATAACGAGCCAAATAAGGTCTAGATAACGGATTATTTTTTGAAATAAAAGCTAGTGTTTTATGGTTATCACCACCAAGCTGCCCGTTAGGAAGCTTATCTTGCGGATATATAACACCAATTTTCTGAAAAGCATCCCGATTGGCAGTAAGAAAATTCTGAATAGTAGAGCTGCCGGCCTTTCCCGCTCCAATATGTAGTGTAGCGTTAATCATTTGACCCCCTTTATTACCAATAGCACCCGCCTTCGATTAAATTCGAATTGCTATGTTTTTCTTCCTCAAACGGTCTTTTCCAGCCATTAGCTATTATCGACTTCATATAACCCCTTGATTCCCAGCGTGCGCCTATTATACCGAACATCAATTGCGTAGATCCGCCTAAATGAAGTGCCTTTAATCCTAACTGCTTAATGAAAGCTGCCAAAGGTGCACCGTAAGCACCAGCTCCTATTATAGCAATATCAAAATCAAGCTCTAGTATCTGTTTTTTAAACATTTCCAACTGCTCCCACCAAGAGAACTCTACTTCATTAGTTCTCTGAGTCGTTTGGGGCGGTTTTAAGGTCTGCAACGAAAAATCGGGAAGCATTTCGCATATAAAATTTATACTACTTCTCCTTTGATACTGATATTCTATAGAACAGCTGAACGGATGAATAAGTAATACTTTTTTTCCTTTAAGTGCGGTAGTCCAAGCTATTTTTTTATGCGCCCAAGTGAATACCGGGTCGAGATAATTCATATGACAATAATGTTTATTATGAGAATATTGAGCAAGTCTAATCTGATCCGGAAAATTCCAAATTCCGAGCAAATCAGCTCGGCATATACTAGCCATATATTCTACAGAGAATTTGTAAAGTGTTGGATTATCCGGTTTCGCTATACCAGCATTATTTCTTGCTTTCGACCTAAGGTGTTGTGTTGGTTGGCGGTTCCCACGTAGTAATATTTCTGCTACTACCTCTCCCTCAATATTTCCAAATCGGGAAAACATAAATGACTTTTCTGAACGAAGAGAGTCAGATATATATTCTACTGCTGATTCAACACTTAGCATCTTTTCTTTTATATTTGGAGGAATAACAAAGTCTGGTTTATTAGCCATCAACTTACACCCACATTTTTAATTTTGATATGCTTAGTAGTGGAAACTATAATAAGCCGTCCTTTAGGCCGAATTTCATGAGGGATATTGGAAAAATTTCCTATTCTCGCTTGCTCGCTATTGAACCCGTTTAAGACGCAAGGTTCTGATATTATTCTCAAGCTTACTGAATTAGATGTCGAATCTAAATCAAACCATGTAGTCAATGGCTTGATACATTGCCTTTCCCGCCAAGACCAGGCATCAAACATATCTAGAGATCCTTCCCGCGTAGTCTCACCAAAATCCAATTCAGTCCTACAACGCCGACTCCATGGACCGATCCTCTGCTCCATAAATACAATGACTTGTTCAACATGATCCGTATCATAATCAAATTCTAAATAAATATTCTTTACTCGGTTTTTATACTTTTGCATATCATAGTAAATATTATGAAAATTTATATTAGGCCGCATATAATTTTTAACGGGCTGACTATTTTTCTTAAGGTTTAATATAGAACTGAATAGCTCGTGCGCATATACATTCGCGCCCAGTGAATTCGTATGAACCACATCACGCAATAAATGCTCTAATAACCGTAGAGAATATTTCTGACTTAAGTCAATAAAAGGAAGCTTAAAGTGATCTGCGATAGTTTTACAATCGCTATACACCTGCGTGAGTCTTTGGTCACGGTCTCTTCTTGGGAGAACAAGTGTAACCGGCAATATATCGTTTTCAATTAGTTTTGAATAGATAGCTTCGCAGTCAACGGCTCTAGAATCTGACGGTGCTGGCGTACACCACTCAACAAAACAAACATCAGGTTTGCACTTCACTACATCATCTACTAACGCGATTCCAGCGTCGCCGATTGAACACGAACCGGCGGTGACTCGATTAATTGAAACGTCTAATCTATATCTATCGCACAGATCTTGCAGCACATTGACAAAACCAGTTACTTCGCCTGTATCATGTTTGGTCGTTTGCTCACAAACAGACGCACCAAAAAAAAGAAAATTCATAGATTACCACTTTCTAGTTCGGTTCTCTTAACAAAATTATTCAAATGTGTATAGTCGTATTGCCCGACGGTATGCCTAGAAATGCTTTCCTTTTCCTGAATCCAAGTTTTATTCCTTTGAAATAATAACTGATAAAACAAATTTTGGTACGCTCTGGCTTGCACATCCATTGTGAGCGTGCATTTAGCAAATTCGCGAACAGTTTCTCTATTAAGACCTTCGGAATTAAGATAGGACAAGAGCTTTTCTAGCATAGCTTTCGTATCACCAACATTTACCGAATAACCAGAAATTCCCTGGACCGCCAACTCAGGAATAGCTCCAGTTTTAAAGCCAATAACAGGTGTTCCACAACTTATAGCTTCAGCAGTAGTATTTGAGAACGTTTCTTCAAGGGACGGAACCAGTAGAACATCCATCGCACTATAATGTAGAGCTAAATCGTCGTTATTACCTATATAACCAGCTGATATACATCTAAATTTAATTCTTTCCTTAGCACTCTCAGAGCGGCCTAAAAGTAATACCACCGTATCGGCGCTATAGAGATCACTTTCATAAAGACTATTTAATACATCAATCGCTTCTTCAAACCCTTTTACATCACTTTGGAAAGAAGGCACATATCCTATAACTTTCGTGGTTTCATCAATACCGAATTTCTTTCTAACTAAATTCTTGTAGTCTGGTTTGAACACATTCACTTCGATTGAATTAGGGATCTTGACTATATTACATTCTTTAAAAATTGAGTTTTCAACAATTTTCTTTGTATGAGAACTCAATACAACAATGGTAATATTGTTAAAATTGTAATTTTCTTTTTTGAAAGATAAAGTTTGGTTGGTGATATCCCCTATATCGTCATATAGCTGCGGGCAACTACTACAACTTTTTGTCCACTTTTTACAGCCGTGGAAAAAATGACACCCACCACTTAGGTGATACATATCACGGATTGTTAAAACTAAAGGCTTATCTAACCAAGATAAGTAGGCAATATTTTCAACACTTAAAAACCTAGCGATCCAATGGAGATTAACGATGTCATAGCCTGATACGATTTTGTTCAAGTATTCATTACTAAGTATAGGCTGGTTATACGAGAAGACTGTCATACCAGGGCGGCTATTATTCTTCGATTGATAAAAACGCCAATCTCCCTGTGAACCATTTGGATGCGCTATCACAGAAACAAACTTATTCGCTGCATGTGTTCTGTCTGGTGTAAATAGTATAGGGTCTATCTGACTATGATATCTAAGACTTTGTAGTAGACGATAGGCTGCATAGCCCGCGCCTTGAATGGTGTTAGAACTAAATATTGCAACTTTACAGGAATTAAGTAATTTTGCGATTGTTTGGTCGAAAAGGCGACTTTGAGCTTCAGCCGAAAATGTTTTAAACCTTTCATTAGCATATTCAATATTCGATTGTGTAAAACTCTCGTCGGTGGCCAACGAATATATATTGTCCGCCAGACTAGTAGGGTTAGCAGCTTTCGCTATTCGGGAAAAACCTGATTCATATCCAACAACACTTGGTAACCCGCCCGCGTCTGTTACAACGATAGGTAACCCTGCATAGATAGCTTCCAAAGCTGCCACGCCAAACGTTTCTGTTCTAGGTTCTTCGTCCGTACTATACCGTGACGCTTGCACATAAATATCAAACTGGTTGTAGAACCACGGATTTTCATCAAAATTTACAAAATCTATAAACTTAACAGCATCATGGAGTCCCATATTTTTGGTCAGAATTTTGAGGGCGGGTAAACAACCATCTTGCATTCCATAAACAATTGTTAAATTACAATCCAGCTTAAATTCAGATTTAAGAATATTTATAGCGTGTATTAAGTCATCATGACCTTTCCATTCTATACATCGGCCAACTGATAGTATATTCAAAACTTCTCTTTGACGGCTTCTATCAACCCTGCTGTTTAAGAATTTACTATTCGCAGCATTATGAATGAGATCGAGATTTGCTTCTTTAATTCCAAAAGACACCAGTTTATCATAAAGGAATTTTGAAACAGTTGTTAAGCGACTCTTCTTCTTACCTGAATATTCATTTAAAAAGAAATCTCTATAGTCGCTCTTTTCTGAAAGAGTGAAAACATCAATACCGTGAGTCATACTTACTGTGGGTATAGATATATCTAATTTCGATAGTCTTTGCTTTATTTTCCAATCGTTTAGTGCAAAATGACTAACTAGAACGTCAGGAGCCAATCGTTCAAAAATATATCTGTATATCTGGTCTCTAACCTCAGGGCGTAACTTTGCCCAATCAACTTGTAATGTCGCCACAAAAGGTCTTTGTTTGTCTAATACACGTTCGTCGCAAAGAACTAATGAAACATATTTTTTGCCACAGTTATGTCTATTTACAAAATCATAAATAAATGTTTCTGAAGGACTTGAAAAGCGAAAGGCATAATGTAATAGAACTTTAGCACCAAATTGTTTCTGATTTTTTAAACCATCAATAACCTTATCAATATGTAATAGTAATTCCGAAAAGCACCCGTAGGAGGTTTCCATTTTTATCGCGTTCTTATTAATTTCAAGTTTTTTGGCTAGTTCGACTAAAAACGGGAATACTGTACTGGATTTGCCTCGAGATAATCTAAAATTATCTCTTAGAGTTAGACAGCCATAAACATAGCTTTTCAATCTATGAATAAAAGGGCCATTATATCTATACTTATCAATTAAAGCATTAAGATTACTAGCATTTGGCGATAAGAAACGAAAGTTATATATATCTATGCAATCTTTTTCAGATAAGAAAGGACTGTGAGTTTTATAATACCGAATAATCTCTGATTGCATCAGTTCTTTTCTTTTTTTATCGATACCGCTTGAAGCCCCACCGGTAAAAAAATTAAAACCAAAGCTATTATTTTTTTTAAATTTAACGCCATATCTAACCGCGCGACCAATCCAATCTATATCGGAAATCAATCGGTAATTTAAATCATACAACCCAACCGTGTCATAAACTTTCTTATGTACTAAGAAAGACGCGTGGTTAGAATTCAAGTTACCAAAAAAAATACCATCATCTACATTAGCGCTTGAGATTACAGGTTTATTGTCGACTTTAAAATTACTATAAATTACGTCAGATTCAGTATTAAGTATATCTTCAACCAACGTTTCTATATGCTCAAGATCATAGAAATCATCAGAATTTAAAACGCATATAAATTCGCCATTGGCTAATGTTATTCCTTTATTCATCGCATCGTAAATACCTTTATCAGGTTCAGATATGACATACTCAAGCGAATCTTGGAATTTATTAAGTATCGCAATAGTTGGGGAATCACTCCCGCCATCGATAACAATGTGTTCGATATTCTTATAAGTCTGATCTTTAACGGACTGCAAACATCTCTCGAGGGTAGTTTTATTATTATATAAAGCTGTGACAACAGTAACCAGAGGTCTATTATCAATAGAAGTATCACTTGTTATATCACGAGATTCAACCCTACGTCCAAACTCAAAAAATCTATTTTTTTCGCTAATTGGATACCTGAAGTATTGGCCGACAATATTATAACTATCTGACAATGAGTCTTTAATAGCGACTTTATCTTTAATACACTGTAGATAAACTGAATCTGGTTTTTTATCTAAACCAATAACAGCCCACTTTTTTACTTGGTTAAGCTGTCCTACTTCTAAGTATATTTTGACGATTAACTCATAGTAAATATAGATCTCAGGATTAACTTCTATAGCTTTTAAACAACTATCTAATGCAGCATCAGAATCATTAGACGCTAAACTTTTATATATTAAATCAACAAAATTCATTACGATCTAGCCATAATTTTTTAACTTTTAATGAAAATTTACGCACGGTTTCATAGTACTTTAAACACTTTCCTACCTTCATATCTGCCAAACCTTAGATAGTGAATTAGTGGGTTTATATTCTCTAGCGCTACATCTGGGTTATTTCTTAAATAATGTAAAGTGCTAAATTTAACGCTTGGGTTTCGCAATTCCGCTTTAGCATGGGACAGAAAATGCCTTGCAGGTGAGACCTTTGCATCGTCTACGTCCTTATATTTATTAAGATACCAATAGCTATCAAAATAATCAGAGTTAAGAAGTAATTCAATATCGCTTTCGTCGCCATTAACAGGTTTTACACTACTTGGCTCTTTACTTACTAAGGCAACTAGATTTCTACCAGCTCTAGATAATTTAGGAATTTTGAAACGTCGAAGTATATAAACAAGAGACAGTTCAATATGCTTAGATTTGTTGAACGCAATAGAAAGAGCATCATTTCTTTTTATTTGTAGTTTATATTTACTCTTTAATTTATTCAGTTCGATATTTTTTTTATCAAGTTCTTTTAAAGTTTCGTCAAGCCTCTTAAACTTCCTTTCTAATTCGACTTGGGTTTGGTATAGCTGAATTTTCTGCATAGTCGAATCATTAAAATCTGTATGAAGAAAGTTACTTAATTGAGTATGCTGTTCATTCATAATAGTTCTCTATAGTATACAGTGCGTTTAACTCGTCGAATTTCAGTTGTATATAAAACTTTAAACTGAATTTTGTCATCTAGATACTTACTATCAGCTTATTTAATTATAGTTATAGACTTAACCAGTAATTGTACTACGTCTTCTTGTTGCCATAAAGTAGTTATCTTCTACTTAGATCTTTGTATCGTATATAATATATCTAAATTTTTAGCTTTGAGATACTAATCAATAACTAAAAATTATTGGAGATTATTAGCATATAAAAACTTATATACTTCTTATTGCTCAGTGCCATTTACATAGATAGTTATTTAGAGTAGAGAAGGAGTATAAAATAGTTTCGTTTTCTTTGTGAATTTCTCAGCTTATTTAATATTTACTCCATCTAACCCTTTTTGTTTTACTTAAATAAATCTTTTCAAACTATCCCGAACATGTTTGAACTTTAATTACACTAAGTTTTACTTTCTTCTTTCGACATTTCGAGCCTGAGGCTGAAAAATCTGATCTCCGAACTTAAGATATCAACAAACAACATTAATCGGTATAGTTCTCTTATCTAGCTTTAAAATATTAATAAAGATCTTCATAATATAATTTTTACAATAGAACTATCTATGTAGCTTTTATGTTCGGATATGATCAAGATTCCTTTAGCAGATAATATTAGATGATGTAAGATAAGGTTTTGGACTTTATGCAGCCTGAAATTACCGATAAGTCTGTAACTCGTATTCTAACTATATGTAATGAATCACACTTTTTTATTTTAAATGAATTTTGAACTATAGAAATATGTATTGTATAACATTGAGATAGTTTAAATACAAAAAACCCGGCCTAAGCCGGGTTTTTTTAATCGAATAATCTTTAGAACTTATTCTTCAGTGGCTTCAGCTTCTTCAGAAACTTCAGCTACTGGACGGTCTACTAGCTCAACGAACGCCATAGGGGCGCTGTCGCCTGCACGGTAACCGCATTTAAGAATGCGAGTATAACCGCCTGGGCGGGCCTCATAACGAGGACCTAGGTCGTTAAACAGTTTACCTACAACCTCTTTATCACCAGTGCGAGCGAAAGCCAGGCGGCGGTTAGCCACGCTGTCTTGCTTAGCAAGAGTAATTAGTGGCTCGATTACGCGACGTAATTCTTTCGCTTTGGGTAACGTCGTTTTGATCACTTCGTGCTTGACCAATGAGCCGGCCATGTTTTTAAACATAGCTTGACGATGGCTGCTGTTGCGATTCAACTGACGACCACTCTTACGATGGCGCATAGTTTTATCCTTCTCTACAAATCAGTTTGATAAAAACCTGATTAATCTTTGTCAGCGATGCTCTCTGGTGGCCAGTTTTCTAGGCGCATACCCAGAGATAGACCACGAGAGGCTAACACGTCTTTGATTTCAGTTAGCGATTTTTTACCAAGGTTAGGTGTCTTAAGCAATTCCACCTCGGTACGCTGAACCAGGTCACCAATGTACTGGATAGCTTCCGCTTTCAAACAGTTTGCAGAACGTACTGTCAATTCCAGGTCATCTACAGGACGAAGTAGAATCGGGTCAAATTCCGGCTTCTCTTCTTTCTGTACTGGCTCTGAAACGTCACGCAAGTCAACAAAGGCATCTAACTGTTCAGCCAAAATAGTGGCTGCACGGCGGATCGCTTCTTCAGGATCCAGGGTGCCATTTGTTTCCATGTCGATGATTAACTTATCTAAGTCTGTGCGTTGTTCAACACGGGCAGACTCAACAGTGTAAGCAATACGTTCAACTGGGCTGAATGAGGCATCTACTAACAAACGACCAATTGGACGATCATCATCTTCTGAGGAGCGACGGGTAGAAGCAGGAACATAACCACGGCCCATTTCTACTTTGATACGCATGCTGATTTCAGCTTCGCCAGTCAAAGTACAAATAACGTGTTCAGGGTTCGTAATTTCTACATCACCATCATGCTGTATATCACCAGCAACAACAGGGCCAGCGCCAGACTTCACTATCGTCAGCGTTGCTTCGTCTTTGCCTTCAAGACGAACCGCTAAACCTTTCAGATTTAGCAGGATCTCGATAACGTCTTCCTGAACACCTTCTTTGGTGCTGTACTCGTGTAAAACGCCATCGATTTCTACCTCGGTAACTGCGCACCCAGGCATGGATGACAACAGAATACGACGCAGGGCGTTACCCAGAGTATGGCCAAAGCCACGCTCTAGCGGTTCCAAAGTTACTTTGGCACGAGTAGGAGAAACGTTTTCGATCTCAACTAATCTCGGTTTTAGGAATTCAGTCACAGAACCCACAATGCTTCCTCTTTAGTTAGCTTTACTTAGAGTAAAGTTCGACGATCAACTGTTCGTTAATTTCGGCAGACAGGTCAGTTCTTTCCGGAACGCGTTTAAACGTACCTTCCATTTTGTTGCTGTCTACTTCAATCCAGGTTGGCTTCTCACGTTGGTCAGCCAGTTCCAAAGCAGCAACGATACGCGCTTGCTTCTTAGCTTTTTCCCGAACAGAAACCACGTCTTCGGCAGAAACGTTATAAGATGGAATGTTCACACAACGACCATTTACCATGATTGCTTTGTGGCTAACCAGCTGACGTGCTTCAGCACGAGTACTGGCGAATCCCATCCGGTATACTACGTTATCAAGACGCTGCTCTAAAAGTTGCAACAGGTTTTCACCCGTATTGCCTTTCAGACGTGCAGCTTCTTTGTAGTAGTTGCGGAATTGTTTTTCCAGAACGCCGTACATACGACGAACTTTTTGCTTTTCACGCAGCTGTACACCGTAATCAGACAAACGGCCACGACGGGCACCATGCTGACCAGGCGCAGTATCGATCTTACATTTAGAATCGATTGCGCGAACGCCGCTTTTCAGGAACAGGTCGGTTCCTTCGCGACGGCTAAGTTTGAGTTTTGGACCCAAATATCTTGCCATGTTCTTTCTCCAACTGTCCGTCGATTAAACGCGACGTTTTTTCGGTGGACGACAACCGTTGTGAGGAATAGGGGTCACATCGGTAATGTTTGTGATTTTGTAACCTGTTGCGTTAAGTGCACGGATCGCAGACTCACGGCCTGGACCTGGACCTTTAACGAATACTTCCAGGTTTTTCAAACCGTATTCTTGTGCCGCAACACCGGCACGCTCAGCAGCTACCTGCGCAGCAAAAGGGGTAGATTTACGTGAACCACGGAAACCTGAACCACCTGATGTTGCCCATGCCAGAGCGTTACCAGAACGATCGGTAATAGTCACAATAGTGTTGTTGAAAGACGCATGGATATGAGCCATTCCGTCTGCAACCTGACGTTTAGCGCGCTTACGCGTTGTACGAGTTGGTGCTTTTGCCATAACTTAACTCCCCCGCTTACTTCTTAATTGGCTTACGAGGACCTTTACGGGTACGCGCATTAGTTTTAGTGCGCTGACCACGTAGAGGCAAGCTACGACGGTGGCGGATGCCACGGAAGCAACCCAGGTCCATCAAACGTTTGATGCTCATCGATACTTCACGACGAAGATCACCTTCAACGGTGAACTTAGCCACTTCTTCACGAAGCTTCTCTACAGTCGCTTCGTCTAGTTCTTTTATCTTTGTTGATTCTGCAACACCAGCGTTAGCACAGATCTCTTTAGCACGAGTTGCGCCTACACCGAAAATCGCTTGAATAGCGATAACGGCATGCTTGTGTTCAGGAATGTTAATGCCAGCGATACGGGCCATTAACAGCACTCCTCTTGTATTTTATGTCGACAGCCTAAAAAGCCCGATAGGATACTTATCCATCGACAAAATTGCAACTTAAGGTTCATATTACCGTAATAGATTAAGCTGAACCTGTATGGTTCAGCTTACAATCACTCGGTAATATGTACCGCGTATTTTGATTAACCTTGCCTTTGCTTATGCTTTGGCTCTGTACAAATCACCCGCACAACACCGTTGCGCTTGATGACTTTACAGTTACGGCAAATCTTCTTTACTGATGCACGAACTTTCATTACATCACTCCGTAGTTCACCAATCTTACCGGCCGTAGCCTTTAAGATTAGCTTTCTTCAGAACAGACTCATACTGACTTGACATCAAATGGGTCTGCACCTGCGCCATAAAGTCCATGATAACTACCACAATAATCAGAAGCGACGTACCACCGAAGTAGAACGGCACATTCCAGGCAATCAGCATGAATTCAGGCACTAAACAAATAAAGGTTATGTACAGTGCGCCAGCCAGTGTCAGGCGAGTCATTACCTTATCGATATAACGTGATGTTTGTTCACCTGGACGGATACCAGGAATAAAAGCACCAGACTTCTTCAGGTTTTCTGCCGTATCGCGCGGGTTAAATACCAACGCAGTATAGAAGAAGCAGAAGAAGATAATAGCTGCTGCATATAACATCACATACAACGGTTGACCAGGCGATAGCATTAACGCTACATCCTGCAGCCAAGCAGTTGATTCATTCTGACCAAACCATCCTGCGATAGTTCCTGGAAACAGAATGATGCTGGAGGCGAAAATTGGAGGGATAACCCCAGCCATATTAACCTTAAGCGGTAAATGTGTACTTTGCGCGGCGAAAACCTTGCGGCCTTGCTGACGCTTAGCATAGTTTACCACAATCCGGCGTTGAGCGCGTTCAACGAACACCACCAGATAAATAAGACCAACTACAATGGCACCAATTAACAGCAGGAATAATAAATTAATATCACCCTGTCTTGCCTGTTCCGCAGTCTGACCTATCGCTGTTGGCAGACCGGCAACAATACCAGCAAATATCAGTATAGAAATACCGTTTCCGATACCTCGTTCGGTAATTTGCTCACCCAGCCACATCAGGAACATGGTTCCTGTGACCAAGCTCACTACCGCCGTAAAGTAGAATCCGAAGCCAGGACTTATCACCAATCCATTAATCAGGTTAGGCAGATTTGTCGCAATACCAATTGCTTGGAAGGTAGCCAGTATCAGCGTTAAATAACGCGTGTACTGACTAATTTTGCGACGGCCTGCCTCGCCTTCTTTTTTAAGCTCCATCATCGGTGGATGAACCACCGTGAGCAACTGCATAATAATGGATGCAGTAATGTATGGCATAATGCCCAAAGCCAGAACGGATGCACGCTCAAGAGCACCACCGGAGAACATGTTGAACATTTCAACGATGGTACCTTTCTGCTGCTCAAAAAGCTCAGCCAGAACCGCAGGATCTATTCCCGGAATAGGCACATAAGAGCCTAACCGGAATACTACGATCGCACCGAGTACGAACAGCAATCTTGCTTTAAGCTCACTTAAGCCGCTTTTAGCGCCCGAATCCAATCCTGGTTTAGCCATCTAGCTTATTCCTCTACTTTACCGCCGGCAGCTTCAATCGCTTCACGCGCGCCTTTAGTAACCTTTAAACCGCTAACCGTAACAGCACGTGATACTTCACCGCTCTTAACAACTTTAATAAACTGAATGTGCTTTTTAACCAGCCCAGCAGCTTTTAACGTCTCAAGAGATGCAGTATCACCTTCTACCTTGGCGATTTCATTTAGCGTAACTTCGTCAGTAACGAAGCCTTTGCGTGATTTGAAACCGAACTTAGGCAGACGGCGCTGAATTGGCATCTGACCACCTTCAAATCCTGGCTTCACAGATCCACCTGAACGGCTTTTCTGACCTTTGTGACCGCGGCCACCAGTTTTACCAAGACCTGAACCGATACCACGACCAACGCGCTTACCAGTATTTTTCGCTCCAGGTGCAGGAGAAATTTCATTCAAACGCATGTCTTACTCCTCCACAATCTCAACCATGTAATGCACACGGTTGATCATGCCACGAACAGCTGGGGTGTCTTCCAACTCGCGTACATGGTTGATTTTACGAAGACCTAGGCCTTTCAGCGTAGCTCGGTGCTTTGGCAAACGGCCAATCGCACTTTTAGTTTGCTTTACTTTAATCGTTGCCATGTCTGCTTACCCCAAAATCTCTTCTACTGACAACCCACGCTTGGCAGCGACGCCTGCCGGAGAATTCATCTCTGTCAGTGCGTTGATCGTTGCGCGAACAACGTTCATTGGGTTAGTCGAGCCGTAACATTTTGAAAGTACGTTTTGTACACCAGCTACTTCAAGTACTGCACGCATCGCACCACCGGCAATAATACCGGTACCTTCAGATGCAGGCTGCATGTAAACTTTTGAGCCAGAGTGACGACCTTTAATTGGGTGCTGTAATGTATGACCTTTAAGATCTACAGTTACCATGTTACGGCGAGCCTTTTCCATTGCCTTTTGGATAGCGGCTGGCACTTCACGTGCTTTACCGTAACCAAAACCAACGCGGCCGTTGCCGTCACCCACTACCGTCAATGCAGTGAAACTGAAGATTCGACCACCTTTAACCACTTTAGAAACGCGGTTTACAGCGATCAATTTTTCCAGCATATCACCGTTTTGAACATCTTGTTTAGCCATTATAAACTCCTAGAACTGAAGGCCAGCTTCGCGAGCTGCATCAGCTAATGCTTTAACACGACCGTGGTACTGGAAACCGCTCCGATCGAAAGCCACAACTTTAATGCCTTTCTCAAGTGCGCGTTCTGCGATTACCTTACCAACCATTGCCGCTGCTTCAGCATTGCCTGTTGATTTAAGATCTTTTGACAGATCTTTTTCAACGGTAGAAGCCGCTGCTAATACTTCAGAACCGCTAGGTGCGATTAGCTGAGCATAAATGTGGCGAGGTGTACGGTTTACAACCAAGCGATGCGCGGCCAGTTCACGAATCTTTACGCGTGCGCGAGTTGCGCGACGCAAGCGAGCTGCTCTCTTATCCATCGTATCACCCACCTACTTTTTCTTAGCTTCTTTACGACGTACTTGTTCGTCAGCATAGCGAACACCTTTACCTTTATAAGGCTCTGGTGGACGATACGCGCGAATGTTCGCCGCAACCTGTCCTACCACCTGCTTATCAGCGCCTTTGACGATGATTTCAGTTTGGCTAGGAGTTTCTACCGTAATGCCTTCAGGCATTTCGTATGCAACAGGGTGTGAGAAACCCAGTGTCAGGTTTAGTTTGTTACCTTGTGCTTGTGCACGGTAACCAACACCATTCAACTGAAGCTTTTTCTCAAAACCTTGTGATACACCTTGAATCATGCTGTTCAGAAGTGCACGTACAGTACCTGCTTGTGCCCATGCATCAGCAAAACCTTCACGAGGAAGTGCTTTCAGCTGGTTTTCTTCTTGAACCACTTCAACTGCAGCGTTGAAAGTGCGGGTCAAAGTGCCGTTTTTACCTTTAACGCTAACGTCTTGACCAGAGATAGAAATTTCTACACCTGATACAACGTCAACTGGGGCTTTTGCTACTCGTGACATATCAACTCCTCCGATTACGCAACATAACCGATGATCTCACCGCCCATGCCTGCTTTACGCGCAGCACGGTCAGTCATCACACCTTTGGAAGTCGACACGATAGCTACGCCTAGACCACCCATTACTTTTGGCAGCTCATCTTTTTTCTTATAGATGCGCAGACCAGGACGGCTAACACGTTCAATTGTGTCAATTACTTGCTTGCCTTCGAAGTACTTTAACGTCACTTCTAAAACAGGCTTAACGTCACCAGATGCAGAGAAGTCAGTGATATAACCTTCAGCTTTTAGTACGCCACAAATTGCAGCGCGCAGCTTAGAAGAAGGCATAACAACAGAAACTTTCTGTGCCATTTGGCCGTTACGGATGCGGGTAAACATATCCGCGATAGGATCTTGCATGCTCATTTAAGCTACTCCTTACCAGCTGGCTTTTTTCAAACCAGGGACTTCACCGCGCATCGCTGCTTCACGCAGTTTGATACGGCTAAGACCAAATTTGCGTAGGTAACCATGTGGACGGCCAGTTATACGACAACGGTTCTGTTGACGTACTTTAGCGGAATCACGTGGCAGTTGTTGTAGCTTAAGAACAGCGTCCCAACGCTCTTCTTCAGAGACGTTAACATCGCTGATAGTCGCTTTAAGTGCGGCACGTTTTTCAGCGTACTTAGCAACTAGCTTAGCGCGCTTGACTTCACGAGCCTTCATTGATTCTTTTGCCATAACCCTACACCCCTTACTTTTTGAATGGGAAGTTGAACGCGTCCAGCAGAGCACGTGCTTCTTCATTATTTTCGGCACTGGTAGTGATAGTAATATCCATACCGCGTACTTTATCAACTTTATCAAAGTCGATTTCAGGGAAAATAATTTGTTCACGCACGCCCATGCTGTAGTTACCACGACCGTCGAATGATTTTGGATTCAAACCACGGAAGTCGCGAATACGCGGGATAGCGATTGAAATCAAACGCTCTAGAAATTCCCACATACGCTCGCCACGTAGGGTTACTTTACAGCCAATCGGATAACCTTCACGGATTTTAAAACCCGCTACTGATCTTCTAGCAACTGTGACAATCGGTTTCTGACCGGCGATAGACGCCATGTCTGCTTGCGCATTCTCAAGAATTTTCTTGTCAGCAACTGCTTCACCAAGACCCATGTTCAAGGTGATTTTTTCAATCCGAGGGACTTGCATGACGCTTTTGTATCCGAACTGCTTCGCAAGTTCAGCTACTACTGTTTCTTTATAGAAATCATGCAGTTTCGCCATCGTACTCTCCAATTAATTAAACAAGTTCGCCGTTAGACTTGAAGAAACGTACTTTCTTCTCATCTTCGAAACGGAAACCAACGCGATCTGCTTTGCCCGTTGCCGGGTTAACAATCGCTACATTAGAAACGTGAATAGATGCTTCCTTCTCAACAATACCGCCAGGCTGACCCGCTTGAGGGTTAGGCTTTTGATGCTTCTTGATAAGGTTTACACCTTCTACAACTACACGGTTATCAGCAATAAGCATTTTCAGGACTTTGCCTGTTTTGCCTTTGTCTTTACCCGCTAATACGACTACTTCATCATCACGACGAATTTTGTTAGCCATTATCGTGACTCCTTATAGTACCTCTGGGGCCAATGAGATGATTTTCATGAAGTTATCACTTCTCAACTCACGGGTTACCGGTCCAAAGATACGCGTACCAATTGGTTGCTTGTTGGTGTTCAACAAAACAGCCGCGTTATTATCGAAACGGATGGTAGAACCATCTGCACGACGAACGCCTTTTCTAGTACGCACCACCACTGCGTTCAGTACGTCACCTTTTTTAACTTTACCGCGAGGAATTGCTTCCTTGACGGTAACTTTGATGATGTCACCGATACCTGCATAACGGCGATGCGAGCCACCAAGAACCTTAATACACTGAACCCTGCGAGCGCCGCTGTTATCTGCAACGTCCAGGTTAGTTTGCATTTGGATCATGTTAGTGCTCCGCTAATAAATGAAGACTCTCTCGAGTCGATTACGCTGCTAAAAACAACAATCGTTGTTGCTTTTATATACATACCCCCATAAAAAGGGCGCGAAATGATAACAGATAAGATAGGTCAGTGATAGGCTAAATTTGAATTATTTTTAGACGATCCTGCAAGCCGCTTTTCTTCAAGAGGCCTGGGTAAATGACCAATGGTCAAATTCCGCCACCTTCAGCCTGATAGGCGCCGATAAGGTAACGTCTGATACATTTTCCAAGTTTTTCTACACTCACCGGTTTGGTTAAATAATCATTCATTCCGGCTAGTACGCATTTTTCCCGCTCCCCCGCTAGCGCATTCGCAGTCAGTGCAATAATCGGCACTGTTTGCGCATAGCCACCGAGTTTACGGATAGCAGCAGTTGCTTCGTAACCGTCCATTACCGGCATTTGGCAGTCCATTAAAATCAGGTCGTAACCCGATTCCCAGGTCTGACTGCGGATAAATTGCTCTACGGCTTCGCCGCCATTTTGAACAAGATCGGCCTCAATGCCAAGCTCTTTTAACTGTTCTGCGATAACCACCTGATTTATATCGTTATCCTCTACTACCATCAAGCGTCTTCCCGCGGTAAGTTCGGCGGTAAGCGGTTGTGCCTGGTCTTCTTCAGCATATCCACTGCATGATTGAGGCTGGGTATCACTGGTGCGGTTTAACTGTAAACCGACAATAAATGACGCCCCTTCGCCGGGTGTACTTTTCACCCGGATGCCGCCGCCCATATGTTCGGCAATTTGGGCCACAATTGATAAACCCAGACCAGTTCCGCCAAACCGGCGTGTGGTCGCGCTGTCACCTTGCTGAAACGGGGAAAAAATCGCAGCTTGCCGGTCGGGTTCGATACCAATACCGGTATCTTCTACAATCAGCTGAACCAGGTATTTGCCGTTACTTTGCTCCAGCGCGCGGGTACGCACCTTCACCGACCCCTTGGCGGTAAATTTTATCGCGTTATTTATCAGGTTGGTTAAAATTTGTTTGATTCTGACTGGGTCGGCCATAAACCACAGCGCATCAGTTTGCTCAGTATCGATACTTAAGCTTAGGCCTTTTTCATTCGCCACGTGCTCAAATACACTTTGCTGCTCACGAATCAGTGCACTGATATCCACGGGTACCTGTTCAAGATTTATTTGCCCTGAATCGATTTTCGAAAAATCCAGAATATCGTTAATCAGGCCAAGTAAGGTATTAGCACTGCTACTGGCGACATTACAAAATTCCTGTTGCTGGCTATCCATCGAAGTTTTAGACATCGCATCAAGCATACCGATAACGCCATTAATCGGCGTGCGAATCTCGTGACTCATATTAGCTAAAAACAGGCTTCTGGACTGTAGCGCCTGCTCGGCTACACGGTGCTTTTGCTCTAATTCACGGGCAGCCAAGACGCGGCTGGTTATATCTTGTGTCGCGCCAATAACCTTGTCCGGCTGCTCGTTTTTATACGTTACCTTGCACTGCGCCTGAATCCAGAATCGGCGCCCGGTATAGCTTTCAACTTCGATTTCGGTAGAAAACCCTTGCCCGGTTTCCATCATACGAGAGAACTTATCCCACACCTGATCACGTTGCTGTGGTTCACTAATAAAACGAAACGCTTGTTCGGTAGACACCTCAAAGTCGCGGGGTAACTCGTACATTTGGCGTAATGGTTCAGACCAGAACATTTCATCCCGTACGATATCGTATTCCCATGAGCCGACACCTGCTAGCTGGGCCACCTGGTCAAACAACTGACTTTGGTGCGCCAGTTGCTGTTGCTGTAGCTGCAAGCCTTCCAGGAATTGTTGCCGGCTATAGGCTGCGCCTATCCATTCGGCCAGTAAGATCATCTGGTCTTTCGCCGTTTCATCAAATGGCGAGGCAGCGGGCGCTGCGGCAAAAAAACCAATGGCGCCAAACTGACGCGCATCCACCACCAACGGTATGCCTATGTAACGGCCAAAACCAAAACGTTGATAACAGGGATGGTGGGTGCCTGGATAGACCTGCGTATTGTGGTAGGCCACCACCCCCTGTTGGTTGATAGTTTGCACACAGTAACTGTCATTTAAAGGCAAAGCATCACCCAGCTTAAAACCGTCTTGCGTGCCGCTTACCGCTACCACTTCAAGCGCTAACGGCGACTTCTGGGTTATCACTCCAACTTCCATCTGTAAGGCGTCGCACCCTATTTGCAAAAGCTGATTAATTTTTTCATCAAATGACTGAACGAGGTCAGACGATACGTCATTTAGCGCCCTGAGGATGTCCATCGTGCCTCTTTTTATGATGTGTGATTGAGATTAGCCATGTGCTGTAACCTAGCTGGATACCGCCACACTTAAAGATAAGCCACTAGCCATGTGGGTAGCGGTAAAGTGAGGTGGTGTGAATCAGCATGTACACGCGTAGCTATGCATGAACCAAGTGTAGTTAACATCCGGTCATGTTTACATGTTTGCGAACGTGAAAATGTCACTCTACAAAGCGATAAATGTATCGGGGGATAGCGCGGCGTTCAAGGTTGATATACAA
Source organism: Salinimonas sediminis (assembly GCF_003429285.1). Taxonomy (NCBI): domain Bacteria; kingdom Pseudomonadati; phylum Pseudomonadota; class Gammaproteobacteria; order Alteromonadales; family Alteromonadaceae; genus Salinimonas; species Salinimonas sediminis. The sequence goes on from NZ_CP031769.1 coordinate 3,820,272, forward strand.
AAATACCGCGAAAGGCTTACGCCCAACGCGGTATGGCTTCGCTTGTTGAAAGTGTTGTAGTGATTACTGCAGAACCACTATTTCGTAGCCGGTTGCATTGTCAGCCGGTTCTACCGTTACAATATAATTAGCGTCTTCGGTAAAGCCGGTGAGGGAAGTTCTGTCCAGCAAAATTTGCTCTTCGTTATCGTCCTCGTACACGGCGATAATTTCATAATAATCTTCTGGCAATACCAGCACACTGTCTTCACCAAATTCTAAATTCAGCGCATAGTAATCCGCAGTATCAATGGTCTCGTCTTTGCGCACTAAGAAAAAGTCGATGTTGTCGAAGTCGTCTACCAGATTGATGAAATTAACCGTCTTGTCGTAAGACTGTGGTAAACCACTCTCTTCAAAGGTAGCCGCACCTAATTTACCCTGGGTTTCGTAAATTAGAATGGCTTTGCTCTGGCCCTGATTTAATGTAATCAGTTTATTGGTTAACGCCGTAGTCTCGCCGTCAGCCGTGGTTACCGTTATCCGGTAGTCGCCATAATCGATACTGGTAAAATCTGACAACTCGCCGCTGCTTAACGTAAATTCTTTATCGTTGTCGTCATTACCGGCAAATGTCACATTCAGCGGGGTATCGATATCAGTACTATTATAAATACGGTACTGCGAGGTAGCATCAACATCGGTAATATTAGTAACGTAGGTTGAATTTAAAATGGCATCAACCGACAATCCTTCGACTATGGCCCCACTAACATCACGCAGGGTCAGGAAATATTCGGTTTCATAATCGAAATCCAGGGTTTGCGACTCGAACACCACCTCGGTTTCACCAGGCAATGTTAAATACAGGGTGTATTCGCCGGTGTCAAAGTCATCGCTGTCATCATCCGGGTCCCAGAATGTGCCTTCAGTAAGACTTTGATAATCAAGGGTACCTAAGTAATTGGCAGCTTCGAACGGATCACCGTCTTCGCTCATATAGATATCGTAGCTGGTACCGTCTACCTGCAGATTGGTGAAAAACAGGCGAAAATGGTCATCTAGTGTTTCGCGTTCATATTTATACTCAACAAACTCTGGGGCCGCGAAATCACCGCTAAGCACAATCAGTGTTTTATAACCAACATCCAGGTTTACTGTCATGGTATCGATCAGTACTTCCTGATCATCCGAATCGGTGCGGATAAACTCCAGTTCAATTTCACCGCTATCTAAAGAATTTACTGCGGTAGCATCACCGAACTGCGCAGAACCGTAGCTGTCGCCATCATCTATCTCACGCATGGTAACGGTTGCGCCATTAGGCGAGGCATTATAAAACTGAAGGTAAGCGTAACTATAATCAGAGTTGCTATCGTCTGATCCTCCGCAGCCGGACAAGCCCAGCACCGAAACTACCAGGCTTAAAACAAACAGCCTGTAAAGCATTAAGCGAGATCGCATATACAGTAAATCCTTAAACAAAAAATGAGATTGTGACCCTAAGTCGCGTTGTGTTGTTATTCACGCGTACCCTATTGTGTCAACGAAGCTCCGCGCTTGTTCCTTCCTTTACACAACCTTTGCGTTCTTGACACTTTACTGGCGAACCGATTAGTGGCAGGCACAAAAAAAGGCCGCATCATGCGACCTTTGTCATTATTGTCATAGCTTACTCGTAGGAGTAACTCATCGTTACACCTGAATAGGTACTATATGCGCGTATACCGATGTGCCAGGTGCCTTGCGAAGGTGCCGAGAACGTACATACCTCGCCATTGCCTGTTTTGTACGGACGGCAATCATAAGCACTGGTCGTAGGCTGCGCGCCTAGGCGAACATATAAATCAGCATCACCTGAGCCACCGGCAGTGCGCACGGTCATGGTAGTTACGCCGGCGGGTACATCCCACGTATACCGCTTCCAGCTGCCAGTAGATCCAGACAACCCGGTGACTTCGCCAGAGACAGGTTCAACCCCGGTGTCGGGTGGTGTGCCACCGCCATCGCCGCCGCCATTGCCGCTACAGCCATTTGCATTAAGATAATCCACCGCATTAGCTACCTTTACAATACCGTAGCCGTAGTAGTTATCGCGGCCACTGGCGCCTCGATCTTGCGCGGTGGCATTCAGCGCTGAACGAATCTGGGTATTGCTACACTGGGGGAAATAGCTCCACACCAGCGCGGCCGCCCCCACCACGTGCGGCGTGGCCATTGAGGTTCCGCTTAGCGTTGCATAGGTATTGGTGGGATAGGTTGAATAGACTGATGAACCCGGCCCGGCGATTTCTACCGCAGAATTATACTGCGAATAGCTCGCGTGATTAGCATTGGAGTCTACCGCTGCTACAGACATTACCGCATCATACGATGCCGGGTATGACTGACTACTATTACCATCATTCCCGGCCGCCGCGACCAGTAAAATACCGTCGTCGGCAAAACCTTGCATGGCCGCGTTTTCAGCTGACGAGGAACCCGCCCCGCCCAGGCTCATATTCACCACATTGGCACCGGCACTTTTACACTGGTCGATCGCGCCCACAATATCTGAGGCATAGGTCCAGGTACCATTATCGTCAAAAATCTTTACGATGTGCAGATCCACCCCTGGGTACACACCTACCACGCCCTGACTATTATCGTATGCTGCAATAGTTCCCGCCACATGCGTACCATGGCCATTACCATCGTTGTACCAGTTTCCTACTGCGCTATTGTTGGCGTTACCCGATACGCCACCATTGGTGTTAGGCAAATCGGCGTGACCGCGGTTATAGCCGGTATCAATTACACAAACCGTACGGGCTGACAAATCACTTTGACTAAACTGGCTGGCTTGCACCATGTTTATGCCATAAGGCGTTGTTTGCGCCATAAGGTGGCGCCGTGGATCGGGCGAGACATCAGCCACGTTAGGGTTCTGGCGAAGCGCATTAAGGGCTGCTTTATCCATCGAGGCGGCAACCATTTTGTGGTTCGCCAACACTTTATGCGTGGTCGCCCCCACCGCTTGTAAAATATTTTTCGCCGCCATTACATCAAAGCCGTCATCGGCATTACTGCCTGTGCCACTGGCCTGTTTGCCCGGCGCGGTTAATGCTGCGGCACCGGTGTTATTGAAGGTAACAATATAGCGATCTTCGTTGTTGGCCAGCACCAGTCTGTCGGTAAGGACATTTGTTAACAAGCCTGATTGTGTTGAGTGTGATGTTGCTGTGACCTCTACCGGGCCATTGATGGCGGCGCTAACTGACATACTAATTGTTGTTATTGATGCCAGTAATGCAGCCTGAGCGCAAAATGTGCGTTGGTTCTTCAACATTTGTTGTTTCCTTTTCCTGTCTTGTTTTTCTCTCCCTCGCTCTTCAAAGTAGCGTTACTGCTGGGTTTTATTATAAGAATGCCCTACCCCACTGTATTTCTCGTGATTCGGAAAAAGAGGCCAATCCCTTCCTCTTCCCGCGATAATTTACAATGTGAGCCTGGCAAATTATGTCGGACAACAGGGTTATCCGAATAAGTCATACTACAAAACCATCCCTGCAATTCTGTATGAGTTGTAATGCCTAGTTATTAAAATAAATACCTAAAAAATCGGTGTATTAACTAGCACTGTTAATCCCCATTAGCGAAGGTTATTTCAATACGCCATGACAACATCAACTGACTCAATTCCACCCTATTAACCCGGTGGCGGGTGCTGGAATGCTATTTAAAACTAGATAATTTTGTATCAAATTGAAACGAAAGGAAGCATTTAAGGTGGGGAACCTCTGTCAACATATGTTCACTGACAGAGGTTTTTTCAATAAAATCAGGCTAAACGCTGACGAACTATTTCGTATAAACAAATACCGGTAGCCACCGATACATTCAAACTGGATACCGAACCTGCCATGGGCAGGTTTACCAATTCATCGCAGGTTTCGCGCGTTAACCGACGCATCCCTTTACCTTCAGCGCCCATCACCAAGGCCATGGGGCCATCAAGTTTAACATCATACAATGTCTGGCTGGTTTCCCCGGCAGTGCCGATAATCCACACGCCCTGATCCTGTAATGATTTTAAGGTGCGCGCTAAATTTGTTACCTGCACAAATGGGACTGTTTCGGCAGCGCCACAAGCTACTTTACGCGCGGTGCTGGTAAGCCCTACTGATTTGTCTTTGGGCACCACTACTGCATTTACGCCGGCCGCATCCGCGGTACGCAAGCACGCCCCCAGATTATGCGGATCGGTAACCCCATCCAAAATAAGTAAGAACGGGCGCTGTGCAGCTTCTACGATGGCGGCCAAGTCGCTTTCGTCTAAGACGCGGGCAGGTTTAGCTTTTGCTACCACACCCTGATGTTGCTCACCATCGACTTTGTCATCTAACGCTTTGCGATGGCAAAACTGAACGCTAACGCCAAAGCGGCGGGCCTGGTTTATAACGTCGCCTAAACGATCGTCATTGCGGCCTTTTAAAACTAATAATTCAAGAACCCGTTCAGGCTCTCTTTCCAACACGGCCTGCACTGCGTGCATGCCGTATAACCATTCGTGCTGTGCCATTTATTGCTTCTTACCTTTACGAGGGGCCGGTTTGCCGCTTTTTTTACCAGCCGGTTTGCCTGCAGCGCTGGGGTTATCGGACTTGCCGCCCTTACCTGATTTGCCCGCAGAGCGTGATTTAACTTTCTTACCCGAGCGGGTGCGCAGCATAGCGCTATCAAGTACTAAATCAATCTTTCTTTCATCCAGATTAACCGCGGCAACCTTCACCATCAACGTATCACCTAACCGGAACTGGCGTGCCCCGGTCTCGCCCAGTAAAGTTTGCTTAACATCGTCGTAGCGATAGTAGTCATCATCCAATGAGGTTATATGCACTAAGCCATCAATATGATACTCGGTCAGCCTTACGAATAAACCAAAGTTGGTGACTGAGCTCACTACGCCTTCAAAGCTTTCCCCGACATGGTCCTGCATGAACTCACATTTAAGCCAGTCAGCCACGTCCCGGGTAGCGTCGTCCGCGCGCCGCTCGGTCATTGAGCACTGTTCACCTAACTGCGAAATTTCTTCTTCGCTGTAGCTCTTAGCCCCAGACACTTTTTCGCGGTATGGCGCTTTGGCTAAAATACCTTTTATTGCGCGGTGAACCACAAGATCAGGATAACGGCGGATTGGAGAGGTAAAGTGCGCATACTGGCCTAACGCCAGGCCAAAATGGCCAATGTTCTCACCATCATACACAGCCTGCTTCATCGACCTTAATAACATGGTCTGAATGAGTTCCTGATCAGGACGACTGCGCGTTTTGGTTACCACATCGGTAAAATCTGCGGGGGTGGCATCGTCATTAATACGATGAGGTACACCAATTTCGCTTAAATACGAGGTAAAGGCGGTCAGACGGTCAGCATCAGGTTTATCATGAACCCGGAATAGCGACGCAGCTTTGTGCTCTTCAAGCATTTGGGCGGCACTGACGTTGGCCATGATCATACATTCTTCAATCATTTTGTGCGCATCGTTACGCACCACCGGCACAATGTTCTCTATTTTGCGCTGGGCGTTGAAAACAAATTTGCTTTCCTGAGTTTCAAATTCTATTGCACCGCGGCCCATCCGGGCTTTTTTCAGGGTGCGATACAGCGCATGTAAATTGCGTAAATGCGGTACCTGCTCTGCATAGCGCTGATTAAGATCTTTATCGCCCTGCAAAATACGCCAAACTTTATTATAAGTAAGCCGGGCATGAGAATTCATCACCGCTTCGTAAAACTCAAAGTTGTCTAGCTTGCCATTAGCAGTAATGGTCATCTCGCAGACCATACACAACCGGTCAACTTCAGGGTTCAGGGAACATAAGCCGTTGGATAATTTTTCCGGCAGCATAGGAATAACCTGCTCAGGAAAATATACCGAGTTCCCCCGATTAATGGCTTCGCTATCCAGCGCGGTACCCGGGCGCACATAATGGCTTACATCAGCAATCGCCACCCATAACTGAAAGCCACCATCTTCAAGTGGTTCACAAAATACCGCATCGTCAAAGTCGCGGGCGTCTTCGCCATCAATCGTCACCAAGGGTAACTGACGTAAATCTATGCGTCCGTCTTTGGCTTCTTCAGGTACCTGTTCACCCAGTTTCTGGGTATGGCGTTCAACACCTTCTGGCCACTGGTGCGGTATATCAAAGGTCCGCAGGGCCATTTCAATTTCCATTCCCGGCGCCATATGGTCGCCAAGAATTTCTGTAATTTTGCCTACCGGGCTAACCCGGCGGCGGGGGCGCTGGGTCAGTTCAACAACCACTACCTGCCCCATCCGGGCCCCATGGGCATGCTCCGGTGGGATAACAATTTCATGGTTGATGCGGCTATCATCAGGAATCACCACACCCATGTTATGTTCAGTGTAATACCGCCCGACAATAGGTTCATTACGTGGCTCTGCTACCGCTACGATATACGCTTCTTTGCGACCGCGGCGGTCGGTACCGCTTACGCGGGCATCCACAATGTCATCATGCAGAAATAACTGCATCTGACCACCGCTGATATACATGTCGCCGCTGTTATCTTGCGGACGTAAAAAGCCAAACCCATCGCGGTGGCCGATAATACGGCCGCGGATAAGGTCTTCCTTATCCATAATGGCGTAGCGTTTACTTTTGTTAAACTGGAGTTGACCTTCGCGCTCCATGGCGCGCAGCCTGCGCTGAATGCCAATGCGGTTATCTTCCTCAGTGGCGTCCACCGCGGCGCATATCTCAAGAAATGACATAGGTTTGCCATTGGCTTTAATCACGGATAACAGATATTCGCGGCTGGCTACCGGGTTTTCGTATTTCTCTTGTTCGCGCTGAAAATGGGGATCGTCACTCATGCAGTTGGTCTTTTACCTGTAGTTAATTTATACATAATCTTCATGTCGCCAGTATAACAGTTACACACAGTAAAACATGGTTATATTACCGACAGATAAAAAAGCCGTGACATAGGCCACAAAAAGGCTAATACACAGGTTTTTTAAAATTCGCAGGTTTTTACTGAAAATAAAGGGCAGCTGGATCTGTTTTCAGATCGGCAATTATAAAGGCCGCCGGGCGTTGCGCACCGCTTTGGGGTGCATCAATTGCTCCAGGGCACTAAGATAACCGGCAATTTTTTGGTGGGTCGAGGCATCAGCAGTAATCGCAGTGTAAAGCCAGCGATAGGCGTCTTCGTAATCGTAAGGGCTACCATACCCATCAATAAATAACTGGGCTAATTGAAGTTGGGCTTTAAGATTGCCTAAGGCAGCCGCTTCACGCAGGTAGATGACCGCGCGGCTTTTGTCGTCCTGAACCAGGGTACCGGTACTATAGTAACGACCTAATTGTTCCAGGGCCGCAGGCAACCCTTGCTCGCCAGCCTCATGCATAAGCCTGACGCCCCGCTTGGGGTTAGCGTCTACACATACTCCCCAGGCCAACATATCGCCCCATAAAAACTGATAAGCAGGCTCTTTCAAAATCTCGGCATGGGCCTCAATATCCTGCACCAATTGACAGCGGTCAGCGGTAACCTGGGCCAAATGCGCATTTTTATCTATTAATGCAATAAGCCTATCTTGCGAATACAACTGTACTGCTTTTAGATCGTCAGTTTGCGCGTGAGCGCCCTGCATTACCCAAATTGCACTAATAAAAAACAGATATTTCATAACACGATACCAGATTGCGACTGCCTGCTTTTTCATATCGGCAGGCGCAATCAAAACTAAAGCTTAGGTTGCCTTATGCTGCTATTGATTAGTTGAGTTTTCGTAGCAAGGCGCTATATACCTTGCGCGCATGATCCGCTACATCTATCCCTAAATCTGTTAAGTAGCCGCCATCTGGCTGGGTTACCAGGCCCTTAGAGTGCAGGCTTTGAGCTGCATCTACCATCGCCTGACTGGCATCGTGGTGTATTTTCAGGCCCTGCATCAAACTGTCTGAGGGAAACTTTAATAACAAGTTTAACTCTTCTGTCATTGCCTTATCGAATGTACCCATTGCGCGCTCCCGTTGCGGGGAAGCAGAGAGTTTCTGCTTCATTATATTTTTGTCACAAATTCACTTTGTAAACCGACCGACCTAGCCAAACCTATGTCGGCTAAGCCCTGTTGAATACCTATATGACACCCATTAACCGTTGCTGTCCAGCGAAAAATCACCGCTGGATAGCTGCTCCCGTTTCCCTTTGCTCACGCACTATCCGGTTAATGCCTTCACCAGAGTAAATGCTATACTGCTGCCCACAATTATTCTGGCAGGCTGAACAGGTTACCTATGAAGTATAAAGACTTACGGGATTTCATTGCAAAACTGGAAGCACGTGGCGAGCTTAAACGAATTACCAGAGAAATCGATACTGATCTGGAAATGACGGAAATTGCCGATCGTACGTTGCGCGCCGGCGGCCCCGCATTGTTATTTGAAAATCCGAAAGGCAGCGATATTCCGGTGTTGGCGAATCTGTTTGGTACCCCCGACCGGGTAGCGTTGGGAATGGGCCAGGAAAATGTGCATGCGTTGCGGGAAGTCGGTAAATTACTGGCCTACCTGAAAGAGCCAGAGCCGCCCAAGGGCATTAAAGATTTATGGGAAAAACTGCCAGTGTTTCGCCACGTACTGAATATGCCGGCCAAAGAAGTACGTAAAGCGCCCTGTCAGGAAGTAGTAATGAGCGGCGAAGACGTTGACTTAACACGGTTACCCATTCAACGCTGCTGGCCGGGCGATGCAGCGCCGTTAGTGACATGGGGGTTAACGATAACCCGCGGGCCACACAAAAAGCGGCAGAACCTGGGGATTTACCGTCAACAACTACTGGGTAAGAACAAGCTTATCATGCGCTGGTTGTCGCACCGTGGCGGCGCCCTGGATTTTCGGGAATGGTGCCAAACTCATCCCGGCGAACCTTACCCGGTATCAGTGGCCCTGGGCGCTGACCCTGCCACCATTTTAGGCGCCGTGACACCCGTGCCTGATACGTTAAGTGAATATGCCTTCGCCGGGCTGTTACGAGGCGATAAAACCGAAGTCGTAAAATCCATTAGCAATGATTTACAGGTACCAGCCAGTGCAGAGATTGTTTTAGAAGGCTATATTGCGCAGGATGAGATGGCCCCAGAAGGCCCTTATGGCGACCATACCGGCTATTATAATGAAGTTGATTCGTTTCCGGTGTTCACCGTAACGCATATAACGCATCGTAAAAATCCGATTTATCATTCCACTTATACTGGCCGGCCACCTGACGAACCCGCTATTTTAGGGGTGGCGCTAAACGAGGTGTTTGTACCTATTTTACAAAAGCAATTCCCCGAAATTGTAGACTTTTACCTACCGCCTGAAGGCTGTTCTTACCGTATGGCAGTTGTTACCATGAAAAAACAATACCCAGGCCATGCGAAACGGGTAATGATGGGGGTATGGTCGTTTTTACGTCAGTTTATGTATACCAAGTTTGTTATCGTCTGCGACGATGACGTTAACGCGCGCGACTGGAATGATGTTATCTGGGCCATTACCACCCGTATGGATCCCGCTCGAGATACTGTATTGGTAGAAAACACGCCAATTGATTATCTTGATTTTGCTTCGCCAGTCTCAGGCCTGGGTTCAAAAATGGGTATGGATGCCACCAATAAAATGCCCGGCGAAACTGACCGTGAGTGGGGCACCCCCATTGTGATGGACGAAGACGTTAAAAAGCGTGTGGATGACATCTGGGATGAGCTTGGTATCATGGGTTAGCTCGCCGTTTTTAAGCGTTTACAGTAAAGAAGAGAATCAATGTCACAAATTCAATGTAAGGTCGACACGATTACCCCGTTGACCGACGCCGTCTATCAGGTGGTGTTAAGCCCAGCCGAGCCAGTCGAATTTCATGCTGGCCAGTATATTCTGGTGCATATGGGGGAAAATGATAAACGCCCCTTTTCCATTGCCAATGCTGCTTTTGATAGTCATAAAATAGAACTGCATATTGGCGCTGATGAGAATAATGCTTATGCCACCGAAGTGCTTGAGCAAATGCGTAACGAAGGTCAGATTGCACTAAGCGGCGGTCATGGCGAAGCGTATTTACAGTCAAATGGCCAGCCCATCATTCTGATTGCCGGTGGCACCGGGTTTTCTTATACCTGGTCTATTTTGCAACAAGCCCTGAAAGATCATCCGCATACCCCTATTTCACTGTACTGGGGCGGTAAAAATATTAGCGATCTTTATTTACACGATGAGCTTAGTAAACTAGCCGATGAGCATGACCAGTTTACATTTGTGCCTGTGGTAGAATTTGCGCAAGAAGGCTGGTCTGGCCGCACAGGGTGGGTTCACCATGCTGTAGTAGCCGACTACCCTGTGTTGGACAATGTACAGGTGTATATTGCCGGCAGGTTTGAAATGGCTAAGGTTGCCAGAGACGACTTTAGCGTCCGTAAACTTCCGCTGAGCAACTTGTTCGGCGATGCTTACGCCTTTATTTAGGTCACGCCGCTGATAACAAAATAACCATCCAGGCGTGGCTACAACAAGCTTAGAAGGAGCTTTTATGTTTGCACGCCTGGCTGTGGTTTCAGCACTTGTTACCACCTCATTGAGCAGTTATGCCGCCTCTCCCACTCCCGAAGAACTCCACCGTATCCCTACTGATATATCGGCCGCCAGAATAGAGCAAGACATTCGTAAACTGGTTGGCTTTGGTACCCGCCATACGTTATCGCAGACCAAATCAGATACCCGGGGTATTGGCGCGGCAAGACGATGGATAAAACAAGAATTTGAAGCGATCTCAAAAGAATGTGGCGGCTGTCTGGAGGTTATGTTTGTAGGCGACACCATCAGCGGCGAAGAACGTGTTCCTGAAGCTACTGAAGTGATCAGCGTTATTGCTATTCAACGAGGAACCAGCGACCCGGACCGTTATGTGATGATGTCAGGGGATATTGATTCGCGGGTATCGGATGTGATGGATGCGACCTCTGACTCACCGGGGGCGAATGATAATGCCTCTGGCGTGGCCGGAACACTTGAAGCGGCGCGGGTACTTTCCCAGTACAAATTTAACGGCAGTATTGTTTACGCCGCGCTGGCAGGTGAAGAGCAAGGTTTATTTGGCGGCAAAATTCTGGCCGCTAAAGCACAGCGCGAAGGCTGGCGGCTTAAAGCGGTATTAAATAACGATATGATCGGAAACATTGAAGGGGTAAACGGGGTGATAAATAATACCACCGCCCGCTTGTTTGCCGAAGGCACGCGGGTAACCGAAACTGACGATGAAGCCCGTACTCGTCGCTTTACCGGCGGTGAAGTTGACTCTCCATCGCGCAATCTGGCCCGCTACATTGATAAGCTGGCAGACGATTATATTCCCAACCTCGACACCATGGTGATTTACCGGTTAGATCGCTACGGCCGCGGTGGTCACCATCGGCCGTTTAACGATTTGGGCTATCCGGGTATCCGCATTATGGAAACGAACGAAAACTATGTTCGTCAACATCAGGATTTACGTACCGAGGACGCTGTAGAATATGGCGATACTATTGAGGGGGTTAATTTTGACTATGCGGCGAAGCTTACCTCATTAAATGCGGTGAGTCTGGCCTCCATGGCCTGGGCCCCTACCCCGCCCGCAGATGTAACCATTGAAGGTGCGGTATCAGCCAACACAACGCTGCGTTGGACGGCGGCTGACAAGCAACAAAACCCGCAACTAGCCGGCTATAAAATATACTGGCGTTATACAGATGCGCCTCAGTGGCAATACAGTAAATTTGTTGGTGATGTCTCTGCGGCTACGTTGGAAAATGTGGTTATCGACAATTACTTTTTCGGGGTGGCCAGCGTAAGCCAATCAGGCTTTGAAAGCCCGGTAGTGTTTCCCGGCGCAGCAGGTAGCTTTGGTCAATAACCTATCCCCGCCTGGTTTGCCTTTGTTGTCAGGCTAACCCAGGTATGCAAAACAGCCAGCCTGTCGCTGGCTGTTTTTGTTTTGGCCGCGAGGATAACCGCCACATCCCGACCATTCGCTTGTGTATCAAGCCTGCATATGACCTGTGCTGCACAACTTCCTTGCCAACATTTAACCCCCCTGCGCCCTCACGGTTTTGCTATTTAGGTCGAAAAGCCGCTACACTGCAAAGAAGAACACTGTAGATTCAAGTGGTCAATGCAACAGTTATACTAAAATACTGATTTGCATGAGGACTTTGGATGAAGCGAATAAAACGTACATTTACTCAAGATGAGCAAACACTTGTTTTCGATTTATGGAAGCAAGGCGCTGGGTTCAGCGATATTGGCCGTATCATTGAGGCAAAGCCGGGATCAGTATTCACAATTTTACGTGAAGATGGTGGCATTAAACCTAGATCAAGGCATCGTAATATTTCCCACTTAACTCTTTCAGAACGCGAGGAAATCCGCGTTTCATTGTCTGCAAAGATGAGCATTAGAGCGATAGCTAAACAACTAGGTCGCTCTCCCTCGACAATATCACGTGAAATCGCCAGAAATAGAGGGCGTAGATATTACAAAGCAGTTGATGCTGATAACCGTGCAAAACGAATGGCTAAGCGGCCAAAGCCTGGTGTCTTAGAACAATACCCTGAGCTGAGAAAGCTGGTTATAGAGAAGCTAGAGTTGAAGTGGTCGCCAGAGCAAATATCTGGTTGGTTAAGTGTCGAGTATTCTCGGCGTAAGAAAATGCAGGTATCACACGAAACCATTTATAAGTCATTATACGTTAGGGCAAGGAATATCATTCATCACTCGTTGACTGAGCATTTACGAAGAAAACGGCCTATGCGACACAGTCGCTTTCATAGCCGTAAAGGTGACAGAGGCTCCATCAATATAGTTAACGGCATTTCAATTCACGAACGCTCTAAACATATCGATAATCGACGTTCCCTCGGCCACTGGGAAGGCGACTTAGTAACCGGCTCTAAAAACACTCATATTGCCACATTGGTAGACCGGAAATCGCGTTTCACAATCATCTTGAAGTTAGCAGGAAAAGACGCTGATTCGGTGAATACGGCATTATTAGCGGTGTTTAAAAAAATGCCTTCTAAATACCGCAAATCGCTTACTTGGGATAGAGGAATGGAACTGGCTAAACATAGCGTTTTAACAGCTGAATTTGGCATGCCAGTTTACTTCTGCGATCCGCAATGTCCATGGCAACGAGGTACGAATGAAAACACTAATAGCCTTATTCGACAATACTTCCCTAAAAAGACGGATCTATCATTGCACTCACAAGAACGACTCAGTGAAGTCGCAACTCAACTAAATGAACGACCAAGAAAAACATTGAAATTTAAAACACCGTCACACATGATTGAAAGGGGTGTTGCGATGTTCACTTGAACTTACAACTGTTGTTCTTATGATTTTTATATCTATCAAGGAATTCTCTTTGCGCTGTATATCTATAACGTTAGCTGCAATAGCGTTAATGCTGATCTCTGCCGACACTCATGCCCAGGTAAAATTGGGTGCCAGCCAGTTGCCGACTTACGTTGATAATGAAGGTGAGCCTGCCAGGTTAAACAGTATTGTTACCGAGGCGTTTGCCAGAATGGAGCAGACTGTGGAACTGTCGGTGATGCGCCCGGCATTTTTAGGGAGCAGTGTATTAGGTGGCTCGTTAGATGGCGAATATGCGTTTCTTGATTTAGACCATAATAAATCCAGCTTCAGCTATTCGGCCAGTTACCTGCCGGTCTATCTGTATGCCGTCAGCAAAAAGCCCTCGGTAAAAGAAGTGGTGTTATTGCCTCATCTTAAAGACGAGCGGATTGCGGTGGAAAACCGTTTTGCCAATACGGATAAACTACGGCTGATTAAAGATATTAAATGGGCCCGCAACCCCTCTACCTTTGATGCTTTCAGACAGCTGGCAGATAACCGGGCGTATTATCTGATGACCAGTCGTCTGCTGGTGGACGAGTTTAATCGTTTACTACGCAGCGAAAACGAGGAACTGGTGCATTTATCCGCGCAGCCATTAGTTACGGCGGGGTTTCACCTGGCGTTAAGCGGAACCAGCAGTGCCACGCAAGCGCTGCTTAAACGTTTCGATAAAACCATTAGTAATATGCAGCAAGATGGTACCTATAACCGCTTGTTGGGCATTGACTGGCTAACCAAAGACCTTGACGATGACGGTGTAGCCGACTTTATTAGCAGCGCCGATATGGTACACACGTCGCTAAACCCTACTGCACTATCTTATGCCTTTGCTCTGGATGGAACGAAGGCCAGCCAACAGTCACATTACTATGTAGACGGCACCTTATATGAAGATGCGCAGGCTGCTTTTGCGGCGCTAGCTGAGGTTACCCAAACCGCCCGCCCTAGCTTACTGGATGAAGAAGTTTACCAGCGTGTATTGCAACGCTGGTAAGCCGGTAGTGCTATTCATTGATTAGCCTGGTACTGGCGGCTTTTGCCGCCGTGGCAGCCGGGCGACTACGCTACTGAGAGCAACTTTACCGCTATAATGTATGCCTAAAGTCAGTAATAACATCACCGGCATCAACAATGCGGTATGCCACGCACTTAAGGTAGCGTAGCCGACAACTCCCATCCCCCAGCATATAATGACCCACTGCAAAATATACAAACTGGTTACGTGCCGACTGGCATAGCTCACAAGTGCATACCCAGCCCATTGCATGAAACGGGCGGTAACAAACCGGTTAAGCACATACAACAGGCACAAATTAAGCCCGATTAAATAGCTAATTCCACCAAAACTAAGATGAAAAAAATTGCCAAACTGGGACTGGAAATCAAGGGCTAATGCGGCGATTCCAAACGCAAGGGCTACCAGACCAAGCCGCGCACCGTGGCTAAATAATTGCGCTGCGCTTCGGTGTGTTTCTACCTTATACCGGCCCAGATAAAAGCCAGCCAAAATTGCGCTTATCCAGGGAATAACCGGAAAGTAAACCTGATAGGTATAACCCACCAGTAATTCGCCAATATACCCACCATCCCAGGACGCACTCTCCGTTCGCAGCCAGCCGGACCCTACGGCGATAATGCTGGCCAGTGCCAGAACATAGTTACGATGTATGCAATGCAGCTTAAAACCTCCAATTATCAACAGAGATAAACCGGCCATTTGCAGAATATCGCCGGTCAGGGTTAAGTACATTAACTGCCCGGATGATAAGGGTAGCTGCCAACCATACGCCTGGATAAACGCCATCGGCATCGTATCAAACACCGTTATAGGCACCACAAATTTAAGCAGGTTCATACTATACCCAAGTAATAGTAAGCCCACCCCTCGGATTAGCATGGCCTTGACTGAACGGCGACGGGATAAAGCCAGCGATACCCCCATCGCCACCAGAAAGGAGGCCGTACCTTTACCCAGAATATGCATAATATGGCCAAACAAGGTGTCAGCCTGCACGTTATGGTCGGCGTACATCCATAACGTATGTACACATACCATCACGATTACACTTACCCCTCGGGCCAGATCCAGGGTATGCAGCCGCTTGTCTGGGTCTCTATTTTGTAAGTTGGTCATGGGTTCGATCTGTCTTAGTATGAGAATGGCACATCAACCGCGAACGCGATTGATGTGGGCAGCCGGTGCAATAGTCGTGTTGGACCAGGTAATAACGGCAGCAGGTGTTGCGTATGTCGGCATAAAGCATATCCTGGGCCGAATAACGCAATGTATTGTTAGCACAGCTATCGAGCTGGGCGTTAAGCAAAGCCAGCCCCGCTTGGGCGGTACTATAATTTAGCGCCTCCACGCGCTTAACTGCCCCCACCAGCAAGTCAGTGATCAACCGGTCTGCTTCTTTGGCTGGCAGCACATAGCCGGCCTGCTTAAGCACCATTTGTAAGTATCCGGCAAAGGGGTAAACGGAAGAGACGCGATTGCCAACCGGCCGACACGCCACTGCCGTCACGTTTACTCCCCGGGCATAGCCATTGGCTACCGCAACCGGTATTTCATGGGCCAGGCAAGCATGCCGGGCCACCAATTGCAGGTAAGTATTAATGTACACCGCCTGCCATGCGCACTGGGCAAACAAATGATAGGCCCAGAACCGCTGATTACTCATAACCAGATTCCGCCGGCCTTGATGTACCAGGTTTTCGATCAGTGCCGGGCCAGGCTTGCTGGCCGGCGCGGCGCTAAGCCGGGAGCCAAGCATCGCCTGTAGCTGGGGGGCGCGGTGTAACAGCTTCATCATACTGCCGCTAAAGCCCGCTTATCGCTGCCGAAGGTAGGGTAAGGATACATCGCTAACGGGTTATCCAGCCGGCCAGCAAATTTTAAACTGCCGGCCGGATCTGCCAGATTCACCATTTGTTTGCTGTTGCCCAATTGCAGCCGGTTGAGACAGGAATGGGCGAAATCGGGGGCGAATAAATTATGGCGTATAAACTGCTCTTCAAGCTGTGGATGTGTACGTTGGTAGTGCGTTGCCACCGCCCCGACCTGGTGCCAGAACTGCGCCTCTCCCAACCGTTTTTCCCGGTGTAAAATCGCTGCCATATAGCGAAAAAAGCAATCAAATACATCTGTGAATATACTAAGCAACGCTTTATCTTCAGGCATAGCAACATGTATTCGGGCAACGGCATCAGGCACTTGTTGGTGACTGTTTAACAGCGCCACTTCTTCACCAATATCTTTCATAAATGCACGGGTGGGTAAGCCTTCTGTGAACGCCAGAATCAAATTTTCCCCGTGGGGCATAAAGACCAGATCATGGGCGTAAAAACAATGCAACAAGGGGACGAAATACACTTTTAAATAGGCGTCCAGCCAGGCTTGCGGCCCCACACCGGCGCGATCGATAAGTTGGCCCAATAAGCTGTTACCCTGATAGTCAACATGCAATAAGCCAGCCATGGTCATAAGTTGCTCTGAACCAGTAAGCTGGGCTGTGGGATTTTCCCGCCATAAGCAGGCAAGCATTTTTTTATACGGTGTATCCCCTACGACTTCGCGTTCAAACAAGCGATGGTGATAACCCAGGGTGCTGTGTTCTTTAAGTAAGGTAAAACCGCAAGACTGCAATGTTGGATCGCTGGCCACCACATCGTATGCCCAACGATTGATAGCGGGCGTCACCTTCATATAGCCTGCCGACAACCCGCGCATAAAGCCCATGTTTTGGATTGATAACGCTACCTTGACATAGTGTTTATGGCGGTGCGACATATTGTAAAAGGTACGAATAGATTGCTGCGGCAGATAATAGTCATCGCCTTCGCCCAGATAAACCATCTTGCCAGTTGCCAACTCACCGGCAAAAACCGGGTTCAGTTTATTTTGCCATTGCCAAGGGTGAACCGGCATCCAGTAATACTGCTCGCTATTTACCCCCGCTTGCTGCAGTTGCTCGGTAAACCGGTCGCGCAACGTAACATCCAGCTCTTGTGCTATTAAACCGGTGTAATCCGGATATTGGCTATCACCGGCAAACACTGTTACTGAATGATGTACGGCTATCCATAGCAGCTTCACCGGTTTACTTACCTCCGGGGCAAAATGTTGGTAATCGTCTATACCAAAGCCAATCCGCCCATTATTGGCGATAAACACAGGATGGCCTTCTGTCATTGCGCCTTCAAGCGTTTGAAAATCAGCATACGCCAGCTCTGCAGCACCAGGGGAAGGCAACGCGCGTTTATAACAGGCGGCGGCCAGCGTACTTTGCAGTTCTTCTAAATAAGTAGCCAATGCCAGGCCTTCCAGTCCCAGCTGAGGGGCAAAATCACCAATAAAGTCACAGGCATCCAGGGCGCATTGGTGATGTTGTTTGTCATACTTCACCACACTGGCAGGGTTAATGACCAAATGGTCAAGCGCCAGCCAATCTGCTTCAAATTCATAGTGGACAGTTTCACCCCGCAGCGCATAGGTCCGTGCCGTAAGGTTGTCAGGCTGTAACAGCCTTTCGTGCACAAACTCAGTTATCGCCTTAACCACCAAGTCCCGGTTGGCGGCCTCCCAGTGAGTCGGCGTTAAATGCCCTGTAGCATCAACATACTGCTGCCTGCGCCGGGCCTCTTGCAAACGGTAGAACACATCTAACGCCTGGCAAAATCCAGGATAATCACAAAACCCTAAATAAGCCTGTTTACCCGCTATATCTATGCGCTGAGTGTGGACGAATCCCAAGCGTTTATTGAGCTGGTGAATTTTGTGATTGTTGCAGTCAGGTTCTACCACTATGCGCGCCGTACGACGGTGGGAAAATAGAGCAGTCAGTACACACCGCATCACTTGAAAGCTGAAATTGGGCTGCGGCCGCTGATTAGGGCACAGCAATATATGCATGCCGATATCCTGTGGCGCCACCGCATAGGTTTGTCCTACAGGGTCGTGGCTGGGGTTATACAACTCCACCAGCGCCACCGGTTGGTTATTTTTTAGTACCAGATAGGCCCGTTTATGCGCGTGCTCAGAAAATTCAGCATAAAACGAGACGAACTGGCTTTGGGAGTATTCCTGCATTCCCCAGAATTTGGCATATGGCTGAACGGCCCATTGCCACACTTGCCCTGCATCCTGGTCCGTCAAGGGTCGAATATGCATATCACCGAAATCGCTGATGTGCTGCTGATAAGAGGCTATAAACATAGTTTTCCTTATTGGGCTTTAAGTGCGTTAGCTGACCGGCCGGTAGTGTTTTGCTGGCGCCAGCAGTAACCAGCCGGTGAACAATATAAAAATAATCAGAAATCCCAGCGCGGCTGCCTGGAAGGTGGCCGTGGTGCTGGCATAGGAAACCAGAGAACCGGCGACAAAGGATGCGCCGATAATGCCGATATTCTGAAACAAGTGGACTTTAGCGAAATCGCTGGCATAAAAAGCAGGCTCACTACGAGCAAATAGCATGACTTCAAGCAATACGGTGACCTGAAACATGGCAATGCCCAGTAGCAATCGGCCGGCAATCACCAACTCTGGAGATGAGAAGCCTTGTAACCATAAGCCGGCGGCAGCGCCCCCCAACGACACGGCAAAAGTACGCTGGCGCTCCCATGTAGCTAGCGGTATACAACGCCGGTAGTGATTAAATACCAACATGAGCAATGCCATTCCAGCAGGGATAGCGTAAATCACCCCCGCGCCCAGTTCGCTGGCTGCCGGGTCAATGCGTAACCAGTGTGTAGCAAAAAACGGGCGGGCTAAAAATGCACTGAAGTACACCACCATAGAAACCAGCGCAAAACGCCAGATAAAAGCTGGAATACGGGCTCGAGGGGTGGCCGAGGGCGCACTGGTCTGGCGGTAAGAGGCCTGCGTATGCCGAATTAACCAAAGGCACAATACCACCTGAACCACATCGCCGGCCGCAGAAATTAAAAAGGCATAGCGGGGAGAGAATTGGGTAAACAGTACTCCACCAATCAAGGCGCCACCGATTGCCCCAAAATGCATCAGTACGGAAAATAACCCAACCAGCCCGAGGTGGGTGTGGCGTGCTTCCAGCCTAAGTACATAAGGGTAGATCAATAAATAACTGGCTTTGAATGCCAGCATAAGCTGGGCAAACAACCAAAACTGCCATAGTGTCTGGGCCCAAAAGCACAGTATGCCGAATACCGCCGCGATAACTTGCGTCACCACCCATATGTGTAACTCACTAAGATGCCGTGCAAGTTTAGCCCACAGCGGAAAACTAAACATCACCGTGGCGCAGCAGGCCGCCACAAACCAGCCCACGTGTTGCGCAGAGTTTTGTTGAAATTCCTGGGCAAAAAACTGCGGATAAAATGGCAGCAGTAAAGTATCGCAAACCACCGATATTAACGTCAGTGCAATCAAACAATAACGCAGTGTCATGCGGCATCTTCCTTATGCCTGACACATTCGACATCATCCAGGTCAAAGGTTTGAAACGCGATACGCTGTTCTACCGGATACACCTCGCCACCGACAATGGCATTGAGAATAATACTGTTGCGGTAACATGCCATACCCAAATCAGGGCTGACAAAGCCATGCGTGTGTTGTTCGGCGTTTTGGACAAACACCCCCTGGCCGGCCCGGTCAATCGCATATTGTCGGTTAACCGCGAAGCGGCCGAATTTATCAAAGGAAAGATGTTCTTTTAGTGGTGCCAGAAACCCGGGCATCTGGTAATTAAAACCTGTGGCCATCACTACATAGTCACTGTGTATACGATAGTGTTGATCCAGCTCCTCATGGTGAAAGGTCAGGCTTATATCGCGCTGCTGACGACAGTTATCCAGCGCAACTAATCGGCTGTGAGTTTTCAGGCGGGTTCGGGGCGGTGCGTCCAAACTGCGTTGGTACAGCAGGTCGTAAATTTTATTGATAAGTTCGCTGTTAATACCTTTGTACAGATTTTTCTGTGCTTTGTTGAGGGTATCGCGGGTGGGTTGCGGCAACTGGTAGAAATAATCCACATACTCTGGGGAGGTCATTTCCAGCGTTAGCTTGGTGTATTCCAGCGGAAAATAGCGAGGCGAAGAGGTTATCCAGTCAATATGCGGTCCGTTATCACCTTGGTGCTGCAATAAGTCATAGTAGATTTCTGCAGCGCTTTGGCCCCCGCCCACCAGCGTAATCCGCTTTGCCTCTAGCATCTGTGCTTTACGAGATAGGTACGCAGATGAATGCAATACTTGTGGATTCGACTGGCGGGCACACTCTGGTAAAAATGGCTGCGGCCCGGTACCCAGTACGATATGCCGCGCGTAATACACCGTGGTGGTAGGCCCGCTAGTTACCTCCACCTGATAATACCGCTCGGCTTCGTCAAAGCTCACTTTGGTGACCGTATGCTTAAAACGAATATTGCTAAGCGACTGACTAACCCACTGGCAATACTGGTTATACTCTTTCCGTAACAAGAAGAAATCTTCCCGGATATAAAACGCGTAAAGTTTATTGTGCTGCTTAGCGTAGTTTAAAAAACTGTATTCGCTGGTGGGGTCGGCCAGGGTAACCAGATCCGACATAAACGGGGTTTGCAGAGTAACATCGTCTAGCATCATGCCCGGGTGCCAGTTAAAATTTTCCCGCTGCTCAAAAAACACTGCATTTATGTGTTGGTGGGGCGCCGTGAGGGCCGCCAGGCTTAGGTTAAATGGGCCTAATCCGATGCCGATAAAATCATATACCTGCGTCATTATTGATTCTCCCTCATTAACGCCCATCCAAGCTCGCTAATGCGTTGCACCACCCGCTGTAAATCGGTGATGGTGGTGGCTGGATTGAGTAAAGTGAATTTCAGATAATGCGCCCCGGCTACTTGGGTGCGGGCTATCATGGCCTCACCAGATTGCAAAAAAGCGTCGCGAATAGCCGGATTCAATTCATCCGGTGTAGTATTAGTCAGCCCAGCCGGCGCGAAGCGAAACACAATTGCCGACAATTCAGGATCATTTAGTACTTCAAAGTCAGGATGGGTATAGAGCAGGTCGTAACACTGACGGGCCAAAGCCAGGATATTATCAATGCCCTCCCCCAGCAGAGCCGGCCCCATCATACGTAGGGTCATCCACAATTTAAGGGCATCGAAACGGCGGGTAGTTTGCAGGCTTTTATCGACCAGATTAGGATAGCCCTGGTCTTTTTCGCAAAGCGGGTTTAAGTAATCGCTATGCAATGTTATATGGCTAAAATGCTGTCGGTTTCTACATAAAAAGGCGCTGCTGCTTACTGGCTGCATAAACGATTTATGGTAATCCAGGGTGACAGAATCAGCATGTTCTATACCGCTCAACCGATGACGATACTGCTCGCTTAGCAGTAACCCGCCGCCGTACGCTGCATCGACGTGAAACCACATAGCATGTTGGCGGGCTATCTGTGCTAGCTGGTCAAGGTTATCAATACTGCCGTAATCTGTAGTTCCTGCGGTGGCATTGATACAGATGGGAATCAATCCATGCAGTTTAGCCGTGTCAATGGCCTGGCTCAGCGCCGTTGGATCCATTTTAAACTGTGCATCGGTGGCCACAGCGATGACAGATTCATAACCCAATCCCAGCAACGCAGCTGCCTTTTGAATGCTGAAGTGACTCAGCTGGGAGGTAAATATACGAAACTTGCTGGCGATGGCAGGTAAACCCTGATGCTTTACGCAATGCTCAGGGCAATAGCGGGCTACGGCCTGTTCCCGGGCCATCAGCATACCCATTAAATTGGATTGCGTACCGCCTGAGGTAAAAATACCGTCAGCCTGTGAATCAAAGCCAAGCTGCTCGCACGTCCAGTTAATTAACTTTTGTTCTATTAAGGTTGCCCCACCGCTTTGATCCCAGGTATCCACAGAGGTGTTTACGGCGCTAAGTATTTGCTCTGCCAGTACCGCAGGATAGGCTACCGGACAGTTTAAATGCGCAACATAGTCAGGGTGATGAAAGTAAACGGCGTTATTCAGATAAATTGATTCCACCTCACTTAGCACATTCTCAAATGAAGCCGCTGGTGTCGCCAGGTTGATCTGGTTGACCTGCTGTGCCAGTCGGTGTGGCGAGACACCGGAAAAAGGCTGGCGGGCATTGACCATGGCTTTATTGACCAGCGTCAGGCTTTGCAGAGCACCAATTTGATAATCACTGAGGTTTTGCGGACAAAATAAATAGTCGTTAACGGACTTGCCGATAGGCGTATTAAAGGGCGCTGAAGAAAGTAATGCGACGTTAGCGTTTTGCATATCATTCCTGTGATAAACGAAAATAACCAGTCTTTTAATGCTAGTGATAATAGTTATCATTAGCAATAGCATTAAAGAACTACTTTCGATTTTAGCGTTTAGTTATAGGAAAAAGATGAATGAAATAAGCAATATTTATCTAACTTTCACCTAAATTAAAGGATTTTACCCACATTTTCACGAAAGTTTTCGTTTCCCGTAAAACTGGATCGACCAGATTTTTGGGGTTCATTACAGGCGTTTAATGAACAATTTATGGATAAGATTTGATCGGTCAATTCATATGTAATAAACTTTCAGTAATTTCTGAAACTTTGTAAGGCAGTAATAATGCAAATGTCGCCGATGGTAACGTCAGCCGTTATGCACTTTGGTGAAATGGGCAGTCGCTGGGGCTTTAACCGCACGGTAGGCCAAATACTGGCACTTATTGTATTGAGTGAAAAACCGGTCGCCGCCCAGGAAATTGCTGACGCACTGAATATTTCCCGGGGCAATACCAGTATGGGTTTAAAAGAGCTGCAGTCCTGGCAGTTAGTTAAACAACAAATTGTACCCGGTGAACGAAAGGAGTTTTTTGTACCCGCCGGGACTATCTGGGTATTAGCCAACCGAGTATTTGAAGAGCGACGTAAGCGTGAAATTGATCCAACCTTAACCCTACTGCGCGATTTAATGTTAGATACGCCAATAGGTGAACAAGATAAGGAAGTACAAAGTAAATTAAATGAGATTCATGATTTATTGGAATCGGTAACGGCGTGGTCTCAGGAGTTACAAAATTTAGGTCCTGAAAAGCTTCATACGCTGATGAAGTTAGGTTCGGGTTTAGGCCGTATGCTCGACTTTAAAGATAAACTGCTGCCGGGTAAGTCTTCGCAGCAATAAAGGAGGTTACTGTGGACGTACTGATGCTTTCGAGACTTCAGTTTGCACTTAATATTAGCTTTCACATTCTGTTTCCCACTATCACTATCGCACTGGGCTGGTTTTTATTTTATTTTAAAGTGCGTTCGAACGTGTCTGGCCATCCGGTATGGATGCGTATTTATCGTTTTTGGGTGCGAGTATTTGCCCTCACCTTCGCACTTGGCGTAGTCAGCGGCGTAACCATGTCATTTCAGTTCGGTACTAACTGGCCAGGGTTTATGGAAAAAGCCGGTAACGTGGCAGGCCCTCTATTAGGTTATGAAGTACTCACCGCCTTTTTCTTAGAAGCGACCTTCCTTGGCATTATGCTGTTTGGTAGCCGCCGGGTACCTAATTGGTTGCATACGTTATCCTCTCTAATTGTTGCGATAGGTACAACCATCTCGGCATTTTGGATAATTTCGTTAAATAGCTGGATGCACACCCCCCAGGGCCACGAAATTATTGACGGGGTAATTTATGCCAAAGATTGGTCACAAATTATTTTTAATCCGTCGTTTCCTTATCGCCTAACCCACATGCTACTGGCGTCTGGCTTAACCGCCAGCTTTCTTATAGCGGGGTTGTCGGCTTATCGCATTGTTAAAGGTGACGATAAAATAGCGCCCAAAATCGCGTTAAAAACGGCCACTTATACTGCGGCCATATTAATCCCGCTACAAATTTTCGCGGGCGATATGCACGGGCTGAACACCCTTGAACATCAGCCGCAAAAAGTAGCCGCAATGGAAGGTTTGTGGGAAACCGAGCGCGAAGTACCGTTACTGTTGTTTGCCATTCCCGATGAAGAAAACCGTACCAACCATTTTGAAATTGGGGTACCGCGGTTAGCCAGTTTAATTCTTACCCACAGCGCAGATGGGGAAATTCAGGGATTGAATGAATTTAAAGGAGAACATCCGCCAGTTAAACCTGTGTTCTTTGCCTTCAGGGTGATGGTAGGAATGGGGATGTTTATGCTGCTTTGCGCCTGGCTTGGAAGCTATTACCTATGGCGTAACAATGCGCTGCCGGGGTGGCTGAATAAAGTGTTCATGGCCATGAGCTTTAGCGGCTGGATAGCTACCCTGGCTGGCTGGTACGTTACCGAGGTAGGTCGTCAGCCGTATTTGGTAACGGGCGTATTGAAGACTATTGACGCGGTTACCGGGTTGCCGGGTGGGAATGTTGCACTGTCTTTCACATTATACGCCCTGCTGTATGGCGTATTGTTGGTGGCCTACATGGGCACGTTAACTTTGATGTGTCGCAAATCTATTGAAATAGAAGAAATAACCAGTGAAGAACGTGACCAGGCAAGGGCCGCTCGCTACGCTGCGGCTAAAGCTTAACAGGAGCATATTATGCCATTTGAAAATTTGTCGATAGATACGCTGGCGAATATATATATTGGTTTACTGGGCTTAGCAGTACTGCTGTACGCGGTGCTGGATGGCTATGATTTAGGCGTGGGGTTGCTGATTCCTCCACGCGAAGAGCGCTTTCGCGATGACATGATCGCATCTATCGGGCCATACTGGGATGCCAATGAAACCTGGTTGGTGCTGGCAGTAGGACTTTTATTGTTTGCCTTTCCTGAAGCGCACAGTGATATTCTGCAAACGCTGTATCTTCCTGCCACTTTCATGTTGGTAGGGTTGATCCTGCGCGGCGTGTCATTCGACTTCAGGGCTAAAGTTGCCCAGGTAAAAAAACGCAAGTGGGACCTGACATTTAAATACGGTTCGTTACTCACGACTTTAGCGCAGGGTTATATGCTGGGTATTTGGGTCACCGGCCTGCGGACCGACTGGGCCGCACAAGGTTTTGCGTTGTTGTCTGCGCTTGGCGTGACCGCAGCGTATGCCTTTATTGGAGCATGTTGGTTAATCCTCAAAAGCGAAGGCGAATTACAACAAAAAGCCTTCTATTGGGCCAGACGCGGCTTAGGGATACTGGCAGGCGGCATTATTGCGGTAAGCCTGGCTAATCTGTTTTTGCATGAAGAGGTGCGTAATCTGTGGCTATCAGCGCCCTGGGGCTATGTACTGATGGCCATCCCCATAGCTTGCTTTGCCTTGTTAGGCTTGTGTGCAGTGGTATTAAAACGACTGCCGGCGGCAGAAGGCCGGGGCGAATGGCTGCCGTTTGGTATAGCACTCCTGGTGTTTGTACTGTGTTTCGGGGCCTTCGGCGTAAGCTATTACCCCTTCGTGGTGCCGGGCGAGCTTACCATTATGGACGCAGTAGCGGATGCAAATTCCCTACGCTTTTTGCTGGTCGGGGCGTCAATTGTGGTGCCGTGTATTTTGGCATACACCTTTATGGTCTATCGCATCTTTGCCGGTAAATCAGAAAAACTCAGTTATTACTGACAGGTAATGGCGGAGTTAGTGTGAAGGCAGCCTGTGGCTGCCTTTTTGTCATGCTAAAAAAAGGTCTGCAGGCCGGTTTGAGCGCGGCCCAATATCAGCCCATGCACATCGTAGGTGCCCTCATAGGTATTCACAGTTTCCAGATTTACCATATGCCGCATTACCTGGAACTCATCGGCAATACCATTCCCGCCATGCATGTCCCTGGACATTCTGGCAATATTTAATGCTTTGCTGCAATTATTGCGCTTGATAAGCGAAATCATTGCCGGGTCAAACTGCCCGGCGTCGATTAACCGCCCTACCTGTAACGCCGCCTGCAGACCCAATGCAATCTCGGTTTGCATGTCCGCCAGTTTACTTTGAAAGAGCTGGGTTTGCGCTAGCGGGCGGCCAAATTGTTTGCGATCCAAACCGTAGCGTCGCGCCGCATGCCAGCAAAACTCTGCTGCCCCCATGGCGCCCCACGAAATACCAAAGCGCGCCATATTCAAACAACTAAACGGCCCTTTTAAACCGCTCACACCCGGCAGCATATTTTGTTCAGGTACCAATACATTATCCATTACCACTTCGCCGGTGACCGAGGCTCTCAGTGACAATTTTCCCTGTATTTGGGGCGTACTTAGCCCCTGCATGCCGCGCTCTAATATAAAACCACGGATGCTGCCATCTTCACTTTCATTTTTTGCCCACACTATAAATACATCAGCAATCGGGGAATTTGTTATCCACATTTTATTGCCTGTAAGCCGGTATCCCCCTGAGGTTTTGACCGCTTTAGTGCGCATACTGGCAGGATCAGAGCCTGCGTCTGGCTCAGTAAGGCCGAAGCACCCAATCCATTCCCCGCTGGCGAGCTTGGGTAAATACTGGTCTTTTTGGGCATCACTGCCAAACTGATGAATCGGGTGCATCACCAGCGAAGACTGCACACTCATAGCACTGCGGTAACCGCTGTCTACCCGCTCAACTTCTCTGGCCAGTAGCCCATAGGATACGTAGTTGACGCCGGCGCACCCGTAACCTTCTATCGTGGCGCCCAACATACCCATATCGCCAAACTGGCGCATGATATTTCGATCAAACACGCCATCCCGATTTGCCTGCACAATACCGGGCTGCAGCGTTTGCTGGCAAAACTGATGGGCAGCATCAGCTAACATTCGTTCTTCAGTATTCAGCTGGGTATTGAGTAACAGGATATCGTCCCAACAGGCTAATGGGGTGGTGCTCATAGGGGGTTCCTCAGCAAAATGGTTCGTTTCATGCTATCACAGTGGGCTACCCCAACAAGCTGAACCTATACCGTTCAGGTTGTTGGCTAACCTCAGCCATTGCAGGGTATAGCGGTTATACACTATTGCACACACTACCCGTATTTCGCAGGGAAGCACTACAAGTGGTGTAACGGCAACGCCGTGGAATATTTCATCTGCTCCATTGCAAAACTGGAGGTCACATCGTTCAGCTCTATACCTTTGACCAACCGTTTATAGAAATGATCAAAACTGGCCATATCCGCTACCAGTACTTTAAGCAGGTAATCATACTCACCACTCATACGATAAAACTCCACTACCTCATCAAAGGCCGAGACGTGATTAGCAAAATTATCTAACCACTTACCATCGTGCCGCGCGGCCTTTATTTGCACGAAAACGGTCATGTGTAAACCAAGTTCAGCCGCGTTTAATAAGGCAACTTTCTGCGCGATGATCCCCTGTTGCTGAAGGCGTTGGATGCGCCGCCAGCATGGCGTTGATGTCAGACCAACCTGTTCAGCAATATCCGCCACCGGCATATCCGACTGTCGTTGCAACAATGACAATATTTCTTTGTCTATTTTATCTATAGCAATATTTTTCATTTATTAGCGCTTATGCAGCATTAGATTCTTTTTTAGCATAGATAAACACGGTGCTTTAAGCAAATTCTCTCCCCGTGCAGTGCCACACTAACTGTCGACGTTACTTACCTGTAAACAAGGACTCGGAATCATGCTTGCCAGCCATCGCCACTTATCACCTTACACGCGCGCGCCGCGTATCTTCGACGATATTACGCAAACCATCGGCCATACACCGCTTATTCGCTTACAGCGGCTAGCCGCGTTACAGCAGTGGCACTGTACACCAATGGCTAAGGTGGAATATTTTAATCCGGCAGGGTCAATTAAAGACCGCCCGGCATTGGCCATGATGCAGGCGTTAATGGCTAGTCCTGAATTTAATAGCAACACCACTATTATTGAAGCGTCATCGGGGAATAACGGCGTAGCATGTGCCTGGTTAGGCGCCCTTTACGGCATCGCTGTCACCATTGTTATTCCTGAGCACATGTCGGTGGAACGACAGCAACTTATTAAACACTATGGCGCGACCGTGATTACCACGGCCAAAACGCTGGGAACCAAGGGAGCCATCGATCACGCCAGTGAATTAGTGGCGGCCACGCCGGGCGCGGTATCGTTAAATCAATTTTCTAACAAAGCGAACGTCTTTGCCCATGCAGCTTCCACAGCCAGCGAGATTTGGCACGATACCCAAGGTGCGGTTGATGTCATTGTGGCAGGCGTAGGCACCGGGGGCACCATTACCGGTTTGGCCCATGCGCTGAAAAAACATAATCCCTTACTGCAAGTTATTGCAGTAGAGCCCGCCCGGTGTCCGGTGCTAAGTGAAAATCGCAGTGGAGTGCATAATATCCAGGGGCTCAGTTCAGGCCATGTGCCAGATATTTTAGATACCGGGTGTATAGATAAGATAATGACGGTAGATGATGACGAAGCTATCGCCTATGCGCGGATGCTGGCCACTAGCGAAGGACTTGCGGTAGGTATATCCTCGGGCGCGGCTATGCACGCTACCGCCCGACTGTGCTGCCAACCGGCCTATAGACATAAGCACATTGTCACTATTTTGGCTGATGGCGCAGAACGTTATTTCTCTACCCCGTCGTTTAATAAGTAAGCATAACCCCCTACCATCGTGCTTTTAACGGGGCCACCTTGGCTTGGGGCAGCCCAACTTCATTGCCCGAACAAGAGAAAAGACCTAAGGCCAGCCGGGATAGCTAAGATGACCCAGGTAACTGGGCTAACTGGGCTAACTGGGCTAACGGAGATAGCGCAGCCCTATGCGGTGATTTTCAAGGTGGAGGCCCGTGGGGTAATTACTCGACTACCTGACTGGTTAGCCACCATGGCTTAGCAAAACTAACCTGCCCGGCGGGAATTTCAAACCGGTATGGTGGTTCAAATGCTTTCCAGAATAATGCGCTAAAACGCGTATCGGTAATATTTACCTTTCCCGCCTTGGCGTATTGTTGCAGCAGAGTATGGTAGGCCTCTACAGGTAATTGTGGATTGCGTTGGGTAAACACAACTGTGCCACCTAGCTCAGCATACAATGCTTTATCTATTTGCCACTGCAGCACTTGTTTTTGTGCAATACCGGGTAAACTATTATCGTTGCCTGCAGATGACGTGGCGCCATTTTTCGTCGTTGCAGCATGTTGGCTGGCAAAGCGCTCAATAAAACGTGCCACTAAATCGGGATCCGCTGTTATATTGTGCTGCTTAGCATAATCAGCCATTACTGCATCCAAGATCTGACGAGCCAGTTCATTGTGCTGAAAACTGGCAATCGCCATGTCTTTACTTACGCCCATGTCGCGGGCCAGCTTAGTTAGTTTGGCAGGCGCGGGGCTAATTTGCTCAATCGTCACAGACTGTCCAAATAAGGTGGCTACTGGTTCCGTTTTCGCTTCTGCTATGGTCGCTAAGCACCCGATCACCGCTACAGCGGCTACCAAGTTACGTAATAATACAGACATCAAACCCTCCTCTTGCGACCAAATAGTAGCCACCGGACAATAACCATTACATACTGCCATCATAGTGCCATCAAAATCCAGCACCAACTATGTACACACTCTTCATTGTTTGCGGGCAGCCAGCTGTCGGTAAGACTACCTGGGCCGGGCAGCTTGCCAAAACACAGCATGCTTGCTTTATAGATATTGATACCGTTAGCGAGCCACTAGTACACGCAGGATTGCGCTTAGCCGGGCACGATCCTGACGATCGGGACAGTACCCTGTATAAAACCGCTTTTCGCCAGCCGGTCTATCAGGCAATGTTTGCAATGGCTAACGATAATCTGCCCCACACTAACGTAGTGTTGTGTGCTCCTTTTACCCAAGAGTTGGCCAACCAGCACTGGCCACAACAGCTAGCAAGTCAGTACGGGTGTAACGTTATGGTATATTGGTTATTTGCTAAAGCCGAAACGATAAAGCAAAGAATGATAATTAGGGGGAATAACAGAGATAGGAATAAGCTGAAAAGGTGGGATGATTATCAGGCTTATTTTAAAGCAATGCCACAGTGCCGTCATATTGCGGTTGACTGTGACATATAAAAAAACAGCAGCCACACGACTGCTGTTTTTAGGAATACTTAGATAGCATTCACGTTGGCAGCTTGCAGACCTTTCTGACCCTGCTCAACTTCAAACTCAACGCGTTGACCTTCGTTAAGCGTTTTGTAGCCTTCTGACACGATAGCACGGAAATGAACGAAAACGTCCTTATCACCACTATCCTGAGTTAGAAAACCATAACCTTTATCAGCGTTAAACCACTTAACGGTACCTGTAACTTTAGACATGTAGACCTCAAAAATCTCTATAAATATCGCTTTCGCGTATAACTAAACGTCTTTAAACCTGACGAGTTTATTTGGGTCTTACTTTGGAATGAACAAACCACTAACAGCAAATCACAGGTGTAACTTGAGTATTTATACATCAACGCAGAAACAAATATAATCACGTCTTGTTAAAGACTGGGGCTAAAACAGCCAAGAACACTATAACAGGTATTTTTAAAATTGATACATAAAATAGGGATTGAATGTTAATAATCATCAAAATTTCA
Source organism: Salinimonas sediminis (assembly GCF_003429285.1). Lineage (NCBI taxonomy): Bacteria > Pseudomonadati > Pseudomonadota > Gammaproteobacteria > Alteromonadales > Alteromonadaceae > Salinimonas > Salinimonas sediminis. Next base: position 3,851,196 of record NZ_CP031769.1, read on the forward strand.
TGTTTCGGCGGCTTCGCAAAATACGTTACTGCTGTTCCCGGTGTCCCTTTCGCCAAGAACGCATCCAGCAGCCTACGCCTACTGTAGCGCTAAGTGCCGTCAGCCCCCAGGGTAAATCATATATAGGCAAAATAGCGGCCACAATAATAAAGGTGGCGCCAACAATACTATAATGAGCAGCCCGGGTGGCCTGTATTTGCATATCCACCAGACGCTGGTGTTCTTTGCGTTGCTGAATAGGCAGTGCCTTTAATTGCAACATACTATCATGCAGTAAATCGGGCATATCAGGCAGCTTTTCCGACCAGTACGGTAAATTACTTTTTACCTTGTTAAGCATGGCCTTGATACCCACCTGCTCCTGCATCCAGTTTTCTAAAAAAGGTTTTGCGGTTTTCCATAAATCCAGCTGTGGATAAAGCTGGCGCCCTAATCCTTCGATATACAGCAACGTTTTTTGCAACAATACCAATTGGGGCTGCACCACCATATTGAAGCGCCGGGCGGTATTAAACAGTTGCAGTAAAACATTACCAAAGGAAATATCGGCCAACGGCTTTTGAAAAATAGGTTCGCATACAGTACGTATGGCCATTTCAAATTCGTCTATATTGGTATCTGCTGGCACCCACCCCGAATCCGCATGAAGTTGGGCAACTTTACGATAGTCCCGGTTAAAAAATGCCACAAAGTTTTCGGCCAGATAGCGTTTATCTTCTTTATTCAACGTTCCCACAATCCCAAAATCGATAGCAATGTATTTAGGTTGGGATGGGTTTTCAGGGGAAACAAAAATGTTGCCCGGGTGCATGTCAGCGTGAAAAAAGCTGTCTCGGAAGACCTGGGTGAAAAACACCTCTACGCCCCGCTCCGCCAGCAGCTTCATATTGGTATTTTGCGCCAGCAAAGCATCAATATTAGACACTGGAATACCGTAAATTCGCTCCATCACCAATACGTTGTGCCGACACAGCTCGCTGTAAATGGCGGGTATGTACAAAGCATCAGACCCTTCAAAGTTCCGTCTTAGCTGGATACCGTTGGCCGACTCGCGAAGTAAATCCAGCTCATCCACCAGGGTCTTTTGATATTCAGTGACGACTTCAACCGGCCGTAAACGTTTACCATCAGGTAACCACTTCTGGAGCACCTGGGCCAGGGTGAACAACAGGTCCATATCCGCTTCAATGGTTTTGCGAATATCCGGACGCAGCACCTTTACTACCACATTCTTTTGATTGCTACGCAAGGTAGCAGCATGAACTTGGGCAATAGAAGCCGAAGCCAGGGGCTCAACCTGAAAGTCGCTGAATAGCTCATCCAGATGGGTAATACCCAATGATTGCCGGATAATGTCCTGGGCTTTGTCGGAAGGAAATGGCGCAACTTTATCCTGAAGCCGGGCCAGCTCGTTGGCAATAGCGGGGTGTAGCAAGTCACGTCGGGTTGACAACATCTGCCCGAATTTAATAAAAACCGGCCCCAAAGATTGCAACGCCAGGGTGATTCGCTGGCCAGCGGTTTTATCTTTGTACTGGTTATTTATCCAAAAAATACACCTGCGCATGGCTCGGGCATACCAGGGCATCCAGCGATCAGGGATAAGTTCATCTAAACCGTGCTGTAACAGCACCTTGTTGATTTGATACAACCGAAAAATTCGCATAACCAAAGGTGATCACTGCTCGTTGTTTAGGGCATTAAGGCGGGCTTCAAAACGTTGTACGTCATCGCGTAATGCATCGACTTCATCGTTAAAGTGCATTACCGCCAGCTTACCTACACCGATGGGTTTTTCTTCGGTGAGGGCATTACTGATACCAGCACGTGAACGCGCCAGCGCATTGGCTATCTGGGTTTTGAAGCCAGCTAAGGTTTGGCCTGCCTGATGGGCGATTACGTCGCCGGTATAATGCGACAACCATTCCTGCGGATCGATATCCAACTGGCCAAAGAGTGCGGCGGTGTGTTGAGCAATATGTAAATCGCCATCCAAATGCAGCTCACCTTGCCGTATTAACTGGGTTAGCTGGCTGGTTTGGGTCAATTTGGGCAACACTTCCAGAGAGGTACGTATACAACAGCTATTTTCATCCAGCTGTGCCACTAGCTCGCTGTGTTCTAAGAGTTCCGTGAGTACGTCTACCCGCTGCGAAAACACCAAGGTTAACGCATGCGGAAACTGGTCAATATACAAAGTCAGCCGTTTACCGTTTAGCGGAAGCAGTCTGGCCTGGCTATCTTCATCCAGTGCCAGTACCCGATTAATCGCCGTTTCAGCTATTGCACTTAACAGAGCACTGGCTGGCATTAAAATTTGTATCCACGATGCAATGCCACAATCCCGCCTGTCAGGTTGGTGTAGTCACATTGTTCAAACCCTGCCTGCTCAAACATTCCTTTGAGCGTTTCCTGGTCAGGGTGCATACGAATGCTCTCTGCCAGGTAGCGGTAGCTTTCTTCATCATTCGCAACTATCTGGCCCATCCGGGGCAAAATATGGAACGAGTAAATATCGTATATTTTAGATAGGTGCTGGGAAGCCGGTTTGGAAAATTCCAATACCAGCAAGCGGCCTCCGGGCTTCAGCACCCGATAGATTGAATTAAGCGCATTTTGCTTTTCTGTCACATTCCGTAAGCCAAATGCCATGGTGACCACGTCGAACGAGTTATCGGGAAAAGGCAAACTTTCGGCATCGGCCTGGACATAATCAATATTGCCAACCAATCCTTTGTCACGCAGTTTATCGCGACCTACTTTAAGCATGGAAAGATTGATATCGGCCAGGGTGACTGAACCACCGGGACCGACCATGCGCGAAAATTTTGCGGTCAGATCGCCCGTGCCACCCGCAATATCCAATACTTTATGCCCGGCTCTTACGCCAGAACAGTCAAGCGCGTAACGTTTCCAAAGACGGTGGATTCCCAATGACATCAAATCATTCATGACATCGTATTTAGCCGCTACAGAATCAAACACGTTAGCCACTAAAGACGCCTTTTGCGCCTTATCGACCTGCTTAAAGCCAAAGTGGGTTTGCTGCGTAGTGGGCGTGGCCTGGGTATCGGAGGTACCAGATGGTGTGTTTGCGTCGCTCATACCTGTCCTGTTGGCATATTCAGTTATGCTCGGAAGTGTAACTAATAAAGCCCGTCAGCAACAGTCATTTAGGGTTAAATTCATGCTAATTAAGAGCGGCCTGAGCAGGGAAATTATAGCGGGATGGCCAGCCCTGGCGAGGCTGACCGGCTGGTTCAGGGTTAAGTGCGATTGCTGCCCCAGCTGTACGCCACAATTTGGCTCAGCTGACACAATGGACGTCCGCTTTGCTGCTGCCAATCCATAAACTGTTTGTTGATAGCGGCTAAACTTCGCTGGCTGGTAGCCCCGCCGTCATAAACTTCATGCTGATGCAAATATGTCAACGTATCTTGTGACAGCAAGAAAGTATCAATGCCCAATGCGCGCAGCATATACGGCCCCGTATTGCCGCCGAGCCTGGCCCCGCGTCGCTTCAGCAGCTGCCATAAGCCAGTAATATCCTGTGGCGCAATACCACTGACAAACTGCCCGAAACTACCATGCTCGCGGCTAAGATCAGCAATCAGCATAGCGTTTTCACGCACCGTCATTACTTTCTTATAGTTTCGCACAATCCGCTTGTCGGTGGCTTTTTGCTCTAACATTTCATCCGGCATCAACAGAACTTTATCCACATCAAACTGGAAAAAGACCTCTTCAAATGCCGGCCACTTTTGCTCTATTACCCGCCATACAAAGCCTGATTTGAAGACTTGTTTGGTCATTGCGGCCAATACCCTGTCGTTGGGTATTGCGGCTACCTGCGCAGAGGTAAGGGGCTGACTTAACAGCCTTTCAAGCCCTGCTTGTCCGCCCTTACGCTCGCAGGCCCGACGATATAGGGTATCGAAGGGTTCTGCTGCCATTACGCCTTGATTCCACTATGCCGCAATAGCGCATCAACCTTTGGTTCGCGTCCCCTAAAGGCTACAAATAAGTCCATAGGCTCCCGGCTACCGCCCATCTCCAATATGTTATGTAAAAAGGCCTGTCCCGTCTCGCGATTGAAAATGCCATCTTCTTCAAACTTACTAAACGCATCCGAGGATAACACTTCCGCCCACTTGTAGCTGTAGTATCCAGCTGCATAGCCACCGGCAAAAATATGCCCAAAGCTGTTTTGAAAGCGATTAAAATCAGGAGGCACGATAACGGCGACTTCCTGACGCACCGCATCCAGCACCTGCTGAACGTCGACCTCGTCACCCGCCTGCTGATGCAGGGTAAAATCGAATAAGCTGAATTCCAGCTGCCGGGCCATTTGCATAGCCGACTGGAAATCTCTGGCGGCTAACATTTTATCAAGCAAGTCATTGGGGAGCGGCGCCTCGGTTTCATAATGAGCCGACAGGTAACTCAACGCCTCTTCTTCCCAACACCAGTTTTCTAAGAACTGGCTTGGCAGTTCAACTGCATCCCAGGGCACCCCGTTAATCCCAGATACCCCCGCTACCGACATTTTAGTTAGCATATGGTGCAGGCCATGACCGAATTCATGAAACAGCGTGACCACTTCGTCATGGGTAAACAAAGCAGGTTTGTCGCCCACCGGCCCATTGAAATTACACGTCAGAAAGGCCACTGGCAGTTGGATTTCACCATTACTGCATTCACGCCGTACCCGGCACTCGTCCATCCATGCCCCACCACGTTTGTTCGCGCGGGCATACAGATCCAGATAAAAACTACCACGCAGAGCATCCGCCGCATCGGTAATAGTGAAATAGCGAACATCGTCGTGCCAGGTATCAATACCAGGTTGCTCTATAATTTTAAGGCCATATAAACGATGTACCGTTTCAAACAAGCCATGCAGTACTTTTTCTTCGGGGAAATAAGGCCGCAGCATTTCGTCTGAAATCGTATATTTATCTTGTTTCAGCTTTTCGCTGTAATACGGAATATCCCAAGCTTGTAATGTAGATACATTATGATGGTCCTGCGCATACGCCTGCACTTCGGCTAAATCAGCCTTGGCCTGCGGCAACGAGCGCTCTGCTAAGTCACGGATAAAACCTGTTACCTGGTCTGTCGAGGCCGCCATTTTGGTAGATAGTGAGTATTCTGCGTAACTATCGAATCCCAACATTTTGGCTGACTCGGTCCGCAGCGCCAGTATTTCCTGAATAATTTCAGTATTGTCCCACTTGCCCGCATTAGGGCCTTGATCTGACGCCCGCGTAGCATAGGCCCGATACATTTGTTCCCGTAAATCGCGGTTATCAGCATACAGCATTACCGGCAAATAGGACGGGATATCCAGGGTAAACAACCAGCCCTGCAAATCTTTTTGGTGGGCAGCTTGGGCCGCCGCGGCCAGCGCTGATTCAGGCATTCCCTGTAATTGCGCTTCGTCAGTCACATGCTTAGTCCAGCCCATGGTGGCGTCCATCACATTGTTACTGAAAGTAGACGATAGCTCTGATAAACGGGCGCTGATTTGGGCGTAACGCACTTTTTTATCGGCCGGTAAGGCCACACCAGAAAGCGTAAAGTCCCGGATAGTATTTTCAATATACTTTTGGCGCTGTTCATCCAGTGTTTTGAACTCATCACTTTGACGCAGGCTGGTATAGGCTTTGTACAACCCTTCGTGCTGGCCTACCCAAGTACCGTATTCAGATAATAATGGCAAACAGCTGTCATGCGCTTCGCGTAGCGCATCGTTACTGACCACTGAATTCATATGAGATACCGGCGACCACATTTTGCTTAGCCGATCGTCAGCTTCTTCAATATGGGTAACGACATTGGCATAGCTGTAATCCCCCGAGGCGACCACCTCATCAATGGTCTCTTTACAATGGCTTATGGCTTTTTCAATAGCCGGTTTAATTTGTTCCGGGGTAATTTGGGAAAAGACGGGCAGGCCGTCTACCAGCTCAATGGCAGGTTGTGTCATATGACTCTCGCTTTTATTCAGATGTATGTCATGAATGTAGGGTTGCACCCGGCCAAAAACAAGTCAGAGGTATTGGATTACTGGCGCAGATACGTATTGCTTATACCCTTAAGTGGGCCTTTTTGATCGCCCGGTATTGCGCTCCCGCGCCTTCGCCCGACAAATCATCCCCTGGCAGGACGGCCCGCTTATCTGTTTATATTCACCTGCTGTTATTGTCACAAAGTATACTAAAGGCCTACTTGTCGCACCGCGAATGCTCAACTATACCTGTTAGTAACCTATTTTAATGACGCCTGAATTTTATGAAGACTTTGACCTCCGGAGAAATCGCTACCTACTGCGATGTTAATTTACGCACGGTTATCCGCTGGATCGAAAGCGGTAAACTTAAAGGTTTCAAACTTCCCGGCAGGGGCAATAATCGGGTGCTGGAAGAAGATTTCCTGGCGTTTCTTGAGCAGCACGATATGCCCATCCCGGAGCCGCTTAAAAATAAGGCGTCCCCCTCAATTTTGATTGTCGATGATGAACTTCCCGTGGCGAAGTCAATTCAGCGGGTGGCGCGGCGTGCCGGTTTTGACCCGCTTATCGCGACAGGCGGGTTTCAGGCCGGGGTTATGCTAAGCCAGCACAACCCTACATTAATGACACTTGACTTAAGTATGCCGGGGATGGACGGCTATAGTGTTATTCAGTTTACCCGCGAACAGGCCCGCTATAAGCAGTTAAAAATTATTGTAATCTCTGCGCTGGACGCAACCAGCCTTGAACGTGCATTGCAAATGGGCGCTGATGCAGTGTTAGCAAAACCATTCTCTAATCATGCTTTAACCGAAATATTGGAACAGTGTATGGGCGAAGCCTGATACATCGCCAGCTAGTGTAGCGGTAAAGCGGCCCTAATCAGCGTAGCTTTACAGATGCGGGAATTACACTACTGCGCCTGCCTGCTCGTAGGCTAGGCGTTATCTGCACCTAATGGATAAGTTTGGCCCCCTGTTTTTTTCCTTATACAGAGCTACACTTATCAGATGCACTTTACTAAATTGTCAGCAATTAGGAGAGTCAATGAGCTCAGTAGCACCGCCGGTTAAAAAGAAGTATACCGTGCTGTTTGTTGATGATGAGCCCAATATTTTACGGGCGATTAAACGTGCGCTGTTTAAAATGGACATCAATATGGTGTTTGCTGAAAGCGGTATACAGGCATTGGAGGCGTTAGGTTCGCAAACCATCCATGTGGTCATTTCAGATATGAAAATGCCTCACATGTCAGGCGCTGAGTTACTCGAGCAAGTAGCACAACACTATGCCGATACCTTTCGGGTTGTCCTTACCGGCTTTGCCGATATTGATTCGACTATCAAAGCGGTAAACCAAGGTAAAATTCATCGATACCTGCAAAAACCCTGGGATAATCAGGAGCTGATAAACACCATCGAAGAAGGTTTGGAACGGGTAAAATTAAAAGATGAAAATGCGCGTTTACAATTGCTTACCCGTGCACAGAATAAAAAGCTAAAAGATATCAACCTGCTGCAGGAGCAGACCATTCAAAAGCGTACCCGGCAAATTAAAGCGGTGCTAAGTAAGATAGAAAAAAATCATCACGCGCTGGAGCAGGTCCTATTTAATGTCATTAGTATCAACCCGGCTATTAACGGTAAGTTTGCCATTGAAGTCAGTGAACTGGCAGCGTTGCTTGCAACAGAATTTGACTGTGATAAAGACACTGTCAAAACCACCAAATATGCCGGCCTTATCTGTGAGCTGGGCTGTCTGGGCTTAGACCCGGAGGAATTTAAACCAGCATTTGCCTCGTTAAATTACCAACAGCAAAAAGCCTATTTATCGCAAACGCGTCAAGCCGCCCTGATTCTGGCCCCGGCGCATCATTTGCAGCCCGTCTCAGATATCATCGAAATGCAGTTTGAGCATTTCAATGGGTCTGGATTGAACAAAAAGGTAGCCAAAGAAATACCGGTTGGCGCGCGTATTCTGGCTATCGCCAGAGACTACTGGCGCTTGGTATCGGGCCGGGTCACAGGCTCCGATATTGCCCCGCGGGAAGCCAAGCTGGAAATGAAGAAGCATCTGAATACCCGATACGATGGGGAAATTTTGACATTATTGCTGGAGTCCGAGCAAATTGGTAAACCCAAATACATTGAAAATTCTTATGAGGCCCGCCAGCTTAAAGAAGGTATGGTGTTAGGCGCTAATTTGTACAATGACAGTCACCTACTCATATTGCCCGAGGGCCACGTATTTACCAGCTCTACGATTGAAAAACTGGTGCGGTTTGAAGAGGAGCGTGGCAGTGCGTTCGCTATTTTAATTAAACCAGAACCGCTACCTGAGCAGCCCGAAGAAGCTGAAACCTCATTGTGAACCATCTTGCTGGCGGGGCAAACGAAGGGTAAAAGTAGTGCCTTTGCCGACGTCGCTGGTGGCGACTATGGTGCCACCATGCGCGCGAATAATACCTTGCGATATCGACAAGCCCAGCCCGGTTCCCTGCCCGGTGGGTTTGGTGGTAAAAAAGGGCGTAAATATACGGTTGAGGGTGGCCTTTGGCATTCCCGTACCGGTGTCGGTCAGCGATATCTCCAGCCACAGTGCGTCGCCCTTTACCGCAATGGTCAATGTGCCGACGCCGGGCATAGCGTGGGCGGCATTTAACATCAGGTTCATTAGCACCTGCTCAAGTTGCGATGTATCACCGCGCAGCCGTGTATCAACGGCGCTGACATCAAGTTCCACTGTATGGTGATCAGCAAACCGGCTTCGGGTAAGATTGATACAGCGTTGTAATACCGGGTGTATATCCATCGCTTTAAAAGTGCCGTCTGCACGACGCGAAAACGCGTACAGATCGCTCACAATCCCGCTTATACGGTCAATACCTTTGATATTGGTTTGCACAATATCTTCGCAATCTTCTAGTAAAAACTGAATATCGTATTGTTTTTGCAGGGCCTGCAGTGGCACCCGTAATTCGCCGACTTCTTGCTCGAGCTGGCTAAGCTGAGCAAAAATGTCGCGAAACGAGGCGGTGTAATCGGTCATCGACTCTAAGTTAGACCGGATATAGCCGATGGGATTATTAATTTCATGAGCAATACCCGCTGTCAGCTTTCCCAACTCTGACATTTTTTCTGCCTGCACCAGTTGCGCCATCGTTTCTGCCATACCCCGCGACATTTCTTCTATTCGTGCTTGCGACTGTTCGAGCAACCTATCCTTTTGTTGCTGATCGATAGCGTACTGCAACCATTTAGTCCAGCGAGACATACAAGCTAAGTCAGGTGTGTTATTGGCGCTTAACTCAAATAGCAGCCAATGTTCGGGATAGGCTTTTACCTGCAATTTGATAACCAGCAAGCGAGGCTTCTCTAAAAACCGCACATTTTGTTCACTGTGTGGGCCGCCCTGTGCTTCAAGCGTGTTACATTGCTCGTGACAGCGTTGGTATTGCTGTTGCCAGCCTTGCCCAGCCACATACACTGGCGGTTGAGATGACACCGACAACGCATTGTACCAATGTGCAATCGACGCCCCCCACGCGGCGAGATTATTGTCTACCAGCAACCGAACCACACTATCCAACAGAAAATCAATATCAGGTGAATCGCAAATCACCTGCATCATTGCGTTGCTAATTATAGATTCGACCTTATGATCAAAGCATGAATCGGACATGACCACTGTTTTTCTAAAGACCTATTAGAAAAGGTACTCCGTAAACCTCAATTGCACCAATTTTTTGAGGGATTTTTATAACCGTGTCAGACTACCCGCTGGCCGACTCTGATTAGACTGGGATAACTATGAAACAATTTGACTACATTTGTATTGGCGGCGGGAGTGGCGGTATTGCGTCAGCTAACCGCGCCGCTAAGCACGGTAAACGCGTCGCTATTGTCGAAAGCAACCTGATTGGTGGTACCTGCGTTAATGTGGGTTGCGTACCTAAAAAAGCGATGTGGTTTGGCGCCAATGTAGCCGAAGCCATTAATCGTTATTCCGAAGATTATGGGTTTGACGTTACGTTAAACAAATTTAACTGGCCGGTAATGGTGGCGAACCGTCGCGCCTACATTGAGCGGATTCATGCCTCTTACGGCAAAGTATTGGCAACAAATGACATCACCTTGATTAAAGGTTATGCAACCTTTGTGGATGACCACACTATCGAGGTTGACGGCGAGCAATATAGTGCGCCACATATTACTATTGCCACTGGTGGCCGCCCTCGTTTGCCCGATATCCCGGGGGCTGAGTACGGTATTGATTCGGATGGTTTTTTTGATTTAGACCAGCAACCTGAACGGGCTATTGTGGTAGGCGCAGGCTACATTGCAGTAGAATTAGCCGGCGTATTGCACAGCCTTGGTACCAAAACAGATTTAGTGATTCGCCATGATGCGCCATTGCGCCACTTCGACCCTATCATTCACGAAACCCTGGTTGAGGTCATTGAACAGGAAGGGCCGAAGCTGCACAAACAGTCGGGTGTCGAAAAAGTAGAAAAAACCGCCGATGGCGAGTTATGTGTTCATCTTACCAGTGGCGAAATTGTGCACACCGATTGCCTTATCTGGGCTATCGGCCGGGTACCAAATACAGATAACATCGGTATAGAAAACACCGCAGTGCAAACCGATCAGCGCGGTTATATCACGGTTGATAAATACCAGAATACGCAGGCAGATGGGGTCTATGCAATTGGTGATATCACTGGCCACGTTGAATTAACCCCGGTGGCCATCAAGGCCGGTCGGTTATTGAGCGAACGGCTGTTTAACGGCCAGGATAATGCCTTTTTAGACTACAACCTGGTGCCTACGGTGGTTTTTTCCCACCCGCCCATTGGCACAGTGGGCTTGTCCGAAGAAGCCGCCAAACAGCAATATGGGGATGACCTTATTACCGTGTATTCCTCCTCGTTTTCAGCTATGTATACCGCGGTAACCCGGCATCGTCAGCCGACCCGAATGAAGCTGGTGTGTATGGGCGAAGATCAAAAAGTTGTTGGCCTGCATGGTATTGGCCATGGCATGGATGAAATCCTCCAGGGCTTTGCAGTGGCGATGAAAATGGGTGCCACTAAAGCAGATTTTGACTCCTGTGTGGCTATCCATCCCACCAGCGCCGAAGAATTTGTTACTATGTAGATCGCGTTCTGGAATGTTAGACTGTAGCTGAGCACTTTCTGGAAAATGTACTACCCTTTAGAAATTCTTAGATTCATTCGGGGTAGTACATGACTTACGTGATTCAATCAAATCCCTTCTCTGTGCTTCCCCTTTCGGTACCCAATAGTGGGCATATTAAGCTGGAAGGTATCCCAACTTTTTACTATTCAAACCACGAATATATTACACCTGTAAATCTTTGGATAAATCATCTAGTCAACTACAGGAAGGCGAAAGATTTAAACTCCACGGTTCGTGCTTTAAAGCGCTACTTTAATTTCTTGGAAGAAAACTCATTATCTTGGGATAAATTTCCGACTGCTAAATATTTAAGACCTACCTATAGGTTTAGAAACGATAATTTACTAACAAACGCAAGGCTAGGACAAATCCAGTTCTCTACGGCATCTCTTTACATGAGGCATGTCGTAAAGTTTTACGAGTGGTGTATCCACCAAAAATTTCTTAACGTTAACGAATCCGGTAAACCATTTGACTACGAGATGGTGAAAATCAGAAACACCGGAATGATGAATCATCTTAACCCTCATTACATTGTCAGTAGCACGGACCTTCGCGTAAAAGTTCCTTTAAAAGAGCGAGTGCAATCACTCAATCCGCTATCAAAAGATGAGCTAGAGCCCTTTGCGAAAGCACTCTCCACGTTCAACATAGAGTTTATAATCCATCAACTCTTGCAAGTACAATCAGGTTTGAGATTACAGGAAGCATGTACTTTCCCATTATGTTTAGCGTTGGAACTTGAGTTTTCCGATAAATCAGAAGTGAAAATTGGTCCGATGAATGGTGTAGCTACAAAGTATGGAAAAGAAAGAAAAGTCGAAATCTCTCCCAGCCTCAGAGCTCTACTTGTTGGCTATGCAAAATCAAAAAGGCGCAGGCTAAGGCTCAAAAAGAACAATAGTTCATTTTTGCTAGTCTCGAAATCAGGTGCTCCATTTAGTCCTAACAACGTTCAGCAATCGTTTAGAAGATTAAGAAACGCTGTTGAGCGTGAAACGTCTTCGCTATTTTCTCATACCACTCATGACCTCAGAGCCACGTACTGTACGTACCGCCTTGCATCGCTTTTAGAGATAGGGATGCAAAAAGACGCAGTAACACAAATGATGGCATGGATGGGACACAGTAGTGAAGCAACAACTTGGAAGTACGTCGACTTCTTGGAGCGTAAAAAAAACGTTAGAGAAGCAGCAAGCTTTCTAGATACCATTCTTGAAGAGTCGCTATATGAGTCAATCTGAGCAAGATAAAAGCCTCATCATTAGTTTGAAAGTAGGGATAGCTCGGTATCAGCAATTCGACTTCAATAGATTTCGATACCTCAATGTGCCGCTAAAAAAGGAACTAACTGGCGGTATATATGCAAATAGAGACGAGCTTGTTCGACGCTGGTTTACAGCTCTTCGTGATGATCAAAACTACTCAGACAGAACGAAGTTTGGATATGTCAATGACCTTGTAAGATATGTGAAATTTGTAGATTCGTCGAATCTCGACTTGGAAACTCACGATTCCATAATTGCGTGGGAAAGGCATCAGGTCGAAAAAGTGAGGCTTGGCTCGTTGAATGTCAATACAGCTCGTAAAAGAACAAGTTCTATAAAGTGCATGCTTACTATACTAGGGTTACCTTGTAAGGATTGGTTTTCTCCGAGAGGGCTTTTCAGACGCGAACTGAACCCTACTGAGGGCTATTCAGACTCTGAACTCAAGTCCCTTTTAAAGCCAATCTACTCAACGTTTAATAAGCTTTTTGAACAAATACTTAGCACTCCAGAACTGCATTTATACACAGAGCCAAGAGTTGCAACTGCTGAAATTGCTTTCGGGCCCCGGAGAATAGAAGTTGCGGGGGCCATCACAAAATGTTTTTCACTTGGTTATTTCCTCATGTCTTATTTTACTTGGGGAAACATGACGTCCTTATTATCTATGAAAAAGTTTAAGGAGAGTAACTTCAACGAAGAGCGCATATACTCGCAAAGCGTTCTAAAAGCCAGGGCGAATAAGTACGTAACGATATCAATCGGAGAAAATAATCGTCAAAATGTACCGAAACATTCGCTGCGATTCATAAAGAAACTTTTACAGTTGAGCCACGCTATCGCGCCGAATAATGAGCATTTGTTTTTTATGGCTTGTAGGGGCAAGTTAAAGTGAATTAGTCTCGACTTAATCTGACACTTCTTCTTGAAAAGATGAGAGTTACCCGTTTTGATAAAGGTGTCGAATCTTTAATCAAAACAAAATAGGTAACTCTCATGTTGCATACTAGCAATCCAATCATCAAACACAAAGCAGGACTGTTAAATCTGGCTGAAGAGCTGGGCAATGTATCGAAGGCCTGCAAAGTGATGGGCGTGTCTCGTGACACGTTTTATCGGTATCAGGAGTTGGTTGAAGAAGGCGGTGTTGATTCGCTGATTAACCGTTCAAGACGCACACCTAATCTCAAGAACAGGGTCGATGAGCAGACCGAACAAGCTGTCATAGCTCACGCCATTGAGTTTCCCGCTCACGGTCAAGCCAGAACAAGTAATGAGCTGCGTAAAGCAGGCGTGTTCGTTTCAGGCAGCGGTGTTCGCTCGATATGGCTCAGACATAATCTGGAAAACTTCAAAAAGCGACTTGCCGCACTGGAAGCCAAAGTTGAAAGCGAAGGCATCATTTTGACCGATGAGCAGGTTGCCGCGCTTGAGAAGAAAAAGCAGGATGATGAGGCCTGCGGTGAGATTGAAACACACCATCCCGGCTATCTAGGCTCGCAAGATACCTTCTACGTCGGCAACCTCAAAGGTGTCGGCCGCATTTACCAGCAAACCTTCGTTGATACCTACAGTAAAATTGCGTTCGCCAAGCTCTACACGACCAAAACGCCAATCACCTCGGCCGACATCCTCAACGACAGAGTGTTGCCGTTCTTTGAGGCTCAGGAGCTGCCCATGCTGCGGATTCTGACAGACAGGGGCACAGAATATTGTGGCAAAGTGGAACAGCATGATTATCAGCTCTACTTAGCCATCAACGATATCGACCACACAAAAACCAAGGCGCGACATCCGCAAACCAATGGGATCTGTGAGCGATTCCACAAAACCATCCTGAATGAATTCTATCAGGTCACCTTCCGCAAAAAGCTCTATGACTCGCTGGAAGCATTACAGAAAGATCTGGACGAGTGGCTGGAATACTACAACAATGGAAGGACTCATCAGGGCAAAATGTGCTGCGGCAGAACGCCAATGGAAACATTAACCGATGGGAAGCAGATTTGGGCTGAGAAGAACTTAGCTCAAAGCTAATCTGACACTGGCACCGTGAAACGGGTAACTGTCAGATCAGGTCTGAGCTAGTACAGTTAAAGCCTCTTGAACCAAGCTGTCCACTTCCCCTTTAATGAGACAGTGCTGAACTAGAGTTTTCCAGTTTTGCCCGGTAAGCTGCCGGTGGCAGGTTACCCAGACTTTCATGTGTTCTTTCTTCGTTGTAATCCAGTCGCCAGAACCAGGCCATGTCTCTCACCTGACTGAGATTTTCAAACAAGTAAGCATCCAGAAACTCTCTGCGGAATGAACCATTAAAGCGCTCAACAAAACCATTTTGCTGCGGCTTTCCTGGCTGGATATAAACCAGCTCAATATTGTTGGTTTCACACCAATCTGTCAGCGTTGCCGAAATGAGTTCCGGGCCATTATCCATACGCAGCTGAGTGGGTAATCCACGCTCAGCTTTAAGCTGTTCTAGCACGCGTACGACACGGCCAGCGGGCAGTGATGTGTCAACTTCAATAGCAAGGCACTCCCGCGTGCCTTCATCCACTACATTCAGTGTTCTGAACCGTTTGCCGCAATACAAAGTGTCATGCATAAAGTCCAACGCCCATTGGTGGTTTGCCTGATCCAGTACTTCTAAAGGCTGTGCTATTCGCTTGGGCAGTACCCGTTTGGTTCTGCGCCTCAGATTCAACCCCATCTGGCAGTAAACGCGATAGACACGCTTATGATTAAAGGTGAAGCCTTTGAAACGCATTCGACCAAAACACTTCCAAAAGCCTGCTCGCGGCGACTTCTCCAAGACCGCATTGATACCATCAATGACAGCAGCATCCGCTTTACGCCAGTCTCGTCCAGGACGATAAAAGGTCGCACGGCCAATACCAACGAACAGGCAGGCTTTTACGACGCTTAGCCCCGCATCAACCAAGATGCTGACGCATTCTCGTTTCTCTGCTGTCACCAACCCTTTTTTGCGACAAGTTCCTTAATGGCATTATTTTCTAAGCTGACATCGGCAAACATTTTTTTGAGCTTAGCATTTTCTTCTTCAAGCTCTTTTAGTCGCTTGACGTCTGAGGCTTCCATACCACCGTATTTGGACTTCCAATTGTAAAAGGTTGCACTGCTGATACCGTGTTGACGGCAAACTTCCTCAACCTTCATACCAGCATCAACTTCCTTTAACACCCCAATAATCTGAGATTCTGTATATCGTGATTTTTTCATAGTCGTCTCCTGCGTTAATCATTGCAGAAAACTCCAATTAAGTCTGTCTCAGTTTAGGGGAAGTGGACAAAGCCATTTAAGATCCACTAGTATTTGGCTTCAATCTACTTTTAATCTACACACAGATGACAATCTACCGCTTAGGCCTATGGCAAAGAGATTTAGGGCGACTGGTAGTGCTCGATATTTAGATTTAACAGGCGACTATGCTGGCGCTTCTATTTTATTAGGCAATACACCAAATACTCTTCGTCAGCACTATACTACGGGTAATCCGATAGAAAATAAAAAGCAGTTACAAGCTGCCACCCATACATTGGAAGCTGTTGCACGATGTTCTGACCTTGCCCAGGCGAAAAGCTATGCGAAATCGAAACTGGATGTTGAAGTACTCCCCTATGAGCAGTTTCTTGCTAAGTATGGTGATTTAAATAAGCACTCTAAAAAGACAGCCCTTGGCTCTGGATGCATTTCACCTTTCGGTAAACAAGCTAGTGTTTACAGACGAAAAATGAATTTAAGTCCAATGCACTTTGATGTTGATCATTTGGCTTGCGCCGATATCTTGAATTGCTTTGACTGTCCCAATCAGGTGATTATCGAAAAAGTTGAGGATATTTGGTGCTTAATGAGCTTTCGGGAAGTAATTGAAGAATCAATTATCGACCATAAAAGTCATTCTCAGTTCGTTAGAAACTTTGCTTCACTGGTTGAAAAAATAGACTTGTGTATTTTTAGCGTTGACCCGAAGGTACGCCGTAAAGCAACTAAAAAGCTCAAACAGGAAGGTCGTCACCCCATTTGGCCTGAAGGTATAAATTACAACTTTTAGAGAGCACGATGCAAATACTTCTTAGTCTTCCTGGAAATGTAGTGAATGAAAACCTCGATGGTTTTCAAAAAGTACTTGAATCCTATAGTAAGTTGGACTTCAAGTATCTAGATAACGTGCCAGTGACTAAAGACCATGCGGGGACTACAGTTAGCTACTTTGGCGATGAAGAGTGGATTTTATCTGCTTACATAGATAGAAAGATAACCAACAAGGATAAAATCACTTTTTCAGAGATCAGTTCTTTTGAACTTGCTACAGAGCTGAAAATGATTTGTTTTTCTTGGCTTTACACTAATGCAGGCAGAGGGAACTCTTACCCACTGAAGCCATCAACAATTATCTTTCAGCACAGTAAGTTGCTGCAAGTCTATAAGTTTTTGGAAAAAATGAAATGGGCTAGCATTTCCAAACTGTCGCATGCCGTTTTGTTTTATGAATTTTGTACATACTTAACATCTTTGCAATACAGTTATGGCAACACCGTCCAGATATTCAGCATGTTGAATAAAGTACAAAGGGCGGATCACATTCTTCCCATAGGCCTAGTAATCCCTACCGATCAAAGCACGAAAGCCTTAGCAATTGAATGCTGCGCGGTTGAAAAGACTAAACCAAATCAGTTTTACGCTATGCCTACAAGTATCATGGAGAAAATTTATTCGAGAGCAATCGATTATATTGAAAAACTCTATCCGTATAGAGTTTTGCTAAGTGAACTGATACGAGAGTTGCGCATAAATTACGAAGTAGGCAAAAAGGTTGTTGATCGCAAAATAAATGACGGGAGTTGGAAGTGGTTAACCCCAAATTCCGCAGACTATAGGGTAGAGGTAAATAAAGCTAAGCCTCAGAGCTACTCATCCATTATTGAGTTGTATCTTCAAGGGACGCCATTAGAAAAACATATTTTACCCTGGCGACAATTTGAGTCGTGGTTATCAAAAATCCAGGCCGCTTGTTATATCGTTTGCGCAGCATTTACAGGAATGCGACGCAGCGAACTGTACTCTTTGCATCCCGATAGTTTTAAGACTAGAACGTACAACGGTAAAATCATTCACACTGTACAATCATACCACCACAAGATGACACAAGGACGAGGACAACTATCTGAGTGGGTAACAACAACTATCGTAGGAGACGCCATCTCACTCGCTGAGGCCTTGACGCAATATATGCGAGAACAACTGTTCAATCATCCAGACCCGATGAAAAACCACGAGGCGAGTTGTTTATGGCTTACTCAAACAAAGAAAAGTGAAGCTCCAAAGATCATCTATGAAGGGCATTTTCGCAACAAATTTAATGAGATAGCTAAAGAGGCAGGAGCAATTGTAGATGACGAGGCCCTTGAAGAATTTTACTTGATCAACCCAAACCAAAACTCTGTTTTATCTAATAAAAAAATTGCACTTGGATATATATGGCCCATTACTTCTCATCAATTTCGAAGAACTTTTGCCGTATTTGTAAGACGCCACAACCTCTGTTCCACGATAGCCGTTAAAGAACAGTTTAAACATTTGGATATACCAACCAGTGAGTGGTACGAAGAAGGCGGTGCGGCAGCAGTACTTAGAGGGATTAATACCGATAGCGAGCTGTCAGAATTGATAAAAAATGTTCGTAATGAAGTTATTACTGAAACTGTTTTTAAGTGGTACAACCGAAAAGATAAATTATTTGGCAAGCGCGGCCTTGAAATAATGAAAGATAGAGGGTCAATTCCAACAGAGCATAAAAGTTGGCAAGAAATTCACAATCACGTTAAAGCTGGCAGAATAGACTTTGTAGGAACGTTACACTCCTATTGCTTAGCAGGATATCAATGCCAAATGAGCAAGGTCGCCTCACCAGCAAATTGTTTTAAATGTGAAAATCAGTTAATAGATGAAGAACAAGCGAAGGGCTGGTCAATAAGACACCAACAGTGTATCCAGCAGATAAAATACCTTAAGAGTATAGATTCTTTTTCTAGTTCTATTGAAAGCCATTACCTTTCACAAATTAAAGCAGCCGAGCGAGTCATGCACTTCTTTAACATTCCATTTTCTGAGTACAAACAAGACGGGGGAAATGATGACTAAATCAGAAGTTACGAGAGCGAGGATTGAAGAGGCTCTAGACAGAATACTGAATAAAGCCACAACAATTGTCCCGTACTCCCAAAAGCTCTCGGTTAAAGCGGTTGAGGAGGAAGCAGGCCTAGGCAGCGGTTCAATATACTATTACGAAGATATTGTCGAAGAAATTTGGGCTTTAAAAAAACAAAGCTATTCAGTGAGTATGATACCCGAACACTCCTCAGACGCTCTTTCAAAACTGAGGTTACGACTCAAAAAAGAAATTAAATTGAAAAGAAAGTACAAGAGCGAAGTAGCTGAGCTTCGTGAAAGGCTATCCAATATGGCTAGCCAGCACAATTCTTTTGCATTAACCATCGAAGAGTACAAACAGAGAGTGGCAGAATTAGAGTACCAGTTAACAAATGAATAGCATGTCTAATTTATCTTGTATCGTCACATCGAAATAACTTGGTGTTCACACGCTTGTGTGGAGTAGGCAACATTTGATTTAACAAAATTGCTAGAAAGCTTGCGCAAATCTGACAGTTTCTCATTGCACATACTGCGCTCGCACTCTCATTGAAGCTCATTGGCATCCATTAGTGCGTAAGAACTTGTCTGTAAAAGCATACTAGGTTAATTGGTTGCTGATCATTAAAGAAGAGATTTTCTATTAACATAAGACAATTAGGACAGTACCTTCTGAAAATAGGCCTGCTACATGTGTAATTATGGTAGTGTGCCAGAAACGGCACACTACATGCTCCTTAACTTAAGCGGCATAACGGCCTAAATCTGGACCTATAAAAGCAACAATGTCTTTCACAGTGATAGCAGTCAGCTTAGGTGCTGATGACCGGTAAGAATTTAAAAATTCAATGGCCCTGTCATGTTTCAATAGCTCACATCCACCACATACGACTAAGTAATCATCGTATGCAGAGCGTGCCGCGTCCATTACTGTATATCCAAGTTTCTCTATAGCAGTGCCGGCAGATTCTTGATACTTAACAACAACTTGAATTGTGCGTATTGGTGTATGAACGACAAAATGTGCATAGTCCCTTTTATCCGAGAAAATACTCGGATATTTGACATTTCGTTGGTACGTCATTGGCTTTTCGTTAGTATTTTCAGAAAACCCAAGCCCCTGAAAAGTACTAGTAATATCGTTTAGTAAATCTTTTCTACTCATTAGTAGTTACCTCAATAAATTTTCTAAGATAGGATAAGCCTAAAAAACAGGCTAATTCCGAGCAAAAACTTACCGCTTCCCACATTTTTATCTAATAAACGGCTCAAAATATTGAGGTGAACATCAAAGACATGTACTATCATGACTCTTAAAGATTGATAGGCTGTTCTTCAATGGACAAGCACTTCAGTGTCGTGTCTTATTCTTTCTGTTGGCGCAGATAAATAAATCACCTCACAAAAAAAGCACTTTTCAGTAACACTGATAAGTGCTTTTTTATTTCTCCCTTCTAACTCCTTTGAACGGCTTCCGATCACTTTTGACGTGCATAAATTGTCCGGTGTTTGCATCACGCTTGACCCAGTGACCTGAACCAGTTTGAGTTTGCGATCGTTTTCGAACAGCTCCGCAACGGCGGTTATCACCGACTTTTCCGTTAGTTGCCATATACAACCTCCTTTCTTCATTAGGATCTATATGTTAGAGACCAATTCTCCAACTATGATCAATCTTACGATCAAAAAACAACCAAGTCAATTCTTGCGTAAAGTTTTTATAAGTGAAAATGAAAATTCAATAGCATAAAATCAACAACAAAGACCGAAATCAAAATACGAAAGTAGACTCTAAGACATTAGTGAAGTAGTATTTAAGCCACATACATGACTAGATATACTGATAATGCTTACCTATAAAGACCTAAAAGAACAATATACAAATACTGCAGATCGCCTTGCATACATCGACTTTATGTTGCGCTTCACTGGTATCGTTAAACGTTCTGACATCGGTGAAATGTTCAATTTATCTGATGCGGCGGCTTCAAAAGTTCTAGCTGATTACAGTAATATTTGTAAAAGAAATATTGTGTACAACAGAAGTGTAAGAGCTAATGCTATTGTAAGAGATAGTTATGAACCTCTCATAGATTTTGACGCAGAAACAGCATTAGGCATGTTAGCTAATGGTTTCAATAAGAACAAACTCTCTCTACCGGCCAAAACTATAATCCCCTTTGAAAAAATAGGGAAAGTAACTAACAATCTCTCAACTAATTTTATTGGGAAAATTACAAGAGCAATTAAAGGTAAATACGCTATTAGTTGTGAGTACCGTTCAGAAAACAGTGATAATCATCATAGGCGAACAATCATTCCTCTTGCAATGATGCACGATGGGGTTAATTGGATGTTTAGAGGTTATCATCGAGACGACGAAAATAAGGTATTTTTTAAGAATTTCCATTTTTCAAGGGCGTTTGATGTTGTTGAGCATTTTGGAGAGAAAACATATAAAGCTCTATCCCATGAAACCTTAGATTTTGACAAAGAATGGAATTTAATCCTTCCCCTTCAGCTCCAGCTTCATACCGATAGAAGTGAATCACAAAAAGCCAGAATCAGAACTGATTTTGGTATCCCTGAAAACAAAAACGAGATGACCACATCAGTACGTTGTGCATTCCAGTGGATTATCGAAAAAGAATGGTTTATCGATAGCAGAAATGGAGAGGAAAAGTTAGAGGATAAAACTCCGAGATTTTATAAATTTAAACTCTTAAATGCTGAAATGCTGAAGCT
This sequence comes from Salinimonas sediminis, assembly GCF_003429285.1. Classification (NCBI taxonomy): domain Bacteria; kingdom Pseudomonadati; phylum Pseudomonadota; class Gammaproteobacteria; order Alteromonadales; family Alteromonadaceae; genus Salinimonas; species Salinimonas sediminis. The sequence goes on from NZ_CP031769.1 coordinate 3,872,588, forward strand.
TTTAAAATCAAGCAACATCTAAAATGAAGCACAAGTACTAAAGTATCGATAGGTTTAGATGTTTGAGCGGTTGGAGGAAAAATACTGAAATGCAGTTATTGTTAGCAAAGCATAGCTGTTGGAAAAATTCCTAATGTGTACGTAAATGGTGAAGTTGACACAACGGTATCCGCAAGGCATCAAAAAATGAAAAATATTCCCTGCGATGATTTAACAAGAAAAATTGTGTACCTAGCAATAAAAGACGCCGGTAAGAAATGATCGATACTGATTCAAAACTGGCCTCTCGGTACTAGCATTGTTACGTTTAGTAGCCCATATTTGATCTAGCACTTTTAGATGTAGGTTAAGATGTCATCTGACAGGCAGCTTCAGACAATTATCGGACAAACAGATTATTGGCTTTTTTGAGTTTTGTACTAATTGCGGATATCTCCTCTGTAGCCAACGTAATTGTTGAGGTCATAAAAGCCCATAGGAAGTGTGTGGTAGCATTTTTGACGATTATTAGAAGCTATGAAAGGTCTGAAAAAACCTGCTCGATTCAGACCTGTAATAAAAAATGCTTAAGGTTTTCTTAAGTTTTTTTGTATATCCTTAAATTTACTGAGAAATTATGGGGATCTTATGCGCATACTGTTAGTTGAAGACGATAAGCCTTTGTCCAACGCGCTTAAAGTTTCATTAAGAAAGGCAAACTATACTGTAGACTGTGTCTACGATGGTGCCAGCGCAATAAGTACACTTCGCCCATCGCAAAATGATATTGTCATTTTGGATCTAGGTCTACCAGACCAGGATGGATTAATCGTTCTCAAGAGTATTCGAAAAACTAATCCAGTACTGCCAGTCTTAATTCTGACCGCAAGAGACAAGACCTCTGACAAAATATCAGGGCTAGATGCGGGTGCAGACGATTACCTCCCCAAACCCTTTGAAATTGATGAGTTGCTGGCGCGCTTACGGGTTTTAGAGCGCAGATTAGGTACGTCTTCAGAAAGTGTGATCACTGTGCAGAACGTCAGCCTTGATACAAAGCACCATACATTGACTATTGATAGTGACATAGTACATCTTCCGCGTAGAGAGCTTATGCTTTTGAAAGCGCTAATTGAAAACGCGGGTCGCATATTGAGTAAGCATCAACTTGAGAGCAAACTCTATGAATGGGGTGAGGAAGTTTCAAGCAATACAATAGAAGTGCATATCAGCAATTTAAGAAAAAAGATGCCAGAAAACTTCATTCGAACCATTAGAGGCGTAGGGTATTGCATATCCTGTACTAGCTCAGACCTGATCTGACAGTTACCCGTTTCACGGTGCCAGTGTCAGATTAGCTTTGAGCTAAGTTCTTCTCAGCCCAAATCTGCTTCCCATCGGTTAATGTTTCCATTGGCGTTCTGCCGCAGCACATTTTGCCCTGATGAGTCCTTCCATTGTTGTAGTATTCCAGCCACTCGTCCAGATCTTTCTGTAATGCTTCCAGCGAGTCATAGAGCTTTTTGCGGAAGGTGACCTGATAGAATTCATTCAGGATGGTTTTGTGGAATCGCTCACAGATCCCATTGGTTTGCGGATGTCGCGCCTTGGTTTTTGTGTGGTCGATATCGTTGATGGCTAAGTAGAGCTGATAATCATGCTGTTCCACTTTGCCACAATATTCTGTGCCCCTGTCTGTCAGAATCCGCAGCATGGGCAGCTCCTGAGCCTCAAAGAACGGCAACACTCTGTCGTTGAGGATGTCGGCCGAGGTGATTGGCGTTTTGGTCGTGTAGAGCTTGGCGAACGCAATTTTACTGTAGGTATCAACGAAGGTTTGCTGGTAAATGCGGCCGACACCTTTGAGGTTGCCGACGTAGAAGGTATCTTGCGAGCCTAGATAGCCGGGATGGTGTGTTTCAATCTCACCGCAGGCCTCATCATCCTGCTTTTTCTTCTCAAGCGCGGCAACCTGCTCATCGGTCAAAATGATGCCTTCGCTTTCAACTTTGGCTTCCAGTGCGGCAAGTCGCTTTTTGAAGTTTTCCAGATTATGTCTGAGCCATATCGAGCGAACACCGCTGCCTGAAACGAACACGCCTGCTTTACGCAGCTCATTACTTGTTCTGGCTTGACCGTGAGCGGGAAACTCAATGGCGTGAGCTATGACAGCTTGTTCGGTCTGCTCATCGACCCTGTTCTTGAGATTAGGTGTGCGTCTTGAACGGTTAATCAGCGAATCAACACCGCCTTCTTCAACCAACTCCTGATACCGATAAAACGTGTCACGAGACACGCCCATCACTTTGCAGGCCTTCGATACATTGCCCAGCTCTTCAGCCAGATTTAACAGTCCTGCTTTGTGTTTGATGATTGGATTGCTAGTATGCAACATGAGAGTTACCTATTTTGTTTTGATTAAAGATTCGACACCTTTATCAAAACGGGTAACTCTCATCTTTTCAAGAAGAAGTGTCAGATTAAGTCGAGACTAATTCACATATCCAACTCTGGAGATTAACGTGACGTCGATTCGTCGCTTTCTTATTTTAACTCTTACCAGTGCTTTAGTCCTTATTGTCTTCAGTGCGGCGCTCCACGGCTATCGTGCCACAATAGGTATATCAACTACGCTACTAGACAATGAACTCACCGCGTTAAGTAGTGCCGTTGCTTCGTTCAATGGTGGCTCACCAGGTAAAGATCACGCTTTGTTATTTCAAATCTGGCAGGACGATAAGCTGATAAAAAGTTCAAGCAAAGTGTTAAAGGCCCCACTCTCTGACTTTAAAGACGGTTTCTCAGAAAAAAATGCTCTTGGAACACGATGGCGTGTGCATACCTCTTATGTAAAAGATGATGGCTCTTGGTACATGGTGGCGCAACCATTGAGTAATCGCTTTACGTTAGCAGATGCATTAACCGTTGCTTCCATTACTCCTTTTATTGTCAGTGTTCCCCTTCTTGTCGTAATTTTGTTTTTAGGAATAACCTGGGGGCTTGCCCCCCTAAAACAGCTTTCTCGAAAATTGGCTAAACGAACAGGTAATAACTTTTCTACCATTGCACTTGATAGAGAACCCAGTGAACTTAAACCTGTTGTTTCTACGCTCAACTCAATGTTTTCTCGACTAAGTGCTGCGTTTGAAAGAGAACAGCAGTTTGCGTCCAACGCCGCACATGAACTGCGTACACCGCTAAGTGTGATGAAAATCAATATTCACAATATTGCTGAAGAATTAGGAGATAGCGGTAAACTACTTGAAACGCTTCAACGCGACACCGATCGGATGATTGACGCGGTGAATCAATTTTTGTTACTGACACGTACCAGTCCGGAGACATTTGTAGAACAAAAAGAGGCAGTTAATCTGCACTTTGTTGCGCAAGAAGTGATTAGCGATCTATATGGAAAAATTGAAACCAAACAGCAAGAGATATCCTTAGAAGGCGATGAGATTTGGTTAAACAGCGTACATTTTATGTTGTACACCTTATTGCAAAATCTTATTACCAACGCCAGTAATTATTCCCCTGAAGGGGCACAAATTGTTGTTCGAATTGAACAACTCGCATCAAACGTAGTTTTGAGTGTCGCGGACTCGGGTCCTGGCATACCAATAAGTGAACGAGCCAGCGTATTAAAGCGATTTAACCGCGCAGCACAAGCTAAGACGACAACAGGCAGCGGCCTTGGTTTGGCCATAGTATTGCAAATTGCTGCTCTGCATAATGCCAATGTTGTGCTTGATGATGCTAAGATCGGAGGCCTTGAAGTGAAGGTGGAGTTTGAAAATGAACTCTTACTTTAAATTTTCTATTGGCCTTTTTATTGGCCTTTTATCATTTTTCTCTCCTCGTGCGTTTGCACTAACTGAAGTCGTGATAGAAATTAAAGATCATCTTTTTTACCCGCAGAATGTAGTGGTTCCAGCGGGGAAAAAGGTACGTCTTACTTTCATCAATTTCGACGATAGCCCCGAGGAAATAGACAGTTTTTCCCTTAACAGAGAAAAAGTGATTTTTGCCAAAAGCAAAGGCAGTATTTACATTGGACCGCTGACACAAGGTGAATATCCTTTCTTTGGAGAATTCCACCCTAACAGTGCAGTGGGCAAAGTAGTCGTAAAGGAACAAGAGGAGAAGCCTGATGCTCATTAATACGGTCGTACTCTTCTTAAGAGACACATTACCTATTTTTCTATTGCTCAGTGTACTTCTTGCATTACCTGGCGTTTCACGATTGTCGCTAGTATGGCGAATAGCCTCACTGTTAGTGACCGCAGCAATGACATATTCTTATCTAGGCGTTATCTCTCAACTGGCAGAGGGCGCTGGCTTTGAGTTATTAAAATCGTTACTCCTAGTGAGTGCCTGGATAGGTATTTGTGTGCTAGTCATTTGTCCCTTTTCAAAACGTAACTTCATCAGAATGGGTATTACGTTGCTTGTGCTGGGTATTGGGTTACCTAACAGTTTGCATTTTATGGTGTACTTTGTGTCAGGGCTTACGCATAACAGTGATAGTACGTTGCTTTTTCTTGGTACTACAATTGGGCTGGGGATCAGTATCAGCATCGCTATTTTGCTCAATATCGCACTAACGCACTTTGTAAGCCACAAAGCGACGTTTTGTTTCACGACTCTTTTTGTCGCCGCGCAAGTTGCAAACATCGCGCTTCTTTTGGAACAAATAGATATATTTCCTGCCCCACAACAAGTTTGGGATAGTAGTCATATCGTTAGTGACAACAGCGAGTATGGGCATTTATTGAACGCATTAATTGGCTACGAAGCCACTCCATCAATGAGTTACATGATGTTATTTATATTTACTTTGGTTGTGCCCAATACTATTGCTGCGACAAGGAAGCGCATACCTGCGCTGTGGCAACAAGTGGAGGTTACACAATGAAGCGCACTATCTTATTATTAGTTGTCCTTCTTGCCGCATTTTCTGTGAGCGCTGACAATTTTACCGTAGACAGAGTCTATCACCCTTATGTATTGCCTTTTGAACGCGAATTCGAGTGGCGATTAACTTCACGCCAAAATGATAACGGCAATGTATTGATGCAACGCTACTCGTTTGGACACGCCCTTTCTGAGTTTGTAATCCTGGAGGCTTACCTTGTGGGAGCTCGCGATGAAAACCGAGATTTTGGGATAGAATCTTATGAACTTGAGCTTCGTTGGATGGTCACTGAACAAGGAAAGTATTGGGCTGATTGGGGAGCCTTATTTGAATTAGAAAAGCAACACAATACGGATGACTGGGCAGCTAAGGCCGGCATTCTGAATGAAAAAGAGTTTGGTCAGTTTAGTCTAACTACTAACGCAAGCCTAGTATATGAATGGGGTGAAACCATTGCCAATGAGTGGGAGAGCGAATTCAAAGCAAAATTTCGCTATCGCTGGCTCCCAGAGGTTCAACCCGGTATTGAGATATATGTAGGAGAGGACTATGTGGGCGCTGGTCCGGTTTTTATGGGAATTAAACGCTACGACAGGCAAAAGCAATTAAAATGGGAGCTTGGCTTTATTGCAGGGCTCAATGGTGACAGTAAAGATCACACATTGCGTATGTCACTGGAATACGAATTTTAATGCTCAGACGTATTATAGGCTTAAGCTTTTCTTAAGGTTTTTACTTTCATACACACGCCATATGCATCGATAGACGTTGGTGTAGCTCTGTCTGCAAAAAATCTTCCTTCATTGCTATGGGAGATTATTCATTCAGTAACTCCTGAACAAACTGAAGTCATCGTAGGCGATGACGGTAGTGATTACAATACATCTACATTACTGGCCACTTTGGCAGGATCATTCCCTTTACTTTAAGGGGGAGTGGACATCTCCAGTTGCAGAAAGAGCACTTCTGGTAATCGCTGCTCACGGAAAATGGATTGTTACGTTAGACGCTGATGGTTAAAACGATCCTGTGGATATCCCAAAATTAATAGAAACAGCTAAACAAGTAAATAGTCCCCACTTTTGCGTCATTGGTTATCGACAAAAAAGAAAAGATACAAGATGAAACGTGTGCAATCTAAAGTAGTGAATTGCATTCGTCAGAATGTTTTAGGTGATGCTAACCTGATACGGGCTGTGGGTTAAAGCTGCTTCCACGACGTACCTTTCTATTGCTTCCATATTTTGATCAATTGCATCTATGCCTTCACAAAGCGGCTAGCATAATATGAAAAATCTCATCGGAAGATTGGTGCTAATTCAGGGGAAAAGTCACTGTGAATCATCTAGCTCGCCATGAAGTCAATCAAATTACAATGCTTGGAATAGAGATTGGGCTGGTATTGTAGATATGCTCGGCGCCAGGTGGTTGATGTAGTGTAAATAAACTCGGTTCCATCAACGTGATATTCACGCATAAAAAGTGAGTATTTTCCTCTTATGCGTACTGTCAGTTTCCTGATGAGGCAGTGGTTAGTTACCTATCAGTTCAAGTATCCAGTGACATTCTTGAGCACATAGCACTGATCCAAACTGGTTAATATCTTACATAGCGAAACTCAGCACGGAAGAAGTATTCTTGGTTTTGAGTGCCTTTGTGGTATTAATGACACTGGGTATTCCCCGGCAAGCTGTTAGCTTTTTTGAGGGCGTGGCTTTGGCCCATCTGAGGGTAGTATTATAGCGCTACTACTTACCTGTATGTCCGCAAGTGCAGCCTATCTATTGGTACGCGGTTCTTTTAGAAAGCTCATAGCCAAAGCCATTAAATCAGAAGTTTATGAAAACCGTTTTTTACAATTGCGCGTGTACTCCTGAAAAGCAGCTTTCGAACAATACTTATGGTTCGACTGTTCCCAATAGGCGCCAATGTTGTGACCAATACTATAGGTGGCGCGTTTCTAGTACTTTTAATTCCTTTCTTTATAGCAAGTGGGTTAGGCTTTATTCCGCAAACCTTACTTTTCTCAATGCTAGGAGGTGGCTCTCGTTATATTAATGCCGTAGAAAAACCTATCCATATAGCAGGCCTAGTAATTAGCGTTTTGCTAATACTTTCAATGTTGCGCTTTACTCACAAGGACCATGCGCAGTGACAAATATATTTCGTCACGAGCGTAAGATTTTCGTACTTTTTGTTGTTGCAGCCATCATTATTTTCAGTGGTTTAGGCGTTCTCGATGCCTGGCCGCCCGACGAACCACGTTTTACGTTAGTTACCAAAAAAAGTGACCCACTTAAGCTACTCTTAAGGTAGCGCGGTAATACTCATACTATCGAAGAACACAAGAGTGTACGTATGAGCCTTACTTTATCGGTAGCACCAACCCCCCTCGACGATGGGGAGGCATTTCAGCACAGAAGACAGCGCAGATCACTTGCTTTTGTTGCTGCAAATCTTACTTACCCAGCAAGGCAACAAATTGAAACCTTTATCGCTAATGGCTTCGCTACTCGCTATAACGCGCATATCACTTCATTCATGCCTATGTTGTTTGCACTTGAATTTAACGGAGTAAAGGCTGCCGCCGGTGCGAGATGTAGTGCTACTGACAGCACCAACCACGCACTTTTCATCGAGCAGTACTTAGATAGCACTATTGAGGGGGAATTATTACGTCATGGAATTAGCACGCAAAGACACGAAATTGTAGAAGTAGGTAACTTATTTAGTTGTTCACCGCGATATACGCTACCACTTTTACTGTCACTGTGCTTTTTATTCTCTCAGCTTGGTAAAAAGCACGTTGTGTTTAGTGCGACGACCCAAGTAAAAAAACTTCTTCAAAATTCAGGTGTTTCGCTTATTTTCTTGGCGCCAGCTAATGCAAAAAAACTGGTATCCAGTCACGATGATTGGGGTACGTATTACGATACAGCACCACAAGTAATAGCCCTGGCCCTCAAAGAAGTTACCCATCAGGTAATGAACAGTGTACTTCTTCGTCAATACTATCAACAGGCAATTGGACTCATCACTGGTTCAAATTTCGAACAACAACTAAACGATGCCTTAGTTTGCTACCCAAAAGGAGCCTCGCATGTTGCTTGAGCACTACTTAAACGGTGACGACTCAGCTATTGCGCTGAAGTACAAAGATAAATCGTTGACGTATTTGGCACTTAAAGAGGCAGTTACTCACCTTGCCAATTGGATCACAAACAACAATGTGAGTCGCATTGCTATCGCCTTTGACAATAGTTTTGCGTGGGTGGTAGCTGACCTTGCATGCCAAGAAGCACAAGTTTGCTGCGTACCTATTCCACTGTTTTTCAGTGAGACACAGCAGCGACATGTTATCGAAGAGAGTCAGTGTGAATGCCTACTCACGACCGAAGTCTTAAGCTTCTTTCCTTCTTCTAAGAAAGAAGTCTTGAGTGATAGCTTAAACATTACTGGATATATGCTAACTCCGCTCGCAGCATCGGTGAGTATGCCTACAGGCACTAACAAGATTACTTTTACGTCAGGGTCGACAGGCACGCCAAAAGGTGTATGCCTTTCTAACGAATCTCAGTGGCAAGTTGCAAGGTCTATTGATAGTGCTTTTCAACAGGACGAAGTCAATCATTTGTGCATACTGCCTCTTTCTACATTGCTTGAAAATATAGCGGGTATTTATGCGCCACTACTTCATGGCGGTACTGTACAGCTTGCATCCGCAAGTGCGAGAGGTTTTGAAGGTAGTCGACTTGTAAACCCGCAAACATTACTAAAACTAATAAACGATGTGCAGCCAACGTCAATTATCTTAGTACCGGATTTACTCATGGTGCTTCTCCAAGCATGTTCAAAAGGCTGGCTGCCACCGACGTCGTTATCGTTTATAGCAGTTGGCGGCGCTCATGTTTCACCTTTCTTATTGACTGAAGCTCGAACCAGAGGCTTACCCGTTTATGAAGGCTATGGCCTGTCAGAGGCTGTTTCGGTCTCTACACTCAATACACCAAACTGCAATGTGCTTGGTTCTGCAGGCAAAGCGCTTGGTCACAATACACTTCATATAGACAAAGGCGAAGTTGTCGTGACGGGTAATCATTTTTTAGGATATTTGAATCAACCAGAAAGTTTTTATCCATCCGAGGTGAGAACTGGGGACCTAGGCGTTATTAACGATGGCGTTTTAACGTTAAGTGGCCGTAAGAAAAATATTATGGTTAACAGCGCAGGTAGAAACGTGTCACCGGAATGGATCGAATCTTTACTGATGGGGAGTGGATTATTGCGTCAGGCGCTCGTCTTCTGTGAAGCTCGCCCCCACAGTGTTGCTTTGATAGTTCCTTTATCACCTCAGATCTCAACGGACAGAATTAGAAAAGCCGTTGAACTGATTAATCAACAATTACCCGACTATGCACAAATAGAAAACTTTGATGTCGTTGCGCCGTTTACACCAGAAAATGGGTTGTTAACTCAAACAGGTAAGGTCAAACGGGACGATGTAATCACTCATTACAGCTGTACTTTAGCCGCACTGTATTCAACCTCTTACTTTATCTCGCACGCTGAAAACAGTGTGTATAAAAACATTATCTCTGGAGAGTAAATAGTGTCATTTTATCAACAACTTCAAGAAAGTACCGAGCAAGCTAGAAACACGTTTTTACAAGTGCCAATAATTCAACGTTGTTTTAACAATGACTTTTCCCTTGATGATTATATAGCGTTCCTTCAACAGGCCTATCACCACGTTAAATTCACCGTCCCGCTTCTTATGGCTACTGGCGCGAAATTAACCGAAGAGAAAGAATGGCTTCGCGAAGCAATTGGCGAATATATTGAAGAGGAAATGGGACACCAAGAGTGGATTTTAAACGACTTAGCAGCATGTGGGGTGGATAAGAACGAAGTTCGCTACGGCCAGCCTGCACCCGCTACTGAACTTATGGTTGCCTATGCGTTTGACGCCATTGCGCGTAAAAACCCACTTTATTTTTTTGGAATGGTGTTTGTACTGGAAGGCACAAGCATTGCGCTGGCTGATGCTGCGGCAAAGCAAATTAAAGACAAGCTGTCGCTCCCCAAGTCAGCTTTTAAGTATTTGACTTCACATGGTGCACTGGACCAAGAGCATATAGTGTTCTTTGAGGGGTTAATGAACAAAATAGTCGCCCCTCAAGAGCAGGCCATGATCATACACAGCGCTAACATGTTTTATCGCTTGTATGGTGATATTTTTCGCGAACTTACACCAGAACATGGTTTACACCCCGTTGCACAAACTGCGTAACTTGGTGAACACTGTTTTAGCTAGGGATAACGCAAGGTAAAGTATTATGAATATTCAATGGCAAAATCAAGTAATACTAGTAACAGGTGCCAGTGGTGGCATTGGACACGCCGTTGCTAAAGCATTTGATGAAAAAGGTGCACACCTCATTCTTACTGGCAGAAATGAAATACGTCTAAAAGAATTACAGCAGTCGCTTAAACACCACCATACTATTGTAGCTGCAGACATATCGCACCATGAAGGTCGAGTTAAGCTTATTCACGTTTGCGAGCGATTACCGGTGAGTATGCTGATTAACAATGCTGGTACAACCCATGTTGGTGAATTTACCAATGCACCGATCGAGTCAGTGGTGACCACTAACCTTTTGTCGCCCATGTTGCTTACTCAAGCCTTACTTCCCCTTTTGTCACAGCGTCCTCAGGCGCATGTTGTCAATGTGGGATCAGCGCTCGGTAGCATTGGTTTTGCGGCTCACAGTACTTATTGCGCGACTAAGTTTGGAATTAAAGGTTGGAGTGAAGCCCTGCACCGCGAATATCACAACAGCAACATTCGGTTTCACTATTTGGCGCCTCGAGCGACCTCAACGAAAATCAATGACGAGAGAGCTGTTGCACTCAATAAAGCGCTGGGTAATCAAGTTGATACTCCAGAAGTTGTTGCACAAGCGCTTATTAAATTAGTAGAGCAAAACAAAACTCGCTTTAGCATCGGCTTTGCTGAGCGATTCTTTGCCAAATTGAATGCCATTCTTCCCACCATTGTAGATAACGCGTTGGCGAAAAAGCTACCCATTATTAAACACCACACATTCAGCAAAAGAGAGCAGAGTGCACGCATAGACAACGCGCAAAATACCAACGAATTATCTAGTAAGGTGATTTAGTACCGGAGCGATCATGATGAAAAATTTAGCCCTTGTAACCCGAATTACTCTACTTACATTATCTCTGGGCTTTGTAAGTTACACATTTGCCCAAGATAACGTAAGACAGTCATTAAACGAAGTATCAACCCCGTCGATGCAGCAAGAGATTCAATCTCCTCTTTCTATACTTCAACACGAATGGGCTCATATCAACTATGAGTTGGAGGATAAGCAAAAAGAAAAAGCCTTTGCCACGTTTATGGAAAAAGCGAAGTTTTTTGTTAGTAAAGAACCCAACAACCCTGAATTAGTCATTTGGCAAGGCATTATTCAATCGAGCATAGCGGGGGCTAAAGGCGGGTTAGGTGCACTCGATTACGCCAAAGCTGCGCGTAAGAGCTTTGAGCAGGCTATGCGATTAGACGAAAATGCATTGGCAGGTTCAGCCATGACAAGCCTAGGGGTGCTTTATCATAAACTACCGGGCTGGCCGATAAGCTTTGGCAATGACAAGAAAGCGGAGAAACTGTTAAAGCATGCCCTTGAAATCAACCCAGATGGTATTGACCCTAACTACTTTTACGCTGAATTTTTATATGACAATGGTAAGTACGACCAAGCACGAGCGTTTGTCAAAAAAGCGAAACAAGCTCCTGCTAGAGCAGGACGCCCGCTTGCCGATTTAGGAAGAAAGCAAGAAATTTCTCGACTTGAAGATAAGTTAGCTCAAAAGAGCTAACATTTTATCGTCTAAAAAACGCTCGCAATTTAAATGTTGCGGGCGTACTTTCTCAGTTCGAAACAAGTTACTAATCGGTCTCAAAAAGAGAGCTTAAGGTAAAAATGTCCGCTCTACTTACAACAGGACTCCACAAGCAGCCCCTTGCAGCATAAACTTTTATAGATTCTATGTCGTCCACCTCGATGCCTAAAGAGCGGACAGCGCTCTCTAACTTCTTATGGCGGGGCAATAGTTGGACAAACCGAAGGTTTTTGTCTTCTTATAGATAAGATAAGGCTTGGTTCTACGCTTCGAATGGGGCTGTATAGGGGTATCTAGCCTGAGTTTGTCAATCCATCTATGAAAAATACGATTGAATTGACTGGTAGATATGAGCATAAGATGAATTGATGCGTGACTTCAAAAGGTAGTCAGAACCCGTAGCCAAGTTTTCTTTACCCAGGCTAAAATCTATTTTCCAGTGTTCGGTATTATCTCAAATTGAACAGGACTGCCTGTTTTTTGCTGAACAACGTGTGCTCTCCGTAGAGCTTTACGTCCGCATACCACGCCTGACACTTTCAGTTTCACAAGATTAAATAATGCGAGGACTCGAGTTTGCCCTTAAAGTTCTAAACGAATTCTGATAACCCATTTGTGTGCTAATTGAAGAGGCTTTTTCTGCTCGATAATAGGGGCTTTATTCCAAGGTGTATCAATTTGAATTACCCTAATTTGTCTCCCATTTATGAGAAAACTTAAGTGAAGAAGGTACTGAACATTTATATCTCAACCTGCGCATAAGTGATTCTTTGAATAGAAATCGACTGGTTCCGTTCAGTAACTCTTTAGTTTATCTCGTTATCATATTCAATATGAATAACGTCTTGTGACTAACGATCAAGGCTTATACTAGTCCTGCTACTTAGTTTAGTGGGTGCACAATTACCTCTACAGAAATTTTTCCACAATGGTAGGAGTGGCAATGTCCACTTCCCCTAAACTGAGACAGACTTAATTGGAGTTTTCTGCAATGATTAACGCAGGAGACGACTATGAAAAAATCACGATATACAGAATCTCAGATTATTGGGGTGTTAAAGGAAGTTGATGCTGGTATGAAGGTTGAGGAAGTTTGCCGTCAACACGGTATCAGCAGTGCAACCTTTTACAATTGGAAGTCCAAATACGGTGGTATGGAAGCCTCAGACGTCAAGCGACTAAAAGAGCTTGAAGAAGAAAATGCTAAGCTCAAAAAAATGTTTGCCGATGTCAGCTTAGAAAATAATGCCATTAAGGAACTTGTCGCAAAAAAGGGTTGGTGACAGCAGAGAAACGAGAATGCGTCAGCATCTTGGTTGATGCGGGGCTAAGCGTCGTAAAAGCCTGCCTGTTCGTTGGTATTGGCCGTGCGACCTTTTATCGTCCTGGACGAGACTGGCGTAAAGCGGATGCTGCTGTCATTGATGGTATCAATGCGGTCTTGGAGAAGTCGCCGCGAGCAGGCTTTTGGAAGTGTTTTGGTCGAATGCGTTTCAAAGGCTTCACCTTTAATCATAAGCGTGTCTATCGCGTTTACTGCCAGATGGGGTTGAATCTGAGGCGCAGAACCAAACGGGTACTGCCCAAGCGAATAGCACAGCCTTTAGAAGTACTGGATCAGGCAAACCACCAATGGGCGTTGGACTTTATGCATGACACTTTGTATTGCGGCAAACGGTTCAGAACACTGAATGTAGTGGATGAAGGCACGCGGGAGTGCCTTGCTATTGAAGTTGACACATCACTGCCCGCTGGCCGTGTCGTACGCGTGCTAGAACAGCTTAAAGCTGAGCGTGGATTACCCACTCAGCTGCGTATGGATAATGGCCCGGAACTCATTTCGGCAACGCTGACAGATTGGTGTGAAACCAACAATATTGAGCTGGTTTATATCCAGCCAGGAAAGCCGCAGCAAAATGGTTTTGTTGAGCGCTTTAATGGTTCATTCCGCAGAGAGTTTCTGGATGCTTACTTGTTTGAAAATCTCAGTCAGGTGAGAGACATGGCCTGGTTCTGGCGACTGGATTACAACGAAGAAAGAACACATGAAAGTCTGGGTAACCTGCCACCGGCAGCTTACCGGGCAAAACTGGAAAACTCTAGTTCAGCACTGTCTCATTAAAGGGGAAGTGGACAGCAAAGCAGTCACTTTTACATAGATGGAGCATTAACCTACTGTAAATAATAAATTTATTCTGAAAGAGAAAATACGTTTGAACTTGTTCAATCGTACGCTAATAACCGCTTAAAAATTAACTATCTGACTGTGCGAAATTCATACTTCCGGTTCAATAGGCAAATTCATTTATTCGGATACAATTTCCCAGAAAGGGGTATTCAGGTAGCGAATTCGATGGCTGAGCGAAAAAACTTTAAAACGTTTAAACTAAATATTCTAAAGCGTTACACGGAGTCTGGCTGGAAATTTTTTGTTGCTTATGGTGATTCAAGCACTGGTTTTGCCGCTCACATGGTCCTCAAGACAAAATATTTTCCATAGCAAGACAAGGTGCTCGTGTGTGCAGGTCAGGGTCTAGGGGGAAAGTGCTACGATAGCTGGTCAAAACACATTCCTATAGCGTTCACTCCTTAACAGCCTATTTCTTCCTTCCTGAGCGATTAGGACATTTTTACCTCAATTAAAAGACTCTTCATAAGGTTACCTTAAGTTTCATTTGTTAGTGTTTTTTTATCGAAAATAGAATTTGCTTGATTTTGAGGCTTTGACAGAGGGCTACGTGCGAATTTCAGTTGTTATACCAGCGAGAAACGAAGAAGAAAATTTAAAACCCTTAATTGAGGAAATTTATAGCGCGTTAACAGATGTAGCAAACTTCGAAGTCATCTATGTCGATGATGGAAGTACGGATAAGACATTTGAGAATTTGCTTTATCTGAAAGCGAGTGGCTTTCACAGAGTTAACGTGCTACGGCATAGGCATTCGGTGGGACAAAGTACAGCTATTTGGACAGGGGTGAGCCATGCTGATGGAGAACTTGTAGTTACACTTGATGCGGATGGGCAGAATGATCCTGCTGATATACCAAACCTCCTGACTATGGCCTCTCAATTTCCGTTAGGGAGTCACTTTTGCATTGCTGGTCATCGTAAAAACAGAAAGGATACAGCTTGGAAAAGATTTCAGTCAAAACTAGCAAATTCGGTAAGAAATAAACTTCTTAATGATGATACACCTGACACCGGATGTGGGTTAAAGGTCTTTCCAAAACAAACATTCCTCGATTTACCCTATTTTGACCATATGCATCGTTTTCTGCCAGCACTGATCCGGCGACAAGGTGGGATCATTAAAGTTGTTGAAGTGAATCACAGAGACAGGCAATTTGGAAAATCAAAATATAATATGTTAGGACGGCTTGGGGTCGGACTAATTGATATGGCAGGAGTTTATTGGCTTCAGAAACGTAATAAACTTAATGATGTCATCTTAGAAAATGAAGAGAGTATCTAATTGAATTCCAGTCTCCTTCGTTTCTTCATTCTGGTACTTACCATTCTGTTTTTTAGTCATTTGATTTCGGTCTCTCCCTCATTTGACGCATTTAATCAGGAGTGGATAGACAAGCATACCCGTAATAATGGAGTGACAGGGATAGCCAAATTTTTAGCCGTCTCAGTATTTTTACTTTCTATCGGACTTCCACGCCAGTTAGTCGCATTTATGGGGGGTATGCCTTTGGATTTGCTGAAGGTGTCATCTATTCAACATTAGCAGCTACCCTCAGCTGTGCAACAGTTATGGCAGTATCCCGATATTTCGCTAGACCGATTATTATTCAACACTTTGAAATGCGGGTGCGCAAGTTAGACCACTTTCTAGTTCGCTCTCCCTTTCTTAAGTCCGTTATCATTAGACTGTTGCCAGTAGGAAATAATCTACTCACAAACATTTTTGCTGGCGTTTCAAAGATTCCACGACGCTCTTTTATTCTTGGGTCTACTATTGGCTACATCCCTCAAATGGCGGTTTTTGCATTGATGGGTAAGGGTGTATTAATCAACTCTGAACTTAAAATAATCATAAGCGCCCTATTATTCGGGATTTCCAGCTTGCTAAGCGCATATCTTTTTAAGGTTTATCGTCGTCAACATAATGACGATAAAACTCTTCGTTCACTCACAAAAAGCAGCAAATGTAGCAATGAATCAGACGAGCTTAGCCATTAAACATAAGAACAAGCACCCAAACTATACTTTCTGGCTTTTTGTACTGGCTAGCGTGTTGATATTTATCGGGCTTGGGTTAAGAGATCCCTGGCCTGCTGACGAACCTCGTTTTGCACAAGTTGCAAAAGAAATGGTTGAAACAGGTCAGTGGTTCTTTCCAGCCAGAGCGGAAGAGTTTTATCCTGATAAACCACCTGTGTTTATGTGGTCTATCGCTTTTTTCTTTGCGCTATTCGGGTCAATTAAGATTGCCTTTCTGCTCCCATCTGCTTTATGCAGCCTACTCACACTTTTTTTGGTGTATGACATCTCAAAACGACTGTGGAGTACAAAAGAAGCGCTGATCGCAACGTCACTTCTTTTATTGAGTTTTCAATTTTTGCTTCAGGCCAAGTCTGCACAAATAGACGCAATGGTCTGCTGCTGGATAACAATAGGATGCTATGGTCTTCTGCGCTTTTTCTTAGTTGAAAGACGATGGCGTTGGTATTACCTCGCCTTTTTCTTCATGGGTATTGGCGTCATCACAAAAGGGGTCGGATTTTTACCAGTCCTGATGCTGATACCATACTTGATACATCAACGCGTTTGGCCTCAGCGGGACATAACTAAGAACCAAACGAAAAACTCCGTATTACCGTGGTTAATGGGTGCAGTGGTGATGTTACTGGCTATATCACTATGGTTTGTACCTATGTTGATATTGGTCGAAAATAGCCACGATCCATCACTTGCTCTATATAGAGATAACATTCTTTTCAGGCAAACGGTCACTCGATATGCTGATTCCTGGCATCACATAAAGCCATTCTGGTATTACCTCGTTGAGGTTATTCCATTATTCTGGCTGCCAATTAGCATCGCTCTTCCATGGCTCATCCCATTTTGGTATCGCGCAATTAAAAAAGGTGATGCCCGCATACTCTTACCGTTGGGTTGGATTGTACTTGTCCTACTTTTCTTCAGCGTAAGTCCTGGCAAACGGGGAGTGTACATATTACCCGCATTGCCGATGCTGGCACTGATCTCTGCGCCTTACTTTGATTCAGTTGTTAATAAAAAAGTATTTTCCTGGCTTATGTGGGCTGTTGTATTTTTATTATCAGTAGGCTTATTGGGGTTTGGTTTTTCCGGCATAGTAGAAGCATCATTCGCCCTAAAATTAGAAGAAAAGTTCGGGCTTTCTCCGTGGATGTTTTTTTTAGTAACGGGGGTACTGACGTGTCTGGTTACGGTGATTACTTCTAGAGGGAAGCACTGGAAAGCCTGGCCTTATTTCTTGTGTACTCTTTGGGGCATGTACGCTACATGGGGTTACACTTTACTTGAAGATGTAAAAACCCCTAAAAGCGTATTTGGAAATATTGAAAAAGAAATTGGCAAACATGATGCAACTATTGCACTTGTTGATTTTTCTGAACAGTTTATTCTCTTCTCGCCTTATCCCATCGTCCACTTTGGCTATCATACCCCTACTGATGAGCAATTATCTGCCGCCTACCAGTGGCTGGAGAAGACTGACAAGGGAAGATATATCCTCGTAGATGAAAAACACGTACGCAACGATTGTTTTAAAAAAGAAATGGCAACGTCTGTAGGATATGCACATCGCGTCCACTGGGTTCTATTATCGCACGAGGCATTAACCGAAAAATGTCCGCTTACGAGAACGACGACTGAGATCTTTAGTTATATCCCAGACAGGCCCGTTACGTGAGGGTTACATATTTTCATACAATTAAAAAATAATGCGAAAATTTTCATTCCACAGTTTTTCTTAAGCGTTATTTAAGTTTTAACAGGTAACTTGTGTGCTAAGAAGTACACGAGAACCTTATTGTGAAATTTCCAAGAACACTAAATTTCAATCCTACATCAGCTCAGTTCATTTTACTTTCTTCATTATTTATCGCAGCAATATTCAACGCACCATTTCTGTCTGCTGTTTATGAAGTTGTAGCCCCTGTAACATTGAATGAGTGGGTGTTTTTTCTCTCTGTACCGCTCTTGCTAACCTTTTTTAATGTTATTTTTCTAAGTCTTTTTGGTGCCCTATTTTTGCCGCGCACCACAGTTGCAATTACTTTCGTTGTAAGTTCTCTTCTACTTTACGGCACCTTGGCCTATGGTGTCATTTTCGATAAGAGCATGATACAGAATGTAATGGAAACAAATTCTGGTGAAGCCTTTTCCTATCTAAATTCAACACTTTTTTTATTCTTCTCTATATTGGGATTAATCCCTGTATTTGCGATTTTTAACCTGGAATTAAATGGGAAGCTCAAGGCTCGAATCAAGCACCTTCTAGTGCTGAACTTATTAGCTTTATTGGGTATTGCAATTATAGCCACGTTCCTTTTTAAGAGCTATGCAGCTGTCGGCAGAAATAACAAAGACCTAACGAAGTATATTATTCCCTACGCCTTTTATGATTCAGGGTACAAGTACCTTCGGGACACTTACTTCTATCCGCCTTTATCCTACAAAGTATTAGACAAGCGTCCCTACATAAAAGGGAATGCTGATATACATCCGTCTACTACAGTGTTTGTGGTTGGCGAAACGGCCAGAGCTGACAAGTTTTCAAGCAACGGCTATTCGAGGCGTACTACGCCTAATATCCAGAACGCAGGTGCAATCAGTTTTAGCAAGGTGACATCTTGCGGCACTGCTACCGCAGTCTCCGTGCCATGTATGTTCTCAAGACTTTCACGAGAAAATTATGATTCGCGTATTGCAGACAGTCAGGACAATGTTTTAGACATCATTCATCGTGCAGGTGTTGACGTCACCTGGATTGACAATAACAGTAGCTGTAAAGGAGTATGCAAGAGGGTAGAGACTATAGACTTCAACCCGTCAAGAGATCCCAAGTTGTGCGATGGAGATTATTGTTATGATGAGGTACTTGTTGACCTTTTAAGAGAAACTCTTTCAAGGCCATCTAAAGAACATAGAGTTATAGTCTTACATATGATTGGCTCACACGGGCCTACCTATTACCGGAGATACCCAGAGAAATTTGCTAAGTTCGTGCCCGATTGTCCCAGAAGTGATATTCAAAATTGTGAAGAGGCAGAGCTGACAAATACGTACGATAATACTATTGCATACACAGACTACGTGCTAGGCCAGATTATTGAACAGCTTTCCACTATTCCTAATTCGTCGATGCTTTATTTATCGGATCATGGTGAGTCATTGGGAGAGAAAGGGCTTTATTTGCACGGTTTCCCCTATAATTTAGCGCCTGTTGAGCAAACTCATGTACCAATGGTTTATTGGGCCTCCAGGTTTAGCCAACCCCAATATAGTGATTGTGTAAATTCGTTATCCAGTCATCCTTATTCGCAGGACAACCTTTTTGACACATTACTTGGTCTTACTAATGTGCAAAGCAGCACCTACCAACCCACTCAGGATATTTTACGAAAATGCGAGTCATAGACGAAACCACATCAGAAATGCATTTCGACCCTAAAGCCAAACCAAAGGGTATGTTGCGTATTGTATTAGCAATGAAAAACTCTGTAAGAGCTATATCATGGCTTGTTAAAAACGAATCAGCGTTCCGCCAAGAACTTATCTTACTTATCTTAGCAGGGGGAGTGCTTGCTCTTTGGTCTATACCCTATATGGAAAAGGCGATTTTACTTTCCTCCATACTCTTCGTCCTGTTCGCTGAAATTGTCAATACTGCAATTGAAGTCACTATTGACCGTATCGGAAAAGAGATTCACCCACTGTCAGGCTTAGCAAAAGACTTAGGCTCAGCGGGTGTTTTCGTGGCTATCGCAATTTCATCTTTGTTATGGTTAGGAGCACTGTGTAGGTATTTTTGATTCTAATCTGTTGGCACCACAATATGGTAACGCTCGGGCATGAGTCAAACTTTCCAATACGTTCATATTGCTAAAAGCAGTAAATCTCTACAATTCACAAACTTTGAAATGGGAAGTTAAAGTCTGTTTTAACTATGAAACTTATCACAAATATCACTAGATGCAGTAATCCGCTAATTGAACGTAACTACCTAAAAGACGCAGCAAGCCAACGGCTGCTTTACGTCTTGAGTTCAATTGGTGAGTGCAACGCTATCCTTATTAAAGGAGGAATGTTGCCATGAAACAAAGAAAACGTATCTATTACTCACCAGAACAGAAAGCACTTATTTGGGACAGGTATAAGCGAGGTGATTCGCTGCATGATATCGCTAGAATGTTTGACCGCTTTCACTCTTCTATTATGCCAACCATTTATCAAACTGGTGGGTATCGGCCACCAGAACGAAAAAGACATCTACAGTCTCTTTCGCTTGATGAAAGAGAAGAAATATCACGATGCTTAGTCGGTAAACAATCCATTCGAGAAATTGCCAGACGTTTGTCTAGAGCGCCATCTACAATTAGCCGTGAAGTAAAAAGAAATGGTGGGCTGAAGCACTACCGTGCCGTAAGAGCTGAACAACGAGCATGGGACGAAGCATTGAGACCTAAGCCATGTAAGTTAATTGACTCTCCAGATTTATGTAAGCTGATAGCCGTTAAGCTTAAAAGGGCATGGTCACCACAACAAATTGCAGGTTGGTTAAAGCGACAATACCCCAATAATCAGGAAATGTACGTGTCTCACGAAACCATCTATAAAACACTCTTCATTCAGACGCGAAGCGCTCTAAAGAAAGAACTGCAAAAGTGTTTGCGGTCAAAAAGAGTGGTTCGCAAGTCGCGTCAATCTTCACTGAAAAGGTTAGGTCTAGGAAAAATTCCTGACGCCGTTTCTATTAGTGAGCGACCTGCATCAGTTGAAGATAGAGCGATACCTGGTCACTGGGAAGGCGACCTTATATGTGGTTCTAACAACAGTTACATAGCGACACTAGTAGAGAGGCACTCTCGATTCGTAATGCTGGCAAAAGTGGATGATAGTAAAACGTCGACCGTGATTGCTGCACTTATTAAGCACGCTCAAAAGCTACCTAAGGAACTATATAAATCTCTAACTTGGGACAGGGGGAGAGAAATTAAAGACCACAAACAGTTCACTCTAGCCACTGATATAAAAGTCTATCTTTGTGATCCTTACTCACCGTGGCAACGTGGTTCCAATGAAAACACCAATCGATTACTACGGCAGTATTTTCCAAAAAGTACCGACTTATCAGTACACAGCCAACAAAAACTTAGCAGCGTAGCGAGACAACTTAACGAAAGACCAAGAAAAACGTTAGACTATGAAACACCAGCACAGAAATTTAACTGTACTAGCTCAGACCTGATCTGACAGTTACCCGTTTCACGGTGCCAGTGTCAGATTAGCTTTGAGCTAAGTTCTTCTCAGCCCAAATCTGCTTCCCATCGGTTAATGTTTCCATTGGCGTTCTGCCGCAGCACATTTTGCCCTGATGAGTCCTTCCATTGTTGTAGTATTCCAGCCACTCGTCCAGATCTTTCTGTAATGCTTCCAGCGAGTCATAGAGCTTTTTGCGGAAGGTGACCTGATAGAATTCATTCAGGATGGTTTTGTGGAATCGCTCACAGATCCCATTGGTTTGCGGATGTCGCGCCTTGGTTTTTGTGTGGTCGATATCGTTGATGGCTAAGTAGAGCTGATAATCATGCTGTTCCACTTTGCCACAATATTCTGTGCCCCTGTCTGTCAGAATCCGCAGCATGGGCAGCTCCTGAGCCTCAAAGAACGGCAACACTCTGTCGTTGAGGATGTCGGCCGAGGTGATTGGCGTTTTGGTCGTGTAGAGCTTGGCGAACGCAATTTTACTGTAGGTATCAACGAAGGTTTGCTGGTAAATGCGGCCGACACCTTTGAGGTTGCCGACGTAGAAGGTATCTTGCGAGCCTAGATAGCCGGGATGGTGTGTTTCAATCTCACCGCAGGCCTCATCATCCTGCTTTTTCTTCTCAAGCGCGGCAACCTGCTCATCGGTCAAAATGATGCCTTCGCTTTCAACTTTGGCTTCCAGTGCGGCAAGTCGCTTTTTGAAGTTTTCCAGATTATGTCTGAGCCATATCGAGCGAACACCGCTGCCTGAAACGAACACGCCTGCTTTACGCAGCTCATTACTTGTTCTGGCTTGACCGTGAGCGGGAAACTCAATGGCGTGAGCTATGACAGCTTGTTCGGTCTGCTCATCGACCCTGTTCTTGAGATTAGGTGTGCGTCTTGAACGGTTAATCAGCGAATCAACACCGCCTTCTTCAACCAACTCCTGATACCGATAAAACGTGTCACGAGACACGCCCATCACTTTGCAGGCCTTCGATACATTGCCCAGCTCTTCAGCCAGATTTAACAGTCCTGCTTTGTGTTTGATGATTGGATTGCTAGTATGCAACATGAGAGTTACCTATTTTGTTTTGATTAAAGATTCGACACCTTTATCAAAACGGGTAACTCTCATCTTTTCAAGAAGAAGTGTCAGATTAAGTCGAGACTAATTCAATTTAACCGATGTGTTGCGCCCATCGATTGAACTCAAGGTACGCAACAGACTGTCAGAATTGATACCACCCTGTTATCAGATCTGTCAGTTCAAATGACGACCAATCCATCTTATGTTTTTGTCTCACCGAAACTTCTTCTATAAAGGCTATATAGCTCATCAACTATGGGCTGCATCTCAAACCGTAAGCCTAAAGACTCAAAAGTTCCTGAGTCTGTGAAAAATGCTCTGAAGAAATGATATGGAACATTATCTCTCACCATTTCTGGCCCTACATAAGCGGGGAAAATTCTACCAACGATTGGTTTTGACCAGAGGTACTTGTCTATATTTTCATCCAAGTGTTCAAGATGGTTCCGAAGGTCTTTATTCTTGAGCACACTGTTATTTGAGACATCAAAAACTTTTCTTAGATTTTGTGCTCTTTTCCTATGGATCTTATGCTGCCCTTTGTTTGTTTCCCAAAAATACTTCGCCAAGTTTGCCGTGTGAACAAGCATATTTTGCACTGCATCAAGAATTGCATCTGTAGCAACAGACAACTTTTCTTATGTATCCGCCTCTCCTAAAATATTGGTAACAGATTCAACAGAATATATTGCGGACTCCAAGTTAAATCTAATTGCTTGACTGTAAAATGATAAGTGCGGAGGTTGAATCCCGTCATATAAGTCGATGTATTCTTTTTTATCTTCCATTAATGTCTTCACATAAAACAGTTTTCACGCACAGTTTCGTAGATGAGGTGATGCCACAATCGCCAAACTCCGAGCTCAATGTTGCATCTGGAACTTGATACTAAGTGCTGTCGTTATTTTCTAATCTAAACACTTAATAGCAGTTTTATTAAGCGCTTTATTGAGTGTGGGGCGGCTTACCCCAAAATGTTCTGCTATTTCGGCCTTAGTCACATCAGGATCGAGTAACATCGCATGCGCTTTTCTTATGTCTGAAGGGGTCAGTTTGGCTTTGCGCCCGCCTTTTCGGCCCCTGGCCCTGGCAGCCGCAAGCCCAGCCTTGGTTCGCTCGGAAATTATGCGCCTTTCAAAATGCGCGATTGAACCAATCATATGAAAAGCCAACTCACCCACTGCCGTCGTGGTATCAATGCTCTCATTCAAACTAATAAACTGAACACCTTGCTGTTTAAATTCATCAAGGAGCTCAATTAAATCTTTCAAGCTTCGACCCAAGCGATCGAGTCGTTGAACAACAACCACGTCACCGGCACGAAGAGAGTCGGTCATTCGTTCTAGTTCAGGTCTTGGGCGAGACTTACCACTACCTTTTTCTTGGTAGATTCTTTCGCATCCAGCTTCTTGTAATGCATCTAGCTGAGCACTGTCGGATTGTTCGTCCGTACTGACTCGCGCATAACCGATTTTCATTCTGTAATTCAAAAAAAGGTAGGTTTTCTTTACATAGATTAATTTACGAGTTTATTTACGCACGGGCAAGTAAAATTCGCCAACAATCTGGGAAGGCTTGTGAGCCGAAACAAACGGTCGTTTTCTTTTCATTTATAGTTTTTCATTTGCAACAAACCTTTTAGCACTGAAAAAGTGTAGATCAGATTTACAACATGAAAATTTTCTGCCGGAAGCGACCAAATGAGTCTATTGTCGAGTCGTACCATAAAGGAAGCAGATCGTTACGAAGACCCTCATCGAATTCCTTTTCGGCAACGGTTTTAGTAATTACTTGTGGATTGAAGCATAGAGAAGAGTCACCAATTAATACGCGTGACCTCGTAAAATCCAAATCATCTATATTTGAAGAGTTCAGAACTGCACAATGTGGTACTTCTCCAGCAACTCTACTTGCAAATTCGAGTAAGCGAGGGTGCGCTGGAGTGATAAAATACCCCATTTCGCGATCATTATTTTGCGCTCTTAAAACTCGCCCCAACACTTGCCTGAAGTAGAGTTCCGTTGTTACTAGTGAGAGATAGCAACAGACTCGTAAGCGGGGAATATTTGTTCCTTCGCTTATCATGCCAATCGAGATAATCCATTTTTCATTACTTCTTTTGAAATTTTGAATCAACCGTTCAGGTTCACTTTCTTGGTATGTCACAACTTTGCTATATTCACCAAGTTGACTTAACAAATATTGGATTTTTTTAGCGTGAGAGATCGATGATGCAACGATTAAGCCTCCTGCATCTTCAGCAATTAATCGTTCTTTGTTCAATCGAACAATCCCACGCTCCAGTGTTTCCCGTAAAACCTCATCATGGAAAATGATTTCTGAGTATGGAAGGGTACTATCTTCTAAAAACTTGGTTATCGATTGAAAATTTTCTTTACCGCCATCCTCAATAACAGTAATAAGCTCGTTATCTACAAGAGTGAGATGCGGAACGCGACAAACGCCATCTTTGATAGCCTGCTTTAGATCATAGCTGTAATCTACGTGTAAACGACCATGCTCACCTATGTAATTTGCAAGAGCAATGGGAATAGTGTCGCTTCTCCAAGGAGTTCCAGTCAACGCTATGGTATAAACTGCTCGCCCTTGAATATGCTTTAAAATCTCTGCCCCCCAGGCATTGGCATTTTCAATTTGGTTACCTGCACAGTGATGTATTTCATCAAAAATCACAAACACTCGGTAGCTACTCAAAAGCTGCCAAAACGTATCGTCCAAATGCCTCATACTTTGGTAAGTCAGTGATGAACCTATTGCGCCAAGTCCACCACAAAAACGTTTTCCAGTTATCGCTTCAAGTTCAACTCTAAAGTCATTTGCTACGACAGTCGACGGAGAAAAGCATAAAACGAAGTCGACTTTATCTTGCTTTAGGAGGATATCCGCAAGTGCAGATGCCATGACAGTCTTTCCTACACCTGGCGTTGCAAGGCATAAAAAATTAGTAAAGGCCGATTTAAATTTTTGTAGAGCGGTTTCAATAGCTCTTTGCTGCCAATTTCTCAATCTCATGAAAATCGAGCTTCATACTCAGAAAGTAAACGTTCAAATCCCTTTACTTTGCCCAACATTAGCTTTGCTTGCTCTCGCGTATTCTGATAATGAGATTTAACATGCTCTGCAAAATCAGGCATTTCTTGCACCCACTCGGAGTAAGCCTCAGTTTCTCCCATATTCATCAGCATTTCCGTTTTGTAATGTCGAATCTTCTCTTGAAGCTTTGTGGCTATAATGTCATCAGCTTTGTTTCTATCATGCTCAGTTAGTTGAGGTAACTTTGAATCTTCTTTCGACTCAGAAGACCACCGAAAAACGATCGCTCTGCCACGTATCCCGTGAATAGCCGAGATTCGTCCATCCTCTGAAAGCCGTTTTAAGTGGCGATAAACAAACTGAGTGGCATTTTTCTTTTTGTCAAAGTCGTTGGGATATCGCTCCAAAAGATGCTTCGTTACATCATTCACGGTAAAAGTGTGTAAGCCTAGATCCTCAATAAAATCATAAAAATCAATATCGTATTGCTTTTTAGGCATAATTTAGTTCTCGATTGCCAAACTTATGTCTCGAAATTCGCGACAGTGTACTTCGTCTCTATCATCGAGACAATGAAAACATCAGTCTATTCCTCACATTACGACAAACTCAGGTTGTGGTTAAAAGCACAACGTGAAGAACAGTCTTTAACTTTGCGAGAGGTCTCGGAAAGATGGGGCAAACACCATTCCATATTGGGAAAAATTGAACAAGCTCGGCGAAAGGTTGAGCTGGTTGAGTTCATCGAGTTGTGCGAGATAATTGATGCAGACCCACATGAAGGGCTTTCTCTACTCATAGCATCGATGAATGATAAATCGCTAAAATGAAAATTCTAAATTGGCGTCAGTCTGAGGCTTCCTTGTCGTCAATTGTCATCGTCTGTAAAGATTTACCTTTATCTCGTTAGTGAAAAGACTGCTCTCACTCCATGATGAAATTATATTCCGCGAATCAAGCCATTGGGCCAATGCCGTATTTTCAGGTGTGTTCTTTAATTTAGGTGAGTGGTAGCCAGTTTTAATTTCAGAAAATGGTTTTGGTAAATCTATCAGAACTTGTCGTATTTCAGCTTCTTCCAGTAAGGAGTGGAATTTGTTAAAAAGTTTGATTTTTGTTTCAACTCGAGTCGAATTTCGTATTAAAGATTGTACAATTGCACTATCAAGGCCGGATATTTGCGCATTGGAATCGATAATTATTTGCCCTATTAATGAAGCTCTTTCAGGACGGTTTACTAAGTCTTCAAGGCTCATCAATCTGATTAATTCAATCTTAGAGCTTATACTAATTTCAGTTTGAAGAAGAGCCTCTTTTAAATCATCATTAAGTTCGTAATCCCCTGGATTATCCAGATATTGTGGAATATTTTTCGAAAAAAATTGCACTTGCAAGTCATTCTTGTCAGCAAAAGCATCTAAAATATCCTTGGTAAATCCCACTTTACCCTCTTCTATTAATATCTTAAGCTTTTCATTGTCCATCTCTCTGGGAAGTACATTAAACGAGTTAGGTAGAGCTATGAATGCCTTAATCCAAGCAGAGAATACAAATAGTCAATTCATCCATACCTTCCCTGTTATACTTTCTCTGGAAAATGCATAATGATTTCCTCAATAAGAAACGTCATGCGCGTCATAAAATTGGAAAGTATGGAAAAAGCTTAGAGAGCAAGTGTATAAACAATTTCCAGACATTTTCCATATTAACAACTAAATAGTAAACGTAAACGATGACGTAACCTTACTGACGGCAGCTATCCTGAGTATAGCTGCCGATGTTCTGCATGGTTTACAGCAGTTTCATAGCCGCTGATTTGTATCACGCTATCACTTTTTGCAATACAAGCTAATTGCAGCTAAGTTAACCCCCTCAAAAAAGATCAAAATAATACAGGGTTAACACACATGACTATGCCCCTTCGCCGCGCTTTGCTGGCCTCCGCTATCGGCCTTTTATTCAGTACTGCCGGCCCCACCATAGCCGCCGAATCCGACAATAGCGATTGGAACGTACTTAAGCCGCCATTTGATACCCACGCTGTGACGATTTCTACGGAACAAACAACCTGGTCTAGTTTGTCGGTTTCCCCCGATGGAAGCTACATGGTGTTTGATATGCTGGGTGACCTCTATAAAATGCCGCTGTCCGGGGGCAAAGCCACTGCCTTGACTGCTGACTTCGGCTGGAACATTGAGCCAGCTATTTCGCCAGATGGGAGCAAAATCGCGTTTATTTCCGACCGGGGCGGTATTTCCAATATCTGGGTGATGCATAGCGATGGCAGCAACCTGCGCCAGGTGAGCCAGGAAAAAAACAACCTGATTCACTCGCCAAAATGGAGTCCTGACGGTCAGTATCTGGTTGCTACCAAAGGCATTATGTCTAGCCGCAGTATCCCGGCCGGAGAGATCTGGATGTATCACATTGATGGCGGTGATGGCCTACAGATAAAAGCCAGGGTCAATGGCCCTGCCGACCAGCAAAATATTGCTGACCCGGTGTTTTCCCATGATGGTAAGTACATTTATTACACCGAAAATACTTTGCCTGGGGCGGGTTTTGATTATAACCGCGATCCCCTGGAAGGTATTTTTGCTATTACCCGGTATGACCGCGAAACCGGTCAAGAGCATCGTTTTGTCAGCGGCACTGGCGGCGCCATCGTGCCTACGCCGTCTCCGGATGGTAAATACTTAGCCTTTGTGCGCAGAGTCAAAAATAAAACTGGCCTGTTCATTAAGAACCTTACGACTGGTGAAGAAACGCCCCTAACCTTATCGCTGGAACGTGACATGCAGGAAGGTTTTGGGTCAGAAGGCTATTACGCCTATTTTGATTGGCTGCCTGATGCCAGTGGCTTGGTGTACTGGACGGGCGGTACCTTCCACAAAATTGATATCCAAAGCAAAACCATTAAGGATATCCCGGTGTCGGTGGAAGCCGAGCTGCGTTACGCCGATGCACTGCACTTTGATGTTGACGTGGCACCGGATAACGTTGATATCAAAATGATTCGCTGGTCGCAACAATCCCCTGATGGCAAAACGATGTTGTTTCAGGCTTTGGGGAAGCTTTATATCAAGGACATTGCCTCTGGTAAGATGCGCCGTTTGACTACGCAAAATAAGCACGATGAGTATTACCCGCGTTATTCTGCTGATGGTCAGTCAATCGTGTACACCACCTGGAACGACCAGAAGCTAGGTGACGTGCGCATGATTCAGGCTGATGGCAGTGGTGAGAAAATTCTTACCCCCACACCAGGCCATTATATGGAACCTGCCTTATCGCCTGATGGCAGTAAACTGGTATACCGTAAATTCACTGGTGGTTATTTACTTGATTCAAAATACTCACTGGAACCTGGGCTGTACGTTACTGACATAGCGGGTGGCGAACCCACCAAAGTGTCGCCGGATGGCTATAATGCCCATTTTTCCGGTAACAATGCACGGGTTTACTTTACCGAAGCGGTAGGCGGCACCCCGTATCCGGAAACACAGCTTAGCAGTGTCAACCTGAACGGTCATGACAAAAAAATCCATTTGTATGGCGCTGACAAAATCAGTGAATATCGCTTGTCCCCGGATAATCAATGGGTAGCGTTTGTCCATCAATTTAAAACTTATGTCGCCCCCTTTGTAAATAACGGCAAAAAAGTCACGCTTGCCCCGGATATGACGGCTTTACCGGTAACTCAGCTGTCTGCGCGGGCCGGCGAATACCTTAGCTGGAAACCTGACAGTAGCGCGGTGGGCTGGTTCCACGGTCCGCAATACTATTCGCGTAAACTGTCGCAGGCCTTTGACCTTGACCATGCAGGTAAGACACTGCCTGAACCCGAAGAGCAGGGTATGAACCTGTCCTTCAGCGCCAAAGCAGATAAACCCGTGGGCTATAAAGCATTGGTAGGTGGCACCATCGTCACTATGCGGAACGCCGACAAGCAGCAAGAGGTTATCGAAGACGGCGTGATACTGATCAAAGACAATCGTATTGTGGAAGTAGGTACACGCGATCAGGTAAGTATTCCTGACGATGCCATGCGAGTCGACGCCGCAGGCAAAACCATCGTACCGGGTTTGGTTGATGCCCATGCTCATGGCGATCAGGGGCGCAACGAAATCATTCCACAGCAAAACTGGGGGCAGTACTCTAATGTAGCCTTTGGGGTAACTACCATCCACGATCCTTCCAACGATACAACCGAAATTTTTGCGGCGGCTGAATTGCAGCGAACCGGTAACATCGTGGCGCCACGCATTTATTCTACCGGCGCTATATTGTACGGTGCCGAGGCCGTAGGTTATAAAGCCATTATAAATGACTATGACGACGCCTATTTCCACGTACAGCGGCTAAAAGAAGCTGGCGCCATTTCGGTGAAAAGCTATAACCAGCCGGCGCGTAGCCAACGCCAGCAAATTCTGTGGGCCGCCCGCAAACAAAAAATGATGGTAGTGCCAGAGGGCGGCGGTAAGCTGCAACAGAATCTGTCGATGCTGGTAGATGGCCATACGGGCCTTGAGCATAGCTTGCCAATTGAACGCGGTTACAGCGATGTCACGCAATTGTGGAAAGCCACTAAGTTTGGCTATACACCTACTTTCGTGGTGTCCTATGGCGGTATGATGGGGGAAGAATATATGTACGACCGTACCGAAGTGTGGAAAAACCCACGTTTGTTACGTTATACCCCCTCATATTTGCTCGATGCGCGCGCTATTCGCCGCCCTACCGCGCCAGACAATCAGTATAATCACCAAAATGTGGCCGCCTATGCCAAAACGCTCCGCGACAACGGTGTAAGCGTGCATATTGGCGCACATGGTCAGCGTGAGGGCCTGGCAGCTCACTGGGAAATGTGGCTGATGCAACAGGGCGGCTTTACGCCGTTTGAAGCGCTACGTGCCGCCACCATCGATGGTGCTCGCCATCTTGGTATGGCCAGGGATATTGGCAGTATTGAAAAGGGCAAACTGGCGGACCTGGTAGTGATGGACGGTGATGTACTGAACGATTTATCCCGTAGCGAATATGTGGAGTACACCGTACTAAACGGACGTATTTATGAAGCTGCTACCATGAATGAATTGGGGGCACAGAAAACCCGCAAGCCGTTCTTTTTTGAAAAGGATAACCGGGCGTTTATGCCGGATGAAACCGCCACCGAAATGGAACAAAAAGCCCATAAATACCACTGGAAGCATTAACTAGCCCGCCGGTCAGATGACCGGCGCTTATTCGGCTAACGTAAAAATTGGCAATCGTCCCTGGTTTTTTACGTTAGCCTTTACCCCTTGTACCCTATTGCCTGGCGGCGTCTCGTTTGTCATACGCCCGGCGGCGCCCGCTTTTCGCTAGTCTATTCTATGTGCCCCCTTGTTTCTCGTTGCTTGGTTACCCGGGTTAACTTGTATGGCTGACGTCGGTTTTTAAGCCCTGTCACGGCCTATACCCACCTGCTCTACCTTGCGCTGTGCCACCTGCGGTGCCTTGCGCTGAACGCACGGGTGCGATTTACCTTGACGCAGTTTCATACAGCTTATGCCAGCTTACTTTATGCCTTTGCACTTAACGGACATTGGTATAAATATCCGGCCATTTACCCGGTAAATCAGCAGTGTGAAGCAGGTAGGCCGTCAACAGGAAGCCGTATAACCTGCCCTCCCCTATGCTGAACCTGTCGATTAATTAGTACGACTTAGCAACCTTCAGGAACGCAACTTACCGGGTTAGGGAACGCCCAGGTTGCAAGTAAGTTGCAGGTTTGCTGGCTATCCCGTTTTGTCATGCAGGTGTCATGGAGTTCAGATGCCACGGAGACATTCCCCCCACGGACGGGGAGAACGGCATAGCCGGTAATCCATCCTGACTACTTTTTTAATACAGGACAGGCAGAGCATTGCAATGAGAAAAGGATTATTCAGAACCCAGGCTATTGAAGCCCAAGGACAGCGATTGCACGGCAAGGTGTTAATTCAACCTTCCATACGTACCGGTCTGGTGGGATTGTTGATTCTGTTATGGGTTGGGCTGGCGTTAGGCTATTTGGCAACGGCCCAGTACAGCCGCCAGGCTACGGTGACAGGCTGGCTTGAGCCGCCCACCGGTGTCGTCAAAGTGTATGCCGATCAGCCCGGTAGCCTGATTCACTCAGTCCAGGTTAAAGAAGGACAACAGGTGGTGGCCGGGCAACCCCTGATTACCCTGCATACCCAGCATCCCTTACAGGATGGCCGTATTGCTCAGCACATTCTGGCCGGCGAATATAAACAGCAACTGGCTATGCTAACCGACCAAGTTGACCGTGTTCACACCTTATACCAGCAAAAACGCACACATACAGAGCAACGTATCGCGCGGTTTGAGCAAGATATCAGCCGTTACACTCATCTTATTTCATTGGCTCGCCTGCAGTTTGATTTGCTAGACAGCCGCTACCAGCGCTTATTACCATTGGCTAGCGCGCATATTGCCCATAACGAGGTGGAAGCGGTACTGGTACAGCGCCTCACGGCACAGCAAACTCTGGCTGAAAAGCAGCAGGCATTAGCCCAGGTTAACCAGCAGTTACGGGAACAACAAGAAGCGTTAGCGACACTGCCGCTGAACAAGCACAGTGAACTGGCTACACTCAACCGTACCATCAGCGAAACCCGCCAGCAGTTTACGCAGTTGCAGAGCCAGTCTTATCGGGTAATAAAAGCCGCCCGTGATGGCATTGTGTCTAATTTACATGTCGCCAGCGGGCATACCCCCGCAGCCGGCAAACCTCTGCTGACATTACGTCCGGCCGAAGGCGGAGTACGTGCCCGATTTGCTATCCCCGTCAGGGCGGCCGGATTTATTGCCAAGGGGCAGCAGGTAGCTTTGCGTTACGATGCGTACCCATTTCAAAAGTTCGGGCTGCATCAGGCTATCGTTACTACTCTATCAGACGCCGCCCTGCTACCCGCTGAACTTAACCATAGCCCGTTAACTTTAAACGAACCGGTGTATTTAGCCGAAGCTCAGCTTGAGCAGCAGTATTTACAAGCGTATGGCGAAGCAATCCAGCTCAAATCCGGGATGACCTTCACTGCCGATATCACCTTAAGTAAGCGCACATTACTGGAGTGGCTGTTCGAGCCCTTGTTAACCCTGACAGGCAGGACGCACGCATGAGTAGCTTATCCTTACAAGCTTGGCAGGTACGGCTGATAGCCTCTTCCAGACGGGTACCCCAGATATTTCAGGCTGAAATAGCCGAATGTGGTTTGGCGTGTTTGTGCATGATCAGCCAGTTTTACGGCAATAAAGTAGACCTGGCCGCTTTACGACAACGCTTTGGGGTATCGGAACGCGGCTTGACGTTAAAAGATTTGATGAGCGTAGCCAATCGTATCAACTTAACTGTACGGGCATTGAAATTAGAGCCCGAACAACTGGCCCAGCTCAGTCTGCCCGCGATATTACACTGGGATATGCAACATTTTGTAGTGCTGACCCGGGTGGCCCGTAACGGCATTTATATTAACGACCCCGCACAGGGCCAGCGGTTTATAACGTTTCGTGAAGCCAGTGCCCATATTACCGGGGTCGCGCTGGAGCTGACTTGTACTGGGCCCTATACCGAAGCGGCCACGCAACCGGTGTTGCGGCTGCGGCATTTTTGGCATAAGGCAGCTGGACTAAAGCGTAGCTTATCCCTTTTGTTCGGATTATCGGCACTGTTACAACTGTTCGCTCTGGCCAGCCCTTACTACATGCAAACGGTGGTAGACGACGTTCTGGTTCGTCATTCAGCTAATTTACTGAGCGTACTAGCCTTCGGTTTTGCGCTTCTACTCCTTGTAGAATGCGCCACCAGCGCGTTGCGAAAATGGTTAATTTTGTCATTGTCGAGCCGGTTGCAAGGTCAAATGTCAGCTAACCTGTTTCATCATTTGCTGCACCTGCCGGCCGATTTTTTTAGTCGTCGCCATTTAGGCGATATTATCTCGCGGTTTGGTTCGCTAGCGCAGGTGCGCGAACAGCTTACCACCGGTTTGGTAACAGCACTGCTTGATGGGTTGATGACGGTCATTATGTTGGTTGTCATGTGGCTATACTCTCCCCAGCTGTCGCTCGTAGTGTTATGCAGTGTCTTACTTTATGTACTGCTACGCTGGTTAACCTTCTACCCATTGAAAAACATCAGTGCTGAACGACTGCATCACAGTGCAACCGAGCAGGGCCATTTTTTAGAAACCGTACGCTGTGTGCAGGCGGTCAAGCAATTTAACTATCAGGCTTTACGGCAAAATCAGTGGCAAAACCTGCTGATTAACGTGCTTAATACAGATATACGCATAGGGAAAACCGATATTAGTCTGTCGGCGGCTAACCAATTACTTTTTGGCGTGCAGCATTTACTGGTTATTTATTTAGGCGCTCAGGCAGTCATGGGCAATATATTTAGTGTAGGAATGCTATATGCCTTTATCAGTTATAAAAGCCAGTTTACCAGTGCAGCAGATAACCTGATTACCCAGCTTATCCAACTTAAGCTATTACGGGTGCATCTGGACCGGCTCGCAGATCTGGTCTTTACGCCCCAGGAAACCTTGCATCATGAAGCGGGATTTACCCAGACCAGTACCGGTGAGTTGCAGGTTTGTAACCTCAGCTATCGGTTCAGTCCGCTGTCTGCCCCCTTGTTTCAGGCAATCAACCTGACCATTCCCCCAGGCACTACCGTGGCCATTGTCGGCGCCAGTGGGGCGGGCAAGACCACCTTACTCAAATGTTTGATGGGGATGCTTAAGCCGGATGCCGGGGACGTCACCTATCAAGGATATACCGTGCATAGCAGTGCCGGTTTCAGGCAGGTCACCGCCGCGGTTATGCAAGATGACTGTTGTCTTAACGGAACGATATTAGACAACCTCACCGGTTTTGCCGACAAACCTGATTGGCCGGTAGTGCAGCAAGCCGTTCATATGGCTTGTTTAAGTGAGGATATTGCCGCCATGCCTATGCAGTATCAAACCCTGGTGGGCGATATGGGCAGTGCTTTGAGTGGCGGCCAGCTTCAGCGGCTACTATTGGCCCGCGCTTTATACCGCCAACCCCGATTATTATTTTTAGATGAAGCTAGCAGCCACCTTGATATAGCAAACGAAAGTAAAATCAACCAGCACCTTAAAGCAATGTCAATTACCCGCATTATTGTGGCCCACCGACCGCAAACTATCGCCATGGCCGATCGTGTTTACCGGTTGGAGAACGGTGCCCTTTATGCAGTACCACCGCCTATTCCGCGCACTGAGATTCAGCAAGCCCCTGTGCCATCAACCCCGTTCCAAGGAGAACATCATGAGTAGCATTCAACCAGTTAGCCCCGCCCATCTGCGCCTGTCCAGTTTGTCCAAACGGGAGATGCAGGTGGCACAAAAGATATTGCAGGGGCTGCCGAACAAAACCATAGCCTGTGAACTGTTTATTAGCGAACGAACAGTTAAATTCCACTGCGCAAATATCTACCGAAAACTGGAAATACGCAACAGGGCAGCTCTCATGGCCCGCTATTTCCGGTATCTGTACCAGGCCGAAGATAACAGTTTACCTGCGGCCTAAACACCCTCTGGCGGAATGACCAGCCAGATTTTTATCCCTTACCAAGGAAAGTAAGTTATGAAAAAAGTACATAAAGAAAACGTAAATACAGCCCCCCTCAAGTCTATGCAACTGCTCAGTCCGCCCGCCCTGGCCTGCGTATCGGCAGGGACCCTTAGCGGCGCGCCGCTGACCGACATATCGCCCGCCGTGCCACGGCCGGTTAAACCAGTACGTTATTTTACGTTGGCGCTGGGTGAAGATGGCGGCAGCTTGCCCGACCCGGTACTGCGTTGAAATAACATTTAAGGCTAGGTCTACGTGTTTAGCCTACCGGTGGCGGCAGTATAAGCCTCTGCGGTCACCGGCCTGTCATTTTTTATCGTGTTTGGTGATAAGGACATTAACCATGAACGGATACATATTGCTTATCGGCCACCCTGCATCCCCGGAAATTGCGGCGCTGGTGCATCAACTTACGCTGCGTAACCAACGCTGTTGTGTTTTAGATACCAGCCGTTTGGGTGTTGATGTGTCTATTAGCTGGGACCCGGTCACAGGAACCGGAATCCTGGCGACTGCGCGCACCACTATCGCGTTTAGTGAGATACACGCCGCCTTCTGGGACCAATACTATCCGCGTGCGGCCTTGGCCGGCAAAGACACCGCCACCTGTGCACATGAGTGGCAAAGCTTGCTTGAAACGTTATTAACCTATCAGGCAATCCGCTGGTACAACAGCATCGCAGCAATACGCTCACATCGCTGTAAGCCCCAGCAATTGTATCGGGCGGTGCAACATGGCCTGACTATTCCAGTGACCTGCATTGGTAATGACCCCTCCCGCATGCAGCAGTTTTTAGCTGAGCACGAGCAAACCATTATCAAACCGGTTCACGGTGGGGCTTTCACCGAGCTATACCGGCATCGCGAGCTCCAGGCGCAGCAACCTACTTGCTTGCCCGTTACCGGCCCGATGACTCTGCAGGAGTATATTGAAGGCACTAATATCCGCTCTTATGTGATAAACACCACCGTTATCAGTGCAGAGTTACGCTCAGCGTGTGTGGATTTCAGGCAGGATACCAACACGCAAGCCTTTGCTCACGAGTTGCCCGAGGCGCTTACACAAACCGTGCTGGCATTGTTTAATCAGTTGGGTATGCAATGGGGAGCGATTGACTGGCGGCTGGACGATCAAGGGCGCTACGTTTTTTTAGAAGCGAACCCTGCCCCGCGCTTTACCTATTTCGAACAGGCAACCGGGTATGCAGTGGCAAGTAAAATGGCCGAAACCCTGATAGGCTAGAATATGCGTCATAACTACTCGGGCAAAGCAGTTTGGCCGATAATCAGCGCTACGTCCCCGGGCTTGTGACATAAAAAAACCGCTGCAGTTACGCAGCGGCTTTGGTAAAGCAATAGATATTGGCTGACTGGTTACAGCCGCCAGATACCTGCTTGCGCTTATAGAATAAACCGGCTCAGATCTTCGTTGTCTACCAGTGAATCCAAATGTTCGTTTACATAATCAGCATTGATGGTAAACGACTCACCACTTTTTTCAGATGCATCAAACGAGATATCTTCCATTAAGCGTTCCAGCACAGTGTGCAAGCGCCGCGCGCCAATGTTTTCAATCCGTTCATTGACCTGCCAGGCTGCTTCAGCAATACGCTGAATACCGGATTCATCGAATGCCACAGTAACCCCTTCGGTTTGCATCAATGCCCGATATTGTTCACACAACGAGGCATTTGGCTCGGTCAGAATACGTTTAAAGTCTTCTACCTTCAGCGCCGACAGTTCTACGCGGATCGGCAAACGGCCTTGTAGCTCAGGAATAAGATCTGACGGCTTGCTCATCTGGAACGCACCCGAGGCGATAAACAGGATATGGTCAGTACGTACCATGCCATGCTTGGTCGACACAGTAGAGCCTTCCACTAAAGGCAGTAAATCTCGCTGCACACCTTCGCGCGACACATCGCCAGAATTGTTGCCTTCACGCTTACAGATTTTGTCGATTTCATCTACAAACACAATGCCGTGCTGTTCCACCGACTCAATCGCTTTTTCTTTTAAGTCTTCCTGGTTCACCAGACGCGCGGCTTCTTCTTCAATTAAGGCTTTAAATGCATCCTTAATTTTCATTTTTTTCTTTTTCGTTTGCGAGCCAGACAGGTTCTGAAACATACCCTGTAGCTGGTTGGTCATTTCTTCCATGCCCGGCGGGGCCATGATTTCAACGCCCATTTGCGACTGCGCAATATCAATCTCTATTTCTTTATCGTCCAGGTCGCCCTGACGCAGTTTTTTACGGAAGTTCTGGCGGGTACCGCGATCTTCCACTTCCTCTTTTTTTCCCCAGGCATCTTCCGGGGGCGGTAGCAGGACATCCAGTATACGATCTTCAGCTGCTTCCTCAGCGCGATAACGTACTTTCGTCATTTCACGCTCTTTGGTCATTTTTACGGCAATATCAGCAAGATCCCGAATAATGGTTTCGACTTCCTTACCAACATACCCCACTTCGGTAAATTTAGTGGCTTCTACCTTGATAAAGGGGGCGTTAGCCAGCTTGGCCAGGCGCCGGGCAATTTCGGTTTTGCCCACGCCCGTAGGACCAATCATCAAAATATTTTTAGGGGTAACTTCCTGGCGCAATTCTTCGGGTAATTGCATCCGGCGCCACCGATTACGCAAGGCTATAGATACCGCGCGTTTGGCGTCTTGCTGGCCGATAATGTGGCGGTCCAATTCGTGAACTATTTCTCTGGGTGTCATTTCAGACATGTATAAAACCTTCTTTCGTAGGGCCGGCCTGCCGCGGCACACCGGTAGCAATACTTGGATAATCGGTAAACTTAGTAGTCGAGTACTTCAACTGCCTGATTATGGTTGGTGTATACGCAGATATCGCCTGCAATGGTCAGGCTTTTTTCAGCAATTTCTTTGGCTGATAACTGGGTGTTATCTAGTAATGCCGTAGCCGCTGACTGCGCATAAGGGCCACCAGAACCAATCGCGATAAGATCGTGTTCAGGCTGCACCACATCCCCGTTGCCGGTAATAATAAAAGAGGCAGTTTCATCGGCCACGGCTAACAGTGCTTCAAGCTTGCGCAGGGCGCGATCAGTTCGCCAGTCTTTGGCCAACTCGACAGCGGCCCGGGTTAAATGGCCTTGATGGGCCTCCAGCTTGGATTCAAAGCGTTCAAACAGGGTAAATGCATCTGCCGTTCCACCGGCAAAACCGGCCAGCACTTTGTCGTTATAAAGCCGACGAACTTTGCGTGCATTACCTTTCATGACGGTATTACCCAGTGATACCTGACCGTCACCGGCCATGACTACCTGATTGTTTCGTCTTACTGATACGATTGTTGTCACTGTTTTCCCCGATTGTTGGGCGTGCCTGCCATCTGTGTATGGCGACGCGATTTAACTTGATGATAACTAAGTGGGGGAAGCGCTATAAATTTCAAGGCTTAGCTACTGCATTCCCTGTCAGGCGGCTAAGCTGTAACCAGCTGGCATCTTAAGAGGTAAGCAGATACTGCAGGATAAGATAGGCCACGCGAAGTGGCTATGGTGTATCGGATAACAGGATGCAGGGGCCATTATCCCAGGATGCCAGTGGCATCCTGGGATAATATTCAAGCTGTTATAGAGACCAGGTCAGGATAATACAGGTGGTAATATTAATTTTTCGCAGGGTATGCTTGGCTCGCTCGGCGTCCCGCTTGGTCTGCAGCGGCCCCAGAATGACACGGAACCAGTTACCATTGGTGCCGGTGCTATCGCGAATCTGTGCTTCAAGGCCCTGAAAGGCTATTTTCGCTTTCATTTCCTCTGCTTGAGAACGGGTTCTGAATGAACCACACTGCAATAGATAGAGCTTGTCGGATTTCTCCTGCTTAGCCACCTCAACCTCTACCTCATAGCCCGGCAGTGATTTTATGTATTCCCACTCCTCTTCCGGCATTTCAGGTAAAGCATCTTCTTTTTTAACTGACACCGGCGGGGCTACTGGTCCATCTATATTGTCCTGTGCATTGTCTTTGATAGACCACAGAAACCAGATAAATCCCACCACCAAAAACGCCACCACACCGGCCACCAGCCGGGTCGATTTAGCCGGGCCAGGAGATTTCTTTTGGCGGGTCTGACGGGCAGGTTGTTTATTGTTTTTCTTCTTCGGACCTTGGGAACCACGGCCGCGAGAAACATAATCACGTTGAGCCATAAAGCGGCACTCATATCCCTCTGTTAAATCAATTGCAGCAAATTGCGCATATCCAGGCTCAAGTGTAACCTAAAACTGAACCAAAATGCTGCCTGTAAATTAGCCGTTTAATGGCGCGGCTATCATAACCGAATAAAGCCGCTAACTAAAATCTGTTGGATCGACATCTACTGACCATCTTACTTTTGCGGCATCGGGCAAGGCGGTTATAACTGGCAAACTCAGGCGCAAATGTTCGTGCAGTACTTTACGCCGCGATGATTGTAATACCAGCATAAAACGGAAGCGCCCTTGCCGCTTCTCAATTAAGCTGGGCATCGGCCCAATCAAGGTAACATGCTGGTGGGCCAGTCGCTGCTGGGAGTCGGTTAAAAACCGCCACGCCACATCACCCTCCATCGCTTCTGCCCGAATAATTACCTGCGCGCAAAATGGCGGTAATTGAGCCATTTTCCGTTCCAGCAATGCATGGCGTGCGAAGTGAGCATACCCATTATTAACCAGATCCTGAAGCAACGGATGTTGCGGGTTGTGTGTTTGTAACCACATTTCACCGGGTTTTGAAGCACGCCCGGCACGGCCCGCTAACTGGGTCACCAACTGCGCGAGCTTTTCCGGAGCCCGGTAATCACCACTAAACAATGCGCCGTCGCAATCGACGACGACCACCAGTGTTACATGTGGAAAATGGTGTCCTTTAGATAGGATTTGAGTACCAATAAGCAACTGGAACGCTTGCTTATTAATATCATCCAGGATGGTTTGTAACTTGTCTTTGCCGCGGATTGAATCGCTATCAATGCGTACCTGGGCAGACGCTGGAAACAATTGCGCCAGCCCTTGTTCTAACTGCTCTGTACCAATGCCCGCGGTAACCAGCTCAGTGCTGGCGCACTGTTCACAACGCGTGGGCATAGGCCGGGTTGCACCACAATGATGGCATTGCAGCCGTTGCTGGGCACAATGGACCGTGTAGGGCCGTTCACACCGACGACAGGTTTCAGTATGCCCGCAGTGATGGCACAACAGCGCTGGCGCGTAGCCCCGCCGGTTAACAAATACCAGAACCTGATTACCCTGGCTTAAGTGCTGGCGCATCAGGGTTAATGTCCCTTCTGCCAAGCCAAACCGCATAGGTTGGTCCCGGACATCCAGCAAGTGTTGCATAGTGGCCACCGCGCCAGCCGCCCGCTGGGTCAATTGTAAATGTTGGTAACGCTGGCTTAGCGCATTGTTTAAGGTCTCCAACGAGGGGGTCGCACTGCCTAATACTAACGGTATGTGTTCCGTACTGGCGCGCATTACTGCTAAATCGCGGGCGTGGTAGCGCAGTCCATCCTGCTGTTTGAAGGACTCATCATGTTCTTCATCTACAATAATCATCCCCGGCCGCTTGAGCGGCGTAAAAATGGCCGAGCGGGTACCAATAACAATGCCGATTTCGCCATGTCGGGCTTGATGCCATACCTGGAGACGCGCGGCATCGGTTATTTGAGAATGTAGCACGGCTACCTCGATCCCAAAACGGCGGGTGAAGCGGGCCACGGTCTGGGGCGTCAGCCCTATTTCTGGCACCAATATGAGAACCTGTTGCCCCGCCGCCAGCACATCTTCAATAGCCTGTAGATAAACTTCGGTTTTTCCGCTACCCGTTACTCCTTCAAGCAAGAATGGCGCAAATTTTCCAGCTTGCTGGTGAATAGCAGCAATTGCTACTGCCTGCTGGGAATCCGGCCGCGGCTTCTCGCCTACCTTAAATTGGCTCAGCCAGGCATTGTCATTGACGGGGGCCGCGGCTTCATACGCTTCAATCAACGCGCGTTCGCTCAACGCCTTAATTACCGCCATTGAAAATTGCGCTTTTATACTAGCCTGGCTGGCAGGTTCGGCTTGCAGCATTTGTAAACAGGCAGCCTGGCGCGGGGCTCTGGACAACGTATCGGCTGCGGTGGCGGCCCCGGTAGCCGTGACCCGGTACCAGGTTTGCGGGGCTGGTGTAGCGCTATCACCTTTGCGTAATTTAACCGGTAATACGGTATGCATTACCTCACCAGGCGCATGGTGATAATACTGCCATAACCAGCGGCTAAGGGATAATTGGGTAGCATCCAGCACCGGCTGCTCATCCAATACCGCGGCTACCGCTTTTAACCGGCTGGTGTCGGCGACCTCGGTCAACATGCCTACCACCACGCCTATCAGTTTGCGATTGCCAAACGGTACACTTACTCTTACCCCGGCAGGCAACGGCGAGTCGTGTGTATAGGTAAATGTTTGACGCAGCGGCACGGGCACGGCCACATCAATATAGACACTTGTCATAATACGCAGAGATAAACTATACCGGGCAGGCTGCCAATGGTCGCTTTTTGCACAATTATTTCTGCCTGCTACTTGAATACTGTTGCGGCATACATTAATATGCGCGGCTCTTTACGGCAAGGTCAGGTTTGACTTTGTTATTATTTAAGTAACGTATGGTGTTTAGCTGCGGGCTGAATAGCGATACGGCCTTATTATGAGGTAACCCATGAAACAAGATATCCATCCTAACTATTCAGAAATTACTGCAACCTGTTCTTGTGGTAATGAAATCAAAGTTCGCTCTACTGTAGGTAAGGACCTGAACTTGGACGTATGTTCAAACTGTCACCCTTTCTACACTGGTAAGCAGCGTAACGTTGATACTGGTGGTCGTGTTGATCGCTTCAAAAAACGTTTCGGTGCGCTGGGCAAAAAGTAAGCCTGACCACAGAAACAAAAAAAAGCGCCTTTCTGGCGCTTTTTTTATGCGCCCTGTGCGCTAAGTATTACAGCATTTTATGGCGTTTCCCCCTCATCGCCGCAGGGTCACTTAGTCCCTGCCCCTGTCCCTGGTTATCTTTCGCCACCCTCTCTGTTTTCTCAAAATCCCCGGTTGGTTCTATTCTATAAGTAAAATGAATAGAGATTATTCGCCCCTGCCAATGGTCTGCTGCGGCAAGATCATCTAGATTGGTAAGCACCACGTCATCTGATATGTTCGGTCAATACGGCTGTGCTACAGTGGTGGAAAAGATGGCAATTAAGACCAAGACAGGCAATGTACCTGTACGACAGATGTATGGACAGACCGGGCAGGACTGTCTGCGGTACAACTCCCTACCAAGAAAAGGACATACACGAAATGTCAGATTTCAGACAACGTGCGCTCGATTATCATGCTAAACCTACGCCGGGAAAAATCAGAATAGAGCTTTCAAAACCCGCCGAAACCGTAGACGACCTGGCCTTGGCCTATAGTCCTGGCGTCGCCGAGCCAGTGCGCGAAATCGCGAACGACCCTGAAAATGCGTATTTGTATACAGGCAAAGGCAATACCGTCGCGGTTATCAGTAATGGTACGGCTATCCTCGGGCTGGGAAATTTAGGACCACTGGCATCAAAACCGGTGATGGAAGGTAAAGCCTTATTGTTTAAACGCTTCGCTGGCCTGGATGCTATCGATATAGAAGTGAAACACCGTACCACCGAAGAATTTATCAATACGGTGGCCAATATTGCGGATACGTTCGGGGGCATTAACCTGGAAGATATCAAAGCGCCTGAATGCTTTGAGATAGAACAGGAGCTGATTAAGCGCTGCAAAATTCCCGTGTTCCATGACGATCAGCACGGTACAGCTATTGTGACCGCCGCCGGTATGCTCAACGCGTTGGAGATTCAGGGCAAAGACATTGAAGAGTCAACTATTGTATGTCTGGGTGCCGGGGCCGCCGCGGTAGCCTGTATGGAGCTATTGATAAAATGCGGCGCTCAGCGTGAGCGTATTTATATGCTGGATCGCAAAGGCGTGATTCACACTCGGCGTGACGACCTGACCGAACATAAAAAATTGTTTGCCAATAATACCGATAAGCGCACGCTGGAAGATGTGATGGAAGGGGCCGACATTTTTGTTGGGGTCTCTGGCCCTGATTTGTTACCGCCGGAAGCACTGGCCTTGATGGCGCCCAACCCGGTGGTTTTTGCTTGTTCCAACCCTGACCCGGAAATTAAACCCGAGCTGGCACTTGAGGTTCGTAGCGACCTGATTATGGCCACGGGGCGCTCTGATTACCCTAACCAGGTTAATAACGTACTGTGTTTTCCCTTTATCTTTCGTGGGGCTCTGGACGTGCGCGCCAGTGCCATTAATGATGAAATGAAGGTAGCGGCGGTTGAAGCAATTCGAGGGATTACCAAAGAGCCTGTGCCAGATGAAGTTTTAAAAGCCAGTAATTGTGCCGCGTTAACCTTTGGTAAAGACTATATTATTCCGAAACCAATGGATCCGCGGTTGTGCTCGCGTATTGCGACGGCAGTAGCCAAAGCAGCCATTGCCTCGGGAGTGTCACGGCTAACTGAACTGCCCTCCCATTACCAGGAATAAATTTACCAGGAACAAATTTCACCGACTATTAAAAAAGGCCCTATCCGGGCCTTTTTAGTGGTTATCAGGCGTCATTTTCGCTGGTCGGGTCGATACCCATTTCTTCCATCATTCGTCGTGCCTCAGCCGGAACCCGGTTGGGGTTATCTTTGCGCAAATCATCATCGTTGGGCAAAGGTTGCCCGGTAAACGCATGCAAAAAGGCTTCGCACAATAATTCTGAATTAGTCGCGTGGCGTAAATTGTTAATTTGCCTACGGGTGCGCTCATCAGTTAATTCTTTAAGCACATTAATCGGTATTGAAACCGTTACTTTTTTAACCTGCTCGCTCTTTTTCCCATGTTCCGCGTAGGGGTGAATATACTTTCCGTTCCATTTTGCCATTAGGAGCTCTCAGACTACTCTTTATTATGTTATGGGCTGAAATTCTAAACAATGTGCAGAAAAGGTCAATTGAGCAGTGTAAACCGCTTGACGTCTAGACATATATTATTTAGTTTAGACGTCTAAACGTCCATATATATGAGTATTTTCATGGTTTCCTACGCCCAGGGCATTGATGCCCTTAATCAGTCTTTATCTGAACTACGTGATATTGACGTGTCTTTTGAATTTTTTCCGCCCAACTCGGAGAAAATGGAACAGACGCTGTGGAAATCTGTAGAGCGCCTTGCGCCGCTAAAACCTTCTTACATGTCGGTGACCTACGGAGCCAACAGCG
This sequence comes from Salinimonas sediminis, assembly GCF_003429285.1. Classification (NCBI taxonomy): domain Bacteria; kingdom Pseudomonadati; phylum Pseudomonadota; class Gammaproteobacteria; order Alteromonadales; family Alteromonadaceae; genus Salinimonas; species Salinimonas sediminis. Next base: position 3,916,985 of record NZ_CP031769.1, read on the forward strand.
GCGAGCGAGATCGGACTCATGATGTGGTTAAACGCATTAATCAGCAGACTGGTATTGCCGCGGCGCCGCATCTGACGTGTGTAGATGCCAGTAAAGCAGAGTTGCAACAAATTGCGGAGGATTACTGGAACTCAGGAATACGCCGTATTGTAGCGCTACGCGGGGATCTTCCAGCCGGGGTAGATAAAACCGATATGTATGCCTCTGACCTGGTAGCGTTATTAAAAGATGTGGCTGACTTTGATATTTCGGTCGCGGCCTACCCGGAAAAGCATCCGGAGGCGGCAAACGCCCAGTCGGATTTACTCAATCTCAAGCGCAAGGCTGAAGCCGGTGCATCAGAAGCCATCAGCCAGTTTTTCTTTGATACCAGTACATTTTTACGCTTTCGTGATCGCACGGCGGCGGCGGGTATTGATATTGATCTGGTGCCGGGCATTTTACCGGTCACTAACTACCAAACCCTGCTGAAATTTGCCGGCTTCACTAATGTGCATGTACCAGGCTGGATGCACAAAATGTTTGATGGGCTGGATAAAGACGATCAGACCACCCGTAATCTACTGGGTGCCAGCATTGCCATGGAACAGGTTAAGGTACTGGCTAAAGAAGGCGTAAAACATTTTCACTTCTATACGCTTAACCGTAGTGAGCTTAGTTATGCTATTTGTCACATGCTTGGCGTACGCGGTAACGGTTAAGCGCCCCCGTTTGCTAACCCAGGGCACTACGGGCCCTGTTTATACCGCTAACCATCAGCCGCGGGCGGTGTCCTGCCAGCATAAAAAGGACGCACTATCAGTGATTAACACTGTATGCCGCGGGTAACTCACGCTACACTGAAGCCAGATTTCAGGTGTAAGGAGTAAGTTGTGGGCAAGCGAACCCCAACAGAATTGTGGCATATTGCCTATCCGCATTTTAAAGCTTTCACACAAGTGTTTGTCAGCCGCTGCAAAGGCGACAAAATTACTATTTCGGCGGGCCACCTGGCTTACGTTACGCTGCTGTCTTTAGTGCCTTTCATTATGGTGACCTTTACCGTGATGAGTGCATTCCCCGCCTTTAAATCGGTCCGTAGTAAGCTTGAACAGTTTGTGTTTTCTAATTTTGTGCCTACTGCCAGCGATGTCGTACACCAGTACATGACCGATTTTGTCAGCAATGCGTCGGAAATGGGCGCGATTGGTATTTTGTCACTATTGGTGGTGGCCCTACTGCTCATATCCAATGTTGATAAAACCCTGAACCGTATTTGGAAAACACCTAGCGATCGCCCCATCATCTATACGTTCGCTATTTACTGGATGGTGATTACATTAGGCCCGATGCTTATTGGCACCAGCGTGGTCGTTAGTTCCTATTTAACCGGTATTGCAGCCTTCGCCGAAGAATATACTCCGGGGCTTGGTACATTAATGCTAAAGCTGGTGCCTAGCATCGCCACCATGCTGACGTTTATCATCTTGTATATGTTGGTACCTAATCGCCAGGTAAAAGCACGCTACGCGGTTCCAGGGGCCATAGTCGCTACCATTTGTTTCGAGATAACCAAAAAAGGCTTTGCTTTTTATGTGACTGATTTAGCCGCTTATCAGGTTATTTACGGGGCGCTATCGGTCTTGCCGATATTGTTTTTATGGGTGTATTTATCGTGGATTGTGGTGTTACTGGGAGCGGAATTTACCTGTAGTCTGACCGATACCTTTGAGGCGAAAAAGGCGGCTCAGGAACCAAGAGACCTCCCGCTGGATTAACCAGACGCGAGGCCTGCGAGGATAGAGCACAGAAGACACCCGGCGGTGTTATTTCATTGATTTAATAAACGCATCTGATTCAGAGATGGCTGAATTCATGTCTTCAATCAATGAGCTGATATCGCCCTGCATTTGCGATAGCTCGCCTTGCAACGCGCCAATCGCACTGGCATTCAGGTTATGTTTTAAATACAAAACGTTATCTTCCAGTGCTTGCAGTACTGGTTCCATTTTGTCTTCAGCCCGACGCATCGCGGTAAGCATGCTGTCATAACGGGTGCGGGTTTCACGTAACTTGGCTTCACTTTCCCGACGCAGTGACGCGCTTTGATAGCTTTCTAGTTCATCTTCCCATTCATCAAACAGTGCATCAGCCACGCTTTCAACATTATTGATACGCGATGATACTTTCTCAGCCGCAGACTTACTGGCCTGGTATTCGTCATTTAAATCGTTGTATACATCTTCTAGTTCACCGCCATCAAAATTCATCAAGGCACTGAATTCTTCTAGCGCTGAGCTAAATTGCTCTTGCGCTTCTTCCTGCGACTCTTTCGCATTTTCTACCCGGTCGACCATGATGTCGCGTTTTTCTACACCCAGCTTTTCCCAAGCTGAATAGTACGCTGACTGGCAGCCTGATAACATCAAGCCCGTGGTTAACGTAGCCCCAAGTAGTAAGGATTTTAGTGTCATAGTTTTAGTTAGCTCCTTTATAGGTTGCTGCATCAATGATCGCCCACAGGTGGAAAATAGCGCCCACCGGCCACAGAAAAATGAAAATAACTGTGGCCGCCAGCGCGTAACAGGCGGTGATCACCAAAAAGAACATTATCGCTTTAAGTACCCTTCCCTGGACCAAATGGCCCAACCCGGGAATAAAAAAATTACACAGCGCCGCAATCACATTTCCACCTGAACCTTGACCTGACATACTTACATCCTCGAATATTTACTTAAAATGTGTTTTAGTAGTTTTAAAGTATTACCCGAACCTGCTACTTCAAACAACTCGACAAAAGCAGGAAACGACCTATTAAGCTAAACCATAAGCTTCGGCTAAACAACGCGCTGAAATAAAATGAAACGACTTTATCCAGACATTGGATGTTATGCCAGCGGATACCTGCAAACCCAGGATGATATAGCGCTGTATTACGAATTAAGCGGTAATCCTGAAGGAATTCCGGTTTTATACATTCATGGCGGCCCGGGAGCAGGACTGTCGCCGGACTACCGGCGCTTTTTTGATGGTAACCGCTACCGTATCATCGCCTTTGAACAGCGCGGCTGTGGGCGCTCGAAACCGTTCGGCAGTACCACGAATAATACCACCCAGGACACGCTTTCGGATATCACTGCTTTACGCCGCCATTTAGGTATTGAACGCTGGATACTGTTTGGCGGGTCCTGGGGCGCGACCCTGGCCCTGTTAAGTGCAATTGAAGCCCCACAGACCGTATTGGGCCTTATTCTACGGGGGGTATTTCTGGCCCGTCAGGAAGACCGTGACTGGTTCTTAGGGCCCGATGGGGGGGGCGCCCAATTATTCCCGGAATATTATGAACAGTTTGTAGCCGGTATCGCGGCGCCGGTAACGCCAGCTCGTATTTGCCAGTGGTATCAGCAGCAGTTTGATTTACCTAACGAGGCACAACGGCTATCTGCGCTCAAACGCTGGTATGTATGGGAAGAACGCTTATCCCGATTATCCCTGCCCCCTGGCACCGGCGACTTCACCACCCACTACCCGCTGCCGCTGGTGACCTGCCTGGCCAAACTTGAATGCCATTATCTGCTGAATGATTGCTTTTTAGCCGAAAATTATATTTTAGATAACATCCATAAAATCAGTCATTTGCCTGGCACCATTGTGCATGGAAGGTATGATGTGATCTGTAAAGCCCGGGCCGCCTGGCAACTCCATAAAGCGTGGCAGGCCAGTAACCTGTTTATTGTGGCGGACGCTGGCCATACCACCAGCGAGATCGGCGTAGCGCTTAAGTTGTGTCGGGCCACCCGGGATATGTCCAGATACGTGGGAGAAACATCATGATTGCACTTATTCAGCGGGTGAGCAGCGCCAGTGTAGCTGTGGACGGTAAAGATATCGCCGCCATCAACAAAGGTATGCTGGTGTTACTAGGCGTAGAGCAGAACGATAGTCAGCTACAGGTTGACAAACTGGTGAAGAAATTAGCGAATTACCGTTTATTTAGTGATGAAGATGGCAAAATGAACCTGAACCTTGGCCAGGTTGAAGGCCAGATTCTGCTGGTGTCGCAGTTTACATTGGTGGCGGATACACAAAAGGGCAACCGGCCGGGTTTTTCCCGCGGTGCGAGTCCGGCCCATGGCAAGGCTGTGTATGAAGCGACCATCGATGCACTACAGGCCGCCAACCTGCCTTTTGCCACTGGCGAGTTTGGCGCTGATATGCAGGTTAGTCTGGTAAATGATGGCCCGGTAACTTTTCAATTCACTCTGTAAGTTCAGCCTATTTCAAAAAGCTTGTTAGCGCCCTTACCTTAAGGTTAAATAGGTCTGCATTAGTATAACAATCGGGGTACACGTGTTTAGAGTCGTTACACCAAAGACAGAAGAACAGCTGGAAGCGTATTTTACTTTTCGCTGGACTTACCTGCGACAACCCTGGAATTTCCCTCCTGGCTCAGAAAAAGACGAATACGAACAGGTTGCTGAACACCGGATGCTGGTTAATGGTGCAGGTGAGATCGTCGCCTGTGGCCGAGTACATATGAATACCGCAGAAGAAGCGCAAATTCGGCATATTGCCGTACATGCTAATTATCATCGTCGCGGGCTGGGGCAGATGATACTTGGCGCGCTGGAGAATGTAGCTCGTGAGCTGGGGGCTATCCGTGCGGTCACCAATAGCCGCGAAACGTCTATCGATTTTTTCTCTTCATGCGGCTTTGCCGTGGAACGTGAAGCGCCTAACGAATTAGGCATGTTGAAACGGCAGCAAATGGTTAAGAAGCTTACTGATTTGAGCTCGTTGATTTTACACCCTAAGTGGTGCAAGGAATTGCAGGATACCTGGACAGATACGATCCCCATTACTGAACACATGGGTATAAAGTTACACCAGTATTCAGGCAAAACACTGGAAACCCGGGCCTCGCTGAATAAAAACATTAATGTGCACGGCACTATGTTTGCTGGCAGTATATTTTCACTGGCTACGCTCACCGGCTGGGGACTGATTTATCTGCAGCTTAAAGAGCGTCAATTAAGCGGCGATATTGTATTGGGCGACGGTAATATTCATTATCACAAACCGGTTACCATGAAGCCTCGGGCGATTTGTAATATTGAATCGTTAAGCGGTAAATTTACGTTAGTGGAAAAAAACAAAAAAAGCCGCTTTACCTTACAAGTCGATATTCTGGATGATGAATCGCCTGTAGCGGAGTTTAAAGGGGTGTATTGGGTACTGCCAGCCGGCTCGCCGGTAGATGAAGGTGCATAACGTGTATGGCCGGCGCCTGGTGGTGCTGCCCGCTTCATTGGCTGGGTGGTTCCAACCCGATAGAGTCACAACACCGCCGGGCGATTAAGTTGGTGTTACTGCCTTTCGCTGGCGTGACGCAGCGTAGGCGCACTTACGCTGCTGAATTTACGGCGAGAATGTACCTGGGCGTTGTACGCATTCGAACCTAACCATACGTGCGTCTCGGTTATTCATATACAGCACCTTTCCGGCATAAATCGCCTTCACTCAGACCGAACACCCTGGCTTTAGCATCATTGTGTAAAGCCTGCCTTTGGTGCGGGGCTTCACAAATAAATAGCCTCGTTGCAACTTGGGGTGGCACGCGGTTAGCACAGCTTGCTAATGCCCCTGCCCTGCAAACGTATCATCTACTATTAACGCTTAAGGCACTGGCGAGTGGCCCTGCGTAATAAATTATCCGTCTCAGGCCGTTGTCCGGCCGGTGGCGAAAGCTGCAAAGTAACCCGTTAAAGGGAAATGAAGGATACTTCTTTCCTCCAGGCAGCGTTAATAGTGTGTTAGTTATTACTGGCTCGTACGTGCATTTATCCCTCTAGCCCCTGGCAACAACCCCAACCTCTCACTAATCGACTAAAATCAGACACAAAAAAAGCGCCGGTAAGGCGCTTTTTGTATTCGATTTTTATATCACTGCGTTTTTTATGTCGCTGCGTCAAGGCTAGACTACCATTGCAGCCTGTAACTTCTTCATCGCGTTCTTCTCAATCTGACGCACACGCTCAGCAGAAACCTGATACTTATCAGCCAAATCTTGCAGCGTTATTTTATTGTCAGCTAACCAGCGGGTTTCAATAATGTCCTGACTACGCGCATCCAGCGTTTTAATTGCTGAATGTAACCGGCGGGTAGCATTGGAATCCCAATCCTGATTAATAACGTCGGTTTCGACATCCGCGGTTTTATCTTCTAAAAACTGTACGGGTGCAAAGCTGCCGCTCTCGTCATCATCAGCGCTCAGGTCAAATGCCTGATCCTGACTACTCATGCGCGCTTCCATCTGCAGTACTTCTTTAGTACTAACCCCTAATTCCTGCGCTACTTTTTGCACTTCATCATGCGTGAACCAGCCAAGACGTTTTTTTGCTTTACGCAGGTTAAAGAACAACTTGCGCTGCGCCTTAGTGGTCGCCACTTTCACGATGCGCCAGTTTTTAAGCACAAACTCGTGAATTTCAGCTTTAATCCAATGTACTGCAAAAGATACCAAACGAACACCCACTGACGGGTCAAAGCGTTTAACGGCTTTCATCAGGCCAATGTTGCCTTCCTGAATTAAGTCAGCTTGGGGCAAACCATAACCTGAATATGACTTAGCAATATGCACTACAAAGCGTAGATGAGACATCACCAGCTTTCTGGCTGATTCAAGATCTTCATCTTCACGTAATTTCAACGCCAATGCTCGTTCCTCTTCAGCAGTTAGCATATCTATCGAGCTAACAGCCTGAATATAACCTTCAATGTTGCCATTGTGGGGAACGGAAAGGGCCATTGATTGCATTGTTTTGCTCATAATCACCTCGGTTTGTTAAGCACGCTATTGTACCAATTTCAGCGCCACTTTGCGAATCCTCGCATCCGCTATATTTTGCAATGTACGGTCATATAGTCAAAATGACAATATTCAAGACCCGAGAATATCAAAAAAAGTTCCCGGTAAACGACTATTTCAATTAACCGTGTCAATGCAGTGTAGATCTAATTTCAAAAAAGTGGCAGCTGTTAGTCCTGCGTTTTATTCATCCTGTCAGATGATAAAATCGAAAACCGAACGATACAGATCTACAATCTTACTGTGCATTATTGATGCAGCAAGTAATATACCAGTATATTGTTAAAGCCCGATGACAATAAACACGATTGCGCCAATCGCTAAAACAATCCTGTTGTTGTAGGGCTGGCTTTTCCATTCGCATAAACTGTTATGTATAGCAATATCCCGCTTAGCGACATACATACACTGGTTGTATTACAGTCACTTACCAAGATGCGCTTAGTCGCGCAGTGCTTTCGGTAAACCTAGTAACTCCGCTAGTGGAACCCATCGACAAAACCGGCTTAACTATTTTATTAAATTTAATTCGTGCCCTTCCTGAGGCCAGCAGAATAATCGCTGACTTCGCCCCCGTACCGAGCATCCAACCTCTTTATATACTGTTGTTCCGTATATTCAGTTATCGCCTGACTGCGCTGTAATACATAGCCAGAAGACGGCTAAAAAATATTGTCCATGACTGTTCGTTATATGGCAAAGGCGCTGAAACCTTTGAATATTTTTTATTAACCTGGCGCTTCCGGGCCGACTTTATAGCCCCGCTGATCTGGTGCCATTTGGCTAGTGCTAAAGATGATTTGATTGGTTTTTGGAAGGATACAGCGGGCGCAAAACAAAAGTAACAGAGTATTTTCATGCCTATGTGTAGCTATTTTTCGTCTTATTGCATTAGCCGGCCGCTGGCGTGAAAATTTTGCGCGGTCTGCCCTGGTGACTTCCCACATCGCGATAAGCAGCATACATTTATTACCGCCCTCCATGGCGCGTGGTGGCATCTGTGGTGGCTTCGTAAGCCACTGGCTGGAAGCCTTCTTTTACCCAGCTCCACCTGACTGCCACGGCACTCTTGGTAATAACTCTCGGCAACTCGTGTCGGTTCGGCCCCTGTCGCCTTCGTTATATCAACTAACCTGGGCTTATCGTTTCAAGCCTGCCGCAATTTGCTTACGCTGGTGAAATCACTTTGCTCTGTACCGGCTTATTGCGCGGCTTGCGCATCCCACAACTTATACTTCCTGCCAGCTCGGCCAATACAGGCTATGACAAACAGCGTTCGTCATTATAACGTTCGCCGATAAACTGTAAGTATAATGGTGTGCATGTGAATTTCGCCGCCCCCACCGTATGCTTCAGCGCTTTGTTTTTACGGGGCCTATCATTGGTTTATCGCTGGATCGCAAACACACTGTACGGTAAAGTGAATAAATCATGTTGAAAATGTGCTCAGTGATATGGCTGAACACCAGGAAGAATTATCGGTATGTTTGCGTTTATAGCACGTCAGCCAATATTGGACGGTGAGAAAGATGTATTTGCTTACGAGCTGTTGTTTCGCGACGGCAAAGGCGGTACCTATCCTGAGCCAGCTTCTGATAAAGCCGCCCTTATCACCGAGCGGTTTAACCCGTTAGGACTGGATGATATCAGCTCGCACAAAATGTCTTTTATAAACTTTAGTGCCGAGACGTTGATTTCACGCTTTCCCACCTCGCTTGACCCGGATCGGGTCGTGGTAGAGCTATCTGAAAACCCCGGCCAGACTCAGGGCCTGATCCAGGCGTGCGAACACATAAAACAGTTGGGCTATAAAATTGCCCTCGACGACCCTATGATGCTTAGCGGTCAGTCAGACATTCTGCCCTTGCTGGATATCGTCAAGGTTGATGTGGGTAAAATCCGCGCCGAGCATGTGGCTAAACGGTTACCACAATACATTGATGCGGACGTTAAGCTTATTGCTGAAAATGTTGAAACGCATGAGGCATTTACCGAGTGTCGCGAACTTGGCTTCGATCTGTTTCAGGGGTACTTTTTCTCCCTACCAGAAGCGCGTATCGCCAGAAAGCTTCCCGCTTCAAAAATGAATCTGGTAGAGCTGATGGGCGAAAGTTCCTCAGAAAAATTTGATTTAAACCGCATCAATCAGATTATTGAACGGGATGCGGCCCTTAGTTATCTGCTATTGCGCTTTATTAATAACCCCACCGTTAACAAGCGCCATAAAATCACTTCACTGAAACATGCCCTCAATTATATGGGTGAAGTAGAAATTAAGAAGTTTATAGCCCTGTTGTCGTTGACTCACTTGGGCGATGAAAAGCCGCTAGAAATTATTCACATGTCACTGGTCAGAGCTAAGTTTTTTGATCTGTTAGCGCAACACCGTAAACAGCAGATGAATCCGCCGGTCGGCTTTTTGGTTGGTTTATTTTCGCTGCTTGATGCGTTGCTGGACCAGGATATGCCGGGGATTCTGAAGCAACTGCCGCTGGTTGATGAGGTTATCGACGCGCTGCTGGGTAAATCTAATGAATTTAACCACTATATGGTGCTGGTACGTGCCTTTGAAAGCGCTCTATGGCTCAATGTAGTGAAACAATCAAAAGCGCTGGATATTGATCAAAAGCAGCTGCATGGTTTGTATAACCAAGCGATTATCTGGGGCAATAGTGTCCGCAGTACTATCTCGTCCTACTTTCCACGCTCTAATACCAGCAATTAACAGCCTACTACAGCACTGCTTCGACCTTGTCATACCCATGCGGGGTTAGCGGGGTGTACATAGTGCTGCCTACTCTAACGCCCAAGGTACCCCTGGGCGGCCCTATAGCCTTTTATACGGCGCGGCTAGCCGTGCCCTTCGTACAGGCCAGCCCTACTCCCTTACAGAGCCAGGGCTTATAAGCACCGGCCGATTGCCACGGGCTTACTGATACAGGCTAACGGACCACCGATAGCGTGAACTACTTGGGCTCAATTTCGCGAACGTGTCGTTGCACCGATATTATTGAGCCAAGTAACCCCAATACAACTGATAGCCCTAACATCGTTAACAACGCACTGCCAGTGAGGCCGGTAATATTAAATTCTTTTTGGTAAAGACTGCCAAAGGCCTGAATACTGCTGTCCATCCACCATAAAATAATAATGACGGCGAACCAGGCAATCAGCCCACCCAGTAAACCGTACCAAAAGCCGGTGTATAAAAAAGGCCGATGAATAAAGGCATCGGTCGCCCCCACCAGTTTCATTACCAAAATCTCATCACGCTTATTAAGAATATTTAAACGAATCGTATTGCCGATAATCAATACCACTGAGATAAACAATAAGCCGCCGATAAGAGTGACCAGTTCCCGGGCAATATTCAGCACCGCATAGAGCCTTTCTAACCACTCAATATCTAACTTACCCACATCCACTTCGCGCTGCTGCGTTAACTTTTCTAACAACTGGCCGGCGGCCTGCGGCGAGACGAACTTTTCACCCGGCGTCACTAATACCACATCTGGCAATGGATTGGCCTCCAGATACGCCATTGCGTCGCCTAACCCGGAAAGCTGCTGGAACTCTTTTAGCGCTTCATCGGCCGGAATATAAGTCACACTGTCGACCTCAGGCCAGGTTTTGATGCGGGTAATCAATTGTTGTGCGCTACCTGCATTGGTTTCAGCTTTAAGAAATAGCGAAATTTCCGAGGCTTGCTCCCAGCCTGCGCTGATTTTTTCGGTATTTTTAACCAGGATATAGAGGGTACTTGGCAAGGTTATACTTAATCCTAAAACCCCGATAGTCATCAGGGAAGCCGCCGGCTGGCGCCACAATTCGCCCAGGCTACCTAGCGCTTGACGCACATGAGACACCAGGATCATGCTGATTATCTGGAAAAAGCCAACACGGCTGTCGCTGGCCCCCTGGGGACGGCCTTTAAATAACAGGCTCATGATGTCGCCTCCTGCCCATCTTCATTAAGCCCATCGGTTATCATCTGGCCACCTTTAAGGGTCAATGTGCGGTATTTCATACGCGCAATTAAGCCGAGATCATGGGTAGCAATCAATACCGACACGCCGGCCTGATTAAAGTCTTCGAATAAGCGTACAATTTCCATTGATAGCTTGGGATCCAGGTTGCCGGTAGGCTCATCAGCCAATAGTAAGGGGGGCTTATTGACTACCGCCCGCGCAATCCCTACGCGTTGTTGTTCCCCGCCAGATAGCATAATGGGCAAATCGCGGGCTTTGTCGCTTAACCCGACCATATCCAGCGCTGCATGTACTCGGCGCGAGGTTTCTTTGTGGGTGAACCCTTCAATAACCAGCGGCAAAGCCACATTGTCGAACACCGACTTATCCATCAACAACTGGTGGCTTTGAAAAATCATTCCGATATCACGTCGAATATAGGCAATTTGCCGGCGCTTAATGGTATTGAGATCATGGCCGTTGATCATCACCCGTCCCACTGTGGGCCGTTCCATAATGCTGATAAGTTTTAGTATGGTACTTTTACCTGCCCCCGAATGGCCGGTTAAAAAAGCCATTTCACCCGGGGCGATATGAAAGTTAACCTTGCTCAGCGCTCGCTGGCCGCCAGGGTAGGTTTTGCTTACCTGCTCAAATTTAATCATAACGTTTCTACCCTGCTTGAATGCTTTGCTACCAGTACCTTACGAGCGGCCTTCTGCTTCACTAAACAGGGCATCGATAAACTCGTCCCCGTTAAAGGTTCGCAGGTCATCAATGCCTTCGCCCACCCCAATGTAGCGAATAGGGATACCAAACTGATCAGCAATCGAGAAAATTACCCCGCCTTTAGCCGTACCATCAAGCTTAGTCAAAGTGATTCCGGTAAGGTTGACTGCTTCATTAAACAGTTTCGCCTGGCTTACCGCGTTTTGGCCTGTACCGGCGTCCAATGTCAGCATTACTTCGTGGGGCGCATCGGGGTTAATCTTTTTCATTACCCGGACCACTTTTTTGAGCTCTTCCATCAGGTTATTTTTATTTTGCAAACGCCCTGCGGTATCGGCTATCAATACATCCACTTTGCGCGACTGCGCAGATTGCAACGCATCGTACAACACCGAAGCACTGTCAGAGCCAGTGGGCTGGGAGATAACCGGAATACTGTTGCGCTCTCCCCATACCTGTAATTGCTCTACTGCTGCTGCGCGGAACGTGTCGCCGGCGGCCAGCATTACTTTTTTGCCGTCTTGCTGGAACTGCTTAGCCAGCTTCCCGATAGTGGTAGTTTTACCCACTCCATTCACCCCTACCATTAAAATGACAAAGGGGCCTTTGCTACTATCATGATTGTTAATCACCGTATTTAGCGGCTGTTCAACCCCTTTAAGCATAGAGCGCATTTGTTCTTTTAAGATATCCAGTAAAGCCTCGGCATCTTTTAACTGCGACCGTTTCGCGCTGTCGGTTAGCTTATTGATAATAGTGGATGTGGTATTCATACCTACATCTGCCACCAGCAGCTGGGTTTCAAGATCTTCGTAGAGCTCATCGTCTATGGTTTTGCCTTTAAACAGACTGACAAAACCACTGCCCAGATTTGCTCGGGTACGCGATAAACTTTGGCGTAAGCGACTAAACAGCGATTTTTTCTCGGCCGGCGCCGGGGCCGGCGCGGGAACGACGACTGGCTCTGGCTCTGGTTCTGGCTCTGGCTCTGGCTCTGGCTCTGGCTCTGGCTCTGGCTCTGGCTCTGGCTCTGGCTCTGGCTCTGGCTCTGGCTCTGGCTCTGGCTCTGGCTCTGGCTCTGGCTCTGGCTCTGGCTCTGGCTCTGGCTCTGGCTCTGGCTCTGGCTCTGGCTCTGGCTCTGGCTCTGGCTCTGGCTCTGGCTCTGGCTCTGGCTCTGGCTCTGGCTCTGGCTCTGGCTCTGGCTCTGGCTCTGGCTCTGGCTCTGGCTCTGGCTCTGGCTCTGGCTCTGGCTCTGGCTCTGGCTCTGGCTCTGGCTCTGGCTCTGGCTCTGGCTCTGGCTCTGGCTCTGGCTCTGGCTCTGGCTCTGGCTCTGGCTCTGGCTCTGGCTCTGGCTCTGGCTCTGGCTCTGGCTCTGGCTCTGGCTCTGGCTCTGGCTCTGGCTCTGGCTCTGGCTCTGGCTCTGGCTCTGGCTCTGGCTCTGGCTCTTCAGTGTGTGTGGCTAACGGCTCAGCTTCAACTGTTTTAGCGGGAGTTTGCTCTAATGTTTCGCTAACCTCTTCATGTGCCTCGTTTAGTTGGTCGGCCACGGCCTCGCTGGTAACTTCATCAACCTGGGTATCGGGTACAGATGACGGGGTTGAAGACTCAGAAACCGGTTTATTTTCTACGGTTTCCTTTTCGTGCTTTTTATCAGATTGCTTGTTCTTACGGAACCAGCCAAAAAGTTTCGACATTGTGCGGACAAACCCTTATTAATTCAGTATAAATTCGGCTAAACTGACCAGCCATAACCAGTCGTTATGATAACATTGTCAACCAGTATGAAGCGAGCGTCTAAAGCCCACCCTACCTCTTCCTCCCGAACCGGTCATGTTCGGATCATTGCCGGCCAGTGGCGCGGCAGAAAATTACCTGTGGCAGATATTCAGGGCTTACGTCCTACCACGGACAGAAATAAAGAAACCCTGTTTAATTGGTTAATGCATGATACCCGCAATGCCCAATGTCTGGATGTTTTTGCTGGTTCTGGTGCGCTGGGTATCGAAGCCCTGTCACGCTATGCCAGCGCGTGCGATTTTTTCGAGCAGGATGTTACCGCGGCCAACCAGTTAACCCGTAATTTGCAAACCCTGAATGCGAATGGCCTCGTGACCCGTGGAGACGCCCTTAGCTTACTGCAAAACACTTCCCAAACCTACGACCTGATCTTTATTGATCCGCCATTTAACTGCGGCTTGGTCCAACCTGCGCTGGATATTATCGTACAGCGCGAGCTGATTAAACCAAACGGACTCATTTATATTGAGCAAGAAGGTACGGCGGGCTTTCCGGTATTGCCTGATGGCTATCAGGTGGTCAAGCAAAAAAACCTGGCTCAGCTATGTTATTTGCTGGTCGAAGCCCAGGCTATGGATTAAAGCTCCAGACCAATATTTGACATACCGGCTTCCAGCGACATCGCCCTGAACGCATCCAATGCTTCGGGTTTGCGTCCCATGGTATCAAGCTTTGCTAATAGTTCTTGCTGTGTCTCAATTTCAAATTGCATCAACGGATGGTCTTTAACATTGTCATCCGTAGCTTCATCACTTAGAAGAAGAAATGCTTCTACCGAACCCTGTGACAGTTTGCTTATTACCACCGCGCCCTGCTCATCCTGCGCCAATACAAGATTGATCAGCGCACTCATTGCCATCGCGGCGTCGATGGCAGGGTAGACACCATAAAAATCGTAATCCTGAGTATCCGGGGTAGCGTCTTCTACTTTTTCCAGATGGACAGCAAAGTTAATTTTACTGCGCGGGGTGCGAAGCCATTCCCATACAAGGTCCAGGCATTTACGGTGAACGCCCTCGTCCTCATAGCCTGTAGCATCACAGAACAGCGTATAATTGGGTAACATACGCTCAAGTAGCGCGGCACCAAAAGCAACCGCTTTCCAGTCACCCAACTCTCTAACGCGGGCGAAGGTATTTAATCTTGGTTGGGTCATTAAAACATTCCAGAAGTATGTGAAAAGTACTGGGCGATGCCATCTAATAGCATTTGAATGGCGATCATCACCAGAATCATACCCATCAGACGTTCCATGGCAATAAGGCCGCGTTCGCCTAATAAGCGATGAAAGCCACCTGAAAATAATAAAATAACCGCACTTATTAGCCAGGCTGCGCCGAGCGCAAGGGACCAGTCGACCATTCGCTCAGGGTTCTGATTAGATAGCAAGATGAGCGCTGCCAGAGTAGACGGCCCGGCGATCATAGGGATCGCCAGCGGTACCAGAAAGGGCTCTTCACCTACGGCTAATCCCAACGGATTACCGGCCTGAGGGAATATCATTTTGACAGCAATAAGAAACAAAATGATGCCGCCGGCAATACTTACCGATTCCTGGCGAACATTCAGAAAATCCAGAACCGCTTGGCCACTGAACAGGAAAATAAACAATATCAGCAGCGCCAGTAGCAACTCACGAATTAAAATTACGCGCCTGCGCTTGGGTTCGATGGATTTAAGCACCGACATAAATATCGGCAGATTACCCAGCGGATCCATGATAAGAAAAAGCATGACTGCCGCCGACCAGGTATCCATTTATACAACTCCCCTACCCAATAATTCATTTAACACGTTGTAGTGTGCTACAGGCCAAACCCGGCACACATTCGGCTGGGTTTAATTTATTCGTTAATTAACTAGCAAATTGTCGCATTTACGCTTTACTTTTACTATCACCAATATAAGGATTGAATAGCATGGCCTTGATGAACGTTAAAGAAGTAGCTGCATTTTTGGGGATTCAGGAAATTCGGGTCGAACGGCTTGAGCGGGAAAGCTTGCTAACCGCAAAAGATACCGGCCCGGCAGGTGAACCTCTGTTTGAACAGGGCGATGTAGAACGTTATAAGCAACTGGCAGAGCGGTTGGGCGGAATTTAATTCCGCCTTGGTTGCCACACCAGTCCCCCACAGGTCTTTTATAACCTGTGGGTTTATGTGCCCATCTGGGCACATTTAACAATGGGTATTAGAAGTCGTGCAACATTCTGGCAATAGAGCGGATACCTTTTGCGGTTGCCCCCACCGGCATGTCACTAGTGGCGCTACCATTGTAGGCTGCCGCTAAGTCCAGGTGAACCCAGCCTTTACCCTCCGGGTTAACGAAGCGCGCCAGAAAACCTGCAGCATTGGACGCCCCGGCGCCCCCACCGCCTTTTTGCGGGCGGCTATTGGCGGTGTCGGCAAAGGCACTGGGACAGCGGTTTTTATGGAACGGCTCCAGGGGCAAGGGCCAGAATTTTTCATTTTCCTGCTGCGCGCTGGCCAGCATTTTTTGACGTGCCGCCTCGTCCATACTAAATACTGCATGGTAGTCTTTACCCAGGGCAACCATTGCTGCGCCGGTTAATGTAGCCGCATCAATGATTAATGGAGCGCCGGTTTCCGTAGCCCGTAATAAGCCGTCGGCCAACACCAGGCGGCCTTCAGCATCCGTGTTAACCACTTCCACTGTTACACCATTTTTATAAGTAATCACATCGCCTAACTTGTATGCGTGTCCGCTGATCAAGTTTTCGGCGCAGCATAATAATAGCTTTACCCGTTTTTTAAGACCCGAGGTCATCGCCAGGCCCAATGCACCTGTCACGGTAGCTGCTCCGCCCATATCGCATTTCATATCCAGCATACCTTCACTGGACTTTATTGAATAACCGCCGCTGTCGAAGGTGATCCCCTTACCGACCAGAACGGCATCCACTGGCGCATTGGGATTGCCCGTAGGATTAAAATCTGCTTCCAGTAATACCGGCGGCCGCTCACTGCCTCGGCCTACATTATAAATACCCATCCAGCCGGCGTCCTTTAACGCTTCACCGGTGGTCATTTCAATAGAGACCTTATCGCCGCCCAACTCTTTAATCCAGTTAGCTGCCCGGCGGGCCAGATTTTCCGGACTTAAATCTTCAGGTGTATCGTTTACCAGTTGGCGGGTAAACTGCAGTGCCGCAAAATGGTTTTTCAACTTGTCCTTATCCGGCGTGTCTGCCCACGTGATTGTACCCGGCGTACGAGGGCGGGTGTAGCTCATGGCAAAGGTCCATTGCTGCTCAAAGCTCCAGTCGCCTTGCAAGCGTACTTTACTTATATTCAGATTATCCAGCGTACGTGCGGCAACCGCTATTGAGCGTAAAGGGTCCGGCGAATCCGACAGATGAATCGTAGCCCCGGTATTGTTCATACTCAGTGGTGCATTGTCGCCCCACTGTTGCGCAGCGGGTTCTTGTGAAAGACAGACGTCAAAATCAGTCATAACAATTCCTTTTTTGGTTGTTACACTAGTCAAAATTTATTACAACGTAATCTAATGAAATTTACTACGTCGTTGGTACGCGGAAAGCTTATCCGCCGCTATAAAAGGTTTTTAGCCGATGTGGAGTTACCCGGGGGCGACGTCGTCGTGGCGCATTGCCCTAATACCGGGGCCATGACCGGTTGTGCCGAGCCTGGCTTTACGGTCTACCTCAGTCGCTCTGACAATCCTAAACGAAAACTGGCCTACACATGGGAGTTGGCACAGGATTTTGCCGGGAACTTCATCGGGGTGAATACCCATATGGCTAATAAACTGGTAGCGGAAGCGATAAATAACAAGGCCCTGCCCCAATTTAAACCGGTTGAGCGGTTTGTTGCAGAGGTAACACCGCCGGGGGCCAGCAGCCGCTTCGATTTTCAACTTTTTGAAGCGAATGAACTACACTACATGGAAGTCAAATCAGTCACCCTGGCACGGGACCAAGCAGGTTATTTTCCCGACGCCGTGACTAGCAGGGGAACCCGGCACTGCCAGGAATTATCCGAACTGGCGCTTAGTGGCATTCGCACCACCTTGGCATTTTGTGTTCAACATACGGGGATTGCCACAGTACATATTGCACGGGACATTGATCCCCGCTATAACGAGGCCGTATTGGATGCGCAGCGCAATGGCGTGAATATTGTTGCATTTGGCTGCTCGATAAACCAACAAAAAATGGAGATAAATCAAACACTCCCTGTTATTTTGTAAAAAACAGGTTGATTTTTTCGAGCACGACGCCATATTTGCGCCTTGCTTTTTACCTTTGCAATGGAATTTCAGGTTGCAAACGTGGTGGTTTTTGCATGAGTAAGATCACCAGTGGAAAGGTTACTTTGACACTTTGGATTGCCCGTAGCCGAAGATTTTGCTATAGATAATCGGTTTTTTGGGACATCGTGGGTGTCGTAGTGTAGGAGATGTGGCACATGCCAACAGGAAAAGAAACGAAATCCCTAGGACTTTTAGCATTAGCTGGGTTGCAACCGTATCAGCCCAAGCCTGATGAAGAGTACATGAATGAACCGCAGACAGAACATTTCCGTCTGCTTTTGAAAGCCTGGCGCGACCAGCTTCGTGAAGAAGTCGACCGCACCGTTACGCACATGAAAGATGAAGCAGCAAATTTTCCTGACCCGGTAGACCGTGCTGCGCAGGAAGAAGAGTTCAGTCTGGAACTGCGTACCCGCGATCGCGAACGCAAGCTTATCAAGAAAATTGAAAAAACTCTGAAGCGTATTGAAGCGGACGATTTTGGTTTTTGCGATCAGTGCGGTATTGAAATTGGTATTCGCCGGCTTGAAGCCCGGCCGACCGCTGATTTATGTATCGACTGCAAGACCATGGCAGAAATTAAAGAAAAACAAATGCAGGGATAATCACGCTTTGCAAGTTATGGCGGTAACAGCACCTTGCTGTTACCCGCTATTGCAATGATGTTCCCGGTATCAGCGTAATGCTTACACCTTCTTTCACAGCCTATGTGGGACGTTTTGCGCCTTCCCCGTCTGGCCCTCTTCACTTTGGTTCGCTGGTTGCAGCGCTGGCCAGTTTTCTTGACGCTCGGGCCCATCGCGGCCGGTGGCTAATTCGTATGGAAGACACCGATGCACCCCGTTGTATTGCAGGGGCTGATCAAGCGATTTTGACCACCCTCAGGGCGCACGGTTTATACTGGGACGATGAAGTACTTTATCAGTCCACCCGCACAGTAGCCTATCAACAAGCAATCAATTCGCTATTGGCTACCCACCAGGCATATTATTGCACCTGTACGCGCAAAGTCATTCGTCAGTACCCTGAAGGTTATCCCGGTACCTGTCGGCATGTTGGGCATGGTCCCCAAAACGCCTCTGTGCGGTTTAACATGGCCTTACCTGAGACTTCTTTTACTGACCGTATTCAAGGCTCCCAGCTTATTAACACAGCCCATGCACTAGAGGATTTTGTACTGCGCCGGCGTGATGGACTGTATGCTTACAATTTAGCCGTAGTGGTTGATGACATATATCAGCAGGTAAACCATGTTGTCCGGGGCAGTGATATTTTGCCCACTACTGCGGCGCACCTAACGCTCTATAAGGCGTTGGGAAAAACGGCCCCCACCTATGCCCACATCCCGGTGGCGGCCACTGAACATGGCTATAAGTTAAGTAAACAGAACAAAGCTGCGCCTCTGGATAATCAAAAAGCGACAGAAAATCTGGTAATGGCGCTGAATTTTCTGCATCTTCAGGTTCCAGATACGCTTACCCGCGCCAGTTGTGATAAAATACTGGCCTGGGCGGTTTCTCACTTTGATTGTGAGAAACTACCACACGTAAGTGAGATTATTGTCGATAAGCGCGAATCCACTTATTATAACCAGTCTATATAACATCGGAGATATCATTATTATTACGCGTGTGTTTGATACCGTTAAGCGGGTTTTTGGCAAATCAGACAGTAGTGAGGCCACTGTTGAGGGGGTCGTGATCCCACGGGCTGAGCACGGCATCTCGCGAGAAGATATCTCTGATAATGCATTAAAAGTTCTGTACCGGCTGAACAGTGCCGGTTTTGAAGCCTATTTGGTGGGCGGCTGTGTTCGCGACCTCATGCTTGGCCTGCTACCGAAAGATTTTGATGTGGTAACCAACGCTACCCCAGAGCAGATTAAAGGTTTGTTCCGAAACTGTCGCCTGATTGGCCGGCGCTTTCGTCTGGCGCATATTGTATTTGGCCGGGAGATTATCGAAGTTGCCACGTTCCGAGGGCATCATGATCCTGCTGCGCAAGACGCCAGCACCCGTGGTAAAGCCAGCGAAGATGGCCAGTTACTCCGCGATAATGTGTTTGGCACTATTGCAGAAGACGCCGAGCGGCGTGACTTTACCTTCAATGCAATGTACTACAGCGTCGCCGACTTTTCGGTTACCGACTTTGCCAACGGCCGTAAAGCCATTGCGCAGAAACAGGTTGAGTTGATTGGTGATCCGGAAGTACGTTACCGCGAAGATCCGGTTCGCATGTTGCGGGCTATTCGCTTTGCGGTAAAACTGAATATGAAAATTGCCGAGCCTACTGCAGCGCCACTGAAGCCGTTGGCTCACCTGTTAAGCAATATCCCGCCAGCCCGGCTGTTTGAAGAAACCCTGAAGTTATTTTTGTCCGGTCAGGGTAAAGATACCTTTGTTGCATTGCACGATTACGGGTTGCTGGAGCCGTTGTTTCCTCAGTTAGCGCCGCTGCTTAATGATCCCCGTAGTAAAGAAATGCAATTCGCATTGACTGTACTAGCCAATACAGACGAGCGGGTGAACAGCAACATGCGGGTCACACCGGCATTTTTGTATGCCGCCTTGTTGTGGTACCCACTGGAAGAACATGCACAGAAACTACAAGCTGAAGCAGGCCTAAGCCAGCATGATGCGTTTAATATTGCGGCGGGCGATATACTGCACCGTCAAACCCAGCGTATTATGATTCCTAAGCGGTTTTCCACCGTGATCCGGGATATCTGGATGCTACAACACCGCTTGCCGCGCCGGTTTGGTCGCCGTGCATTTCAGCTGCTTAGCCATCCTAAGTTTCGCGCTGCCTACGACTTTTTACAGGTGCGTGGAGAAACGGAAGGGGGCGACCTGCTTGAGTTGACCGATTGGTGGACCCAATTTCAGCATGGCGAACCTGGTCTGCAGAAAAAGATGCTAAGTACCTTACGTCAAAAAGAAGGTGCTGGCCCCAAACCAAAACGTCGCCGCAAGAAGCCTGCTAAAGCAAAAGGCGATGAGAATGCATAAGGAACATGTCTATATAGGCATAGGCAGCAACCAGGGCGACTCTGCTCAAATTATTCAATCAGCGTTAAAAGCGATTGGCCAGTTGAGTGAAACCCGGGTACTGGAACATTCCTCATTGTACGCCAGCTCGCCTATGGGGCCCAAAGATCAGCCTGATTTTCTAAACGCGGTGGCGTTACTGGAAACAACTTTACCTGCGTTATCTTTGCTCCATGGGCTGCAGGAAATTGAGCAAAGCCATGGCAGAGTGCGTAAAGAAGAGCGTTGGGGCCCGCGTACGCTGGACTTAGATATTCTGCTATTTGGTAATCAGCACATTGATAACCGTGAATTAACGATACCCCACTATGGTATTGCTGAGCGGGAGTTTGTGTTGGTGCCGTTATTTGAGATTGCGCCCAATATGATCATGCCCGACGGAAAGCCGTTGGCTGCCTGGGTAGCAAAATGTTCTCTGGAAGGTTTACGCCGGTTGCGCTCTTCCAATCAGCCGTAAAATCCGTATAGTTCGCCCATTAGCTAATCAACAAAGTTTCTTGTGCTATGAAAAAAGTGACTGTCTCCACCCTGCTGGCAAAAAAGCAAGCCGGTGAAAAAATTACGTCGTTAACGGCCTACGATACCAGCTTTGCCAAACTGTTCGACGAAGCCGGCATTGATGCGCTGTTAATCGGTGACTCCCTGGGCATGGTTCTGCACGGCCAGGACGATACGTTAAATGTGACAGTAGCAGATATAGCCTACCATACCCGCGCGGTTCGCCGGGGCACCTCACGGGCCTTTGTTTTAGCCGATATGCCCTTTATGTCGTATGCCACACCAGAACAATCCTATACCAATGCTGCAACCTTAATGGCTGCCGGTGCCAGTATGGTAAAAGTGGAAGGTGGGCAATGGCTATGCGACACAGTACGTGGCCTGGTAGAGCGCAGCGTACCGGTGTGTGGGCACCTGGGCCTTACTCCCCAGTCAGTTCATGTGCTGGGCGGCTTTAAAGTACAGGGCCGTCAAAGTGACAAAGCACAACAACTGCTTGACGATGCCTTGGCGTTGGAGCAAGCGGGTATTCAATTACTGGTATTAGAATGCGTGCCCACCAGCCTGGGACGTAAAATTTCGCAGGCGCTGAGCATTCCGGTGATTGGTATAGGTGCGGGTAACGGTACGGACGGTCAGATATTAGTGATGCACGATATGCTCGGGGTTAGCGCTAACTATATGCCGAAATTCTCCAAAAATTATCTGGCAGAAAACGGCGATTTACGCCAAGCATTGCAGCAATACATTGAACAGGTTAAAAGCGGTGCTTTTCCTGGCCCAGAGCACAGCTTCGAGTAATCTTATGCAAACGATCGAGTCTATCGCACAACTGCGTACCTTGCGTAAACAATGGTACAAAGAAGGCAAAACCGTAGCGCTGGTCCCCACCATGGGAAATTTGCATGCTGGCCACCTCACCCTGATTGCCGCCGCCCGCGAAACCTGCGATATTGTAGTCAGCTCTATTTTTGTCAATCCGTTGCAGTTTGGTAAAAATGAAGACCTGGCAACCTACCCGCGCACCATTGAGCAAGATAAAACTGCGTTGCAGCAACACGCCACGGATGTGTTATTTTTACCCAGCGTAGAAGAAATGTACCCCCGTGGGCTTGATCAGCAAACCTTTGTAGAAGTACCTGAAATCTCTTCTATTCTGTGCGGTGCCAGCCGTCCCGGGCATTTCCGGGGGGTCGCCACGGTGGTCAATAAGCTGTTTAATATGGTGCAGCCAGATCACGCCTTTTTCGGGCAGAAAGATTACCAGCAATTACAGGTTATACGCTTGATGGCTCAGGATTTATCACTGGATATTGAAATTCATGGTGTGGCCACCCAGCGCGCTGAAGATGGCCTTGCACTGAGCTCTCGCAATGGATATTTGAATGCCCATGAGCGCCAGCTTGCCCCGCAAATACCGCAAATGATGAACCAGTTGAAAGCGGAATTAGTGGGGGGGGCAAAGGATTTCACAAGCCTGCGCGAAAAGTATACTCAGCAACTACGCAGCGCCGGTTTTGCGCCAGATTACATCCATATTCGCGATGCAATTACCCTGGCTGAGGCGAGCCCGCAAGATCAAGCTCTGGTGATACTTGTGGCGGCCTACCTGGGTACAACCCGGCTTATAGATAATACCACCGTTACCTTATAACCTCGGTATACAGGGGAAGCCAAGCCGGCTAAAAAGTTGGTACCGTTTTCCCCTTCCGCCCCACGCTTTGTTAAGCCTGAACCGCTGCCTGAACAATTTGTCTGGCGGCCTTATTCAGCTCTTTATACAGGCGCATTCCCTTGGCAATATCAACCTGTTCGGCCAAAATATTGCGTAAATCCTGCTCGGTAGTGAGCGGGTTTGCCAGTACAACCCTGAACACAGTAATGGCTAAGCCGTTTAACTCTTCCCGCTCTAGCCGGGTTCGCGAAACAAACGACTTACCCGCTTCACGCTGCGCCTTTTGCACGCCTACAACCAATCGGTCGAGCTTCTGATTTAACTTTATTTTCTCTTCTTCACCAGCTAATTGCAGCGCCTCTTGTACCCCCTGCGGGCATATACGATAAGTTAGCAACGACAAAGTAGGTGTGGTGGTGAGCATAAATTCGCTATGCCGATCAATCATTTGCGCAAAGGCCTGCGCTTTTTCTATGTTCTGGTCGATAATCAGTTCATAGCCGCGCCGCCCCAAAATATGCAACGTTGAATACACCATCATGGCCATCCCATTGCGGGAGCCTTCTAAAGTAGTCGCCCCCAGATCTTTGGAACCTTCACGTAATATATATTGGGCATGATGACGCACCGCGTTGGCATCTTCCGGATCCCGAAATATAGCCATACCGGCCCCCATTGGCACATACATTTGTTTATGCGCATCAATAGTGACCGAATCAGCCCGGCTGATGCCATGCAGCTTCGCCCGATTGGTCGAAGAGAATAGCGTCGCACCGCCCCAGGCAGCATCCACGTGAAACCAGCAGCCTAACTCTTTAGCCACATCGGCCAGCTCATCTAATGGGTCTACATGGCCGGTTTCTGTGGTGCCGGCAATACCGACTACAGCCAGTACCTTATTACCTTCTTCCTGGTACCGACGGCCCTGGGCCAGAGCGTCTTCCGGACGTAACGTCTGCTGAGGGCATGGCAGCGTCAACAATTGCTCTCGTCCAAGCCCAAGGGCATCTACTGCTTTAGATAGCGAGTAATGTCCGCGTTTTGAACAGATGACGCCCAGATTATTTATATTATAGTGGCGATAGGCCGCAGCTAACCCAGCTCGCGCTACACCGCTAAAGCCTTTTTGTGGGCCCAGAAGCTTATTGCGCGCTACCCATAAAGCCGTAATATTGGCAATGGTTCCCCCGGAACAAAAGGCCCCAAGGGCATGTTTGGCACTGTGCAGGTATTGATCATAAAACGCATCTGCTTCGTCAAAAATCAGATTGTGCATCATACCCAGCACTTGACGCTCCAACGGCGTAAAGGCTTTTGAAGTTTCTATTTTCACCAGATTCTGGTTAAGCCCCACCAATAATTTTGATAGCGGCAGGTGAAAATATGGCAAAGCAGAAGTCATGTGACCGATAAACGTAGGGGAATAAGTGTTGACCGAATGCGCCACCAGCTTTGTCAGTAATGATTCTGCATGTTCTGACACAAACTCAGGGGATTCCGGTACGCTGGGCAAGGCAAAATCTTTTTCAATTTCTTCCAGCGAGGTCTTTTTAGTCACCACATGCTGTGACAAAAAGTCCATAATATTGTCAGACAAATGCTGTTCAATCTGCGCTAATTTTGAGTCCTTGTGTTCAGGTTTGGTAAAGACCCGAAACAAGTGCTTAAGACTAACCTGAGCTTCACCCACCACTAAACACACCTCTATTTGCTAAGGACCGTAATAACCACCACTACGGCAATACGCCAGTCAGTCCGACAGCATGTCTGTATTGACTTGTTGAGCCTGCTGAAAACTTAGCAGAACCAATACAAAGGAGCGGAACTTTACCCCATAATAGCACTCAGGCCAAGTTGTGCAGACCGCTGAGCGCTATTATTCTATTTATAGCTGGCATAAGTATTTTTTATTAAGCCATTTTTTTCGCCGGTAATGCCATCATGCATTGGCTTTAAACACAGCTCTGTTATATTGAGGCTGTGATGGAAAAGGAAACCAACCATGCCGATACGAGAAATAACAGACCCTTTTCGGCTGGAAGACATTGTCCCTTATTTTCAGCCTATTGTCGATTTACGCACCGACCGCGTATGGCGCTATGAGTGCCTAGCGCGGCTGGTGACGGAACCGGAAAAGGTTTATTTGCCGAATGAATTTCTGTATCTGGTGGAGCGGCACAATCATGTCCAGCAGTTAACCGAGACAATGTTTGCCCAGTGCGCCAAATTTTTTGCCAATAAAAACCTGAGCTGGAATATCAACCTGGATTTGGCTGATCTGCACAATCCGGCTTTACTTAGCTTTTTCTCGCAGCAGCTGTCAGCCTATTGCAATCCGGGGCGGGTGTGTGTGGAAGTTAGCGCGCAATCTGCTATTTCGGATCTCGCACAGTTTGGGGCGTTTGTCGACGCAATCCAGCCTTCAGGTATTGGGGTGTTTGTGGATAATGTGGGCCGTGTACCCGGGAATATTAAACGTTTGCTTGAGCTTCCCTTACGCGGGATAAAACTTGACGGAGGATTACTCCGTCATTATCAAACCACGCCCGCGGTACAGGAGTTTATCAGCTATGTGTGCGAACAGGCGCACGAGCAGCGTATCAGCGTTGTGGCAGAACAGGTTGAAGATCTCGATATACTGGAGATTGTGCATCATCTACCGATAGATTATGCACAAGGTTTTGTTTTCAGTACGCCGAAGCCCACCCTGGCCGACTAAGCATCAACCTCATCAGCCCGGCAGACCAGTTCCCAGCAGGTCTGCCCGCTGTCCTGATATTTTCGTTCAAATGGCGTGAATGCCTGACCATCACTTACCTGATGCAGATTGCTAGCAACCCCATAATGTTGCGCTGCCTGGGCAAACTCCAGCAAATAAATAAGCCAGTTACTGCGCACCCGTACATTAGGCGTTAAGGCCATTAAATCGACAAACGCTGCACATGCGTGCCAGCGTTTTTGTACCTGAGCGGGTTTCGGGTACGGATTAGGGTACAATAAATAATGGGCTGAAACCGGCCAGTGATGCTGGGCAATCAATCGCCAAAAGTCATTTACGTCGGCCCGTATAACGCAATAATTGCTAGCCTGCTGTTGATAATGACTATGCTTGCTAAGCCGCGCCTGGGACTTATCCAGACCAATCACTTTTGCTTTGGGGTTCGCCATAGCCAGCCGTGCTGTGCTCTCGCCTACCCCACAGCATGAATCTATAATAATCTCTCCCGACCAGTCGCCCAGCCAGTCACAGGCTCGCTGAAAAGCCTCCCGGGTATGGGCACTGACAGGCCGCTGATTAGTGGCGTGTTGATAGCGTTTTACGAGCGCATCCAGCTTTTCGTGAACCTGGGTTTGGGTAGTGGATATGCTTCTGGCGCTAGAGTGCTGATCGCTCATCTTAACTACGTATCCCCCGCCCGGTTTTAAGCAGGTAGGTGGCCAGCGTAAACAAAACAATATTAAACACTACCAACACGCTTAGCGAGACTGCAATGTCGACATCTGAAACCCCTAAGAAACCATATCTGAAGCCATTCACCATATAAACAATGGGGTTAGCTTTGCTGACTATTTGCCAGAATTCAGGCAGTAGACTCAGTGAATAGAAAACGCCGCCTAAATAGGTTAACGGAGTGAGCACGAACGTCGGCACTACGCTAATGTCGTCAAAACTTTTGGCGAAGATAGCGTTAATCAAGCCCGCTGTGGCGAATAAAATGGAGGTTAATAATACCGTAAGTACTATGACCCCAATATGATGGAACTGAACATTCACAAAAAACAGCGACACTAATGTGACAATGATACCAATCAGCATAGCCCGCGCCACACCGCCACCCACGAACCCGGCAATGATGACCCAGGTCGGTACAGGAGCCACCATCATCTCTTCAATATTGCGCTGAAATTTGGCGCTAAAAAAGGAGGATGAGACATTTGAATATGAGTTTGTGATCACCGACATCATAATAAGGCCCGGCACGATGAATTCGATATAGGTGAACCCACCCATCTGGCCAATCCGATCGCCTATCAAATTACCAAAAATCACAAAGTACAAACTCATGGTAATAGCGGGTGGCACCAATGTTTGAATCCAGATGCGCAAAAAGCGGGTGCACTCTTTAATCCAGATGGTATTTAGCGCTACCCAGTTGTTTTGTTTATGCATTCGTTACTGCCTCTTGCTGTGCCCGGCCCGACTCCACCAGCCTGACAAATAATTCTTCTAAGCGATTCGCCTTATTACGCATGCTAAGCACTTGAAAACCCTGTTCAGTCAGTTGGGTAAATACGGGGTTCAACCCTTCCTGCTTTTCGACATCGACTTCCAGCGTGTGCGTATCAATTACACGGTGTTCGAAGCCCCGCAGAATGGGGGTACGGTCGCTATGTGCCAAATCAAGGACGAAAGTTTCGGTACTTAGCTTTGATAGTAAGGCTCGCATGGAGGTGTGCTCCACAATAATCCCCTTATCAATAATGGCGATATTGCGACAAAGCATTTCCGCTTCTTCAAGATAATGAGTGGTCAGAATAATCGTAATACCCTGTTCATTTATCTCTTTCAAAAAGGTCCACATTGACCGGCGGATTTCAATATCGACACCGGCAGTGGGCTCATCCAGTATGAGTAATTTTGGTTCATGCATGAGCGCCCGGGCAATCATTAAGCGACGTTTCATACCGCCCGATAATTCGCGGGCCCGGGCATCCCGTTTTTCCCATAAATCCAGTTGGGCCAGGTATTTTTTCGCCCGCGCTTTCGCTTCGCCGCGCGGCACGCCGTAATAGCCTGCCTGATTAAGCACAATCTGCAAGACCGTTTCAAACTGATTGAAGTTAAATTCCTGCGGTACTAACCCGATGCATGCTTTGGCAGCATCTATCTGGCTGGCAAGATCATACCCAAAGACTTTAACCGAACCTTCAGAAGCATTTACCAACGAACTAATAATGCCAATTGTGGTCGATTTGCCTGCACCATTGGGGCCCAGAAGGGCAAAAAAATCCCCTTCGTCTACCTCAAGGTCCAGACCTTTGAGGGCCTGAACACCCCCTTTATAGGTTTTCCGCAGTCCGGAAATATCCAATGCTTTCATGCTATAGCCTGTATTAATGAAGGGCAGTAATTGTTCAACCAGAATAGGAATTGGTTAACTGCTGCGGTTAACACGCTGGCATAATCGTAAACGCCAAAACGTACAGTAAGTATGAACAAAATCGGGTAAATCAAGTTACCCGCGATTTCCTCAGGGGCGTAGGATAACAAATCCCAAGGGCTGTGTGAGCAGCTTATCGCTAAACAAATGTAACTATGCGATAACCTTTTTGCACAAACGCACACCGGCCTCAGGGTACCTGGCTCAGCATTATTCATTATTCGCAGAAATAAGGCATTACGCGGTGCTGCAATTCCAGATTTACCGTCAGAATCGGCCGCCCGCAGGCGCAGTTAAAAACAGTTGAAAGTAAGTATTCGCTTATACTGCAGCCTCGATAAACCGGCCCGCTGCTTAGTAGCTGGTTGGGCGGCTGCCTATATCACCGCGACCCACCCTGCCAGATAGAGCGCAGCCCACGCTATGACCGGATAATTCACCATCGCGTCCACGGCGATACCAGGCTCACTTTTGCTGCGGCGCATCACCCTAGCTGCGTCACTGGCCGCAATAGTGGCGAAATTGTGGCGCAGTGGGGGATTTTCAGGCGCAGTTATCCTGCGGTGGATATAGTTGTGTATAGTAGCCATTTTGAAAACACACTGAGACAGGTATGCCCAGAACAATTGCATTGGTAGAAGATGATGCGGCCATTCGGGAAAATTACACTCTGGCGCTACAGGCCCAGGGTTATCAGGTTCAGGCTTACGCCGATCGCCCACGTGCAGCCGCCGCCTTTGATACCGCGCTACCTGACCTGGCGATCATTGATATTGGACTGGTCGATGAAATGGAAGGCGGCTTTAAGCTTTGCCAGCAGTTACGACAGCTTTCACAAACCTTGCCAATTATCTTTTTCACCGCACGCGACAATGATGTTGATACCATCAGTGGGTTACGCATGGGCGCGGATGACTATCTCACTAAAGACATTAGCATGGCCCATCTGTTGGCCCGTATTGCCGCGCTTTTCAGACGTACCGACTTACTCGCCTTACCGCAACAACAAAGCGAACAGATACGGCTTGGCGAACTACTAGTGGATATTAGCCGTATGACCGTGACCTGGCGGCTGCAACCTGTTGCGCTGACAGTGACAGAATTTTGGATGCTGCATGCGTTAATACGTCGGCCGGGCCACGTGAAAAGCCGCCAGCAACTAATGGATGAGTCGCAAATGGTGGTAGATGACACCACTATTACCTCGCATATTAAACGGATTCGTAAGAAATTTGTGCAGCTTGATAATGACTTTGAGCATATCGATACTGTCTATGGCATAGGCTATCGCTGGCAGGGATAAATGTGTTGTCATTACGGTTTTCTCTACGTTTACAGCTGTTATTGCTGTCTCTGTTCTTATTTACCATCCCGTGGTTGGGCTATAAGTATGTATGGGAGCTTGAGCAATACCTACGCGCCGGGCAGGAACAGACCCTGATTGGTACCGCGCGTTCGGTCGCGACCGCCTTACACGAACGCCCCGCGCTGTTTGACAGCCAAAGTGCCTATCTCAAAGATGTGCGTCCCGGTACCGACCTGTATGCTCCGCAAATGGCCACGCCAATCAGACTGGACGGCAAACTGGACGACTGGCAAGCCGTCGCCCACCTAGCCCGCCATTATAGTGGTGCCCAGGTGGTAACCTGGTTCGGCAATACTATGCCATTTATGCAGGTCAGCTTAGCGTTTGATCATATGGTAGGCCGCTATGGAGAATATTTGTATGCGCAATTCACGGTATCCGACGATGCACTGGTGTGGCGTCAGCAAAACAGCCTGGCGGTGGATAATAGTGACCACTTACTAATAGGCGTTACTGATGCCCAGGGGCATTTTCAGCGCTTTATTATATCGCCCTACCAACCTGGTTGGATCAATGCTTACCGACTCACTGACGACCCCACTCAATACCGGGCGGCGGACAACGAATTACGGATCCAGGGTCACTGGCAGGTTACCCCGGCTGGCTATAATATAGAATTGCGCTTTCCCTTAACTATGACAGCCGGTTCCTTAGCGTTTGCATTAGTCGATGTGGATGATGCTGCGAAGCCGGTAAAGCGCTATGCAATAGGCACAGCTAACCCTAATAGTGCCAGCGGCCTTGGCACAGTGGTCACTCCATCGCCGGAAATTGAACGAATTCTTAGCGGCTTAAAATATGCCGACTCACGGGTATGGGTAGTTGATCGGCACAAACGGGTACTGGCCAAAGCCGGTGATATTCTATCGGCTTCGGGGTTCAGCTCGGCGCCGGCCAGGCCCCCACAGGAAGGTTGGTGGGGGTATCTTGAACGCCACTGGCTATTGCCTTTGTATTACCATATTTTAACCCGCCCGCCGGCCGACTTTGTAGACGAACTGGAAGGCGCCTATGCTCTGGCCGGCCAAGACATTAATGGCGCATTGCATGGCTCCCCGCGCTCTTTATGGCGGCTCACCCCTGACAATAAGGCTGTGATCTTATCAGCCGCCTATCCTATTTATATAGATGGACAGGTTATGGGAGCCGTGGTGGTAGAGCAAACTACCAATGGTATACGGACCTTGCGCAATCGCGCGCTAGAACAGTTGTTTCATGTCATTCTGGCGGTGATGTTGTTAGGCACCACTGGCCTGCTGCTATTTGCCAGTCTGATTTCCTCACGTATTCGCGCCCTGCGTGATGCTACTGAAGCAGTGATAGATGATAATGGTAAGATTATCGGTGGGCTGCCCCAGCGCGCACGCTTCGATGAAATTGGTGATCTCAACCAGGCTTTTGCCGATGTGTTACAACGGCTACAACAGTACAACTCTTACTTGGAGAACATGGCATCGCGTTTATCGCATGAATTGCGTACGCCGGTTGCGGTAGTGCGCAGCTCTCTTGATATGCTTGAGCACTGTGAGGATGAGTTTGCCAGACAACAGTTTGTGTCACGCGCCCAGTCTGGCCTTACCCGGTTGAGTAAAATTCTGAATAGCATGAGCGAAGCCACCAGGCTGGAACAGGCCTTCGCGCAGGAAGCCGCAGAAACGTTTAATGTCAGCGAGGTTATTACAGGTTGTATGGAAAGCTATCGGCATACCTATCCGGATCGTCGGTTTGACCTTCAGCTATGTTCCAGGAGCGCTTACGCTACGGGGGCGCCGGACCGGTTTGCTCAAATGCTCGATAAGATTATTACCAATGCCATAGAGTTTAGCCAGGCTGATTCGGTGATTATGGTGTGTAGCAAGCTTGAGACGCGCCACCTGGTATTAACTGTGACTAATCATGGTTCGCAGTTACCCGAAGGGATGCAGGACCAGCTATTGCAGTCGATGGTCTCAGTACGGACCAAAGAGACCTCAGCGGCGCATACCGTGCATCTGGGATTAGGCTTGTATATTGCCAATATGATAGCGACATATCACAAAGGCCAGTTAACCATAGCTAACGCCACGCAAGCCCACGCAGTAGTGGTAACCTTAAAGTTGCCCGTTAGCTATTAGCAGGCGGCGTAGTATCCGAGCCTGCGCTGTTTTTGGTCAAGGTGCGCATACGCCGTTTCGCCATCATATGGGCGAAGCGCCGCATACTCACGGTAGTGTCTTTTTCATCCACAATATCCACCCCCAGCAAATTCTCCAGCAAATCTTCCAGGGTGATAATGCCTTCAAGACCACCATACTCATCAACCACCAACAACATGTGTACCCGCTTATGTAAAAACTGATTCAGTATGCCTGGCAGGGGCATACTTGAAAGTACAGTGACCATGGTGATTCGAAGCTCTTTAAGCTGGCGCTGCCCCTCGCCCTTGGCCTGAGCCAGTAAAAGGTCTGAACGTAATACAAACCCTGTAATACTCTCTGAATCAGAGCTTTCATAAACCGGAATACGTGAATATTCGATAGACGCATGCTCATTGAAAAAGGCTTCCACCGTGGTCTCTTCGCACACCGAAAACATCACAGTGCGATGCGTCATGGCATCTTTTATTTTGAGCTCATGCATTCCCAGCAAACTTTGCATCAGTGCAGCCTCTTGCTGCGCCAGTTGTCCTTCCTGACCAGATAGTTCGGCCATCGCGTGTAATTCGCTACGACTCAGGCCCCTTAGCGGGCTTTCTTCTTTAAAGCCACTGGTCAGTTTTTCAGACATCAACACAAAGGGGTACAAAATCAGCGTCAGATACTTCAAAAAATACGCGGTGGCAGGCGCCAGGGCCCGCCAGAAGGTCGCGCCCAATGTTTTAGGAATAATTTCGGAAAAAACCAGAATAAGTAACGTGAGGATGGCTGAAATCACACCCAGGTACGCATCCCCAAAAACGACCGCAGCCTGCGCCCCGGCCCCTGCTGCGCCCATGGTATGCGCAATGGTATTCAGGGTTAAAATTGCCGATAGCGGCTTGTTGATATTTTCGGTTTGCTTACGAAGTAGTTCGCCTGCCGGGCGCTGCTGTTTTTCGAGCACCGAGATAAAGGCGGAAGAAACGCTGAGTATAACGGCCTCGGCAATACTGCACAGGAACGAAAAACCCAACGCAATCATCACATATACGATTAATAAAAACATGTACCCTTTAGCCTGCAACCTGATTTCCAGTATCTATTATGAAGATGCCTGCGTCAGTTACAAGGGGAAAGCCGTAAACCTGAAGATTCGTTGTGAACAGTATGCCTGCCCCGGCCGGGGCAGGCAGATAATCGCAGCCTGACTGGTCTGCATTATTTCGTTAGATTAACTGTTTTTACTACCGTTTTTCCTAAACCGCGAGATCACGGCCCAGGCTTCAAGCATAACCAGTACGCTGACTATCAACACCACTGCATCTAAGAATACCAGCAAGTAGTTCTGCGCCAGATAATATTCTTTTAGTTTAATTACACCGGCGAAAAAGGCCATTACCAGAACAAAGGTCATCGGAATGAGGGTGAACTTGGCTGGCCGACCCATCTTAATGAGCATCACAGAGATAACCAGCAGCGTCAGACTAGCCAGAATTTGGTTTGTGGAACCAAACAGGGGCCAGATAATCATGCCGCCAGAACCTGATGCGCCACCTGCGCCAAAGGCAAGTAACAAACATGTCCCTACCGCAACCAGGGTGGCTACTATACCGTTTTTCAATATACCCAGATTATAGATATCGCCCCATTCCTGAATAATATAGCGCTGTAAGCGTACACCCGAGTCCATCGTAGTACCGGCAAAAAGTACCACCATTACCGCTAAAATAGTTGAAGCGAACTCAACCGATAAACCCCAGCCGCCGGCTATCAGGTTGGCGCCACCGGTGATAAACGCATCTACGCTGCCTGCGCCAAGGTGGCTGTATACCTCGTGCCATTCTTCAGGTGATGCGGCCATCATGACACCCGATACCGCAACAATCGTGATCAGCGCCAGTGTGCCTTCCCCTACCGCGCCAAGATACCCAACAAAACGCACATCGGTTTCTTTGTTCAGTTGCTTAGAGCTGGTCCCTGAAGCCACAATACCGTGAAAACCTGAGACCGCCCCGCAGGCAATAGTCACGAATAACAATGGAATAATACTGGGTGAATCTACTGCGGTTTGCGTGTTAAATGCAGGAGCCGTGATATCAGGCATAGACACAAATACCGCGCCGTATAACAGCAGTAATCCTACAATTAGCTGCATCCCATTGATAAAGTCACGGGGCTGCAACAGCATCCATACCGGTAGCAACGAGGCAATAGCAGCATAAATAAACAGGATAATAATCCAATTGGCTTTGTCGGCCAGGCCAAACAGTGTTTCAGGCAGTGAAATAGGAATATAGCTACCGGCATATACTGAAGCATACAGCACAATAATACCGACAATACACATGGGGATGAGGCTGAAGTTACGCTTCAGCAACTGCCCTATAATCAGGGCAACAGCTATCGCGGCCCACGCCGGGAATACTGCGTTAGGCTGCGCCACAAAGGAGTTAGCTATAACCATCCCGAATACCGCATTAACCATCAGCAGCACTAAAAAGATAACAATCATGAACAATGAGCGGGTCCGCTTGCCGATGACTGATTCAGACAACGCGCCCATAGACTTACCTTTATGCCGCGTACTTGCCCATAATGCGCCCATGTCGTGAACACCAGCGAAAAAGATAGTACCTAACACTACCCATAACACCGCAGGCACCCAGCCCCAGTAAACCGCAATGGCCGGCCCGACAATCGGCGCGGCCCCCGCGACCGAGGTAAAATGGTGCCCCCACAGCACGACTTTGTTAGTCGGCACGTAGTCTTTACCGTCATTAAGCTCATGGGCGGGGGTTACAAAGTTATCATCGAGTTTGAATATCTTGGTGGCGATAAATTTCGAGTAGACAAACCACCCGATGATCATCCCCACGATACCCAGCAGAACGATTAAAATTGATTGCATAGAGTAATCCTGATCACGAAAGCACTTCGTTGTTATCGTTTATAGTCGTCAGATAACACAATACCGTACCCGGGCGGTACGACAACGTATATTGTTAGTTATTATCGGCTAACCCGTAAGTATCATGTTACAACCTTGGTCAGCGTATTATACGGTGATGTGAATCGCAAATTCGCCGTTGGTAAGACTAAAGTCTAACGTAATACGCCATCTACAAGAAAGAAACTTGTTATTTACATCCTCATTTTTGTTCTACCTTCCTGCCATTGCACGAAAAAGCCAACTATCGCCGTTATAACAGCCGGTAATTGCACACCATTTTGGCTCGTGCATTCCCCACCCGATAGCTGCGTAAAAAATTTAAAGGGATAAATATAGCCAACAGAAATGGCCGCAGAGCGTCGTTAGATACGCAGCTTGCGTCTGGTGCCGATAATTAAATGCGATAGCAAAGCAGGTGAGGGAATGCCCTCACGGTAACCGTGTGTGCATAAGGCTGATAATTGCGAATAGGGGGAAAGAAACAGGCTGTGGGATGGATAGATAATTAGGCTGAGAGTTCGGGTAACGGCTGGGCTTTAAACTGGGTATATAAGTCCGTCCTCTGCAGACACCTGGGTTAACCTCGCAGGTTCGTTAACACCTGTTATCGCGCGCAGGTGGCAATTTGCCAGGCTAAATTAAGCGTAAGCGCTTGAGCACTCGAGGGCTGCTAATAAAGGGAAGTTAATAAACTACTGGTATTTTATTGCTATGAGTCGAGTAAATAGGCAATGTTAAAGCGAGAGACATTGTCTTGGGGCCTGCTTAGGCCTAGCGCGGTAAGAGATAATGAAAAGGGTTGAACACGATAAATAAGATGCGCCCCAGGCATTCGCCGGATTATCCTATATCCATCGACCAAACATAAAAAAGGCCGCTTGCGCGACCTTTTCGTTGTACTCATGTAGCTAAAGATTAAGCAATAATCTTAGAAACAACACCAGCACCTACTGTACGACCACCTTCACGGATTGCAAAGCGCAGACCTTCGTCCATCGCGATAGGAGCAATCAGTTCTACTACGAACTTCAGGTTGTCACCAGGCATTACCATTTCTACGCCTTCTGGCAGCTCTACAGCACCAGTTACGTCAGTTGTACGGAAGTAAAACTGTGGACGGTAACCTTTAAAGAATGGCGTATGACGGCCACCTTCATCTTTACCTAGTACGTATACTTCAGCTTCAAACTTAGTATGCGGCGTGATAGAGCCTGGCTTCGCCAGTACCTGACCACGTTCAACTTCGTCACGCTTAGTACCACGCAGAAGAACACCTACGTTCTCACCCGCACGGCCTTCGTCTAGAAGCTTACGGAACATCTCAACACCAGTACAAGTAGTCTTGGTAGTATCTTTCATACCAATGATTTCTACTTCGTCACCAACTTTGATGATGCCCTGCTCAACACGACCCGTTACAACAGTACCACGGCCTGAGATTGAGAATACGTCTTCGATAGGCAGAATGAACGGCTTGTCGATTGCACGCTCTGGCTCTGGAATATAAGAATCCAGTGCTTCGCCCAGCTCAACGATTTTCTTTTCCCACTCTTCTTCACCTTCCAGTGCTTTCAGGGCAGAACCCTTGATCACTGGCAGGTCGTCGCCTGGGAATTCATATTCGTTAAGAAGTTCACGTACTTCCATTTCTACCAGTTCAAGCAGCTCTTCATCGTCAACCATGTCACATTTGTTCATGAACACGATTACGTAAGGAACGCCAACCTGACGACCTAGCAGGATGTGCTCACGCGTCTGCGGCATAGGGCCGTCAGTTGCAGCAACAACCAG
Source organism: Salinimonas sediminis (assembly GCF_003429285.1). Classification (NCBI taxonomy): domain Bacteria; kingdom Pseudomonadati; phylum Pseudomonadota; class Gammaproteobacteria; order Alteromonadales; family Alteromonadaceae; genus Salinimonas; species Salinimonas sediminis. The sequence goes on from NZ_CP031769.1 coordinate 3,953,225, forward strand.
AATTGCACCGTCCATCTGAGCAGCACCGGTGATCATGTTTTTAACATAGTCAGCGTGTCCTGGGCAGTCTACGTGTGCGTAGTGACGGCTAGGTGTGTCATATTCTACGTGTGAGGTAGAAATGGTGATACCACGGGCTTTTTCTTCAGGCGCGTTATCGATCATATCGAAAGCGCGTGCTGAACCACCGTAAGTTTTCGCCAGAACTGTAGTGATAGCTGCAGTCAGAGTGGTTTTACCGTGGTCAACGTGGCCGATTGTACCCACGTTTACATGGGGTTTCGTACGTTCAAACTTTTCTTTTGCCATTTTCCTCGTTTCCTAAGTTAAAAGTCCGACCGTTATGACCGGACCGAACCTTCATTTAGATTTAACTTCTAGCGTTAATTATTGCCTGCGCAACGTTGCTAGGCGCTTCAGAATAATTGAAGAACTCCATTGAGTATGAAGCACGACCCTGCGTTTGTGAACGCAAGTCGGTCGCATACCCAAACATTTCAGAAAGCGGCACTTTTGCGCGAACTATTTTTACGCCGGCTACACCTTCATCCATACCCTCGATCATGCCGCGGCGACGATTAAGGTCGCCTACAACATCACCCATCCAGTCTTCCGGAGTTGTGACTTCAACTTTCATTGTGGGTTCAAGCAACACCGGATTTGCTTCCGCGGCGCCTTTTTTGAATCCCATAGAGCCGGCGATCTTAAACGCCATTTCAGAAGAATCAACATCGTGGTAAGAACCATCGAACAGCGTTACCTTGATATCAAGTACCGGGTACCCTGCGACTACACCACTTTGCAACTGCTCCTGAATGCCCTTATCAACCGCTGGAATGAATTCCTTAGGAACCGCACCACCTACGATGTTATTTACGAACTCGTAACCAGCACCTTCTTCCTGCGGCTCTATTCTCAGCCAGACATGACCAAACTGGCCACGACCACCTGACTGACGAACAAACTTTCCTTCAGCTTCCACAGACTTGCGAATCGTTTCACGATACGCTACCTGCGGGTTACCAACGTTACATTCTACCTTAAATTCACGCTTCATGCGGTCGACAATGATATCGAGGTGAAGTTCACCCATGCCAGAGATTATCGTCTGGCCGGTTTCATCGTCTGTTTTAACCCGGAACGACGGATCTTCAGCAGCCAGTTTATTCAGGGCAATGCCCATTTTTTCCTGGTCTGCCTGAGACTTAGGTTCAACCGCAATAGAGATTACCGGATCGGGAAACTCCATACGCTCCAACGTAATAACGTGATTAGGGTCGCAAAGCGTGTCACCCGTAGTGACATCTTTCAGGCCAATTGCGGCAGCAATATCACCGGCCCGAACTTCTTTCAGTTCTTCACGGTCTTTTGCATGCATTTGTACAATTCGGCCAAAGCGTTCGCGCTTACCTTTCACCGGGTTAAATACCGTATCACCGGTACGTACTACCCCAGAATAACAACGGAAGAATGTCAGCGTACCTACAAACGGGTCGGTGGCAATCTTAAAGGCCAATGCTGAGAACGGTTGATCGTCATCAGCCTGACGCTTCTCTTCGGTTTCGTGCTTATCATCAAGCACCCCGGTGATTGCCTTGACTTCGGTAGGTGACGGCAGATATTCAATAACTGCATCCAGTACAGCCTGCACACCTTTGTTCTTAAATGCACTGCCACAGGCAGCCAGAACAATCTCGTTATTCAGGGTCCGAATACGTAAGCCCTGACGAATTTCATCTTCGGTCAGCTCTTCGCCTTCCAAATATTTGTTCATCAGCTCGTCAGAGGCTTCAGCCGCAGCTTCCACCATTTCTGTACGATACTTTTGAGCTTTTTCTACATATTCTTGTGGAATCTCTTCGTAAACAAAGGTCATACCCATGTCTTCAGAGTTCCAGTTTATCGACTTCATTTTCAGCAAGTCGATGACGCCGCGGAAATTTTCCTCAGCGCCGATGTTCAGTTGAATCGGTATGCAGGTAGCGCCTAAACGCTTTTTGATTTGACCTACGACCCGTTCAAAATCCGCACCGGCCCGGTCCATCTTATTGACGAACACCAAGCGCGGTACTTCATATTTATCAGCCTGCCGCCAGACTGTTTCTGATTGAGGCTCCACACCGGAAGATCCACAAAAAACAACAACCGCCCCGTCAAGTACACGTAATGAACGTTCTACCTCAATGGTAAAGTCCACGTGGCCAGGGGTGTCGATAATGTTGATTCGGTGCTGTTCATGTTGCTGGTTCATCCCAGCCCAAAAACAGGTCGTCGCGGCAGAAGTGATAGTAATACCACGTTCCTGCTCTTGCTCCATCCAGTCCATAGTGGCGGCGCCATCATGCACTTCACCAATCTTGTGGGAAAGCCCTGTATAAAACAGAACACGCTCCGTAGTGGTGGTTTTACCCGCATCTACGTGCGCCACAATACCAATATTACGATATCGTTCAATTGGGGTCTTACGAGGCATACGTCTCTCTCAGTTGATCGTTAAAAAAATTAACGATATTACCAGCGGTAATGGGCGAACGCTTTGTTCGCTTCGGCCATACGGTGCACGTCTTCACGCTTCTTAACCGCAGAACCTTTGTTATCAGCTGCATCCAGCATTTCAGCTGCTAGGCGTTGTGACATAGACTTTTCGCCACGCTTACGTGATGCGTCTACCAACCAACGCATACCCAGTGCATTACGACGAACCGGACGAACTTCTACTGGAACCTGGTAGGTAGAACCACCTACGCGGCGAGATTTAACCTCTACAGTAGGACGAATGTTGTCCAGTGCATCTTCAAATACTTCCAGGTGTGGCTTGCCGGTTTTTTCAGCAACAATATCTAACGCACCGTAAACGATTTTTTCAGCAATTGACTTCTTGCCGTCGAGCATTACGACATTCATGAACTTGGCAAGCAGCTGTGACTTAAATTTTGGTTCAGGTAGGATCTTACGTTGACCTACGACTCTTCTTCTTGGCATATCAATTCTCCGTGGAATTCAGGGTTTACCCAAAACTCGGTTTACTTCTAGTTTGGCCTTACTAACGGAGAACCGTTATGACTTAGGCTTCTTCGCGCCGTATTTAGAACGGGCTTGGCGACGATCGTTTACACCTGCGCAGTCTAATGTACCGCGTACTGTGTGGTAACGAACACCTGGCAGATCTTTAACACGACCGCCACGAATCAGTACAACACTGTGTTCTTGCAGGTTATGGCCTTCACCACCGATGTATGAAGAAACTTCAAAACCGTTGGTTAGACGCACACGACATACTTTGCGCAGTGCAGAGTTTGGTTTCTTAGGCGTAGTGGTATATACACGTGTACATACACCACGTCTTTGTGGGCACGCTTGCAGCGCAGCTACGTTGCTTTTCTCAACGGGCTTTTTGCGCGGCTTACGCACTAACTGGTTAACTGTTGCCATTAACTAGCTCCTAATTAGTAACTACGAAAACCCCAACCTTTTTGTTCGGGCTCATTAATTGCGATTGGCTTGTTTAATCGCACAATTCTGTGCTCGTCAGAATTGCTGTGCTTTGAAACAAAAAAACCGCGCCCTCTTTTGCGTCCTTAAGACTGTCCAAAAATTGGGTCGCGGAATTCTAATGATCAAAGCGTGCAGTGTCAAGGTGTACAAAGGATAACCATAAAGATTAATGATTATCTCTGGCCACCTGACGCTACATTAAAAGGCGACATGTCGCCTTTTAAATCTTTTTACTGGTCAGAAGATGACTCACCGCTCACTTCAGCATTTAGCGCTTCAGTCAGGGCCTGCTCTGCTTCTTCAGCAGATACTGACATCTCTTCCAACGCTGCCTGACGCTTCTGCATCCGACGTTCGTGGTAAGCAAAACCAGTACCGGCAGGAATCAAACGACCCACAATTACGTTTTCTTTAAGACCACGTAAATCGTCTTCTTTACCCTGTACCGCCGCTTCTGTCAGAACCCGTGTGGTCTCCTGGAACGATGCCGCAGAGATAAACGATTCAGTTGACAGTGACGCCTTGGTAATACCCAGTAACTGTGTCTCATACGAAGCAGGCAGTTTGCCCTGACGTTCAAGTTCACGGTTAGCAATTTTCACATTTGCCACCTCAACCTGTTCGCCTTCCAGGAACAGACTGTCGCCTGGTTGAGTAATCAAGCACTTACGCAGCATCTGACGAATAACAACTTCGATGTGCTTATCGTTAATCTTAACACCCTGCAGACGGTAAACTTCCTGTACTTCGTTCACGATGTAGTTAGACACCGCGCTGATACCACGTAAACGTAAGATATCATGTGGAGACTCAGGACCATCGGCGATGACTTCACCACGTTCAACCTGTTCACCTTCGAACACGTTAAGCTGACGCCATTTTGGAATCATCTCTTCGTATTGATCGCCATCTTTAGGTGAAATAACCAGTCGACGTTTACCTTTGGTTTCTTTACCAAAGCCAACCGAACCAGATACTTCAGCCAAAATAGCAGGCTCTTTAGGTTTACGCGCTTCAAACAAGTCAGCAACTCGTGGCAGACCACCGGTAATATCCCGTGTCTTCGAGCTTTCCTGTGGAATCCGCGCCAGTACGTCACCCGCCTGGGCTACCTTACCATCCGCTGATTCAATCGTTGTAAAGCTAGGCAGACGAATTTCCTGCAGACCAATCTCTTCACTTTCCAGAATGATCTTAGGTTCTTTCGAATTCACCTTAGACAGGTCTTTAACCACAACCCGGGTCAAACCAGTCAGTTCGTCCTGCTGCATCTCGGTGTTGGAGTCGTCAATGTCAGCAAAGCTAACTTTAGACGGCCGCTCAACGATGATGGGGTGACTATGCGGGTCCCACGTAGCAACGATGTCGCCAGCGTTAACCTCTGCACCTTCATCAACCGATAATACCGCGCCGTAAGGCACTTTATAGCGCTCTTTCTCACGACCATGGGTATCAGTGATCGTCAACTCAGTAGAGCGCGATACGATAACCATTTTGTTTTCGGTATTGCGCACACTTTTGTTGTTCTGCAACTTCAATGAACCGGCAGTTTTAACCTGAACACTGTTTTCTGCAGAGGCCCGTGATGCCGCCCCACCAATGTGGAACGTCCGCATGGTAAGCTGTGTACCTGGCTCACCGATGGACTGTGCAGCGATAACACCCACAGACTCACCTTTAGCAACCATATGACCACGTGCCAGGTCACGACCGTAACAGTTAGCACATACGCCAAAGTCGTTGTCACAAGTAATAACCGAGCGAACCTGAATCTGGTCGATTGAATGCGCTTCAAGTAAGTCTACTAAGGCTTCATCTAATAGAACATTACGTTCAATCAATACCTCGTCACTACCTGGGATAACGACGTCTTCTGCTACCACACGACCTAGTACACGCTCACGCAATGGCTCAACAACATCACCACCTTCAATCAGCGGAGACATTTTAACACCTTCATAGGTGCCACAGTCGCTGTTAGTAATAACCAAATCTTGCGCAACGTCTACCAGACGACGAGTCAGATAACCCGAGTTAGCAGTTTTCAATGCAGTATCGGCCAAACCTTTACGCGCACCGTGAGTAGAGATGAAGTACTGTAGTACGTTCAGACCTTCACGGAAGTTAGCCGTAATAGGCGTTTCGATGATTGAACCATCTGGTTTCGCCATCAGACCACGCATACCCGCTAACTGACGAATCTGGGCTGCACTACCCCGTGCACCCGAGTCGGCCATCATATAAACAGAGTTAAATGATTGCTGCTCTTCTTCTTCGCCTTTCGCATTCAGAACAATATCTGACTTCAGGTTATCCATCATGGCCTTAGCAACTTTTTCGTTGGCATTTGACCAGATATCGATAACTTTGTTGTAACGCTCACCCGCCGTTACCAGACCGTTCTGGAACTGTTCCTGGATTTCAATAACTTCGGCTTCAGCAGCGTCGATGATTTCTTTCTTCGCTTCCGGAATAACCATGTCATCGATACCCACTGACGCACCGGCAATCATTGCATAATGGAAACCGGTATACATGATTTGGTCAGCAGCAATAACGGTGTCTTTCAGACCCAGCGTACGGTAGCAGGTATTCAGCAAACGTGAGATTTGCTTTTTGCCCATCGCCTGGTTGATAACTTCAAACGGCAGACCTTTTGGCAGAATCAACGAGAAAATAGCCCGGCCAACAGTAGTTTCTGTCAGCGTTACTTTTTCTGTTTTGGTACCGTCTTCAGCAATATCGTATTCGGTGATACGAACCTTAACCCGTGCATGCAATTCAGCAGCATCGGTACGGTATGCTTTTTCAGCTTCGTTCGGGCTGGTAAATACCATGCCTTCACCTTTACCGTTAATTTTATCACGGGTCAGGTAATACAAGCCTAATACAACGTCCTGCGAAGGAACGATGATAGGTTCACCGTTGGCTGGCGACAAGATGTTGTTAGTAGACATCATCAGGGCGCGCGCTTCCAACTGCGCTTCGATTGTCAGCGGTACGTGTACCGCCATTTGGTCACCATCGAAGTCGGCGTTGTAGGCCGCACAAACTAGTGGATGCAACTGAATCGCTTTACCTTCGATAAGGGTCGGTTCAAATGCCTGGATACCCAGTCTGTGAAGTGTTGGTGCACGGTTCAGTAGTACCGGGTGTTCGCGGATAACTTCATCCAATACATCCCATACTTCTGGAGCTTCGCGCTCAACCAGCTTCTTCGCAGCTTTAATCGTAGTGGCTAAACCACGGCCTTCCAACTTGCCATAAATAAACGGCTTGAACAGCTCAAGTGCCATTTTCTTAGGCAGACCACACTGATGCAAACGCAGTGTAGGTCCTACGGTAATAACCGAACGGCCAGAGTAGTCAACACGCTTACCCAGCAGGTTCTGACGGAACCGGCCCTGCTTACCTTTAATCATATCGGCAAGCGACTTAAGCGGACGCTTGTTGGAGCCTGTGATAGCGCGCCCACGTCTGCCGTTGTCCAGCAATGCATCTACTGCTTCCTGCAACATACGCTTTTCGTTACGTACAATGATATCAGGCGCGGCAAGATCAAGCAGACGCTTAAGACGGTTATTACGGTTGATAACCCGGCGGTATAAGTCGTTCAAATCTGAAGTGGCAAAACGGCCACCATCCAGCGGTACAAGTGGGCGCAGGTCTGGCGGTAATACCGGCAGCACTGTCATAATCATCCACTCTGGCTTGTTACCAGACTGCTGGAAAGACTCAAGCAATTTAAGACGCTTAGTGATCTTCTTACGCTTGGTTTCAGAATTGATGCTAGGCAATTCTTCGCGCATTGCAGCAACATCAGCATCAACATCAAGCACTTTCAACAAATCGAATACCGCTTCGGCACCCATTTTGGCGTCGAATTCGTCGCCATTTTCTTCCAGTGCGTCCAGATATTCTTCTTCGTTCAGCAACTGGCTACGCTCAAGCGTGGTCAGTCCTGGCTCTGTCACTACATAAGATTCGAAATACAACACACGCTCGATATCACGCAATGTCATATCCAGCATCAAACCAATACGCGACGGCAATGATTTAAGGAACCAAATATGTGCTACCGGGCTCGCTAGCTCGATATGACCCATACGCTCACGGCGTACTTTAGTCAGGGTAACTTCAACGCCACACTTCTCGCAGATTACGCCGCGATGCTTAAGACGCTTGTACTTACCACACAAACATTCGTAGTCTTTCACCGGACCAAAGATGCGCGCGCAGAACAAGCCGTCACGCTCAGGCTTAAAGGTACGATAGTTTATAGTTTCAGGCTTTTTAACCTCACCGAATGACCACGAGCGGATCATTTCAGGTGATGACAGACCAATTCGAATATTATCGAACTCTTCTGTCTTGTTTTGTTGCTTTAGAAACTTTAATAAGTCTTTCACAATACTCTCCCAGCGGAGTCAGTCTCTATAACCCGACCGGTGAGGTCGGGCCATCAAATCAAACTATGGCGTACGCCGTGTTACTTTTCTTCCAACTCGATGTTGATACCCAACGAGCGAATTTCTTTAAGTAATACGTTGAAGGATTCAGGCATGCCTGGCTCCATTCTGTGATCGCCATCAACGATATTTTTGTACATTTTCGTACGACCGTTAACGTCATCCGATTTCACTGTCAGCATTTCCTGAAGCGTATATGCTGCACCGTATGCTTCAAGCGCCCATACTTCCATCTCACCGAAGCGCTGTCCACCAAACTGAGCTTTACCACCCAGAGGCTGCTGCGTAACCAGACTGTAAGAGCCGGTAGAACGCGCATGCATCTTGTCATCAACAAGGTGGTTCAGTTTCAGCATGTACATGTAACCCACGGTTACCGGACGCTCAAACTCACGACCTGTGCGGCCATCGCTTAGTGTAATCTGTCCGCTTTCCGGGATATCAGCCAGTTTAAGCAGCGCTTTAATCTCATCTTCACGAGCACCGTCAAATACCGGTGTCGCTATTGGCAGACCTTTACGCAGATTCTGAGACAAACGTACCACTTCGTGATCGGTAAAGTTGTCAATATCAACTTCCTGATGGTTCTCACCCAGCGTGTAAACTTCCTTCAGGAATTCACGTAGCTTGGTAAGCTCCGCCTGCTCTTTGAGCATTCGGTCAATCTTCACACCAATACCATGAGCAGCCATGCCCATGTGAGTCTCAAGAATCTGACCAATGTTCATCCGCGACGGTACACCCAACGGGTTCAGTACGATATCAACCGGGTTACCAAACTCATCGTATGGCATATCTTCTACCGGCACGATGGTTGAGATAACACCCTTGTTACCGTGACGTCCTGCCATTTTGTCACCAGGCTGTATATGACGCTTAACAGCAAGGTACACTTTGACAATTTTCAGTACGCCTGGTGCAAGGTCATCACCTTGGGTAATCTTGCGACGTTTAACTTCAAATTTCTTATCAAAATCTTGTCTGATTTCTGCATACTGCTCAGCAATCTGATCCAGATCGTTCTGAACATCTTCGTCTTTCAACGTAATGTCGAACCATCTCTCGCGAGGTGTACTGTCCAGTTTAGCTTCTTCAACACCGGCTCTGATTAACGTGTTTCTCGCACGCGAGAACGTACCATCGGCCAGGATATTGAATTCATCCGACAGGTCTTTCTTAACCTGACGCAGCTGCATATCTTCGATTTCCAGTGCGCGTTTGTCTTTCTCAACGCCATCACGGGTAAACACCTGAACATCGATAACCGTTCCATGTACCGAGTTAGGTACACGCAAAGACGTATCTTTAACGTCAGACGCTTTTTCACCGAAAATTGCACGCAGTAGTTTTTCTTCTGGCGTAAGCTGGGTTTCACCTTTAGGGGTTACTTTACCCACTAAAATATCGCCGCCTTTTACTTCGGCACCGATATAAACAACGCCCGACTCATCCAGTTTACCAAGTGCCGCTTCACCAACATTAGGAATATCAGAAGAAATTTCTTCTGGACCCAATTTAGTATCACGTGCAATACAGCTTAGTTCCTGAATATGAATCGTTGTGAAACGGTCTTCTTCGGCTACCCGCTCTGAAATCAGAATCGAATCTTCGAAGTTATAACCATTCCACGGCATAAAGGCGATACGCATGTTTTGACCAAGCGCCAGCTCACCTAAATCTGTAGACGGACCATCAGCCAGTACATCACCTGCAACAATAGGGTCACCTACGTTACACGTGGGTTTCTGGTTGATACAGGTGTTCTGGTTAGACCGCGTGTACTTAGTCAGATTATAGATATCAATACCGGCTTCACCTGCCAGCATCTCATCTTCATCTACCTTAATTACAATGCGGCTTGCATCAACATAATCTACCGTACCGCCACGCTTAGCAACGACCGTAACACCAGAGTCAACAGCAATAGTACGTTCCATACCCGTGCCCACAAGCGGCTTATCCGCACGTAGCGTAGGTACCGCCTGACGTTGCATGTTGGCACCCATTAGGGCCCGGTTGGCATCATCGTGTTCCAGGAACGGGATAATGCTGGCTGCTACAGAAACAATCTGCTGCGGCGACACATCCATGTAGCTGATTTCAGCTTTAGGCATTAAAACAGTTTCACCACGGTGACGAGAAGGTATCAAGTCGTCAACCACTGCACCGTTTTCATCAAGCAGTATATTAGCCTGAGCGATTACATACTGACCTTCTTCAATCGCTGACAGATAATCTATCTCATCAGTAACAATGCCGTTCACTATGCGACGAAATGGTGTTTCAAGGAAACCAAAGTCGTTAGTGCGGGCAAAGCTCGCGAGTGAGTTAATCAGACCGATGTTTGGTCCTTCCGGCGTTTCGATTGGACATAACCGACCGTAGTGTGTTGGATGCACGTCACGTACTTCGAAACCAGCACGTTCACGTGTCAGACCGCCCGGACCTAATGCAGAAATACGACGCTTGTGCGTAACTTCTGATAGCGGGTTGTTTTGGTCCATGAACTGAGACAACTGTGAAGAACCGAAGAATTCTTTTACCGCCGCCGAGATAGGCTTAGCGTTAATCAAATCCTGCGGCATAATGCTATCAAGGTCGCCTAGACTCAGACGCTCTTTAACTGCACGTTCAACACGGACCAGACCTACACGGAACTGGTTCTCTGCCATTTCACCTACTGAACGGATACGACGGTTACCCAAGTGATCGATATCATCCACTTCATCTTTACCATCACGGATCAGAATCAGACGTTTCATTACGGAAACGATATCATCTTTATCTAGCGTACCTGAACCAACTAGCTCTTCGCGGCCTAAGCGGCGATTGAACTTCATACGGCCTACTGACGACAAATCATAACGGTCTTCAGAGAAGAACAAATTGTCGAATAAGGTTTCAGCTGCATCTTTTGTTGGTGGCTCACCAGGGCGCATCATGCGATAAATTTCAACTAACGCTTCAAGGCGATTGGTTGAACCATCGATACGCAGGGTGTCAGAAATATAGGAACCATGATCAAGATCATTGATGTACAAGGTTTCAAATTCTTTAATACCTGACTGGCTAAGGGCAGCCAGACTTTCCAGAGTTAGTTCATCATTAGCATTAGCAATGACTTCTCCGGTGTCTTCATTAACGTAAGTGCGCGCATATACCCGGCCAATCATATATTCTGCGGGTACTGCAAGCTCGTTAATGTCGGCTTTTTCCAATGCACGTGTATGACGCGCAGAGATACGACGTCCAGTTTCCACCAGAACGTTGCCTTCACCATCAAGAATATCAAACTGAGCCGTTTCACCACGCAGGCGATCTGGCACGACTTCCATCATCAGTTTGTCTTTTTCAATCCGCACCTGAACTTTGTCAAAGAAAGTCTCAAGAATTTCTTCAGTCGACATTTCCAGTGCACGCAAAATGATCGTTGCAGGCAGCTTGCGGCGACGGTCTATACGAACGAACAGGTTATCCTTAGGATCGAACTCAAAATCTAACCAGGAACCACGGTAAGGAATAACGCGGGCGTTATACAATACCTTGCCTGATGAGTGAGTCTTTCCTTTATCGTGATCAAAGAATACACCAGGTGAACGGTGCAACTGAGAAACGATAACCCGTTCAGTACCATTGATTACGAAGGTTCCGTTATCTGTCATCAACGGAATTTCGCCCATGTACACTTCTTGTTCTTTGATATCTTTTACGGTACCTGGGGCGGCTTCTTTATCAAACAATACTAAACGTAGTTTTACTCTTAACGGAGCAGAAAAAGTGACGCCGCGAATTTGACATTCTTTTACATCAAAAACCGGTTCTCCCAGGCGATAGCTTACAAATTGAAGCTCCGAATTACCTGAGTAACTTTTAATTGGAAATACTGAACGAAATGCTGCTTCCAAACCGTATTGAGCATCTGGATCTGTCTCAATAAACTTTTTGAAAGAATCTAGCTGAATTGAAAGAAGGTATGGAATTTCCAATACCTGTGGGCGTTTGCCAAAATCCTTACGGATACGTTTCTTTTCGCTATAAGAGTAAACCATGGGTTCCTCAGCCTGCTGATTTTTGACCCAACCTGCTGTCTGATACAAACCAGACAACAAACTTCCAAAACCCTTTTTCCGGGTAATCTCACCAGCATACAACAAAATTTAACCTATTATTAGTTAACTTGTTGGTTTAGTGCTTCTTATCTGATGAGCCGGGTGCGCATTACGGGTGACATTAAAGGGTTAAAAACTGTCTACCCTACAGCGCAAAAAGGCTGGTGGTCTAAAAAACCACCAGCCTAGCCGTTTAAGGCAGGTAAACTGACTAGGTCAGATTACTTAACTTCAACTTCAGCGCCAGCTTCAGTAAGTTCTTTTTTCAGTGCTTCAGCGTCGTCTTTGCTTACGCCTTCTTTGATAGCTTTAGGAGCTGATTCAACCAGTTCCTTCGCTTCTTTCAGGCCAAGACCAGTTGCTGCACGAACTGCTTTGATTACCGCAACTTTGTTCGCACCGAATGAAGTCATTACAACGTCAAATTCAGTTTGTTCTTCTACAGCAGCAGCTTCGCCACCAGCAGCAGGACCAGCTACAGCAACAGCTGCAGATGCGTCAACACCGAATTTTTCTTCAGCTGCTTCGATTAGCTCAACCAGTTCCATAACTGGCATTTCAGCAATCGCGTTCAAGATATCTTCTTTGGTTAGAGCCATTTCTCTAAACTCCTGGGTTTTAATAAGTTAAAAAAATCAATATGCCAAAAACGAAAATTATTTTTCGTCTTTGATCGCCGCCAATACACGCACAAACTTGGTAGGAACTTCGTTGATAGTGCGAACGAATTTGCCAACCGGTGCTTTGAAGGTTGCAAGTAGTTTTGCAAGCGCTTCGTCGCGGGTAGGTAGTGACGCTACTGCATCCAGTTTTTCTGGACCAAGCAGACCACTGCCGAGAGAAAGAGCGGTAACTTTCAGCTTATCGTTTGACTTAGCGTAGTCTTTAAAAAGACGCGCCGCACCGCCAGGTGCTTCCATAGAAAAGCCATAGATAAGAGGACCAGTTAACGCGCTGTCCATGTCTGAAAATTTGCTATCTGCTAATGCGCGTTTTGCCAGAGTATTACGTACTACCTTCAGGTATACGCCTTGCTCACGGGCTTTCACACGCAGTTCAGTCAGATCACCAACTTCCATACCGCGGTATTCAGCGACGGCAACGGATAGAGCTTGAGATGCAACTTCGGATACCTCTGCTACGATCTCTTTTTTTGCTGCTAAACCTAGTGCCACTGAGTTCACCTCTTTGTATCTGACGTACTAATCTCTTGATTAGCTGCGTCAGGGTTCACAGATTGATATCGCCGACAATTGTCGTTGATACCGCTCTACGGTGTTTGTTTTCCCAGAGAGTCTGAGTCAAACCACCGTCTGCGCAGGCTGACGGATTAAGCTAAGCATTAATGCGAGAGGTCTCTTACTTCTTTCGCTGCTTCGCGCCTGCGGTCTAGGACGGGAGCCGTTACTTAACAGTAACCGCTCCAACCCAAAACCTTAAGAGAACCAACCGATGCCATCATCAGTCGGTGTAAAGCGTCTTACTGACCTACGCTAGCTTTGTCGACTGCGACACCGGCACCCATTGTGGTGCTCAGGCTAACTTTCTGGATGTAGGCGCCTTTGGCAGAAGAAGGTTTAGCTTTCTTCAGGGCTTCCAGTAGTGCTTCTAAGTTTTCTTTAATGTGATCAGCTTCAAACGCGATCTTACCAATGCTTGCATGGATGATACCGTTTTTATCATTGCGGTAACGAACCTGACCAGCTTTAGCATTTTTAACCGCAGTAGCAACGTCTGGCGTTACAGTACCGGTTTTCGGGTTAGGCATCAGGCCACGTGGACCAAGAATCTGACCTAATTGACCAACTACGCGCATGGCGTCTGGGCTGGCTACAACTACGTCAAAGTTCATTTCGCCTTTTTTAACCTGCTCAGCAAGGTCTTCCATACCAACAATGTCAGCACCCGCTTCTTTAGCGGCTTCAGCGTTTGCACCTTGAGTAAATACTGCTACACGAACATCTTTACCTGTACCGTTTGGCAGTACAGTTGCACCACGCACGTTTTGGTCAGATTTCTTCGCATCAATACCCAGGTTTACTGCTACGTCAACGCTTTCTGCAAACTTGGCAGTAGCCAGTTCTTTTAGCAGAGCAACCGCTTCAGCGATTTCATATTCTTTTGTAGCGTCAACTTTGTCGCGAATAATACGCGCACGTTTTGTTAATTTAGCCATCCGATTAGTCCTCTACGTTCAAGCCCATTGAGCGAGCAGAACCCGCGATAGTACGAACAGCTGCATCTAGGTCAGCTGCAGTCAGATCCGGCTCTTTAGTCTTGGCAATTTCTTCCAATTGAGCGCGGTTAACTGTACCCACTTTTTCAGTGTTAGGACGACCTGAACCGCTCTTGATTCCAGCGGCTTTTTTCAGCAGGAATGAAGCAGGAGGCGTTTTAGTCACGAATGTGAAAGAACGGTCTTCGTATACAGTAATTTCTACTGGTACCGGAGCGCCTTTCTCAAGACTTTCTGTTTTTGCGTTGAAAGCCTTACAGAATTCCATGATGTTTACACCATGCTGACCCAGGGCAGGACCAACTGGTGGACTTGGGTTAGCAGCGCCAGCTGCAACCTGTAGCTTAATTAAGCCTGTTACTTTCTTAGCCATTTTAATGCTCTCGTGTTTGGGTCTATCGCCTGGCAAATATCGAGAATATTTGCGTTATAGGCTCCCCGTTTCCGTTTAAAAGGGCGCGCATTATATAAGGTGATTAAAACCTATGCAAGCCCTATTGGCACATATTTTGTACTTCTTTACCTCAGACTTTGTCACCCATTGCTAACGACCAAAGCTCACCTTCCGGAGGCTTTTTAAGTCCTTGTTAGACCGGGATTTAACTTTCTGATGCACAAAAGTGAAAATCGTCTGCGGCGGCTTTGCCCATAAATCAGGAAGAAAAAATTTTTAGCGGTGGTTTTAAACAGCGGGTAAGTCACGCTTTTCCTTTCACTTATGCACTTTGCCCTGTTGCTTGATTTATTAAGTCCTGATTTTGGGAAAAATGCAGACCCTGGGGAGTGCTTGCTCGCAAAAGAGATATTCGCCCCCAGTTATGGGCAGTTGCTAAGAAGAGTACTACAGCAGGCCGTGGCGGATCCAGACCCGCGCGACTAAGTGACCGTGCTATCTTGCCCCTGTAGCCCCCCCAGTATCTCACAAATCGAGCCCTTGAGGCTAAGCCCGGCAATTAATTCGTACGTTAAGCGGTAAACAACCTATTGTGAACCATGAAGATGCCTTTACTATAGAAATGATAATAAGTATCATTTTCAAACCATAAAATACGGAATGCATCATGAGTTCTTACACATCTTATAAATCATTGTGCGCGGCGATCGCACTTGGTCTTTCGGTATCTACACTGTCATTTAACGCTCAGGCAAATGGTGAAATTACTGACCAGGTTAATCATCTTAAAGATCACCTGGGTGAATACAGTGAAGAAGTTACCTGGCTGAATGATAAATATGACGCGCTGGTGACCCGCTATGAAACAGATGGTGCCAAAGCTGTTGATACTCAGAAACTTCTTGATTACTGGGAAGAAGTTAATTTTCATTCTGCTATCGAAACCCAGTACATCCCGCTATATGCCACTATCTGGCAAAATATTTATGGTATAAAAACCAGCATCGAAAATGGGGACGACGCGCAACAGGTCCGTCAACATCAGCAGGCGCTTACTCAGACATTCTGGCAAGCGCTGGGCGCCGTCAAACTGGCTGCCCATTATCAGGATAAAGGGGTCATCGACAAGGTGAAAACCACCGATACAGCCCCGACTACCGGGCCGGCGGTAATTACAGATATCGAAAAACGCTTGGATAAAGTGGTGGCCAAATACGCTGAGCAGCTAAAAGAAGTCGCCACTACCATGGTGCACGATACCTATATGGAACGCTTTGAAGGTATTGAAGGCGCCCTTATAGAACAGGATGCGTCGCTGGTCGAGGCATTGGAAAAAGATTTTAACGTTACCCTTCCCCAGGCTATCGAGAATGGTAAGAGCGTGGACGAGGTTCGCGGTATTATAGATGACATGAAACAAAAGCTTGGTAAAGCACAAACACTGCTGGAAAAAGCTGAACAAAACCGCAAAGACGTGTTTTAAGGAACAGGATATGCTACGTAGAACATTTCTTCAGTCTGTCGCCGCTGCAGGTGCGTTGGCGGTGATGCCGATGGGTATTCGCTCAAGCTTTGCCGCTCAGGCAGGGGCAGTCTCGGTTAAAGACCTGCCTGCGCTTGAAGGCGACCTGACGCTCTATCTGGGTCGTGGCGAAGGCGGATTGTATGAAAAAGTTCTCGAAGCTATCCGGCAACGAAACCCGAAGCTGAATCTGCAAATCAGACGGGGGGCCACCGCCGCCCTGGCCAATACGATTGTAGCTGAATCTCAGGCCGGCGTACGCCGCGCAGATTTGTTCTGGGCGGTGGATACCGGCTCTATCGGCATGATCACCGATGCCGGCTTGGCGCAACCACTGCCTGATGACCTCAGTGAGCAGCTTAAACCCGGGTTCAGATACCCACGCTGGTCGCCGGTTACGGGCCGGATTCGGACCTTACCTTATAATACTCAGCGGCTCACGGCGGAGCAGGTGCCTGATGATATTATGGCACTGGCAGACAGTGATTTGTCCATTGGCTGGGCCCCTGCCTATGCATCTTTTCAGTCATTTTTAACCGCCATGCGTATTCTTGAGGGTGAAAAAGCCACCTTGTCCTGGCTCAAAGGCGTCAGCAGACATGCCAAAAGCTATGCCGGGGAATTAGGTGTGGTAATGGCTGTGGAACGCGGTGAAGTCGATGTGGGCTTTGCTAACCATTATTACACCTTACGGCTAAAAGCCGGCAAACCTGACGCTAATGTGGATTTGGCATATACCAAATCCGATGCCGGCTGTCTGGTGAACGCCTCCGGAATCCTGGCTCTAAGCGAAGGCGATCTTCCGGTTAACTTTATGCGCTATCTGTTGTCCGCCGAAGTCCAGGCGTATCTTTCTTCTGAAGCGTACGAGATCCCACTGGTAAATGGTGTAAAGGCGCCGCAGGGCTTACCTGATCTTGCATCACTGACCCCGCCAGATCTGGACCTGAGAAAATTAGCGGACCTGCGCCCGACATTGAACCTGATGCGAGAAGCAGGCGTTTTGTGAGACCAATCCCAAAATCTTATCCAATTGCGTTTCTGATAGCCTTTCTGGCAGTACTGCCGCTATCTGTACTTTTCACCCTGGCCCAGGACACCTCCGCATTATTCGATACGCATAACCTCAGGGTACTGGGCAATACGATGGCGCTCGTGGCACTGACTATTGTGGGGGCAGTGCTACTGGGTGTGCCGCTGGCACTGTTGACCACCTATGTAAAAATGCCTTTTCAGCGTTTCTGGCTGGTTTTTTTGGCCGCCCCCCTGGCGATGCCCTCTTATATCGGGGCGTTTACCTTGTATTTTGCCATGGGACCCGGCGGTGAAATAGAAAGCCTGCTTGGCATCCCTACCCCCGCCATCGGAGGGTTGTGGGGCACTGCTGTTGTGATGTCGCTCTACACCTATCCGTTTGTAATGCTAACCACCCGTGCATCTCTGCTAAGCCTGGACGGCAGCCTGGTGAATGCCGCCCGAACGCTGGGGATGTCCTTACCCGCAGCATTAATGAAAGTGGTCATGCCCCGGATATTGCGCGCCATTGGCGCCGGTGCCCTACTGGCAGCCCTGTATGCGTTGTCTGATTTTGGCACCCCGGCCATTTTGCGGTTAGACACCTTTACCCGGGTGATTTTTGTCGAATACAACGCCTTTGGTCTGAGCCAGGCGGCCATGCTCTCTATTCAGCTGCTGGTAATTGTCGGGTTCGTGCTGTTTATCGAGTCCACCATCAAAGGCAGTACAGAACGCCCTGGCAGACAATTATGGCTCTGGCCTAAGCCCTGGCAGCGTAATCTTATGCTGATTGCCAGTCTCCCTATTGTGGTGATGGCCATTGTTTTACCCCTGGCGATATTCACGGTATGGCTGGTGCGCGAAGGCGCTGGAGACTTTGATATCAGTTATGCCCTAAATTCGGCCTATGCTTCATTACTGGCCGCCCTGGCGGCGGTTATCCTTGCGGTGCCGGTGGCGCATGCCGCCATTAGTGGCCGGGCCGGAAGATTGATGGAACGCATCACTTATTTTGGATTTGGCGTGCCTGGCATCGTGATGGGGACAGCCCTGGTCTATGTAGGTCTTAAGTTACCGTTTTTATATCAGACCCTGGCGCTGCTTGTTATCGCCTACGTATTGCGTTTTTTACCCTTGGCGGTAGGCTCGGTAAGAACCACAGCAGAACGCCTGGACCCTTCATTAGTCAAAGCCGCCCGTTTACTTGGAGCCTCTCCCCGGGAAGCTTTCCGTCGTATTACATTACCATTAACCTATCGAGGCATGGTCGCGGGCGCCGCGCTGGTCTTTTTAGAAGTAATGCGCGAACTGCCGGCCACACTGATGCTCGGTCCGACCGGGTTTGAAACACTGGCCACCTATATGTGGCGGGTGTATGAAGCGGGCTATTTTGGAATGGCCGCTATTCCAGGGCTATTGCTGGTCTTTTTATCGGGTATCGGTTTAACTATTATGCTCACCGGCGAAGGTGGCAATAAATTCAAACTCAACGAGGAGTAGCCTGGTCGTATGCTCACAGTCTCTGATTTATCCGTAAAATACGGAGAAACACCGGTCGTCAATCATCTTGACCTTACCCTGGACAGTGATGAAATCCTGATGCTGGTAGGCCCCACAGGCTGTGGTAAAACCACCATTTTGCATGCGCTGGCCGGCTTAATTCCGATTTCTACCGGGGAGATTTCTCTGGGTAAATGGCAGGCAACGCCTAAAAAGCTTATTCCGCCGGAAAAGCGCAATGTCGGTATGGTGTTTCAGGATTTTGCGCTCTTTCCCCACTTGACCGTGGAACAAAATGTTTGTTTTAAACTGAAAAACACCACCTTGGCTGATCACTGGCTAAAACTGCTGGGGTTGGATAAGTTCAGAAATGCCAGACCCGAGCGGTTATCGGGTGGTCAGAAGCAACGTGTCGCCCTGGCCCGAACGCTGGCCCACGACCCTGACTTCGTACTGCTGGATGAACCTTTATCTAATTTAGATGCGGCGCTAAAAGACAGTCTTCGCTGGGAGATTCGCGAAGCATTGAAAGCGGCCAGGGTGCCGGCTATCTGGGTGACCCACGATCAGGATGAAGCCCTGTCTATAGGCGACCGTGTGGGCGTTTTAAACAAAGGGGTACTGGCACAGCTCGATACCCCGGAAAATTGCTTCTCGAAGCCCTCCAGCCGTTTTGTGGCTAATTTTCTGGGGGACGCCAGCTTTGTTCCGGGTCGGTTCGACCAACAGCTAGTAAGAACCTGTATTGGCGCGGCGCCGGGGATCCCCATCGACACCGCCTCTGGCGAGGTAGATTTGCTGCTACGGCCGGATGATATCAATATTCGCCATAATGACTATGAAGGCAACGGCTGTGTCGAATGGGTGCGTTTTGAAGGGGGCTCGCGGTTGTGCGCGGTCTCTCTGGATGAGCATGAAAACACCCAGGTTAAGGTTCGGGTTTCCCATGAAAACATGTTCCGTCCCGGCGACCGTGTGCAACTGGCCGTTGACTCCACCCATGCGCTGGCCGCTTTCGCGCGCTAACCACCAGACAAAAAAAACGCTGCCAACTGGCAGCGTTTTTTGTAATACATTTGAGCCTGGTACTTACCCTTTTTCGACCTGACCAAACTCAAGATCAACCGGGGTTGAACGACCAAATATCAGTACTGATACTTTCACGCGGCTCTTTTCGTAGTCGACTTCTTCTACCACACCATTGAAGTCGGCAAAAGGACCATCGGTAACCCGAACCACTTCGCCTGGCTCGAACAATGTTTTTGGTTTTGGCTTGTCTACAGACTCTTCCAAACGATCCAAAATTGCATCTGCTTCACGCTGAGTGATGGGCATGGGACGATCAGAAGTACCGCCGATAAAGCCAAGTACACGAGGCACGCTTTTAACCAGATGCCATGAATCTTCATTCATTTCCATCTCAACCAATACATAGCCAGGATAGAATTTGCGCTCTGATTTACGTTTTTGACCCGCACGCATTTCCACAACTTCTTCGGTAGGAACGAGTACCTGACCAAAATATTGCTCCATTTCGTGCATCTTGATGTATTCAAGCAGGGTCTTTTTCACCCGTGATTCGTACTGTGAATAAGCTTGTACTACGTACCATCTTTTCTTTGCTTCTTCAGACATACGTTATGCTCCTATTCCAGTAATAAATCCGACTACACGAACGATAATGCCATCCAGACCCCATAGGATCAGTGCCATTACCAACGTTGCAACCATCACAATAAGGGTGGTTTGATTGGTTTCCTGACGCGTAGGCCAGACTACCTTGCGTACTTCCATTCGTGACTCTTTAGCGAACGTGATGAAAGCACTGCCTTTTTCAGTTGTCGATGCAATAAAGCCAGCGACCACTACAATCACTACCGCAGCGATTGCACGGTACAGTACGGAAATTTCACCGTACATGTAATTTGCGGTAATCACGCCCACCAATAAGGCAAACACGACAAGCCATTTTAGCATGTCCAGAGGGTTGGACGAATTTTCCGTTTTTTCGCTCATGTTACGATCCTAGCAATACTGCGTTGTTTCTCTGTGTCACATGCACAGAACAATCAATCTGGCAGGGGTGGAGGGACTCGAACCCCCAACCATCGGTTTTGGAGACCGCTGTTCTACCAATTCGAACTACACCCCTTTAGTACCGACTAATACGGCATTTAACTAACATTATCCTTGTGAATTTAGCGTCTTATCTTAAGGAAAGTGCGGATTCGCAAGGAGGGATGCGCATTATACTTAACATCCGTCCAGATACAAGGCTTTTATAGTACGTCTTTAAAGCGATGCCGGGCCATACCCGCTAGCTGCAAATCTTTGGCGCGGGGCCACCACATCGCGACCTGTAACGCCACCGGTGGCGCAGCGCCGTAAGCCTCGCCTACCCTAACGTTTACCCATTACTCAAAGACGCCAAATGGCGGCTGAGAACAGCCGCCTGCCAGCGCTATTCAACCCCGATAAAACCGCCGGTCTGATGTGCCCACAACTTGGCGTAAATGCCGTTTCGGGCTACCAGCTCGCTATGGGTACCGGATTCTACCACCTGGCCCTTATCCAGCACCAGTAAGCGGTCCATCTGCGCGATAGTAGACAACCGATGGGCAATTGCCAGTACCGTTTTATCCTGCATCACTGAGTTGAGACACTCCTGAATAGCGGCTTCCACCTCGGAATCCAATGCTGATGTGGCTTCATCCAAGATTAAAATGGGCGCATCTTTTAACAAGACCCGGGCAATAGCAATACGCTGGCGTTGCCCACCAGACAATTTAACGCCCCGCTCGCCTACATGGGCGTCATAACCCGTGCGCCCCACGTTATCAGTCAGACTAAGAATAAATTCATGGGCTTCAGCCTGTTTGGCTGCCGCAATCACTTCTTCTTCACTGGCATCAGTGCGCCCGTAAAGGATGTTATCGCGCACTGACCGATGCATTAGCGAGGTATCCTGCGTGACCATGCTAATCAACGCTCGCAGACTTTCCTGAGGAACCTCATGGATGGCCTTGCCGTCAATCCGGATAGCGCCATGCTGGGTATCATAAAAGCGCATCAACAGATTTACCATGGTGGACTTGCCCGCCCCGGAGCGCCCGACCAAACCGACTTTTTCTCCTGCGCGAATATGAATGGTTAAATCGTTAAATACTTCGATAGGTAGATTGTTCGCTCCCATATAGCCAAACCGAACCTTATCGAATTCAATCTCGCCGCCCGTTACCTCCAGATCCTTGGCATTAGGTTGGTCTTTTACCTCTACCGGGCGCGCTAAGGTATTGATGCCATCCTGCACCGTGCCTAAGTTTTCAAACAGCCCCGAGACTTCCCACATAATCCAGTGTGACATGCCGTTTAAGCGTAAACACAAGCTGACCGCAATGGCGATATCGCCCGGCGTGACCAACTCATGCAACCATAGATAAATCGATAACGCGCCAATAGCAAAAATTAAAATGGCATTGGCCATTTCCACACAGGTTTCTAAAACGGTAACCAAACGCATTTGTGGATAAACCGTATGCAGAAACCCATCCATACTTTGGCGGGCGTAGTCTGCTTCACGGCGACTATGTGAAAATAGTTTTACTGTAGTGATATTGGTATAGCTGTCTACTATACGCCCCGTCATAACTGAACGCGCATCAGCCTGGCGTTGAGAAACGGTTTTAAGTTTAGGCACCAGTTTGCGCAAAATAGCAACATAAACAAAAAACCATACCACCAGCGGTACGGCCAAGCGCCAGTCAGTGGCAAATACCAATACCAGCATCGAAATGAAATACACACTGATATACACCAGCAAATCGAGTACTTTCATGACGGTTTCGCGCACTGACAGCGCGGTTTGCATGACTTTAGTGGCTACCCGGCCAGCAAATTCATTGTGAAAAAAGCTTAGACTCTGTCCCAGCAGGTAACGGTGCGCCTGCCAGCGTATACGCATGGGGTAGTTACCCATAAGCGATTGCCGATTGAATAACGAACGCAGCAAGATAGCGCCGGGGATCAGCACGACAACGGTAAGCCCCATCCCCACCAGCGTCCATTTTTCGTTCGCCAGAAAGGTGGCTCTGTCATGTTCGGAAAACCAGTCGACCATTTGGCCCAGAAAACCAAATAGCATGACTTCCAGCACGGCGACCACCGCACTTAGAAATGACACCACGGCGATAATCTTCCACATACCCTGGCTATAATAACGACAAAATGCGACCAGCCCTTTAGGAGGCTGACCGGGCGGTGTATCGGGAAACGGCTGCGTCAGCCGCTCAAAAAATGAAAACATACAGTGCTCTTAGTTACTCAGTGAAGCCTAACTTTTGCAGGCAGCTTTGAACTTTTTTGTGATGCCCGGTCTGCCATTGTTCAAGCGATACACTGGAATCGGCGTGGGCCCGGGCTTTTGCGCGTTGCAACACTTCATGCGCGTTGCTGGCTGGAATGACGGCAATACCTTCTTCGTCGGCGACGATGATATCACCCGGGTTTACCTGCACACCACCACATTTCACCGGCTTATTTAACGGAGCGACCTGCGCTTTGGCGGCAGGTTTGGGCATCACGCCCCGGGCGTATACGGCAAAACCTAAATCCCGGACTTGTGCCAGGTCTCTGATCACACCATCGACTACCAAACCCCGTATACCCCGACGCTGTGCAATGGCGCAGACATTACCGCCGGCCAAGGCATAAGCATCATCCGCCTCTACTACAATAATGTCGCCCGGGCGGGCCCGATAAATAGCAGCATGCAACATTAAGTGGTCGCCTGGCGCGCAGTACACGGTATAAGCGGGGCCACTTATGGCTGGCGCGGGTTGCCAGAGGGAGTGAATTGTATAATCAACGAATTGTTCTCGTGGTAGTGCATCAGCATAGTCGCAGGTAGATACGCAGTTATAGTCAAGCATCATGGGGTTTCTCCAGGCTGAGATAGTGAGCAAAGCCACTATAGCAATCCCCCGGTGCGAAGTTGTTACAACTTATGTATTTTGACCATAAATGATTTTTTTGCAGCTTTAGCCATGCTATTTAATAAGATGGATAATTATCGAACGACAGTTTAAACAGGAAGAACAATGAAAAAAACCATACTGAGCCTGTCAGTGCTAATGGCACTGACTGCCTGCGGACCAAAACCGGAAACGTCTGAAGCAAAGCAGGAAGCGAGCAGCCAACAAACGCAGCAACAGTTAACCTCGGGCATTATTAAAGAAAACATGGACACGTCGGTCGACCCAGGTAACGACTTTTATCAATATGTAAACGGCGCGTGGCTAAGCAAAGTAGAAATTCCCGCAGACAAGTCTTCTTATGGCAGTTTCCAGATTCTGCGGGACGCCGCCCAGGATGATGTCATAGAAATTATCAAGCACTCCGCGCAAGGCGATTTTGAAGCCGGATCAAACGAGCAAAAAGTGGGCGATTTCTACAAAAGTTACATGGATATGGAAGCCCGCAACAAGTTGGGTCTAACGCCACTGAATGCGGATATGGCTAAAATCGATGATATCGATTCCTATGAAAAGCTGACAGCCTATTTTGCCTACGCCAACCGTTATGGCTACGGCTCCCCTGTGGCCGTGGGCCAATATGCTGACTTTAAGTCACCTGAAACATACATGATTTATACCTGGCAAAGCGGCCTTGGTTTACCTGAGCGTGAGTACTATTTTACCGACGACGAGAAATCTGCCGATATCCGCACTAAGTATCAGGCGCATATTGCCAATATGCTGACCTTAGCGCAGATTCAAGACGCCGAAGCAAAAGCCAAAGCTATTATGGATTTGGAAACTAGCATTGCTCAGTTACATATGAAAAAAGAGCAAACCCGCGATTGGGCTGCTAATTACGACAAGGTTGCCGTGGATAAGCTTGATAGTGTAATGGCACAATTCGACTGGGAATTGTTCTTAAATGAGCTGGAGCTTACAGACCTGGATGGTTTGGTGATTATGCAAAACGACTATATGTCGGCGCTGGATAAATTAATCACCGATACAGAACTGGCAACCTGGCAAACTTATCTTAAATGGCATTTATTGCACGCCAGTTCCGGCAAGCTTAATGAAGCCATTGATAAAGAGAGTTTTGCGTTTTATGGTAAAACCCTGCAAGGCGTTGAAGAGCAGCGCCCCCAGTGGCGGCGCGCGGTTGATCTACTGGATAGCACGGTGGGTGAAGTAATCGGTAAAGTGTATGTAGAAAAACACTTCCCGCCGAAGGCCAAGGAACGTATGGAAGAGCTGGTAGACAACCTGCTGGCAGCCTACAAAGACAGTATTGAAAAGCTTGAGTGGATGACTGACGATACCCGTGTGCAGGCGCTGGATAAGCTATCTAAGTTTACCGTCAAAATCGGTTACCCAGACCAATGGAAAGACTATTCTGCCTTAACGGTAAAACCTGATGACCTGTTCGGTAACCTTAAAAACGCAGCGGATGTAGCCTATGCTGAGATGCTAGAAAAACAAGGCGGGCCGGTATGGGATCATGAATGGGGCATGACGCCGCAAACAGTGAACGCTTATTACAGCCCGGCAATGAATGAAATCGTTTTTCCCGCGGCTATCCTGCAACCTCCCTTTTTCAACATGGAAGCAGATGACGCGGTGAACTACGGCGGGATTGGCGCTGTAATCGGCCATGAAATTGGCCATGGGTTTGATGATTCCGGCGCCACTTTTGACGGCGATGGGGTGTTGCGTAACTGGTGGACAGAGGCCGATAAACAAGAGTTTGAAAGCCGCACCACTATGTTAGTTGATCAGTACAGCAGTTTTGAAGCTTTGCCTGGTTTGAACGTGAATGGCGAGTATACGTTGGGCGAGAACATCGGCGATTTGGGCGGCATTAGCATTGCGCTTAAAGCCTACC
The DNA here is from genome assembly GCF_003429285.1 of Salinimonas sediminis. Lineage (NCBI taxonomy): Bacteria > Pseudomonadati > Pseudomonadota > Gammaproteobacteria > Alteromonadales > Alteromonadaceae > Salinimonas > Salinimonas sediminis. The sequence continues at coordinate 3,978,864 of NZ_CP031769.1, forward strand.
ACATGGCTTTGGAAGGCGAACCCGCACCGGAAATGGATGGCTTTACCGGCGAGCAGCGGGTATTCATAGGCTATGGTCAGGTATGGGCGACCAAGTATCGTGATGAAGCCCTGCGCAATCAGGTGCAGACTGACCCGCATTCGCCTGCGCAATTCCGTGCTAATGGCGCCGTACGCAATGTTCCGGAGTTTTATAAGGCGTTTGATGTCACCAAAGAAGATGCGCTGTATCTCCCCCCCGAAAAGCGGGTAAAAATCTGGTAATCGCAATCGATTACTGAGCTGCAAAAGACAAAAAGGGCCGCTGGCCCTTTTTTAATTTTATGCGTTAACGTATCAGGCCTGACTACCCTTTAATAAGCAGCACTAAGCGCCTTCAGTGTTTGCACCGCCAGACTGACATCTGATACAGGCACAAATATGTGGTCATGGTGATAGGCTGCCACCACATTGGCCGACACCCCTACAGCGGTTAAGCGCGTAGCGATAGCCGCGGTCAGCACCACCGCTGATAAACTGGAGTGGACCTCACAGGTAATGCAGCAAAATGGTCCTTCGCCTGCCAACCCCATACGGGTTGCGTAGGATGTTAGAACAATGACTGTAATGCCCTGGGTCTCTCGAAACAGGCCGTGTATACATGCCATATCTAACCGCGCCAACGTTGTTTCATCTACGCTACAAAACACAAACTCGCCCGGCTGTAAGGCTGGGGACAGCCGACGTAATAAACAGGATAAATCGGTTTCGCCACTCATTTAATCACCTGATTCAGGATTAGGGGTCCGACGCCCTACAGGCCGGCTTTACGGGCTCTGACTTTCTTGCCTTTAATACGGCCTTCACGGAACAGTTTTAACGCACGCTTCACACTGCGCTGCTTAACTGCCACAAAGCTTACCTGGCTTTGTACGGTAATTTTACCTATGTCAGTGCCTTCAATTCCGGCGTCCTGAGTGAGCGAGCCAAGAAAATCAGTGGGTCGCAATTTTTGCTTTTTGCCCGCGCCAATCGCAATACATGAAAATGCCGGATCACAAATACGATTCGCATGAAAACGCAAACTCTGTCCACTTTTACGTACCAGGGTAGTGTCTAACAACGCCTCGATACGGCCTAGCGCAGGTTCTTCCGCTTCACTGCACAGGGTATAGGCTGCACCTTTTGCGCCGGCTCGCCCGGTACGCCCAATGCGATGAATATGTACCTCAGACTCTTCACTAACCGCATAGTTGATCACACAGTCTATATCTTTCACATCCAGTCCGCGGGCGGCCACATCGGTTGCGACTAATACCTGTAAGCACTCACTGGCAAACTGCACTAATACTTCATTGCGTTGCGGCTGAGTCATTTCGCCTTGCAAAGGTAATACGGTAAAACCGGCTGCCAATAGTGCTTCGTACACCACCGTGACCTGGTCACGACGGTTACAAAAAACCACGGCTTTGCCTGGTTGGTATTCCGATAAAATGCCTTTGAGCACTTGCAGGCGGTTGTTTTCATCCACCCGGTAGACAAGTTGATCAATATCCGGTTTCTGTAAATCCTCTGTTACCTGTCGATGCTCGATAGGATTAGTTAAATAACGCTGGGCTTCTTGTTCTACCTGCTCGGTATACGTGGCTGAGAAAAATAGCGTTTGCGCTTGTTTAGGTGTAAGCGCAAACAATGTTGCCATATCGTCAGCAAAACCCATGTCCAGCATGCGGTCAGCTTCATCCAATACCCGCACTTTAACGTGGGCCAGTGAAAGCGTACGTTTTCCCACATGATCCAGTAGCCGCCCGGGTGTCGCGACAACCACCGAGGCACCGTGTTTAAGGGATTGAATTTGGGGCCCCATGGGTTCGCCGCCACACAGCGTCAGCACTTTTAAATTGGCTATTTGGCGGCCTACCAGACGAATCTGGTCACTTACCTGCGCAGCCAGTTCCCGGGTGGGGCATAACACTAGTAGCTGGGTGCGAAAATCGGTGGCGTCTATATGCTGCAATCCGGCCACTGCAAAGGCAATGGTTTTGCCGGAACCGGTACTCGCCTGTACCATCACATCCCGGCCCGCCAGTGTATCTGGCAACGTGGCTGCCTGGACGGCAGTCATTTGAACAAAGCCGGCACTGGCCAGTGCCGCGGCGATATTTTGGTGCAAATCTAAACTATCAAATTGGTTCATTGGTGGTCCTTGGACGGCCATAAGTTTACGACACCCTGATCAAGATGCACGGGAACATGTTGAACCTGGATCATTTTATTGCTCCAGTCGGTTGCCCATTGTGCATACTGCGCTGACTGCTTCACCTCGTTGGCAGCTAGCCTCAGAGTATCAATCAGCGTTGGGTCAGTGCGGTGTCTGGAGACCGCAATATAGGTGGTGGTAATTTGCTTAGGGGCGACCTCGCTAAGCTTATTACACAGATTTTTATCTTGTTTACACAGCACATTAATACGCGCATCTGAGGTATAAACCCACTGCGCCTGCCCTTCCAATACGGCGTAAATAGCCTCATCCCAGCTGGCAAAAGGTAAAACAGTAAAACCCAGCTCGGTAAGCTGATCAGCACGATAGTCTAGCTCGCGTACGGCGACTGGCCTATCTTTAGGCACCAGAGCAAGGCTATCGTAAGGCACCGTATTATCTGTGCTACGACCAAATAAACCGTGCCGAGAGCGGGTTACCGGGGTTATCCAGTAAAATTTATGCTCTCTGGCTGGTGTACGGGCTAGCGACAGGGTCATGACATTAGGCTTGGTATTTATTTCACGAATAATCCGGGGCCATGGCGTCAGTAAAACTGGTGCTGATATACCGGCTTTATCTAAAATATCGCGGACCAGATAAGCACTATAGCCGGTTAGGTTTCCGTTGCCATCCGGCTCGACAAAATAGGGTAAATTATCGGCCAATACCCACAATGCAGCACTGGGCGGCGCCGTATCATTACTGGTCACCAGGGATAATAATTGCGGTGTAACGGTAGCCGTAATGCCGCTTTTGGCCAGCGTATCCCGAGCTTTATACATGATTTGCTGATAGCGCGCTGACTTTTTAAACTCTGTTGCAGCCTTTTTTAATTTACCCGCCAGGGCTTCATTCGCGGGAATACGCGCCATCGCCAGATATAAATAGTAGCCCGGCAAGTGCGCTACCGGGGCCAACTGGTTGCAATCATACGACTGTTTTTGGCATAACGTTGCCAGGCCAGCTGGCGAAAATAATACAGTTTGTATTCGGCCTTTTATCACGGCCCCGACCGCTTGCTCCCAACTGTTTAAAGACACAATGGTTTTCGCGTTAAGCGACCTGGCTTGAGCCGAGCGAAAGTCATTGCGCATGACCGCCACGGTGTCCAGGCTATCAGGTAAGTTAACGTCCGCATTCACCAGCGGGCTGTCTATTCTGGCATACAACACAACCTGATTCTCAACCACCGGTGTAATCCAGTAGAAATCATTTTCACGCTCTGGCGTACGCGCAATAATCCCCGATACCGAGAATGGCTTTTCCTGGGTATCGCGCACGGTTCTGGCAAACGGCTGACTGCGAATGATGTAATCTTGCTGGGCCTGGCGAATGATGCCAATGGCCAAGTCAACAGACAATCCGTGGCTATTATCCACAGGGTCATATTCACTTAACACCGGTGTAGGACTGGTCAACACGGTGATACGCTCGGTGCCAACAGAACGGGCGTGTACGCCCATTCCGATTAATAATAACAGCGCCCACCAAAGTTTACTCATCGCCTACAGGCTCGCCTCCAGCTTCCAGTTGAGGGTTTGTCCGGCAAAAAAGGGCACCATTGGTGTGCCGTCTGGTAACGCCACCAGTTCTGGTACCTGCCAGGAAGATTTAACCAGCGTAATGGTGCCAGTATTGCGCTCAAGCCCATAAAAGTCCGGCCCAAAGTGGCTGGCAAACCCTTCTAGCTTATCTAACACCCCTAACTGATCGAATACCTCAGCATACAACTCAATGGCGCTCCATGCGCTATAACAGCCCGCACAGCCGCAGGCATTTTCTTTTTTGTGGCGGGCGTGGGGGCAGAATCTGTTCCCAAAAAGAATTTTGGATTACCGCTGGCAACCACCTCCCGTAATGCCTGCTGATGCGTATTACGTTTTAGCACCGGCAGACAGTAATTGTGTGGTTTCACGCCCCCCACCAGTAAATCATTACGGTTAAGTAAAAGGTGCTGGGGGGTGATGGTAGCGGCTACATTTGCTCCGGCCTGAGTAACAAACTGTGCGGCTTCGGCGGTGGTAATGTGTTCAAACACAACGCTAAGGCCCGGAAAGGCTTCTACAATAGGTTGTAGCTGGGTTTCGATAAATATTTTTTCCCGATCGAAGATATCGATATGGCTGTCTGTCACTTCACCGTGAATCAGTAGTGGCATGCCAGCCTTCTGCATAGCTTCAAATACCGGATACAACGCGCTAATTCCCGTTACCGCAGCATCAGAGTTGGTGGTGGCTCCGGCCGGATAAAGCTTACAGGCGGTTACCCCTGCGGCTTTAGCCTGGGCAATGTCTTGGGGGGACGTCTGATTAGTCAGATAGAGGGTCATAAGCGGCTCAAATTGGCTGCCAACCGGCCGGGCGGCCAGAATGCGCTGACGATAAGCCATTGCCTGTTCAGCGTTCACTACCGGTGGCACCAGATTAGGCATCACAATAGCACGGGCAAAGCAGCGGGCCGTGGCCGGTACTGTTTCAGCCAGCATATCGTCATCGCGAAAATGCAAGTGCCAGTCATCAGGGGTGCGCAGAGTAATAGATTGCATGGATGAGCCTTATACAACTAAACAAAAAGTCGTCATATTATGCCCTAAAAATTGTTTCTGCGCACCAGTGCTACCGGTCACGGCAGCCGTTTGTATCAGGCTTTTTTAGTGTAAGCAGCAATGATGACAATACGGGTGCCGTTCACTTTCCCTTCGATATGCTCCGGATTATCGCTTAAGCTTATGTTACGTACTGCGGTGCCCCGTTTGGCGGTAAAGCTCACGCCTTTGACGTTTAAATCTTTGATCAGATGCACCGTATCGCCACTGCTAAGTACTGCACCATTACTATCCAACGTCGGGGTCGCGTCTGCGGCATTGCCCCCAGCGTGTGCCCACTGGCTAAGCGTATCGTCAAGGTACAGCATATCCAGTAAATCCTGGGCCCAGGTCTCGTGGTTTAAGCGCTGCAATATGCGCCAGGCGACAACCTGTACCGCGGGAGTAGTGGACCACATTGCTTCGTTCAAACACCGCCAGTGGGTAGGGTCGATTTCGGTTTGTGCGGTTAACTGGCTTTGGCAAACACCACATAGCAACAAAGTGCTGTCGTAGCCACTAACCGGCGAATCGGGTACCTCGTACAAGCTAAGTGCCTGTTCGCTTTTACACAGTTCACACATACCTTGTGCACGCTGAATTATTTTCTGTTCGCTCATGTAACCTTGTTCCCGGCCATTAAAAAGCTCGCAGTATATACCAATTATGACTTAGGGGCGGCTTGCGCTTGGCCATGTTCAACAAATATCAGCTTGTCGGTGGCGTAGCCCAGGGCTTCTGCTTTTGCTAATAACGCATCTAGCTGTTGCTGCGGCAACTGCGGCGTGCGCGATAAAATCCATAAATAGTCCCGATCTGGCCCGGTAACTAACGACCACTGATATTCCTGGCTGTCTAGTTCAGCTACTACGTAACTGGCATAAAACGGGCCGAAAAAAGAGACCTTCAACCAGCCAGTATTGGTGTCTTCTACAAAATAGGCTTTGCCTTCGGCTTCTTCCCACTTACCTTCGGCTGCATTGTACCCACGATTTATTACCTTTATGCCGCCATCTTCACGGCTGCTGTATTGCGCGGTAACTTCGCTCAGCCCTTCTTCAAAACTATGATCTAACCGAGCAATTTCATACCAGGTGCCCAAATAGCGTTCAGCGTCAAACGGGTTTACCGGGGTAACATTTTGTGGCTTATCGCTGGAACAGCCCAACAACCAGATACAACTTATTAGTAGCAGTATAAATTTCATTTTGTCTCCATTGGCAGATGGCCGGTTTTTACAAACAAACGGGCGGGGCCCGTCACCACATCAAATCTATCGCAAAGCGCTTGCGGGCAACGTAACCAAGTACCCGCCGGTAGCAAAGTTTGGCTATGTTGTAGGGTTCCCTCAATAACCAGCATTTCTAACCCACCGGCAGGTATGACCGGGCGCCAGCAATGGCCTTCGCCCAGCCAAACAAGTTCCGTTATCTGGCCGTTAAACTGGTGCAACGGCAAAACTTTGTGCTCCCGGGCGTGCCCCTGGTGCCACCCCGCTTTGGCTGTATTAATACGTACAGTCTGCAAATCGCCGGGCTGAAAATAGCATAATTTTACCAGTAACTCGCATCCCTCCCGGGACCAGGGCGCATGTTCGGTTCCCGCAGGATTACGTATATAGCTGCCTGCGGGGTAGTCACCAGAGGCATCGCTAAATACACCCTCCAGTACCAATATCTCTTCGCCGTGGGGATGCTGATGGGTAGCAAAGCTGGCGCCAGGGTCATAGCGCACAATAGATGTCGCGCGCCCCGCTTCTGCCTGTTCACGTTCAAGCTTTTTACGCCATACATGCGTAGCCGGCGAAGGCTCATATGGCTGTTTGGCGGTAAATATGGTCACCGCCTTACTGTAATCCTGATTTAACATTGCCTGGTACAACCTTTATCTAATGCGGAGCTTACAAAATAACTGAGCATCACCACGTGCCGGACGAAGCTGCTTAATGATGAGATGAGATGCGATACGTATCACCGATAATTTAAGACCATCCGGCTGTGGTACGCTATACCTTTGTCAGACACGCTATTTTGTCGTGCCGCCGTTAATAAGAGGTTGTTTATGCTAAAAGGCATTCATCATGTGGCTATAATTTGTAATGACTATCCGGTTTCGAAAGCGTTTTATACGGATATATTGGGGTGTAGTGTGCTGGACGAAAATTACCGCGAAGCGCGTGATTCCTATAAATGCGATCTGGCCCTGCCAGATGGTACGCAATTGGAGTTGTTTTCATTTCCCGGAGCGCCTGCCCGGCCAAGCCGGCCTGAAGCACAGGGTTTACGTCACCTGGCCTTTCGCGTAGATGCGCTGGATGAGGCTGTGGCGCAACTGGAGCAAGCGGGGGTGGCGGTGGAGCCGATTCGGGTGGACCCGTACACCGACAAACGATTTACCTTCTTCGCTGACCCCGACGGGCTCCCCTTAGAACTCTACGAGACCGCAGAATAAAAAGGGCTTCGGCCTTTTCCCCTCACCGCGAGGCTGACTGTGACGTCGACACACCATAATCACGTACTTCAATTTCGGTCAAACGCTTGGCGGTGGGGTCGCATAAATAATTGTACAATAAGCCAATAAACAAGAGTGTGGCAAAGCCCGTAGCCACCATAAAGCCATATTTTGCATCCCCGCCCATAGCGTCACTTACCAGGCCCATAATCAATGGCCCGGCAGCCGCACCAGCGGCGGTGAAAAACAAGATTACCCCTGCCACACTGCCATGTTGATGTTTGGGAAAACAGCTAATACCTTTTGAATTAAAGGTTGGATAGATAACCGACATAAAGATACCGGTTAACGGGAACAGATACAGCGCTAGTTGTTTGCCTCCCGCTAAGCCGACACCGAAACAGATGACAATAGCACCGCTAAACAGCATTAATACCAGCGCCCAGTTCAAGCGTGACATCATCCATATACCTACAAAACGACCCAGTGCCCGCAAAATGAAAAACGCTGTCACTGAATAAATTGCCAATTGTCTGGCGGCGCCATCAGCGTAACAGTCATAAGTCGCTTTGAGGGTGGTGGCATCACATACCAGGTAACTTGGCATCCATACATAAATAGCACTTTCCGCGGCAACATATAAAAATGCGCCCATGGAAAAACCCAGCGCGTAAGGATTTTTTACCAACGCCAGACTGTGCTTTAGCGACACTTTTTTTACGCTGTCATGATGCTGGTGTTTGTAAGAGGGATAGCGGACAAACGCGGCCACAATGATAAGTAATGTACACATTCCCCCTGCAATTACGTATAAATATTGCCAGGCTACGCCCTGATGAATTAACCATGCCACAATCAATGGGCCAATTATCGCCCCTACGCCAAAGAACGCTTCGGCGCCATTCATTGTCGCGGTGTGCTGCTTATTGGATGATGAAATATCGCCAATCAATGCTAATGCGCCGGTTTTAAATATCCCGACGGCAATCCCAGATAATGACATCAGACTAACAATAAAGACAAAATCATTGGCTATCAAAAAGCTATAACAGGCCAGCGCAAACAGGCTAAGTCCGAGAATGATAGTCGTTTTACGGCCCAGCTTATCGGCCAGAAAGCCCAATAGTAAGCCGGATAGTGCAATACCCAGCATGGGTAGCGAATGCATCAGACTGGCTTGTGCATTTGTTACATCAAACGCCACTTTAACTTCTTTAATGATCTCCCCAATGGAGTCTGATGTCATGGCAAACATCATAAACATCAGGTAGGTCAGCCATCGTATAAAGTAACTGTTTGATTGATACATCTTATCGCCTCTTCATTGCCATTGCCGCCGCCTTCTGGGGGACATAATAATTTACATGTTCTTAGCATTATTGCGACTGAACATGGCAACGGCTTAACAGCAGAAATAGCGCTGCAGCAACCGTAATAGCTCAATCTAAACGTGATCAAATTAAGTTGAACTTTTAACTTAATCGTTTAAGATAAATTATCAAGAGTTTAGTACGCTGTAAACAGTTATGTGAATTAATTGTAATAACAGCCTTTTCATTTATGTTGTCCGGCCCTGCTTATACGGCCGGTTGGGGAGTGCCAATGAACTACGCCGCCGATAGCCAAACCTGTCTGGAACGTATCTTACAATCGGTTAATTTGAGCCGGCTGCCCAAACGGGATGCTGCGCTGTTTAGCACTCGGTTAACAGCCCAGTTCGACGCGTTATTTACTCAATACACTCAGGTATATGGCCATCAATACGATTGTTACTACCATTTGCAGCAGCTGGTCGGCGTGTTGGCAGAAGGATTCAAAAAGCGCAGTAACGCTTTGCGACAACAGGACCAGGCAGCTCTGGCTGATCCGCTATGGTATCGCAGTGAAAAAGAAGTCGGCATGGCGTGTTATGTCGATTTGATGGGCCCTACCCTAAAAGATCTGCAGGCAAAAATTGGTTACTTCAAAACACTGGGTATTACGTATCTGCATCTTATGCCCTTGTACGAGGCGCCCGCGGGGGATAGCGATGGTGGCTATGCGGTATCGAACTACCGCAAGGTAAACCCGACCCTGGGTACTATGCAGGATCTGGAGACACTGGCCGGCGCCCTGCGGCAGGCCGGTATCAAGCTGGTGCTGGATTTTGTGTTCAACCATACCTCAGATGAACATGCGTGGGCGCAGGCGGCCCTGGAAGGCAACCCGCGCTATCAGAACTACTATTATTTATTTGATGACCGAACCATTCCCGACCAGTTTGAACACACCCTGCGTGAAATTTTTCCCCAGGTACGCCGGGGTAGCTTTACTTATAACGAGCAAATGGAAAAGTGGGTCTGGACTACCTTTAACAGTTTTCAGTGGGATCTTAATTACAGCAACCCCGAAGTTTTTAACGCTATCACCGCCGAAATGTTGTTCTTAGCCAATATTGGCAGCACCGCCCTGCGACTGGACGCATTAGCATTTATCTGGAAAGAAATGGGCACAGACTGTGAAAATCAGGATAAGGCCCATACGTTGATCCAGGCGTTTAACAGCTGCCTGCAAATTGTGGCCCCGGCAGTGGTGTTTAAGTCTGAGGCGATTGTTCATCCCGACGAAGTTTTAAAGTACGTGCGTAAAGACGAATGCCAGTTATCTTACAACCCCCTTCTTATGGCGCTATTGTGGAACAGTTTAGCTACGCGCAAAACCCGGCTGCTAACACAATCAATGAAGAAAAGTTTCAGCATTCCCAATGACACCACCTGGGTTAACTATGTGCGGTGTCACGACGACATCGGCTGGACATTCGATGATGCCGTCGCCTGGGAGGTGGGCGTAAACCCACATGATCATCGCTACTTTCTTAACCAGTTCTTTACGGGCAGATTTGAAGGCTCTTTTGCCAGCGGCGTGCCGTTTGCAGAAAATCCGACTAACGGCGATTGTCGGGTATGTGGCACGCTTGCCTCGCTATGTGGTTTGGAGCGAGCGTTGGCGAGTGACAATGAGCATGAAATTGATATCGCTATCGCGCGGATTAAGCTGCTGTATGGAATTACCTTCAGTATCGGAGGCATACCGCTGCTATATTCAAGTGACGAGCTTGGCTTACTCAACGATCATTCCTATCGCGAGGACGAAACCAAGTGGCATGACGATCGTTGGGTTAATCGGGTGGCGGTAACCGCAGAAGATATTCAGGCGGTATTACACCCGCCCACTACCATGACCCCAGCGCAGCGCTGCAAGGTCAGGGTGTTTAATACAATGAAAGACATGCTGGCGATACGTAAGTCCCAGCCTGTTTTTGGTAACAGCCGTACCCAGATTCTGGAAACCGGTAATCCGCACACGTTTGCTTATTTACGTGATGACGGTAACGGTACCAAGTTGTTGGTGCTATGCAATTTTAGTGAGCAGCCGCAGCAGCTCGAAGGGCATTTGCTCGATCTTATTGGTCACGCTCAAGCCACAGATTTGTTGAGCTCAGATACATTGAAAGGTCATGAAAACATGCTGAATCTGGCCGGTTACCAGCAGCGTTGGTGGCTGGTAAAAGCCCGTTAGTCAGGCCAGGTTCGTTACGCCATATCGTGTAGCTAGAATGTAAAAAAGGGAGGCTACGCTTCCCTTTTTCCTTACTGCTTAAAATTATCATCCTCAGCTTTTCCCCTACTTAGCGCAAATTTCTGCCGCGGGTAAGGCAACCAGAAAATATCGTCTATACTTTATATAAGGCTTGGAGGTACGCGCACCTGCGGTATTTTCCAGACCTTCAACCCATAGGTGTATAGTGTATTTCGGCAGTTAACATATATGCCAGGCTAATGTGGTGCGCTTCTTGATTGGTATCAAGAACGGTACAACTTTAGGTATTGAGGAAAAAGCTATGGAAACCGCGCTGAATCACGAATATCTGTGTCCGCACTGTGGTACTGTTAATGCGCTTTCTCACTTTGAAATTCGGAACATGTATACGCCGCAGTATGCAGATTGTCACCACTGTAAGACTAAACTGGAAATTGTGCCAGCTGATGGCATTGGCAATAATATCAATTTGGTGGTGTCTGAGGCAGCCGGGGAAGTCCTGACTCGCTAGGACTTCCTGCATAAGACTTCTTTTGTGGTTACAGGCCGAAAAATTCGCGACGCAAATTAGCGTCTGTATTGAACGCTCCGCCCAGGGCGCTGGTGCGGGTGAAGGAATTCGTATCACGAATACCCCGTGCTTTTACACAATAATGTGTGGCATTAATACTGACCGCCACATCGGGGGAACCCGTTAGCGCCTGGATGGCCACCATTACCTGCTGCGTTAACCGCTCCTGAACTTGCGGGCGTTGTGCAAAAAAACCTACCAAACGGTTAATTTTTGACAAACCCAGCACAGTTTCCTTTGGAATATAGGCAACTGTAGCAGTGCCATCAATAGTAACAAAATGATGTTCACATGTGCTGGTCAGGCTTATATCGCTTACCTGAACCGGCTGATTCAATTTCATTTTGTTTTCAATCTGGGTAATTTTGGGGAACTTGGCATAATCGAGTCCACCAAAAATTTCATCAACATACATTTTTGCAATACGCTGCGGTGTATCTGCCAAGCTATCGTCAGCAAGATCCAGCCCCAATGTATTCATAATATCTGTCATAGCCCGCGCAATACGCGTGCGCTTGTCTTCATCCGACAAACGGTTTTCCAGCATCGGCGTTTCCAGGCCGTGATCAACCAGGGCCTGACGTACAATTCGGGCTTCTTCAGAGATGGCAGCTTCCAGTGCATCGCACACAACCACCGCTTCTTTCGCAAACATGTCTATATCCAATTCCACAACTTAAGGCGATTTTACGCGCTATTTACCCGCCACGGGCAGTCCAAATCGTTATATGAAATTATCTTAACGCTGAACTGCATCACTACTGCTGGCAATAACCGTATACCATTACGCTAACCTTCAACAAACTCACCCCAAAAGGAGCCAGGATGTCCCCCCCCGTATTAATCACCGGAGGAACCCAGCGAATAGGGCTGGCACTGACTGAGCATTTTTTAAACCAGTCGGTTCCGGTAATTGTAACATATCGTCGGCCAAAATCTGCACTCAATACGTTAGCCCAACGCGGGGCAACCCTGATTCAGGCTGACTTTACACAAAAAAGTCAGGTTGAACGACTCATCTTACAGATCAAATCACAAACCAGCGGGCTGCGCGCCATTATCCACAATGCTTCTGATTGGGCCAGTGAAAGTGTCGATGACAATGATTTTGAGCTGATTGAACGCATGATGCAGGTTCACGTTTACGCCCCATACCGTATAAATATGGCATTGGCGGAACAGTTGATGCCAGCCGGCGATATTATTCATTTTACCGATTATGTGCAGGATACCGGTAGTGACAAACACACCGCATATGCCGCCAGCAAGGCCGCCTTGCATAATTTAACCTTATCGTTTGCTAAAAAACTTGCACCCCAGGTAAAAGTAAATAGTATTGCGCCGTCGCTGCTTATGTTTAATGAAAAAGACGATTTAGCGTATCGACGCCAGGCTGATGCCAAGCATTTACTCTCCCCCGCGCCTGGTGCTTATGAAGCCGTCAGCGCGGTGGATTATCTGCTTAACAGTGACTATATCACCGGCCAGACTCTGCATCTTAGTGGCGGTCGTCATTTACGCTAGCGTTATTGGTAAATCATTAAATTCACCGTACACCCATTTATGCCATGTCCTGCTGACTGGTATAATGATGCTATTGAAACCATTGTGGAAATAACCCGATGATCACACGTTCTACCCTGTTACCTGAATGGGTTACCGCGGACGCGGTATTGCTGGCCTGGCCCCATGAAGCGACCGACTGGGCGCCCTGGCTGGAAACTGTCCGGGCAACATACTGCCAGGTTATTGATGCCATAAACCAAACAGGAGCTGGGGTTATTTTGTTGTGCCCGCCCGCGCAAACGGAGCAAGTGAGCAAAAAGTTCGCCGCTGGTGCACGGGTATTAATCATACCGGCAAAATATAACGACACCTGGATGCGTGACTATGCCTTTTTGACCTGTGAAAGCGAAATGGGGAGAGAACCCGTTGAGTTTCAGTTTAACGGCTGGGGGGAGAAATTTGACGCCCGTCTGGATAACGAAGTGAATCAACGCTATTTAAGCCAGTTGTGCCGGCGCCCGTTACGTACCAGTAAAGTCACAGCCGAAGGTGGCGCCCTGGAGATAGACGCAGCCGGGCATTTATTATCCACAGCGCAATGTTTGCAAAACCCGCAGCGCAATGGCGAGATGTCTTTGCAACAATATCGCGATACGTTCACCGACGTATTGGGTGCGCGTGCGGTCACTATTTTTGAGCAAGGCCATCTTGAAGGCGACGACACCGACGGCCATATTGATACGTTAGTGAGGTTTACCCCGGACAGTGGCTTGGTTATCCAGGCGTGCGATAACCGCCCTGAAGACAGTCACTTTGCCGGGTTGTCAGCGCTGTGTCAGGAAGTTGCAGCAAGCTTACCTGAGCATCATCAGTATCGGTTGCCCTTACCGGCTATGTACAATGAAGACGAAGAGCGGTTGCCGGCCTCCTATGCCAATTTCTTAATTTGCAATGAAACCGTATTGGCCCCGGTGTATGGTCAGCCCGAAGACGCTGAGGCATTGGCGGTGCTTCAGGCAGCCTATCCACGCTTCACTATAGTGCCTATAGACTGTGCCCCGCTGGTTCAGCAATTTGGCAGTCTGCATTGTATTTCGATGCAAGTGCCTCAACATACATTAACCGATAAGGTTCTTACCCAACTTCAAGCAGGAGTGTCTATTTATGCCTTCTAAAACGTTAAAAGTCGGTGTGGTGCAGCAGTCAGTGGCCGACAATGACAAAGCAACCAACTGGCAAAAAAGTGCAGATAAAATTGCGCAGTTAGCGGCAGATGGTTGTGAATGTATCCTGCTGCAGGAGCTACACAGTACGTTATATTTTTGTCAGCAAGAAGACACCGATGCGTTTGATTTGGCTGAAACTATTCCGGGTCCGGCCACCGACTTTTTTGGCGAAATAGCTGAAAAGTATAATGTGGTTTTAGTGACCTCGCTGTTCGAAAAGCGAGGCTCCGGGCTTTATCACAATACCGCGGTGGTATTTGACCGCAGTAAGGAAATCGCTGGTAAATACCGCAAAATGCACATCCCCGATGACCCTGGGTTTTACGAGAAATTTTATTTTACACCGGGTGATATGGGCTTTGAGCCTATCGACACCAGTGTGGGCAAGTTAGGCGTTTTGGTCTGCTGGGATCAGTGGTATCCCGAGGCAGCCCGGTTGATGGCAATGCGTGGGGCCGATATATTATTTTATCCTACGGCTATCGGCTGGGACAACACTGATTCTGACGAGGAGCGCCAACGTCAGCACGGTGCCTGGCAAACTATTCAGCGCGCCCACGCGGTCGCTAACTCAGTCCCCGTTATTGTGGCTAACCGTACCGGGTTTGAAGCATCACCGATGGAAAATGATCCCGGTATTCAATTTTGGGGGCAAAGCTTTATCGCCGGCCCGCAGGGCGAGATTCTGGCCCAGGCCAGCGCCGATGAAGAAGAAGTACTGATGGTCGATTTGGATATGGCACGTACCGAGCAGATTAAGCGAATCTGGCCGTATTTCCGCGACCGTCGGATAGACGCCTACGATGACATTACCAAACGCTGGCGCGACTGATACTCGCTTTAAACGGCGCCCGAGGGCGCCGTTTTTTTTGCCTTAGGTTTTTTCTCAACACTGCGCCGTGTGCTTAATAGCTGCTAGCCAGAAAGTCGCCGTCCCCACGCGCTATTGTTGCAGGGCAAATATCTGCGGAGGCTGTAATATAAAACAGCGCCGCTGCGCGGCTGGAATTAAAGGCTGCATTACCTCGTGCTCAACCCAAAGGCCACCGGTGTATTGCCCGAATGCAGGTAAAATCATTATTTTTTCGGCCAGCGCGAAACAGCGGCCAGTGACGCTTTGCCGCCCCGCCCGATGGCGTACTTTAGGATGAAAGTGGCCAATAACCTGATAGCTAGCGGCGGACCAGTTAACTTCAGGCTCATGACAAAAACCAATAGTATCAATACATAACCGAGACCAGCGTTCGCCCGCTAGCTGGGGCGGAATATGGGGGTCGTGATTTCCTAAAATCCACTGCCACCGGGGCACCGAGCTTATCAGGTGCCTGAGGTGATCCACATCTTGTGACTGCATCCTGGCCAGGCTGTTTGCATCATGAAAACTATCGCCCAAACACATTAAGGTGGACGGTTGATAGTCGTCGATTATAGCGGCTAAGCGATCAAGCGTAGCGCGGCTGTCAAAGTGTGGAATCGGATGACCAAAACTGCCTAAAAAGCTGCCTTTTTCCAGGTGTAAGTCTGAGACCACCAGCAAATCTTTATGCGGCAAATAGGCAACGCCCCGGCCATCTAGTAACCAGGTTTTCTGCCCAAAACTCACCGGCAATAGCCGGGCTTGTGCCAGCTGTTCATCAAACCATTGTGTTGTATTAACTGCCAAAGCGTACCCTTTACTACTTTATTGTTTATCGCACTGAGCCTTTTTCAGCTAATAACGCCCGCACCTCATCCAGCATAGTGTCAGCCTCGGCATAGAGCTGGGCCTGTTCCATAAGGGCGTGAGCACCTGCACCTTTAACCTGTTCGGAGCGAACATTAAGAACAATTGGAATAGCCATCGGCGAGGGTTTTTGCAAATCTACCAAGCTGGTTTTACCAACAAACCGAATCAGCAGATTGGCCAGCCGGCTTATATCTAATAGTTCACGCTCGGCATCTGCACGGGTGACGGTAAGCAGAATATGGTCCGGGTCATATTCACGCAAGGTGTCGTAAATTAAATCGGTGGAAAAGGTCACTTGTTTCATGGTTTTGTTACTACTGTGATAGCGCTGTTCGGTCAACCCGCTGACCACCGCTACCTGGCGAAACGAACGTTTGAGCATGGGGGCCTGTAGCATCCAGTCCTCTAGTTCGTCGCCTAAAATATCTGGGGCAAACAGCTGTTCCACTTCCTCAGCAGTAACCTTGCGTAATGCACTGATGGATAACCCGTAATCCGTGACGCTGAACGACATGGGTTTTAGGCCTCGCTTTTCCATACGCTTGGTTAATAGCATTCCCAGCGTCTGGTTGGCTTTACGCCCTTCGAAGGTGTAGTAAAGGGTCACCTGCATCTGGCGAAACTCGAATTGTTCTATCAATACGGTGTCGCGTGAGGGAATATGGGAAAATTGCTGTTGTAACATCAGCCATTGCTGAACCTGCTCCGGCAAGTCCGGCCAGCGGTCAGGCGTGTCCAGTAGCGTTCTGACCCCTTCGGCTAAAAAAGTCGATAAAGGCAACTGGCCGCCAGAATAACTGGGGATCTTAGGCTCTCCCCCTTTAGCCGGCCGGGCGTGTAGTTGCATATCCCGTATTGCTTCGTAGCGTAAAACTTCTCCAGCAAAATAAAAGGTATCGCCGGCGACCAATTGCTGGGCGAAATATTCTTCGACCTCACCGATAATTTTCCCCTGATTGCCGCGACGGATACGCTTAACCTTTAACCGGCCCGCCTCTACAATAGTACCGATATTCTGTCGGTGGCGCTGTATGATGCGCTTTGATGTAGGAACCCACAGCCCCTGTTCATCACGGCTTAGCCGCTGGTAGCGGTCATACCCACGTAAGGCGTAACCACCATCTACGGTAAACTGCCAGAGTTTATCAAAGGTCGCGCGGTCAATACCCTGATAGGGCGGTGCATCAAGTATCTGCTGGTACAGCGTATCGGGATCAGCAGGACTGCTACAAGCGCAGTTCAAAATAAACTGCGGTAATATATCCATGGCCCCGGGTTGCGGGCGCTCGCCATCTAACTGGTTGGCGGCTATCGCATCCATCGCCGCCTGACACTCAAGTGCTTCGAAGCGGTTAGCCGGCACCAGTAAGGCCCGGCTAGGTTCATCTAACCGGTGGTTAGCCCGGCCAATACGTTGTAATAGCCGGCTTACCCCTTTGGGGGCACCAACCTGGATAACCAGGTCCACATTACCCCAGTCTATACCCAGTTCAAGTGCAGACGTACATACAATGGCGCGTAGCTGGCCGGCCGACATCAACCCTTCGGTTTTACGGCGCTGCTCTTTACTAAGCGAACCATGATAGAGCGCGATGGGTAGCCCCTGCCGGTTTTCCTCCCACAACATCTGAAATATCAATTCTGCCTGCGCGCGAGTATTTACAAACACCAAGGTGGTGCCCGAAGCACAAATTTGCTGATAAATATCGGGTATGGCGTACCGCGCCATAAAGCCACCAAATGGCATACGCGCCTGAGATTTCAGCAGCCTAATATCCGGCTGCACCGGGGCATCCACTTGTAGAATATTGGCCGGCGTTCCGGTTTGCCCTAACCATCCCGCCAGTAAGCCAGGATCTGCTACTGTGGCCGACAGTCCTATCCGCCGCAATGAACCGGAAAGCGACTGCAAGCGGGCCAACGCCAGGGTCGTAAAATCGCCTCGCTTATTGGCCACCAGGGAATGGGCTTCATCAATGATAACTGTTTGCAGCTTGCCGAAAATCCGATCAGCATCAGCATAAGATAACATCAACATAAGCGACTCTGGCGTGGTGAGCAGAATATTCGGAGGTTTGCGCCGTTGACGCTGACGCTTATGTGAAGGGGTGTCGCCCGTTCGGGTTTCGATGGTAATCGGCAGCCCCATCTCTTCCACCGGTTCTAACAAATTTCGATGGATATCCTGTGTTAAGGCCTTCAACGGAGATAAATAGAGCGTGTGCAAGCCTTCCATCGGGTGAGCTTCCAAAGCCAGCAATGACGGTAAAAAGCCCGATAGCGTTTTACCTGCGCCGGTAGGGGCTATCAGCAAGGTGGCAGGATGCTGGGGAACGTCGTTGAGCATGCGCTGTTGATAGTCGCGTAGCTGCCAGCCGCGGCGACTAAACCAACGCTCAAATGTTGCAGATAAAATAAGCATTCCTAACCGTGTTTTGCCAGTTATTACGTAATGAATGCGCGCTAAGTTTACCCCGGCACAACCAAACCAGGCTGTGCTGCGTATCTTTTTTATCAGCTAAAGGAGAACGGTTTGCACCCACAACATTGGATGAGCGTTGCGTCGCCGGGTTTGTATTGTCGGCCCGCTGATTTGTATATCGACCCGATGGAGCCAGTGGCCCAGGCAGTGGTTACCCACGGGCATGCTGATCATGCCCGAAGTGGCCATCAGCACGTTTATGCCACCCATCAGACGCTGGCCATTATGACCACCCGCTATGGTGAAGAAATGGCGCAACACACTACTGGCGTAGACTATGCACAAAGTGTCACGCTGGGAGAGCCTGATGATCCTGTGGTTATGACGCTCTACCCAGCAGGACATATACTGGGCTCAGCCCAGGTGCTATTGGAATACCGTGGCGCGCGGCTGGTAATCTCAGGCGATTATAAACGTCGCGCTGATCCCACCTGTCCGCCGTTTGAAATAGTCCCGTGCGATGTATTTATAACCGAAGCAACATTCGGCTTACCGGTGTTTACCCACCCTCCCATTGAACATGAAGTGGATAAACTGATTAATTCATTACAGGTGTTCCCCCATCGCTGTCATTTAGTCGGGTCGTATGCGCTGGGTAAATGTCAACGGGTGATCCTGGCCCTGCGCCAGGCCGGTTATACTAAGCCAATTTACTTACATGGTGCGCTTATCCGCTTATGCCAGCTCTATCAACAACAGGGTATTGAACTGGGCGAGTTAATTGCGGTAAACGATGTGGAAGATAAAGCCACATTGGCTGGCGAAATTGTCATTGCGCCGCCTTCCGCGCTGGCTGACCGCTGGTCCCGTGCGCTGCCTGATGTACGCACGGTCAATGCCTCGGGCTGGATGCAGATTCGCGCCCGCGCCCGGCAAAAACAGGTGGAGTTACCGATGATCATCTCAGATCATTGCGACTGGCCTGAATTAATCCAAACTATTGAAGAAGTTAACCCCGCCGAGGTGTGGGTTACCCATGGCCGAGAAGACGCCTTGGTCTATCAGGCAACCCAGATGGGCTATAAAGCCAAAGCGCTCTCGCTACTGGGCTATGAAGACGAACAGGAGACCGGTTAATGGAGGCCTTCAGTGAGTTATTAGAACAGCTGTATTTCACCAGTAGCAATAACGCCAAGGCAGCACTGATTATAGATTATTTAAAACGCACGCCTGACCCGGACCGGGGCTGGGCGATTGCTGCTATGGCAGGCACCCTGCGGTTTGACTTTTTCAAACGTAATACCGTTAAACAGCTGATGCTTGAGCGTATCGATCCTGTATTGTTCAACCTAAGTTATGACTATGTAGGCGAAATGAGCGAAACCGTGGCGCATTTGTGGCCGGGGCAAACTGATGCGCCAAGGCAGGGGTTACCGTCGTTAGGTGAATTGGTCGAGCAGTTCTCTACCGCCGGGCGTCAGCAGGTAAAACCGCTGTTGGCTGAGTACCTTGACCAAATGAGCGCTGCCCAGCGCTGGTCACTGATCAAACTGGGTACCCGGGGTTTACGTATTGGCGTATCGGCCCGCTCTATGAAGCAAATTCTGGCCCGCTACGGGCAAACCCAGGTAGAAGAAATTGAAGCATTGTGGCATGGCGTGAGTGCGCCATACACTGAACTACTGGCTTGGTTAGAAGGGCGGGCCGACAAGCCGGATATATCCGAAGAAGTAACCTTTCATCCGGTGATGCTCTCGCATCCGCTTGATGAAAAAACGCTGACTGCTATTGAACCAGCTGAGTGGCAGATTGAGCACAAGTACGACGGCATACGAGTACAACTGGTAAGCACCGCTAACGGTAAAGCCTTGTTTAGTCGAACCGGTGACGATATTAGTCAGTCATTCCCTGACTTACTGGAAGATATCCACGAACATTGTGTACTGGATGGTGAATTATTGATCATGCATGGTACGCAGGTAGATACATTTAATCAGCTACAACAGCGGTTAAATAAGAAAAAACCCGCTAAAAAGCTGATTGATTCGCTTCCCGCCGGCCTTATGGTATATGACATTCTGGCTGATGCCGAGCAGTCGCTCACTGCCCTACCTTTAGCCGCACGGCGCGAGCATTTGCAACGCTTTATTGAAAACAGTGCCAGCGACCGGCTTCATTTGTCTGCTGTACTACCAGCCAACTCTGCCGAGCAGTTACGTGAAAGGTACAACCAGGCTAGCGACGATACTGCCGTAGAAGGGCTAATGCTTAAACGGACCGATAGCCATTATGTGCCAGGCCGGCCCAAAGGGTTATGGTATAAATGGAAACGCGAACCCAAGCTGGTGGATGCCGTCATCATGTATGCTCAGCGCGGACACGGCAAACGCTCCAGCTTTTATTCTGACTTTACATTCGGTGCCTGGCAAGACGATACCCTATTACCTATC
The DNA here is from genome assembly GCF_003429285.1 of Salinimonas sediminis. Lineage (NCBI taxonomy): Bacteria > Pseudomonadati > Pseudomonadota > Gammaproteobacteria > Alteromonadales > Alteromonadaceae > Salinimonas > Salinimonas sediminis. The sequence continues at coordinate 3,999,620 of NZ_CP031769.1, forward strand.
GGTAAAGCGTATTCAGGTTTTACTGACGAAGAGCTTAAAAAGCTCGACAACTGGGTACGCCGCAATACGGTTGGTCGATTTGGCCCGGTGCGCGAGGTAGCCAAAGCATTGGTTATTGAAGTTGCCTTTGACGCCGTGCACCCTTCCTCCCGGCATAAGTCGGGGATTGCGCTGCGCTTCCCCCGGTTTCATCGAATTCGCTGGGACAAACCAGCGAATGAAGCGGATACCCTTGAGACGGTCAAAAGCCTCATGGAAACCTGATATTGCTACCGCTAAATCAGTTTTTTGCCAGCTTTAGCGACTTTTTCAGGTTCGAGTTTGTGAGGTACTTCTACCCCTCTGCGCGCTGCAGGGCGCGCTTCTATGCTGTTTTTCCAGCGGCGTAAATGCTCTAGTCCATCAATCGAAATACCCGACCACTTATAGGTACGTACCCAGCACCAGTTGGCCATATCGGCAATACTGTAAGTGCCTGCCAGATATTCATGGTGGGCTAAATGGCCGTCGAGCACTTCAAATAATCGGCGGCATTCGTTTTGATAGCGGGCTATCGCTAGCGGAATAGGTTTTTCCATATACCGGTAAAAAACATTAGCCTGCCCCATCATTGGTCCAATTGCGCTCATCTGAAACATCAGCCACTGCGTAACCAGGCTGCGGCCGCGTCTATCGTCAGGCATAAAGCGGCCGGTTTTTTCGGCCAGATAAAGCAAAATAGCACCCGACTCAAAAAGGGGCAGACCATCACCATCATGGTCAATGATGATGGGTATTCGGCCGTTGGGGTTCATTGCTTTAAAAGTTGCGGTTTTTTGCTCGCCTTTTGATAAGTCCACATTAACCACTGTGTAAGGCAACTGCATTTCTTCCAAGGCCACTGACACTTTCCAACCATTGGGGGTAGCGGCGGTGTAAAGGGTTATCATCAGGCCTGAGCGCTGGCCCGGGCATTAACCCGTTGATACCAGTCCTTAAGATTAACCTGCTCGTCAGTAAACCGAATTTTTACAACCCGGGCAAAATCTATGGCACACAGGGCTGTAATGTCAGCAATAGTAAATGCATCGCCCGCAATATAGGGGTTTAATTCCAGTCGCCGCTCAAGAATATTCAGATATTTCCCAGCATTGATACCCGCTTCGCGGCCATATTCAGGCACCGGCACCATCCGATCTTTAAAATACCCGGTGGTATGCTGAAAACACATTCCTACCTGCAACATCAACGCCAGCTCCACTTGTCGCTGCCACATAGCAACGATGGCTTTGTCTTTTGCATCCACGCCCATTAACGGGGGGGCAGGCTGGATATTTTCAAAATAGGTACAAATGGCATCGGTTTCGGCAATGCACGTACCATCGTCCAGTTCCAGTACCGGTACTTTCCCCAACGGATTTTTTGCCCGCATTTGTGCGGTAAGGTTTTCACCTTTTTGCAAGTCCAGTTGGACATAATCCATTGCGATGCCTTTTTCGGCTAAAAACATTCTAACGCGCCGAGGGTTCGGCGCAGAGCGGGTTTCATAAATTTTCATAAGCATCCCCTTTAGGCAATTTATAGCTAGCCTACCGGGGTCTGAATGGCTGTCAAATTATCTACAATCAGCTGAGCCTATTAGTTCTATGAATGGCGGTAACACAGCATGTAATTCACCGCCAGGCTGCGGGTCGTTTTCCACTTTTTGGAAAATGGGTTAAGGCGCATTCCTGTATCGAAACTGCGGGTAAAATGATCACCAGTCCAGCTATCTAGCTCTTCTGGCGTAACGAATTTTTTCCAGTCATGGGTACCTTTGGGTAAATACCCCATAATGTATTCAGCGCCTGCAATTGCTACCAGGTAACTTTTTATTGTTCGATTCAAGGTGGCCAGAATAAGCATACCGCCCGGATTTACCAGTCTTGCACAATCCTGAATCAGGGCCGGTTGGTCCGGTACATGCTCCACCACCTCAGCATTGATCACTACATCATAGCTAAGCTGACTACTTAATTGGGAAGCCAGTAAATGTTGATATTTAACATCTATCCCCGATTGCTGGGCATGTCGTCGGGCGACCTCTATACTGGTAGCACTGGCATCAATTCCGGTAACAGAAGCCCCCGCTTTTGCCAAGGCTTCACTGATAAGACCACCTCCGCATCCTACATCTAAAATACGAATATCCTTTAGTGAATGGGCAGAACCGGCGAACCGGTTATAGGCCTTACATATCTGTTCTTGTATAATGGCTACCCGCGCTGCATTGAACGCCAGGGCTGTCTTATAGCGGCCATTCGGATCCCACCAGGATTCTGCCAGGGCATCAAAGCGAGCAATTTCCTCGGGCGACATATTCTGATTTTCCAACTCACCACTTAACTCACTTTTATCCAGCATAGTAGGTTCTCATTACTTATTTTAGGGGTGGGAATGTTGCTATTGGTTGCGCTATTTTATACTCTCGCAAACAGGATAGCGTTCAAGACAAAGGGAAGCGTACTGTGGCCAATGCAAAAAATGTGTATGGCAAGCCACTGCAGTTGTGCTGCGGAAATACCGGGTTTACCCGGGAAGGCTTTTGCTATGTGCCCGACTCTGATTTGGGTAATCACAGCGTATGTGTCATTGTGGACCAGGCATTTTTAACCTTTTCTGCACAGCGCGGCAATGACCTGATGACCCCTCGGCCAGATTTAATGTTTCCCGGGCTCAGTCCAGGCGACCGCTGGTGTGTGTGCGCTTCGCGCTGGTTGGAGGCCTATAAAGCAGGCGTTGCGCCCAAGGTGAATCTGAGCGCAACGAATTTACGGGCGCTGGACATAATTCCATTACCCATACTGGAAGTATTTACCAGTGAGCCAGCCTAAGGGCGGCGTATTACCAATAGCCGGGTTTCCGTCATGTCTTCAATCGCATAACGTATACCTTCACGACCCAGTCCTGAGTCTTTCACCCCGCCATAGGGCATATTGTCTACCCGCCAGCTGGGTACATCCTGAATCACCACACCGCCGACTTCGAGCTCTTCCCAGGCCTGCTGAATTTTATAAATATCGCGGGTGAATACACCAGCCTGTAGACCATAGCGGCTATTATTGGCTTCTTTTAATGCCTCATCATAACTTGAAAACTTCGCCAGCACTGAGACCGGTCCAAACGCTTCTTCTGCGCTGATATCCGACCCTTTTGGCACATTTTCCAGTACGGTGGCTTCCAGCATCGGCCCTTTACGAGTACCGCCGCACAATACTGTAGCGCCTTTATCTTTAGCGCTGTTAATCCAGCCTTCCAGGCGCTCAGCTTCCGATTCGGCGATCATGGGCCCGATGAACGTATCTTCATCAGTGGGGTCCCCCGACACCAGGTCAGCAACCCGGGCTACATACTTTTGCTTAAAGGTATCGTAAATCTTTTCATGGATAAGCAAACGCTGAACACTGATACAGCTTTGGCCTGACTGATAATAAGCCCCCACGATAATACGGTCGATAGCATCATCTATATCGGCATCTTCATCCACAATACATGCCGCATTACCGCCCAGCTCCAGTACCACCGGTTTTTTACCCGCTTTGGCTTTAAGTGCCCAGCCTACATCGGGGGAACCGGTAAAACTAAGTAGCTTTAGCCGCTCATCAGTGGTAAATAAATCCGCTCCATCGCGGCTACAGGGCAGTACTGAGAAGGCCCCTTTAGGTAAATCTGTTTCTGCCAGAATTTCACCAATAATCAATGCCCCGATAGGCGTGCGCGAAGCGGGCTTAAGCACAAAGGTACAGCCTGCCGCGATAGCTGGCGCGACCTTATGAGCGGTTAGATTAAGCGGGAAATTAAACGGCGAGATAAACGAACACGGGCCGATAGGGACCTTTTTGGTCATGCCCTGATACCCGCGGGCGCGCTCAGATATCTCCAGGTTTATCACCTCACCATTGATTCGCACGCTTTCTTCCGAAGCAATCCGGAAAGTATCAATTAAGCGGGTTACTTCACCTTTAGCATCTTTGATAGGTTTACCGGCTTCAATACACAGCGCCTGGGCCAACTCATCAAACCGTTCTTCAAAACGCGTTACACAATGGTCAAGTACCGCTTTGCGCTCAAAAGGGGTGAGTTTAGTCATAGCAGGCTGCGCTTTTTGCGCAGCGCCTATCGCTTTATCAATGGTAGCAGCATCAGCCTTAGCCACGCGGGTGGCGACTTCCTGGGTATACTTATTGGTCACTTCCAAATCAGTATTGGCGTATACCGCTTCGCTGGCCAGATAATAGGGGTAGCTGTCTTTTAACATGGACGAAGGCTCCTTAAAGTTGTTTACTTAACGTTTTAATCGTGCGATTCAATGTTTCATCGTTGAGGCTGTAGTCCACCGGGCAGTCAATAAGATGTACACCGGGTGTGGCAAGACACTGCTGCAACGTGCTCGCAATTTGTTCCGTGCTTTCAATACGCCAGCCCTGAGCCCCATAGCTTTGGGCGTACTGAACAAGATCAGGATTGCCGTAGTCCAGACCAAAATTTTCCAGTTGCATGTGCGCCTGTTTCCACTTGATCATGCCATAGGCATCGTCACGCAAGACAATCACTACTAAATCCAAGCCCAGGCGCACAGCAGTTTCCAGCTCTTGGCTGTTCATCATAAATCCGCCATCGCCGCATACACTGACGACGGGCACATCAGGGTGAACCAGTTTAGCGCCAATCGCGGAAGGCAACCCGGCCCCCATGCTCGCTAGCGCATTATCGAGCAGTAACGTGTTAGGCGCGTAGGCGGGATAATTGCGGGCAAACCAGATTTTGTACACACCGTTATCCAGGGTGACAATGCCATCGTCAGGCATGACCTTACGTACGTCCCGCACGAAGCGTTCTGGTAAAACGGGAAAGCGGTTATCGTCTTCGGCTTCGCCACGGTGTTTGACATACGCTTCATGGACGTCTTTATAAAAATCTAGCTTCCAGCCGGTTTGCGGGGTGATCCCTTCTTTTATCTGCCAGATACTGTTGGCAATGTCACCTACCACCTCTAGTTGCGGAAAATACACCGGATCAACAGTGGCGGAGTCAAAGTTTACGTGAATCACCTTTTGATCATCGTGGTGCATAAAGAACGGCGGCTTTTCCACCACATCATGGCCAACATTGATAATTAAATCTGCGCGGTCGATTGCCCGGTGGACAAAGTCACCGTCCGACAGTGCAGTATTCCCGGCAAACAAGGGATCGCTTTCATTCAACACGCCTTTACCCATTTGAGTGGTAACAAATGGTATTCCAGTACAATCAACAAATTCACGTAACATTTTGGCGGTGAGTTTACGATTGGCCCCCGCGCCTATCAGCAATAGGGGCGATGTTGCCTGCTCAATCATCTCAATCGCACGGGATATGGCCTTGTACTCAGCAATAGGCCGGCGCACAGTACTGGGCGTAAGCAAAGGCGCATCCGTAGATTCTGCAGCAATGTCTTCAGGAAGCTCAATATGTACCGCTCCGGGCCGTTCTTCATGGGCCACTCTGAAAGCTTCCCTGACCACCGAGGGGATACGCTCGCCGCTAACCACCTGGGTCGTAAATTTTGTAATAGGACGCATCATATCGACGATATCAATTACCTGAAAACGGCCCTGTTTAGAGGTTTTGATAGGTTTTTGGCCGGTGATCATCAGCATAGGCATAGCGCCGAGCTGAGCATAAGCTGCCGGGGTTACCAGGTTGGTTGCACCGGGCCCCAGGGTGGATAAACAGACGCCGACTTTGCCGGTAAGCCTACCATAGGTCGCGGCCATAAAGCCTGCGCCCTGTTCGTGTCGGGTTAATACCAGTTTAATGCTGGAGCTACGTAATGATTCAAGTAAATCGAGGTTTTCTTCGCCGGGGATACCAAAGATGTATTCTACACCTTCAGCTTCCAGCGCCTTAACGAATAGGTCTGAAGCTTTCATCCTGTCTTATTGCTCCTTTAATAAAGTGCGTTAGTAGCAGGGTGTTAATGCCTACGGGGGCAAGGATGAAAGCGATTAGTATTGCAGTGAAGAAATAGTATACGCACGTAATGTACGGCAGCGATGAAAATTCAATCGGTATTTGCTGCCCACTGTTTTAACTGGGCCTGAGAAGCACTGTGAACATCTTCCGCATGATTATCCAGCCACCACTTTTCCATTAATTTAACGTTGGCTTTATTGGCTTTGAAAAAGAAGTCAGCTAAATCTCCGGCCAGCGGAATAAGCCCTAAGCCAAAATCCATCGCTACGTTGCGAATCATTTTCTTACGCACCGAGGCCGGTACGCCCAGTTGCTTACCCAGGTAAACGATTCGCCCGGCGATGGCGACAGTGATTACATCACCGATGCCGGGGATAAGGCCCAACACGCCATCCAAACCAATTCGGTAACCAATCACGGGGATCCGAAAGGCGGTATCCATAAGATTGGCCAGCTTTTGTGCCTTTTTAAGCGCAGCGGGTATTTGCGGCGTTCCGGTCATTACTGATTCGCTCCCATCGCTTGCGCACGTTGCGCTCTGGCTTCCAAATCGTCGTCCAACTGCCAGCCGTGCAGATTTTCCTGAATTATCCCGAACAGCACATCAATATGGTCGCTATCGGCGTTGAGCGCTTCAATGTATTCATAGCGCTGGCCCCCTGCTTCCATAAAGTATTCTTTATTCTCTTCACCGATTTCTTCAATGGTTTCCAGGCAATCTGCAGAAAAACCCGGACACACCACCTGGACTGACTTGATCCCCTGCCCTGGCAGGCTTTTCATGGTTTCATCCGTGTACGGCTTCAGCCATTCTTCTTTACCGAAGCGCGACTGAAAGGTAGTCATATAGTCATCTTTACTCAGGCCCAGTGCTTCGGCCAGTAACCTGGATGTTTTATGACACTGACAGTGGTATGGGTCACCGTTTAGCAAATAGCGCTTGGGAATACCATGATAAGACATTAAGAGTTTGTCGGCGCGGCCATGGGCCTCCCAGTGTGCCTTAACCTTGGTGGCTAGCGCCTCAATATACGCAGGGTTGTCATGATACTGGGTTACAAAGCGCAGCTCTGGTATCCAGCGGCGCTTAACAAAATCCTGGGATAATGCATCAAAGGTCGAGGCTGTGGTAGAAGCACAATATTGTGGGTATAAAGGCAATACCACTAGCTTACGGGCGCCCTGCGCGGTTAGTCGGTCAAGCGCGCCTTCGATGGAGGGCTGTCCATAACGCATAGCATAATCGATAATCACATCATCGCCGTATTCTTTACGGCAACGCGCTTCTAGCGCACTATGCTGCTGCTTAGTGATAGACATCAGTGGTGAGCCTTCGTCAGTCCATACCGTCGCATAAGCTTTCGCTGAACGACGTGGGCGTAAATTCAATATCACGCCATTTAAAATAAACCACCAAATAAAACGCGGTACTTCAACCACGCGCGGGTCAGACAAAAACTGTTTTAAGTAAGGTTTAAGCCCTGCCGCAGTGGGGCTTTCGGGTGTGCCCAAATTTGTGATTAACACCCCAATCCGGTCTTTCTGACGGTGGGAAAAATTGCTGCTTCCTTTGTACTTCATTGCCCGTTATCCACTGATGTGTATGTAGAAACTTTACTATGTATACCGCCATATATGAAGATTCGATCGCTTCTAATATGCGTTGGCAAAACGATTGCGTTAATCGCTATTGTTAGAGGTAAACTCGCCCGGCCACAACAGATAAAAAAAGCAGCCCTAGGCTGCTTTTTTCGTCTTACTGATAATAGGTGGCGGCGCCGGGCCCTACCGGCATGCCCAGCACAAATACCCATAGGAAGAACAGCACGGTCCAACCCACCACAAAAACCATGGAATAGGGTAGCATCATTGCAATAAGGGTCCCCATACCGATATCTTTTCGATAACGTGCAGCCATTGCCAGAATCAGGCCGAAGTAGCTCATCATCGGTGAGATAACATTAGTAACCGAATCGCCAATTCGATAGGCTGCCTGAATAACTTCTGGCGCGTAGCCAAGTAGCATCAGCATCGGAACGAAGATGGGCGCAGTCACGGCCCACTGCGCCGACGCACTGCCTAAGGAAAGATTCACCAACCCGCACATTAGGATAAACAGTATAAATACGGAAGGCCCATCCAGCCCCACTGATTGCAGCATTGCGGCCCCTTTCACGGCCAGTACGGTACCTAGATTCGTCCATTTAAAGAAGGCGACGAATTGTGCTGCGAAAAAAACCAATGTGATATACAGGCCCATGGACCCCATACTTTTTGACATCGCATTGATCACATCTTTGTCATTCTTCATGCTACCGGCCACTTTCCCGTAAACAAAGCCCGGGATCGCGAAGGTAATAAAAATAAATGCAACAATGCCTTTCAAGAACGGGCTGCCGGCGACCTCACCGGTTTCCGGGTGACGTAAAATACCATTCTCCGGCACGATCGTTAGCGCCAGTACTGCACAGGTCAGGGCAAAAGCTATCCCAGCCCAGCGCAATGCTTTACGCTCCTGCGCGGTAGGTGCATGCATTTGCTGCTTTTCCAGTCCTTCCGGCGCTTGTGACTCATCAAACTTACCCAGCCTGGGCTCGACAATCTTTTCGGTTACCAGCGCGCCCATAATGGCAATAATAAAGGTACTGATAAACATGAAGTACCAGTTCACTTCCGGCCCTACCCCGTATTCGGGGTCAATCATGCGTGCGGCGGCTTCGGTAATACCTGACAATAACGGGTCTACCGTACCTAGTAACAGATTAGCACTGTAACCAGCAGATACGCCTGCAAACGCTGCAGCCAGCCCTGCCAGCGGGTGGCGCCCCAAAGAATGAAATATCATGGCGGCCAGCGGAATAAGTACTACATAACCCAGCTCTGAGGCGGTGTTGGAAATAATCCCGGCAAATACGATGGCAAAGGTCACCACTCTTTTCGAGGCATTCATGACCAGCGCCCGCATGGCTGCGGATAATAACCCGGAATGTTCAGCTACCGAAACCCCCAACAGGGCCACTAATACGGTGCCTAATGGCGCAAAGCCGGTAAAGTTAGTAACCAGACCGGTCACGATGCGCTGTAAACCCTCGGCACTCATCAGCGATACCACACTGATAATGCCATCTACACTTCGCCCCTTAGCGCCTTCTGGCCGCGGGTCGACAACCGACACATCAAAGTACCCTAGTACCCCACTGATAAGTACGATAGCCACGGCTAATATGGCAAATAAAGTGACTGGGTGGGGTAATAAATTGCCCAGCCATTCAACGGTTGCTAAAAAACGCGCAAAAATGCCGCTTTGCGCCTGTTCTTCATACGAAGAACGGCTTGGTGATTGATTAGAAGACAAACTGATACCTCTGTCGTTTTTATATTACTGTTGGTGCTTTAAATAGCACTCTGAACACAGCTTATATGGTCTTTTTAACGCAGCGATTGTAGCGTAACCAGGGGCTTCACGCACACATTGTGAAAAAAACGTTACTAACACGCTGTTTTGCTAAGTTAAATATATTGCCATATTAGCGTATTTTTGCGTTCAAGCAGCCAAAACATACAATCATCATGGGGTTAACTGGCCTGTTCAGCGCATAAAAAAACCAGCCCGAAGGCTGGTTTTTTAGACTCAGAAGGTGCAGTTACTGATCTCTACTGCCGTTTTTGTCATTCATAAAACGGAAGAACTCATTATCGGGTTCTACTATCAGAATATCCTGCTTGCTATCAAAGCTTTTCTTATATGCATCCATGCTACGCAGGAAACTATAAAAATCAGCGTTTTTAGAATAGGTGTTAGCGTAAATCTGCGCAGCGGCAGCATCACCCTCACCACGTACCTGACGGGCGTTACGCTCTGCATCAGCCAGCATTACAGTAATCTTCGCATCGATGTCAGCTCGCAGTACTTCTGCTTGCTCCTGACCCTCTGAACGGTGCTCCCGGGCAACCGCAGCCCGCTCGGCGCGCATCCGCTGGAAAATAGAATTACTGACTTCGGTGGGCAGGTTAATCTGTTTAACCCGCACATCAACAATTTCAATTCCCAACTCATCAGATGAAGTAGAAGCCTGTTCCATCGCCTGATTCATTAATGCTGAACGCTCTCCAGAGACAATCTGGCGAATGGTACGAGTACCAAACTCAGAACGTAGACCATTGTTCACTTTTTGTTTCAGTAGCGCTTCTGCCTGCATTTTATTACCGCCGGTAGACAGGTAATAGCGCGCAAAGTCTTCAATACGCCACTTCACATATGAATCAACAATTAAGTCTTTCTTCTCGGACGTGACAAACCGGTCCGGTGAGTCGTCCAATGTTTGAATCCGCGCATCCAGGGTTTTAACCGAGTCAATGAACGGAAGCTTAGGGTGTATACCCGGCGCAAATACCCGTGTGTCGCCAGTAGCATCATCACGCTGTACTTTACCAAACTGGATAACAATAGCCCGTTCACCTTCGCGAACCACAAACAGTGATCCTGACGCCAGCGCGATAACCAGAATAAGCACAATAACCAACAAATTTTTCATGCGCTATTCTCCTCCGTTATTAAAGCGGCTGCTGCGGGTAGACGAACTATTAGTCCCCGAGTTACGCTGAGTGTTTTGGCCATCTGGCATTTGCAGATCAGGTAACAGATTTTTCATCGACGGTGAATTACCACTGCGCTCCATAATCTTGTCCAATGGCAGGTACATCATATTGTTTCCGTTTTTGGTATCTACCAGTATTTTACTGGTGCTACCAAAGACAGCTTCCATGGTTTCAAGGTATATCCGGTCACGGGTTACTTCAGGCGCTTTTTCATAATGCGGTAGCAATTCTTCAAAGCGAGCAACTTCACCCTGCGCTTCCAGAATAACGCGCTCTTTATAAGCCTGCGCTTCTTCGTTCATCCGGTTTGCCCGGCCACGCGCACGAGGCTCAATTTCACGAGCGTAGGCTTCTGCTTCACGAATAAAGCGTTGTTCATCTTCCTGCGCAGCAATAGCGTCATCAAAGGCATCTTTCACCTCTTCTGGGGGGCGCGCATCGCGGAAGTTCATATCTATAATGGTGACACCTAAATCATACGGTTCCAGAATAGCCTGAAGTTCTTCCCATACGCGTTGACGGGTTACTTCCCGACCATCGGTTAGTACATCATCCATCTCAGAATGACCTACCACATAACGGATGGCACTATCGAGGGCCTGACTAAGGCTGGTTTCAGGGCTTACTACCGCAAATGTCCAGCGGAACGGGTCAACTACCCGATACTGCATTTCCATTTGCACCCGGACTACGTTTTCATCTTCCGTCAGCATGGAACCAGACGAAGCCTGATCTCGAATAGACTGGACATCAACCGGAATGACGGAATCGACAAAGGTAGGTTTCCAGCGTAAGCCGGGTTCCACTTCTGTGTAGTATTCGCCAAACCGCAGGACCACCCCGCGCTCTGCTTCCCGGATAGTATAAAAACCACTGACAAACCAGATGACAACCAGCAGGCCAACTAACAGGCCTACGCCCAGTTTACCCATACTTTTGCCCGAGCCGCCGCCATTGCCGCCACCCATTTTACTGAATTTGCCGAACAGGTTTTTAAATACATCATCCAAATCCGGTGGTCCCTGGTCGCGGCCGCCACGGTTTTTCCAGGGGTCATTATTCTTGCCACCCGGCTCATTCCAAGCCATGCTAATACTCCGTAAAGTGGTTATTGATTATTTACTTAAAGTTATTTTGTTCGCTATCTTATGCCACAATATCAGTGATGCACCACAAAATTAGAAAGTCCGGTTTCTAACCGTTTTTCCAGGCGATTCCAATCTGCCAAAGGCATTTTCACATCAACAACCCAGTCGCCGTCGCTATCGTATGATTCCTGTGAAATACAGTTTAAATCAAACAATACGCCACGTAACCGGCTTTGAGCAGGCGGAATACGCAATGTATAACTTACCATATTTTTCGCCAGACAGTCGGTCAGCGCTTCACCAAGCAGTTCTGCCCCCTGTCCGGTCTGAGCTGATAACCATACCCGAATGGGCATGCCTTCATCATCCCTGTCTATACGCGGCTGCACGCCCTCAAGATTATCTATTTTATTACAGATAATTAACTGCTGTATCTCGCCGGCGTCGATCTCATCTAAAACGGTATTTACTTCATCCATGGTTTCCCGGTAGCGCGCGTCGGATACATCAACCACGTGCAGCAAAATATCCGCTTCCTGCGTTTCCTGTAGCGTAGCTTTAAACGCAGCCACCAAATCATGGGGAAGATGACGAATGAAGCCAACGGTATCGGCTAAAATAGCTTCGCCCACATCCTGCAATTCAATTTTTCGCAAGGTAGGGTCCAGCGTAGCAAACAGTTGATCCGCCGCATAGACATGGGCATCAGTTATTTGATTGAACAGCGTAGATTTTCCCGCATTGGTATAACCTACCAGCGAGACGGTGGGAATTTCTGCGCGCTTACGTGAGCGGCGCCCTTGTTCACGCTGCTTCTGCACCTTTTCTAAACGTCGTAAGATAGTCTTGATGCGGCCCCGAAGCAAACGCCGGTCAGTTTCTAACTGGGTTTCCCCTGGCCCGCGCAGCCCAATACCGCCTTTTTGCCGTTCAAGGTGAGTCCAGCCTCGAATTAACCGGGTAGAGATATGCCGCAATTGCGCCAGCTCGACCTGCAGCTTACCTTCGTGGGTTCGCGCCCGCTGGGCAAAGATATCCAGGATAAGGCCGGTGCGGTCTAATACCCGACATTGGCACATAGCTTCAAGGTTGCGCTCTTGCGAGGGCGACAATGAATGGTTAAATATCACCACATTCGCTTCATGTGCCTTCACCGCAGCAGCGATCTCTTCGGCCTTACCCGATCCCACGAAATACTTGGCGTGCGGCGCATTCCGGGACGTAGTGAGAACGTCTACCGCATTGACACCGGCAGAACTAACCAACAGTTCAAGTTCTGCTAGCTCTTCTTTGGTATTTTCGTCAGTAAAATTGACATGAACAAGGACAGCCTGTTCACCGGCTTCGTAACGGTCAAACAAGCGATGTACCTTTTAAATTATTCAGCTTTAGTATTGTCTGTATCCCCTTGAGTTGCACTAGGCATGGTAATGGCTCGAGCCGGTACCACAGTGGAAATAGCATGCTTATATACCATTTGACTTACTGTGTTTTTCAGTAAAATAACAAACTGGTCAAATGATTCTACTTGTCCCTGCAATTTAATGCCGTTAACAAGATAAATAGACACCGGAATACGTTCCTTGCGTAACGCGTTCAAAAATGGGTCTTGTAGAGATTGCCCTTTAGCCATCTGAAAATCCTTAATTTTTATTATTGAGGTGGTACGCGCACGCGCGACCACTACACTTAATGTATACCACACTCAAACAGTCAGAGTGCGACTTTTGCCAATATTTTGGCCAAATTATCGTTAGCGAATGTGTCCAGCCAGGTTACCGCAGGCCAGCCTCTTAGCCACGTCAGTTGACGCTTGGCTAACTGGCGGGTGGCAATAATGCCTTTTTCCCGCATTTCGGGATAAGACAACGTGCCATCAAGGTACTGCCAAACCTGCCGGTAACCTACTGATCGTATAGCGGGTAAATCCTGATGTAGATCATCCCGCTTAAACAAGTTTTCCACTTCCGCTACCAGACCATTATCCAGCATGATATCGAAGCGCTGCGCAATACGGTCATGCAATACTGCGCGATCGTCAGGTGCAATAGCAAACTGTGTTATGTCGTACGGACACTCGGCACCTTTTTGCTTTTGCCAGTAGGTCAGTGACTTACCGGAGCTGCGATACACTTCCAGGGCCCGGGTTAAACGCTGGGGATCATTTGGATGAATCCGTAACGCGCTGGTCTTATCAACCTCGGCTAACTGTTGGTGTAATGCTTCCCATCCCAGCGTCAGTGCTTCGCGGGCAATATCATCACGAATCTTTTCGTCAGACTTAGGTAAGGGCGAAATTCCGTTTATCAAGGCGTTAAAATACATCATTGTTCCGCCAACCAGCACCGGTATATTTCCCCGCTGATGGATTTCCCCTATTAGACGTATAGCATCTGTGCAAAATTCTGCCACAGAATAGCTTTGCGCAGGGTCTAAAATATCAATAAGCCAGTGTTTTGCCACGGCTTGTTCAGCTGCTGTAGGTTTGGCCGTTCCTATATTCATATCCCGGTAAACCAACGCCGAATCTACGCTAATAATCTCGCAATTCACCGCTTCGGCCAGGTTTAATGCCAGCCCGGTTTTACCCGAGGCGGTAGGCCCCATAATAGCGATAACCGGTAGTGCATCTACTGTGCCATCAGACATCAGGTTCATCCCACTTCTGTAACAGCTGTTCAAGCGTGCGCACTCTACCAAACTCCCTGACCCAATCCCAGCGTTTTGCCAAGGCTTGCGCATCAAACCATTGCCAGATAAGTGAATGCACCTGAGCCGGCCAGGATAACTCCAGCTCGGCTAATGCAGTAGCCAAAGTTGCCTGATTGTCCGCTTTAACCGATACCAGCGCCGGAAATAATGAAACCCAGGGAAGATGTCGGCTGCCTGCTGGTACTTGCTGTAAACGCAGTTTGCCAGCAACCTGATTAATAACAAATCCGAGGTCATTAAGTAAGGTAACGGTTTCCTCCGCAATGGCGGTATTTTCTATTGCCACCGGCATCAGTAACGGTTGGGAAGTCTGACTGTTCTCCAACACACTTAGCCACCATTGCCCCAGTAACGCTTCGGCGTCAATTAACCACACCTGACTTGCCGAGGCAACTATTCGCTGACGGGGGGTTAAAATTAATGCATTTAACTGTTCTGCAGGATTATCCACACTGTCGCTGTTTGGCGTCATCAGCTGACTATAGCTCGTTCGATAAGCCTCGCTGACACTGTTGCCCCGCGGCCCAGCGCCCCCTGCCCGGCTTCCACCCGTGCGGCCGCGAGCCGACGCTCCCGCGCTGCCAAAAGTTGGCCTCTCAGCCTGCGCCCAACCCTCCGCCCAATCCCCCGCCTGGGTACTCTGGCTGGGCTCATCCAAAGGGTGCGACTGTGGGGGAGCGCCAGTGGCTGCTAGAGGCCGGATATAATCATGGTTTAGCCCAGCGTCCTGTACCGCGCCTTCTGCGTTATTAGCCGTTGGCGGTGCCAGCGCATCACTGACCGTTTTTACAATAAAATCGTGAACCAGTCGGCTTTGCTGAAAGCGTACTTCATGTTTGGCAGGATGCACATTCACGTCCACCTGGGCGGGATCGACCGTTAGGTAAACCACAAAGGAAGGCTGCTCGTGGTATCCATAAGCACTTTCATAGGCCTGCCGGATAGCGTGCATAATTAATTTGTCTCGCATAGCGCGATTATTGACAAAAGAATATTGGCAATCGTTACTGCTGCGGGTCACGTTTTCGTTACCCAGCCAGGCCTCTATGGCCATGCCCTGATAATCTAAAGCCACATGGGTGGCATTATCGATGAATTTTTGTCCCACCACCTGCGCAATACGTTGATGATGTTTATCCGCTGCCACTGCTGTGTACCGGCGCACACTTTTACCATTGTGCTTCAAACTGAAGCTGACCTGCGGATGGCTGAGAGCGACCCGTTTAATTACTTCTTCAATATGCTGAAATTCGGTTTTTTCGGCGCGTAGAAACTTACGCCTTGCCGGCGTATTATAAAACAGGTCGGCAACATCAATGGTACTGCCGTCGGGATGCGCGGCCGGGGTGACGGTTACCGTCATGTCACGGCCTTCACAACTGGCCTGCCACGCCTCACGCTGGGCGCCAGGTTTTGAGGTAAGCGTTAATCGGCTGACTGAACTGATACTGGCCAGTGCTTCACCGCGAAAGCCTAACGACAATATACGCTCCAGGTCATTCAGCGTCGCTATTTTACTGGTAGCATGACGGCTAAGCGCTAACTCCAATTCATTTTTTTCGATACCGCAGCCGTTGTCTCGTAACCGAATACGCTTGTGGCCGCCGCGCTCAATATCCAGCTCAATGCGGGTGGCACCGGCATCCAGGCTATTTTCCAATAGCTCTTTTACTACTGA
Organism: Salinimonas sediminis; assembly: GCF_003429285.1. Taxonomy (NCBI): domain Bacteria; kingdom Pseudomonadati; phylum Pseudomonadota; class Gammaproteobacteria; order Alteromonadales; family Alteromonadaceae; genus Salinimonas; species Salinimonas sediminis. Next base: position 4,015,670 of record NZ_CP031769.1, read on the forward strand.
CGCCGGGCGCTCCACTACTTCGCCAGCGGCAATCTGGTTGGCTAAGCGAGGGGGTAATAATTGAATGGGCAAAATTAGCGTTCCGTATTAACTGGGTTCTCAGGTACTGGGAATGGTCAGCACCTGACCTATCTGCACCACATCATTGCGCAGGTTATTCGCTTCTTTGATACTGCTGACTTTGACATTATACCGCTGGGCCAGTAATGAAAGCGACTCTCCGCTGCGCACTTTGTGGGTACGATTACGTTCTTTGTGCGCCGCCCATAGGGTGCCATCTGGCGGAACCTGACTGAAATAGCTTTTAGTGGCGTTAAACATAGAGCGCGCTAACCGTTCGCGAAAGGTTTCCCAATTAAGGTTTTTCTCTTCCTGTGGATTAGAAATAAACCCTACTTCCACCAGAATCGACGGAATGTCTGGCGCGGTAAGGACCGCAAAACTGGCTGCCTGGGGAGCACGCTTGTGCAAACGGGTGATTTGCTTCATTTCACCAATAACCTTTTGGCTCAGGTCGTAACTGGCCGACATAGAGTGGTCCATCGACAATCCAATAATAGTTTCTGCCAAATACCGTTCACTGGCATTATCTGAAATAACCTCAGCTGCCCCCCCAAGTAGTTCCGAGTGACGTTCGGTTTTCTCTAACCAGCGACCCAGTTCGGAGTCTGCCCGGCGCATGGAAAGCACCCACACTGAGCTGCCTCTTGGTTCAGGTTGACTAAACGCATCGGCATGAATGGAGATAAGCAAATCGGCTTTTTTCTTGCGGGCTATTTCAGGCCGTTTGGTAGGATAAATATAATAATCACCATCGCGAATCAATACCGACCGCATACCGGGTTCGGCATCAAACATGCCGGCCAGTTTTTTCGCAATACTCAGGGTAATATGTTTCTCATAAGTGCCCGCCGGCCCAATAGAACCCGGATCGTTGCCACCATGCCCGGCGTCTATGGCAACAATAATATCGCGGTCACGGGTATTGCTGGCACTGTCAATTAGCACGTTACTGCTAGCAGAAGACGTGGTCTGCGCTTGTGGCTGACTGTCGGCTAGGTCAACCACTAGACGATGGCCATAAGCCCCGTCGGGCGCGATGGCAAACAAAGTTGGTTCAGCCCGCCGGTTTAGATCAATAACCAACCGAGCTGAGCTACTATTTTTAGGAGTAGAATAGCGCACCCGGCGGACCAAGGAGCCGCTGTCCCCGCTTAAAGCTAAGTCAGCGTCATCGCTGGTACTGGCAAGATCCACCACCACCCGGCTCGGGTTATCTAACGTAAAATAGGTAAATGTCGGCGCCGCCGACAAATCGATTACGACACGAGTTTTATCGGGTGCAGGGGCCACCCGTAAACCAGCGATTTGGTTCGGCGCTGCCTGAACCTGCGCAACCCCAAGCCACGCGACGACCATCATTATAAATAAGCGCACAATACTTCGCCTTTATTGCCATTTAATCATTATTATTTAAGGCTTAGCTCGATAATTATCCTGACACCGAAGCCAGTAGTTCATCCCCAGACTCACTTTGAGCACGCAGGCTGAAACATCGTCCGCTATCAGTTAATTGTATACTAATCAGTAAATCTGCTGCGGCCAACAGGCCTTCACCCCGTTCGGGCCACTCTACCAGACACAGAGTATTGGCCCTAAAATAGTCGCGAATGCCCATAAATTCCAGTTCTTCCGGGTCGGCTAGCCGGTACAAGTCAAAATGATAAATGTTCAGCTCAGCAAGTTCGTAAGGCTCCACCAACGTGTAAGTAGGGCTTTTTACCTTGCCAGCGTGCCCCAGCGCCTGGATCAGATACCGACTAAATGTGGTTTTACCGGCCCCCAAATCGCCTTCAAGATAAATAACCACCCCCTGCCTGGCGGGCAAACCTACCGTTCTTGCAAGTTCCTGGGCCAACGCTTTGGTGTCCTCTTCGGTGTTAACAACAACCGTTTTTTCACGCTTTGTCATGCTTTTCCATACTGCCTGTTTCTGGCCACCTGCTCAGTGTAGTATATACGTAACAATGAGTGGCTATTGCTGATTGATCAGCGTTCTGACTGCATCAAATAAATCGCTCGCCAGCATGCCCCGCTGGCCATAACGCGCAGCCAGGTCATCGCCGGCTTTGGCGTGTAATGTTACACCATAGCGGCTGGCAATATCGACACTTAGTCCTTGTGCAAGTAAAGCACCAAGTATGCCACTTAGAACATCGCCGCTACCCGCTGTTGCCATGCCAGGGTTACCATGGCGACATACCGCTACCGATTTTTCATTATCGATTATCGTTCCAGCGCCTTTTAACACACAGGTGGCATGGTACCGCTGGGCACACTGCTTGGCGTAGTTAAACCGATCACCTTCTACATCCTCTACAGACACCCCCAGCAAGCGCGATGCTTCTCCGGCGTGGGGGGTGAGGATACTTTGCTCGAACGTAAAGGCAGTGGCATGCCGGCTAAGTAAATTCAATGCATCTGCATCCACTACAATAGGCTTTTGTTCACTTTGGCAATGCTTCATTACCGTTGCAAAGGCTTCCTGCGCCCACCCGTCCTGCCCCAGGCCCGGCCCAATCACTACACACGAGGCCCATTCTAATGCTTCCTCCAGGTTTTCACTGGATACCATAAGCTCTGGACGGCCTGCGCTAACCTGAATAATTGAGCCTTCATGAACAAACGCGCGCACCATGCCGGCACCGCAGCGCAGCGCGGCCTCGGCAGACAACCGGATAGCGCCCGCCGTGCCTTTGTTGCCGCCCACACATAATAAGCGGCCATAAGTACCTTTGTGGCTATGCACATCGCGCGGGCCCAACTGGCTAAATTGCTGAATGTCCAACCAACTACCAAAAGGCTTGGCCAATGTTGCGAACGCTTTACCTACGCCTAAATCTTCATACACCAGCTGCCCACAAGACTGTTTACCGGCGCCGGTAGTTAAACCGGGTTTAATACCTACCAGCGTAACGGTCACATCCGCATGGATACACCGCCCCATCGACTGGCCGGTATTGGCATCGAGCCCCGAGGGCACATCAATACTAACCACCGGTACCGCGGAAGCATTAACCGTATCGATAATTTGCGCAAACTCGTTACGAATATAGGTGTTGATGCCGGTTCCCAGTAACGCATCAATGACCAGCCCCGCTTCTTGTAAAAGCGATGCCTCAAACCGTGCGATGGTACCACCAGCATCGCGCCACCGTTGTTGGGCTATTCCTGCATCACCTTCCAGTATCCGATCCGGTTCTACCGCACACACGTGTACCTGCTTTCCGGCCTGTCGGGCACAACTGGCCGCGATATAACCATCGCCGGCATTATTACCCTGGCCCACCAACACCAAGTATGTTTCGCAATCCGGCCGCATCGCCTGACATTGTTTAAAGACCGCCGCGCCTGCGCGTTCCATCAAGGTCAGCAGACTGGTTGCACTTTGCTGCGCGGCCTGGCCTTCATGGCTACGTACTTCATCGGCGCGAAACAGTTTGTATGATAAACTTGAGGTCAATTGAGTATCCAGCATATGAGCGTATCCAGCATCAGTTCGGTAGATTTAGTTAAGTTAACAGACGATATCAAGGCTTGGGGCCAGGCGCTAGGGTTTCAGCAGGTCGGAATCAGTGATATTGACCTTAAACAACATGAGGCTGCCCTACAACAGTGGTTAGATAACGGCTACCACGGCCAGATGAATTACATGGAAGACCGTGGGATGATGCGTGCGCGTCCGGCTGAGCTGGTACCTGGCACGGTGCGGGTGATCAGTGTGCGGATGGACTACTTACCGCCTGATGCATCGTTCGCCCGACATTTAAAAGACAACCACATAGCCTATATCAGTCGTTATGCATTGGGGCGTGACTACCATAAAGTATTACGGAAACGGCTTAAGCAACTTGGCGAAAAAATTACCGCGGCGCTGGCCGATACGCAGTACCGTCCGTTTGTAGACTCTGCACCGGTGCTGGAACATGCAATAGCTGAAAAAGCCGGGCTTGGCTGGACCGGCAAACACTCTTTAACGCTCAACCGCCAGGCAGGATCGTGGTTTTTTCTGGGGGAACTGTTTATCAATCTGCCGTTACCGGTAGACCAACCCGTAGAAGAAGGCTGTGGAAGTTGTAATGCCTGCATTACAATGTGCCCTACCGGTGCAATTGTGGCCCCTTATCAGGTAGACGCCAGAAAATGTATTTCCTATTTAACCATTGAGTACGATGGAGTGATTCCACTGGCCTTACGCCCCCTGATGGGTAACCGTATTTATGGGTGCGATGATTGCCAACTGGTATGCCCTTGGAACCGGTTTGCCAGCGTGACCACAGAGACCGATTTTCAGCCCCGAAAAATGCTTCATGGACAATCGCTGTTGACGTTATTTGAATGGGACGAGGCGCAATTTTTACGCTATACCGAAGGCTCGCCTATTCGTCGTATAGGTTATCAGAAGTGGCAGCGCAACCTGGCGGTAGCATTAGGCAATGCCCGCCCTAGTTTGATAATTTTGTCAGCCTTACAAAAAGCCCTGCCACATGCCGCGGCGTTGGTCGCCACCCACCTGGAATGGGCTATCGAGTGTCAGCAAGAAGGTTTACAAGAGGCTGGCAGTGGCCCGCCCGAGACCGCTACAGCGGTAGCAAAAACGGCCCCGCAGCAACGCAAAACGGCCCGTCTTACCCGGGTTATTGAAAAAGGCTTACCCCGAGACGCTTAGGCCACCGTGGAACAGTCCGCTGGCCGGGTCAGGACTTAACTAACGGGCTGAAGCGCAGGACAAAAAAGGTGGTATCCCCTTCACTGGAGCTACTATTCATTGCCGTGCCGTATTGCCACCAGGGCTGCCCCTGCAATTGTTCCACCATTAAGTCAAACTCATCGGCTGCGCCGGTATATTGCCCGGTTAGTTCACACCCTTCGCGGGTGCAGCGCACAGAATGCAATAATAAGCTTTGCGCATTAGGGTGCAATGTGAAGAAGTCTTTTACCCGCGCTTCGGAGTCAGGATCCTGTCCTGCTTCATCGGCTTTTTGCTGTTTCGCCGCCGCCAATAGATTTTGGCGTTTCACCAAACTTGATTGCCATAGCACTGCTGGCGCGGCCTGCGAAGTAGGTAACGCCGGCCGTGGATCGGTGGCCCCAAGGGCACTGGCTGGCTTATCGTCAAACCGGGCTATCATACGCTGCTTGTCTTCATCGCTCACCGCAAGTTTGTCGTGATAATAGCCAAACTTGTAACCGGCTATCGCAATAAACCCAATCAATACCAGATAAACCCAGCTTTTCATCGTATTAGCCGTCCTAATTATACATGGTAAGGACGGCTAAGGCGGTGCACCGCTTCGACAAACACACCAGCATTGTCAGGTGGTACGTCCAAATGGATACCATGGCCCAGGTTAAAGACATGTCCCGTCCCCTTACCATAACCCGCTAAAATTGTAGCTACTTCTTGTTCAATGCGCTCCGGCGAGGCGTACAACATAGATGGATCCATATTGCCTTGCAACGCGACTTTATCGCCAATCCGCTGACGCGCTTCATCAATATTGATGGTCCAGTCCAGGCCAACCGCATCACAGCCTGTAGCGGCGATGGATTCAAGCCACATACCACCGTTTTTAGTAAATAACGTTACCGGCACCCGACGTCCTTCATTGTGGCGGGTAAGGCCATCGACAATGCGCGCCATATACTGCAATGAGAACTCGTTGTAATCACGCGGCGACAAGACACCACCCCAGGTGTCAAAAATCATCACGGATTGGGCTCCCGCCGCAATTTGCGCATTCAGGTATAACGTTACCGCATCGGCCAGTTTAGCCAACAGCGCGTGTAGCGTGGCGGGTTCTGCAAAAGCCATTTTCTTAATTTTAGTAAACGCCTTACTTGAACCGCCTTCGACCATATAAGTCGCCAGGGTCCAGGGACTGCCTGAAAAACCAATCAGAGGTACATCGCCGTTTAGTTCACGACGAATCGTGCGTACAGCATTCATTACATACTGCAACTCACCTTCTGGGTCAGGCACGCCTATTTTGCTCACATCTGCTGCACAGGTAATAGGCCGGCTAAACTTAGGACCTTCTCCGGTTTCAAAATATAAGCCAAGACCCATGGCATCAGGTATGGTGAGAATATCAGAAAATAAAATAGCGGCATCCAGCTTAAACCGGCGCAATGGCTGTAAGGTTACCTCACAGGCAAGTTCAGCATTTTTGCACAGGGACATAAAATCTCCCGCCTGAGCGCGGGTCGCTTTATACTCTGGCAAATAACGACCAGCCTGGCGCATCATCCACACCGGGGTCATATCTACCGGTTGCTTCATAAGTGCCCGTAAATAGCGATCGTTTTTCAACTCGGCGGCGGGGGTATCTGACTGCTGTGACATATCTTCCTCAAAAATCGGGTTGGCTTTAACGGGCAATAAAAGTGGCAAAGTATAGCAACTTTTGCCTCAGGGGTACGGTTTTTATCAGCGCCGGCAGAGCGACTTTATCTATCAGCTAAATCGCTTTATTTATCATTTTCATGCAACCGCTGAATAACGGCTTCTATCAACCGACCGGCAATCGACTCCACCGGCGGCGTTTTAGGTAGTGCGGTGGTTTTAAACCAGTAAGCATCCACGATTTCATGATCGTCAACCACAATGTCGCCTCCTGCATACTCTGCTAAAAAGCCGACCATCAGCGAATGCGGGAACGGCCAAGGCTGGCTATCGAAATAGCGCAGATTTTTTACTTTGACACCCACCTCTTCCATTACTTCGCGATGTACCGCCTGTTCCAGCGTTTCGCCACTTTCAACGAAGCCAGCCAGGGTGGAATACATTTCTGTATCTTTATGCCGCACACCCCGGGCCAACAGGAGTTCGTCGTTATGATAAATCGCCACAATAATACATGGCGACACCCTGGGATAAGCGCGATGCTGACATCGGCTACACTGTACCGCCATCTCCCATCCTACCTGCTCAGTAGGAGAACCACATTGACCACAATAACGATGGGTACGCAAAAAATGTACATATTGCCAGGCGCGGGCGAATTCCTGAAAAACCTCCTGACTATTGTGCATCAGCAAATGGCGAAGGGATACCCACTGCCAGCCATCAGCGTGAATAGACTCGGCGCCCACATCCAATACCGCCAGCGAGCGTTGCTTACCTTCGCCGTAATCCAGCGCAGGTAATACATGCACCTGGTCAGCGTAATGCGCTAAAAATGGCAGCGCCTGCCAGCCACCCTGGGGGAGCGTGCCCGTACTGTTACTTACCAATACCCGGTCGTTGGCAAACACTATCCAATCGCCGTGGTATGTGTGTAGAGCATCTATACCCGCCTTATTCATCATGATAACAATCAGACCTTAGTATAAAAATATAGGTAAATGATAAAGCCCAGCGAATCCTTATGACAAGCCCGCCGTCCACATGCTGGCAAAATAGCCGATTTGTGCTGAAGTTTGGTGGTGTTATACTCAGCTCATGCTATTAGTGTAAAGCGTTGGCGACACTGCCAAAGAGGCACCTATGCTGGATAAACTCGAACAACTGCAAGACCAATGGGGCGGTCACTCTACTATCGTAGATAGCTGGCTGAACGCGCGCCAGCAATTGCTTATTCATTACTGTCAGCTGGCCGGGTTGAACAAAACCTCAGTTTCATTGCCCGAACAGCAACAAGTCAGCGAATTTTGCAATATGCTAATGGATTACTTATCGGCGGGTCACTTTGAAGTTTATGAGTTGCTGGTAAGCGACGATGATGAAGGGCTTGGGTTAAAGCAACGGGTTTATCCTTTGTTATCTGCTACCACTGATAGCGCACTAAAATTTAACGATGACTTTGCGACAGAGCTAAGTGCGGTGAACAGCCGACGTTTTGATCGTGAACTAGCTGCCCTGGGCGAGGTGCTTGAAGACCGCTTTACCCTTGAAGATAAGCTTATCCAGCATATGTTCGAAGCACATGGGCCTAAGCATATTCAACGGGCTCAACAGGCAAAATCAGACTAATCTGGCCGTGCCGTCGTAGCAATACTATAAGACAGCGATTAAGACATGATGAATAACGCAACATTGATAAATAAGGCACGGGCGTTCTGCGAACAGCGCGGTGCGCGCTTTACGCCACTTCGGGAAAAAGTATACGACATACTGTTGGGCAAGCATGGTCCAATGGGTGCCTACGAATTGTTAGATGCGTTGAAAGAAACCGAAACCAGCGCTAAACCAGCTACCGTGTATCGCGCACTGGATTTTTTACTGGAATTTGGTTTTATTCATCGGCTGGAGTCAACCAACGCATTTGTCGCCTGTTACCATTTTGGTTGCAATCACCCTGTGCAGTTCCTAATTTGCGACAGTTGTGGTGATGTAGCTGAAATACAGTCACAGGGGCTTAAAGCAACTTTAGATAAACAAGCACAGGAGCATGGATTTTCAGTGTCAACACAAACAATTGAAGCACACGGCCTTTGCGCCGATTGCCAACAGGCGGAAAAGGATGAGGTAAAGGGGCAGACACAACATGAATGCTGAGTTTGTAAATCCGTTCATTAGTGGCCTGCTTAACGTGCTGGAAACCATGGCACAAACCACGCTAAAGCCAGGCAAACCGAAGAAAAAACAAACAGATATAGCTAAAGGCGACGTGTCTGGATTGATTGGTATGGTTGGCCCGCAAGTAAAAGGATCCTTGTCTATCACCTTCGATGAAAACCTGGCCCTCACATTGATGGAGCGCATGGTAGGAGAGCGGCCGGAATCAGTCGATGCCGAAGTAGGCGATATGGTAGGTGAGATTACCAATATGATTTGCGGTAACGCCAAACGTGAATTATCGGAAAAAGGCTTTGATTTTGGCATGGCCACGCCGATGGTCGTGTCCGGAAAGCAACATACTATTAGCCATCAGGTTGATGGCCCTAAACTCATTATGCCGTTTCATAGTGATGAAGGCATGGCGCATTTGGAAATCTGTTTTGACAAATAGTTACTGGCACAGCGAAACCATTACAATAGCTGAGAAGCCCCGCGGGTTTCACCTAATTACCGATACTGTTCGCGACGCCCTGCCCCAAATAGCCGATCTGGAGGTTGGCTTGTTGCATTTGTGGCTACAACATACCAGTGCAGGACTAACAATAAACGAAAATGCGGATCCTTCGGTCCGAAGTGATCTGGAAGCCTGGTTTAACCATACTGTGAAAGAAGATACGGCATATTTTACTCACACTTTTGAAGGTAGTGACGATATGCCTGCCCATATTAAGTCCAGCTTATTGGGATGTGAAGTCACCATTCCGGTAGCCAATGGCACGTTACAATTAGGCACCTGGCAAGGCATAGTATTGGCTGAACACCGCAACCATGGTGGTAATCGGCGTATTATTGCCACATTACAGGGACGCCTGGGGTAAGGTGCAGTTATACAGAAATACTCAAACATAGAACAGTTTGGTATAGTATCTGCATATTTCCCGGAATAAGTTTAACACTCAACTTTATACATAGGATGTGACTATGAAAAAAACATTTAATATTGCAGCTGTAGCGCTGGCCGTAATGTCGGCTAACAGTTATGCCCAGGATAATACCGGTAAACCATACGAAAGCTGGATTGGGTTGCACGGTATGTATTACAACGCAGAAGAAACCAAGCCTGCTGATGACATTATGGAAGACGGCTTTGGGTTTGGCGGTGAATACGGCTGGCGTTTCGATGAAAACTGGGCGGTTCGTGCAGAACTGACAGCTTTGGACATCGATTATAAGCAAGTACTGGGCAGCGATGACAGTGTTTCTGGTGTTTCTTATGGTGTAGATGCAATGTACTTCATGCCTAACGACATGTGGTACCTGTTTGGTGGTTATAAGCGCCAAGACTTTGATGAACAACAAAACCTTGCTGACCTGGGTATTGGTAAGCACTGGGATATCTCTGACAAAGTGAAGCTGGTAACTGAAATTGCGGCTTACTATGACTTTGGTCAGGATTACACAGATTATAGCGCTAAATTGGGTGTAGTATTCCCAATGGGTGGTTCAACCTCTTCACAACCTACTGAAGCACCAGCAACGCCGGTGAACCAGGATAGCGATAACGATGGTGTGATGAACAACATGGACGATTGCCCTAACACCCCAGCCGGTGCAACGGTTAACGAACGTGGTTGTGAAATTGGTGACAGCGATAAAGACGGTGTAACTGATGATAAGGACATGTGTCCTGACACACCAATGAACGATAAAGTTGATGCAGACGGTTGTACTGTGTTTGAGGAAGAAGAAGTTACTCATACTGTCCGTGTATTATTCCCACACAACAGTGCAGAAGTTACTGATCCTCGTTCAGAAAACATCGAAGAGTTCGTATCATTCTTTAAACGTTATGGCAAAACTGATGCCCTGATTGAAGGTCATGCTTCTGCTCCTGGTGATGCAGATTACAACATGGATTTGTCTAAGAAGCGTGCTGAAGCATTTAAAAATGTTCTTGTAGAAGAATATGGTATTGATGCTTCACGTCTGACGACAGAAGGTTTCGGTGAAACTCAGCTACTGGATGAGTCAAACACACTGGAAGCTAACCGTATGAATCGTCGTATTCACATTCGTGTGACTGCAACGGTTGAAGTACCAGAAGAACGCAACTAAGCGTTAATCTTGTGCTATCGAAAAAGGCGCCTGAAGGCGCCTTTTTTTGTTGTTTAATAAACGAAGAAACGCACTCTTGCGCGCTATCTTATTGCTACAGCGGACCCGCTATAGCCGCATCGGTATGCTCTGTTTTCTACTCTATCCGGTTTACGCCCATCCTTCCCGGTTCACACCTAAACTTTTCAACCAAGACAGCAGATACTACGCCAAACTGGCTTTATTAATAGCCGCTCGGCCCAGGCATCTTTAGTAATCATCTGCCAGGGCAGGCCCGGCATAATTATCAAAACGGGAAAACTGCCCTTGGAAAGTTAATCGTGACGTTCCAATAGGACCATTACGCTGCTTACCAATAATGATCTCGGCAATACCTTTTTCTTCGCTATTTTCGTGATAAACCTCATCCCGATAAATAAACATAATTAAGTCAGCATCCTGCTCAATGGAGCCTGATTCACGCAAATCTGAGTTAACCGGCCGTTTGTCTGCTCGTTGCTCCAAGCTACGGTTGAGCTGCGACAACGCCACTACCGGCACTTCAAGCTCTTTTGCCAATGCTTTGAGCGAGCGGGAAATTTCAGCGATTTCCAAGGTCCGGTTGTCGCTTAATGACGGTACCCGCATAAGTTGCAGGTAATCGATCATAATCATTGAGATACCGCCGCGCTCCCGGGCCAATTTACGCGCTCTGCTGCGTACATCCATCGGGGTCAGCCCAGAAGAATCATCTATAAACAGGTTATCGCGATCCTTAAGCATTGCCATTGTATTTGAAATACGCGCCCAGTCCTCGTCATCAAGCTGAGCAGTACGAATTTTGGTTTGATCCACCCGACTAAGAGAAGCCAGCATCCGCATCATAATCTGTTCAGAGGGCATCTCTAAACTGAATACCAATACCGGTTTTTCCTCTGCCATCATGGCGTTTTCGCACAGGTTCATTGCGAAGGTGGTTTTACCCATAGAGGGACGCGCGGCAACAATGACTAAATCAGAAGGCTGCAAACCGCTGGTTTTTTTATCCAGATCGCTAAAGCCCGTGGTTACCCCTGTTACCTCTTTATTGGTTTTGATCAAGGCTTCAAGGCGGTCAATAGTTTTGCCCAACACACTGTCTACGCCCACCGGCCCTTCCGAATCGCCGGTACGCTTCTCGGCAATTTCAAAAACTTTGCTTTCAGCGTAATCCAGAATATCGGCACTCACCCGGCCTTCCGGATTGTAGCCAATTTCAGCAATTTCATGGGCTACGCCAATCAACTCACGCGTAATCGCACGCTCGGCAATTATCTTCGAATAAGACACCACGTTGGCCGAGCTCGGCGTATTTTTGGCTAGCTCACCCAGATAGGCAAACCCACCGGCATCTTCTAACTGGTCGTGTTGCTCAAGCTCTTCGGAGACGGTGATAAGGTCTACTGGTTCATTACGGTTCAGTAGCCGCACAATAGCGCGGTAAATGATTTGATGAGAGCGATTGTAAAAATCATTGTCAGTGACGAGTTCGGCAACTTTGTCCCAACTGTCCCGGTCAATAAGCATACTGCCTAAAACTGACTGCTCTGCCTCGATACTGTGAGGGGGGATTTTGAGCTTTTCCACACTTTGATCTTTACCCGAGGACACTACTTTCACAGACACCGACCGCTTGTTTCTTCAAAGACGCTTATTATGCGTTATTTCTGCGTTAAGTTAAATTCGAAAACAAATATACAAGATAACGCAAATTTTCAGCTAACGAAATCTGTCCCAATTTGGACATAATAAGTCCTGTTAAAGCGCATTAGCAGTCATTATTATACCTATCGGTATGTTTACGTGCATTGCGCCACCCCCCTGCCCTGACCCTCGGCTTTTATGTATAAATTTATTTGTTTTTTGTGTTTATTTTTAAGTGCCTGGTGCACCCATGCAAGTGTACTAGAAGCGTACCAGCTTGAGCGACAACGCTTGTTGCAGGTGCCTTACGAACAGCGGTTGGCAGCTCTGCACAAGCACAGCTTTGATTTAACTACCCCGTTGGGCAGGTATTTCTATAATACGGTTCACACCAATACCATCAAAGACATCCCCTATTTTAAGCTTTCTCAAGCTGATATCGCCAGCCTGCGTGAGGATTACCCGCAGGTATACTACGAGCGAGAAGTGTTTGAAACCTGGTTTTCGACCCTAGATTCAGAACAAAAAATTCAGCAATTACGCCAGATAAAAATTATGGCACGAGACAAATCCTGGCCCCGCATTGAACGCTGGGCAACCTCTATTCTTATCGAAGTATTGCAAAGTAATGGCTTTTATCTAAGCGCCATTTTAGAAATGCAGGATGTTATACCCCACGCGCCCCACATAGAAAAAATGGAAACCATGTACGACTATCCGTTAATTGCGGCCTATATGGATATGTCCCGTTCGCTGTATTGGTTAGGAGATTATGCAGGGGCGCTGGAATATTGCCGTAAATATACTCAATACCTGCAAAATGACCCCCAGGTAGCGGAGGAAGGCCTGATTTGCCAGATTGCAGCGTCACTAAAACTGGCAGACTTCGATACCGTGTTTGGGTTAATCCGCCAACTGAGTTTATTGGCCGATACGAGTGGTCTAAAGCAAACCCGTGTAGCCGCATTGCTATACACCGCATTGGCATACCGCGAGCAGGAGTTTTATTCACTGACTTTAAATTATGCCAACGATGCCCTGAGCCTGTTACAAAATAGCGCTGCCAATACACCGGGGAGCTTGTATACCGTATATTTATTGCTCACGTCTGCCCATATCGGCTTGGGCAATACAGATTTGGCACTGCATAATTACGCGCTCATGCAAAAATCCCGCACGCCCGTTCAGCAAGGGATTCGTTATGATATTGATGCCACCCTGGCGCAAGCCCGCATAGCAAGCTTACAACAAAACTTCTCCACGGCCCAGGAACACTATGAACGTGTTATCAGCCTTTACAAGCAGCAACACGGCCAGGGATTTAGTGCCTCTCACTTAAATGATATTACCCGACGGCTTGATTCCCAGCAGCTTTCCTACTTACAGGTTGAGGCGCGCCTGCACCAAGCTCAATCAGAAAAAATGACCTTGCTGGCTATTTTCAGTAGTTTCTTTGCGCTGGTCGCTGGTATTTTGCTGTGGCGATTGTTCCGCCATAAAAAACAAATAGAGAGCTTTTCTCGCATTGATAGCCTTACCGGTATCAGCAATCGATGGTATGCACTGGACTCAATCAAGACCCGGCTAACCACCATGAATCGGGTGGAAGATGTGGTATGCGTAGCTATTTTAGATATTGACCACTTCAAATCGATTAATGACCAGTTCGGCCATCAGGCGGGGGATGCTGTACTGACGCTGTTCGCCAAAATTTGCAAATACCAGTTTCGTCAGGATGATGTTTTCGGGCGCTATGGTGGCGAAGAATTTGTGTTATTGCTTAACCAGTCGAAACTGGAACAAGGGGTGGCAAAAATTGCCGAGTTACGCAATATGATTGCAGCGCAGGACCTTACAGAGTCGGGCGCTCAGGGCAGCCTGCGTTTTTCTTGCGGCCTGGTGGAGGTGTCTGGCAAAGCGGATATATCCACCGTACTTGCGCATTGCGATAGTCTGCTTTATACCGCAAAACGAAACGGCCGTAACCAGACCTCAGCCAGTATTTACGGGCAAACCTATACCCGGCCGGAAGTCTAGTGTATTAACTGTGGCTAAGCTGAACGGTTTTTTCCATTTTGAAAAACACCCCGTCCCACAACATAAATGCTTCTTGATGACCGGTTAAAAATACGGTCTGGCCGGGCATCGACTCACCACTATCACACGCTACGGTGAATGCCTGTACTTTGGTTAGCCCGGCACCCAACATAGAAAGGGGCACATGGTAGGTTTGGGTAAACTGGCTATCATTTAACTTTTGCTCTTGATAAACCGGCCCTTCGCACTGTATTTGTCCCAACAACAGCTGGTCGGCACCGTAATGGTAGGATTGCCCCAACCATTGTTTAGCCTGTTCTTTGCTCATGGCGCTAATTCCGGGCGCCACTGCATCGGTAATTACCCAAGTACCTTCTACCTGTTTGGGTTCCCTGACTGCACAACTGCTTGCTAATATCAGGGTGGCGATAACCGCACCAATCAATCTTAGCTGCACTCTGGATAACAGGCAACTGGCGCGCTGCCATTTCATGATTAACTCCTCTACGACTTCTTATTTCCAGCATCCATTAATAATGGCTGGTCATTACCTATGGGGCATTCGCTTATGCCCGCTCGTTTGTCTTTGGCACCCATAAATACGATAAAGTTCAATAAAAGTGCTGTATAAAAACACATTACCTTCATCTTATATCCACAGTATGTAAAGCAAGAGTTACACTGGCCCTGATATCAAGGCTACTGGCATAGAGGCTGCTGCCTCTGCCATGTTATAACTTTTAATTATACGACGAAGATTTTAAAGAAGTTCAAGTTGTAAAAACAGCCGGAAATGTCCACTCCTCACGGTTTAGCCAGATAATGGCTACGTTCTTCTTTGTGCAGTAAACAAAATCTAGTGTATGCAGGGCGTTTGTGTCACCGGACAGCCGGAAACTATACTTCGCCCCGTCTGTCCACTTCCGTAGTGCCGCCTTTATCCATTGGCTAACGCTTGTTTAAACCTATCGTGCCGTGAACGGTAGATATCTCTACCCGCGCAGTTCCTTGGGCTGTAGTGAATTCAAGCCATTTTGAGGGTCCGTATTTGGCCGATGAAGCCTGCTTAGCGGTAATATTATTGGTGATGTTACCGCCAGCATGTCCTTGAATATCGAAAATTGCAGCAATGTCCGGTTGCATGGTGAGCTCAATATCACCGCCTACCGATGATGCAGAAACATCGCCCGTAGCGGCGACGGTCGTCTCACCGGTTACCCTACCGTTTACGGTTACAATGGCTAATTCTTGCACCTCAGCGGTGGTAAAATTTATTGTCCCGTTCACAGAGTCAAAGCGTGGATGGCGACTGGTGGTGGATACATCAATGGCCCCGTTCACGGTGGCAAAATGTGCATTTTGCTGGCCCGTATGGGTGCCTTTTATATCGCCATTAACTGTTTCAATAGAAAGTTCTCCGGCGACATTATCTAAGCGTATATCTCCATTAACTGTTTCCAGTTTCACCCGACCGGATAAACCACTGACCAGAATATCGCCGTTAATTAACTCTACTTCGCTGCTATTGGTTATAGCAGTAAGTGAAACATCGGCATTCACGGCGGTATACATTAATCTCGACGCTGCCGGAAGTGTGATGGTCAGGATATCTCCCTGGTCTACATCTGAGCTTTTCCAGTCACCTTTGTAACGCTGGGTATCCACTTCAAAACGCACCCCACTACCGCGCTGTTCAAAATCATATTGCTTAGAATTTTCGCCCAGCGTTCCGCTAATTTTGACTGCATCCTGGTCCCAGGTTGTTATGGTTACCCGGCCACTGACATGCTCAATTTCGACATTTGGCTTTGCCCCGACGGCTAATGTCTCATCTATCGTCTGACCGGCCGCTACGGCCCCACTTATGGCGCAACTTAGTATTAGTGAAGCGATACCTACGCCTCCACACATTTTAGCTACATAGTTCATAGTAAATCCTTTAACTTCAAATACGTTGCCATTGGGGCGCGTGCACTCGCTCCACCAGCGTCAGTTGTTGTTGATACACATTTTGCAGCATGCGCAATAATGTGCGGTTGTCTGGATCTTTGGCTAATGCGGCTTTTATCGCTTGAGCCGCATCGTGTAACTCATCAAGTTGCTGCGTCCAGTCGCTGGTTACTGCCGGGGTATCGTGTACCGCCGCCAGCAAAGAGGTTAATTGCGCCTGATGTTGCTGACTTAACACTGTTACCAGGGCGTCGCCGTTAAGCGTTTGGCTGGCCCCGGGGCCCGGGTTATCGATGTAATGGGTTAACCCATAAAGGAAAGCGGTCATCATCAGAGCAGCCATTACCAAATGTCTGGGACCACGGCGGGCCCGGTTATTAACACGTTGGCCCTTGGCTGCAATGGCATGTTCAATGCCCGGCCATAAGTCCCGCGCTGGTGTAGCGTGTCGGGGAAGTCGCTTTAATAGCCTGTCCAAAGGCTGTTCAGTGTTCATGTTCAGCGCCTCCTATCCATTGCGTAAGTAGTTGCCGGGCCCGGTGAAACTGAGCCTTACTGGTACCGCTCGCAATGCCTAACATACGCGCGATATCCTGATGGCGGTAGCCTTCGATGGCATGCAGTACAAACACCACACGGGCGCGTTCGGGTAACTGCACAATTAAGGCTTCTAAATCTATTTCACTGCTACAGTGAGTGGCATTAAGCTGCTGAGCTTCACCACTACTGTCAATATTTAGCATGCGTTGCCACCAGCCCTTTTGTTTACGCATATAGCTAATGGTAATGTTTGCCGTTACGCTGTGTAACCATGTGCTGAAGCGGCTGTGATGTGAATAATTAGCCAGCTTTTGCCACACCTGTATGAAAACTTCCTGGGTCGCATCTTCGGCCAGAGCCCGGTCAGCGGTTAAGCGATAACACAAAGCAAATACCCGCCCGCTGTATTGTTCATAAAGCGTCCGGTACGCCTGTACATCCCCTTGCTGGGCAGCACAAATCAGCGGATCTTTTTCCTGCACTGACTCGGGTAAAGCAGACAGCTTAGTAACTGCCGTGGTAGATTCCATGCGTATGCTCTGCCTGTAACGTAATTTAGGTTCCTGCTAACTTAGTCGTTAACATTATCGTAAAGGTTTGCAGGGAGGCAGATTTTATTTACTCTTATCGTTTCGACTGTACGTTCACCCGGAAGCATTCTTACCTATGAATATCTTTGCATTATACGCGGGTCAGCCCGCGCCTTTAGGTCCTCGCGGGGCGCCCAGCGCCATCGTAAAGTCTGCTGTAGCGCAGTTAACCGTTAGCCTGGATGGCACCGTAGAAGATCAACAAGTCAATAAAAAACTCCATGGCGGTCCTGAAAAAGTGCTGCATCAGTATAGTTTCGAAGGCTATAAGCAACTTAGTGAAGCATTTGAGGGCATCGCATTTACCCCTGGCAGCATCGGTGAAAACCTACTGGTAGAAGGTATGCATGACCAAAACGTTTATATTGGTGATACCTATCAGATGGGCGAAGTAGTGGTTCAGGTCAGTGCGCCGCGCGCCCCGTGCGTTAAAATATCCCAGCGCTACGAGCATAAAAATCTTGATCGCTTCGTGGGGCAGCAAGGCATTACCGGTTGGTATTATCGGGTAGTACGAGGTGGTGTAATAAACGCAGGCGATACGGTTAGCCGGTTAGCGCGCGTAGAGCATACCGTGAGCGTGGCAGAGCTTATGCAGAGCGTTTACAATAAGGCCCAGGCGGCCAGTGCAGCGGACTTTAGCACATTGGCAATACTGGATGATGAATGGCGGGAGAAATGCCGACGGGCGGCCCACAAAGCTGGGCAAGATTAATCCAAATAGCTGACTCGTCCCAATAAAAAAGCCGCTGCGGTTACCCGAGCGGCTTCTTAAACAAGCTACATTAACGCTTATGCTTCAGCAATAACCACAACCTTAACAGTTGTTGCTACATCAGAATGCAATTGTACGTCGATGTCGTATTCGCCAGTTTCACGAAGTGTACCGGTAGGTAAACGTACTTCAGATTTAGTTACTTCAACACCCGCTGCGGTGATTGCATCAGCAATATCACGAGTACCGATAGATCCGAATAGTTTACCTTCGTCACCCGCAGGTGCCGCAACGGTTACTTCTTCCAGCGCGTCCAGCTTCTCGGCGCGAGCCTGAGCTGCGCTAAGCTGATCAGCAATTTTTGCTTCCAGCTCGGCACGACGTGCTTCAAATTTTTCTACGTTATCTTTGGTTGCTGGAACTGCTTTACCCTGAGGGAAAAGGAAGTTACGTGCATAACCAGATTTAACATTTACTTGATCGCCCAGACCACCAAGGTTGGCGACTTTGTCCAGTAGGATGACATCCATCTTAACTACCCCTTATTACGCCAAAATTACTTGTGTGAATCAGTGTACGGAAGCAATGCAAGAAAACGTGCACGCTTAATCGCAGAAGACAGCTGACGCTGATACTTCGCGCTAGTACCGGTAATCCGGCTAGGGACGATTTTACCGCTTTCAGTGATATAGTTCTTCAAAGTAGCGATATCTTTATAATCGATTTCAGTCACACCTTCTGCAGAAAAACGGCAGAACTTACGACGTCTGAAAAAACGAGCCATGATGGTTCTCCTTACGCGTTATCTTCAGTGGTTTCAGGTTTTCTATCTGAACGCTCAGTACGCTCGGTACGAGGTGCAGAATCGTCACGACGCTCACGACGCTCTTCTTTCATCATAGGAGAAGGCTCGGTAACAGCGTTTTTAGTGCGCATAACCAGATTACGCAGGATAACATCGTTGAAGCGGAACGCATTTTCCAGCTCATCAACGGCTTCAGCAGTCGCTTCAGCATTGATCAGCACGTAGTGTGCTTTGTGCAGCTTCTCGATTGGGTAAGCCAGTTGACGGCGGCCCCAGTCTTCCAGACGATGAATTTGACCTTCGTCTTGCTTAAGGATAGTGGTATAACGCTCGATCATACCAGGTACTTGTTCACTCTGATCAGGGTGAACCATAAAAACGATTTCGTAATGACGCATTAGTGCTCCTTACGGTTGTAGCCTCGTCAGTACAGCCAGCTGCTTGAGGCAAGGAACTAGATTAGTGGGGCTGTAAGGGCGCGCATTATACAGAGCACCCCATACTTGCACAAGCATTAATCAGCTGGTTACCGGTTTTACTGCTTCGGCTAATGACCGATACTGCTCCATTGACCGGCTGCCACTAGCACGGCCACCCCGACAAGCGCCATTAGCGACCAGCCCAGCGTTGCCCGATTCGTTTTTTCACCCACGGCCCAGGCTACCGCCAGCGACATTACCGCACTGGTCGCAATCAATGTCTGCACCACCCCCGCTTTGGCGTGGGTAAAGGCGACCATCTGCAAATATAACGCCGCCGCTGTACCCAATACCGTCGCCAACGCGAACATACGCCACATTTGTTTAGGCTGTGTACTGACTGGCAGCCAACGCTTTTTCAACAGCAGCATGAGTAACACAATAATCGCCAGCCCTCCGGTCAGCCGTACCAGGCTGGCATTAAACGCATCCAGTGCCGGATAGGTGGTTAAGATATCCCGGCTAATAACTGCACCTACTGCCTGACATACGGCGGCTACAGCTGCAAATACATAGCCTGAAGGGGCAAATAAATGCAAGTCGGTACGGCGGCGTACCTTAACTACCAAATCAACGCTCACCAGCACAATGGCGATACCTATCCATTGCTGCCAGGTTAGCCATTCTGCAATCCAAACCATCGCCAACAGGGCGGTAAAAATAGGTGCCAACGTTTCGGTAATCAACACTGACTGCGTATCACCAATACGGTTGAGCGCCTGAAAAAAACAGGTATCACCAATACCAATGCCAATAACGCCGCTTAATAACAACCACAGATAGGCTTCACCGGGAAGCTGGACTGCGGGCAGTAAAAGCTGGGTAACCAGCAACAACAAGATAATGGCCACCAGGCCTTTCCAGAAGTTCAGCGATAAGGGCGAAAACGATGCGCCCAATACCCGAAACATTCTGGCGGCAATGGCCCAGCACAAAGCGACAGTCAACGCCGCAAGTTCACCTATCATAAAAAGGATACTACCTGTGAAAAAGCCGCCAGCCTAGCAGAATGCCGTGGGCTGGCAAGGAGCTTGGGTTAGTCCTGAGCAATAAAAAACCCGGTGAATGCAAGTGCACTCACCGGGCTATCTATGAATAAGCTTGAGCTTATTTCAAAGGTTTAATTTCACGCAGCCAAATGTTGCGGAAACTTACCTTATTGCTATGGTCCTGCAACTGAATAGGTGCGCAGCCATGTGCTTCATAGGACGGTGCGCCAATCCATTCTGTTTTGCCCTGAATTTCATAATGGTTTTGTACTAACACACCATTGTGTAATACCGTGACATAACCGGGGGTAGCCAGGGTATCGCCATCAAAGCGCGGCGCTTTGAAAATGATGTCATACTCTTGCCACTGCTCAGGCGCGCGGGTCGCATTGGCCAGCGGGATACTCTGCTTATATACGCTACCTGCCTGACCGTTTGCGTAGGTTTTACTCTCGTAGGAGTCTAAAACCTGAATTTCATAACGCTGCTGCAAAAAGATACCGCTATTATTGCGCTGCTGGCCTTCCATATCTTTTTCCGGGGCCGGGGCACGCCATTCCACATGTAACTGTACATCGCAAAATGACTGTTTGGTTTTGATATCACCTTGGCCCGGCTTAACGGTTAAGACGCCGTCTTCTACCGTCCACTGGGCATCGCCACCCTTCACCGACTCCCATGCCGACAGGTCAGAGCCATCAAACAGAACTACCGCATCTGAAGGCGGCTGGCCTGGTTCAGCCGTAACTTTGGGGGGAACTGGCTCCCACACTTCGGTTTTTTCGGCTTTTTGCCAATCTTCCAGTTCGTCATCTGCGGCCATAACATTACCTGCTACCGATAGTGAACCCAATGCCACCGCGACGGTAGCACTAATTACTTTATAGAGTGTTTTCACTTATTTTCTCCTGCTAATAGAGGCTTAGGTAGCCCAGGCTTTCTGGCCTTTTTTATATTCAATATTGCCATCGTATTTGCCTGGTACCGGTACATATCTTAATACCTTAGTTCCGCCCTCTTTCGAGGTAAAAAAGCCAAACAGAGTAAGCTGTTTAAACAACGAGAAATAATGGGGGATCGGTTCTTTTGAGCCTTCTCTGCGGCCGTTCGGCGAAGACATGGCAACGCCCCACATTTTTTGCTTTTCGTTATACGCCTTCGCTTCTTTGTCTAGCCGGGTAAGCAGGGTTGTACGCTGGCTGTTATCTAATAACAGATAGTCTTTGCCAAATTCACTTTTCGCTTCGTTATTAAGCGATGTAATGCCCTCGCGAAAAGCTTTTTGTAAATCTTTGGTATAACAGTCTGCCACCAGAACCGCCATAATTTGGCCTACGTTGGCATCTTTGGCGCCAGGCGTATCAGTACGTGGGATAATGACTTCCCCCACTTCATTTAAAAAGGCCACGTCGTCTTTGGTAAAGCCGGTTTGTTGCAGGCTAATATCAGGACGAATATCATAAGCCATTGCACTACCTACAAAGGCAACGCCGGTGGCGGTGGTAATCAGTTTTAGCAGGTCACGGCGATTCATAGCTACAGGTTTCCTTTTTTCAGTTCTTCTACAGCAAACTCAGCCGCGCGGGCGGTCAATGCCATATAAGTCAGTGAAGGGTTAACGCAAGAAGCAGACGTCATGCAGGCACCATCGGTAACAAATACGTTTTTCGCATCCCATACCTGGTTGTGCTTATTCAGCACTGACGTTTTTGGATCCCGGCCCATTCGAGCGGTACCCATTTCGTGAATACCCATGCCCGGCTCATAGCCTGCATCCCAGCCGTTAACATTTTTCAGGCCTGAGGCTTCCAGCATATCAATGGCGTCTTGCTGCATGTCTTTACGCATACGCTGTTCGTTTTCACGAATTTTCACGTCCATTTCCAGTACCGGCAAGCCCCATTTATCTTTTACCTCTTTATTCAGATAAATACGGTTTCTGTGGTCTGGCAACATTTCGCCGAACGCGTTCATGCCGATAGTCCAGGTACCAGGTTCACTGATCGCATCTTTTAGGTCGCCACCAATGCCCATCTCGGCAATATCTTTACGCCAGCCCGAACGGCTTGCGCTGCCCTGATAACCAAACCCACGGGTATAATCACGCTTATCGCCCCCCCAGTTCCGGAAGCGCGGTATGTAGAAGCCTGAAGGTCGGCGCCCGTAATAATATTTATCATCATAGCCTTCAACCACTGCAGAAGCACCAGTACGGAAGTGATGATCCATCACATTATGGCCTAACTGACCGCTGCTGCTACCCAGGCCGCCTTCCCATACATCGGTTGCTGAGTTCATCAACAACCAGCTTGAATTGAACGACGAGGCATTCACAAACACAATTTTGGCCGTGAATTCATAGGTTTGGTTAGTTTCAGCATCGATTACCTCAACCCCACGCGCCCGCTTTTTATCTTTGTCATACAAGATTTGGCTAACAATAGAATAAGGCCGCAGCGTAAGATTGCCGGTTTTCATGGCTGCCGGTAAGGTTGAAGACTGGGTAGAGAAATACCCGCCAAATGGACAGCCTAACCAACACTTATTGCGCGCCTGACACCCGGCCCGACCTTGCTGCGGCTGGGCTTGGGTCGCATTTGCTGCGCGTCCGATAATCAGGTGACGATTACCTTTAAAGGCTTTTTTAATTCGCGCGGCGACATCTTTTTCCACCACGTTCAGGTCAAACCCTGGCATGTATTGACCATCTGGCAATACATCCAGACCATCACGATTGCCGCTGATGCCAGCAAACTTTTCTACATAGTCGTACCAGGATTCGAGATCCTCATAGCGAATTGGCCAATCTACTGCGATACCTTCTTTAGCATTAGCCTGAAAGTCTTCGTGATTTAAGCGGTAGCTTTGCCGGCCCCATAACAATGAACGGCCACCCACGTGATAACCACGAAACCATGAGAATGGTTTTTTTTCTACATAAGGTGCATCTTTCTCATTCGCCCACATCCCAAATGTCGATTCATTTAGCGGATAGTCACGAGACAATACCGGATAATCATCTTTCATTGCCTGCGTGGCCAGGTCGCGATGGGGATAATCCCACGCTTCCTTGTGCGCATTTTTATAATCTTCGATGTGTTTGATGTTCTGACCACGGTCCAGCATGAGTACCTTCAAGCCTTTTTCGGTCAATTCCTTTGCCGCCCAGCCACCGCTGATACCTGAGCCGACGACTATTGCATCATAATGATTGTTAGCCATGTTTTACCCTCTTAAACGCATAGCGTAGTTAATGCTTAATTCAGACATCACAGATTTGAACCGCCGCACGTAACGACGCTATTTTGCCTGCTTCAGTATCAGGGGTAGGAATAAATTCCTGTGCCAGATAGCCGGTGAAACCAGACTCCTTGATTGCTTTTGCAATAGCAGGGTAGTACAGCTCCTGATTGTCACCAATTTCATGACGTCCAGGTACACCGGCGGTATGGAAATGCCCAAAATAAGGCAGGTTTTCCCTGATGGTATGGATGATGTCGCCTTCATTTACCTGCATGTGGTAAATGTCGTACAACAGTTTGAAGTTTTCTGTGTTCAGTGCCTTGCACAGCGCAATACCCCACGCTGAATTGTCGGCCATGTAATCCGGATGATCGATTTTGCTGTTAAACAGCTCCATCTGTAATACCACCCCTCTTTTTTCTGCATGAGGCACAATCGCACGCAACCCTTTGGTGGCATTTTCCAGCCCGGCCTGCGGCGACATACCCCGCTTGTTACCACTAAAGCAAATCAGGTTGGTGTAGCCGGCATCGGCGACCAAATCTATATGCTTTAAATAGCGTTCGGTTAGCTCGTCATGAAATTTTGGTTCACACCAGCCGTCCTCTAAATTCAGTTCAGCGCCATTGCACATTGAACTGTCGATACCATGTTTTTTCAGTACCGGCCAATCATCCGGACCAACCAGGTCAATGGCGCTAAAGCCAATGTCTTTAACCACCCGGCACAATGTTTCAATATCCATCTCGCCGTAAGTCCAGCGGGCGACAGAATGGCGAATATTGCCTTTGAGTTTATTGCGCATACCACTGGCTCCGGCAGCATGAGCGGCAAAACCACCCAGGGTTAGCCCCACGCCGGTAACTGCCATCGCTTTTAACAAATTGCGTCGGTCAGTCATCGGTCGATACCTTTTCAGATTTAAAGAAGACTAAGAACAGCACCAGTACTACCGCAGCAAAACCGGCCGGGAACATCCAGACATTTTCCCAGTTGTGACCATCCGCTACGATATACGCATCGGTTATCTGTCCGGCTACCCAAAAACCTACCAGCATTCCCACACCATAGGTGGCCAGGGTAATCAGGCCCTGCGCAGCACTTTTGATGTTAGGGCCCGCTTTAGAGTCGGTGTAAATCTGCCCTGAGACAAAGAAAAAGTCGTAACACAAACCATGCAAAGCGATACCCATCAGCAATAGCACTACGCCTTCATCAGCATTACCGTAAGCAAACAGCACATAACGAATTACCCACGCCAGCATACCTAGTACTAATGTTTTCTTAATGCCAAACTTGTTCAGAAATATCGGTAAGGCCAGCATAAACAGCACCTCGGAAACCTGTCCCAGGGTCATTTTGCCAGTAGCGTTCTCTACCCCTATCTCGGTCAAAAACGGGTTAGCGTTCTGGTAATAAAATGCCAGAGGAATACAGATCAGTACCGAAGAGGCGAAAAACACCAGAAAGTTTCGGTTTTTCAACAGAGATAACGCATCGGTGCCTAAAGCTTCACCCAAACTTGCCGCTTGCCCCTTCCCTTTTGGCGGCGTGGCTGGCAGCGTGAAGCTGAACAAACCTAACAGCAACGATGCAATAGCACACAACATAAAGGTATTTCGTAATGCACCCTGCGCTATCGCATCCCGGGCATCCCAGGAAAAGACATAACTAATGACCAAGCCGGCCACAATCCAGCCCACAGTGCCCCACACCCGAATCTTGCCAAATTCTTTGGAAGGGTCCTGCATTTGTCCGAACGAGACTGAGTTCACCAAGGCCAGTGTAGGCATATACGCAATCATGTAGCCCAATACATACGGATAAAACGTTGTAAAGTCTGCCGCCTGATACATCATGTACAACAACACCGCGCCCACCAGATGCAGCACACCCAGAATGCGCTCGGCATTAAAGAAACGGTCGGCAATCATGCCGATAATAAATGGCGCAATAATCGCACCCCAGGATTGGGTCGAAAACGCCATCGCAATTTGCCCGCCATTGGCTGATAACGTACCGGCCAAGTACGTTCCCAGTGTGACAAACCAACCACCCCAGATGAAAAACTGTAGAAACATCATCACGCTAAGGCGCGCAGTTATATTATTCATTATTATCCTCGCTGCGTATGTCCTGGCAGGCCTGCCACGGCGTTAGTTACTTGTTGTCTAAACCCAGAATTTGTCGATTACGTGATTCGCTGGCATTACCGCCGGCAAAATCATCAAACGTTCGGGTGGCCGGTTCAATAATATGACTAGCAATAAAGGGCGCTCCTTCAGCCGCCCCTTGCGCTGAATCTTTTAAACAGCACTCCCACTCCAGTACTGCCCAGCCTTCAAAGCCGTATTGGGTAAGTTTGCTGAAAATACTTTTAAAATCGACCTGCCCATCACCTAATGAACGGAACCGGCCGGGGCGATCAACCCAGTCCTGATAGCCGCCATAGACACCGCTGCGGCCATTTGGCAGAAACTCAGCATCTTTAACATGGAACATTTTTATGCGGTCGTGATAACGGTCGATAAAGTCCAGGTAATCGAGCTGCTGCAAAACAAAATGACTCGGATCAAACAGGATGTTCGCCCGGGGATGGTCATCTACTGCGGCTAAAAAGCGCTCAAAGGTGGCGCCATCGTGCAGGTCTTCGCCCGGATGAATTTCGTAACATACATCCACACCAGCTTCTTCAAACACATCCAGAATGGGTTTCCAGCGCTTTGCCAATTCGGCAAAGCCCTGTTCAACCAACCCTGCCGGGCGCTGGGGCCATGGATAAACCAGATGCCACATAAGTGCACCTGAGAATGTCGCGTGTGCCGATAAGCCTAATCGCTGACTGGCTTTAGCGGCCAATTTCAGTTGCTGGATAGCCCATTCGGTACGTGCTTTAGGGTTGCCGTGCAAGTGCGCTGGGGCAAAGTTATCGAATAGTTCGTCATAGGCGGGGTGAACCGCCACCAGTTGACCTTGCAAATGGGTGGATAACTCAGTGATTTCGACACCGTATTTGGCGCAGGTGGCTTTCGCGTCATCACAATACTGCTGTGAGTCGGCAGCTTGCTCTAAATCAAAAATACTTGGGTCCGTCGGCACCTGAATGCCTTTATAGCCCAGTGAACCTGCCCATTCGGCCATGCCTTCGAGCGTATCAAACGGGGCGGTATCACCGGCGAACTGGGCCAGAAAAATCGCCGGGCCTTTAATTGCAGCCATTATCTTGTCTCCTTAAATATCGGGCGTTATTGCGCAATGTCGGGCACCGCGTGCCACTTCGTATCGCTACTACTGCTATCTAGCATAGCCTGGATAAAGGCCATACCACGCACCCCAGAGCTCAGCCCGGGTACGCCTTCTGCACTGCCGGTTTGGCCGGCATAAATAGCTTTGGCAAAAGAGGTATACAAATTGGCCATTGCTTCGAGGTATCCTTCTGGGTGCCCACCTGGCGTCCGGCAGCGCGATAACGCGGCGTCGCACAACCCAGGCTGACCGCCCCCGGCCCGTAACACCTGATACGGCTCGCCAGCCGGCCGATAGACCACAGAATTAGGCTCCATTTGTTGCCATTCCAGGCCACCTTTTTCTCCATACACTCTTATTTTCAAAGGGTTTTCTTCCCCGGCACAAACCTGGCTTGCCACCAGCACCCCGGTGGCTCCGCTTTGGGTTTTCAGCAGCGCTGCACCGTCATCGTCTAGACGGCGGCCCTCAACATGGGTGTGGAGTACGCCACATAACTCAGTGACCTTTTCACCCAACACAAATTCCACCAGGCCAAAAGCGTGAGTGCCAATATCACCCATACAACCGCTGCCCCCAGCCAATGCTGGATCGGTACGCCATGAAGCTTGTTTGTTATGGCTTTCTTCTTCACCCGACAACCAACCTTGCGGATACTCCACATAGACTTTACGTATTTTGCCCAACTGGCCAGAAGCGACCATTTCTTTGGCCTGCCACACCATGGGATAGCCCAGGTAGGTATGCGCCAGCCCGTACAATACAGAGCTGGAGGCCAGCTCATCGGCCAGTTGTTTGACCTCGTCAAAACTGACCGCGGCTGGTTTTTCGCAAAATACATGAAAGCCCGCTTTAGCCGCGGCTAGCGAAACCGGTACGTGTAGATGGTTGGGCGTTACAATGCTGACTGCCTGCATACGCTGGTCTTCGGGCAGCGCGGCTTCGCTTTCAAGCATTTCCTGCCACGAGCCATAAACGCGAGCCGGGTCGAGGTCCAGGCTCTCGCCTGTACGGGTATTGTTATCGTTGTCGCGGGAAAAGGCGCCGCAGACCAATTTATAGTGGCCATCCAGCCCGGCTGCGTGGCGATGTACAGCACCAATAAATGCCCCTTCGCCACCGCCTATCATTCCGAGTCGGATTTTCTGTGTTCGTGCCATGCCCATCTCCGAAAAGTCGTTAATGATGTTAGAAACTTGTTATTTGCGTAAAAATGTAACGGATTACATTAAATTATGTCAAACTATTTTATACAAAAGGCGTATTGATGCGACCAAATTGTCAAAATAAGCCCGTTTTATTGTTGCGCAAATGTTTATAAATGCAATTTAGTGCTGGATTTTAGTAGAATTTTACGTCATCTTCGTTAACTAACATGTTAACGGTTACATTTTATTAAATAAAAATTAAGGGTAAATCAGTAAGCAATGGCGACCATTCGAGATGTAGCAGAGCTGGCGCACGTATCTGTGGCTACCGTTTCACGGACACTACAGCAGCCAGACAGGGTTTCACCTAAAACCCGGGTGCGGGTGCTTGAAGCTATAGACCATACCGGCTACAAACCCAATCTAATGGCAGTGAAGTTTCGCTCGGGCAAAACCCATAGCCTGGTCGTGCTGGTACCCACCGTGGCCAACTTATTTTTTGCGCGCGTAATTAGCGGAATGCAGGTGGCCGCAGCGCAACGCGGCTATACCTTGTTACTAGGCAATACCCTCGGTAACCCGGATATTGAAGCAGAATATGCCAAGATGGTGCAGACTTCCCAAGCCGACGGCGTGATTCAGTTACGGGCCCATAACCCGTTTCCGGCAGACATGCGCACTACCGATGGCCTGTTGCCTATGGTCAACGCTTGTGAGGTTCGCGCAACGACCGACTGCCCTACCGTTACTTTGGATAATCGTGCAGCAGCGGCCACCATGACCCGCCATCTTATTGCGTTGGGGCATCGGTCAATTGCCTTGATTAAGGGCCCGCATGCCAGTCCGTTAACCCAGGACCGCTTAGCTGGCTACCAGGATGCATTGCGCGAAGCGAATATCCCGTTTGATGAAAACCTGCTGTTTAATGGCGATTTTACATTACAGGCCGGTTATGAAGCTGCTCAGCGTATTTTGACTATTGGCCAACGCCCTACCGCACTATTTTGCGAAAACGACGAGACTGCGATTGGGGCCGTGCAGGCCTTAAAAGAAGCCGGGTTACGCATACCCGAAGATATTTCGGTTGCCGGATTTGATGATATTGCCTTTGCCGGGTTTTGCGATCCACCGCTCACCACGATTGCCCAGCCAGCAGAAGAGTTTGGCCAAACGGCGGTAAACCTACTGGTTGATGTGCTAACCGGGAATATCAAAAAAGCCCCCAAGGTCATTATGCCGTTTGAATTAATTGTACGAAAAAGCACCGGCCCTGCGCCGACTTATTAATAATCAGGGCCTGTGCCAGGCTACCTAATGAGGAGATGACTATGACTGCCTATCATACCCACCGGCAAGCCGGTAAAGTTGCAGCAGACACACTGAACCGACGCCATTTTTTAAAACTCAGTGCCGGGGCAGCAGGCGTTGCCGCGTTGCCCTTGTCGTTTGGCGTCAGCGCCCATAATCATAAAAGTGCTGGAGCGGTGGGTTTGCAGTTATATACCCTGCGCGACTGGATGGCGGTTAGCGTACCGGCAACACTTAAAATGGTCGCCGCTGTGGGTTATCAAGAGCTTGAATTTGCAGGCTACTATAACCACAAGCCAAGCGAAATTAAGAAAATTATTGATGGTGAAGGACTATCAGCGCCTTCTGCACATACCCCTCTGACCGACTTTGAAGGTGGTGTGAATAAGGTTATCGATAGTGCGCTGGAAGTTGGCCATAAGTATGTGGTGCTGCCTTATTTAACAGAAGAACAGCGCGGTTCTACTATCGATGTGTATAAGAACCTCGCAGAGAACATGAATCAGTGGGGCGAAGCCTGTAATAAAGCCGGCTTGACCCTGGCTTACCACAATCATGATTTTGAATTTATCCAAACCGACGGTGAAATTCCTTATCATGTTTTGTTGGAAGAGACCCAGAAAGATTTAGTGGCAATGGAAATGGATTTATATTGGATGGTGAAAGCCAATAAAGATCCATTGGCTTATTTCAAGAAGTATCCAGGCCGGTTCAAGCTATGGCATGTCAAAGATATGGACAGTGCGGGTGAGTTTGCTGATGTTGGCACCGGCACTATCGATTTTGCGCCGTTGTTCGCCCGTGCTTCTCAAGCCGGTGTAGAACATTATTTTGTGGAGCGGGATAAAACGCAGGACAAAATGGCCACCTTGATTCAGGGTCAGAAAGCCGTAGCGGCATTGCTGTAACTTACTTACTCATCGAATTAAGCATTAAAAGGGCCCAGTGAGGCCCTTTTTTGCTGATTTATGAGACGGATTTGCCTACACTGCCCTTATAATTTAACTGACTATCGCAGTGTGTCCGGGAGGATAAAGATGGTCGAGATTCTGGCTCAGTTAACGCGCTGGCTAGCCCCTTATTTCAGTCAAATGAGCTTAATGCTGATTGCCACATTATTGGTCGTATTTGGCGATTTGATTAATAACTATGTTAAACAGGTGCTTCGGCCCTGCCATTTTATTATCCGGGTGTCGCTGTTTGTTTTATTGTGTGCATTTGGCTATGGTGCGTTGACGCTTTACGGCGCTCCACTGGTATTGCATCTGGTAAGATTTTTCCCCGGTTATTTGCAGGGCGCAGTATTTGTCAGTGCTTTTATTGCCATTGGGGTATTTGCCGAACGGCGACGCTACATATAAAAAAGGCTCCTTCCGGAGCCTTTTTTTACCTAATAAAAGTGTGGTTTTTAACCGGCTTACTTACCGTTTTGAAGGTATTGGCGAATAACATAATGCAAAATACCGCCATGTTCAAAGTACGTAAATTCATTTGCCGTATCAATCCGCACGTCTGCCATAAACTCGGTCACTTCGCCCGAGTCACGCATCATGGTGACCTGAACTTCTTTCGTATCGCGCGATACCTGTGATACTGAGAATGTCTCATCGCCACGAATGCCGACAGAGTCAGCGCTTTCACCGTCTTTAAACTGCAGTGGTAAAATACCCATACCAATCAGATTAGAACGATGTATACGCTCATAGCTTTGGGCAATCACCGTTTTGATACCTAATAACGAAGGCCCTTTAGCCGCCCAATCACGGCTGGAGCCGGTACCATACTCTTTACCGCCCACTACCACTGCGCCGACACCTTCGTCGCGATATTTCATCGCGGCGTCAAATATCGACATTTCTTCGCCACTAGGATAATGCGTGGTCACACTGCCGGTGGTGCCTGGCGCCAATTGGTTTTTTAACCGAACATTGGCAAAGGTACCGCGCATCATCACCTCGTGGTTACCGCGGCGCGAACCATAGGAGTTGAAGTTGGCCGGTTCAATACCTTTTTCCTGTAGATATTTGCCGGCAGGACTATCGGGGGCAATCGCGCCCGCCGGAGAAATATGGTCAGTTGTGATAGAGTCACCCACTTTCACCAGACAGCGGGCATCACGAATGGCCGTGAGCGCATCCGGCTGCTCGCCCATATCGGCGAAAAACGGCGGATGTTTGATATAAGTTGATTCAGGCCAGTCGTAAACGGAAGAAGAAGAAACTTCCAGGTCATTCCATACCCGTTTACCTTTAAACACATCAGCATATTTTTGCTTGAACAACTCACCGGAAACATGTTCTTGAATCAGTGATTGAATTTCTTCTTCCGTCGGCCAGATATCTTTCAAATAGACGGGCTTGCCGTCTTTGCTTTTACCCAGCGGCTCGGTAGTAATATCAATGTTCATATTACCAGCCAAGGCATAGGCTACTACAAGCGGCGGTGAAGCCAGGTAATTCGCTGCAACATCAGGGTGAATCCGACCTTCGAAGTTGCGGTTGCCCGACAGCACGGACGTTACGGTCAATTTGGCTTCCTGCACCGCTTTACTGATTTCTTCTGGTAATGGCCCAGAGTTACCAATACAGGTGGTACAGCCGTATCCCACAAGATTGAAGCCAAGTTTACGCAGCGGGTCCATCAGCCCGGCATTTTCCAGATATTGTGTAACTACCTGCGAGCCCGGCGCTAAAGAGGTTTTAACCCAGGGCTTACGCACCAGGCCAAGTTCTACGGCTTTTTTCGCTACCAGACCAGCACCCATCAGCACGGAGGCGTTCGACGTATTTGTACAACTGGTGATAGCGGCAATAACAATTGCCCCGTCTTCCAAGTTAAATTGATGGCCCTGAAAATCGACATAGGAGTCATGTTCTTTATCAACTTCGGACATATCGCCACCTTCAGACACAAACTTGGCGTCTTCGGTTTCGACTTCTTTGATATCGATTTGCGAATTGAACCAGTCATTGAAGGCGCTGGCAGCTTTGTCGAGAGCGATACGGTCCTGGGGACGCTTAGGTCCGGCCAATGAAGGAACGACATCTTCCAGATTCAGCTCAAGTGTTTCATGGTACACAGCATCTTTTGTATGATCGTCATGCCATAATGACGCCGCTTTGGCGTACTCCTCTACCAGCTTAATCTGGCTATCGTCGCGACCGGTTAACTTCAGGTAATCCAACGCCACCTGATCAATTGGGAAAATACCACAGGTGGCTCCATATTCGGGTGACATGTTGGCGATAGTAGCGCGGTCTGCGGTAGTCAGATGTTTGATACCCGGGCCATAGAATTCTACGAACTTACCTACTACACCGTGGTTACGCAGTTGTTCGGTAATCACCAGCACCATATCAGTAGCCGTAACCCCGGGGTTCAATTTGCCGGTCAAGCGAAAGCCTACCACCTTGGGTGCCAGCATTGTTACGGGCTGTCCCAGCATAGCAGCTTCAGCTTCAATACCTCCGACACCCCAGCCTAAAATACCCAGGCCGTTAATCATAGTGGTATGCGAGTCGGTCCCTACCAGGGTATCAGGATAAATCCAGGTTTCCCCATCAATTTCTTTCGTAAAAGCACAGCGCGCCAGATATTCAAGATTTACCTGATGCACAATACCGCGGCCCGGCGGCACTACTTTAAAGTTGTCAAAGGAGGCCTGCCCCCATTTTAAAAACTGGTAGCGCTCTTTGTTACGCTGAATTTCAATGTCGGTGTTTTTCTCAAAAGAATCCTCGTCACCGAAGTGATCAACCATTACCGAGTGGTCGATAACCAGTTCTACCGGGTTAAGAGGATTAATCATTTGCGCATCACCGCCCAAGGTGTTTACCGCATCACGCATGGCGGCTAAATCGACGATGGCTGGCACCCCGGTAAAATCTTGTAAAATCACGCGGGCTGGGGCAAAGGAAATTTCATGCAGGCTATCGTCGCTGGTATCCCATTTTGCTATTTTTTCAATGTCTTCGCTGGTGACGAATTCTTCCTGTTCATGCCGAATCAGGTTTTCCAATAAAATTTTGATACAAAATGGCAGTCGCGACAAATCGTGCTGCTCGCTAATCTTGTCAAAGCTTACCAGCTTGTATTGCTGATCATTGACCTTGAGCTCTGAAAATGTCTGATATTTCACCTGTTCACCATCCTTTTGATTTACTTGGCCCGGCGAATTTGTGGCGCATGCGTTCACACCGGGTGGGTAAGTGTGTGGTTTCATACGGTATTCAGGCGAAAAAAAGTTCAATCTAACCGTGCTGGTTGTAAGGTTAATTTTTAACAAAATAGCGCCAGCCTGCTATCGAGGTAGGTTTTATTTCAATAAAACAAGTAGGTGGGAGTTTGCAGGCATAGCTACACTCCCCCGTAGCGGTAGGTATCTGACGCCGGGGGAGTGGTCTGTAAAGAAGCAACGATCAGGCAAGCGCGAAGGGTTAGTACCCCGCGCGACGGTCTTGTCCAAGTAAGTTCTTAAAGCGTTTGTAAACGCCGTTGGTCCAGCCGAAGCCAAGTTGAACCGCATATTCGCCGCCGCTGGCAGTAAGCTCAGGTTCACAAACATTGTATTTTTCCATCATTACCCCACTTTCGGCAAACTGCCGTTCCACCGTGGTTACAAAGCGTTGCATTATATCTGCAGCCAGGCTGTCATAGCCGTATCGAATCAAGCCGTGGGTGGTAAAAAACTGTAACGGTGCCCAGCCGTTTGGGGTGTCCCATTGTTGGCTGGTAGCCAGGGCGGTGGTCACTACCCCGCCGGGTTTTAGCAATTGCGCTACTAAGGTATTTTTTACGGCTTTGGCCTGAGCGGTGGTGGCTAAACCGGTAAACAGAGGCACCATGGCTGCGGCACTTATTACGTTGGTGGTCCGCTGGCTGGGATAATGATAGTCATAAAAGTACTCTTGCTGCCATAAATAAGCCTGGATAGCCTGTTGCCGGGCCGTCGCGCGCTCCTGATAGTGCTGCTTATCAGCGGGCGTCTGGCTTAGCTCACTGAGGGTCTGCTCCAGGGTATACAGCAAGGCGTTCAGGTCGACCGGCACTATCTCGGTAGTCCGAATACTGGCCAGTGAAGTTGGCTCGGCCAGCCAGCGCGAACTAAAGTCCCAGCCCGATTCACACGCTGCGCGAATATGCCGATAAAATTCATTGGAACTGGCCCCCAGCGCTTTAGCGGTATGTATATCTTCGCGCCACGACTCTGGCCGCGGTGTAGCGCTATTGTCGTAATAACGATTCAGTACCTTACCGTCGGGCATTCTTACTACACGCTTATGCGCCACATGTGTATCGCTAAGGCTGGCTTCGCCCTCCATCCAAAACGCGTATTCCTGATGTAGAGCGGCATTGACTTTCGCGCTCTGCGCCGGACTTAGCCGAGCGGCAACTAAATGATACATCAGCGCCAATACGGGCGGTTGGCTGCGGGTATGGTAATAGGCCCGATTACCGTTTGGGATACACCCTACCTCCGCAATAAGGTCGACAAAATTATCCAGCATATTGATAACCATATCTTCGCGCCCGGCATCCATCAGGCCCAGGGCCGTAAAATAACTATCCCAATAGTAAATTTCACGAAACCGGCCGCCAGGTACAATATACGGTTTAGCCAATGCTATCAGGCTGTTCTTCGGACTGTGGCCCGCCGGGCTGGCATCGGGCTGGCGGGTAAGCGCATTCCACATGCTTTCAACATAAGCCAGAGGCGTCGTACGCTGCACATTTTCCAGCGGCGCTACCGGTTCAGGCAACACAAAGTGTTTGTTTACAAAAGCCTTGAGCGTAAACCCAGGTATATGTTGCTCGTGCGCAAAGGCGGCGATTACCTCTTGCCAGCTACTTTTGACGGTAACATCGGCAAAGGTTTTACTGTCTTCAAATAAGCCCGCCTGCTGGACCTGAGCGAATAATTCACTGGCAAAAAATGGCAGCACAGTGTGCCAGTCTGTTATGTTTTGTTGCATGCTTAACTCACCTTATGTGCTGAGGTTGCTGATAACGCGCCGCAGGCCCGGCGAAAGAAAAATAGCGACACTAATATGGCCGCAATAGGAATAAGCGATAAGTAAAAGGCTTGCTGGCCGCCCATTGCATCAAATACATAGCCTGTAATGATAGAACCGGTGGTCCCCCCCAAAGCAGAAAATACGACAATAAGTCCGGTCATTGGGGCATGTTGCCCCTTCGGTAGGGCACTTAACATGACAGAATTGATCACCGGATATATCGGCGCCATCATCAACCCAATTAAAGGAACTAAGAAGGCTGCCAGCGGGGCGTCGGTCCAGTTGATAATCTGTGTTTCATCCACTTTTTCAGCCAACGGCAGGCTTAGCAGCATAATGACGGCCATTCCCAGTAAACATACATTTAGAAACGGATACCAATTAACCCTGGCCAATATAACCCCTGCCAGTAACCGGCCTACCGCTAGTGCTACCGCAAAAATACTGGTAATTTGAATGCTCACACTGACCGGTAATCCAAGCACTTCCCGGTTAAAGGTGGGTAACCATGAACCAATCCCCTGCTCTATCAGAACGTATAAAAATATCGATACTACAAAAATGAGAACCAGCGGTTGATAAGCCAGTTTAAGCATGTCGAGAAATGCTCTGCTGGCCGGTAATTCGGTGTCCCCGGGGCTGGGTTTATCGATGGGTGCGAACAATACCAGCACTAATGTAACCAGCACCATCGCGCCCAGTAAATAATATACATTCAGCCAACTCAGTGAGGATGCATCATTGGGGTCAATGAAGGCCGAGAAAATCCAGTAGCCTGACAGCACTCCCAGCATAAAGATACCTTCGATGGTATTCATCAATGAAGAATGAGCCTTAGTAGTAGACGATAGCTGCCCGATAATGGCGTAAACCGATACCTTCACCAGCGCAAACGCGGTGCCTATGCTGGCAAACAGTAATTTGATTATCCAAAAACTGCCGACGGTAGGAGTAACGGCACAAAGTAGCGCCACCAGAGCAAGCCCGCAAAGCATGGCAATTTTATAACCGACGCGGGGAATATACGAAGCCACCGCAAACGATACGATAGCAATAGAGAGATCTTTAAACCCTTCCAGCGTACTGGCCTGGGGCTTGGATACATCAAAACTGGTAATCGACTGCAGAATAACGGTGCCCACACTATTGAGCAGTATGGCAAAGACATAGTAACTTACGGCAATCGCCGCAATAATGGTTAATCTCGACATGTGTAAACACCCTGTTAACTGATTTATGCTGAAGTCTAGCTGTAGCTTGGCCCAAATGCAATCGTTTGCATTTACGCGTTAACTTCGTCTGCTAAAACGATGAGAGCACCCTATGACGCTTGGTAGTTACCCGCATTAAGGTGCCATACTGCCGTTAGTTTGTTGCCATCTTGCGGGGCAGATAGCGTTACAGAACGCTTACCACGTTATCTTAGTGTTACTATCTACTTGAGCTATTTCACCGTGCTAACCCAATGGACTAGCGCATTGGCTAGGCACGGGCGCGGCTGGACGAACGACGAATTATCAGCCGGGTGTCTACCACCTCACTGTGCCATGGCTGGCCGTCAAACTGGCGTAGTAGTTGTTCCACCATAAAGTTAGCCGCTTGTTGTGTATCCTGGCGTACCGTACTAAGGGCCGGATGCATCAGCTCGGCTAATGGAATATCATCGTATCCTACAATAGCCACATCTCCGGGTATGCTTACATAACGTTCTTTCAGGGCTTTCAATGCGCCTAATGCCACCATATCCGATACGCCCGCGATACCATCGAAATCCAAACCGTTTTGTTTAATACGCTGGTTAATATAGTCATAGGCGGCGCGTGAGGTAATGTCTATTGAACCGGTGAGGTCGCTCGCTGGCTCAATTGCGGCTTGGGCATGGGCCGCCAAATAGCCACGATGGCGTTCCTGCATTTCTGCGTGACCGGGATCGCCTAAAAACAGTACTCGCTCGCACCCCCCGGCCAGCAGATGTGCGGTGGCCTGGCGGCAGCCTTCAAAATTATCCCCACCAACTATCGGATAAGCCGCCTGAGTTTTGGCATCGCCCCACACCACAACCGGCACACCGGACGCCGCCGCCTGATCTATTTTGCTGGTAGATTTGCCTTGCCCTACCACTATCATCCCATCCGCGCGCTGACTATGGATAAAATAATTCGCCCAATCATCCGAGGCCATAAATGAATTGGATAGGAGTAGCTCATAGCCCCGGGCATTAAGTGCCTGGTTAAGATCGCCCACAATTTTAAGTAAAAAGGGGTCGGTGGTGCTTTGTTCAGTGTTATCAATCAAATTTAAAATGACCGCGACCACATGCGTTTTGCGGGTTCGTAGGCGGCTGGCGGCCGTATTAACACTGTAATTGTGCGCTTGAGCTAGCTGTTGCACCCGCAAACGGGTTTCAAGTTTTATCAACGGGCTGTCTTTGAGCGCTCTGGAAGCGGTAGAGGCAGAAACACCAGCCAGTTTGGCTAGCCCCGCAAGGGTGAGCTTAGTATCCAAATTACAAGGTCTTGTTGGCAATATTGGCCTAACTATAACGCTTCTACAGTCTATTTCCTATGGCAGGCTGAAGATCTGTCAGCCCCCCTGAAGCCGCCCTACCGTAGTGTTAATAAAATAATACAAAAACTTTGCAATCGTTTGCATTTTTGCTTGCAATCGATTGCACTTGGATCTATTTTGTTGCCAATCATCAAGCCGAATGACACTTTTTTAACCCATTAAACGCATTCGGTTAACAACACACGTTAACAACTTTGTAGGAGCACACCATGAATACGTTGTTCTCAAAAGGAATGCTAGCTGGCGCGGTTACTTTAGCGCTATCCCACTCTACCGTGGCGCAAACCACCGATCCGTCACCGCAAAAGCCCACTGCCAATGCGGCTAACACCGAAGTTATCGTCGTTAGTGGTACACCAGGAGGCGCAGGAATCCGTAAAATTGATGCCAGTTTTGCGGTAACGAATATCGATGCCAGCGATATCGAAAAGCTGGCTCCCAAATCCACGGCTGATCTATTTAAAGCCATACCGGGTGTATGGGTGGAAAGCTCTGGCGGTGAGTCTGGTGCCAACGTATTCGTACGCGGTTTTCCAGGGGGCGGTGATGCACCATTTCTGACTATTTCACTGGAAGGCTCGCCCATCTATCCAGCGTCGACTCTGTCATTTCTGGAGAATTCGCAACTTTTTAGAATTGATGAAACCATAGAAACCGTTGAAGGTCTGCGCGGTGGTCCTAACCCGGTGGTCAGTAACGGTCAGCCGGGTTTGACTACCAACTTTCGCTTGAAACGTGGCGGCGAGACCACTGAAGCATTGGCTAAATATACGGTTTCAGATTACGGCTTAAACCGGGTAGATGTGGTAGCCAGCGGCGCGCTTGATGATGGTTTGTATTATATGGTGGGCGGCTATATCAAAAGCTCTCAGGGTATTCGCGACGCCGGGTTTAATTCTGAAGAAGGTAACCAGTTCACCATTAATATTACCAAGGAATTTAACAATGGTGAGCTTAACCTGTATACACGCCAAACCGATGATCACGGCACATGGTATCTACCTACACCGCTTAATGTAGAGGGTATAGATGCCAACTACACCCAAATTGGACCATTAAGCCGGCAGGCGACCATTTACTATGGTCCTGACAATACCGCCAGAGATGTTGATTTTGGTGAAGGCAGAGGTTGGGATGGGTCTGTTAGCGGCGGGAGCCTTAAACTCGATTTAGGGGCTGGCTGGCAGTTGGTCGACCGCTTTAATTTGACCAAAGGCGAGGCCAATACTTATGGGCTGGTACCTGATGGCAGCGCTGTAACACTGGCAGAGGTGGCCGATAATGGAACCAGCGCCACGGGTGCGGTCACCGGCCAGCAGTATGCAGGCGACACTCCGGTGCAACAGATAGGCGGTTGGGTGGTCTTAAAAGATATTGAGGCCTTTACCAATGATTTAGCGGTATCAAAGTCATGGGATAATTTCGATACCTCAGTGGGCTATTATACGGCTACCACCAAAGCTAACGATTGGTGGAGTCTGGGTAATCAGGCTTATCATGTGCTTACCCCAGGCGGAGAGAGGCTTGACGGTATTGCATGCAATAATCGTCCTGAAGGATGCGGCTGGGGTTATGATATTAGCTCTGTTGGCGATGCCAGCACCCGCGCTGTGTATGCCACCAGCACCTGGCTCGCTAATACTGACTTAAGTATCGATGCCGGGGTTCGCCATGAAAATCATGAAGTCAGTTATTCGGTTGATGAAGGCCTGGATGGTCAGATCACCAAAGCATTGCAATACGATGAGAGCAAAACTTCCTGGACGGTAGGCGCCAATTACGCACTAAACGATAACAGCGGTGTGTTTGTGCGAATGAATCGAGGCTACAAAATGCCTTATTTCGATGATTTTCGCGATAACTGGGACGCCTATACCGGAGGTAATGAGTTAATAAAAGAAGTTACCCAAGGCGAACTGGGTTATAAATACATGAATGACAGCATTCAGTTTTTTGCCACCGCTTTTGCCAATGAAACAAAAGGCGATACCTTTGTACGTCGCCCCGGCGATCCTGCCGAGTTACTGACTAACGAAGCCTATGGTGTTGAGCTGGACGGTAAATATTCGCACGATTCAGGCTTCTCTATTAGCCTTAATGGCACACTGCAAGAAACCGAAATAACGGCCAGTGCCACTAATGAAGGCAACGAGGCGCAGCGTCAGCCAGGCTGGCAAGTGCGTATGACTCCCAGCTATGCATTCGAGCTGCAAGGTATGTATGCCACTCTCTATGGCACCTTATCTGCGGTAGATGACCGCTTTGGTAACAATGAAAACACCGTGGTGTTGGAAGGTTATGAGAAGCTGGATATTGGCTTTACCTTAGAGCCGGTGGAAGCTTTAAAATTGCAGTTATCAGTGGATAACCTGACTGATGAGCTGGGGATTACCGAAGGCGACCCGCGCAATCCGGATGCGCCGAATGGCCGGTATATTATGCCTCGTAGTATGAAATTAAGTGTGGCGTATATGTTTTACTGATAGCGCGACATACAATCAAAAAAGGAGAGCCTTGGCTCTCCTTTTTTATCAGCAAATTGCGATAGCAACCTGGCTGTTAGTATAGGTCAAATGACTTTTTAAAGCGTAGGCCAAATTCACTGCGGTCATTGCTTCGAACCACCCCAACATAACCATTTTGCGCTAAACGTCCCTGATCGTAGACTTCATCAAATACGTTTTTGCCATACAGGCTTACACTCCAGTCTCCGGCTGCCGGCTCATAGCTCACATTGAAACCGACTAGCTCGCGGGCATCAATAGTTTCATAGGGGTTGTACACCGACTGCCCTTGCATCTCATCGCGGAAGCTATAATCCACGCTAACAGTTACCAGCGCGCCGTTGTCCAGCTCGCTATACCAGGTAGGTGCAATCATTACTGTCCAGCGCGGGGATAGCGCTGGCGCATCGCCTTCACCGACCCCCTGAACCCCTTCATCAAGCTCAGTAATCTCGGCATCCAGATAACCAAATGTAGAGCGCACCACAAAATCATCGGTTACATCTACGGTTAATTCCAGCTCAACCCCTTGCGAACGAGACTCACCGGCGTTTTCGACAATGGTTACAAAGCCCCCACCTGCCTGCGGATCAGAAAACGGTAGCGCTAAATCAGTATAGTCGGTCAGGAAAAAGGCGGTCATGAAACTCACATGCTCGCCTACTTCGCCCTTAAAGCCAAACTCATAGTTGATTGCTGTTGTTTCATCGAAAGATACAAATTGGTCGGCTCCGCCAAATGGCCGCGGCGGGAAACCACCTGTTTGATAGCC
The DNA here is from genome assembly GCF_003429285.1 of Salinimonas sediminis. Classification (NCBI taxonomy): domain Bacteria; kingdom Pseudomonadati; phylum Pseudomonadota; class Gammaproteobacteria; order Alteromonadales; family Alteromonadaceae; genus Salinimonas; species Salinimonas sediminis. The sequence goes on from NZ_CP031769.1 coordinate 4,056,918, forward strand.
CTTTTGCACAGCCAGGTACATATTAAGCTGATCGGTCAGCGTATAACCTGCGTTCACATCCCAGGTAACTTCGGAAAAATCAGCACTGCGTACTGCACGCTCGGCAAAAGACGGAAATAAAGCATCGGCGTCTTTCTCGTCCCGGCTGTAACGTAAACCACCACCAATATCCAGCTTTTCAGTCAGGCTATACGATACGTTGACATAGGCAGCATAGGCCTTGGTTTCCTGATTAATATCAAAGAAGCCATAGTCACCACAAAAATCACATACCTCGGTTACCGGTGTTACGCCATCATTTAACAATCCGTCCGGTACATTAAACGGGCTAAAGGTCCAGGGACCGGAAGCGGTGGTACCCTCTTCGGTAAAGTAATACAAACCGGAAACAAAGTCGTAGTCATCGAAGGTGCCGTTTAACTGCAACTCAAAAGAGGTTTGATCGGCACTGCCGGTTTCCGGAAATTCAGATAAGTTAAGCGGCGATCCATCATCATCCAAACCACCTTCGTATTCCGATGAGCGCTTACTGGCAATAAATTTCAGATCCAGATTGTTAGTGGCAGCCCACTGTGCTGTTAGCGCCGTGCCCCAGCCAGAATAAGAGGTAGACTCTATGCCCGGAACAGTAGTACCCAGGTCGTCCGGGTTATCAGGAATAAGGGATGGATTCAGTAAGTAAAACTCACCGTCATCAATACTAAATTCGGTAGGGCCGCCCGGAATAAACTCAACATTGTAAGGTGACTGGCCTGCTTCGTTTTCGACAAAATCCGCCGCCACCGTCACCGAAAAATCAGAAGTAAAATCATACTTAGCTGCTATACGGCCACTGTATTCTTCTTCTTCGCCGATTTCACGCTCAGGGTTTTCCAGGTTTACCGCTGTACCCACCCCGTTTCGTTGTTTAAACGAACCAGTAGCCGATACGCTAAATTCATCCGTGATATCGCTGTTAATATACAGGTCAGTCGCCAACCGTCCACGGCTACCCACTTTAGCTGCTACTGAAGCAATATCCTGCGAACCCGGTGCCTTGGTAATGATATTGACCGCGCCACCTAGGGTGTTTCGACCATACAAGGTTCCTTGAGGGCCACGCAGCACTTCAACCCGCTCAATATTGGGCAGCGACATATTAGCGCCCATTTGACGGCCAAGATAAACACCATCCAAATATACACCCACACCAGGATCTGTGGTGATAACGTGATCCTGTAAGCCTATACCACGAATAAATACAGCAGCATGACCACTGTTACCACCACCGTAGCGACTGATATTTAAATTAGGTACGTATTTACCAATGTCATCAAGGTTGGTCACATTGGTATCTTCAATCAGTCCTTCACCAATAGACGAAACCGCCGTCGGTGTTTCAAAAATACTTTCGGTCCGCTTACGGGCGGTGACCATGATTTTTTCAACCGCCTCATCCTGGGCAGACGTTGTTTCACCGGCCTGGGCAAAAACCTGAGCAGGGAACAAGGATGACGCAACGGCAAGAGTAATAGCAGAAAGACGCGCAGGACTAAAGGTTCGCAAGGTAAGCGAATGAATTGACATGGTTTTCTCCGTCTGGTGAGTGCTTTTTAATTGGTATAGTACAGCTAATGCACGGATTTGCGCTCGTTACGCAGATCGGGCGGCGAGTATACAACAGTACGCCGATTTATGAAGTTAAATCTTCATTTTTTTGAAGTTTTGCTTAATTTTCAACACTGATAAACTTAACAGGATAATCCATGACTTCACACCCTACCCCGAAGGTTCTGTTCTTCGACGTAAATGAAACGATGTTGGACATGAATGCGGTAAAACAGGCCATTGCTGATGTACTCGATGGGGATGAAAGTTTAGTCCCGGTGTGGTTTGCCCAACTGTTGCATCATTCTTTGGTAGACAGTGCGACTAACCAATACCACGACTTTGCGGATATTGGGGCAGCTGCATTAGTTATGGTGGCTCATAGTCATAACAAAACCCTCACGCTGGAAGATGCAAAGGCTGCAATCAGCAAACCTATGACGCAACTTCCTGCCCATGCCGATGTGGAAGAGGGGCTGGCTAAACTGAAAGCAGCAGGCTTTACGCTGGTCGCGTTTTCCAATTCAGCGGAGACTGGCCTGAACAAGCAGTTGCTCAACGCCGGAATCCGGCAATGCTTTGATGCGGTGCTGAGCGTGTCTTCGGTGAAACGTTTTAAGCCGCATGCCGAGGCCTATCAATGGGCAGTGCATACCATGGGCGTCGATACCCATGAGGCAATGATGGTAGCCGCGCATGGCTGGGACGTTAGCGGCGCCAAGGCGGCAGGTATGCAAACGGCATTTATCGAACGGCCGGGGAAAATGATGTATCCGCTGGGGTTAGCCCCGGATTACAGCCTGGCGGACTTCCACGCCCTGGCCAATACGCTCACTGCCTTGTAAATAACGCCTTGCCACATGCGTGGCGTGGGTAACGCCAAGAGCGAGAGTGAGGCAAACGTAAAGCCCTACTTCGTCACCCTCGCCTTGACGCTTAGCGTTGCTTAACCTGGCCTGGCTTAGCCAGGTCCCAGAAAATATTCGGCGGCTCTGTCGATCAACCAATTATGGCCGTCCAGCGGTTTTCCAGTCAGCCGCCGCGCCTTGCCCGCCGCGCCTTGCCCCCTGCGCCGCAGGGTGTTATTTAGCCAGACGGCCCGCTACCGGTACCAAGCCACCAGCGCTTTACTATAGCTGCACCTGCTGGCCAGTCTGTGCGGCTTTATTAATAGCATTAACGATCCGAATATCAGCTAAGCCCTCGGAACCAGGGACCAAGGCAGGGCCTGTGCCTAAAATAGCCTTAGCGTCGTTATCCATTTGCAGAGTTTGCTGCATACCATCAATAGGTGCCAGATGTTTACCATCGCTGGTTGTGCCGGTTACGCCGGAATAAGACTGCATCGGTTTAAGCTGATACCAGCCGTTTTCGCACTCGGCTTTCAAATGATTAAAACTCTTCACCATACTGGTGCCGCAGTCAGCTGTTAACCCATTACCAAAATCCATGGTAAACAGGGTCGTTTCGTCGACTTCTTTGAAAATATCCGGATGCGTCTTCGGTTGTTTACCCGTAACTGCCAGGGGCTCTTTACCGGTAATGAAGCGCGCGCCATTAATAGCATAGACACCCATATCATAGAGCGCCCCACCCCCCATTTCTTTTTGCATGCGCCAGTTATCGGCAGGCCGGCCATTGCCCGCATACCCGGCGAAACTGCTTAAGCCGGTAATTGCACCATAGGGTTGGGTTTGATGATATTGGGCAAAGGTGCGGGTATTGGGTTCATGCTGCATACGATAGCCTATCGCTAATTTGACCCCATTTTTATTACACGCATCAATAATGGCCTGACACTCTTGCTCATCCATGGCCATCGGCTTTTCGCACCATACATGTTTTCCGGTATTGGCCGCCTGTACTGAAAAATCTTTATGGGTACCGGTAGGCGTAACAATATAAATAATATCAATGTCATCGTTGTTAGCTATCTGATCCATATTGGCATACGAATAGACATTGGCATCTTTAATATTATATTTACGTTGCCAGGCAGGGACCTTGTCCGGGCTACCGGTAATAATGCCGCGTAGTTCGCAAAACTGCGTATGCTGCAGCGCCGGAGCTAATAAATTCTCGCTGTAGTTACCTAACCCTAACAGGGCGACACCCAGTTTGCGTTTCGGTGGGGCCATAGCAAAGGCCGGAGACATTGCTGCGACCAACAATCCGGAACCAGCGAGTTTGACAAAATGACGGCGGGAAAAAGCATCCATGGTTTGCTCCATTTAAACGATAACCGGGTTGATTTTTGTACGTAAGTGATGGTTATCTGATCAAGTAACAATGTATTGAGAAAGAATTATTTTCATCGACGCCAATAATTTAACCTAAAGTTAAATACCGATCCGCGCGATAAACTCGTTAATATACGGATCAAAGTTGTTGTCTGCTTTGCAAAACGCTGAACACGCTACTATTTTCAATAGTGGCTATGAGCTGCGAAGAAGTCAGTCACCTGTTGCAAAGGACCTTTAAATGAATTTTCTCCTCCACCTTTCTGTTGCCAAGAAGATTTTTGTTATCCCGATTATTGGGGCCGCCAGTTTCGTTTTATTTGTCTGTATCAACAGCTATATATCTATGCAGAACGCAGATCAGCTGGAAAAAGCCAAAAACGTGGACTTTCCCGCCTTACAATTAAGCTCTACCGCGTTGGTTAGCATGGAAAAAGTACGTGATATATTGGCCGGAGCAGTGACCACCGGTGACGCTGAAGCGCTAACTATTGCCAAAGCGTCTGCCGCTACCACAAAAGAAAGCTTACAGAAAATTGAACAGATAGATCCTGCGTTGGCAGGTGAAGTCTCAGCTATGCTCAACGAGTTCGACACCTATTTTTCATTGGCCTATGGCATCACTGACTCTATGCTTAACGGCACCGCGGACTTTTCCCAGCTAAACGATAAGCTGGAACAAATGAATGCTGCCTATGACAACATCACCTCTCACCTGAACAGCTTCAAGCAACAGCGTGCCGATACATTTGACACCGCGTTTACCGATTACAATGAAGCGCAGCGCTTCTTAATGACGCTGGGCATTATTATGGGGCTGGTAACCACGGTTATTTTGTTTGCCACCGCCTGGCCTATTGTGTCGGAAATCCGCGGCTCGCTAAATCAGGTGGTTCAGTCGTTACGTAATATTGCCGAAGAGAACGGCGATTTAACGGTACGTATTAACTCGCGTTCGCAGGATGAAGTGGGTGAACTGGTTAATTACTTCAACCGCTTCATGGAACGTTTACAAAACCTGGTAAAAGACATTGTCGATACCACCCTGCCCTTATCGGCATTAGCACAAAATCTTAATACCCTGACTACCGATACCAACCAAACGATTGCTAACCAGCAGGACTCTGCCACCAAAGCCAAGTCAGCAGTAGAAGAGATGAATCAATCAGTGTACCTGGTGGCTACCAACGCCGCCGAAGCGTCTACCTCGGCTAACGATGCCGCCAGCGCTGCCAATGAAGGCAAACGTGTGGTAGGTAATACGGTGAGCAGTATCGAAAGCCTGGCCCAAAACGTGGCAGAAACCGCCGACGTGATCAAGAAGCTGGAAAGCGATTCTAATCAGGTTGGGGTGGTGCTGGATGTGATTAAAGGGATCGCCGAACAAACCAATCTGCTGGCCCTAAATGCTGCGATTGAAGCGGCCCGCGCGGGTGAGCAGGGTCGTGGTTTCGCCGTAGTCGCCGATGAAGTGCGTACGTTGGCCTCACGTACCCAACAATCTACTGAAGAAATTCAAAGTACAATCGAACGTTTACAGAGCGCGGCGCAGTCTGCGGTTAAGGTTATGCATAGCGGTAACGAGCGCGCCCGGGAAAGTGTAGAGGCAGCCAACGCAGCAGGCCAAAGCCTGGATACGATTACCCAAACTATTGATATGATCAGTAAAATGAACGCTCAAATAGCGCAGTCTACCGACTCGCAGCAAGAAACCTCACGCAATATCGTTGGCAGCGTTGATGCTATCTTCCAGCGCACTGAACAAACCAGCCAGAACTCGCATAAGCTGGCTTCTGCCAGCACCGAATTGGCGTCTTTGGCCACCAAGCTAGAATCGATCGCGCGTCAGTTTAAGGTATAAATTTTACGCGGGACACGGTTGTGTGCCCGCGTGCTTCCCTGCCCCTTTTCCCCGCTCACCTTACTCTGGTACTTTTTTTGTAGCCTTTGATCTATATGTGCTGTAATCGGTTAAGCGGCTAGTCCTTTTCTGCGCCTGCGCAACTAATAATCAGTCACTTAGGGTATTGCTATAGATACCTTCATATCACCAGTGCTATGCAATCTCTACTTTCGTTATATGGTTTTTAAGCTGTAATTAACTAACATACATATCGCTTTTGTTACTTCATGGAATTGTGATGAAATTTAAAAATCTTTCGTGCCTGTCAATGGGCCTTGCGCTTTCTTTTAATGCGGTCGCCGATGTTCAGCTGAGCGGCTTTGGCACGTTGGCAGCTGGGCTGCCCACGGATAGTGATAAGGAAATACGTAATTATTCGGATGGTGAAGTCGATTTTAAAAACGGCTCTTTCTTCGCCCTGCAAGCCTATGCCGATCTTAATGATGGCTTAAGTGCGACCGCGCAAATTCGCGCCCGCGGTATCGAAGACTGGGACCCTGAATTTACCTGGGCATACCTGTCGTATGAAATGCAGGATAACTGGCGGGTGCAGGTAGGTCGTCAGCGTATACCTATTTATTTGTACTCTGATTATCTTGATGTGTCGTACGCCTACCACTGGATTGCGCCGCCTATGGAGGTTTACCAATCATTTTTTGATAGCATCGACGGTATCTCTTCTATCCATGATTTCACCTTCGGTGATGCCATGCTGAACCTGCGCTTTTATTACGGTCAGGAAAATACCACTCGGGCCGATGGCATTGAGTTTGATGTAGATAAAGTGTTTAGCGCGGTAGCCAGCGTAAACTACGGATGGTGGACCTTCCGCAGTACTTATGTCTCATTTGAACTGACCTCGGATATTGGATTAAATCCATTGTCCAGTGCCTGGGGGCAAACCCCATTTGCCTATGTGGGCGATGATCTAGAAATTAACCAAGACACCCTGACGGGCATGGAATTTGGTGTTATTTTTGATAATCAGGATTGGCTGTTTGTAGCAGAGTACATTCCTGCATCACTTGACCATACTTTAATTGGTGATTTTGAACCTTGGATGGTATCGCTGGGTAAGCGTTTTGGGCCGGTATTGGTACATGGTACTTACGGCCATGATAAAGCTGAAACCGGGGTGGATTTATCAGCTGTGCCGGTAGGCGTGGATGCTAATATTGATGCGCTTTATACGGTTACTGAACAGGTTATTGCCGAACGTACTCGCAATGCCCCATTCTATACGCTTGGTGCGCGCTGGGATTTTCATGAATCCGCTGCCTTTAAAGCGGAATACACCAATACCGAGCAAGCAGATGGTAGCAATGCTGGCTTATTCCAAGTTGCGCTTGTCACAGTGTTTTAAGGGGTTAAATAATGACAACAATAAATCAACTATTAACACGTAGCCTGCTAATGGCTTCTTGTTTGCTGGCATTACCTGCGCAGGCTGAGATTGCGGTAGTGGTAAACAATGCAAACGGGGCGAGCTTATCCCAGGAGCAGGTTTCCAAAGTATTTTTGGGCAAAGACAAGTCACTTACGCCAGTAATGGTGGAAGGCGCAGCCGCCGATGAGTTTGTTGAGAAAGTGCTAGCCCGTTCCCCCAGCCAATATAAAGCCTACTGGGCAAAACTGGCCTTTACTGGGGGTGGTCGCCCACCGAAAACTGTTGGTGATGCTGGCAGTGTACTGGGTGAAGTTGCCGGCGATCCTAAAGCTATTGGTGTGGTCGATGCCAGTGCTGTCAACGGCGACGTTAAAGTGCTGTTTACGCTGTAATCACCCGAGTATAAAATGTCATTGAGCAGGGGCGGCTGCCGCTCCTGCTTTAATTAACTAATGTTTGCTCTGGCAAGTGCGCCGTAGTAGATAAATACCCCAACTGTCCGGCTGCGCGTAACACCTCTTTAGCAATAACTTGCTGGGTAAGGGCGGTATCCTCGGTGTTGGCCAAAGCCTTGGCTAACAACAAGTTATCATCCACTGTAACGACTAATGCTTCAGCAAACGGTTTAAAGCCGTCAATTGAGGCGATAGTACTAAACTCATTATTATTCAGCATTCCCTGCATTTGCAGCGCCATCAGATAGTCGGCACATGCTGCCCGCTTTTCCCGGTAAGATGCCTTGCGCCATTGATACATTGAGCCGTGGTGCAATTCACTACGGGTATACCAGGGTGTCTGGCTAAAGGTATTCGCATGCTCGACTGATATATTATCGGCCACCTCATCAAGCGGCATTGTTGCCGGCCCGCAGCTTATTTGTAACACGACCGCGCTAGCGATAATTGTTTTTGCCACATGCTTCATCCTGTGCCTCTATGTATTAATCCATTACATACAAACTACCCTTAGTCTTAGCCTAGCTTACTGGCGTGAAGGTGCAATATTTTTGTGCCGCCGCAAGCCTCACTGCATTTTAGTGTATCCCGGTCAAAAATACCTGCTGTGGGGGCAGTTCCTTAACCGTTACCCCTACCGTGGTGCGCCCGGGTTTGGCGTGTTTAGCACGCACCACGGTCAGGGCTTTCCCACTGAAAAAATGACGGCTGGCTGAATGAAAGGGAATGAAATCGATAGCAGCTGCTGTGTCGGTTGCCACCCGCTCACCGGTTCTTTCCAACCTAATGGCGATTTTATCGGTCACCGGTAAAGAATAAATACCTCGGCTACTAAAGGCCGAAGGGTCTTGCTCAACAATATCAGCTTGTCGGGAAGTACTTCGTGAAAAGTACTTCGTGAAAAGCCGGATTCGACGGCGGTGGACAAATCGGCTCAGTAACGTCAAACATAGGTAGTTTCTGTCGTAGGCCTGGCAGGGTGAATCAGGCTATCGGCTTGAGTGGCATCTGAATATTCAAAGCATCGCCAGCCCAGGTTAAACAAATTACGCTCAGGTGGCTCCTGTGACTGGACGCTTGCCAGCAAGGGTATAAACGACCGCTTTCAGCCGGCATTCTCATCAGGTATATCCCAGGCGGGATAATTAAGTCTTAGCGTCCCATCCCAACCTGACCATTTTATAAACAGAAGCGTAAAGAATAAGTTAGTCAGAAAGCCAACAAACGCTATGAATTCGTTTTCCTTATAGCCACAAAAAAAGGGGCCGAAGGCCCCCTAATAAACACACTTTAATTTTCTTATTATCCTTCCATGTCTTCCAGTTCGCGCCCCTTGGTTTCTTTTACCAAACGCGATACAAACACTACCGAAAATAATGCGCAGATAGCGTAGAACCCATAAGCTCCGGCTAGTCCAATTCCGGCTAACATCATGGGGAAAGACCAGGTAATTGCAAAATTCGTGCTCCACTGTATCAGGCCAGAAACCGCCAGACCTGAGCCGCGAATTTGGTTGGGGAACATTTCACCCAACATTACCCACATCACCGGCCCCCAAGACATATTGAAGAAAAACACGTAGGCATTAGCAGCAATCAGGGCAACCGGGCCCCAAGAGTCCATGATCAATCGACCGCTAGGATCCTGGCCGGCATTTGAAAATGCCAGTACCACCACAGCCAGTGATACCGTCATACCTACAGAGCCCCATTTGAGTAAGGGCTTGCGACCGACTTTATCGATAATCAAGAGTGCCAGCACACAACCGCCAATACTGATAGCGCCGCTAATAACATTAATCAGTAACGCATCCGATTCGGAAAAACCGACCGCCTGCCATAATACTGCGCCGTAGTAGAACACCACGTTGATACCTACCAGTTGCTGAAAGGTAGCTAAGCCGATGCCGACCCATACAATAGGGCGTACTTTACGGCTGGATTTATCCAGCAAATCAGAAAAACGTGGGCGATGATCATGCTCCAGAGACTGCTGAATCTCGGCAATTTTCTGGCTGGCAATGGTATTCCCATATAGCCGTTTTAGGACGCCTTCGGCTTTGCTAATACGCCCTTTTACAATCAAAAAGCGGGGGCTTTCCGGAATAAAAAATAGCATCACCAAAAATGCCACAGCCGGCAGTAGTTCCACCCAGAACATCCAGCGCCAGGCGGCAAAGTTAAGCCATAGCTCGTTAGTCGAACCTTCTGCTGCGCCGGCCAGTAAATAGTTGCTTAAGAAGGCCACAAACAGGCCGCTGATAATCGCCACTTGCTGTATCGAGGTAAGCATACCGCGAAACCGCGCGGGGGAAACTTCGGCAATATAGGCAGGGGCCATGACCGAAGCTGCGCCCACGGCTAACCCGCCCAAAATACGGTAAATGACAAACTCGCCGGAGCTATCTGCTATACCAGAGCCCCACGCACTGATGATGAACAAAAACGCCGACACCATAAGTAAAGCCCGGCGCCCGTAAAGGTCGGCCATACGGCCGGCAAAAAACGCTCCCACCGCACACCCCAGCAGCATGCTCGACACATTAAATCCTGTGCCCACACTTTGTGAGTTAAAGGCCTTTTGCAGGCCATCAACAGTGCCATTAATTACCCCGCTATCAAAGCCAAACAGGAAGCCCCCGATAGTGGCAACAATACTGATGAAGATAATAAATCCGGTGTTATACGTGTCAGCGTGGGCTGAGGTTGCTGCGTCAGTTGATTCGACCTGAGCTACTGATTCCATGATTTACTCCTCCTTCAGATAGGGGTCGATAGTAATAATGCTACCGTCCGGGTTATACGTCAGCTCGGTGGCTTTCACACTGCGCAGGTGTGTTTGGCCGCCAGACAACGAGCTATCATGATAAAAAAGATACGTTTTGTTTTTGTATTCAACAATGGAGTGGTGATTGGTCCAGCCTTCAACGGGCTTTAATATCACTCCTTGATAGGTGAACGGACCATAGGGGTTGTCGCCAGTGGCATAAACAATTTTGTGGGTATCCCCGGTGGAGTAAGAAAAATAATACTTACCCTGATGCTTATGTACCCAGGCGGCTTCAAAGAAACGGCGGTCAGTATCACCGGTAGTCAGCGGATTGCCGTCTTTATCATTAACTATAATTTCTTTTGGCGCTTCGGCGAAAGACAACATATCGTCAGACAGCTTGGCGATACGCGGCGCAACCTGCGGTTCATTGTCTGCCGGGTAGGTATCCTGCGTTTGGTACTCGCCGGTTTGATAACGCTGAAGCTGACCGCCCCAGATACCGCCGAAATACATATAGTAGCTGCCATCGTCATCTTCAAACACCGCCGGATCGATACTGAAACTATTTTCCATCGGCGTGGGCTGAGGCTCAAACGGCCCGGCCGGGCTCTCGCTGGTAGCCACCCCTATACGAAAAATATCATCCTGATCTTTTAGCGGGAAATAGAGATAGTACGTACCGTCTTTATGCGCTGCATCGGGTGCCCACAATTGTCGACCAGCCCACTGCACATCATCTACCGACATCCCTACGCCGTGGTCAGTAACCTTGCCACCAACCTCGTCCATCGACAAAATATGATAGTCACGCATGGCGAAATGATCGCCGTTGTCGTTCTGCGCTATGCCAGATTCAATATCATGAGAGGGGTAAACATAAATTTTATCCTCAAATACATGGGCAGAAGGGTCAGCAGTAAAAATGTGTGTAACCAGAGGCTCCGCATACCCCGAACGTACCTCAGGGGCTGTCTGCTCGCGCTGAGCAGTGTCTTTTGCTACCTGAGATGAAGCATTTTCCTGTTGTTCCGGCTGTGGTGAACAGCCGGTAAATAATGCTACCGCTAAGGGGATACAAACCAACGTTGTGCCTATTTTTAAACGCGCCACGTTATGCTCCTTATTGTTGTTATACCTGTCATTGGCCTGATAATGCAGCTTACTTACCTCACTGACAATGTAAATCAGGTGAAAAATAAAATTACACCAGCGCAGTATTTAATAACATAACAATTACATGTGTAAGCAGGTCGAGCTGGGTTAATGGGTGGATTGATTGTCGGCCTGTAGCGCCATCATTCCTACCGTTGCTCCCACAAACCCACCGGCACTTGCCGTACTTAAATGGCGAGCATCCTGAGCCTCTCCAAGGGGCGTATTTTGACCGTCTTGCTGATAACTAAAGTAGGCCTTCGACCCATCCACATCCACCTGCAAGACTACCGCGCTGGCCGGCTTATCAATGGTTTTCTGCGCCACCAATGCTTTACCGGTGGGGCTGACTTTGTAAAGACTCACCTGATAGGCTTTCGCATCGTTGGTAATATTTTCGCTTAGCAGTAACTGGTAGTGGTGAGTTTCATTTTGATAAACCGCCAGCCCAGCCGCGGTATCGGACGCCGGCATTGCAAGTTGGGTACGGGCGGTAAAGCGTTGATGCTGCTGGCGTCTGCCCAGGTATGAGACGCCTCCTAAATCGCGCAGGCTGGCTGTTTGCGGATGTAGTTGCAGTACCCCATTCGATAACGAAACCCAGTCTCTGGCAAAGTCCTTAACACTTATCCACAATGGATTAAGGCGACGGCCTGAAAATTCATCGCGCCAACTAAAATTGCGCGCTAACGGTTGTTTCGTGTTGATGTCTGGGGCGATAGCCGGACGCCGGGGGGTTAACGGGACTGTTTCTCCTGGCGGCAAGATATGCGGCCACTCGTCTTCCCAATGAACGGGCAATAAAAACGTTTCACGGCCGGTATTGTAGTGATCATCCTGATACGGCCGAGTAGCTAAAAATACAGACCACCAGTCACCTTCTGCTGTTTGAATAAAATCTGCATGGCCAGTAGCTGAAACAACCTGTTTCTCCCGCGGTAAATCTTTTTGCGTTAATATCGGGTTATGCTGATAAGGAACAAATTCCTCGGTCAGCGAACGCGTCCTGAATACCACTTGAGAATGGTTGACGCTTGTCCCGCCCTGTGCGCAGGTCAGATAATACCAGCCGTTAATATGATAGATATGCGGCCCTTCTATCCAAACCGGTTGCTCTGCAATATCGGTCCCCCCATTGATAAGCAAGCGACGGGAACCCGCTTTAACCTTTTGTTGTTTAACGTCGTACTCCCAAAGCCAGATAGCTCGATGGCCGTCATACAGTGGCGCTTCTGGTGGGGCGTCGTTGTGCGCAATATACGCTTTACCGTTATCATCAAAAAACAAGTCTGGATCAATACCGCCTACCTCTGGCAACCAGATGGGCGAAGACCAGGGTCCAGCAGGATCTTTGGCAGTAATAATGAAATTACCGCCGGCATCCACCGCGGTAGTAATAATATAAAACAGGCCATCATGATAACGTATAGTCGGTGCGAATATGCCTCTGGAGAGCTCCAGCCCGGTAAAATCTATGGCATTTTCGCTGGTCAGCGCATGTCCCACGAGCTGCCAGTCCACCAAATTCTTACTGTGCAGGACAGGTAAGCCCGGCGTATAAGCGAAAGAAGAATTTACCAGATAATAATCTTCACCTTTACGGGTAATACTGGGGTCGGGGTAAAAACCAGGCAAGATAGGGTTTTGATAGGTTCGGTCGGGTAACTCGGAAGCAAATTGCCGATCTTTACCGATATATTCAAACCAATTAAATTCAGCTACCGCTTCTTGCTGGGTAGCGGAGGAAGCACTATCCGTGGCCTGGGCATGCGAGATCGCGCCCAGCAATAGGCCGCAGAGTAAAACAGTAGTTTTCTTTATCATGGTAAAGTGCGTCCGTTTAAACCTTAAATTAATTAACAATAAGCTAACACTATATTAAGGTTTCACTTTACCTAGCCTGTCGGTTCTCTATCAAGCCGGCGACATTACGAATTTGACTATTCATATTGCGAATTACGACTGCCTTCGTTAAATAATGAAGGCAGTGCTATGAGATGATTGTAAGCCGTACAGGTATGCGTAACCGCTATCGTTACTTACACACAATGTTGCCACTGCCGGCGAAATCCAGCTCGGTATGCGACGGTTTTGCACTCTCGCGATACTCAATCGGGGTTTTGTCGTAGTGCTTTTTAAACACGGCATACATATATTGCAGCGAAGGATAGCCGCAAATTTTGGCAATTTGTGCTGTGGTTTCATCTGTGTCTGACAGCATCTTGCAGGCTTTTTGCAATTTTTCATTATGAATTTCAGTATGAATGCTATGCCCTCGTTCTTCCTTAAAGCGGTTCTCCAGGTTCGAGCGCGATATTCCTACATAATCAAGCACCTGATCTACCTTAATCCCGCGGCAAGCGCTTTGCCGGATAAAATGCATGGCTTGCATTACATGAGGGTCGGTAATTGCTTTAAAATCAGTAGACTGCCGTTCAGCTACCCGTTGGGGTGGCACCAATATCGGCCGCTTGGGCCCTTTGTGCCCCTGTAAAATTTTATGCAGCGAGCGCGCCGCCTGGTAGCCCATATCAAAGCATCCCTGTTTAACAGAGCTCAGGCTTACCCGGCTTAGAAAACGGGCAATCTCGTCATCATCAATACCAATAACCGCTAAACGGTCAGGAATCAGCATACCGATATGATCGCAAACCTGCAGCAAGTGGCGGGCCCGGGCATCCGTCACTGCCACAATGCCACACGGGGTGGGTAAGCTCTTTAACCAGTCAGCTAATCGTTTTGTTGAATATTGCCAGGTTTCCGGCCGCACGGAATGTCCGCGATATACATAACATTCGTAGCCCTCTTTACCGGCAATATCAAGCATGGCTTGCTCGCGTTCCTGCGCCCACCGTTGGTGGGGGTCAACCGGAGCCCCGTAAAACGCGAAGCGTTGCAGGCCTTTTTGGCGCAAATGATTAAACGCTGCGCGCACTAATTCGGTGTTATCTGTGGCTACGTAGGGCACCTCGGGATAGTCTGCTGGGTCTCGATAGGAGCCGCCAATCCCTACAATAGGGACTTTGGCTTTACGTAACGCCGCCTGAATTTCAGGATTATCGTAATCGGCAATAATGCCGTCACCACTCCATTCATCTAAATGTTCCAACCGGGCCATAAAGTCTTCTTCCAAATACAGGTCCCAGTCGGCTTTCGACGTCTGTAAATAGCTGCCAATACCTTCAATAATCTGCCGGTCGTAAACTTTACTAGCGTTAAATAACATGGTGATGCTGTGTTTGTTATCAAACATAGTCCGTGTCCCCCTCGTCGCCATAAAAAAACAAATACAATAATTATTGTTATGTTATTTGTTTGCTCAGGCCATACTCGCACAACAACTTCAAATTAACAAAATAATTACAAGATTTCATAATTGTGCTTTTGCTATTTGATAATCAGCATACCGCTATACCCTCACCTACAAAGTAATATTGCATGTATATAGGCATAGATTTAGGGACTTCTGGAGTGAAGGCCATTCTTACGGATGACAATGGTGCGCTTATCGCAAGTGCAAGTGCTACCTTGCAGGTTGCGTATCCACAGCCATTATGGTCGGAACAGGATCCGGCACATTGGTGGCAGGCAACCCAGGAAGCATTAGATAACCTGGCCAGTCAGCACAGCTTAGCAGCGGTTAAAGCGATTGGGCTAGCCGGCCAAATGCATGGCGCCACCCTTTTGGATCAACAGAACCAGGTATTGCGCCCGGCGATTTTATGGAATGACGGGCGCAGTGAAGCCCAGTGCCGGGCCTTAACCCAAAAAGTAAAAAACGTTCACAGTACCACCGGCAATTTGGTTATGCCGGGCTTCACCGCACCCAAGCTGCTTTGGGTCAAAGAACACGAACCCGCGATTTTTTCTAACATTGCGAAGGTGCTGTTACCTAAAGATTATCTTCGCTTTTTGCTGTCTGGCGATTTTGCCAGCGATATGTCCGATGCCGCTGGTACATGCTGGCTGGATACTGAAAAACGGGATTGGGATGATGCGTTACTGCTAGCGTGTGGGCTTACCCGCAGGCAAATGCCGGCATTGTATGAAGGCAATCAAATTACCGGTTATCTGCATTCACAGCTCGCTGAACGCTGGGGAATGGATAAAGTAGCCTTGGTAGCGGGCGCCGGCGATAACGCTGCAGGCGCGATTGGTTGCGGTATTGTGGAGCCGGGCCAGGCTATGCTGTCATTAGGGACATCTGGTGTGTACTTTGCCGTCACCCGCGATTTTCGGGCGAACCCGCAGTCGGCGGTGCATAGCTTTTGTCATGCCCTACCCGACCGATGGCATTTAATGTCGGTAATGTTGAGTGCCGCCAGTTGCTTGCAGTGGTATGCCGATAACGCCGGTTACCCCGATGTAGCCGCAATGTTCGACGACATTCAACAAAATACTCAGCCGGACGATCCTGCTATTCCGCTATTTTTACCCTATTTGACCGGTGAGCGTACCCCGCACAACAACCCGAATGCCCAAGCTACTTTTTTTGGTATTACTGCTGCGACCACCCGTGCGCATATGGCGTTAGGCGTGGTGCAGGGTGTCTCTATGGCGTTAGCTGATGGTATTGATGCGGTCCATAGCAGTGGTATCCAGGTAGATGGCATCAGCCTGATTGGCGGGGGGGCAAAAAGCCCTTACTGGCGACAACTGCTGGCGGATGTCACCGGTATTGCTATGAATTATCGACAAGGCGGTGATGTAGGCCCCGCACTGGGAGCTGCTCGTCTGGCGCAGCTTGGCGTAACCGACGATACCACGTCGTTGGCTAAAATATGCCCGGTTCCGCCTTTAGAGCATCGTTATACACCGGATAAACAAATGACCGATCATTATATGAAAAAACGTCAGAAATTCCGTGAGTTGTATTTCGCTGTGGAACCGCTTTTTACATCATAGCCAAAAAACACAAGAGTTTATCCAATTAACATAATTGTTACCTACCGGCGCTTTTTACGACTATTAGGGCAGGTTTTTTATCCGGGCCACATGGCCCACACCGGAGTTTCTTATGTCTGATTATTTTTCTGATATCGCGCCCATTCAATATGAGGGCGCCCAATCTACCAACCCATTGGCCTTTAAACACTACAATCCGGATGAAGTGATTCTGGGTAAGACAATGCGTGAACATTTGCGTTTTGGCGCGTGTTACTGGCATAACTTTTGTTGGGATGGCGCGGATGTCTTTGGCGGTGCGACATTTAACCGCCCGTGGCTTAAAGCGGGTGACCCGATGGAACGCGCTAAGCAAAAAGCCGATGTTGCTTTTGATTTCTTCAGCAAGCTGAACATCCCTTTTTACTGTTTCCACGATATTGACGTAGCCCCTGAAGGCGACACCGTCAGCGACTACATTGATAACCTGTCGCGTATGACTGACGTACTGGCGCAAAAACAGGAAGACACCGGGTTGCAATTATTGTGGGGCACTGCAAATGTGTTTAGCAACCCACGCTACATGTCGGGCGCGGCGACCAATCCTGATCCAGCGCTGTTCGCCCGGGCTGCGACCCAGGTGTATCACGCCATGAATGCAACCAAAACATTGGGCGGCGCTAACTACGTACTATGGGGTGGACGCGAAGGCTATGAAACCTTACTTAATACCGATTTGAAACGCGAGCGTGAACAGCTTGGTCGCTTTATGAATATGGTCGTAGAGCATAAGCATAAAATTGGGTTTGACGGACTGTTGTTGATTGAACCTAAACCACAGGAACCTACCAAGCATCAGTACGACTATGACACCGCTACGGTATATGGTTTCCTCAAAGAATACGGTTTGGAAAAAGAGTTTGCAGTGAACATTGAAGCTAACCATGCGACCTTATCAGGCCATTCTTTCCATCATGAAATTGCCACGGCTTTCGCGCTGGGTATTTTTGGCTCTATCGATGCCAACCGTGGTGATGCGCAGCTGGGGTGGGATACCGACCAGTTCCCCAATAGCGTGGAAGAAATGACCTTAATTTGCTACGAAATACTGAAAAATGGTGGCTATACTTCTGGTGGGTTTAACTTTGACACCAAATTACGTCGTCAAAGTATGGATCCGGCTGACTTATTCCACGGTCACATTGGTGGCATGGACACCTGTGCCCTGGGCCTGAAGAAAGCAGCGCAGATGCTGGAAAATGACTTTATTGCACAGACCCGTGAACAACGCTACGCCGGGTGGAACCAGGACTTAGGCAAGCAAATTCTGGAAGGCAAATTTGATCTGGCCTCGCTGGCCAAATACACCGCCGACAAACAGCTTGATCCTAAACCTGTCTCTGGACAGCAGGAATTACTGGAGAATCAGGTAAACCAGGCTATTTTCCGCTAATCACTTAAACCCTAAGAGGCAGACCATTCTCAGTCGGTGGTCTGCCCATCACATTGCTCAGCACGGCTGATTAAAAGGATGTTATCCATGCGTGTTAGCGTGCTTATATTGTTACTTTTCTGCCCTCCCCTATTTGCTCAAACCCAATTTCACCGTTTATTTACCGATAATGCCATTCTCCAACGAGACACAGTTATTCCAGTAACCGGCACCGCTCCGGCGAATACGCCCATTGTGGTGTATTTAGATAACCGCGAAGTAGGTTCAACCACTGCCAATGCCGCCGGCCGATGGCAATTAAATTTGCCCGCCCAACAGGCTGGCGGTCCTCACCAACTTAGAGCCTCAGGCGAAACCACGGCTACGGCCGACAACATTCTGTTTGGTGACGTGTGGCTGGTATCGGGCCAGTCGAATATGGAACTGACCATGGCACGGGTAGCAGAAGCATTTCCCGAGGATTTGGCGACTGCCCATTACCAGCAAATACGTGAGTTTACGGTTACCGACCGTTATGATTTTTCAGGCCCTCAACAAGACTATACTGATGGCCAATGGCGCGCGGCCACGCAAACGCATATTGCAAACTTGTCGGCTGTGGCCTTTTATTTTGCTCGCGAACTGTATTTAGAAAACGGCATTCCCATTGGAATTGTGAATGCTTCACTAGGCGGCTCGCCCATTGAAGCCTGGATGGGCAGCCATCTGGTGCAACAGTACCCGGCTATAATGCAAGCCCTGGCCCCCTTCAAGCAAGCCGGCCACATTGCCAGCATAACCGCTGAAGATACTACCCGCGCAGCCCAGTGGCAAAAGCAGCTTGATAGCAGTGATACAGGCTTGGCCGAACAGTGGTACCGCCCCTCTTATAACGATACCCAGTGGCAGCAACTGACGTTGCCAGGCCAACTTCCCGAAGCGCAAAATACGTTCTCTGGAGTCTGGTGGGCCCGCAAAACCTTCGACTTGCCAACCCCACCACAACAGGACTTGCTAGTGCGCTTAGGGCGGATTGTCGATGCGGATGAGGTTTATATTAATGGCGAAAAAGTTGCTAACACTACCTATCAATATCCTCCTCGGCGTTATCTGATAGATAAAAAGCACTTTAAAAAAGGTACTAATTTGATCGCTGTGCGGGTTACCTCGCAAGGGGGAAATAGCGAATTTGTTACCAACAAGCCGTATTTTGTAGGCACAGACGACTGGCGGATTTCGCTGGCGGGCCCGTGGCGATACAAGGTAGCCAGCCGCATTGCGCCGTTAGCCCCACCGACCTTTGTGCGGTGGCAGCCCACCGGGCTATACAATGCGATGATTGCGCCGGCTATCGGTTTTCCGCTGTCGGGCGCGGTTTGGTATCAGGGCGAGTCTAATGCTGGCGCCCCTGAAGGGTATGCCGACAAACTGGTCGCAATGGCCGAGGACTGGCGAGCGAGCTGGCAACAGGACTGGCCTTTTCTTACTGTCCAGCTAACCAATTTCATGGCGCGCAAGCCACAACCGGAAGATACTACCTGGGCGCAACTTCGCCACCAACAAATGCAGGCTTCACAGCGCCTGGATAATGCAGCTACGATAGTAACGCTGGATATAGGTGAAGGAAACGACATCCACCCGGTCAATAAGGCTGAAGTAGGT
Source organism: Salinimonas sediminis (assembly GCF_003429285.1). Classification (NCBI taxonomy): domain Bacteria; kingdom Pseudomonadati; phylum Pseudomonadota; class Gammaproteobacteria; order Alteromonadales; family Alteromonadaceae; genus Salinimonas; species Salinimonas sediminis. The sequence continues at coordinate 4,076,392 of NZ_CP031769.1, forward strand.
CGGCGTCTTGCTTTAGCGGCGCAACATTTGGCCTATGCTGATGACGTTGATTACCAGGGGCCGGTATTAAGCGACATAATGGCCAAACAGGACCAGCTTATTGTTATCTTTGAGGAAGCCTCACTGCCAATGCAGTTGGCTAACCCAGAGCAAAACGGTTTTGCCATAGCCGGTGCTGATGGGATTTTTCATTGGGCCAAAGCTCAGGTTTCCGATCAGCGGGTAATATTAACCAGCCCGGATGTCAGTGCGCCTAGGCAGGTACGTTATGGCTGGGGTGATAACCCCGCAGCAGGGCTGTTTGATTCAGTGGGGCTACCTGCCGCGCCGTTTTCTGCCACCCTGGAGTCATCAGGTAAACAGGTTCAAGATTAACCGAAAGAAGGATATTTCTATGCTGCATCAGCGCCGCATCAACATTACATTGTTTAGCTTGTTTCTGGCCCACGCTAGCGCGGTGACACTTACCGGATGTGTAAGCCGGCATGGCGAGGAGCACCTGGTGGCGCCAACCGCGCCTATTAAAGCAGCTTACCAAGAAATAAAAATTAATCAGGCGGGTTATTACCCAGAGCGTAGCAAAGTGGCAATTATTCCTGCCTCCGGCACTACTCCCTTCAGTATTAAAAACTTACATACTCAGCAAGTTGTATTTGAAGGGGTCTCCAGCGCTGCGCTAGCCTGGGACCTGGCCGATGAAACAGCCTCTACGGCTGACTTTAGTGCGCTAAAGACCCCGGGCCTATACCAAATAACCACTGCCGATGGCTTACAGTCGCCCCGGTTTCGTATTTTCGCACAGGCCTTACAGCAGCCTCATGATATGGCCATCAAAGCGTATTATTTTAATCGCGCCAGTAGCGCCCTGGATATGGCTTTTGCAGGGCAATGGCAGCGTGCTGCGGGTCATCCGGATGACCATATCGTGCCGCTGTCTCAGCCAGCGGCAAAGCCCTTTGCCAGCAGTAAGGGCTGGTATGATGCAGGGGACTACAATAAGTATATTGTAAATAGCGGTATTTCGACTTACACCTTGATTCGGGCTCTTAAGGATTTCCCGGCGTTTTACGCCAACCGGCAATGGAACATTCCCGAATCTATTAATCAACTCCCCGATATGCAGGATGAAATCAGCTGGAACCTGGACTGGATGCTATCAATGCAGGCAAGTGATGGTGGCGTTTATCATAAGCTTACCACCAAAAACTTTGCCGGGCCGGTAATGCCCCATGAGGCAACAGCTCAGCGTTTTGTAACTGCCAAAAGTACCGCGGCGACACTTAACTTTGCGGCGGTGATGGCGGCAGCCAGCACCCTGGATACCTTGCCTGACCCTGCATTAAAGCAACGCTATTTACGGTCAGCAAAAATGGCCTGGCAGTGGGCCCAGGATAATCCAAAGGTGTATTATACCAACGAAAAATCAGTACATACCGGTGAATATGGTGACGATGAGGTAAGTGACGAGTTTGCCTGGGCCGGCGCACAATTATATGTGGCCACCGGCAATAAAGGCTATTTACAGGCGTTTTTAACCCACGAACGCAAACTGTCGGCGCCGTCGTGGTCGCAGGTTTATCCTCATGCCTATCTTACCCTGCTTAATGAAGGCCGGGCCATGTTGACCCCTGATGAAGCACAGGCCATCGAAAATACGCTGATAAACTACGCCCGGGAGCTGGTAGAACAAAGCCACGACTCAGCCTACCAGATTCCTGCCAGGGCCGAGGATTTTGTATGGGGCAGTAATGCTGTATTGCTCAATAAGGCCGTTTTATTGTGGACTGCCTGGAAGCTAACCCACGAGAATGATTTTAACGTGCTGGCGCAACGTATTAATGATTATATATTTGGCCAAAACCCAACCGGTTATAGTTATGTTACCGGCGTGGGAACACGCCCCCCACAGCATATTCATCACCGTCCATCTTACGCCGATGAGGTGGTGCCACCCGTACCGGGGTTTGTGGCAGGAGGCCCGCAAAACGGCCATCAGGATGGGTGCAACTATTATAGTAAAGCGCCTGCGCGAAGCTATATCGATGACTGGTGCAGTTACTCTACCAATGAAGTCACCATAAACTGGAATGCGCCATTGGTCTATTCGCTGGCAGCGGAACTGGATAGTCGTACCCGGTAGGAATACCCAATAAGATTAATGTTAATAAATTGTTTAGAAAGTTAATAACGTTATTGCGATATTTCTTAAGCACATTGTCAGGCGGTGGAAATTTGGACAATATCATTGCACAACAAAACGGGGACAACGGTTCCCGAATAACAATGATACTGCCAAGCCACCGCCACGGAGAATATGCATGGAGCGTAACAAGAACATCGCTACACGACCCACGTTTTATCCCAAACCTTCCCTTTTAGCCCTAGCCCTGATCACCGTTTTGCACTCTGCCCACGCGCAGCAAAACGACTCAGCAGATGAGACGCTTGATGAAGAAGATGTTGAACTGATTGAAGTGAAAGGCACCCGGGCAAACCTCATCAACGCCCAAAACCTCAAACGCCACTCAGATACTGTGTTAGATGCGATTACTGCCGAGGATATCGGTAGTTTGCCTGACCGTTCGGTGCTTGAAGCTATTCAGCGTTTGCCCGGCGTATCTATTGAACGCTTTGCCGGGCCGGATGACCCGGACCATTTTAGTGTGGAAGGCAGCGGTGCGATTATCCGCGGCATGACTCAAACCCGCAGTGAATTTAACGGTCGTGACTCGTTTACGGCAAACAGCGGGCGAGGTTTGTCTTTTCAGGATGTCTCTCCTGAGCTGATGGGCGGAGTGGATGTATACAAAAACCAAACCGCGGACATGATTGAAGGTGGTATCGGCGGCACCGTGAGTTTGCGAACCCGTAAGCCTTTCGATTCCCAGGAACGGGTGTTTGCCTTTAGTGGTGACTATTCTTATGGCGATATCGCAGAAAAAGGTAGCCCCACATTTTCAGCGCTTTACAGCGACCGTTGGGAGGTAGACAACATTGGCGAAATTGGCTTTTTAGTTAACTATGCCAACTCACAGCTGTATGGCGAGTCCCACGGTATACAATCAGATGCTTATGTTCAGCTATACGCGCGCGACTTGGCCGGGGCAGAAGCATTCGTCGGCGATGATGGCAATGGTACGGTATGGATGCCAAACGGCTCTAACCTGTTAAAGAAATTCGATGATAGAAAGCGGGAAGGTTTTGCCAGTTCGCTGCAGTGGCGCAGCGAAGATGAAACACTGCTGGGTACGCTGACCTATATTCGCTCTGACTCGCGCCTGTCCTGGCACGAGCAGGCCATTAAATATCAAGGTAGTTACTACAATATTGAAAACCGCCGTACCCGGCCGCTGGAAGGGACCGAATTTAATTTCGATGACCAGGGCTTATTTGAAAGTGGCACTATTACCCAGGGCGTGGATGGCTGGCGCGCTGCCGATGGTAACAACGATCGGATTATCCGCTCCTGGGAGTCCGGTGGCCGGCCCCAGTTTGGTTACCCGTTCCAGTTTGATTCACGGGTCAAAGATACCGAATCTCTGGTCCAGGATTTCTCGTTAAATCTGCAATGGAATGCCACCGATAATCTAGAGCTGTCGGCGGATGTACAGTATATCGATGCCGAAACCGCTGATGATGATCTTGTCATTCATACCGCCGCCTTTGCCGGCCAGGCTTATGATGTAACGGGTTCCACCCCCTCAGTGACCCTGATAGAACCGTACTTTGGTTATCGGGATGCTAACCCAGACCTGTATGCGCAGGGGAATTATCCTGGTTTTACCGGCGATCCGGCGGGCGACAGCAATTACTTTGAAGATCCTACCTCTTACTTTATGCGCAGCGCCATGGACCACTGGGAACGCTCACAAGGTGACTCAAAAGCATTACGCCTGGATGGTAAGTACTTCCTCGACAATGCGGGTATTGTGACGTCTTTACAGGCTGGGGTACGCTACGCGAAACGGGAGCAAACGGTACGGGCTACCAGCTGGAACTGGGGTTCTTTAGGCCCAGAATTCTCCAGTGCTGCGCCGGCGGCGTGGCTGGATACCATCGACAATGCCAATGCGTTGTTCGAGCAGGTCGATTGGTCAGATTTTCATGGCGGCGGCGACCTGAACATTCCGGGTAATACCACCTGGCATGCAACCGAAGACTTTGTTCGTTCCGTTATTGACGGTGATCGCCCTTATATGACCGCTGGCGGCAGCTGGGTGCCCTACCCTGACCGCGAAGGGGTGGACGATGAATACGGTATCTTCACCCCTGGTGAGGTCAACATCACCACAGAAACCAACAAAGCGGTTTATCTGCGACTGAATTTTGAAGGGGAAAGCTCACTGCCCTATAGCGGTAATATTGGGCTGCGTTACGTTAAGCTAAACCGCGAGGCCAGTGGCGCTGTTACCTTCCCGGATCTGGTGCCCGACTTTGCGCCCCCTGAAGCATTGGCCAATACGCAACTAAACAGTGAAATTGTGCTGGCCTACTTAACTGACCAGGTAACCAGTGGTCAGTACGCAACCTATGCGCAGGCTATCGAAGCCGAAGAAAACCAATGGATGGGCGACCCGCTAAATTACCTTAGCCCCGAAGACCGAGCCTACGGTAATGACACCGAAGAACGCCTACAAGCTGAAACTGACTTCGATATGTGGCTCCCCAGCTTTAATATTAAAGTCGAGCTATCGGATGAACTCATTGGCCGCTTTGCGTTTTCCAAAGCCGTCGCCCTGCCCGACATGAGTGATATTCGCAACCAGTCGTCGCTGGGCAACGAATCGGTGCAAGTGGTGCGGCCTATCCAAGAGCCGGATCCGGATAATCCACCACCGGCGGAAGACAACCTGGTTCAGGGTGCATTTGTCCCTGCCTGGACCGGTTCCGGTGGCAACCCTTATCTGCAACCGATGGAGTCGGTACAGTATGACTTTGCGCTGGAATGGTATTTTGCGGATGTCGGACAGCTAAGCGCAACCCTGTTTCACAAAGACCTGAAAAACTATTTTGTACAAGGTGCGTTTAGCCGTCCTTACACCAACCCGGTGACCGGTGAAACACGCAGCCATCTGGTAAGTACCACCACCAATGGTGGCGACGGTAAAATGGATGGTATTGAGCTAGCCTACCAGCAGTTCTTCGACAAACTGCCTGAGCCTTGGAATGGGTTTGGAATGCAGGCCACCTTTACCTATATTGATGCCGGCGGCGTACCCAATAATCAGACTGACGTAGATGACGAAAGCTGGCTGGGCGATGATGCCACTGATACCGGGATCCGCGTAAATCTGGAGGATGTTCCCCTACAAGGGCAATCAAAACGCACTGCCAATCTGGTACTCATGTACGAAAAGTACGACTGGAATGCGCGACTTGCCTATAACTGGCGTTCTCGCTATTTGCTGACTACCCGGGATGTCATATCGAAAGCACCGCTGTTTTATGATGACCATGGGCAGTTAGACGGTTCAGTATTTTATAACCTCAATGAACATGTGACGGTGGGTTTACAAGGCACCAACCTGACCAACGCACAGTCTGAAACCATTATGAAGCTTAACAACGAAGGGTTAGAAGCAGGCCGTTCCTGGTTTGTGTCTGACCGCCGTCTGGCATTGGTAGTGAGAGCGAATTTCTAACCCGGCAAACGCCGGGTGGTAACCACAAGGAAGTACAGATGAATAAGCCGCTTAGCAAAATTGTTATTGTCGGTGGCGGTACCGCAGGTTGGATGTGCGCCGCCGCGCTGGCAAAAGTTCTTAAGCATCCTTGCCAGGTGCAGCTTATTGAGTCTGATGAAATTGGCACCGTGGGGGTGGGCGAAGCGACCATCCCCCAACTACAGATTTTTAATGACTTGCTGGGTATCGATGAAAATGAATTTATGCGCGCGACGGGCGCTACATTTAAACTCGGTATTCAGTTTGTCGACTGGTATAAACAGGGGCAAGATTACTTTCATGCCTTTGGCGAGGTCGGCAAAAATTTCGAAGGTATTCAGTTTTATCACTATTGGCTACGCCTTCAGCAAGCTGGCCTGGCCAGCTCTATTGAAGATTACACATTAGCTAGCAAAGCATGCCGGCTGAATAAATTTTCGCGGCCCAGCAAAGCCGGTAATTCGCCGTTATCCTCTATTGCCTATGCCTTTCATTTAGATGCTGGGTTGTATGCGAAGTTTTTACAAAATTTGGCAAAAACCAATGGGGTTACCCGTACCGAAGGAAAAATTGAGCAGGTATTGCAACACCCCAATGGCAATATAAAAGCTGTGCAGTTAACCAATGGAGATTGTCACGAAGGTGACTTCTTTATTGACTGTTCAGGTTTTAGCGCCTTACTAATCGGTAAAACCCTGGGCAGTCCCTATGAAAACTGGCAGCACTGGCTACCGTGTGACAGCGCGGTTACCGTGCCGTCCACAGCATTATCTAAGCTTCCCCCGTATACCCGCGCTACCGCCCATCACGCCGGCTGGCAGTGGCGCATCCCATTGCAGCACCGGACCGGTAATGGCCATGTATATAGCAGCCAGTTTATCAGCGACGAGCAAGCTCAAAATACGTTGCTGCAACATATTGATACCCCCGCTACCGATAGCCCCCGAACGCTACGTTTTACTACCGGCTACCGGCCCCAGCCATGGCGTAAAAACTGTTTGGCCATTGGGTTATCTGGCGGCTTTCTGGAGCCTTTGGAATCGACCGGGTTGTACCTGATACAAACGGCCATAGCAAAATTCTTTACTTTTTTTCCGCACACCGGCGAAAACCCCTACGATCAGCAAGCTTTTAACCGCCAGATGCAGGATGAGTATGTCAGTATCCGCGACTTTTTAGTGTGCCATTATGTGTTAAATACACGCAACGACTCCCCTTTTTGGCAGCATTGCCGTCATTTACCCCAACCCGATTCACTGAAAGAGAAATTAGGCCTGTTTCAGGAAAACGGCCGGATTTTTCGGGACAACAATGCCTTATTCAGTGACATCAGCTGGTTTGAAGTGATGCTGGGGCAAGGCCTGGTTCCACGCGGCTATCATGCTTTTACCGAGACCTTTAGCACCCCCGCATTGTTAGAGCGTATGGCATCTGTACGCAGCGTTATCCAGCGTTGCAGCGAAGTGCTGCCTGACCATGCTGAATATATCCGCCAGCACTGTGCTATGAAAAACCGTTGATTGCGACCTATATTACCTGTCTCAAATAATCATAAAAACTTATATGTTTACTTTTCATGCTACAAATAATACGGCTAAAACAAAAAAAAGTAATGGTGTCATTTTAAAGACTATTTAACATTTAGTAACCGCCGTTATAACAATTCGTACCATCGCATGCGGCGATAGCAGATTGATAAGTAGAACAGGTCTGGCAACGTGCCGCGCCGAAAATGGGGACACAACACATGAAACTGCAACAGCATTTTAATCGCTCACTGCTGGCTAAAAGCCTGTCAGTATTGCTGGGAACCAGCGTACTGCCTGCCTTAGCTCAGGAGACTACCGACACTGAGGACTCAGTCGAGGTCATCGAAGTTCGCGGGCTCAAATCAAGTCTTGCGGAATCCGCCTTTATTAAACGTTCCTCGGTGGGAGTGGTTGACGCCATATCAGCTGAAGACATTGGTAAATTCCCAGATACTAACCTGGCTGAATCGCTGCAACGGATTACCGGTGTATCAATAAACCGAACCAATGGTGAGGGTAACGAAATCACCGTGCGCGGGTTTGGTGGTAATAATAATATGATCACCTTGAACGGGCGCATGATGCCTGCCGCGCAAACCTACGGTGGTGGCAGTGGTGGAACGAACACGCGGGGCGGCAGCACCCGGGCGTTTGACTTTGCTAACCTGGCATCAGAAGGGGTTAGAGCGGTAGAAGTCTATAAAACCAGTAAAGCCGATATTGCCACCGGTGGTATTGGTGCCACAGTTAATATTAAAACCGCACGGCCTTTAGACAACCCGGGACTACGGGCCACTATTGGTGCAAAAGCTGTTCACGATACTACCAACCGGGTGGGGGATGATGTTACCCCTGAAGTGTCGGGCCTGATTAACTGGAGCAATGACGACAGTAATTTTGGTGTCTCCGCTGCAATGACTATCCAAAAACGTGACTCCGGCTACATCGGCGCCACGGTTAATGACTGGAATATCGGTACGTGGGGCGATCCTAACGATGCTGATACTATTTATAACAATCCGGATATGAGCGTATATGAAAATGCCCCTGAAGACGGCCAACTGTACGCCCGCCCTAATGACTTACGCTATGAATTTTCAGATACCTCCCGTACCCGAACTAATGGCCAGATAAGCCTGCAATACGCACCTTCGGATACGATGATGGCGTCGTTGGATTATTTCTACGCGGAAAATCACGTGGAAGAGCGTCTGGGCCAGATAGGTAACTGGATGCAAAATGGCTCTAACATTACCAAAGTTATTTTTGATGACTCACCGGTGGCGACACCCATCTATGCCGCAGAGACCTACAACGGCACCGTAGATGAAGGCTATGAGCAAGCCTACCGTGAGCAGGAAAATACCCTGAACTCAGTAGGGTTTAACTTTAACTGGTTAGCCACCGATAACCTGGTGCTGAACTTTGATGCACACAGCTCTAAAATGGAAAGTTTACCAGCAGGACCCAGTGACAACCTGGCCAGCGGCGAGTTGGCAGTGGGCATTGGTTCACCAACAGTAGCGTCTAGAGAATGGTGGTTTGATCCAGAACTTCCGACTTATCGAAATGTGTATGACGACACCACCCGAGGCAACAATAACGGGGTACTGGATGCCGGCGATGTTGGTTCATCGATTATGCGCTTCCGCCATGCTTCGCAATCCACTGAAATCCAGCAGTTTAAGCTTGATGGTAAGTATATGTTTGATGAAGGCGAAGTGGACTTTGGGATAGAGTCTCGTGCCATGGAAATGACTGCTCGTCAAACGGCAGGCGACAACATGACATTAGGCAACTGGGGTATTGCTAACCCAGGTGAATATTCTGAAGGCTTGCTGCAGTTTATTGACTATGCGAATGAATTTGAAGATTACGACATTGGCCCTAGCAATGGCGTAGGCTTTGAAGCAGACGCTATAGCAATGGCGCGTGAGTCGTTGGCTCTGTATCCCAGCGATGCAAATTTCTTTGGGGTGAGCCCGGTTTTCAGTAACAATGATATTGTTGAAGAAGACAGCCTGGCGGCGTATTTCCAGGTCAAGCTTAGCGGCGAGCTTGGTGGTATGCCGGTAAACTTTTTAGCCGGCGTGCGCTATGAAACTACGGATGTTACCTCTACTTCACTGGTAACCCCGCCAAGCTACCTGATCTGGGAAAACAATAACGACTTCGCTTCGTATACCGACCCCAATACAGTACCCACCCCGTTGTCAGAAGAAGCTGACTACGACAATCTGTTACCGAGCCTGGACTTTGATATCATGCTGACAGACGATATTAAAGGCCGTTTCTCGTATAGCAAAACGATTGCCCGGGCGCCCTATGGTTCACTGCGGGTATCACCCAGCGGATTTGGCACACGCGGTTCCACCCTGAACGGCGCACAACCTACCGCTAGCGCCTCAAACCCGTCACTGCTGCCTCTTGAATCGGATAACTTCGATTTATCGATAGAATACTATTACGCAGAATCAAGCTATGCATCAGCCGGATTCTTTGAAAAACGAGTCGCTAATTTTATCGGTAGCGGGAATGAAGACCGTACTTTCTTTGGTATTCAGGACCAAACTATCGGCCCACGTGCTCTGGCCGCGGCAGATGCACTGCGCGAGCAGGGTTTTGCGGTAGACGATACCTCACTGTTTGCCATGATGGTGCTGCTTGAACACCCTGAAGCGTTCCCGAATGGGGCATCTGATTACACCGGTTCGGCCGACCAGATTCTACGTCTGGGTGAAACCGAAGGGTGGGATCTGATTCCCGAAGAAGGCGACCCGGAAATGGTATTCAGAACCAGCTTGCCGCAGAACAACAGAGAAGCAAAACTGTATGGCTGGGAATTTGCTGTACAACACTTCTTTGGTGACACAGGTTTCGGCGTACAGGCTAACTATACTCTGGTACGCGGGGATGTTGGCTTTGATAATGAAAGCGATCCTAATACATCTCAGTTTGCTTTGGTTGGCTTGAGCGATACCGCTAACCTGGTACTGGTTTACGAAAAAGACGACCTGACCGCGCGGGTAGCTTACAACTGGCGTGATGAGTTCTTGAACCGCGTCAATGTCGGCGGTTCGAATAACCCAGGTTATATTGAAGCCTATAGCCAGATTGATATGAACATCAGTTACAACCTGACCGAGAATCTGAATGTATTCTTTGAAGGGATTAACATTACTGATGAGGACCCCCGTGAACATGCCCGTAACGAAAATCAGTTGTGGTACATGCTCGACATTGGCGCACGCTACAATTTAGGTGCCCGTTACACGTTCTAATTAGTCGTCCTTTACTAACCCACTATAGCCCGGCCATGCAGACTTCTACGATGCGCCGGGCTATCATGTTTTTACCTCATTGGTAGCAGTAAACACAGGATGTAACTATGACAAATTACGTATTGCTGGATAACAACACCCACGCCAGTATTAAGGTAGACACCCATTATCGGGTTGCTTACGGAGATAACATCACCAGCACCCTGACCTTTCCCACCGAATTTTCCAATATTCAGCGCGAATACCCTATTTTGTTTCATAAAAATGCTGATACCCAACGCTATCAAGCGATAGCCTTGCTGGGTTTATGTTCCCATGAAAATTTATTTTTAACAGAAACCGCCCCCCATATCCCGTATCCGGGTAGCTGGATGGCGAGTTATGTGCCAGCCACGATGGCGCGCGGGCCCTTTGTTATTGGCATGCACGGGGACGAAGATAATCCACAACCCATGGTACACATTGATACCGATAGCCCCCGACTTAGCGAAACCAATGGTCAGGCGCTATTTCTACCGCAAGGCGGTAACAGCGATTACCTGAACCGTATCAGCCAGGTACTGGCCACTATTATGGATGGTATGGAGCTAAGTAACAGTATGTTTGAGGCTTTTGAACATTTTGGGCTTATTGCCCCTCTTACTGTAGATATCACATTGAACAACGGCGATAAGTTACAAATTGGCGGCCATTACACCATCTGCGAAGAAACCCTTAATGGATTGAGCGACAGCCAGTTGGGTGAGCTTCACCGCCAAGGCTTTTTGCAAGCCGCCTTTTTGGTAGTAGCCTCTATGGGTAATCTGGGTAAACTGATAGAAATGAAAAACGCGCGCTTACAGGATTAAGAATGTTCGGTATTACCCAAACCTGCACCGAAGTGTCAGGCATTCGCGCTGACGATATCCCAGACTGGATTACACGAGGCAACGAACCCGTGATATTGCGGGGTTTAGTAAAGCACTGGCCGCTGGTTGCGCATGGGCATTCTGGACCGGTAGCTGCAATGGACTATTTGCGCAGCTTTTATAACGGTCGTCCCACCATGATTTACCAGGGCGCGAGTGATATTAACGGCCGCTATTTTTACAATGATAACGCCACTGCCCTAAATTACACCAGTACCCGTGGCTCGGTCACCGATATGCTTGAACAGGTCGCGCGCACCTTAGGGAAAACATCCTGCCCTAGTCTTTATATCGCCTCTAATCAAATTGACACTCATTTTCCCGGCCTGCGCGACTACAACGATATCACCCTCACGCCGGCCACCACCACAAAACCGTTGGCCCCGCCGTTAGCCAGTATCTGGATTGGCAACCGCTCGCTAGCCTCATGCCACTTCGATACGCTGTACAATATTGCCTGTTGTGCGGTAGGTCACCGGCGGCTGGCTTTGTTTCCCCCTGACCAGATAGCCAACCTTTACCCTGGGCCGTTAGAAACCACTCCTGGCGGTCAAGTCATCAGTATGGTTGATTTCCACCAGCCGGACTATACCCGATACCCCCGGTTTCGACAGGCTCAGGCTGCAGGTAAGTTGGCCGAACTGGCCCCGGGCGATGCGATATTTATCCCCACAATGTGGTGGCATCAGGTGGAAGGGCTGGCGCCGTTTAATGTGCTTATTAATTACTGGTGGAACCCCAGCGCACGCTATTTAGATAACGGGATGAGCGCGCTGATGCATGCCATGCTCGCTATCCGGGATAAAACCGGCCCAGAGAAAGCGGCGTTCAAAGCCTTGTTTGACTATTATATTTTTAATGACGAGCCCGCTGGGAGCCATTTACCTGAAGAAGCCAGAGGCATGTTAAGTGAGCTTGATGAAGCCACCGCCAGACAGTTACGCGCGATGCTGGTGAATCAGTTAAACCGCTAAAGACCGCTGTTTTACCCGCCCGCCGCGTCACAAACGCGCCGGGGAGCAGGGTAATAAGCGCGCATCGGATTAGAATGGCGGGTTAGTCCAACACGCCATTCATTCCGCGGGGTAATGGGTTATACCGGGCAACGAATAGCTGGAGCAATGTCCTGCTGATAAAACGTATAGAGTTTTTTATGCAACGCCTCATCAAGTGGGGCGATAGCCGATACCGCGGCATTTTGCGTAACCTGTGAAGGTGAGCTGGCGCCGGGGATAATAGTAGAAACAGCGTTATGGTCTAAAATCCAGCGCATTGCAAACTGTGCCATTTTCAGACTATTGGGTTTAAATTCCCGATCCAGTTTGTTTACCAGCTCCAGGCCTTTTTCAAATTCAATGCCGGAAAATGTTTCGCCTACACTAAAAGCGTCGCCATTGCGATTAAAGTTACGGTGGTCAGACTCATCAAACGTAGTGTTCTTATCGAACTTCCCGGTAAGCATACCACTGGCCAGGGGCAGTCTGACAATAATACCCACGTCTTTTGCTGCCGCTTCATCGAACAAATCGGTAGTGGCCTGTTGGCGCATCAAATTAAAAATAATTTGTAGCGAGGTTAATCCAGGCGCATGCTCCAGGCAGGTTTTTGCTTCTTCCAGGGTTTCCACACTGGCACCATAATGCGCAATCTGGCCTTCCAGCTTCATCTCTTCCAACCAATCGAAAATATGCCTTTTTTGCAGTTCTTCGTGGGGCACACAGTGAAGTTGCAATAAGTCTATCTGATCGCGCTGTAACCGGTCTTGCGAGCGCAGGACCGAGTCTCGCAGGCTGTTGAAACTGTAGTTATTAGGAAAGACCCCCTGGGCGCGACCATACTTGGTGGCAATAACCGTATCGTGGGGCTGATTAGATAGAACCTGGCCCAAATACCTTTCACTTTGACCTGCACCGTATACATCGGCCGTATCGAAAAAACGGATCCCTTGCTCAAGTGCGGTATCCACAATATCGGTGGCTTTAGACTCGTCGATAGGACCAAAATCGCCCCCCAGTTGCCAACAACCCAGGCCGACCTCTGTGACCTGCAACTTGGATTTTCCGAGCGTGCGCATTGTTACTTTTGTAGAAGACATTCATCGCCTCTGATTGGGTTGATTAATTCGTTTTACACATCAAATTTTTATTACGTGGCGCGGCCAGGATAAGACCACGCAATATCGCCCTACGACTTGGCGGCGCAAAACCTGGGTAAGCCCACTCAGCCTACGGCGAAGGCAGGTCAACAGGTATAGGCTATACCTGATTGCCTGGCGTCGTTAGAATACCGCTTTATAAACCACTTAACGACTGAAGGAGGCGCGCTGTGAGCTGGATATACCTGATTATTGCTGGTTGTCTTGAGATTGGCTGGCCGGTAGGGCTAAAAATGGCCCAGGCGCCTGAAACGCGTTGGTCCGGTATTATTATTGCGGTAGTGTTTATGGTCGCCAGTGGCTTCCTGTTGTGGCTGGCACAAAAGCAAATTCCTATCGGCACCGCCTACGCGGTATGGACGGGGATAGGTGCGGCTGGTACGTTTTTAGTGGGCGTAATTTTTTATCAGGACCCTACCTCGTTTTTGCGTTACATGGGCGTGATGTTAATAATCGGTGGCGTTATTTTACTTAAAGTGGCCTGAGTTCAGGCTACACCACTATCAAATTGCTGGGATAACTCATATTGATGGTCGCTTTCACGCTGTAAAATAGTGTCATTGTTAAGATCGCGTATACGTTTCATAAATACATCGCCGGTGGCGGGGAAAAAATAAACTTTACGAGCATAAGTGTCCATTAAATCACGGCTTTGTATAGGGATCCCGGCGTTTGCTAAATACGCTTCGACAAAGCTCGCGTTCATAGCACCCACGTCATTTTTGGTAAATCCCTGTAACACCTGCCCTCCTCCGAATACCTTGGCCACCAGTAAGTGCCGCTGGGCGCCATGTTTGACCAGGGTTTCGATTAGCTGATACATCGCTTCTTCACCATATTTGGCAATAGCCGGATCTTCGCTTTTCACATATACGTTAGAGGGGAGTAGAAAATGATTCATGCCGCCGATATTGGCGTAAGGATCATAAATACAGGCTGCTACACAAGAACCCAGTACGGTTACAATAAGCTTGTCTTCACCGGTTACGTAATATTGGCCGGGCAGAATTTTAACGGTTTGACGGGCAAACCGGGTATCAAAATAGGTACTAAAATTCGCGTCGGTGGTGTTATGCACTAGGCTGCCTGCATGACGTGGAGCGGTGAGATAAAAAACAACTATGCCAGCAACCTGGGCAACTGGCTACTGGCATAGCGGGCGGGCTAGCTTAAAATGCTTCCCAATCAGACTCTTCCGGCACACTGGGTTTAAGTGCCTGGCTGGATGATTGAGGCATAACCGGGGTTACCCTTGCTCTGGCCTTCGGTTTGGCAACCGGAGCGAACTTTTCCGTCACCGGCTGTCCCTGGGTAAATTTGAAGGTGGCTACGCGGTTAGCTAATTGCACCGACTGTTGCTGCATACTGTCTGCAGCGGCAGCGGCTTCTTCCACCAGTGCAGCATTTTGCTGGGTCATTTCGTCCATGTTGTTGACCGCTTTACCCACTTCTTCAATACTGGTGGCCTGTTCAGACGATGCAGCTGAAATTTCCGACATAATATCGTTCACTCGCTTAATCGCCGTAACCACCTCGCTCATAGTTTCACCGGACTGATTCACCAGCTGGTTGCCACCATCAATTTTGTTTACCGAGTCAGATATCAACTCTTTAATTTCTTTAGCCGCTTCTGCCGAGCGTTGAGCCAGGGTGCGTACTTCAGATGCTACCACGGCAAAACCACGCCCTTGTTCCCCTGCCCGGGCCGCTTCTACCGCTGCGTTAAGGGCCAGAATATTGGTTTGGAAGGCGATGCCGTCAATCACCCCGATAATATCGGAAATTTCCTGGGCCGAGGCGTTAATCGCGCCCATGGTTACCACCACCTTATTGATTAGCTCACCACCTTCGTTAGCCACTTCACTGGCGCGTGATGCCAGTGAGTTCGCTTGCTCAGCGTTCTCGGCATTTAGCCTTACCGTACCGGTAAGCTCTTCCATACTCGAAGCGGTTTCTTCCAAACTGGAGGCCTGCTGCTCAGTACGACTGGACAGATCGGCATTACCCGAGGCAATTTCACTGGAGGCCGTATTAATGGTTTCCACAGCATCATTAATGCTGCTGATAGTGGCCGCCATTTCTTCTACAAACTGATTGATTGCATCACCTAGTAGCTGGAACTCGCCTTCGAAACGATCCTCAATACGCACGGTTAAGTCGCCGCCCGACATGGCAGTCATGACTTCTTTAATAGTGCCGATAATAGAGCGTATATCGACTACAAACTTGCCGATAGCATCGCCCAACTCTTTAAAGTCACCTTCAAATTCGCGCTCAAGTTCGCAATTCAAATCGCCTTTTACCAAACTGGCCATGACCCGTTTTATATCATTTACCGCCTGGGTACGCGGCGTAATATCACTGGCGTATTTCACCACTCTGAACGGGTTACCATTCTGGTCAAGAATAGGGTTATAGGAAGCCTGAATGAAAACTTTTTTGCCGCCTTTTGCAAACCGAGTGAATTCACCAGAGAAATACTGGCCTTGCTTCAGTTGGCTCCAGAAATTGGCATATTCTGCGCTGGCTTTGTAGGTGCTATCGACAAACATACTGTGATGTTTGCCCTGAATTTCGTCCAGGCTATAACCCACTGTGCTCAAAAAGTTGTCGTTGGCACTTAAAATATTACCGTCAACATCAAACTCGATTACCGCCTGCGACTTGTGTATGGCCTCAATCTGACCTTCAAAATACGCATTCTTCAGCTTAGCTTCAGTAATATCAGTAGCAAATTTAACGACCTGTACAACCCTGCCATTTTCATCGTATACCGGGTTATAAGATGCCTGAATCCAGATAGCTTTGCCGTCTTTACAATACCGGCAAAATTCACCGCTGTTGATATTACCGCTGCGCAGGTCTTGCCAAAACGCTTTGTACTGCGCAGACGAAGCGTACTCACGGTCTACAAACATTTGATGATGCTGGCCGGCGACTTCCTCTAAGCGGTAGCCCAGCGCATTTAAAAAATTGTCGTTGGCGTGTTGAATAATGCCATCAGGCGTGAACCGAATGACCGCCTGGGAACGGTCCAGGGCATCTAACATCCCTTGATCAAGCATCGCTTTTTCTTTCTCAATAAGATGAGAAACATAGCCCCATACTTTATCGGCGCTATCGCGCAGCGGTTTGATATCTGCCTCCAGCATCAGGCCATCTATCTGGACAGTAGCAGTACCCCCTGTTCCCTGGCTTAATGACTGCAAATTCATTCCCAGTTGCGCCAGGTTATTACCTACTAATTTCGAAGCCTGCCCTGCCTGTAATAACTTTATGGCGGCCTGATTTACATAGGTAATATCAAACTGCGTGTCTGTGATAATAAAACCAGCCGGGCTGCTGTCCATTATTTGTTCACAATTTTGATTGAGCGCTGGTTCGGCTTTCAACCAGTTAAATACACCCATAACTTCTCTCCTGATATATTTCTTGCTTAACTGTGTAGTTACAATTTATTTGTTGAAATGCCGGTATACCCGGCGCGGCTTCATTTAATGTCAGGGTGCCTTCGGAAAAAATATATGCATTGCTGCCGAACACCTACCCGCCATGGCCCGACATGTACACCAGGTACAGGTTGAGCGCTCACCCTTTCCTTGTAGGGAATTGGCGAAATTATATTCAGTATAGATGGCTTTTAATAAAGTAAATAAAAAACTCCAAAAAAGGCCGAATTGATTCCCCGTGACCGCTGTTTGGCGCATCCCCCATAGAAGCTTACGCACACAATTGCTCCACCACCGTCACCAGTAATGCTGGTTCAGCCGGTTTGCTCACCCAACCAGTGACACCAGCGGCGCGCCCTGCTTGTTTTTGCTGCTCGTCAGTATCCGTAGTGACCACGATAATAGGTACGCTACGATATGTAGCTGTCTGCCGTAACTGCTTTGTTAGCTGGATACCGCTTATGTATGGCATTGTCAGGTCGGTAAAAATAAGGTCGTATTGCGTGTGCCGGCATAGGGCAAGCGCGTCTTCGCCATTCTCAGCTACGCTTACACAATGCCCTGCCTGAGTAAGAAAAAGTGCAAACATTTGCTGTATCGAAACAGAATCATCTACGATAAGAATATGCTTACTCGTCATCAGGGCGGCCTCATGCGCTTATGCGTTCAGGTGTGTTGATGTTAAGTATGTGCAGGGATGGCATTTTCCCCATTAAACTTTAGGTTGATTTTTACCATAGCGCTGGCCCCGCCAGGGCTAGGCCAGGCTGAACGAAAGGCTGGCTTTCAAGCCGGTTTTCCGGCCGTCAACTATGCTGGGTAGCCAGCGAAAGAACAGCCGGAGCAGTGCCAGCTGGACAGGGTCAGCACTGGCACAATTGGCGGGTATCAGAATTGATATTTTGCAGAAACCGATAGTTTTTGTGGCTCGCCGGGCACTGTCCACAAGGCGGAATAGCTGGAGGTATAATAGGTTTCGTTCAGGGCGTTATCGATATTCACCCTCAGCAATCAGGCTGGCGTCAACGCTACCTGGGCATACAGGTTCACTAACGTATAAGAAGGTAATCGGTAAGAAGGTGTAACCGTGTCGCCCAGCCGATCATCCACATAATGGATTCCCGTCCCAAATTGCCAGTCTTGGTCAGCCATACGGGCAAACTGGGTGAGTTGCAGCGCCGCGTTGTGACGCGGTACGTTTACCAGATCGGCGCCACTGCTTACCAGCACGCCCCAATCAGGATTTACTGCCTCATTGGCTGTTTTAGTATCCATAAATGCATAGGAAAAGCGCAGCTGGGTGTTTTCTGCAATAGCCACATCGCCATCAATTTCGATGCCACGGCTTACCGCTTCACCCAAAGGGGCAGAAAAGCCTACATTGATGGGATCAGAGGTTAAGATATTCGATTTTGTCGCATCAAATACAGCCACATTCATACTGCCTTTATCCCAGCTATAACGTGCGCCAACCTCAGCAGAATGACTTTCTTCTGGGTCAAATGACTGGCCCTGGGCATCGGTCCCGCTGAGCGGTAAAAAACCT
Source organism: Salinimonas sediminis (assembly GCF_003429285.1). Lineage (NCBI taxonomy): Bacteria > Pseudomonadati > Pseudomonadota > Gammaproteobacteria > Alteromonadales > Alteromonadaceae > Salinimonas > Salinimonas sediminis. Next base: position 4,094,923 of record NZ_CP031769.1, read on the forward strand.
TCGGAATAGCTGGCATACAACGTCAGGTCGCGGGTAAATGAATAGGTAAGTCCAAGCCGTGGGCTTAGTCTGGCGTCATCAGCCGTGTTGGTTTGTGCACTCAAGGCTTCAGCAATATTTTGCTCATAGCGATCAAAACGCACGCCGGCTAATATTTTTAGTTTAGGGGTGACAACCAGCTGGTCCTGGATATACACCCCCCAGGCCTGCTGCGCTTCCGTATTGGCGTATAGCAAGCTAACCGGCGGGCCGCTTTGATTGTATTGAGGGTCATAAATATCTAGTGCATAACTGCCTGCTTCCCCTCGAAAACGATACAGGTCAGTGGATATCTGATAATCATAGGCATCAGCCCCTACCATCAAACGATGGGTAATGCCCGCCAGTTGGATGTCACCACTTAATTCAATGCGTACAGAATGGTCATCGGTAGCATAATCGCGTTGTCGATGTTGCCGGGTGAGCGTTTGGCCATCGTCATATAAACTTTGGCGTGAAGTCGCCAGTTCTGCATCTGAGGAAAAACCATTTAGTGTGGAACGACGATAGTTGTAGCCTGCTAATAACGACCACTGATGGTCGAGCTGTTGCTGATAAGCAAGATAATGACCGGTACTTTGAATACGGGTAGGCGCATCGTCGGGGTTACCTAAGTAACGGCTTACCGGCAGCGTGGCAAAATTGTTATCCAATACCACTACACCACGGTCAAATAATTGTTCCTGTTGCAGATATTCAAATTCATATAAAACACTCGATACATCGTTGATTTGCCAGCTTACGGAGGGAGTAATGACCTTTTTGTCGCTGGTGACATAATCGCGAAAACTACCGTGATCCTGCCAGGCGCCATTTACCCTGAACGCGATATTGTCGGTGATCCCATTAGTATAATCCCCTTCTAGCCGGTACTGCTGGTATTCTGCGGCACTGCCTTTTATATAACCTTGCTCTTCAAAAGCCGGTTTTTTCGTAGTGATATTAATGGTGCCGCCCGGTTCAGAACGGCCATAAAGGGCCGAACCGGGTCCTTTGAGTATGTCGATTGACTGAATATTAGAGACATCTCGGTGGCCACTGAACCCCCGCCCACCATTAAAGCCGTTTATCAGGTAACCTGATGGCATGTTCTCGTTACCGGGAAAACCCCTTATTGAAAAGCTATCCCATAAACCGCCCCCATTATTTTGCCGGGCGATAGTACCCGACATGTCTAATACTTCCTGAAAGCGAGTAATGCCCAGCACATCAAGCTGGTCCATATCAAACGATTCTACCGACTGGGGTAAGTCGGTGGCAGGTATACTACCTCGATACGCTTGTTGATGAACTATTGAAATAGTTTCGATAGCCGTTTCCTGGGCCCGACCGGGTGAGCTAACAGCCAATAAAACCAGTAGCGGAGCAGCGCATTTATATAGTGTACGGGTATAGTTAGTCATTACTTTATCGAACTTCACTAGAATGCGTGAAATGTTATATTATAACAACGAACTGAACAACCTTATTTCGCGTTGTAGGAATACAAGGCACTGGCTTAACGGCTAGCCGAATATCCATAATTCAGGGTTTACATTTAACCGGCAATGTCTGAGTATAGGTTGAACGTTTGTTCAAGTGGCCACTTCGAGCTTGCTTTGAACCGTTTTTATTTGCAGGCAGGAACAGCACCCTGCTTATTATTGGCCGCATCAACTGGGATATATCATGAAAAAACTCGTTATTTTACTGTTTACGGTGGGCCTGTTTACCAGCTCCGTGTTTGCTGCAAAGCCGCCGAAAGTCATTTTCTTTGATGTGAATGAAACGCTACTGGATCTTAATGCGATGCGCAGCTCTGTAACGGACGCCTTAGGCGGCCGTGATGACCTGATGGCATTGTGGTTTTCAACCATGTTGCACCACTCGCTGGTCGATAATACAACCGACCGTTTTCATACCTTTGGCGAGATTGGCGTGGCTTCTTTAATGATGGTAGCCCGCGCAAATGATGTGGCTCTCACCCAGGACCAGGCCAAAAAGGCCATTGTGACTCCCTTGCGTAGCCTGCCTGCGCACCCGGATGTTAAAGCTGGCTTAACCGCTCTGAAAAAAGCCGGTTACCGCTTAATCAGCCTGACCAACTCTTCTAATCAGGGCGTGCAGACTCAGTTTGAAAATGCCGGCTTGATTGAATTTTTTGATGATCGCTATAGTGTTGAAGATATTAAGCGCTATAAGCCCGATTTAAGAACGTACGAATGGGCGTTGAAAAAAGCGGGTGTTGCACCACATGAAGCTATGCTGGTGGCTGCTCATGGTTGGGATATTGCTGGTGCCAAAGCGGCCGGCTTACAAGCTACCTTTATAAAACGCCAGGGCAAAGTGCTTTACCCCCTTGCGCTGGAACCGGATTACCAGATTGACACCCTTCCCGAGCTGGTTGAGTTACTTGATTAAAACGGTAATTCCACCCTTTCACTGTCGCTTACCTTAAAGCGGTTAAACGTTGCGCGCCTAAAATTTAATCTGCTAAAAGGCGCGCGGCTGCGCTGCCGGTTGACCTAGCAATATCAGAGGTATTGATTAGCGCAGCCGGGTCTCCCCGCGTGCAGGTAAAGTAGGTAAGTAGATAAGCCAGGTAACATTACCTGGCGGCGTGAAACCGGTGCTCTGCGACTATTTCCCAAGCGTGCTGGCAAAACTACCGGGAGCCCGGATAGCCAATCAGACCCGGTCCCAGAACCGCTGAACCGCTGCTACACAACCCGGCTCAGCCAGCAGCTATTGAATGCTCCCAAAGTATTATCAGCCGCATTAAGGATAATACCGCAGCCCGGCCACCACCCGCAGGGCTGGCAGTTCACAGCTCAATAGGTAGGTGCAGGTTTAGCGACAAGTGAAAATTGCGCTGCCATACCATTGATTATTCTGCTTAATCCATAAATATGCCCCGCCTGTTCGGGCTGCCAAATGCACGTAAGCACACTGGTGCCTTTCCTCAGCTTACCTTGCCAACGCTGCGCTTCGTCAAACGGGCGGTAAGCGTCGGTAAGTTCCCAGCCTTGAGCACAGTACTGTTGCAGAATCTGGCTAAAAGTAGCTGCTGGTATGTGTTCGATTATTCGTAGGTCGTTACGCTTAAATTTGAGCTTAACCCACGTGTGTTTCACCTTTGCAAGAGGGTTCATATAGCACCTGAATAATGCGCATTATGTGCTGCTTAACGTGTGCGGTAAACATCACCTTCACATGGCAGCATCGTATATATTACTTTTTAGTATAAAGTTTTCCGGCCGCCGGGCAAGCAGTTAACCACAGGCTTTAGATACCGCCGTGGGAGGTATCAGGCGGTACCCTGGTCAGGGCTACGCGCCCGGCCGGGCCTGTTATTTGTTGCAGGTAGATAAGTAGCCTTGTCACTGTCACCAATTCCACAAGGTGCCGTCTTCCAGCCGGTTAACCGGCAAGGCGGCACGTTTATAAGGATAGTTGGCGGCTTTGCTTTCATCTATATCCACACCGTGGCCAGGGGCTTCCCCTGGGGTGAAAAAGCCTTTGTCGAAGCGGTAATCAAATGTAAATACTGACTCCATCAGTTCGCTGTGGGGCATGTGTTCCTGAATGCCGAAATTAGGTACCCAATAGTCAAAATGTAGCGCCGCCCCCATACATACCGGCGATAGATCGGTGGCCCCGTGAAAGCCGGTACGCACATTAAACAGGCTAGCAAAATCAGCTATCCGCCGCATTTGAGTAATGCCCCCAGCATGCACAATGGTTGAGCGGATATAATCTATGTACTGGTTCTGAATTAGCTCACGGCAATCGTGGATAGAATTAAATACCTCACCTACGGCAAGCGGCGTGGTGGTATGCTGCCGTATCAGCCTGAAGCTTTCCTGATTTTCCGCTGGTACACAGTCTTCCAGCCAGAACAATTTGTAAGGTTCTAACTCTTTGCCTAAACGCGCCGCTTCAATAGGCGTAAGCCGATGGTGTACGTCATGCAATAAATGCACATCAAACCCATACTGGCTGCGCACGGCATCAAATAGCTGCGGTAAGAAATTAAGGTATTTTTCGGTGGACCACACATTCTGGGTAGGTAAATCAGCATCTGCAGGCTCATATTTGTGACCATCTTTGGCCACCCCATAGGTACTTGCCATGCCCGGTACACCTGACTGAATACGCACAGCTTGATAACCGTCATCAATAGCCTTGCCTACGGCGTCCAGGGTTGATGCTGTACAGGCACCATTGGCGTGCGTGTAGGTCATAATACGATCCCGGCTGCGCCCGCCCAGTAACTGATACAAAGGCAAGCCAGCAACTTTGCCTTTAATATCCCATAAAGCCACATCGACGGCGGCAATGGCTGTCATTCCTACTGGCCCACGACGCCAGTACGCCCCTCGGTAAAGGTATTGCCAGATATCTTCAATTCGTTGGGGGTCCCGGCCAATCAGCGCAGGGATAACATAATCTTCCAGGTAACTGACTACCGTTTTTTCACGTCCGTTTAACGTGGCATCTCCAATCCCGTATACCCCCTCATCGGTGATGATTTTCAGCGTAACGAAGTTGCGCCCCGCAGAGCATACAATGACTCTCGCCTCAGTAATTTTCATCGGTTTTCTCCCTGTTGAGCGTTAGTAAACTAACTGCGGTAAAAACAATACCAGCGATGGGCATACAGCCAGCAGAGCAACCAGCCCTAATATCGCCAGATAAAAAGGCCAGGCCGCTTTGATATAAGCATCGGTCGGACAGCGCATAATATTACACACGGTGTACATGGCCACCCCCACAGGCGGCGTGGTTCCGCCAAAGGTCACCATAATCATCATCAACACCCCGAAATGCACGGGATCTATCCCTACCGCTTGCACCACCGGTACTAAAATGGGGGTAAGTAATAAAACCGTTACGGTGCCTTCCATCAGCATGCCCACGCATAACAGCAGCGTCAGGCAAATCAACATAACCAGCAGCGGCTGTTGGGTGGCTTGGGTGACCGTCTGAGCTAAGCTAACTGGTAACTGTTCATATGCCACGACATATCCTATGACCCCGGCACTTAGGATGATCAGCATGATCATGCCAATGTCATCTACGCTTTGTTGTAAAGAAACCATTACCTGCTTGAGGGTAAGTTCCCGGTAACCCCAAAATCCGACGAGCACGGCATACACCACCGCAAATGCCCCGGCTTCTGAAGGGGTGAAAATTCCAAAACGTATCGTGACGATAAGTATGACCGGGAACAGCAGCGCCCACTTACATTCATTCAGAGCCCTGACAATTTCGCGGATATTGGGCCGCACCTGCCCGGCCGTTTGCTCGGGATAGTGTTTTTTAACCTGCCAGACCACCGTTAACATCAGCACAAAGGTCAGCAACATGCCCGGTACAATGCCTGCGATAAACAATTTACCAATCGACACATTCCCGACAAAACCATATAAAATCAGTCCGATACTAGGAGGGATACAGGCGGTAATCAGCGCACTAATCGTAATAATTGATGCGCTAAAGCCTTTCCCCAGCCCGGAATCCTGCATGGGGTCACCTAAAATTCTGGCTTGCATCGCGGCATCGGCAATGGCTGATCCTGATACGCCGCCCATCAATGCACTTAGTACAATAGTAACGTGCGCCAGCCCGCCGGTTATCCAGGCTACCAGTAAATTAGAAAAGCTAATCAAACGCTGGGTAATACCGGAGTGGTTCATAATATGACCGGCCAGAATAAAGAAGGGTACGGCCAGCAAAGGAAAACTCTGGCTGCTGGCCACTAACCGCTGCACCGCCACGGTCATCGGCAAACTCTCGGCGCCGGCAAAATAACTAAGCCCGGCAATAAGCAGACAAAATGCCAGCGGTAAACCTAGAATGAGGAGCCCTAAAAACAGTAATAGCAGTATCATAAACCGGCCTGCCCCTGGCTAATGCGATGCCGGCTTAACAAGCGCTGCAATAGCGTTATGATCATCAATGCCGCGCCTACCGGTACCGCCAGTGTTACCCACTGATAACTGATGCTAGTGCTGCCTAGCGTGCGATCAGGGTTTGCACCAAACAAGACAATGCCAAACCAGAGTAATAGGCCCAGGACGCTAATCATCAGAATATCGAACAGATTACTGAAAGCTTGCTGCGCCCTTGGTTGCAGGCGGCGGGTAATGATATCTACAGCGGCGTGCTCGCTATGCTTGAAGGTTTGGTCAGCGGCCAGCATCGCCAGCCAGGCGAACAGCATTTGCGCAACATCGACCGACCAGATAACCGGCACACCAAAAGTACGCATGATGGCGGCCATAAAAACCAGTCCTACGATGGCCGCCAGTAGTATTACGCAGAGCAGGCGCTCAATCTGGTTCAACAGCTTCATTGGTCAGAACCTGTCAGGTAAGTACGCACCTCGTCATATAGCGCCGCATAATCCAGACGCTGGTATACGGGCTTGGTGACTTGTTCAAAGCGACTGATATCGGGCGTGCTCACCATGATACCTTGCGCAGTGAGTTGTTGCTCTATAGCGGCTTCAGCCTGGCGCACCTGTTGCGATGCATACTCACCGGCTGTGACGGCTGCCTGGCTAATCACCTGCTGTTGTGCCGGGCTAAGGGACTGAAACCAGCTTTCGCTGCCTACCAGCCCGGAAATAAGCTGAATATGCCCGGTTTTAGTAACATGCGAGACCACCTCATATAAGCGGGCCCCCCACATACCGGTAAACTGGGCTTCGGCAGCATCTATTACCTGCTGTTGCAGGCCACTGTATACCTCTGCCCAGGCCAAAGGCGTGGGGGTGGCCCCCATGGCTGCGATGGTTTCAATCCAGACCGGCGCCCCGATAGTGCGCATGCGGATACCAGCAAGGTCAGCTGGTTCCACTACGGCATGCTGGGTTAGCAAATGACGGGCGCCCTGCCACCAGTTGAACGAAAAAATATGTAGCCCCGCCCGCGCAGCCAATTTATCGGCCCAGCTTTGAAATAATGCGGAGCGGGTCAGCTGTTTAAGCTGGGCTTGATTCTGTACCAGATAAGGCGCACCTAAAATACCTAGCTCGTGTTGATAAACTGCCAGCCGGCCGCCATCAGCCAACACCGCAACATTTGCGCCTAAAATAGCCTGCTCAAGCATGTCGCTGTCGTTACCTAACTGTGAACCGATGAATATACGGATGGCCAGCGAACCTTGTGACTGTGTTTCCACTTCCTGCTTGAAACGCACCAGGCCAGCATACATAGGGTCACTGCTGGATAACGACGTAATCACATTCAGCGTTTTGGCAGCAATAGCTGGTGGAGCCGCCAATAGCTGAACGACGATGACCAGACCATAAATATACCTCAACCTTGGCATCATAAATTTTGCGCTTCTTATTATTGTCGCTATGGCGAATTCCATGAGCATGGCCGCACTAGGCTATCCTTGGCCCGGCGCATGAGGAAATGACATTTTTTGGTATTCAGCCAATGTTTTTTGCGGTTTAGGTAATTCCGCTGGAATGGGTTTACCAGAAAACTGCTGAAAATAAAGTACACACGCATTGCGCCACCATATCGCCTCTTTTACCTGGATATCCATGGCCATTTGGACCTGACGAAACTGCAGCGGATCTAATACCGACTCCAGGCTATCCCATTGTTTAGCTATATCCTGGATAGTCTGAGCACCGGCGTAATAACGATGGACCAATTCATTCCACAGTGTTCGGTTGGTTGATTCAATAGTGTAGTCCCACGGTAAATGATGAAACCAAAGCAGATATTTCTCCGGGGTCGTTGACGGGTCCGACAATAATTTGGTGAGCGGCGGATAGTATTGCTCTACCGCATTTACCCCTGAAGGTGAACGGTCGAACCCGATGCCGTTTTCATCGGCACGGTGGTAATACACTGAATTCCAGTCATCCCGCCCTAAAAAGTCAACCCACGGCGCGGGGCCATAGTGGTGGCCAGCGCCCATAATATGATGTAGCCCCAGCGGCGTCATGGTATTCACGGTGGCTTCGTGACTTTGCATCATCATGGTAGTAATGGCAGCCACTGCGCTGTCATCATGGCTTAAGGTCATACGCGCCCAATCGCGGGCTACCTCTTTGGCCGACACTTCCGGGTTCCACGCCATTCGGCCAAACACATACCAGTTGGACTGCAAAAGTATATGGCCGGTCCAGTTTCGATCAGTACCAATATTAGCCACCCCGGCCATGCCAGTAATGGGGCTATCAAACAGCTCTCCATTGATCACCTTGGCCACTGTTGAGCCGGTTCCCCGGGCATAGGTTTCTGCTTGCAAGACTTCTTCGTACATCGGGCCTAAGTAAACAAAATGCGTACTAAACCCCAGATACTCCATGGTAATCTGAAATTCCATCATCAGCGGGGTATCTGGCATCGCCCCAAATAACGGGCTGAACGGTTCGCGGGGCTGAAAATCAATAGGCCCGTTTTTAACCTGCACCAGTACGTTATCGGCAAACTTGCCATCCAGCGGTTTAAATTCCGAATAAGCCTGTTTTGAGCGTTCTTCGTTTTTCTCGTTAGCGTAAACAAACGCGCGCCACATTACCGTGCCGCCATGAGGTTCGAGCGCACTGGCCAGCATGTTGGCGCCCTGCGCGTGGGTACGGCCAAAATCGCCCGGGCCAGGCTGGCCCTCAGAATTAGCTTTCACCAAAAATCCGCCAAAATCCGGGATATCGCGATAAATTTGCGCCGCTTTGTCTTTCCACCATTGCTGTACTTCCGTGTTTAATGGGTCGGACGTGTCTAAGCCGCCAATAAGCTGGGGCGAGCTAAATTTAACTGAAAGGTAAACTTTTATGCCGTAGGGGCGAAACAGATCTGCCAGGGCTGTTACTTTGCTCAGGTAGTGAGGCGTTAAAATTAACGGGTCAGCATTAACATTGTTCAATACCGTGCCGTTAATCCCTACCGAAGCATTCGCCCGTGCGTAATCTGTGTATCGCTGGTACTGGTAGTCAGGTAATTTATGCCAATCCCAAATAGACTGACCGGCATAACCACGTTCTACATGGCGGTCTAAATTATCCCAGTGGTTAAGCACCCGCAAATCGATGGCCGGCGCCGACACCACAGCCATATCGGCTAGTGGCTGGCGTATCTGTAACTGGCGCAACAACCGGTAAGTACCATATAGCGCGCCGATGTCAGAGTTCGCCAGAACCAGCATTGTGGTTGTGCCAGCGGGGCGCTTTGGGTTGGCTACCTGCTGAATCAGGTAGCCCTGATCGCCCGCCGCCAAAAGATCAAGCTGATACTGTTTGGCCAGCCGTAACGCCTTGTCGCCCGCAGCCACTACCAGCGCAGCCTGGGTTTGCTCAACCTCTTGCGGAGCGTTTAGCATGTGGCCCAATGCATAATTAAGCTCATCGCGAATAACTTGCATGGTGGGCGATGCCCCTGCCACATGAAATTGACCCACCTGTTGTTGATATGTTGTTTTAAGATCAGCGTTGGTGACAGGGTCATATTTCAGCCACAACCGATAGCCATCTTCACCTTCTATAATAGAAGATGCCCAGCCACTGAAGCTGCTAAGCAGTAAGCAAATCAGAGCGATATATTTCATCGTTATCCTCACAGTTAGGCCCGCATCAATGCCGGCCGGTCATAGCGTAGTGGTTAAAATGAACCACGTAAGCCCAGGGTATAGGTCGCGCCCGGATAGAATGCATTAAATGCAATACCTTCATATTCATGCCAATTACCTACTGGCTCATTGGTCAGGTTATAGGCATCCAGGGTCAGGGTCATATCCATGGCTAGTGGCAAGTTATAGCTGGCAGACAGATCGACTTGGGTTCGGTCAAACGAAAACACTTCCTTGCCCTGGCTGTAATAGCTTGCCGCGCCATCTTGGTGATATACCGTTACCCGCGTCTGAAACACGTCGTTTTCGTAAAATAGCGTACCGTTGTAACTAAGATCTGAAATACCTGTAATGATGGCGTCGTCATCACTGGCATCCTGCCGGATAGATGTGGCGCTGATATTAAAGCCCATTCCTTCAATAACCACATCAAGTGGTTGTACCCAGACCGCTTCAAAACCGCTTAAGGTGGTAGCTCCATCAATATTATTGCGCGTATTAACGGTGGTGGTGCATTGTGAAGGGCCCCCGCATTCCAGCAAAGCTTGCTGGCGATCATCGCCGATATCATTGATATCAATACCGTACTCCACCAGGTCACTAAAGGTTACTGTGAGGCTGTCAGAGCGGGTGAAGCCGGTAACTTCTTTTTCAAAATACGTTAAACCAACATAACCTAATTCAGAGAAATACCACTCTCCGCCGAGATCAAAATTGGTGGCCTCAAAAGGTGACAGGTATGGATTGCCCGCGTTAACCGACTCAATACCAGAGCCGCCCCACGACGCATTAGGGAACATGTCTGAAGGATTTGCCCGGGTCAAACTGCGCGAGGCACTGGCGCGTAGCTTGACGTCTTCCAAGACATCGTAAACCAGACTCATAGAAGGGAGTAATTTGTTATAGCTGGCTGTGGTCTGGCTTTGCGAAGTGGCGACGCTTTGCTCTGTAGATACCCAGCGTACGCCTGTGTTTACCCTTAGTAGGCGGCCGCCTATTTCAGTTTCAGCGTTAGCTTCCAGGTACAATGCTAAAACGTCTTCGTTAATATCCCCCACGGTGGCACCGAATTGGTCCCCCTGCGACGGTATCGCTGAAAAATTAGCATAATCGGTGGCGTCTTTAATCCGCGCCCAATCTACCTGCGCAATACCTGTATAACCATTGTAGCCGCTAATGCCGGTGCCTAAATCATTCACTAAAGACGGGCCCAGATAGTCTGAGAAGTTATTATAGGCAGCCGAGTTCACCACATTATTTTGGGTAAATTCGGCGGTTCCGCCAAAGGCGTCCATATTTGAAGAGCTTTCATCCCACGCCAAGCCGAATTTAAAGCCGCTATACTCAGGCGACTCACCGTAGGCAAAGTCCAGGTGCACACCTTTGGTTTCAGTTTCCCGGTGGTTACGCTGGATACGAAATGTATCGCCAAATTTTTCGTCTTCGCTGATGACACCATCCTGGTTCTGATCATATTCCTGCTGCCAGGTCCAACCGATAGCAGGGTCGGCGGGGTTTTCGCTAAAATTAAAGCTTGGCACATCGCCGTTACTGAATTCCAGCGTGCCGCCTGGCGACATGTACAATACATAGGGTTCATCGCGGTCAAATTCAGATTTGGTCAGGCTGGCAGACACGTCGACTTTAAACACGTCATTCACAATCCAGGAAACACTAGGCATCACGCTGTAAAAATCTACATCTTCTTGATAATCATGAGAGCCAACCCAGATATGCGAATTGTAAAAAGTGCCTTCAGTAACATAACCGTTGTCATTTACGGTGACATTTTCAGGAATAATGGCGCCGCCCTGATGCAGGTAATTACGCCGCCCCCACCACATGGCTTCAGTGCGTACAAAATCTTTAGAGGCTTTGGCGTACATCATATCCAGGGCGGCATCAATACCATCCGTTGGCCGGTATTGTAATGAAACAATACCAGATACACGATCACGCGTACCGTAGGTAAACATGGGGCGTCCAAGATAAGGAAGTAAGGCAGTATCGAGAGTCTCTGCGGCTACGCCGGAGGTCGCTACAGGATCTATCGGATCGCCTACACTCACCCCGTCATGGGACCCAGCATAATCAGCCGTGGCTTCCGGATTCCAAAAAAAGTGATTAAGACCTTCACTACCCTCTATACACCCTGAAGAGGTATGTTGTGGGTTATCCCATTGGGCTACGCAGCCATCTGTAAACAATGCGACCGCTTCATAACCATCTACGCGGGATTTTGTATTTGCTCCGGCTACTCCTACCAACACACCAAACTTATCATCAAAAGTTTTACTGTAGACAGCTGAATAACGCGGACTGATCTCGCCTCGCAAGTCGCCATAGGCTCCTTCTAAGGAATATTTGAATGTTTGGTTAGTGCTATCAAATGGCCGTGCGGTACGCATATTCACATAACCTGACACTCCACCTTCCAGCTGGTGGGCAGTAGCCGTTTTGGACACTGCCAAGCTACTAAACAATTCAGTAGGAAAGATATCAAGATCTACTTCTCGATTGCGGTTCCCCGACCCCAAACTACCGTCTGATGCAATAGCGATAGCATTGCCATTTAACGCTATTTTAGTGAAGCTTGGACCTAACCCGCGCACAGATATTTGCTGTCCTTCCCCGGTCACTTCGCGGTTAATTTTTACCCCAGGAATACGGCTAAGCGATTCAGCTAAATTCTGGCTGGGCATTTTACCAATATCATCTGCAAATACTTCATCGACAAAGCCTTGCGATTCGCGCTTAGCGGCTGCTGAGTTAAATAAACTCCCTCGATAGCCACGTACTTCAATAATTTCCGTTTCTGCTTCGCTTGGTTGTACCTGTTGTACATTTTCTGGTGGCTGCTCTTGAGCATGCACTGCACTATTGGCGGCTGCCACGGCCAACATTAATAGCCCGCGGGGGCTTAATTTAAATGGATTATGCTTGTTCGTGTTCATCGTTAACCTCTGATCGTTAGCATCGAACAGCAAATGGCATCGCCGATGCATTATATTATTTTTGCAGACTGCAACCGAAAACATAAATACTTGTATACAACCTCAAGCGGTGCCACTATAACGAGAGGTTTGCTCTGCCACCAGCGCAAAAGATCATAAATTTAACAATTAATAAAAATCGTAATTCGGGAATGTGTTTTGACTACTAATTCGGCAGGTAAATAATGCTTTGCCGATGCATGCTGGTAGCCCTAAGTGGGGAGATAGCCCGTATAACCGAGCTTCGCGTAGTAGCTCAATACAATATCAGGCAGGGATAGCCAGTCATTTGTTACCGTAATCTTTTTAGCCTAATGGCGGGGTTAATCAATGCTGTATAAACAATGCTATAGTAGGGGCAGAACTAATCAGGACGCCAGTAACGGATATGGCCATACAACTTAGCTACCACCATTCAACTTCCGAACAACTCTTTGCTCATTTACGCGAGGAGATTGTCAGTATGGCAATTGCGCCCGGCACCACGATGTCGGAAAACCGGTTAGCCGTTAAATTTGGTGTTAGCCGTACACCGGTGCGCGAAGCTATAGCTAAATTGGTTGCCTTGGGCTTTGTCGAAGTACGGCCCCAGCGTGGTACGTTTGTTACAAAACTAAGCGTCACCAAAATTATCGAGGCCCGGTTTATTCGCGAAGCTCTGGAAGTGGCGATAGTCACGCATTGTGCTGAACATGCGACCGATACACTCATTCGCCACTGTTATACGATAATCGATAAACAGCAGCAGGCCGCCAACCAACTTGATGCGATGCTTTTTCAGCAATTAGATGACGAGTTTCATCAGTCGTTGGCTGACTTCGCGGGCTACCAGCGCGCCGCAAACCTTATTCAATACGAAAAAGCCCATATGGATCGGGTGCGTAACCTGGGCCTGAAAGAATCGGGCGGCCAGTATCAAAGTGTGTTAGCACAACATACCGCTATAGTGGCGGCGCTCGAAGCAGGTAACCCGGCGCAAGCCCGACTTGCCATGAGCAGCCATTTGCACCTGATTTTACAGGTGATAGACGATATTAAAGACCGTCATCCTGAATTTTTCGACGATGCAAGCTAACGTAGGGTTACATGCTCAATCCATTAATTGTATAACGGAAATTTCCGCGCCTTGCTATAAAAAGGACTATCGCTTAAAGGCAATCCAACGCCCTGACGATATGGCGACCGTCGGTGATCTCCTCTCCTCAATATCGGCATCCACACGAAATAAACAGGTTTAAAGAATGCATAAACGGCCCACCATCAATGACATAGCAAAACAAGCGGGCGTCTCAAAGCGGACGGTTTCCCGGGTAATCAATGGCGCGGTAAACGTCAACCCAGCCACCCGCGAAAAAATTGCTGCCATTATCCAGCAAGCCGGCTTTTCGCCGGATAAAAAGGCCCGGGGGCTGGCGGCTAATCGTTCTTATCTGTTAGGCATTATTTATGATAATTCCGGCACCTATTATATCGATCAGGTGCAGCGTGGTGTATTGGATATCAGTATCGACAAAGGCTATGAGTTAATTGTGCATCCTTGCGCCAAACAATCGGATAACTATGTGGCTAACTGCGTGCAGTTTGTACAGCGTTCCCATGTAGATGGGGTGATTGTGTTGCCCCCGGTATCAGAATGCCAGGCGCTATTTGATGCTTTTACCGCCCATGGCTACCATTATGTGCGGATGGCCTCGATTGCGCTGGACACGCCGGCTAATATGGTAGTGTCGGATGATCGCGGCGCGTTACAAGCCCTCGCCCGCTATCTGGTGTCGGTGCAGCTTACACAAATAGCCATCATTACCGGCCCGGCCAATTATTCCTCCACCACTGAGCGCTTGGAGGGCTTTGTTCAGACCTTACATTCACTGGGTATAGATATCGCGCCACAATGGATTATTGAAGGCGACAATACCTATGAAAGTGGCTTGGAGTGCGGCCATGCACTGTTAACACAAAACCCGCTTCCCCAGGTAATTTTTGCCAACAATGACGACATGGCTGTGGGCGTAATTAACGCCGCTTATGCTTTGAATATTGCCGTACCTGATAGGGTCTCGGTAGTGGGTTTTGACGATAACCAGCTGGCCGCGCGAATAGTGCCTTCGCTCACCACGGTCCGCCGGCCGGTAGCAGCAATGGCATCGCTGGCGGCGCGCAAGCTTATCGCCCAAATTGAACCGGCGCCAGATAGTGAAATGCCCGATAGCGCGCTATCAGAAACTCCCTATACCCCGCAACTTATTGTGCGTAATTCCACTCCCCGGTAAGCCAGATTGCACTTGATTGAAAAATAGTCTCACCCTATCATGCCCTCATGCCACCGGTGGCATAACTAATTTTCAGTGCACTTTGCACCGTATTCAACGCTTACCAAATTGGCCAAAGGGGCAGGTATGACACCCATTTTACTGCACGAAGACAGGTTATTTCCTACGGATAAAACGACCCGAAATATCGCCAGGCAGCTGTATGAGTCAGTGCGCAATATGCCTATTATCAGCCCTCACGGGCATACCGATCCACGCTGGTTTGCCCAAAATAATGCTTTTACGAATGCGACTGAGCTACTCATTACGCCAGACCACTACGTGTTTAGAATGTTGTATAGCCAAGGAGTGTCGCTGGAAGCGTTGGGTATTGCCCGCATTGACGGCGGCCCGACCGAGCAGGATCCTAAAAAAGCCTGGCAGGTTTTTGCAGACCACTACTATTTGTTTGCCGCTACCCCTTCCAGGTTATGGCTAGATACTGTATTTCATGATGTCTTCGGTTTAACCGACATGTTGTGTAGTGGCAATGCGCTAGACTATTACGAGCATATTACTGCCCAGTTGGCGACACCGGCATTTAAACCCCGCGCGCTAATGGACCGGTTTAACATAGAACTTATTGCCACCACCGAAGGTGCCCTTGATCCCCTCTCCCAACACGCCGCATTAAAAGAATCGGGGTGGGATAAACGGGTCATTACCACCTTCAGACCAGACGATGTGATTGATGCGTCACGCACAGACTTTGCCACCAATATTATTCGGCTAGGTGAATTGACCGGCGAAGATACAACTTGCTGGAAAGGCTACCTGAATGCATTGCGGCAACGCCGTAGCGTGTTTCGCGCACACGGTGCGACCGCCACTGATCATGGTCACCCTACCGCTGCCACGGCAAACTTATCGGTACGTGAATGTGAGGTATTATTTGCCAAAGTCATTGGTCCCGATGCTCAGCCATCAGACCACGCCCTGTTTCGGGCCCAGATGCTTACCGAGATGGCCGGTATGAGTGTGGAAGATGGCATGGTAATGCAGCTTCATCCTGGCTGTTATCGCAGCCACAATACCCAATTGTTCAGCCAGTTTGGGAGTGACAAAGGGCATGATATTCCTGTCGCCACTAATTATGTTGATGCATTACATCCGCTCCTAAGCAGATACGGCAACGAGCCCAACCTGCAGATTATATTATTTACCCTGGATGAAACCACTTACGCCAGAGAGCTGGCACCTTTGGCAGGCCATTATCCCTGCCTGAAATTAGGCCCCGCCTGGTGGTTTCATGATAGTCCTGAAGGCATGTTGCGCTTTCGCCAGCAGGTAACCGAAACGGCTGGGTTTTACAATACAGTAGGCTTTAATGACGACACCCGCGCGTTCCTGTCTATCCCGGCGCGCCACGATGTAGCCCGACGTATGGATTGCCGGTTTCTCGCTCAACTGGTGGCCGAACACCGGCTCAGTCAGTCAGAAGCCACCACGATCGCCGAGCAGCTTACCTATCACCTGGCGAAAAAAGCCTACAAGTTGGATTAAATATGGCCACTTTACATCCGAGCACGCTGAGTCACCTGCCCACCGCTATAGAACAGCCCGGGTACAACCGGGACACCACCGAAATTGGCATAGTTCACCTGGGGCCGGGCGCGTTCCACCGGGCCCACCAAGCTGTGTATACCGAACAGGCGCTGGCCGAGGGCGGCAATTGGCAAATATGCGGGGTATCATTGCGCAGCGATACTCTGAAACAAGCACTCGCCCCCCAAGACAACCTTTACACCCTGATGATTGTAGACCGGGAGCCCGCAGTAAGTATTATCGGCAGCCTCAAAGAAGTGCTGGTGTTAAAGGACGATCGGCAAACCGTTATGGCTAGGATGTGTGCGGCCCAGACCTGTATTATCAGCCTAACTATCACGGAAAAGGGCTATTGCCTGGATAGCCAGGATTGCCTTGATTTATCCCACAGCGATATTCAGTATGATCTTAGCCATCCTCAGACGCCCCGCTCCGCCATTGGGTTACTTACCGCAGCATTAGCCCAGCGAATGGAAGAGAAGCGCAGTGAACTTACCATTATCAGCTGTGACAACTTGCCGCATAATGGTGAAAAACTTAAAGCTGCGGTGCTGGCTTTCGCACAACAGCAGAACCCCGCCCTGGCAACATGGATAGATACCCAAATATGCTTTCCCGATACTATGGTGGACAGTATTACCCCGGCCTCCCATAGCGGCCTTGAAGCCACCGCCCAACAGGCTACCGGCTTACATGATAGCTGGCCGGTGCAACGTGAAGCGTTCACCCAATGGGTTATTGAGGACAATTTCAGCGGGCCGCGCCCCGCATGGGAAAAATACGGCGTGGTGTTTACCCATGACGTCCAGGTTTTTGAAAAAGCCAAACTGCGGATACTTAACGCCAGCCATTCTGCGCTGGCGTATATCGGCAGCCTGGCTGGGTTTGAAACGGTATTCGACGCTATCAGCAATACGACGATAAAAGCCTATATTGAACAGTTATTGCAGCAGGAAATTTTACCCACCATTGCCGAGAACGCAGACTTAACGCCACAGCACTATGCGCAAGCCATACTTAAACGTTTTGAAAACCCGCACATACGGCATTTGTTAGCGCAAATAGCGTGGGATGGCAGCAAAAAACTGTCTCCGCGCATTTTAGATACGGTGCGCGATAACCTGGCTGCATCACGACCGATAGATATGTTATGTACAGTAGTAGCCGCCTGGATAGTCTTTGTGGCGAGCCAAGCCAAGGCAAAACACCCGCTTACCGACCCGCTAGCTGAAGCGCTGTACAGCATGGCCGCGCGCCACGCCAACGCTATCACCGCATTCGCCACCGAGCTTTTAGCCGATAAGCGAATTTTTGCTGAATTGGTGGACCACCAGATATTTCGTAATACTACGCTGAACAAAGTAACGCTATTGGCTGAATGCGACGCACAGACGGTGCTGGCTAAAATTGATACGCTATTGCGCTAATACAGTGTTTCTTTGCCAGGGTGAAGGCTAAACCCCAGCGGCTTCTGCCGGGGTCACAGTGCACGACGCCAGCACAGGGGGGAGGTCAGGAGCACGGCAGCGCATTGTGCGAATGCAATACCAACACGCCAGATCAAAAAAGCCCCGAACATTTCTGTTCAGGGCTCTTCGAATAATGGTGCCTCGACCCGGGATGGTAACGCGTGGTGCAACCGCAGGGACACGCGGATTTTCAATCCAAAATTGAAGATCAAAGCAAAACATTGATTTATATATACTTTAAATCATAGGCCTTCCAAATAAATCCCCATTTAAATGCTCTGAAGACCGCATAACTCCATCAGCCTGTTATGCGTTTTTGGAAAAAATTTTAAGGGGAATTAATCGCATGAATTTTCACTGGGGCTAAAAAGCAAAAACCCGAGCTGCAACTCGGGTTTTAGATATCAGTCGATTTTCGCAAGACGACCAATCAAATTTCAGCTTCATACTAGCTGAGGGGTATCCCTTTGTCTAGTGAAAAGGCCCGCCGAAGTCGACCCGTTTTTGCCCCAGCAAAAACGCACCAGGCATTGCGTATTTTACGTATCACTTCATGTTGGAAAGTTGTTGTTGGTGAAGTGTTCCCGGTGTTGAGTCGAACGGGGAATCCTTACATAGGACTCAGCGTGCGACGCGCACCGCGACACTCTGAATTCGCAATTCAGAGGCACTTACACTTGTGGGCAACGGGGAACCAACCACGGCCACCACATAAAAAACGGCGAGGCAATCTAGTCAACAGATGGGGATTAAAGTAAGCGCAGTTCGTCATAGGTGTGTCTCTCCAACGCGTAAGGGGGGCAAGAACCTAGCCGGTTCTACCAATAGTGGAGAGCAAGGCGGACTATCCAGAAACCTTTTGGTAGCAGGAGGTCGAGCCTATCTTGGAGCGCAGCGAAAAGATAGGCTCGACTAATGATCGGATTTAAGGAAAATTGCTTCAAGAATAAAACATGAAATTCTGTACGTCATCTTGCTAAGCTACATGTATCATAACCTAAAATTGACTCAAATTAGGGAATAGCATGGCTAAGGAAAGTATAGTCACTAACACTCATTCAACATTCTTTAAGACAGCTGGTTCGGGTACAGTTTTAATATTACTTTTAGGTGGTTTTTTTTGTCTAATAATTGGAGTGTTGATTACACAACTAGAATATGAATCAGCTGACATTATCGGCGACATACTCGTTAAAGCTTCAAGTGCAGTGTTAGGTGCTGGTGTATTCGCAGCACTAATGAAATCAGCTCAGTTTACTCAAATTTTTCAGAAGCAAATTTTTGAAGTTTTTCATGATCCTAAAAAGCTAGGTGAGATAGTTGATGTAGCAACTCGATGGAATGTTTTAACACATTCACGCCTTAGAGATGTATTACCTGACATATATGAAATTGCAACATCTAAAATAAACGAGGCTTTTTTTGATGACGAGTTGGAATATCATTTTGAAGATTATGAGCACACTTACGACATTCGAATCTCTGATGAAAAAATGGTTATCAGGAATACATTCGATGCACAGGTGACAATAAATCCAACTTGTGAATCACCAGAGTTCATCCAAAAGTTCACTTCAGATTTCGATGATATTGAAGTTGAATTAAAGGATCTAGAAATTGGCAATACGCCAATAAATAATGCACAAAGTTTCATGAATAAGGATACAAGTAACCCAAATCTCTATCAGCTTTCCTATAAATTGAACTTTAAGAATAAGATCAGAGTAAGAAGAACTATAGAGTACACGCAGTGTCTAAAAAAAGAACCCTACATTAATGTTGTAATCGGCCGATATATAAAAGGAGCTGTAGTTTCAGCAAAGATTAGCGATGGGTACAAAATAAATTTTGTAAACAGTGGGTTAGGAACTTTTGGTAGAAGCATAGTTGGAGGGGAGCGAGCTGATGGCTTCAAAACCTGGACACTGGCACAACAAGATAGCTTGTTACTTCCTGGAACGGGGTATATACTCGTTATCACTGAAGTTTAGCGACTTCAGTTTTTAGAGCTGTAAACAGCGGGAGAGATTAATATGAGAAATTCTACAGAATTAGTATAACTATTATAGACTTAAAAGATTCTTGGGCGCTGTTAAAAGTAGTTAAAACAGCGTTTTTTGTTGCCTGAAACATAGAAGAAGCGGTTAACTTCGATTTTATCATCTCAACTTTTTGGCGTGTTCAAAGAACATCCACCAAAACGCTACAACCAATAAAATCAATAAGTTACTAACAATTATTGGCCACATAATATTCCACCTTTTCGCGCTTCAATTTGGCATGCCAAATTGGATAATATATCAGTTTAGCGTAAATATACTTCTGTAATCGACTCTCTCAAATGCCCGAGCTCATGAGATACCGTTTTATACGCCAAACTCCGTGATAACCCAGCTCTTTGAAGCTCCTTCATTCTTTCTTGTGCGTAACTGTGCCTTACACCATGCGCTCCACTGGAACGGAACAATGTTCTTTTAGATGCAGCAGAGAAGCTACTGGACCAATTATTACCCCCGCCAATATTGTAATGGGAATGATAAAATACTCCCCTATCTTTTACTTGTTGTGGTTCAGCCAATCGGCGGGATTCGAGTTTTTCAACCAGATGAACGGGTATCAATACTTCTCGTTCCAATCCACCTTTTCCTACTACTGTGTAGCGCATACCGTTGCGAGCATTAAATAAAGTGTTTTTTGTTTCTTCTCTTTCCTGCCGATATTCAACCTTTCTGCGTTCAAGGGGCCTGAGCGTGTAAAGCTCATGAGCTCGCAATCCTGCTGCGTAAGCTATTTGGGTCGCTATAGCGTGTTTTGCAGATTGTGCTGAAACGATCATCGATACTTGTTGGCTGGTATATGCTCTGCCTTTTTCGATCTCACCTTTAGTCGATTTGACGAAAGATAGACGAGCATTCTTATCGGTAATATCTAGCGCTCTGGTTACGTTAAGCATCATTGCCTGAATAGCTTGACGCTCCTGATCCAGTGTTTTTTGCCCCACTTCTTCAGAACGAACATCAAGGTATTGTTTAGCCTGCTCGGGAGTAAGCTCTCTTAGGCTGATGTTAAATTATTGATTAACGTAACGGGCAACTTTCTTAAGGCAGTTGGTGTAACCTCGGGCTGTGCCTACAGATTTAATCGGCTTATTTCGACCTTGCATACTAGCCATAACTCTTACAGCTTGTTTCTGTGCAACACTTTCCGATTTTTGAGGGCTGAGGGGGCTTTTCCTGAATCTAGCCATTCTTTTTCACCCAGCGATACACCGTAGACCATGCAACGTTCACTTTCATTTGTTTGACTAGAAAGCGATGAATTTGGGCTGTTGTATTCCCCGCTCGATGAAGTGCAATGAGGGTATCTGAATAGTCGTCTAAGCGCGAACGATAAAATCTCGGTTTTCTAATTGCTTTGGTAAACTGCTTTGCCTTCACTGTCTCATTTTGAACATCAAATTTTTCAATCATATTTTACCTATAATGAGTTGTTAGAAAATCATCCACTCATTGAGTGGACGCGGTCCCAGATGATAAATATCACCTAGGCCGTTTCGCCCCAGTTCGACGCATAGCGTCAGGCTCGGACTGATCTCGCCAAAATCCTCATTACGTGCAAACGGCAGCTTGAAAGCGCCGATTTTTTAAGATCGCAAAAAATGCAGCGCGGCATGATTTATAGAATATTAAATCTTTAGTGTGGGTCTTCGTGACGTGTTGAAGGCAGCTCAAAAAGCGCCTGTTTTTTTTGAATCCGGAACAGAAAGCTCTCGGTTATATCATGATTAATAATAGGGCAACCCCCACCCTTTGGCAAGGCTCGATTCTGTGCGTGTAAAAATATGCGCGATAACGCTACAATCCGCTACGGACGCTGTGTACAGACGAGTTTACGAGTCTTACACAGCGTCCGCGAGTGGACGGCCTTTAGCGCCTAGCCGCAAAGCGGTGAAGGCGCTATGAAAAGGGCAATTGCTCCTGATGCCCTTTTCCTAAAGGGGGGGTTGCCCGATGGCAAGGTGTTAAATTTATACTGGGGGAAGCGAAAAGAGGGGGAGATGTGACATAGTCACACCTAGCATTTTTTACGTTGCTTTGCTCGATTTGCAACGGGAGGTTTTACCTCGTGGTAGCGGTCCTGTATGAGCATTGCCAGGTAATCTTTTAAGGTCATATCTTCAGCTACTGCAAGATCTTTAAGGTCACTATAGACGTCCCCATCAAGTTCGATGGAAAGAACATCTTTATTACGTCTTGATCTCTTTTTTCGTAGGGCAGCTCTTAGTGAGTTGAGTTGTCTGTCTTGAAGGTAATTTTTGCACCAGGTATCCAGTTCTTTGGCTGCTGATTCATCGTTAAAGTTTATAGATCGGAACAAGGCCTTTGCTTCATCTTCTTTTTTTAAATCATCAAAGAAGAGGTAGTGTGAGTCGTTCTGAAGCTTATTGAATATATAAGTCCAGACGTCTTTATTGTTTTCGGTCGTTATAGAAAAGCGCATGTGCATCCTAGTTTGTGACAGTGTCACAGAGCATAGCACCTCCTGTGACACTGTCACATTAAAATTAGGCATGCCTAATTTTGAAAGCATAGACAACTTTGCCATTTGAAGGCTTTGCGCGATGAAGCGTAAAAAAAACGAACGTTTTATTTTTAAATGGACACAATCGCATAATGTCGTATTTATTTTACTTTTAGCGTAAACTTATGCGTAAATAAAACAAAGCAAATAAAAAGCTCCTTTCTTTTACATTAAATATGAAATTAGGCTATGCGAGAGTCAGTACGGATGACCAGTCAAAAGCGTCACAAGTCGATGCTTTGATTGCTGCCGGTTGTGAACGTATTTTCCAAGAGTGTTGCAGTGGTCAATCTAAGGACCGACCGCAACTTAGCCTCCTTCTAAATGCAGCCAGGGCTGGTGATGTTGTAATAGTTCAAAGGCTAGATAGATTGGGACGTAGTTTGAAAGACTTGATGTCATTGTTGGATAGTTTTAAATCTGCTGAGATACAATTTATTAGCCTTACCGAAAATATTGATACAACAACTGCAATCGGTGAGTTAGCGTTCCACATGATTGGCTCAATAGCTCAGTTTGAACGAAAGTTGATATCAGAGCGAACTAAAATAGGCCTCGAAGCTGCTCGTGCTAGAGGCAGAAAAGGTGGACGGAAAAACAAGTTGTCAAAACAAGATGTAAAGAAAGCTCGTGCAATGCTACTAGACGCCAGAATAACGAAGACAGAAGTTGCTAAACATTTTAAGGTGAGTAGACCTACATTAAACAAAGCTTTGGCGAGATCTAGTTAACATACACATTTCGCGAGCTATGTTGCTCTTAGTAAACTTTTAAAGTGATTATGGAATACAACACATTTAAATGGAAAATTTATGGAACGAAAAGTAGACAAGTGGTGGGATAATCGTGTAATTCGCTCTGTTGATAACTTAAAACTTTGGAGCGAAAATCCAAGACTAGACGCCTCAAGTAAACTTGTTACCTTAAAAGATTATGTTGAAGAGCTTATAAGTGATGCAAATGATGAGCAGAATTTTCTCAGTTTACTTAGATCAATTGCAAGCCGGGGCTTTTTATCGTTTGACCCAATTGTAGTTTGGCAAGATCAGGAAACTAAGAATTTTATAGTAGCAGAAGGCAACAGAAGAGTAATGGCTCTCAAACTTCTTCGTTCTCCTGAAAAAGCACCGATGTCAATACGAAAAACTGTTGTAAATCTATCAAGAACAATTAATCGCGAAAGTATAGAAAAAATTAAGGTATGTCTTGCTCCTTCATACGAGGACGCGAGGTGGTATATTCTCCAGCGTCATTCAGCTGCAAGTACGCAAGTTCGGTGGCAACGATTACAGCAGCAACGGTTCATTATCAATGCTTATGATTCAGTGGGACAAGATATAGACGAAACTGCAAGTATTACAGGCTTCAAACGAGCTACTATCGTCGAAGCCTTGAGATATGTTAAGTTACGAGATATTGCCGCTCGAAATGAAGTTACAACCTTTCTTACTACTGAAGAAAAAGAACAGGTTTATAGTCACAGAATTAGTATGACGGTTTTGGAGCGTTGGTTTGGCAATAGTCAAGTAAGAGAAGCTTGGTTTATAGAATTTAAAGAAGACGGTGTATTTATAAATGCAGATGCGGATAGCTTTTATAAAGCTTACGCGAAGCTTCTGAAATTGATGTTAAACAAAGAGAATGAATTAGGGTATCTCGTAAATACACGAACTATCGATGCTAAATTTCAAGAAATATTTGATTGCCTACCTGTGGTTCATAAGGTTAAAGAGCAAGGAAAGACCCCAAGCCAACCATCTGAAGACTACAAACCACCTGTCAGAATCAAAGACAATGAAACCACATCTCGAGATGAGAAAGTATTAAACCGCAATTTGAAAGGTAACCCGAAACGACGTCAGTTCACTGATAGATATCATGAAATATCAACTCGAAGCTACAAGCTTAAGGCTCTTTTTAAGGAACTTCAAAAATTACCAATTTATAATTACCCAAATGTAGCCGCGGCATCTATAAGAGTATTTTTGGAGCTTGCTGTAGACGAATTTGTTTTTGTTAGTGACTTAAAAGAAAGTATATCTAAGGATCTAAAAAAGGGTTATCACGAGGTAACGCTGAGTCAGAAACTTATTACTTTAAAGGGACAATATATTGATGACCGAGAATCAAACAAAATAATTGAACAGCTGCTACAAACTAGTAACGATTTTAGTTTAAATACGCTTAACGAATATATTCATGGTACTAAAATTCACAAAATAGAACCGCAGTTCCTAAACCGCTTTTGGGATATGCTTAGCCCGTTATTTTTGGTCCTGATAAACTTGAAGGAAATTTGATGTCGTTTTCACCGTTGAGATACCCAGGCGGAAAATCAAAATTAACCGCGTATATACTAGAAACAATCAAACTCAACGGAATGGAGGGTGCAGCCTATGTCGAGCCATTTGCAGGCGGATGTGCCATAGCGTGGTACCTCCTGTTAAATAATCACGTCCGTAAAGTTTACATTAACGACATCGATCCTGCTATCCACGCATTTTGGTATTCTGTCCTATACAAAACAAACGAGCTTTGCGAGTTAATAGAAGACACCCCCGTAACAATTGAAGAATGGTTGAAACAGCGTGATGTATACAGAAGAAAAACTGACGAATATTTAAAGCTCGGTTTTGCTACCTTCTTTCTAAATAGAACTAACCGTTCTGGAATAATTAAAGCAGGAGTTATTGGTGGCTTGGGTCAAGATGGAAACTACAAGCTTGACTGTCGTTTCAACAAAGAGGCACTAATTTCGCAAATTAAAGCAATAGCTGACCGTAGAAATGATGTTCGTCTTTCTAATTTAGATGCCACACAGTTCATAGACGAGCATATTCCAGATATTGAAGGCCAAGCTTTTATAAATATCGACCCTCCATACTATGTTAAGGGAAAAGGGCTATATCAGAATTTTTTTGAACATGACGACCATTACAGGTTGTACGAAAGCATAAAAAGAATTACTCATCCTTGGATCGTCACTTATGACGAAACACCTGAAATTTATGGCATTTATTCTGAATACCAACCCGAATCATTTGGTCTAACATATACGGCGCAGACTAAACGAAAGGGTTCTGAACTAATAATACACTCACCTTTATTGAGTAGGACGGAATTCAAGCCTGACATAACATTCAGGGAAGTAGAGAGAATAAATCGCCAAAAGGCCAAAATGTCACGTAAGAACAATTAAAGCCAGCCATAGAGCTTACATTGGAAGTAGAAATAAATGATTATAAATCGTGTAAAAATAAGTAAATTTCGAGGTTTTAGGGACGTTGAATTTTCGATTGGAGGCTACATTACTCTTATTGCAGGGCAAAATGGTACTCAGAAAACTACCCTTCTAGGTATACTTACTCAAACATTTACGATACCACAAAACGGACATCCTTTCTCTCAGGAGCACCCCCTTACCGGTGGCTCATTCCGTTCAGCTTTTCAAGATAAATTCAGATTATCACCAAACCTTGACTTGGCTGGTGAGCATAACTGGACACTTTACTTGAATAATAAAGATATACATCCGGATGTTGATGAAGACGGGGGATTTGCAATTGAAAGTATTCCTCGGAAATCTAAAGAAAAAGAATCGATTAGGTTTTGGCAGAAAGGAAAACGTGATGCTGGAAGTGGGTACATTCAATTACCTGTGATATTTCTAAGTTTAAAGCGTCTTATTCCAATAGCTGAAGCGGGTAACGTTCAGCTAAGAGATATTCAGTTATCAAATGAAGAAATAGATTGGTTTTCAAAAACCTACAACAAGATTTTGCTCACTCGAGACACTCTAGAGTCTATCAGTTATCTTGAAAGTAATAATAAAAATACACTGGGTGTAACTACTAATTATTATGATTGGAACTCAAATTCAGCAGGCCAAGATAACTTAGGTAGAATTCTTCTTGCTATAATTTCATTTCAGAGGTTGAAAGCCAAATATCCTGACAAATTTAAAGGAGGAATTCTTGCTATAGATGAAATTGACGCAACACTCTATCCAGCATCCCAGATAATGTTGCTTGAGATACTAAGTTCCCTATGTAAAAAGAACAATATACAGCTCATCGCCACTACACACTCACTACATCTCCTCGAAAAAATTTCAGAACTGAAAAGTGTTAAAGGAAGGAGCTCACAGTTCAATACCGTTTACTTAAAAAAAGTTGATGGCCAAGTAGTCGCGGAAGAAAGCCCTACATTTGATCGAATTACCCATAACTTAAATGTTGCTAGTGGTAAAAAGTCGAATATCCCTAAAACGACTATATATACTGAGGATAAAGAGTGTGTTCATTTTATAAAGGCGATATTAAAACAAAAATTTAAGAACCTATTTTTCCCAGATATTAACCTTGGTTGTGCAAACCTAATTCAGCTCGGAATAAAAAAAGTCCCAAGCTTTTCACTACCAAACTCAATAGTTGTTTTGGATGGAGATGCTTCCAACGATGTTGCTAAAGCTAAGTTAAAAAATTATATCTGTCTGCCAGGTAATGTAAGACCAGAAGCGCTTTTAGCAAACTTTTTGGATGGATTGTCCGATACAAGCCCATTCTGGGAAGAAAAGGTTCCGCATTACTCAAAACAAGTTTGTTTTAGAAATTTTTCATTAGCTGAGATTAATAATTGTAGAAATAAAGCAAAGGAATGGTATAACCAACAGTTAGATACTGGTGCTTGGGGTCAAAACGCTCGTAATGCACTAAATTATTATCTCGCTTCTATACCTGAAGACAAACTACGCTTTGAGAAAGACTTTCAGCGAATATATGAAATGATAGCAATTAAAAGATAGCTAAACAGCCTATTCTTCAATTACGCCCGATAAGAGCAATTGACTCAGCTTCGCCAAAAAATTAACTCAAAGTCTCCAAAAAAACGAAAAAAGAACCTGAAATAAAGAAAACAAAAACCTCATATATTCAGTTATTTAACTAAAATAAAAAACCCCCTTGAATTAGGGGGTGCTTTTTCAAGAAATTAATTTTTTTCTCCTTCACAATCTCTCCATTAACAATAGATGGAGAGTCCAATGAGCCTTTTTGTATCTCGCGATGAGCTTCAGGAACTCACAGGTTTCAAGAAAAAATCACTACAAATAAAGCAACTATCAAACTTCGGAATACCCTTTGAGGTAAACAGGCTTGGTTCGCCTGTCGTCTTGCGCTCTGCTATCGAAGACACTCTATCAGGAGCTAAATTGCCAAGGAAAAGAAGTAAATCTATAAACTTAGAATCACTTCGAAAAGCAAAAGGAGGCAATTAATGGGTAGAAAAAGAAAAAGTAGTACTCATCTACCAGAACGAATGTATCTTCATAAAGGAACCTATTACCTTGTTAATAAAGACAGTAAGTGGCTAAACCTTGGCAAATCCCTGACATCGGCCATAGCTGAGTATCATAGGTTAGTACCTTCGCAGACCTCAATAAAAACAATGGGAGAGCTTATTGACCGCTATATGATTGAAATCTCGCCGACCAAGGCAGAATCAACATATAAAGGCGAAATACAAGAAGCTAGATTGCTTCGAGCAGCATTTGGGGAAATGTATCCTAAAGATGTTACACCTGTAGTGATATACGAATATATGGATTTTCGCAGCCAGACAGCGCCTGTACGCGTAAATAGAGAGGTAGCACTACTATCTCATATGTTTAAGAAAGCGATGCGCTGGGGGCTCGTAGAGAGCAATCCTTGCAGAGACGTAGAAAGAAACCCAGAACGCCCTAGACATAGATATGTCACTGACGATGAACTACTGGCCTTTAAAAGCATTGTACCTGAGTGGCTGTCACTCTATATCGACCTGAAAAGCCTAACAGGGTTGAGACAAACAGATATGTTGTCGCTTCGGTTCGACTCATTTATTGAAGATGGATTACTTACCGGTATGAGTAAAACTGAAAAGCGTACTGGTAAAAAATACTTGTTCGAGTGGTCTGATCAACTTAGAGCAACGCTTGATAAAATTCAGCAACTACCTGGAAAGGTAAAAAGTCTCTACTTGTTCAGTAACAGAAAAGGGCAACCATACACTGGCGATGGATTTCGCAGCATTTGGCATAACTTGATGGTTAAAGCGCTAGATAGAGAACTTTTATCAGAAAGGTTTCAAGAACGTGATATTCGTAAGAAAACGGCGAGTGACGTAGAGCTTGAGCATGCACAATTGCTCTTAGGCCATGAAAGTGTTAAAACAACTATCCGAAACTATAGATTGTTACCAATTAAGGTAAAGTGAATTAGTCTCGACTTAATCTGACACTTCTTCTTGAAAAGATGAGAGTTACCCGTTTTGATAAAGGTGTCGAATCTTTAATCAAAACAAAATAGGTAACTCTCATGTTGCATACTAGCAATCCAATCATCAAACACAAAGCAGGACTGTTAAATCTGGCTGAAGAGCTGGGCAATGTATCGAAGGCCTGCAAAGTGATGGGCGTGTCTCGTGACACGTTTTATCGGTATCAGGAGTTGGTTGAAGAAGGCGGTGTTGATTCGCTGATTAACCGTTCAAGACGCACACCTAATCTCAAGAACAGGGTCGATGAGCAGACCGAACAAGCTGTCATAGCTCACGCCATTGAGTTTCCCGCTCACGGTCAAGCCAGAACAAGTAATGAGCTGCGTAAAGCAGGCGTGTTCGTTTCAGGCAGCGGTGTTCGCTCGATATGGCTCAGACATAATCTGGAAAACTTCAAAAAGCGACTTGCCGCACTGGAAGCCAAAGTTGAAAGCGAAGGCATCATTTTGACCGATGAGCAGGTTGCCGCGCTTGAGAAGAAAAAGCAGGATGATGAGGCCTGCGGTGAGATTGAAACACACCATCCCGGCTATCTAGGCTCGCAAGATACCTTCTACGTCGGCAACCTCAAAGGTGTCGGCCGCATTTACCAGCAAACCTTCGTTGATACCTACAGTAAAATTGCGTTCGCCAAGCTCTACACGACCAAAACGCCAATCACCTCGGCCGACATCCTCAACGACAGAGTGTTGCCGTTCTTTGAGGCTCAGGAGCTGCCCATGCTGCGGATTCTGACAGACAGGGGCACAGAATATTGTGGCAAAGTGGAACAGCATGATTATCAGCTCTACTTAGCCATCAACGATATCGACCACACAAAAACCAAGGCGCGACATCCGCAAACCAATGGGATCTGTGAGCGATTCCACAAAACCATCCTGAATGAATTCTATCAGGTCACCTTCCGCAAAAAGCTCTATGACTCGCTGGAAGCATTACAGAAAGATCTGGACGAGTGGCTGGAATACTACAACAATGGAAGGACTCATCAGGGCAAAATGTGCTGCGGCAGAACGCCAATGGAAACATTAACCGATGGGAAGCAGATTTGGGCTGAGAAGAACTTAGCTCAAAGCTAATCTGACACTGGCACCGTGAAACGGGTAACTGTCAGATCAGGTCTGAGCTAGTACAGGTAAAGCCTTCTAAATAGTTTTTGGAAACCGGATTTATTTGGAAACTCGGGACTGGCTGGCAGATACAAAAAGCCCCGCAATTGCTTGCAGGGCCTGTTGAATAATGGTGCCTCGACCCGGGATCGAACCAGGGACACGCGGATTTTCAATCCGCTGCTCTACCAACTGAGCTATCGAGGCAAAATCTTTTAGCGTTTGGGCGTTTACTGCCTGTCTCGCTGTGGGTGTGCATTAAACGGATTTCCGGGCTTCAAGTCAACCGTTTTTTTAAAAGTTTTTTCTGTTTGCACAGATTCTGTTCAAATAACGCTAAGTTGCTTATTTTTCAGGCGGAACATAACCTTCGATCGACGGTTCCTGGCCTTCAAATAAATACGCTGTCATTTTTTCTTCTAAAAACTTACGCGCATTAGGCTCCATCATATTAAGCTTATTTTCGTTAATCAACATTGTTTGCTTTTTTTGCCAGTCGGCCCACGCTTCTTTAGAAATATTGTCATAAATTCGTTTGCCCAGCTCTCCAGGGTATAACTGAAAATCGAGGCCTTCGGCTTCTTTATCTAAACGCTGGCAATGTACAGTTCTGCTCATGGCGCATTCCTTCTTAATTTTTTCGGTTAGCAAATCACAGCATACGCTGAATTTGATCAATTATCTTAGTGGTGGGTGCGGCCAGTCCAACTTCAATAGGTTCATACAAATGAAACCACTTCGCAGTACGACTTTCTTCTACCTGACTGGCCGGTATTCTATCGGTTATTATCACCTGAGGCGAAATATCCAGATGAAAATGGCTAAAGGTATGCCGGAACGCTTCCAACGTTTGCACGGTATACCCTGTCAACTGCCATTGCTGAGCAATAGCCGTGGCGTTGTTCTCGGTTTCGATGAAGCCATATAAGCCGCCCCATAACCCGGTGGGCGGGCGCTGAATCAGATATAACTGGCCCGCAGCCAGAATCACTATCATATTGACCTGTTTAACCGGCAGTATCTTTTTCGGCTTTTTCCCGGGAAACTCACTTTGCCGGCCCTGGGCGTAAGCCAGGCAGCCCTCTTGCAGCGGGCACGCGTCGCAATCAGGTTTGCTACGGGTGCAGACCATTGCGCCTAAGTCCATCATAGCCTGGGTATAGTGATGGCAACGTTGGTCGGGCGTATTGGCGGCGGCATAGTCCCATAAGGTGCTTTCAACGGCTTTTTGGCCTGGCCAGCCGCTGATGGCGTAGTAGCGGGCTAGTACCCGTTTAACATTGCCATCTAAAATGGCATGACGTTGACCACAGGCGAGCGACAATATGGCCCCCGCCGTTGAACGCCCGATCCCCGGTAGGCTGGTGACCTCATCTAAGCTTTGTGGAAACTCTCCATTGTACTGGGTCATAATCTGCTTAGCCGCTTTGTGTAGATTACGCGCCCGGGCATAGTAGCCAAGCCCTGTCCAATGGTGCAATACATCATCTACCGGCGCGGCAGCGAGGGTTTGAATGTCAGCAAAACGCTGCATAAAGCGCTCGTAGTAAGGAATGACGGTAGTCACCTGAGTTTGCTGGAGCATAATTTCTGAAATCCACACCCGGTAGGGTGTTGTATTTTGCTGCCATGGCAAATGTTTACGGCCGTGCCTGTCATACCAGGCCAGCACTTTGTTAGCGAATGTCACTGTCATTAAAGCGTATCTGTAAAGTCTTAAAAGCAGGCGGCTATGATATCATGCCTGCCAAATGTGTCAGGAATAACGGAGGGCGCGTGACTCACGCACCAGTTTTATTTTTACCAGGTACTTTATGTGATGAACGGATATGGCTGCCGGTATGGCGTTTATTGCCGCTAACCGACCGGCGTTATGTTCCGCTGCAATGGGCCACTAGCCTTGACGATATGCTGGCACTTACCGGCGACCGGGCAGATAACCAACAAAAAGTACACCTGGTAGGGTATTCCATGGGCGGCTATATTGCGGCACTGTGGGCCCTCAGGTATCCTGAAAAAGTAGCCTCGCTGACACTGATTGGATACAACCCTGAAGGCTTGGGTAGTCAGGAGATAAAACAGCGAAGTCAGCTGGTAACTATGCTCAACAAGGGCCAGTTTACTCCCCAGAACCCGGCCTATATTAACCGTTTTGTTCACCCTGATTTTATTGAGGCCCCCCAGGTTGCCGGTGTTATGACCCAAATGGCTGACGACTTAGGCGCAAGTACCTTGCTGGCGCACACCCAAAGCACTACGCCTCGTCCTGATATGGTGCCTGAGCTCAGACAAGCCAGTTTTGCGGTAAACCTCATCGCCGCACGCCAGGACGCTATCGCCCGTTATGACTTACTAAGTGCGATTGCACCTAACTTGCATAACTGCACATTGTATAGCGTGGAAGATGCCGCTCATATGATGCTGTTGGAACGCCCGGAAGATATGGCCGGTTACCTTAAGCAAATTCTGACTGCCTGAGAAAACGTTACGTACAGCCGTTTACACGGATTCCATGTCGGGTTGTCTATGCTAAGTCTTGCATTGTTTGTGTCAGGTTTGGATAATGCGGCCAATTATTTATATTAGCCAAGTTGCGTTCATTATGGGTCAATACAAAAACGAACAGGAAGCTGCTGCCGCGGGTGTGTACATCAGCAAGGTAAAAAGCTTTGTTAAGCGTGAAGGTCGCCTGACCAAAGGCCAGGCTAAAGCGCTAGAAGACTTCTGGCCCACAATGGGTATCGAGTACAGCGGCGAATTGCTGGACCTGGAACAGGTATTTGGACGCCGCGCGCCAGTAGTCCTGGAAATCGGATTTGGTATGGGTAAGTCATTGGTTGAAATGGCAGCGAATGCCCCGGACCAGGATTTTATTGGTATTGAGGTTCACCGCCCTGGGGTGGGTGCAGCGTTATCTGAAGCCGGTGAACGTGGCCTGACTAACTTGCGGGTGATGGAACATGATGCGGTTGAAGTGCTTAATAATATGCTGGCTCCGGAAAGCCTCAGCCGCTTACAATTGTACTTCCCTGATCCCTGGCATAAAAAGCGTCACCATAAACGTCGCATAGTGCAGGCTGACTTTGCCCAAACCGTACGCAGCAAGCTGGCCATAGGTGGCCATTTTCATATGGCGACAGACTGGGAAAATTACGCTCAGTATATGGCTGAAGTGATGAATGCCGCCGCAGGTTACCAGAACACCGCCCAGGATGGCGACTATGTTCCCCGACCTGATTATCGCCCTATCACTAAATTTGAAGTGCGCGGCCAGAAGCTGGGCCATGGTGTATGGGATCTTATTTACCAACGGACTGAATAATGCTAAGTGCTCAAAGCCAGTTACTGGAACGCAATCTCGACCTGTTTGAACAGGGCGATTGGTTAATCGTTAATCCGGCAGATGCCTATTTTACTGACCAGCTGGCCCATCGCCCGCTCACGGTATTGCATCAGTATTTCGATATTTTCTGTGAAAGTGCCAAAATAACCACCTCGCATACCTTTGATAGCCGGGATATTGTTCAGCACGCCACAGGGTTTGAACTTACCCAAACGGTTAGCCAGCATACGCATGTGTTTTCGCCGTTCGTTACTGGCGCGCCGCGGTTTACCGACATTTTGATATACATGCCTAAAGCCAAGGCCCATTTGTCCCTGCTATTACAAATGGCAGGTAGTGTACTGCTACCTGAAGGACGTATCCACTTGGTTGGCGAGAACAAAGGCGGTATAAAAAGCGCGGCTAAACTAACCGATAAGTACGGCTCAACTGAAAAGGTTGACTCGGCACGTCACTGTAGCCTGCTTACGACACACGTTAACCACAATGTCGGGTTTAATCCAGTTGATTGGCTTGAGCAGCACACTTATACCGTGGACGGGTGCGAGTGGAATGTGGTTTCCATGCCTGGCGTATTCAGCCACGCCGAGTTAGATAAAGGCACCCACTTACTGTTAGCAAAGCTGCCTTCCTCGTTACGCAATAATGTGCTGGATTTTGCCTGTGGCGCAGGCGTAATTGGTACATTTTTAACCAAACAATACCCACACCTGAATGTCACCATGCTTGATGTGAGCGCGCTGGCCCTTTATTGCGCCGCTCGCACCATGGCGGCTAATGACCAAACCGGTCAGCTGATTGCGGCTAATGGATTGCACGGTGTAAATACCCGGTTTAATCATATTGTGACCAATCCACCATTTCATACCGGCGTAAAAACAGACTATAGTGTGACTAAACGATTTATCAGCGACAGCAGACGTGTATTGGAAAAGTCCGGCACTTTGTATATGGTAGCTAATCGCTTTCTCCCCTACCCAGGTCTGTTAGCTGAACAATTTACTCAGGTACGGCCGCTGGCGCAGACCACGCAATTTTCGGTGTATTTGGCGCTACCCTGACGGCTTACGTTAGGATGCAAAGAGCATAAGCGGGCGGCAGGTACATACTCACCGTAGGGCAACCGGCGGTTCAAACATGCAGAACAACACAATTCGTTGGCATGAAAATGATTTATTGTAGAGGTTTCTCGTTGTGAAGATTATCTTTGCTATATCAGAAGTTGAAGAGCTGGTGAAAACGGGTGGCCTGGCAGATGTGGGTAAAGCCCTGCCGCTGGCGCTTAAAGAAGCGGGTCACGACGTGGGCATTATCATGCCTTATTACCGCAGTATTGCTCAGCAGTTTAAGCTTGCTTCGGCCTGCACTCAACAAACTTTGTTTGCCGAAAGTAATGTCTATCATTTCGATATTCGCCAGCTAAGCTGGAACGATATTGACATCTACTTTGTGGATTATCCGGCTTATTTCGACCGTGATGGCTTATACAGCAGCACGTACGAGGCGTTCCCCGATAATGGCGAACGTTTCAGCTTTTTCTGTGGCGCCAGTATTATGGTAATGCAGGCGCTGGCGTTACAGCCAGATATTCTCCATTGCCACGACTGGCACACAGCAATGCTACCGTTTTTACTTAAAACGGACCGCAGCGGTGATTTTACTGATGTAAAGTCGGTGTTCACTATACATAATGCCGCTTTTCAGGGCGTGAATAAGCTCGAAGATATTCCCTATTTACGACACCACCCCGCAATACTATCGCAAGTCCATGGTGGCTACATTAACATGCTGCAAACCGGTATTGAGTTTGCCGACAAAATCACCACCGTTAGCCCCAACTATGCCCAGGAACTGTTAACTGATTTGGGTAGCCATGGTTTACATGACCGACTGGTGACCCGCCAACATGATCTGGTAGGCATTTTAAATGGCTGTGACTATACCCAATGGAATCCGGCCACCGATGCGTTTTTACCCGAAAATTACGATGTTGAGAACTTGCATCCTAAGCGCCACTGTAAGCAAGCATTACAGCTGAAATCAGGATTACCCGATAAGCCAGCTACCCCCTTGTTGGGAATGGTATGCCGGTTGACGGAACAAAAAGGGTTTGGTTACTTGCTGCCTATTTTGGATGAGCTGATGGACCACAATGTACAGTTAGTCATTGTGGGCACCGGCGATCCTGAAGTCTGTATGGATTTGGGCGAATATGCGCAAAATCATCCAGACCAGTTTGCTTTTATCAATGGTTTCAGTAGCGAGCATGCTCACTTGGTGGAAGCGGGAGCCGACTTCTTTTTGATGCCGTCGCAATTTGAACCGTGCGGGCTGAATCAGATGTACAGTCTGGCTTATGGCACTATTCCGGTAGTGCGGGCTGTGGGCGGGCTTAAAGATACGGTTATCGATCCAAAAGACGCTCCGGCCCAGGCCAGCGGATTTGTGTTTACTCTACCTTCGCCGGAAGGGTTATTAGCCTGTATACGCCGTGCCCTGCTATTCTATTATGAGCATCCGGTGCGTTTTCGTGAAATGCAGCAGCGTGGAATGCGTACTCGTTTCACCTGGCAAAGCGCTGCTAAACATTATCTGGCCTTATACCAGCAAATGCTGGCTGAGCAATAGCATCAGCAGCGTGCGGCCTCACATAAGAGGCCCGTACGCTGAAGTACTACGCATGTAGCCCGTGCAGGGCATTCCACTATGGACACTGCTTACTATCAAATACGGTAACCCTATCGCATGACAGATTCAGCGGCCCGGCTATCTATACGCAGCCTGTTTCTTTGGGTCATTATGGCCATCGCTACCATCACGCTGGTACTTTCTTCCGGCTTATCTATGTACCTGCAAATTTCCTCTTACCGCACCGACTTGGAAGATACCGTGATAATGCTGGCCGAGGTAATAGCCGATAACGCCCGCCAGAACATTGCCCTAGGTGATGTAGAAGCTACGGCAGCCACGCTTGATAGCGCCCGCAAGGCGGCTATGGTTAAGCATGTACACGCCTACTGGTACAACCCCTATCAGGACAACGCGCTGAGCTTTCTTGCCAGTTACAATAAAAACGGTACCACCACCGCCACCTTTAGCCAGCCCGAGCTTAACCTGCTTGATAAACCAGTCATTAACGACAACACCGTCGAGGTATCTCGGCAGGTAGTGTATGACAGCCAATATGTAGGCTATATTTATGTTAGTGCATCAGCGGCTAAGTTTAATCAGCTGGTCGGTCAGTCTATATTGCTTAATTTAGGCGTTATGTTTGTCATGATGATACTGACCTTTGTGCTGGCATTGCGTTTACAACACATATTGGTGGGCCCGATTGAGTCATTGGCTGAATATTTGCGCCGTACGGCACGCCAAAAAGATTATTCGGCCCGCGTAAGTATTGGCAATGTAACCGAACTGAACATGTTAGGTGATGCGGTAAATATTTTACTGGAACGGATGCAGGATTATGTCCAAAAGCAACGGGTCACCGAACAGCAACACCGGGAGCTGAACAGCAGTCTGGAAGAAATGGTCAACCAGCGTACGCTGGCTCTAAAAGATGCCAACCATGAACTTATCAATACGCTGGAAAAACTACACCAATATCAGCGCCAGATTATTGAAAACGAAAAAATGGCCTCCCTGGGCGATATGGTGGCCGGGGTAGCGCACGAGGTAAATACCCCTATCGGCTTAGGGGTAACCGCATCCACTATGATCCTAGACCGGCTGGCCCAGGTGCAAAAAGATTTTGACGCCAAAACGCTTAAGGCCAGTTCGTTAGACCGTTTTTTAAGTGAGAGTCAGGAAAACCTGAACATTATTTACCGAAATTTAAACCGCGCTGCCGAGCTTATTTCCAGTTTTAAGCAAGTTGCGGTAGATCAGGGCAGTGAAAGCGTCCGAACCTTTTGCGTTTCACAGCTAATTAATGAGATACTATTGTCACTTAAGCCGCGATTAAAAAAACATCGGCATAATATCAACGTAAAATGCGACCCTACCTTAATCGTTGAAACAAAGGCTGGCCCGATCAATCAAGTTTTGATCAATCTGATCATCAACTCCGTAGTGCATGGCTTTGAAGACGTGGACAGCGGAACTATTGATATCGAGGCTGATTTGATTTCAGTCCAGACGCTTAAAATTGTATACCGGGACAACGGACAGGGAATCCCCGCGGAAATACGAAAACGTATTTTTGACCCCTTCGTAACAACAAAACGCGGACAAGGTGGCTCAGGTTTGGGCATGCATCTTGTATACAATTTAGTTACCCAGGCTTTAAACGGTTCTATCTCTGTTTCCAGTGAAGAAGGACACGGAGTTGAATTTATTATCGTTTTCCCTGTCGAAAGTGTTAAATCAGGAAATTCCTTAAATTAACCGGGGTCCAACCCTTGTAATTTAGTTACAAATCCTTATACCGTAGGTCAGTATTTATTCGTTATTGACTTGCAAACATTGTTACTAAGAATAAACTTTAACCAGAAGATTGCTTAAACCGATTGTAAGAAGAGTGTGAAACACCATGCAGACGCCAAATGTATTAATTGTAGAAGATGAAGTGGTAACTCGTACCACCTTGAAAAGCTTGTTCGAAGCTGAAGGCTATAACGTTTTTGAAGCCGAAAATGGCGATCAAATGCATGACTTTTTCGAGAACCACTCCATCAATCTGGTCATAATGGACATTAACCTTCCGGGGAAAAATGGCCTGATTCTGGCTCGAGAAGTTCGTGACCGCAAAAATGTAGGTCTGATATTCCTAACTGGCCGTGATAACGACGTTGACCGTATTTTAGGCCTTGAGATAGGCGCGGATGATTATCTGACTAAGCCGTTTAACCCTCGGGAATTGACAATTCGCGCGCGCAACCTGCTAACGCGAACCACCAATACTGCTGAAGACGATGATTTACCAAGCCGTGTTAGCTTCAATGGCTGGACGCTGGACGGTGATAGCCGCTCACTGATTTCACCCAGTGGCAAAGAGTTCCGCCTGCCGCGAAGTGAATTTAGAGCGCTGCACCTGTTCTTAAGCAACCCTGGCAAGATTTTAACGCGCGAACAGCTGATAATGGAAATGACCGGCCGTGAGTTACGCCCTAATGACCGTACAGTGGATGTTACCATCCGTCGTATTCGTAAGCATTTCGAGTCTGATCCCAGTGATGAAGAGTTGATTGTCACTATCCACGGCGAAGGCTACCGCTTCTGTGGTTCAGTAGACAGCTAAACGCTGTAGGACGAGTACGTCAGCGTACCTGGTTCTATTAAATACAAAAAACGCAGCTTATGGCTGCGTTTTTTTTTGCGTTGCGGTTTACTTTCATCGGCCCCGCTTGGCCCTGAAGGTTAGCCGTTAATTACCGGCTATTTTCATATTATCGATAAGTACGGAACCGGTTTGGACCCCGCCGCGGACATCGCGCTCGCGCCCGATAGCGCGGATATTGGCGTACATTTGCTTTAAATTACCCGCAATAGTAATCTCATGTACCGGGTATTGGATTATGCCATTTTCAACCCAGAAGCCCGCCGCGCCACGTGAATAATCGCCGGTGACGACACTTACACCCTGGCCCATTAATTCGGTAACCAATAGCCCTGTACCCATCTCCTGTAGCAAATCTGCATCTGAGTGGCCGGTATCCCCGATAATCCAGTTATGGATGCCACCAGCGTGTCCGGTGGAAGTGGTGCCCATTTTTCTGGAAGAGTAAGTGGTAAACAAATAATGCGCCAGCCGGCCATTCTCTACCACGTTCAGATCGCGGGTAACCACCCCTTCTGCATCAAAATTAGAGCTGGCCAGGCCGCCTTTTAAGCGAGGCTTTTCTTCAATATTCAGCCATTCAGGAAATATTTGTTCGCCCAGCTTATCCAGCAAAAAGCTAGAACGCCGATACAGGCTTCCGCCACTGATGGCACTAACGTAGTGGCCAAACAGCGAAGATGCCACATCTTTGTGTAGCAATACCGGTACATTTGCTGTATTTATTTTTTGTGCACCCAGCCGGGATACTGTGGCTTCTGAGGCTTCACGGCCAACTTCCGCGGCAGCTTTGAGCCCATCTGGCTTGCGGCTGACAGTATAGGCATAATCGCGCTGCATATCGTCGCCCTGCGCACCAATCATCATACAACTTAGGCTATAACGGCTGCTTGGATAGCCGGCATTGATACCATGCGTATTGCCGTATACCCGCATGCCCAGATTAGCGTTATAACTGGCACCGTCGGAATTTACGATACGGGGATCGTATTCGAGGGCGGCCGTTTCTGCATCTATAGCCACCCGCATCGCATGCTGGGGGTCAAGATCTTGCGGATGATAAAGCTCTAAATCAGGGAATTCGGTAGCCATCAGCTGTTCATCAGCCAGGCCGGTACAAGGATCTTCACTGGTGTACCGGGCGATATCAATGGCTTTTTCTACGGTTAGCGCAAGGGCTTGCGTACTCAGGTCAGCCGTCGAGGCGCTACCTTTGTGTTTACCCACATATACGCTGATACCTAAACCACCGTCGTTAGTAAACTCAACATTTTCTACTTCTTTCATTCGGGATGACACAGCAATGCCCTGCACTTTCGACATACTGGCTTCGGCCTGGGTAGCACCTTTGCCTACCGCCATTTTCAGTACATCGTCTACCACGTTTTGAATCTCTGCGATTTGCTGTTCAATTTGCATAGTCAGTTTCGCTATCCCAGTTATGTGTGTCACAATTAGAAGTATTAACAGTGTAACACTTATGAGACTCAAATGAGCGACCACAAGCATCATTCCCCGGAAGATTCTTACTTTGAAGATACCGACACTAATGACAGTGCAGAGCCGCTAAGCAAAACGGAACTCAAGCGTCAGTCTGCGCAAATGCAAAAGCTTGGCGAAGAGCTGGTTAAACTGACCCCGGCCCATCTTGCCACTATTCCGATGGATGAAGAGCTTGAGGAAGCGGTCATGCTGGGCCGGGCAATTAACCGGAAAAAAGATGGCTACCGCCGACAACTGCAATTTATCGGTAAACTGTTACGCCAGCGTGATGTCACTGCCATTAATCACGCCTTAGCTATTCTTACTCATCAACATCAAACGGGGAATGCCGCGTTTCATTTGTTGGAAAAAGCCCGGGAAGATATCATCGCCCAGGGCGATGAAGCGATTCAGGCTTTAATTGAACACTACCCCGATCTGGATCGGCAAAAGCTGCGCCAGTACGAACGCCAAATACGTAAAGAGCGGGAGAAAAACGGCCCACCTAAAGCGTACCGTGAGTTGTTTCAGTATTTAAAAGACGTTATTCAAACGCCCTGAACCAGCCCGCCGGTAATCCTATGGCAACGTGCTACACCAAGGATACCGAAAGAATACTGACTATTAAAAAACCCGCCTGCTGGCGGGTTTTTTTGTATCACAATGTGCACTTAAGGACGGTCGCGGCTATCAGGCCGTGCCGCCAACAGTCAACTCATCAATTTTAAGGGTAGGCTGGCCTACGCCTACTGGCACCGACTGGCCGTCTTTACCACACACCCCAACGCCTCGGTCTAACGCAACATCGTTACCAATCATTGAGATTTTCTGCATGACCTCAGGGCCATTACCAATCAGGGTAGCCCCTTTGACTGGCGCAGTAATTTTGCCGTTTTCTATTAAGTAGGCTTCAGCACTGGAAAAGACAAATTTACCAGACGTAATATCCACCTGGCCACCTGCAAAATTGGGGGCATAGATACCACGGTCAATGGTTTTAATAATTTCCTGGGGATCATACTGGCCGCCCAGCATATAGGTATTGGTCATTCGTGGCATGGGCAAATGTGCATACGATTCACGGCGGCCATTACCGGTCGGTTTAACCCCCATCAATCGCGCATTCATTTTATCCTGCATGTACCCGGTCAGCACACCATCTTCTATCAGTACATTGCGCTGGGTTGGCGTTCCTTCATCGTCTACTGACAACGAGCCTCGGCGGTCTTGCATGGTGCCATCATCTACCACTGTTACGCCTTTCGCGGCGACTTGCTGGCCCATTTTGCCACTAAACGTAGAGGCACCTTTACGGTTGAAGTCGCCTTCAAGACCATGGCCTACAGCTTCATGCAACAAGACGCCTGGCCAGCCGCTCCCCAATACCACCGGCATTGTGCCTGCCGGTGAAGCAATGGCTTGCATATTAACGCGCGCCATATGTAGAGCATCGTCAGCAAGTTGCTCATAGACAGGCCGGCCATTTTCGTCACTGCTAAAAAAGCTATAAGTGTGCCGTCCGCCGGCGCCGGCGCCACCGCGCTCACGGCGATCGCCACTTTCCAACAATACGGAACAATTTAAGCGCACCAATGGGCGTACATCGGTGGCCAGGGTGCCATCAGACGCCGCGACCAGCACTTCTTCATATACGCCGGTCAGGCTCACTACCACCTGGTTAATACCCGGTTCCTGCTTCCTGACATAAGCATCTACTGCTTTGAGTAAAGCTACTTTTTCTGCTTCAGCCATACCCAGGATAGGGTTATCCTGTTCATAACGCGTCGGATAGCTACCCTGGCTCAGGCCGCGAACCTGATGCGTTCCCCCTGCCGGCGCGATAGTCCGGGCCGCTTTACATGCTTTATCAAGGGCCGCCGGGCTGATTTCATCTGAGTAAGCAAAGCCGGTTTTTTCGCCACTAATGGCCCGCACACCTACACCACGTTCTATGTTGTAGCTGCCTTCTTTAATAATACCATCTTCCAACACCCAGCTTTCATGCTGACTGGACTGAAAATAAAGGTCTGCATAATCGGTGTCGTGACGGTGAATTTGTCCCAGCGCTTGTTCCAGCGAGGAGATTTCAAGCCCCGAGTCAGTCAGTAAGTGCCTTGCTACGTTATTTGACAAAATCGCTCCTGAATTGGTTATGTTGGGCAACAGGCATATTCTGCTTCAGCTCGTTGCGGGACGAAATATCTACACTGGCACTGACTGTACCGGTCGCTACCGGAAGTTCTGCCAGTGATTCGCCCCAGCCTGAATAGATAACACTGTGACCAAAGGTCTGCCGTTGATTGGCATGATCGCCGGTTTGATTGGCTGCCACCACAAAACATTGTTTTTCGATGGCTCTGGCCCGCACCAGCGTGTGCCAGTGGGCATCGCCGGTAAAACGGGTAAAGGCCGCTGGCAATACCAGAATATCGATATCGCCCATAGCATCAAACAAGCCGGTAAAACGCACATCATAACACACTGCAAGCCCAATGCGGCCCAATGGTGTGTCGCATACGACAACTCGATTGCCGGGCTGGGTATAGGTCGATTCTTTGTAGCTTCCCGTATTATCGTTCACCGCTACATCAAATAAATGAATTTTCTGATATTCATCAATGATGTTGCCATCGGGGCCTACCAGCAGGCAGGAGGCCGTAAACTTATCTTCGCTGTCGCCCTGTAAAGGAAATGTGCCACTGACCAGGTACACGCCGTATTGTTTTGCCATAGCCTGCATTGCCTGGCCAATTGTGCCGGAATAACGCGGTTCAGCGAGGTCTAGCAAGGCGCGGTCCCGGGTACCAAAACTGGCAAAACACTCGGGCAATACCACCAGGGTGGGTTCGCTGGTATCAAGTGCAGCGAGTTGCTCGTCTACAAAGCGTAAATTTGCCTCAACATCAGGCGCCGACGTCATTTGCACGGCTACCAGATTTACCATGTTGCACCTCCAGATTAAGTCTTTCCAAATCAGGCTGCGTTAGCCCTGGGTCGGGGTCCGGCGACGTTTGGCGCGCCGG
The DNA here is from genome assembly GCF_003429285.1 of Salinimonas sediminis. Taxonomy (NCBI): domain Bacteria; kingdom Pseudomonadati; phylum Pseudomonadota; class Gammaproteobacteria; order Alteromonadales; family Alteromonadaceae; genus Salinimonas; species Salinimonas sediminis. The sequence continues at coordinate 4,137,985 of NZ_CP031769.1, forward strand.
TAACTGAATATCTTTGCTGTCTCTGCCCATCTCTTCAAACTTGGGTTCGCTTAAGGTGCCGGTCACTTTATAATTAACATTGGATATAACTTTGGCAGAGGTTAAAACCTGATCCAGCGCCAAAGCGGCCAAAGCCGTGGGCGGCGTAGCAAGAAAATATACCAAAATAGGTAAGTTGCCAGTAACATTAGGGGTGAACGCCACGTTGTAATTTAACTGCTGTGCAACCAAATCGGTATAGCCTTTAATCACAATTTCACCGGCCCCGCCATCGATAATAGTATCGTCCGTGGCAGCCTTACCATCATGTATGTTCAGGGTACCGCGCATATCGTCATAGAAAAACCCCTTCGCGAATACATCACGAAAATCCAGGCTCAATTTGCGTACCAGCGAGTTCAGGCTAAATAAGGTGAAAATCCGTGAGCCTTTGTCACTCAGCTCACTTAGGTAGCCATCGGTCAGGCGCCAGTCGACGTCGCCATTAACCCCGGCCAGCGCGAAATCCATGGGCGAGTTGGCCCAGTGTAAATTGAAGCTTACCGCCGCCGCGGAGTCTTTGATTCCTGAGTTTACGCCAAGATCTTTAAGCAGCGTCCCCACATCATTGCTATCAATGTTGCCTTCAATGTGCGTCCGGTTACTACTCATCAACCATTCGCCGGTAGCGTTGAGTTTACTGTGCGGGGTTACCGACTGAAACTGCTGAATGGACATACCTTCAGCGCTTTTGGCAACATCCAGCGTTACTTCACCGAGCTGTTTACCCATGAAAGTGCACTGGCGGCAATGAAAGTAGATTGGCGGTAAGGTTTGGGCATCCCACGGTGGGTTTGACGAGGCCAGGCTATTCGGGCTCGTCCCCGCTTTGGGTTGCGATGGCTCATCAACGGTTTCATCCGTGGGCTGCCAACTAACCAGGTTAATATAATCCGCATCCACTTCAATACCCTGGGTAAGCCACTGCTCATACAGGTTTACTTTAGCGCGCGCTTCGCTCGAGTCGATGTCCACAAACCAGTTATTGTTAGTTTGTTTAGCAGTAATATCAACGTCTGTTAGCGTTTGCCCGGCAATAATCAGCTTATCAGTATTAACAAAGATACGCTCTGGCACGCTGAACAGCGCCGGTTGCCTGGGTTCAGTAATATGACGTTCGGTACTGGCTGGGGTATTGCTATCATCTGGCGCGCCCGTTCCATCAATAATTAACTGCACCGTTTGGTACCAGTCGGTCATCGATACCTGCGGCAGGTTTGCCGATACGCTAAATCCGACCCCAAGGCCGCTGAAATCACTGTCTCCCAAGGCCAGATGGGCCCGCGAAAATTGCATTTCTGAATGCGGCAAAATGCCGTCAAAAGCCACTTCCTGCCCAAGCACAGCACGGATAGTCGAGGCTTTCTGATTACCCTGGCTGGTAATAGCGAACCGCTCTATCTGGGTGGCAGACTTATTCAGCGGTGGCGGTAGCGATGAGGCAATGCCCGCCAACTGTGAGGTAATACTGGCACTGTAGCTAAATCCACTGGTAGGAAGTTGCAGCGCCACGTTGGCCTGCCACTCGCTATGGCCTTTAACATACTGGGTAAATTCAGGGTTAATCCGCGCTAACAGGGGGGCTATCGACCAGTTGCCCTGTAAACCAACATCTACTCTATATTCATCGTTGTGCTTACCGCCGGTGACATCAAGGTTAACTGGCTGGCCTAGCAGCTGGGCGGTAAAGTGGTCGGTATTAATATTTTCATTGATAAAACGTACCTCTCCGGCCGCCTCCTCCAGCGTCATTCCCAGGCTATTGATATAGACCTTATTACCCGTCAATAAGGCACTGCCAGAAGCCACTACGTCGGGACTATTTAAAGGAATATCCAGCTTCAACGAGGCTTGCAGGTCACCACTGATTTGGACCTGTTCATCCAGTACCATTCCCAGGGAATCGGCTAATGTGCTGTTTACCATTAAGTCGGTTAATTGCGCGGCGCTTCCCTGCCCATCGGCATGAATGATCAAATGCGCACTAGGCTCCAGCTGGGCAATGGTTGCGGTCAGGTTTTTAAAATTGACGCCATTTAATTTCGCCTGCGTTCCGGTAATCGTTAACCCCTTGTTTTCGAACAATAAGGCAAGGTCGGCCTGATCTAGCGCCGGCCAGCCCGAAGCGAATGAAAATTGGCTATCGGTGACCGACAGACCAGCCTGAAACACCCCTTGTTGGCGGGTAAACGGATAATCAGCAAGCTGGCCCTGCCACATTATTCGAGCGTGGCTAATCTGACCGTTCTGGCCTTCGGTGGATAATGCCCTGGTCAGATAGGCCGCGGTGTCTGCGCCCATTAAACTGCCCGGTAACAAAGAGGGAATAGTAGCCACAGGTAAGTCATCAATGGTGGTCATCAAAGACAGCTCTCGGTCAAACAGGTCGAACCGAAAACTTTGCTGCATACCAAACAAATTGGTTTGTAACTGAAGATTATCACTGGCAAGCATCATATGCGTACTGCCATCAGTTTGTTGCTGCGGGTACACAAAAAGCTTAGCGCGTAAGGTATCCAGGGCGAGGTTCTGCGAAAGCAGATTGTCGGCATGAATTTGCCCTTCCCTGGCCGCGATATTAATTACCCCGGCAGACTTTGACCAATTGATGCCGATATCCAGGGCATCAACGCCGGGTATATTACCGAATTGCTGCCAGCTCACATCCACCAGTTTAGCGCTTAACGCTACCCCTTTGGGTTTGATTTGTAATTGCAGTGTCGATAGCTCACCCTGGGGGTTAAGCTCCCGCACATCATCATCAGCGGTGTCGCTGGTGAATAGCGGTAACAACACCAAAAAGGGGTTTACCGGGGTAGGCTTCATTGTGTTAAGCACGATTTCACGACCCGGCTGCATCCGGCCAACTAAATCTGTGGTAAGGCTTTGGTCATTAGACTCAACCACCAGTTCATCAAGCCTGAATTGCCATTGCTGGCCTACGGGTAAGGCCTGTAAGGTACCGCTGCGGATGCTGGTACTAACGCTGACTTCGTCTTCTCCGCCCCATTCCAGATGGCTGTCATGTAGCTGGGTAAATAAAGCGCTGATAGTGCTGTTTTCCACCTCGGCCCAGAGTTCAAGGTTAGCCCGGCTTTCGTTTAAAGGCCGGCGGGTTTTAATCAGGCCGCTGACCCAGGGCGAGATATCCAGATCTTCCGCCTTGGCGTACAACACTCCATGCAGATTATCTTTGCCACCGTCTAAGTCAATAATGAAAGAGGCAGAGTTATTCGCCAGCTCGCGGACCTGAAACGCTCCCTGCCCCTGATGATGGCCGCGACTGTTTAACCAGCGTAGCGCACTGATATCAACTACCTGCGTTTGGCCTTCCTGGGTAATACTAAGGGTGCTGTCGGTTACCGAGAAGTTTTCCAGTTGCTCCAGAAACAAACTTTTCAGCGCGTCTAGTACGGGGAAATCGCTGTCAGCGCCCCCGGTAAGCCGGTCGGCATCCAGCGCTAACTGCAAACCTGATAATGTAAACTGGTTAGAGGAAAGCTGCCGGTGCGTTAGCGAGCGCCAAAAATCCAGTTCAATATCGATGGTTCTGATATCCAACCCCACAGGGGAGCTGGCGCTTTGTTTCAGGCTAACCTGCTTTAGGACCATGGCTGGTCCGGTTTTTTGCCAGTCTGCCTGCAAACTGCCAATAGTTAAAGCTACGCCATAACGCTCGCTAACATATTCTTCCAGCAGAGCTTTTTTTTGCTCAAGATGAGGCAGTGCATAGCGCATGGCGCTGAGCAGCACGGCAAACAGTACCAGCAGAACAGCCAGTACCAGCCAGAGTTTTTTTAATCCCCAGGCAAGAATAGTGGTTAGCTTTTTCACGCGAAGCCTATTACATCATGACGACGTCGTACTTATCCTGATTATACAAGGTCTCGGTTTGTACTTTGATTTGCTTGGAAACAAATACTTCCAGCTCTGCCAGCATATGTGATTCTTCACCCAGCAGCGCATCAGTAACGTTGGGTGAAGCATAAACAACAAACTTATCAGCGTCGTACGCGCGGTTTACCCGTACAATTTCGCGCATAATTTCAAAGCAAATGGTTTCGATAGTTTTAACCGTGCCTCGCCCCTTACATACCGGACAGTCGCCGCACAGTACGTGTTCCAGGCTTTCGCGGGTGCGCTTGCGGGTCATTTCAATTAACCCTAACGAGGTGAACCCATGAATATTAATTTTTGCCCGGTCTTTGGCGGTTGCTACTTCCAGACTATGTAAGACACGCCTTTTATGGTCCGGTTCAACCATATCGATAAAGTCGATGAGAATCATCCCGCCTAAATTACGTAACCGAAGCTGCCGGGCAATAGCTAAAGTGGCCTCGATATTCGTATTGAAAATAGTTTCTTCCAGGTTACGGTGGCCCACGAAAGCCCCGGTGTTAATATCTATCGTGGTCATCGCTTCTGTTTGGTCGATAATCAGATAGCCACCGGATTTCAGGTCTACCCTGCGCTCAAGGGCTCGCTGCACTTCGTTTTCCACATCGTACAAATCAAAGATAGGCCGTTCACCGCGGTAATAATCCAGCTTGTTATTTAACTCTGGTACATATTCTTTGGTGAACTCAATAAGCTCTTGGTAAGACAGCTTAGAATCAATACGAATACGGTCTAGTTCGGTACCCACAAAGTCACGCAAAACGCGACGGGCCAGGGGCAGATCTTCGTACAACACATTCGACTTTTTCTTTTTCATGCGTTGCTGAATTTTGTTCCACAACCGCCGTAAAAACGCAGCGTCCTGAGACAATTCAGTTTTGCTGACCCCTTCCGCTGCGGTGCGCAGAATAAAGCCACCTTCTTCATCGCAAAATTCCTGCACCAGCGTTTTCAAGCGTTCGCGCTCTGACTCATCTTCGATACGTTGGGACACGCCTACATGCGTAACACTTGGCATAAACACCAGATAGCGGGAGGGTATAGTGATATCCGTGGTGAGCCTGGCCCCTTTGGTACCGATGGGATCTTTCACTACCTGGACGACAATTTCCTGTCCTTCCCTAACCAATTCACGAATATCTTGTTTTTGCATCTGGCTGGCAGATACTTCTCCCACCAGTTCGTTATGCACCACAATATCAGAAGCGTGTAAAAAGGCCGCTTTCTCCAAGCCTATATCGACAAATGCGGCTTGCATGCCAGGTAGCACACGGCTTACCTTTCCTCGATACATATTGCCGACCAAACCTTTCTTGGTATGCCGCTCAACATGAATTTCCTGCAGAATGCCATTTTCTATCAGGGCGACGCGCGACTCTGATGGCGTTACATTGATTAGTAGTTCGGCACTCATTCCACCACCCCGAATTTGTGTAATAAACATTTGGTTTCGTATAAAGGTAGCCCAATAACAGCGCTGACACTGCCATTAACTGACCTCACAAACTGTCCGCCAATTCCTTGTATTGCATAGCTTCCCGCTTTATCGGCAGGCTCACCGGTAGCCCAGTAGCGCTCTATTTCGGCCCGCGTGACTGGGGCGAACTGTACCTCGGTGGTAATAATCTGGGTCTCGCTGTCTGCTGCATTCACTACACAGATAGCCGTAAGTACCTGATGCAGATTGTCAGATAACCGTAACAGGGTGGCGATACAATCTTCTTTATCGGCTGGTTTGCCCAGACTTTCACCTGCATAGGCAATCAGTGTGTCGCTGCCTAATACCACGGCGCTACGCTGTTCTGTTGGACCTAACCGGGCAAACGCAGCACGCGCTTTTTGTTCAGCTAAACGGGCGACCAGCGCGGCGGGGGGCTCGCCCGGTAAACCAGACTCATCAATATCCACCGGTAACTGTTGGTGGGCAAACCCCATCTGTTCAAGTAGCGCGGTACGACGCGCAGAGGCTGAAGCCAGAATCAGCGGTATGGTCATGATGTATCCTTGTGATTAATCAGGTAATACTGAGCTGCCGCCGTGCTTTTCTTAACAGCCAGAACATCCAGGGCCACAGTACCATTGAAGACACCACTGGCCAAAGGTAGGCAAACTGAAAGGGAATATCGGTCAGCAAATGCTGCAACCAGAATAACATCAGATGATACATAGAACTGAGCAAACCAATAATAATGGCCTGCTGCCATACCGAATAGTTGCGTAGCCGCTGATAATTAGCCGCCAGCACATACACCGCAGCGCTTAACGCAAAACTATGAATACCCAGGGCGGTCCCTAACAAAATATCCATCGCCAGCCCCGTCAAAAACGCCACGCCTACATTAACCCGATGCGGCAACGCCATGGTCCAGTAGGCCAATACAATTAATACCCAGTCAGGGCGGTACAGATCGGCCTGAATAGGCAGAGGCATAATTTGCAATACCAAAGATATCAAAATGGTAACAATCACCGCGTAATGGCGGGTTTTAATTAGCACAACCCATTACTCCTGCGGTGTTAAAGGTTTATTAGTGGTTTTATTAGCGGGCTGGCGCGGGGCATCGTCAGGCCATAACAGCAGCAAATATTTCAAGCGGTCCAACCGCGCCAGCGGACGCGCTTTCACTGTGGCGAAGGGCCGGCTTTCATCGCGTAGTACAGATTCGACACGCGCCACCGGGTAGCCTTCAGGGAATACATCACCCAAGCCAGAAGAAATCAGCATATCGCCTTTTTGAATATCCACACTGTGGGGAACGTGCTCTAAATACAATTCATCCAAAGCCCCGTTACCGCTGACAATATAGCGGATGTTATTGCGCACAGCGCGCACCGGTATTGCGTGGGTCACATCCGATATCAGCATAACCCGGCTATTGGTACTGCCTACTTCCATCACCTGCCCCACCACGCCCCGATCATCCAGAATAGACTGCGACAAATACACGCCGTCAATCGCCCCCTTGTTAATCACAATCTGCTGGCTAAACGGGTTGTTATCTACCGCCATCAATTCTGCCACCATTTTGTGTACTTTGGGTTCTACCGGTACATCGAGCAATTTACGCAACTGCGCATTTTCAGCCTGCAACACTTCAAATTGCTGTAGCCGTTCACTCATTTTCAGGTTTTGGTCTGTCAGCCTATTGTTTTCAGCCACCAGCGACTGATGTGAGGTGAACCGCTGAGCGCTGAAATTCAGCATCACACTGGGCAAATTGGCCAGGTATTGCAATGGGCTCATTATAGAGTTCAGGTACACACGAGTGGACTGAAAGGCATCTAATTTGTGGTCGGTAAAGATCAACAAAACCGACAGGGCTAACGCTAGCGCAAGTCGGTTGTTAAGAGACGGGCCACGAGAAAATATGGTATCCATTGAATTAAACAGGTCTCTGCCAGGTTAGCTGCCTGTTCATTATTCGTAGGTAAACAAGTCACCGCCGTGCAGGTCAATCATATCGAAGGCCTTACCACCGCCGCGAGCTACGCAGGTTAGAGGATCATCAGCTATAACGACCGGTATACCGGTTTCTTCCATTAACAGGCGATCTAAATCTTTTAATAATGCACCACCGCCAGTTAGTACCATGCCACGCTCAGAAATATCCGAGGCTAGTTCAGGTGGAGATTGTTCCAACGCTACCATCACAGCAGATACAATACCGGTTAATGGTTCCTGTAAGGCTTCAAGAATTTCATTTGAGTTCAGCGTAAAGCCCCGGGGTACACCTTCAGCAAGGTTACGGCCACGTACTTCGATTTCTCTGACTTCTTCGCCTGGATAAGCAGCACCAATTTCGTGCTTAATACGCTCTGCGGTAGCTTCACCAATCAATGAGCCGAAGTTACGGCGCACATAATTGATAATGGCTTCATCAAATTTATCACCACCAATACGTACCGACGAGGAATACACCACGCCGTTAAGTGAGATAATGGCGACCTCTGTGGTACCGCCACCGATATCTACCACCATGGAGCCGGTGGCCTCTGATACCGGTAAGCCAGCGCCAATAGCTGCGGCCATCGGCTCATCGATAAGGTACACCTCGCGGGCGCCGGCGCCTAGCGCAGACTCCCGAATAGCCCGGCGTTCTACCTGCGTAGAGCCACACGGCACGCACACCAGAACCCGGGGGCTGGGGCGTAGAAAGTTATTGTCGTGAACCTGTTTGATAAAGTGCTGCAGCATTTTTTCGGTGACAAAGAAGTCTGCAATCACGCCATCCTTCATAGGCCGTATGGCGCGGATATTACCCGGCGTACGGCCCAACATACGTTTGGCTTCGGCACCAACGGCTGCGACGCTTTTAGGGCCACCTGCACGTTCCTGACGAATTGCCACAACTGAAGGTTCATTAAGTACGATGCCCTGATCTTTCACATAGATCAGCGTGTTAGCTGTTCCGAGGTCGATGGACAGATCGTTGGAAAACATGCCTCGAAGCTTTTTAAACATGAAATGCTAATTCCTGTAACTGAATGCTGGGCACCTGATTCGGGTGAGGATTTTTAGCGCCAGCTAAGACGAAGATAACTATTCGCACACTTTAACAACGGGGGCAGGTTTGGGCAAGTGAACAGCACTGCTAAGCATGGCATTTGCCCGTGTTTTTTGCACAGTCAGACGTGAGTGAAAACTTACTCGCCCCAGTATGTACAAAAAACCAGCAACCCGTTATAAGATGCGTCATTCTGTAAATATCACTGTGCCACTGTTAATGGCGTAATCAAAATGGCTGCCACGGCTAACCCCAAACCGGCAAATAGGGCCGGTTTGGCTATCATGGTCAGCTATGGGTATATATTCTGCTGATACTTTGAACCCATCTAACTGCAAAGGTTCATTTACCAGTGATTGCCACAGTCGAGTGCACTGATCATCACCGGTCTCCACTTTCGGCAACCCATTGGTTGCCATTTTTACCGGTTTTCGGCCTGTTTCTTTGCTATGCGTATCATAATGTAACAGCATAATAGCGACCGGCCGCCCTTCTACCTGCCACTGATAACCGGCCCGGGTAGCATTTTCCTGCATTCGGTGAGAGAGTAATTTAAGCTGTTCACGCCGAATATCCGGCTCGGTGGTATTCAGGTAAAAAATCAGAGTAAGCAGAGTGCCTGCAAAAACCAGCACAATGGCACAGTTCAGCCACACCCTGGCACTTCCTGTTTGCTTTAACATCATTGTTATTATTCTCATTATCGCTACCGGTATTGTCCGGTTTGGCATACCCATTGGCGGGTAGTATTAAGTTACTTTTGCTGTTCACTGAACCTTGGCGGGAATACCCACCTTTACCACTTATTCAATATCCAGTTCACTATATTAGTGCCGATTTATTTTATAAAAGCAAATAATCCTTAACGATGCAGCCGAATTATGCCCCAGTAACGGTGGTCTTTTTCACTTATTGTCCATCCCTGCTGCTGTAAGTAGCGGGCAACGAACCGATTTGTCATGGCATGGGCGAACACACATACCTTTTCATGTTCAGCGGCTTTGCTGGTAAGCTCCTCTGTAGCCTGCCTGATACGGGCGCGAGCCTGACTAAATGACTCAAATGGACCTGTCTGTCCAAGCATCCATAACGCCCGGTTCAAATAAATCCAGTTCCAGGCGGCCAACTTAACCGGTAAACGGTAGCGCGGTATCTGCATTTCATTGAGCAGCGCACTTTCCTGCCTTACCGGATAGGATGTATAGCGCTGCGCTGACAGTTTGGCGCGGCGCAACTTGCTGCTCATAATATAGTAATCTTTCAGGTCCCGCTGACACCGGGGATGGCTTTGCGGATGCAATACGGCGCGGTTATAATCCCGCACCCAGCGGGAAAACCCGGCACTGGAAAGTCGACGATTGTGTTCTGAGGCGGGCCGACCATGCCGGATAAGCATAATTTCCATATTATCGGATACCGTTTTTAGTCCGTTTAAAAAAGTGATGTAAATGTATAACACTTCGCCAGCAATGCAAATACCGCCTTGTCAGCGTCGCCATGGCGATGTGGCTTACTATATTGAGTGGGCGAAGTCTTTTGATAGCCCTGGTGTAAGGCCAAGTCAGGTGTTCAATCAAGCAGCAACATCTACTCGCCCCAGTGCATTAAAGTCGCTATTCAGGCTGCCCCATCCATTATTTGTAGAGCCTGCTTTTTTTTGCCAAACCCCGGCCCGGGTGAGTTGGGGTGAAGGATGTTTCATTAACCACAACAATGTGTTGCTAGGAGACGCCCCTATAACAATAGGAAACGGGGTGTTTAGCGGCCCTAACTGCATTATATCCAGCGCCCAAATAGCGGGTTTTTGCCATCCTCCCGGGGCGGTATTTATCGAGGATAATGTGTGGTTGGGGGCGAATGTGCTGGTATTACCGGGCGTGACAATTGGCGCTGGCGCCATAGTCGGTGCTGGCAGTGTGGTGAGCACCGATATCGCGCCCCACACAACCTTTTACAATGCCCCGGTAAATACCTGAGGCTTGGGAGCCTGCGCTATTCCCAATACCCTCGCCTGACGGTTTTGTTAAGGGTGGGTAAAGGCTTGCTCTGGAAGCAACTTAATTAAGGTTCTGGCACCTTCCACTGAGGGGTGGTTATCGTCAAAATACAGTGACTTACCTTTCTCAATAGCGTTGCACTGACCGTTTTTACACAATGCCTCAGTCGGTTTGACAAAAACCACGTTAGGCGGATATCGGGTATCCTGTAAATGCGTCAATATGGCTTGGTTACGTTGCTTGTAATAATTCATAGTGGTGCCTTTCATCGGCGCATCAGGCGCTTCAAAGGCGAAATGCTGGGCGATAAGGGCGGTGGCCGGCCGACTGATTTCAGGTACCGGATACATCACGTAAACCGTTTTCTTGGCGTTGGCAAGTTTGTTAATCACGGTATCCAGCGCGGCAAATATACGGGCAGCGCGGGCCTCGTTTTCGACCGCAGGCGCATGGGGATAGTCTGGAGCATGATCGCCCGCCACCGCCCACGAATAACGATGATTAATCAATACCGTGGTAATTCGCTCATCATCAATAATGTCCTGTAGTGCTTCACTATACCAACGGGTGCAGCGGCTACTGCCATTTTGCTCTAGTAAGGAGGGTACGCAACCTGAAAAGCTATAATGCTTTAATCCTTGTTGGTGGGTTCGCAAGCGTTCGGCAAGAGCGTAAGCCAGCTCTACCGCATGGCTGTCGCCCAGAATTGCCCAGGTAACATCGTCTTCAAAGTATTCACAAGCCTCATTCGGCGGCTGATATTCGTTGAAATGACACTGGTCACGATAGGGACTGAATCGGGCCGACTCGATTAACGCCTGCATGTGCGCATCAAACCGCTGCGGATAACCTTGATAACTGACCGCGCTCCCCCCCATTACCATCACCAGCGCCGCCAGCCACAGCGGTTTAGCTTGCCAGCTTTGCTGAAGTGAATGAATTCGTCGCCATTTTATATTTTCGATATAGCGGTAACTCAAAAAACCCAGCAACACACACAACGCCATGCCGGGAATCCACCACCAATTTATGTCATAACGATAGCCAAAAACCACGACTGGCCAATGCCATAAGTAAATTGAATACGACCAGCGGCCTAATGGCTGAAAAACCGGGTTATTGGTTAATACACTGCCTTGCGTGGAGGCAATCAACACCAGATAGGTTCCGGCGACCGGTATCATAGCCATGTAGCCTGGCCAGGGTACACTTTCGTCAATCAGTACATAAGCGATAACAATCAGCGCGATACCAACAAGGTTGAAAAGACGGCTGCGCTGTTTAGCCGCTGGCAAGGGATATAAATACGCCAGACCGCCAAATAACAACTCCCAGGTGCGGGCTCCCAGCAAATAATAAGAGGCGCTGGGCCAGATAACAGATGTCAAAGCACTATATATAAAAGCTACGATAGTGAGCGCTAACACACCGCGTTTAATACCCGCGCTGCCGCCGAGCTTCGCCAAGGCGATAAGCACCAGTGGATAGAGCAGGTAAAACTGCCACTCGACCGCTAATGACCAGGTATGCAACAACCACTTCTCATGAGAAGCCGCATCGAAATATCCAGCTTCCTGCCAATACACGGTATTGGATAAAAAGCTGACGCTTCCTGCCACATGTTTTCCCAGGGCGGCGTATTCTTCCGGCAATAGCATGAGCCAGCCTAATACCAGCATCACCAGACACAGCAACGCTAGCGCGGGCACGATGCGATTGGCCCTGGCGATATAAAACTTCACCAGGTTGAACTCGCCGGTATCTATCCCCCGCACCACAATGCTGGTCATCAAGAACCCGGAAATAACAAAGAATACATCAACGCCGGCAAAGCCACCGGGTAGCCAATCAGCATTGAAATGAAACAGTACTACCGCGATGACCGCAATAGCACGCAAACCATTTATGTCGTAACGAAAATTCAAGACAAGGCGCGCCGTTGAGGATGGCAGTACAAATTGAGATATTTATACTGCGCTATGTTTTTATAGGTTACATCAGATACAGCGTAAACCTGAATGCGGTTCATCTGTAGGCTGTGGCAACCGCGTGTCACTTAGTTACCGGCCACTGGCGAGGTGGTATCAGGCAATTGTATATTGCGCCCTACTTTAAGGCCCAGCAAGGCCTGGCAAACACTGAATATGACACATACGATAAGCGCCAGTTGCCACTGCCCTACCCAGTCATACATAGCACCCAGTAAAAAAGGCCCGGAAGCGGCTACACAATATCCGGTGGTTTGAGCCGCACTGGATAACGAGGCAGCCTGGCCACCATTGCGGGTACGCAAACCGATAAACGACAATGCCAGAATAAAGTTTGCGCCTACTGCAAAGCCTAACAACGCAGCCCATACATAAGCCAGTTGAGGCAGCAGCATAATGCCGGCAAAGCCTAACAGGTTAACCGCAGTCATAAAGACAGACAATCCACGCTGGTCGTTCAATCGGGCCATGGCCGGCACAATAACCAGCCCGGGCAAGGCACTGGCAAATTGAAAAATACCATGGATAGTGCCAGCTTGAGCGTCGCTAAAGCCTGCTTCACCCACAATGGCCGGCAACCAGCTAACCACCGAATAATACAAAAATGCATTGCAACCGAAGAAGCCGCATATCTGCCAGGTCAGCCGGTGACTGAATATTGCTTTTGCTGAATGTTGTTCATGGGCTACCGGGGCCTGCTTCGCCTTACCTTTTAATTGGTTAAGCCACAACAACGCCGATAAAACCGGCAGCGCGACCATGGTGAGTAAGGCGAACTGCCACTGCGCGCCACCGTCGGCGAGCGGAATAATAATAGCCGACCATGCCGCGGCCATAATTCCCATAGCCAGCACGTACGAAGAGGTTAACAGGGCAATATGGTGCGGAAACCGCAGCTTCACCACCGACGGTAACATGACGTTGCCCGCGGCAATGCCCGCACCTATCAATAATGTCCCGGCAAATAGCCCGGTGAGCCCGCCTATTGAGCGTACCAGAATACCCACCGCAATCAGCACCAAAGATAAAAACAGGGTGCGCTCAATTCCAAACCGACGCGACACCGCCGGAACCAGGGGCGATACCAGCATGAACACCAGCAAAGGTAAGGTGATAAGTAAGCCAGCGGTAGATGAGTTAATACCCAGCGACTGTTGAATTGCGACCATCAATGGGGCCACACCGGTAAACGGCGCACGTAAATTGGTGGCCACCAGCATGACACCGGCAAACAACATAATCGGGAAGCCACCCGCTATCGTGGCAGAGCGCATATTCATAAGGTTTTAACGACACCAAAATTAATCAGGCGCGTATTGTACTTATCTCAACCGCGGGTGCATCTTTTTGTCGATAAGATTAACGCTAAAGACGGTGTGTACATTGAAAACACTAGGTTTTAATAGGTATAAAAAACCCCGACAGGGCCGGGGTTTTTGAGATTTTTCAGCTATATGTAGCGGTGGGTCAGTTTCGCGCCTGGCCTACTGCGGCCAGCCAATTAGTGTACGCACTCAGGTAAATCTTTTGCATTTGGTACCAGGCGAATATCAGATACTGTAAGTTGAGTATCTGCACCGGCCTTAAGTTCTAACACCGTAAAGACTTCGGCAAAGTTCATTCCCTTTTTGGAAAAGCATTGAGTGGGAATTGTCACCGTTTGCCACTGCGTCGAAGACTGCGCATAGTCTGCAAGTGGGATAGTCGCGCCACAATTGTCACCACAGGCCATTAGCAGACTTACCTGGCTTTCAGTCTGGGCGTATTTTACATCCATTATCAGTGCCGCATGATCGTTGTCGAAGTCGCGTAAATCTTCCGGAAAGTTGGCCCCAAAGCTAACGTTTGCAGTGTCGTGCCAATCAATCGCCAGCGCGTCTTCCTGTACGTTGCGATCGGTGGTGCGAATAGCAACTGCCTTGGCGTTTAATGTATTGCTGTTCATGGTTTGTTGGCCATCCTTATGCTCAACGACTATCTGCCAGGGTTTTTGGATACTACGGACAAAGACCGGATGCGTGGTAAGCACGTCGCCAGCGCTGGCCTGTTCAGATAGGGCCTCATCCATTGGGTCTTCTTCACCATAGCTTAACCCAAACCCATAAGGGAATAACGGCGTCTGGCCGTCGCCTTTGTTAACAGTTTGGGTGGGACTGGCCGGCCACGAAAACGAGAGCTTGCCGTGCATAGGATATTGCACCTCGCCATTGGCTTTAGTGAATAGCACATCGGCCACCCCCTGGCCTTCTGAGCCAGGCAGCCAAGCCACTACAAACGCATCACTGGCGTTAATCTCGGGGTTTACCCATAATGGGCGGCCGGTAATAAACACCGCGACCACTGGGATACCCTGCTCGCGTAACGAGCGTAATAAGGCCACATCCTGCTTGTCACCGCGCTGGTATTCCAGGTTAGAAATATCGCCGTTACCTTCGGCGTAAGGGTTTTCTCCAAACACCACAATGGCGACATCGGGGCGCTCACTAAATGTGCCGTCTACCGCCAGTTCGGTGCTTCCGCCATTGGCACTGACCACCCGCTCAATACCCTGATAAATAGAGGTACCGCCCGGGAAGTCGCTGTTTTGGTTGCCCGTGCCCTGCCAGGTGATACTCCAGCCACCTGCTTGCTTACCAATATTGTCGGCACCATCACCGGCCACTAACACGCGTTGATTGGGCGATAAAGGCAACAGGTTGTTTTGATTCTTTAACATTACCAGCGACTTGCGCACGGCCTCTCGCGCGATTTCACGGTGTTCTGGTGCCCCGATAAGATCGGCATTAGCAGACAAAGAACGGTTTGCCGGTGACGGTAAGTCGAATAAACCTACCCGTACTTTTACCCGAAGCACCCGGCGTACGGCATCGTTTAATCGCTCGGTACTGATTTCACCACTCTTTACCTGGGCAATGGTGTTTTCCAGCAAGGGTTTCCATGCTCCTGTGGGCACCATGTACACATCTAAGCCGGCGTTGAGCGCCTGCGGACAGCTTTCATTTGTACAACCTTCAATCTGGCCATGACCGTTCCAGTCCCCGACAACAAAGCCATCAAACCCCATTTTTTCTTTTAGAACATGGGTTAGCAGATATTTATTGCCATGAATTTTGTCGCCCTGCCAGCTGTTAAATGAAGCCATAACAGATTGCGAGCCCGCGTTAAGCCCCTGCACATAGCCTTGGCCATGAATCTTAAACAAGCTTTCTTCGTCAGCCAGGTTATTACCCTGATCGTCACCATTGTTGGTTCCACCATCGCCAATAAAGTGTTTTACAGTAGAAATAACATGCTCATCATCAATGTTACCGTCGCTGATATCCCCTTGTAATCCGCTTACGATAGCACGGGCATAGGTACCCACAATTTCCGGGTCCTCCGAATATGACTCGTAGGTACGCCCCCAGCGGTCATCGCGCGCGGTGGCAACCGTGGGGGCAAAAATCCAGTCAATCCCGGTGGCGCGAACCTCTTTGGCCGTTGCCGTTGCGATACGCTTAATCAACTCGGCATCGTTCATAGCCCCCAGTCCAATATTGTGCGGGAACAATGTGGCGCCAATCACATTATTATGGCCGTGAACAGCGTCGGTACCCCACATAGTAGGAATAGTCGTTCCATCAAGTGAATCATCAACCGAAGCTTCGTACATGCTTTGGGCTAAATCCACCCAGTCCTGCATAGAGGCCTGTTTGTCACCACCCGGAAATGAGCCGCCCCCATTAAGATAAGAACCAAAGCCATAGCGGCGCATATCTTCTACAGTGATATCGCGAATTTCCGGCTGCATGAGCTGTGCAACTTTCTGTTCAAGGGTCATGTCTTGCAACAATACATCTACGCGCTTTTCAACCTCTGCACGGTTGGCGGTATCAAAACTGATTTGTGGCCAGTAGTCAGGCACCGTAACATTATTGGTCTGTTGGCTGACCTGCGAGGCTGAGGTCTCGGCGGGTTGCTGACACCCAGCCAGGGCCAGTGCCAGAGTGGCGAAGCCAACAGCACGTGATAGCGGTTTTCTCATGAGGGGTTCTCCTTGCTGACAACCGGGTTGGAGCCTACCAAACCGTAGTAGGCAATATACAAATAACACAAAACAGGTAATAAAAATGAGACTTGCAGGCCAAAGCTGTCGGCCAGCGCGCCTTGCACCAGCGGTACAATAGCCCCACCAACAATTGCCAGACACAACATGCCAGACCCTTGAGCAGTTTGTTTTCCCAGCCCTTTGAGCGCCAGACTAAAAATAGTTGGAAACATAATGGAATTACATAGCCCCACAGCCAGAATAGACCACATAGCCAGGCCACCGGAGCTGCTGACAGATAGGATGATGAGGCTACAGGAGGCAACGCTATTTACGGCCAGCAATTTGCCAGGCGAAACTTTTTGCATAATTAATGCCCCGATAAAGCGGCCAATCATCGCCCCGCCCCAATAGTAAGCAATATAGGAGGAGGCCTGACTTTCGCTCATTCCCATGACGCTAGTCAGCCCCAGATAATTAACCAGAAAACTGCCAATAGCGACCTCGGCCCCCACATAAGCAAACAGGCCCAGTACCCCTAACGCCAGGTGGCGATGCTTTAGCACAGAGCTATCTGTAGAAGTGGCTAACTCAGTGTCATCTTCGCGCGGAGATGGCATGGCAATTTTTACCATTACTGCGGCTAAAAGCACCAATACAGCAGCCAATGTAAGATATGGCGCTACCACCAGGTCAGCTTGTCCCTGTGCATCGAGCTGCTCATTTGACGAAAATAGCAACATTCCCCCGATGATGGGGGCCACTGTAGTTCCAAGGGAATTAAACGCCTGCGTCATGGTGAGTCGACTGGATGCCGTATCTGGATCGCCCATTACCGTGACCAATGGGTTTGCCGCCACTTGTAAAACGGTAATGCCACTGGCCAATACAAACAAAGAGGTAAGAAACATCCAGTATTGCGCCAGATAAGCTGCAGGAATAAACATTACGCAACCCACCGCCGCGGTCATTAACCCGGCCGCGATACCCTTCTGATAGCCTATTTTTCCTACCAGCTTGCCAGCTGGTAAAGACACCAGAAAGTATGCGCCAAAGAAGCAAAACTGGACCAGCATAGCCTGGGTATAGCTAAGCGAAAATATCGACTTCAAATGAGGTATAAGGATATCGTTCATCGCGGTGATGAACCCCCACATGAAAAACAATGATGTCAGCGCCCATAGCGCAAAACGTGTTGTTGAGTGGGCTCCTGAAGGGGCTGACTGGGCGTGATTACTCATACAAAATTGGGGTCCGGAGTTAGAAAACAGACAGTTAACCGCGCGGATAAACAAAAGCTAAAACAGTTTCCGCAGCGCTACCTGTGTTAATAGTATGTTGGGCAGTATAGAGCGCCCCAAGCAAAATGCAAGCGCTTACATTTTACTTTCTTAACTGCTTAAAATTTGCTTGCTACATTTTTATAACCGGTATC
Source organism: Salinimonas sediminis (assembly GCF_003429285.1). Lineage (NCBI taxonomy): Bacteria > Pseudomonadati > Pseudomonadota > Gammaproteobacteria > Alteromonadales > Alteromonadaceae > Salinimonas > Salinimonas sediminis. Next base: position 4,155,873 of record NZ_CP031769.1, read on the forward strand.
TCTCCGTAAACTGCGCGCGCAAAGTTATTACATCCAGGTGATGACCCGGCGCTATACAGTTTACTTAAGATACTGATTTTGAGTATTTTTATAGCGTAGTAATAGATTTTTTTGGCGCCATAACTAACGCTTTTTACGGCCAATACCATCGCCATAGTGTAAATAAAGCGTGCCGACAGCGTTAATACTCTCGCCTTTAACAACTTAAAAACACTTGCATTACAAATAACATCTTCGTAAAGTATTATGAAAGCGCTTACAGCTTATTGTTAATATTTTATTGATAAACTTGTAAGCGCTTTCTTTTACCTGCATCTATGATTAACCGGTTAAAGGTGCTGTTTGTGTTGACCAGATTGTTGTCAGCAGAGCCAGCTAAGCGCCAGGGTCGCCAAATTCTGTAAGCGCTTACAGATTAAAGATGTTGTTTATAAGGCTGGGGAAACCAATGAAAACACACACATTCTCAAAAACACGTATTGCATCCTGCCTGTCGCTTGTAATGGGCGTTGCCTCTTACCCTGCACTAGCACAAGATGCTGAAGAAAAAGACATAACCGCCGGTAATTTCGAAGTTATTGAAGTAAGCGGTATTCGCGAAAGCTTAACTAAATCCATGCTTACCAAAAAAGCCGCTTCAGGTGTGGTGGACGCCATCTCCGCTGAAGATATCGGTAAGTTTCCCGATACTAACCTGGCAGAGTCACTGCAACGGATTACCGGGGTAGCCATTGACCGTAGTAATGGCGAAGGTAGCCGAATTACAGTGCGTGGTTTTGGTCCCGACTACAACCTGGTTACATTAAACGGCCGTCAGATGCCTGCTGCCAATGTAGAAGCCACCAGCGCGTCCTCTTCACGCTCATATGACTTTGCTAACCTGGCCTCAGAAGGCGTTTCGGCAGTAGAAGTCTACAAAACCAGCCTGGCCAATCAGCCTACCGGCGGTATCGGCTCTACCGTTAACCTGGTCACCGCCAAGCCTTTAAGCAACCCCGGGATTAAAGCCAGTGTGGGTGTCAAAGGCGTAATCGATAAGTCTACCGAAACAGGTGACAGCGTCACTCCCGAACTATCAGGCATTTACAGTCAGACCTTTGCTGATGATACCTTTGGTATCCAGCTAATCGGTTCTTATCAGGAACGCGATAGCGGCTCGGCCAGCGCCGAAACCGGTAGTGGCTGGTACACCATCAAAGGGGATGGCGGTGATTGGGGATCACTACCTCGGGACGGCAGTTTTACTGGCCTGCCTGGCGAAAACGATTTGTACGCAGTGCCTCGTAACCTGGCCTACAACTTTGATGAGGTACGACGTACCCGTACTAACGGTCAGCTAACCTTGCAGTACCGCCCCGTAGACGACATTACCGCTACGCTGGATTACACCTATTCTGAGCTGGAAACCCAAACCTTACGCCAGCAATTGTCAACCTGGTTCAACGGTAATCCTGCCTATGGGGAATATACCGAAGGTACTAATACCACTGGCTCTATTATCGGTCCGGTTATTTACGCTGACACCACCGGCGCGGTCGAGCCTGGCTCTGGCTTACAGGAAGGTGATATCGGCCTGGGCACTAGCGATTACACCGTAGAAAACGAAAATAAATCGCTGGGCTTGAACGTAGAATGGATAGCTAACGACAACCTGACGCTGGAAGTCGATTATCACCACTCTACTGCCGAAGCAGGACCGGCAAATGACTGGGGCAGCAACAATGTAATCAGTGCTGTGCAGTTTGATCGCGTACTCACCGAAGTTGACTATTCGCAAGACTTTCCGGTCATGACCATTGGCTATTCTGATGGCGTAGACGGTTTAGATGCAGCACGCATGAGTACCTCTGGCACCTCATTTCGTAACAGTTACATGAAATCTGAAATTGATCAGTTACAGTTTCGTGGTAACTATTATTTAGATGAAGGCATCATTACCAGCATCGACTTTGGGTTGTCTGGGATCGAGGTTAAAAACCGTTCAGCTTATTCAGTAGCCCAACGTGACACATGGGGAGGATACGGCTCACCAGAAGATTATCCTGATGATCTATTCCTGGCCGAGGATTTACCTGGCCGCTTTGATGATACCCTGGGCAGCAATGGCGGCGATCTTGAACCGTTCTACTATGCCTCTGACATGGGCGCGCTGATTAGCGCTATTTCCGATGTGGCGGTGGCGAATGGAGAAGAAATTAGCCCGTGCGGCACCATGTTGTGCATGGACCCCACGTTTGAAACAGACCGTCGGGTAACTGAAAAGCAATGGGCTGCGTATGCGCAAGCCAACATGCAGTTTGATATCGGCGATATGCCTGCATGGTTGACGGTAGGGTTCCGTTACGAAGATACCACGGTAGAATCCTCTGCCAAGGTACCAGAGATTGATTACTTACGCTGGGATGGCATTAACGAATTTGGCCTTGAGACCGGTAGTTCTCAGTTTACCTCACTGGAAGGGGGTTATGATCACTTCCTGCCGTCGGTAGACTTTAAGCTTGAGCTGATGGAAGACTGGTTTGTTCGGGCCTCTTACAGCAAAACGATTACTCGTCCTGGTTATGGCGATATACAAGGTGGTTTAACGGTTAATACGCTGGCCCGCTTTAATGGCGGTACCGGTAACGCAGGTAACCCAAATTTACAGCCATTTGAATCAACCAATATAGATGTGTCTACCGAGTATTACTATGGCGAAGGCAGCTACGTATCAATAGGTTATTTTGACAAGAAAGTAGATAATTTTATTGGTACCTCTACTTACACCGATACCCTGTTTGATATCGCCACACCTGTTGGCGGGCCACGTTATAACGAAGCCGTTGCGGCCGTGGGTGACGACCTGGCGGCTATCAGACAGTACTTTTTAGACCAGGGTTACGTAAATGCTGCGGGCGAAATAGTCGGTATAGACGGGGAAGATCCATTATTACCGATCACTATCAACCAGCCCGTTAACTCAGATGACAGCCGTTCTGTAGACGGGATGGAGTTTGCCGTACAACATCTGTTCGGTGACAGCGGGTTTGGTATTGTGGTTAACTACACCATGGTAGATGGCGATGTGGAATATGACAACTACAGCACCGATACCCAGTTTGTGTTGCTTGGCCTAAGTGACACTGCCAACGTGGTATTGTTTTACGAAATGGATGGCTGGGAAGTTCGCGCGGCGTGGAACTGGCGTGACGAGTTCTTGTCTGCCACCGTGGACGGTAATGGTAATCAGAATCCAACTTACGTAGAAGCTTACGACCAACTTGATGTGAATGTACGTTATCAGGTTAACGAGCAGCTTGAAGTGTTTGTGGAAGGCATTAACATTACGGGCGAATATCAGCGCGCTCATGCTCGCCACCAGAATATGGTAGTGAACATCGCTGATCAGGAACCGCGTTACAATGTAGGCCTGCGCTACGCATTCTAACCCTGTATAACCATGTTAAGATGGCGCTGAAGCAACTGCTTTAGCGCCATTCAAACTATTCTGCATACACCCGCCCAAGGGTGTATGCAGAATAGTTTGATCAGCACCCAGTAAGACGCTCCATAAGATCACTCAGAGGCCTTCCGTTGCAGCAAACAAATACACCACTACATTCGGTTGTTATTATGGGCGGCGGCGCGGCAGGATGGTTAACGGCCGGGATTATGGCTGCGGCCAGCACCGCCAGACGACCGTTACACATTACGGTTGTTGAATCGCCCGACGTTGGTATTTTAGGAGTGGGGGAAGGTACCTGGCCGACGATGCGCGATACGCTGCGTAAAATGGGCATTGATGAAGCCACGTTGTTACGTGAATGCGATGCTTCGTTTAAACAGGGCACCTGTTTTCGTCAATGGTATAACGGCCAATCAGATGATGTGTATTTTCACCCCTTTGATTTACCGGCCGGCATGTTTGAAACCGACATCCTGGGTTGGTGGGCTAATGGCCAGCAGCATGTACCTTATGCCCAGTTGTTTAGTGCAACGCCACAGCTGTGTAAGGCCAACAAAGCCCCAAAACAGGCACAAACTCCCCCCTATGCTGCGGTAGCCAATTATGGTTATCATCTTGATGCCAACAAATTTGCCGCTCTGCTAAAACGCCACTGTATGCATCACCTTGGGGTTAAACACGTAGAGTTGCATGTATCTAAAGTTGAGGCAGATGATCACGGCTATCTTACCGCGTTAGGCGACGGCCAGGTGCAGGTTACCGGTGATTTTTTTGTGGACTGTTCCGGTTTTGCCGCGTCGCTGATTGGGCAGCACTTTGGTGTGAAATTACAAGACCAGAGCGCTATTTTACACAATAACAGTGCCCTGGCTGTGCAGGCAACCTATCGGCAAGATACTCCCCCTATTGCCTGCACCACCCACTCTACGGCCCACCCGAATGGCTGGATTTGGGATATCGCCCTACCCCATCGCAAAGGGGTGGGATGTGTTTACAGCAGCGCGTTTTGTGATGAGGACTATGCACGCAAAACGTTACTGGACTACCTGAATCGTGATACCGCAATAGAGCCGGTTTCCGAACATCAAGTACGTAAATTATCGTTTACCCCCGGCTACCGCGAGACCCCGTGGGTTAAAAACTGTGTCGCTATTGGCGCGGCAGCGGGGTTTTTAGAACCTTTGGAAGCCTCCGCCCTGGTGATGACAGAGCTAGCCGCTAACCATGTAGCGGCGCAGCTACCGTATACCCGAGAGCACTGCGCGCCAGCCGCGCGGCAATTTAACACGGCGATGCAAAACAAATGGTCGCGTATCATCGATTTTTTAAAATTGCACTATGTGCTTAGCACACGGGACGATAGCCTATATTGGCGAAGTATGAAAAACCCTTCCGGGGCCTCGGTGCAACTAAACGACTGGTTAGCGATGTGGCATCACCGGTCGCCCAATATCCATGATTTTCAGTTTCAGGATGAGCTATTCCCACTTGCCAGTTATTTATACATACTAAGCGGTATGGGCTATGCGCCAGTGGGAGCTTCCCCCCACCAGATTGGGACCAAAGCAGAACAGTTTGTCCGGCAAAATTATCAGCGCAGCAGGCAGCTACTGGCCGCCCTGCCGGATAACCGCATTCTGATTGAACAAATTAGACAAGGCTGACAACGTTCAGCATGAAGGAGTAAACATGGCGAAGCATGTGCTACTAAATAATCTTGACCATCAACACCTGCATGTAGAACCTTCTGCAGCAACTTACGACTATCAGCGTGCCATGTGCGTGCCGCTTTACCCGGCAGAGGCACGCTTAGCTCAGGCGCAATACCCGTTGCTGTTTGCCAAAGACGCCCAGGGGGCTTTTCAGCTAGTGGCACTAACCGGGTTGCAGGAAGGCGAAAACGTGTTTGTCAGTCAAGGCACATGGCAGGCCAATTATACCCCACTGGTAGCAGCAAAAGGGCCGTTTGTTATTGGCCGTAGCCAACCTGATAGTGAGCAACTGTCAATCCATATTGATCTGGACCACCCCAGTGTTAGCGAGCAGTCAGGCGAGCCAATATTTCTGCCCCACGGCGGCAATACCGACTACATCGACCATATTGCCAACCTGTTAAGCACGTTACACGAAAGCCTGCCCCAGCATGCTGCCCTGATTAGCGCGTGTGAACAGCTCAATCTGATTGAATCATTTGTGCTCGATATTGAATTGCCGTCTAGCGGCACGCACCGTCTATCCGGATTTTATACCGTCAATGAGCCGGCTTTACAGGCGCTAAGTGCCCAGCAGCTAAAAGATTTACAGCAGCAGGGCCATCTTGAAACCTTGTATATGGTGTTAGCCTCGCAGTCACAAATAAATACACTCGTGCAACGCCGTCAGGCCGCCCCCGGGCATTGATATGACTCAGCACGTCACCCCTGCCACTGTAAATGACCCTGCCTACCTGCTAGACAGTCTGCGCGGGTGGAACAGCCCCAGAGTGTTAGCCGGGCTGGTCAATCACTGGCCTGTAGTACAGGCGGCAAATGCTGGCAACGCTGCCCTGGTCACTTATCTAAAACAGTTCGACCGGCAAATGCAGGTTGATTGTATGCATGTGCCATATGCCGAGCAGGGCCGCCTGTTCTACAACGCTGAGATGACCGGATTTAACTTTTCGCGGCAGCGTCAGCAATTTAGTCATGCGTTGGATATGCTCCTGGAACGGGAACATCAATGCCAAGCCGACTCGCTGTATGTCGGCTCAACCAGTATTGCCAGTTGCCTGCCAGGTTTCTTAGAGCACAATAACCTGCCGTTAGACGAAGCGAATGCACTGGCTACCTTGTGGATTGGCAATAAAAGCCGAATTGCAGCCCATTATGATGTGCCGGATAATATTATCTGTGTAACCGCGGGGCGCCGTCGGGTCACGCTGTTCGCGCCCGATCAGGTAGCCAATCTTTATGTGGGGCCATTGCACCTGACTCCGGCAGGCCAGGCGATTAGCATGGTCGATTTTGCCAAACCAGATTTCACCCGTTTTCCCCGCTTTCGTACTGCGCTGGATAATGCGCTTACAGTAGAGCTTAACCCCGGCGATGCGTTATATATTCCATCCATGTGGTGGCATCATATTGAGGGCACTGAACCGCTCAATATGCTGGTTAATTTTTGGTGGCGTGATGTGCCAGCCTATCTGGGCCGTAGCGAGAATACCCTGTACCATGCGCTGTTAACGCTGGCTCAACTGCCAGCGAATGAGCGGCGGGCCTGGCAGGCCATGTTTAATCATTATGTTTTTGAACTCAAGCCTGGACAATACGATCATATCGCTCCTCACGCCAGAGGCCCGCTAGGCGAACTGGATGAAGCCACCCTACGCCAATTTAAGGCGTGGTTGGTAAACCATTTAAAGCAGTAAAGGCAGAAGGCTCCTATGCAACAATCTCATATTCCTCATATTGTTATCGCCGGTGGCGGCACTGCTGGCTGGATGGCTGCTGCAGCGCTCACCCGGGTGCTTGGAAAACAGGTCAAGGTAACCTTGGTGGAAAGTTCCCAGATTGGCACGGTGGGAGTGGGTGAAGCCACTATCCCCACCCTGGTGTTCTTTCATAAACTGCTGAAAGTGAGCGAGCAGGAGTTTATGGCTGCCACGCATGCTACCTTCAAACTGGGCATCAATTTCGAACACTGGAAAAATACCGACCATAGCTATTTGCATGCGTTTGGGGTTACCGGCAAAGACTGCTGGGCAGCCGGTTTTCAGCATTTCTGGCTACGCGGGCTGGCAGAGGGGTTAAGCACTGATTTTGGGGACTACTGCTTGGAACGTCAGGCAGCCGCAGCAGGCCGCTTTGCCCATTTACCTAATAATGGGCTGAACTATGCCTATCATATAGATGCAGCTCGCTACGCGCAGTTTTTACGTGAGTTGGCCGAACGAGAAGGCCTGACCCGGATAGATGCCAAAATACAGCAGGTAAACTTACGTGACCATGACGGCCATATCAGTAGTCTGACCCTGGATAATGGGCAAACGGTGGAGGGCGATTTTTTTATTGACTGTACAGGGTTTCAGGGCTTGTTAATTGAACAGGCAATGCACACCGGCTATGAAGATTGGTCGCACTGGCTGCCTTGCGACAGCGCTGTGGCCGTACAAACTGAGGCGAGCGGCGCCCCCTTGCCGTATACCCGTTGTATAGCTCATGAAGCTGGTTGGCAATGGCGTATACCGTTACAGCACAGGGTGGGCAATGGAATGGTCTTTTGCAGCCATTATGCCAGTGACAGCCAGATTAAAGAAAAGCTATTGAACAACATTGAAGGCGCGCCACTAAACGAACCAAAAATCATCCATTTTCGCACCGGCCGACGCCGCAAACAGTGGAACCGCAACTGCCTGGCGTTAGGCCTGGCCAGTGGCTTTTTAGAACCCCTGGAGTCCACCAGTATTCATCTTATTCAACAAGGCATTGTGCGCTTTTTGCGAATGTTTCCCACCAATGGCGAGGTGATTGAGCAGGATATTGCAGAATTTAACCGCCAGGCAGACTTTGATATTGAGCACATCCGGGATTTTATTATTCTGCATTATCATGTTACTGAGCGTAACGATACCGCGTTTTGGCGTCACTGCGCACAGATGGATGTACCGGAAAGCCTGCGTCACCGCATTGATCTGTTTCGTCGCACCGGCCGGGTTTTTCGCGAAGGTAATGAGCTGTTTGATGATTCCTGGCAGCAGGTAATGATAGGCCAGGGCTTGATGCCGCAACGCTACCACCCGCTGGTAGACACTATGAGCAAAGCCGAGCTGGAAACCTTGTTAACCCAGACCAAACAACACATTAAACGCACAGTTGATAAGTTGCCGGCACACCAGCAATATCTAAAACAATATTGTGGCTAGCCGTATCAGCATATTTTTAAGCGCTATTCATTACTGAATAATTCTATTACAGTACAGGTTTATAGCCCCCGGCGGCCTTTTATTGCGCCCCGAGTGGCGCCAAGATCATAAGCAAACCGGTCTATAAGGAAGTATCTGTGGCGTAATCACTACCCACAGCGCATAAACAATGGTAACAATAAAACAGGTAAGTGAACGTGCTGGCGTATCGTCAGCAACCGTGTCCCGGGTCATTAACAACACTGACACCGTGAAAGAAAAAACCCGCAAACTGGTGTTGAACGCCATGGCAGAGCTGGGTTATCGGCACAATACTATCGCCGCTTCGCTGGCCTCCAATAAAACCAACACCATCGGGCTGGTAGTGCCGGAACTGCACGGTTCATTTTTTGGTGCCATGATGAGCGGCTCTGAACAAGTACTGCGTAAAGCCAACAAGCATATGTTTGTAGTAGCCGGACACAGTGATGATGCGATGGAGCGTCAGGAGATAGACGCGCTTTTAAGCCGCCGTTGCGACGCGCTAATTTTGCATGTTGAGGCAATCAGTAACGAATACTTAATCAAACTCGCCAGCCAGAATGTGCCCCTTGTCGTAGTGAACCGCTACATTGAAGAAATCAGTGAGCAATGCACCAGCTTGGACAATGTTCGCGGTGGTTATATGGCTACCCGGCATCTCCTGGATTTAGGCCATACCCATATTGCCTACGCTGCAGGCGCCCTGTTTAAAGCTGATGGTGTGCACCGTTTGCAAGGCCATAAACAGGCACTACACGATGCGGGCATTGAAGCCGATGACCAGTTAATCGAAGAAGGCGATTTTCAGGCCCACTCCGGAGAGGCCTGTATCGATCGCCTGTTAGACCGCCAGCAGCAGTTTACCGCTATAGCCTGCGGTAACGATGAAATGGCGACAGGAGCAATTAATGCCCTACGCCGACGCGGTTTGCGGGTACCCGAGGATGTTTCAGTTATTGGTTATGATAATATTGATTATGCCAGTTACCTGACGCCCAAACTTACCACAATAGATTATCCGGTACGGGAAATTGGGGAAATGGCCGCGCGCTGGATTTTAAATCAGGCTTACGGGGATGCGCGCCAGTCGCTGACCCACATTCTGACACCTGAACTTATCGTACGTGGCACCACGCGGGCAATCTGACATTATGACTGCGCCGGACCTCAAGTGAGCGCGCAGTTTTATTGTATGGCCAGGCACTTCCCTTAAAATGTTCGTGTTAAAACGCTCCCTTTTGGTACTTAATGCGTAGGTAACTGGGTTTACTACTTTGCGGGTGGTTACGCCCGCTACAATACGCAGATGAAACAAAGGCTCATTGCTGCCTTTTACCGTCGTTAAATCAATAACAACAACCTACTCAGATTTCAGGCATCTTAACTTAATATATACGGGGTCCGTATGCAGGAAGAAAAACCGCAAGGAAAACTCAACCCGCCGGTGTTTTACACCGCCACTGCCATTATTGCAGTACTGGTTCTTTTTACATCGATACTGCCGAAGCAAGCTGAGAGCGCATTTAATGTCCTTCAGGAAGTCATTGTAACCAACGGCAGCTGGTTCTACGTACTAACCGTGGCCATTATTCTTATTACAGTGGTTTACCTGGGCCTGTCGCGCTTAGGTGAAATAAAACTGGGACCAGATCACTCTACGCCGGATTATAGTTACATTACCTGGTTTGCCATGTTGTTTTCAGCCGGTATGGGGATTGGCTTAATGTTTTTCGGGGTGGCTGAACCTGTGATGCACTTCATGAGCCCGCCGGTGGGTGAAGGTGAAACGATCGGTGCGGCCCGCGAAGCTATGAAGTTAACCTTCTTCCACTGGGGTTTGCATGCCTGGGCGATATACGCCATTGTGGCGCTCATTTTAGCCTTCTTTAGCTATCGGCACGGGCTTCCCCTCACCTTACGCTCTGCCCTCTACCCGTTAATTGGTGAAAAAATTTATGGTCCTATAGGCCATGCGGTGGATATCTTTGCGGTGATTGGTACGGTCTTCGGGGTAGCAACCTCGCTAGGCTATGGGGTTATGCAGGTTAATTCAGGATTGAATTATCTGTTTGATGTGCCGGTCGGTATCATGACCCAGGTAATCTTGATTGTGTTTGTTACCTTACTGGCAATTGTCTCTGTTACTACCGGGCTGGACAAAGGAATCCGCCGTTTGTCAGAGCTGAATATGGGCCTGGCGGTTTTACTGCTGATTGTTATTTTAGTCCTGGGCCCAACGGTGTACCTGCTTCAGGCGTTTGTTCAAAACACTGGCGCGTATGTATCTGACCTGGTTAGAAATACCTTCAACCTGTTTGCTTATGAAAAGACCGACTGGTTAGGCGGCTGGACAATTCTGTACTGGGGTTGGTGGATGTCGTGGGCACCGTTTGTAGGGTTGTTTATAGCCCGTGTATCACGGGGCCGAACCATTCGCGAATTCGCTATGGGCGTGCTATTTATTCCCAGCGGTTTTACCCTGATGTGGATGACCGTGTTTGGTAATTCTGCTATCGATCTTATTATGAACCAAGGCCAGACCGTGCTTGCGCAGACGGTCTCCGAAGATGTGGCTATATCGCTGTTTGCCTTTTTAGAAAACTTCCCGTTTGCTGGCGTACTGTCGTTTATTGCTACGATTATGGTTATTGTGTTCTTTGTCACCTCGTCTGACTCCGGCTCGATGGTTGTAGATATGCTGTGTTCAAACGGTAATGATAATACCCCCTTGTGGCAGCGTATCTTCTGGGCCGCGGCGGAGGGCGTAGTAGCGGCAGTGTTGTTGATAGCCGGTGGCCTGGGCGCTCTGCAAACTATGACAATTGTCAGTGCCCTGCCATTTGCGGTGGTGTTGTTGATTGCCACCTACGGGCTGCTTAAAGCGTTGCGGGTGGATATCGTTAAGCGCGAAAGCTTACAGTTAAACGTTAGCCCGGTGGTTATTGGGCAAAATTCGGGAGCCACCTGGGAGCATCGCCTGGCCAGTATTCTGGATTATCCCAATAAAAAGAATGTGAACAACTTCATCAACTCTGTGGTTAAAACAGCAATGGAGCGCGTGGTAAAACAGCTTAAACAACACGATGTGGAGGCTAGAATTGACGAAGTGAAGTCAGGCCGGGTGGTTTTTACCATTGAGTTTGAAGATGCGTTTGATTTCCATTACGAGGTTCGTCGCTATTCTTATGATCGCCCCAACCATGTATTGGAAGATGATGACGAGGCAGATGAATTGTATTATCGCGCCGAGGTCCACCTACGCGAAGGTGGGCAGGATTACGATATTATGGGTTGGCCGGAAGAAGCAGTGATCAATGACATCGTAGAGCATTATCAAAAGCATTTACACTTCCTGCATTCTCTGCGGTAAAACCGATTTAACGAAAGCGCTAAAGTAAATGCCCGGTGGTTATAGCCACCGGGCATTTTTTATGTCCGGTTCAGGCTGGCAGTCATGCGGGCGGTAAGTTCAGCAAACAAGGTTAGCTCCTGCTCAGTAAAATCCTCCCGCAAACGAGTATAAATCTGTTCATCCAACGCCATAATTTGGGCGTAAATCCGAGCCCCTTCAGCGGTTAACTGTAATAAATGGCTGCGCTTATCTTGCGGATTGTCTTGCTTAACAATAAGCGACTCTTTGAGTAGCGCATTCAACAACCGGGTTACCTGCGCCTTATCTTTGTGCAGCCGAAAACTAATTGCCTGGGCGGTGGTGTCCGATCCCCCTTCACCAATGACTTTGACTACCTGCATGTGTAACGGCGATAGCGTGCTATTGACGTTGTCTAACACGCTATACATGTGTTTGCGCAGTGCATGTACAAGTTCAAATAGCGTATTCACCGGCTTATTGTTCATTTTCCTTCCTTAATAGTAGACATTGTCTACTAAAAACTTTATAGTTGACTTTATCAACCTAATAGTGAGCAATGATAGCTTAATGCAAACCATCATGCACCCTTCTACGCGTACCCCGTTAATTTATAAAATAGGGGTCGTAAGTACATTAATATCGCTTATGGCTGGCGCATTGACCGGATTAATGACATACGTAACCGTAGGTTACACCGATGCATTTGGCCGCCACTGGCTGGCGTCATTTGGTTTAGCAATAGGTGTTATGGTGCCTTTGGGGGTGTTTACTATGGCCGCCCTTAGCCGGTTATTGGCTAAAGTCATGCATCGTCATACCCCCACCCGACAAAATATAGTTAGCGGTGCGTTGATGGCATTGATTATGGAGTCTTTACTCGCCGCCAGCACTGCCTGGCGTACCACCGGACTGGCTAATATTTCCGAGTACGGACAGGCGTGGTTTACCGGCTTTATTTCTGCACTCCCTGTGGGCTTATGTTTAAGCATTACAATGGCGCTCTGGGCCAAACCGCGTTTACAGCGGTTTATGGCCAGTTAGCCAGCACGCAGAATGAAGTGAGCCCATGCAGGTTCATTGCCCGGCACTCTTTTAATACTTCCTAACAAAAAGCCCCGTGTATACGGGGCTTTTTTATATCGTCTTGTTAGCCGTAAAGCATATCTTCACCGGCTAAAAGCCATGCTTATAAGGTTTAGAACGGTATATCGTCATCAAAGTCAAAATCAGGCTCTGCCATAGGAGGCTTAGGCTGACCACCGCCTTGATTACCTTGCGCCGGGCCATTTTGCGGACGGCTTTGGCCACCGCCCTGATTGTTGTAACCCTGGTTTTGCTGAGGCTGCTGCTGATAGCCGCCTTGATTACCCTGGTTGCCTTGCGGACGCTGTTGATAACCGCCACCGCCGGTGTTACCACCTTCAGATTTGCCACCGAGCATTTGCATCTGGTCCACAATAATCTCTGTGGTATAACGGTCCTGCCCCTGCTGGTCCTGCCATTTACGTGTTTGAAGTTTACCTTCTACATAAATTTGCGAGCCTTTCTTCAGGTATTCTCCGGCTACTTCTGCCAGCCGACGGTACATAGTTAACCGATGCCATTCAGTGCGCTCCTGCACCTGTCCCTGCTGATCTTTCCAGCTTTCACTGGTGGCCAGGCTAAGGTTTGCTACCGCATTACCGTTAGGCATGTATCTAACTTCAGGATCAGTTCCAAGGTTTCCTACCAGGATTACCTTGTTCACGCCTCTACTTGCCATCGATATCTCCTGTTATGGTCTTTTATACTGCATCGGTCAGGTGTATAACCAGTACCGGCGCACCCTCTGATTAAGGGCATCAGTTGCAGTTCAGATTATTTGAAACGCCTCATTATAACGAAAAAAACATCCCGATAGGTGAAAATTCTCACGCAGATTGTCAGCTTACTGATTTTCAAGCTTAATAAAAACGTTGATTAAATACCGCTGGGCATAAGATCAGAATTTGTCAGCGCTCTTTCCCGACAGCCTGCTTGCCGTAGCTGACAGCAGGCTGTCGCAGGGCTCTATCAATACTGATATTGTACGCTCAGGCGCGCATTTAACGGTTCCCCTGTGGCAATGTTGTTGGCATTGTGGGCAGAGGGGTAATAGTCTTCATCAAAGATATTATCAATGTTTAGCTGAAACTTGAGCTTATCGCTGTGGTGATAATATAGCGCCGTATCCACCCGCCAGAAATCCGGTAGCTCAACGGCGTTATTTAATGTAGCGAACTGTTCAGACTGGTACATTACCCCCACCCCCAGCCGCCATTGGGCGTTAAAAGTATACTGATTCCATACAGAAAACATATGTTCAGGTAGTTGCGCCAAAGAGCGATTGGCTAACAGTCCTTCGCTTACCCGGCCTAACTCATGACCGTCAAGGTTGCTATAGCCGGCGTTGATATTCCACGCCGGGGTTAACTGGCCTACCAGTTGCAGCTCTACGCCCGAGGTTTTGGTACCGGTTAGTAGCGTACGCTCCGGATTATTAGGATCTTGTGTGGTGCCGTTTTCCCGCTCTACCTCAAATAATGCCGCGTTAACGGTGAGCGTTTCTGACAGGTTCCACTTTATACCCAGCTCACGGTTTTCAAATTCTTCGGCATCCAGTGCCTGTGATGTTAGGGAAAGCGTTAAAAACTGGTCACCTGAGCGTGGCAGAAAAGATTTGCTGTAACTTGCGTACATAGATACCGATTCCAGGGGCTTATAAATTAGCCCAACTCTTGGCGATACCTTTGTATCGGTACTGGTTAGCTGGCCGTTATTGCCGTCCTCTGCGCCATTTTCAACTTCTATCTGGTCGGCAACATCAATATCAAAGTTGTCGTACCGTAACCCGGCAACCAGTATCCAGTGCTCACTCAGCGATATCTCATCCTGCAAAAATACCGAAGCAAAATTAACGTTGGAAGCTCGGTCGCGGACCGGCTCAGTCAATGACATATCAGGCACTATCAGCGGGTTACTAAAAGCAAACGTAATCTGGTCATCTTCGGTCTGCGCAAAGAACGCATCACGACGGTCGTTATGGGTATCCTGGTCGCCGTATTCCACCCCAGCTAATAGCGTATGAGGCAGGCCAAATCCCTCAATCTGCCCTACCAGATTAATCTGCAGTAAAGTGTTTTGGCGCGTGGTGGTGTCTTTATACCCATCTAATGTCACTGTACCGGCGGCCGCGTCGAAGTTGACCGGATAGAGATTTTGGTAAAGTTTGTCGTAATCAGCGTACTGCAACGTAGCGTTAGCAGACCAATCGTTACTTAGCCGGTGCGCTACCCGCACCTTTGCAATGTGCGCCTGTAAGGTTGTATTGTTAAAACCAGGCTTGCCGAAAAAAGTTTCCTGCATGTTATCCAAGGGCGCGCCATCAGAAGAGGGAATCCCCCGATCGACCACTCTATCATCGTCAACATATTCATAGGATAGCCGCATCAAGGTATCGTCGTTCACTTGCCAGCTGTAAGTAGGGTTTAGCGCAAACCGCTCCCCATCCTTAAAGTCGCGATGGTTGTCGATAGCATCAAAAACACCGTTAAATCTAAAAGCCTGGTCTTTGTCTATCACCTGGTTGGTATCCACACTTACTGACCCGGCCCCAAAGGTATCGATACCTGCGTTAAACGCCGTGAAGCTGGCATCGGTATCGGCCACTTTAGTAACCCGGTTAATCACGCCACCGCCGCCTCCACGACCAAATAATAACGCGTTTGCCCCCCGTAACACTTCCACCCGTTGCAGATTATACAATGGCCGGAAATACTGCACGTCATCGCGTAGCCCATCCACAAAGAAGTCGGCGGTGGTGTTTTGACCGCGGATGGTGACCTGGTCTCGGTGGTCTTCGCCCAGGCCGATACTTACGCCCGGCGTATATTGCATTACATCGGCCACGCTAAACAGTGCCTGCTCACTGATTTGCTGCGCACTGATAATGGATACCGACTGTGGCACATTAATTAACAACGTGGGGGTTTTCACGGCATCTGCAACGTGTTGTCCGAAGAAGGCGCCCCGCACCGTGATGTGTTCCAAATCAGCCTCGGCGACATTGTCAGTCGCCTGCGCACAAATAGTATGGGTGGCCAGTAGGGCCAGACTTACCGCGTTAAATAAAGGTTTTTTGCTCACAGTGAAGTATCTCTCTAATATTTACATGAGAATGATAAGAATTATTATTCACCGAAGAATAACCACTTTAAAGGTTAATTAAAAGCAGTATTAATTTTTTGTAAATACTGATAGTCACAGTGTTTGCCTGCGAAATAAGCAGGTTACCTGGGCGCTGGAGGAGCCTTCGCATTAGCGCCGTTATAGCAAGCGCCAGTGTTGTAGAGCGCTTTTCTATGAACCTGAGTGACAGAGACAAAAAAGCGCCGCAGAGGCGACGCTTTTTATTAGCTGAGTAACCAGTATGCGGTTACCTTTGACGCGGTGGATTTACCACCACGTGGTATAGAACGCAATCAGAATCGCAACAACCGCCAGGGAAGACAAATTGAAGCTGGTTTTAGTGGCAAACCCCACTTCGCCCACATTAATTGCGCGTGGGTTATCTTCTTTGCTTTGCATCAGCGATACCGCAATGGCTAAGCCAGCACACAGTAAAAATACAATGCCGACGCGGTCAATAAACGGAATTTCTGGCAGGAACAACCAGAAGACAAGGCTGAATACGAATGACCCTAATGCCGCTACCAGGCCGCCATCAGCCGTCGTTCTCTTCCAGAACATACCCAGCATGAACAAGGCAACAATACCAGGGGTAAAGAAACCGGTGAATTCCTGAATATACTGAAAAGCCTGGTCAAAGTTACCCAATAGTGGCTTAGCTACCACCATGGCGATAATCAATGAAACAAAGCTGACAATACGTCCGACCATCACATAGTGTTGCTGGCTTTCGTCAGGTTTACGGTCACGGTAAATATCCATAGTGAAAATTGTCGAAACACTGTTGGTCATCGAGGCCAGAGAAGACACAATAGCCGCTACCAGAGCCGCAAATATCAAGCCTTTAAGGCCCACCGGCATCAACGTCATCATAGACGGGTAAGCTTGGTCAGCTTTGTCCAGGTCAGGCGACAAGATAACTGCAGCAATACCCGGTAAAACCACAATCAGCGGCATCATCAGTTTAAGGAAAGCTGCGAACACAATGCCTTTTTGCGCTTCAGCAATATTCTTTGCTGCCAAGGTGCGCTGGATGATGTACTGATTGAACCCCCAATACGACAGGTTCATTATCCACATACCGCCAATCAGTACTGAAATACCCGGTAAGTCAGCATAATGCGGACTATCTTCTGACAATATCATATCGAATTTTTCGGGCAATCGGTTAGTCAAATCAACAAAACCCTGCCAGGCGCCATTACCATCACTGATCAAATTCAGCGTAGTGTAAGACAGAAACAGACCGCCAATAACCAGTAACACCACCTGAATGATGTCGGTCATTGCGACTGCTTTAAGCCCCCCATATAAGGAGTACGCCAGCGAGAAAGCGCCCAGGAATATCATCCCCCAAACCAGGTCGACCCCGGCAATCGTATTGATGGCCAAAGCCCCGAGCCACAATACCGCGGTAAGGTTAACGAAGATGTACACGGCTAGCCAGAAAATTGCCATGACCTTACGAACACGGTGGTCATAGCGCTGTTCTAAGAACTGCGGCATGGTGTAAATTTTATGCTTAAGAAAAATCGGCAAAAAGAATTTACCGACAATAATCAGGGTCAGGGCCGCCATCCATTCGTAAGAGGCGATAGCTAAACCAATCTGATAGCCCGAACCCGACATACCGATAATTTGTTCAGCTGAGATGTTCGCTGCAATTAATGATGCCCCGATTGCCCACCAGGGCAAGCTTGAGCCCGCCAGAAAGTAGTCGTTTGTGTCTTTCTTTTGCCCGGGTTTTTCTCGCGAAACCCACCCGGCAATACCTATTAATGCGACAACGTATATAACGAATACCGCAAGATCCAACGTCTCGATGTTCATAGTGTACCCAACAAATTTTTATTTTATTTTTTCAGCGCCACCACGAGCGATCAGGCAAAAGCCCCCTGCTCTGCTGAGCACACGTAAATAGATTGTGTCAGCCCGGTCTTGTCATGATAAAAGTTATTCACTGTGTCCGACACCTTTTCCACCAGATTTTTTGGTACTAGCGCAACCACGCAACCACCAAAGCCTCCACCGGTCATTCGGACACCACCTTTACTACCGACGACTTGGGAGACAATTTCCACCAGAAAATCTATTTCGGGGACGGTAATTTCGAAGTCATCGCGCATAGAGGCGTGCGATTGTGCCATGTCCTGGCTAACCTGTTCAATATCCCCACGCTGAAGAGCATGGAACATTGAAACGGTACGTTGGTTTTCTGTGATGATGTGCCGGGCGCGCCGAAATACCGCATCATCCATGGTGGCTTGCTGAGCCGCCAACATTGGTAGATCAGCCTGGCGCAAACTTGGCACCTGCAATATAGCCGCTGCCGCTTCACACTGTTGCCGACGGGTATTGTATTCACTATCCACCAGGCCGCGTTTTACATTCGAGTTAATAATCACAATCGCTAGATCGTCGGGCAATGCAGTGTGTTCAAAGGTTAACGCTTCACAGTCCAGTAGCATGGCCTGGCCTTTACCGCCCAGTGCCGAAACCAGCTGGTCCATGATACCGCAGGAACAACCGACAAAATCATTTTCTGCCTTTTGCCCCAGTAGCGCAGCCTGCACCCCCTCAAGGGACAAACCAAACAATTGTTTGAAGGTCTTCAGCAACGCAATTTCAAACGAGGCGGA
Organism: Salinimonas sediminis; assembly: GCF_003429285.1. Taxonomy (NCBI): domain Bacteria; kingdom Pseudomonadati; phylum Pseudomonadota; class Gammaproteobacteria; order Alteromonadales; family Alteromonadaceae; genus Salinimonas; species Salinimonas sediminis. The sequence goes on from NZ_CP031769.1 coordinate 4,174,457, forward strand.
TGAACTAAGCCCGGCGCCTTGCGGCACATTACCGGTTATCATCAAATTTACACCGCTAATTTGCGGATAATCCTGTTGGAGCATTTTAATGACGCCACGAACATAATTGGCCCAGCTTTGCTGATGGTCAAACTCAATATTGTCCAGCGCAAAGGTATTTTCCTGTTCAGCAAGATCTACCGCCACCGCATGCACCTGCCTGTCATCACGGGCAGAGGCTGCTATCCAGGTGCCAAAATTAATTGCCGCGGGGAAAACAAAACCGCCGTTGTAGTCGGTATGCTCCCCAATTAAGTTGACACGCCCGGGGGCATGGCAAAGCTGGCTTGGCTGATGGCCAAAATGGGCGGTAAATGTGTCGTGCAGTGAAGTCTGATCAAGCATGGTCTGCAGAATCCTTGTAATGAATTGTAGGGAGGGCTTGCAGGCGTTCAGCGGCCTGTTCAGGCGTCAGGTCGCGCTGGGCTTCGGCCATCATTTCATAGCCCACCATGAATTTTTTAACCGACGAAGACCGCAGCAGTGGTGGAAAAAAGTGCGCGTGGAGTCCCCATTCAGGGTGTACCTGACCATCGCTCGGGGCACTGTGCCAGCCCATAGAGTACGGGAAGGATGTAGCAAACAGGTTATCGTAACAGATGGTAATCTGGCCGATGATGTCGGCCAGAGCCTCCTGCGCCGTAGCATCAAGTTGGGCCAGTGACTGCACCTCAAAACGGGGTAACAAAATAATTTCAAACGGCCAGGCTGCCCAGTAGGGTACAATGGCTGCCCATAATTGGTTACTGCGCACCACCCGTTCACCTGCAGCCATCTCCCGCTCGACATAATCAAGTAACAAAGCGCGCTGATGTTGCTGATAATAGCGGCTGAAGTTATCGTATTTTTTCTGGGCCTGGGTAGGCAAATGCGCTTGTGCCCATACCTGCCCGTGGGGATGCGGATTTGAGCAACCCATCATGGCACCTTTGTTTTCAAATACCTGTACCCAGCGATAGGTACGCGACAATTCGCGGGTCTGCGCTATCCAGGTTTTAACTACCTGCAAACGCTGTTGATGGGTTAGCTCCGGCAATGATTTGCTGTGGTCGGGAGAAAAGCAAATCACCCGACTGCGGCCCTGTTCCGACTCCATCGTAAACAAAGGATCAGCACTTTTCGCCGCGGGGGTATCTTCGCGCAGCGCAGCAAAGTCATTTTCAAATACAAAGGTTCCGGTGTAGACAGGGTTTTGCTCGCCATTTATCCGAGTGTTACCCGGGCAAAGATAGCAACTAGGGTCATAGTCAGGGCGTACCTCATCTGAAGGCGCTTCTGACTGTCCTTGCCACGGACGCTTCGCCCGGTGAGGCGATACCAGTACCCATTCTCCAAGCAGGGGATTGTACCGCCGATGCGGGTGATCAGCAGGGTCAAATGTAGTGTTCTCAGACGATGATTTCATTTAACGGGTTACTCCCCTTTTTGATTTTGGAACCACAAACGCATAATACTCGCATAGGGTAAACGCTTTACCTGATAAATCAATTTAATCCCTGCATGTTGGCAAAATTTAATGCAGGGAGGCGGTGTTTATACCGTGGAAAATCGCCATATCATCTGGCATTCGTAGGTGTCACCTGGTTGCAGTATAGCGCTGGGAAATGCAGGTTGATTAGGTGCATCGGGAAAGTTTTGCGGCTCCAGTGCAAAAGCCTCACGATCCTGGTAATCGATCCCGGCTTTGCCGGGCCCGGTGCCGGTTAAAAAGTTACCTGAATAAAATTGCACACCGGGGCTGTCTGTAAATAACTCCATGACTCTGCCACTCATTGGCTCTACTACGCGGGCAAACGGCGAGCTAAGGGTCATACAATGTTGCGGCACCACATAATTATGATCATACCCACTGCCTATAGTTAGCTGCTCATCCGGCTGGTTAATATCTTGTCCAATGGCTTTCGTCTGGCGAAAATCAAAGGGGGTGCCGAAGACCGATTGCATACTTCCTTTAGGAATTAACTGCGGGTTCACCGGTAAAATAGCATCGGCCTGCAAAGTGAGCTGATGATCCAGCACACTGCCCTGGCCGGCCAGGTTGAAATAACTATGGCTAGTCAGGCTGATGGGGGTCGCTTTATCAGTGATGGCACAGAAGGTTAACGCCAGTTCATTGTGGTTATTTAGCGTATAGGTGGCCGTTATCTGTACGTTACCCGGGAATCCGCCTTCCCCGTCACTACACAGCACGCTTAACGTTATTCCGCATTTATCCGACTGACAAAACGGTTCCGTCTGCCATAATTTTTTGTTGATTCCAGCGGCGGCACTATGCAACGTATTGTCACCTTCGTTCGTCATTAATGGGTAAAACACCTCATCCAGGGTAAATCCCTGATTGCCAATCCGGTTGGCATACGGCCCCACCAGCGCTCCGATATAAGCGCCATCGTCAATATACTGCTGAAGGTTATCAAAGCCGATGACCACATCTGCTGGTACACCGTTTTTATCCGGAACCACCAGCGAGGTTACAATACCGCCAAAATTAGTAATACTTACCGACATACCCCGGCTGTTTCGTAATGTGAATAAGCTAACCGCTTCACTGCCGGCATAGCCAAAGGCATCGGTATCTACAGCGCAGTGCTGAGTGTCCGGGGCGCCGGAAGTATTACGGCTATTAGGTTGCCTCATAAATAAATTTCCCTGATCTGAATAATATGTGCTGGCGACCCCTGCTGCACAGCACCAAACATCATGTTAACATTATAGCAACAAGGGTATACGTTTTCCCTTGTTTTAAAAGCGTATCCCTGATTTTCTTTTTATGAAATCCGGCAATCAAGGAAAATTTTTCCTTTAGCTTTTCCGATATTGCGTTAGCCATGCTAATCTGCGTGCGCAAGTGCCGCATTGCCTGACAATTGACCAATAAGGACAACAGTAACTTACATGGCTACCATAAAAGATATTGCCAATGCCGCCGGCGTTTCACTGGCAACCGTTTCCCGCGTAATCAACAATGGTCCCAAAGTTGGCGACAAAACCCGGGAAAGGGTTAAAAAAATTATGGTAGAAATGGGTTACCGCCCCAATGCCAATGCCCGCGCCCTGGTAACTCAGAAAAGCGCGTCGCTGGGCGTCGTGCTGGCCGAACTGTTAGATCCCTTCTTTGCTACTCTGGCCCACGGTATCGAAACAGTGACCCGGCGCCATAATGTACAAATATTGATGAGCGCAGGCTCTATTGAAAAGAAAACCGAGCTTAAAGCGATTGAAACACTACTGGAACACCGGGTTGAGGCAATGGTGGTTCATAGTAAGGCATTAGATGACGACACCCTGATAGAATTTGCCCGTCAGGTGCCCGGATTTGTGCTTATCAACCGCTACATTCCTGAAATCAGTAATCGCTGTGTGTGGTTGGATAATGTCGCTGGCGGCCGATTAATGGCGGAACATATGATTCGCAGTGGCCACAAAAATATTGCGGTAATTAGTAGCCGTTATCAAATTGTGGACCCCATCCAGCGGATCGATGGGATTCGGCAGGCTTTTGAAGAAGCGGGCCTGAGCTTACCTGAAAGCAGTATAGAATATGCGACCCCTGATCAGGAAGGTGGCGAAAAGGCGATTCAAAACCTGCTGGCGAAAAGTATCCCGTTCACCGGTGTGCTGGCGTACAACGATGCAATGGCATCCGGCGCTATGTCGATGTTGCAGGATCACCATATAGATATTCCCGGTAAAGTGTCAATTATTGGTTATGATGATGTGCTGCTTGCCAAATACTGTCGCCCCAAATTAACTACCCTGCGCTACCCGGTAGAAATGATGGCGGCAAAAGCGGCTGAACTGGCCCTGCAGTATGCTAGCGGTCAGCCTCCTGAGGATGGTGTCACCTTTAAATACACGCCCACCATCGTCAAACGTGAATCGGTATTAACTATTTAGTATTAAGATATTGGCAAAGGGTTTTGTTGGCTACCCGCTATAGGTACACTGATAGCTCAATGGCGCTTGCAAAGGGAACCACGTGAACGAGCCTAATTATGATAATTACACCGTCGATGAGCTACGCTCTGCTCTGGCTAGCATAGACAGACAAGCTTACCCCGAACGGGCGGAAGAACTTGAACAACGGCTTTTTGTGGCCGACAAGCTTGAGTTAGATGAAATCAATGATATCCCCCATTTCACGTTAGCCCGCCGCCGCGAACGCTTTGCCGCAGTGCTGATCGATTCACTGATTGGTTTGTTTTCATCCATTCCTTTATGGCTGTACTTCGGTTTGGAGCGGCTTAAAGCGCCCGATGCCACCGTTATCCTTAGTGCTATTGTATATAACCTCGTAGTTTATTTTGTTATTCATGGCTATTACATGGCCACCCAGGCGCAAACTGTAGGTAAACACTTTTTGCATATCAGGGTGGAAGATTTGCACGGCAACCAGGCATCTTTCAGCCGCTACTATTTTCGCCGCTATATGCCGATGGTAATAGCCTATTCCATTCCTGTGGCCGGGCCATTGATTGCGTTCATCGACCCTTTATTCATTTTTGGTAAGGCCCGCCGCTGCCTGCATGACTATGTGGCGCAAACGCAAGTAGGGTATGCCCCCCAAACGACAGAATCTGCGCCCCGATAACGAAATACACCCGCCGAGCTCGGCGCGCCTAAATGAATAAGTCCCGAATTTTTATCGTATTATCGCAAATTCATATTGTTAGCCTGCAATGCAGGCCACAATAGCAACTATAAAAACAAGTAACAGGAAGCTTCATGTCCCGCTTTATCGTAGGTAAACATTTTACCGGTATACTTTTACTGATTGCTACATTAGGTGCCACCCAGGCGGTGGCAGCTGACTCACAAGCCACCCTAGAGTCGTTGAAAAATAAGGCGCTGAATGATGATTTGTCGTATCAGATTGTCGAGTCGTTAACCACTGAAGTCGGGGCCCGCCTGGTAGGCACGCCAGCTGAGAAACGCTCAGTTGAATGGGCCGTAAACAAAATGAAAAGCCTTGGCTTTGATAAGGTATGGGTAGAAGAAAGCGAGGCACAGCTTTGGCAGCGCGGCGATCTTAGTGCCAGTATTGCTAGCCCGTTCGCCCACCCGGTGGCGGCCCTGGCCTTGGGTAATAGTGTTGGCACACAAGGTAAAACCCTAACCGCCGAGGTGGTGGAATTTGCTGATTTAGCGGCGTTGCAAGCGGCTCCGGAAGGCTCACTGGAAGGAAAAATTGCTTTTGTAGCCTACAAAATGGCACGCCATAAAGATGGGCACGGCTATGGCGAAGCGGTAGGGGCCAGGGTTGTTGGGGCTTCTGAAGCAGCCAAAAAAGGCGCGGTAGCCTTTATTATGCGTTCAGTAGGAACAGATACAAACCGCTTCGCCCATACCGGTGTTTCACGCTATGCCGATGGGGTGAAAAAGATTCCGGCGGTAGCGATTTCCAACCCTGATGCTGATTTGTTGCAAAATACACTAAAGCGTGGCAAGCCGGTCTCATTTTCGCTGACCATGAGTGCCAGCGGCCCCACCGGCAAAACCACCACTATCGCCAACGTTATTGGTGAAGTTACCGGTGCCAGCAAAGCCGCTGAACTGGTAACACTAGGTGCCCATTTGGATAGCTGGGATGTGGGAACCGGGGCGATAGATGACGGGATTGGTGTAGGTATCACTCTGGCAGCGGGGCATTATATCAGTCAGCTGCAACCTCGCCCTGCCCGTACGTTACGGGTTATCTTATTTGCGGCCGAAGAAATCGGCTTGTATGGCGCAAAAGATTATGTGCAAAAACATCAAGATGAAATGTCTCAGCATGTTATTGGTGCTGAGTGGGATTTTGGCAACGGCGCTATTTATGAACTGGAACCGGGCATTAATGAAGCAGCATTACCGGCCATGCGCGAATTTGCCGAGTCATTAGCGCCGTTAGGGGTCTCGATGGCAAACTCTAATACGGCCAAAGGGCAGTCCGACATGAGTGCCTTAGGTGAGGCTGGACAGCCGGCAGTGAACTTCAACCCAGATGGCAGTGACTATTTTGATTATCACCATACCCGCAATGACACGTTGGATAAGGTAGATAAGCAAGCCCTTAAAACCAATACGGCAATTTATACCATGTTTGGTTTCTTTGCGACCTCCACGAGTACCGACTTCCGGCCCCGTCCCGCCAGCTAACCAACGCGCAACATTCTGCCGCAAGCCACTGGTGGCGGAATGTTGCTAATACCCCGGATACTGTTCAAACGAGTTGATGAAATCGCGGTAGCGGGGAATCACTTTATCATTTTCCATGTTTTCGGCATGTCGTGCGCCCGGTACAACCAGAATCTCTTTATTGAAACTGGGCGACACATCGTACAGCTCACGGCCAAAAGCCGCGGGGGTTAGTTCGTCTTCGCGCCCGGCTAAAATAAGCAGAGGGCCCTGATAGTTGCGGATATAGTCTGCGTTATCCACCATGGCCAAGTCTGCCGATACACTAAGATAGGTAAAATACCGGGTCCATTCCGGTACCATATTTTGCGCTACATCAGTAATACGATTAACGGCCCCATCTAATACCAGTCCATCCACTTCGCGCACCGTTGCGACATAGCTTGCCACAATACTGCCCATTGATAAGCCATGTACCACCGTTGGTAAGGTTGAAGGGAATACGCTTTTGCCATAATCGTATACCTGCAAAGCATCGGCTTTGATATTGGCCATGCGCATACTGCTGGTTTTCTGGCTTGCGCCCATACCTTGATAATCAACCCATAGTACATTGGCAGGAATCTTTCCGAACCGGTGCATCAGCCCCGATGATTTAGAAATGGTCATACCATTACCGCCGAAGAACACAATATTGACTACCGGCTCGGGGTACGACACAGCAATCCCTTTTAGGGCTACGCCCTGGGCATTGGTGAGCTCAACTGTAGTAATAGAGACTTCGGCTTCATCTTCGTTGACCCGCTGGTGTAGCTGTGTGGTGTCGATGGGTGTGATGGTAGTGTCTTGATGAACAAAACTAGAAGTACTTACATCAATGGCACAACCACTGATAAACAGTGCTGATAATAGCGCGCAGAATCCCCGGCGGAACATCGTTTTAACCTTGCTTGATTTTGTTATCGTAAGGCCGCGGCAAACGGGCCTGGCATAGTGCCAAAAAGCATTACACCCTACCCGTTGATGGCCAGTGCCGGGCCAGTATAGCCCACAAAATCATTGCTGCCTACGCATCTGCCCGGGTTAACCGGTTGGCAGCTGAATCTTCCCGGCGCGCACCAGAATACAGTCCATGCCTGCGCGCTGCGCAGCCTGTAAACCAATCTCGGTGTCTTCGAACACCACACACTTGTTGGCCGGAACGCCGATTTTTTCAGCTACCGTTAAAAAGGTTTCAGGGTGCGGTTTACCGTCAGTAACGTCACTGGAGGTAACCAGCGCGTCAATACGTTCAAGTAAGCCGTGCTGGCCTAACAGTTTTTCCGCCTGGCTACGATCAGCCCCGGTACCTACCCCAATTTTCATAGAGGGTCGGTAATGGTTAAACACCGCAATAGTGTCTTCAATTAGCGTGGGGCTGTGATCAAGTTCCCACCAGACATCCCGTTTATGGGCAGCCACTTCATCGGGATCATGATCCCGTTGGTGCTTGTCATTTAAAATACGTGCAGTGCCTGCGCTAGGCACACCACCAAGCTCATACATAAAGGTAAGGTCAAACGGATAGCCATAAGCTTCACAAGTTTTTTCCCAGGCCTGCATATGCGAACCCATCGAGTCTATTAATGTGCCATCCATATCAAATACAATGCCTTCATAGGCACTTAAATCTACCTTCATATTCATGTTCCTGCTGTATTACCTGATAGCCTTTTTATTGGGCTGTTTTGCGGGCAGACAAGCGGTATGTTTACCCGCGCTCACCGTTTTTTACGAATTGCAGGCCCATAGGGTGCACTTTGGGTAAGGCTGTTTCAGCTTTCAAAGGTACGTAGCGTGACCGCCGCTTCGTTATAATCGAATGCTGCGGTAACTTTCAAATACACTACCCCTTCGGTGGCCGAAATATTACTTTCTTCCACGCCATCAAGGGCGGCCAGCGCCTCTTTTAGGGCGTCTTCGCGTGGTTGATTCACTGAAGTGTACAAGGTGACCCGACGTATCCGGCTAACCTCACGCAGCCCCTGTAACACCAGCAGCCATAAAGTGGCAGCAATGGCGCCTACCAGGTATGCCGTTTCTGCACTCCAGTGATCGCTTACCAGCCCGGCCGTGGCGCCTCCCATAAACGCACCGAAAAACTGAAAACTGGCATAGATACCCATGGCCGTACCTTTGTTACCGGCTGGCGCAATACTGGATACTAACGCCGGGAAGCTTGCTTCAAGGTAATTAAAGCCAGTAAAAAACAGCACCACCGCGGCAACCACCAACCACTGATTATGGTCTGCATAGGCCAGCATGCCGAAGGCGCTAGCCATAAATACTGCTGCGGCCAACACTAAAGAGCGCGGCATCCGTCCGCGGGCCATCCCCATCATTACAATAAGCCCCAGCACTGAGGCGCCGAGCACCGGTAGATATAACTCCCAGTGGCTCTCCAGGGTCATATTAAAGTGCAGCAAGGTAACGGGTAATTGCACAAACAGCAGGGTAATCATCATGTGCAAGAACATCACACTGATATTAAGCCGCCATAACTGAGAAGAAAAAACCAGCCGCTTAAGCTGGCCGGCCTGGGGCAGAACATCCCCACTGCTAAGTTTGGCCGTAGTGGGAACCACCCATTGGATAAGCGGCATACAGCAAATAGCCAATGTGCCAGTAAGCAGGAAGATGCCACTTAGGCCCCATTGTTTTGCAATAATAGGACCCACCAATACCGCCAGGTAAAATGAAAAACCAATAGCAATACCAATAATTGCCATGACTTTAGCGCGCTGGGTTTCGCGGCTGACATCTGTGGCCAGCGCCATAATAGCCCCGGCAATGGCACCAGCCCCCTGCAAAACCCGGCCTACAATCATCATTGTCAGGCTCTCAGCCCCGGCAGCCACAAAACTGCCCAAGGCGAACATGCACAATCCGAATAAAATAACTGGTTTGCGGCCCCAGCGATCAGACAGCATGCCCATAGGAATCTGTAACGCAGCCTGCGTCAGACCATAGCCGCCAATTGCCAAGCCCACCAGTACCGAAGAATAATCAGGGTATTCCATAGCAGCGACTGCCAATACTGGCATTACCATGAAAAGGCCCATCATTCTTAGCACATAAACTAATGCCAGAGTCAGGGACGCACGTACCTCTATCGCGTTCAAAACCTTACATTTCCTCTGCGTTAATCAGGCCGCGAAGTGTAGCACAAAATCTCGTCCCGCCCATTAGTGGTTTAGTCTGACAAGGTGATCTGCCTTGTGCATGCGGCGTAACTAATGATTATTTTTCAAAGTCCAGTATGGCATACTGGATCTTTTGGCAATTGATGGATTTCAATGGATAAAATCGAAATACGTGGTGCCCGCACCCACAATCTGAAGAACGTCGATTTGACAATCCCCAGAGACAAGCTGGTGGTAATAACCGGTTTGTCCGGCTCAGGAAAATCCTCGCTGGCCTTCGACACCCTCTATGCAGAAGGCCAACGACGCTATGTTGAGTCGCTGTCGGCGTATGCGCGACAGTTTTTGTCAATGATGGAAAAACCGGATGTTGACCATATCGAGGGCTTGTCACCGGCCATTTCTATTGAACAAAAATCCACCTCACATAACCCCCGTTCCACCGTGGGTACAATTACCGAAATTTACGATTACCTGCGTTTGATGTTTGCCCGTGTCGGCACCCCGCGTTGTCCTGATCACGATGTTACGCTTGATGCGCAAACTGTGAGTCAGATGGTAGATAAAGTGTTGGCAATGCCTGAAGGCGCAAAGCTTATGTTGCTGGCTCCGGTGGTTCAGGACCGTAAAGGTGAGCACGTCAAAATGCTGCAGAATCTGGCAGCGCAAGGATACATTCGGGCGCGTATCGACGGCGAAGTGTGTGATTTGTCCGACCCACCAGAGCTGGACTTACACAAAAAGCACACTATTGAAGTGGTGGTTGACCGGTTTAAAGTCCGTGATGACTTACAGCTGCGCTTAGCGGAATCTTTTGAAACTGCCCTGGAGTTATCTGGTGGTAATGCAAAAATTGCAGATATGGACGATGCCAGTATCCCGGAAATCGTGTTTTCCGCCAATTTTGCCTGCCCCCACTGCGGCTACAGCCTTAGTGAGTTAGAGCCCCGGTTATTTTCCTTTAACAACCCGGCTGGCGCATGCCCAACTTGTGATGGCCTGGGGACCCGGCAGTTTTTTGACCCCAGCAGAATTTTGACCAATGACGAGCTAAGTCTGTCTGGCGGGGCCATTCGTGGCTGGGATAAACGCAGCTATTACTACTTTCAAATGCTTCAGGCGGTCGCCGACCACTATGAATTTGACCTGACAAAACCTTTTGGTGAGCTGGCGAAAAAGGACCAGGACATCGTTTTATACGGGTCTAAGGGCAAGTCGTTAAAGTTTAAATATATTAACGACCGCGGCGATATCATGGAGCGTAAGCATCCGTTTGAAGGAGTTATCCCTAATATGGAGCGCCGCTATCGGGAAACCGAGTCTAACGCGGTGCGGGAAGAACTGGCTAAGTACCTTAGTCAACAGCCTTGCACTACCTGCGGTGGGTCGCGGTTACGGGAAGAGGCCCGCAATGTTTTTATTCAGGAAACCAACCTGCCCAAAATAGCAGATATGTCTATCGCCGGTGCCTTTGAGTTTTTTGAGTCGTTGGACTTGGTGGGCCAAAAAGCCCAAATAGCCGAAAAAATTCTAAAAGAAATTCAGGACCGCTTGAGCTTTTTGATCAATGTGGGGCTGAATTATTTGAGTTTATCGCGCAGTGCCGACACGCTCTCGGGCGGGGAGGCGCAGCGAATTCGGCTAGCCAGCCAAATTGGCGCAGGCCTGGTGGGTGTAATGTATGTACTGGATGAGCCATCTATCGGGCTGCATCAGCGTGACAACGAACGGCTGCTGAAAACCCTCACCCGCTTACGGGATCTGGGCAATACGGTATTGGTGGTAGAACACGATGAAGATGCTATTCGCGAAGCAGACTTTGTTATCGATATCGGCCCCGGGGCCGGGGTTCATGGCGGTGAAGTTATTGCCGCAGGATCACTTGATGATATTTTAAATTGTGAAGACTCACTTACCGGCAAATATCTGTCGGGCCGTGAACGTATTGAAATTCCCGCCGAACGTACACCGACTGATAAAGATAAATGGTTGGTGCTGGAAGGGGCGACCGGAAACAATCTGCAATCAGTGTCGCTGAATATTCCGGTGGGGCTAATGACCTGCGTAACCGGCGTGTCAGGGTCGGGTAAATCTACCTTGATTAATGATACCTTTTATCGGATTGCTCAGCGCGAGCTAAATAATGCCACCGCCAATGAGCCCGCTCCCCATACTGCGATGAGTGGTCTGGAACACCTGGATAAAGTAGTCGATATTGACCAAAGCCCTATAGGCCGTACACCACGGTCTAACCCGGCCACCTATGCAGGCATTTTTACGCCCATTCGCGAGCTGTTTGCCGGTACCCAGGAAGCCCGCTCCCGCGGTTACAAGCCTGGCCGGTTTAGCTTTAATGTGAAGGGCGGGCGCTGTGAAGCCTGTCAGGGCGATGGCGTAATTAAGGTCGAGATGCACTTTTTACCTGATGTCTATGTTCCTTGCGATGTATGTAAAGGTAAACGCTACAATCGTGAAACATTAGAAATTCAGTATAAAGGCCAGAATATTAATGAAGTATTGAGCATGACTGTGGAAGAGGCGCGGGAATTCTTTGACCCGATACCGTCCATTGCCCGCAAGCTACAAACCTTAATGGATGTCGGCTTGGCCTATATTAAATTAGGCCAGTCGGCCACGACACTTTCAGGCGGTGAAGCCCAGCGGGTGAAATTGGCTAAAGAGCTGTCTAAACGGGATACCGGCCAAACCCTGTATATACTGGATGAACCGACTACCGGTTTGCACTTCCATGATATACGGCAGTTGTTGGCAGTGTTGCACCGTCTACGGGATCACGGCAATACCGTCGTCGTCATTGAACACAATCTGGATGTGGTGAAAACCGCTGACTGGGTAGTGGACCTTGGCCCTGAAGGAGGCTCAGGTGGTGGCCTTATCATCGCTGAAGGTACACCGGAAACGGTGTCAGAAACCAGCGGTTCCCACACCGGGCGCTTCTTAAAACCCCTGTTAGATCAACAGCGTTAACTTTTCCCCCTGTGCCCACCATGCTATGGTGGGCAGTACGCTACCCTATCAAAACAAGACAATTAATGAGCAACAATACTCCGTTTGAAGTTACCTTTGATGTGCGCTTTTGCGAAACTGATGCACTAGGGCATGTTGGCAACACGGTACTCGTACAATGGTTTGAAGCTGGCCGTGATCCGCTGTTTCGGTTGTTTACCCCCGACCTTGACCTAAAAAACTGGCCATTAATTCTTGCCAGCTACCACGTGGATTTTCATCAACAGCTGTTTTTTGGCCAGCCGGTCACGGTTAAGACCTATGTTAGTCGTATTGGCAACAGCTCATTTGAGGTACTTCAGGAAGCCTGGCAGAGCGAGGTTAAGTGCGCCACCGGCACCACCACCCTGGTACATTTTGATTTTGCTACCCAGCGCTCGGCCGCGATACCCGATATGGTGAAGGCAATGCTAGGCGAGCACTTAAAGGAGAGCTAACCATGTTTAGTGAGCCTACCGACTTTATCGAGGTCGTTGATGACGTTCTACCGGTGACATTGTGTAACGAAATAATTGCCCAATTTGACCGAAGCCCGAACCTATCCACTGGGCAAACCGGTGGCGGCGTTGATTTAGATAAAAAGCGCAGTGTGGATGTCTCATTTAGTGAAAGCTCGGAGTTTTCCTCGTTCTTTCAGCCTGTGATGGAAAAAACCGGACAGGCCTTATTACGCTATATTGAAAAGTATTATTTTTCGATAGTCGGCCCCATCGGGTTAACTGTGCGCCACCCACAAACCGGTGAACCCGTGAAACTAACCGGGGAAAATTTTGCCGAGATAGGCAAGCCTAACCTGCCTAATCTACTCAATTACCTGTTCCGGGTAGGTGATATTAATGCCCAGCGTTATACCGCCAATGAAGGGGGCTATCCTTATTGGCATTCAGAAGTTTTCCCGCAGTTACCCCACAATGAGGCATTGCACAGGGTGCTGTTGTTTATGTTTTATTTAAATGATGTGGAGGAAGGGGGAGAAACCGATTTTTATTATCAGAATCGGTCAATACAACCGAAAGCCGGCAGAATGGTTATTGCTCCGGCCTATTTTACCCATACCCATCGTGGCCAAATACCAATAAGCAACGATAAATATATCCTTACATCGTGGTTACTCTTCAGTCGCGCAGAACATATTTATACCGCAGCAAAATAACCTGCGGTTGTATTTCAGGCCGCTGCCAGACGGTGTTCACGTAGCATTTTAAGCGCAGCAATTTTGCCATACTTGTACCCCCGATCGAGTTTTTTACGATCCATGGTAAGACGTTTGACATTAAAACCAGCCGGTGGCGCCACAATATTAAGGGTAAGATCCGCGGGCGGATGCTTTAAAAATTCCAGCGTTTCATTATATACCTCAGCGCGGCCAAGGAGGGTGGCAAGCAACGCGGGCTGGTGGCCATACAGCTTTTCCAACAACCAGCTCGATTTAACCGTAGGTTTCGAAAAGCCCAGCGGCTGAGACAGCACCACGGTAATCTCGCGGGCGCCCATTTCATAAGCTTTGCGAACCGGGATAGAATCGCCTACCCCGCCGTCTACGTAGCGGTGCTGGCCAATTTTAGGTTGCTCGCGATAGGCTACCGGTATTGAGCAAGAGGCGACCATCAAATCATCGATATTGTCTTGGTCGGCTCTGATGTAGTCGCACTGCCCGGTATCCACATTGGTTACACCTACATACAAAGGGGTGGTAGAAGGAGCGTAGGGACGACGGCTATCAAGCTGTGCGCGGGCCTGATGCCACAACCAGTGAACATCAGTCATATGGCCGCCACGGATAAAGCGCAACGGGCTGAAGAACTCACGGCGGGTAGCGTATTCGGTTATCAGGGTACGGCTAAGGCCAGGAATGCGGGAAACAAAAGTGGACAGATTGGTCGCTCCGGCCGACACCCCAATAGCAAAATCAAATTGCTGCTCTTTCGCCAAAAACACATCCAGCACACCAGCGGCGAAGACCCCGCGCATTGCGCCCCCTTCTACAACCAGTGCCTTTTTCATAACTCTTCCTCATGCAACCCGCTCTATGTAGCATTTACACTACATGGCAAAAATGGATATGTCAGACGAGAAAAAACGATACATATAATCACTTTTTCTCGTCCTTTAGGATGAGTTATTCAAAATGCTTGCCAAAGCGGGACGACAAGGTTCGCACCCGGCTGGGATAAATGATTAAAACGGCCCTACTGATTCGCCGGTCAAGCTGTAACCTACAGAAGCAATATCGCCTTTCCAACCTGCGGTAGATAATGTTCCGGTTACCCAAATGGCATCATACAAATCATCAATCGCGATGCCTTTTTCGAACTTCACATGCACAATTTGATTAGATGATGGAGGCGGAACATGAATACAGGCGCCAAAATAAGGCACCAACAAAAACTCAGTGGTGAGTTCTGCGGTTCCTTCAAGCGGTACCACAAAGCCTGGAATTTTTACACGCTTGCCATCGTATTTTTCGACAACGGGCGCATCCGGCTGTAACTGAGTCATTGTTCCATCATGATTCACTGCTGGCGCGGCCAGTTCATTAAAACCTTCTGGCACCAAGTCTTCCCAGTATACTTCTTCTGCTTCGTTGGCGCTTACCACAAAACATACCGTGGTCAGTACCACCAGCAACAATGATTTCGCAAATGACATAATGTTCCTTAGCAAATTATTTACCCGCGTATTATTTCATGTATTAACGCTGTTGGTCATTGAATTACTCGTATTGGCTGGACCGTTGGCCTGTTATCGACCATAAAAAAAAGAGCCCGCTGGGCTCTTTTTGATGTTGCTATACCATAACCTGAATTATTAGGCTGACTGGTCGTAGCGTTTAATGCTACCTAAAATTTCTTCTTTGGCTGCCGCGGCGTCTGCCCAACCGTCAATTTTCACCCACTTGCCAGGCTCAAGGTCTTTATAGTGGCTAAAGAAATGCTCGATTTGCTGTTTAGTTAACTCAGGCACGTCGCTGATTTCTTTCACATCCCGATAAATAGTCGACAGCTTATCAATTGGTACTGCCAGTACTTTTGCATCAACACCTGACTCATCAGTCATGTTAAGTACACCTACTGGGCGGCAACGGATAACTGAACCGCTATGAATAGGGAACGGTGTCATAACCAATACGTCTACCGGGTCACCGTCTTCAGACAATGTATTGTTCACATAACCGTAGTTAACCGGATAATGCATACAGGTGGCCATGAAGCGGTCGACGAACATTGCACCGCTGTCTTTATCTACTTCGTATTTAACCGGGCTGGCATGGGCCGGGATTTCGATGATGACATTAATTTCATCAGGTACATTTTTACCTGCAGATACAGAGTTCAGACTCATGAATCGTTCCTTTGTGTTAAACCAATAATAAGTGACATTTCCTCAGGCAAACCTGCAATGCTTAGCACAGCCTTGCCTGAACAAACGGGTAAAGTATACGGTTAGCGCGGCAAAATAAAAACAAACAATGTACACCTTAAGTGTTAGCTGCCTATTTGCCGCGCAATTTTTTACGTGTAAGGTTATTGTTGGTAATAACTCATACAGGTTTCTACTTCTTCTTTGGACCCCAGCAAGACCGGTACCCGCTGGTGTATTTCATTAGGCATTACTTCCATAATGCGGCCCTGGCCGGTATTTGCCAGTCCTCCAGCCTGCTCCATCAAAAATGCCATCGGATTGGCTTCATAGAGCAACCGCAGCTTGCCCGGTTTTGATGGGTTACGCTTATCAAACGGATACATGAAAATACCCCCCCGGCATAATACCCGGTGAATATCGCCAACCATGGCTGCTACCCAGCGCATATTATAATCTTTCTTGCGCGGTCCTTCCTGGCCCGCCAGCAAGTCGTCAATATAGGCCTTAACCGGGGCCTCCCAATGGCGCTGGTTAGATGCGTTAATGGCAAATTCGCTGGTTTGTTCCGGCACCTGAATATTCGGGTGAGTAAGGAGAAAGCCGCCGTGGGTTTTATCCAGGGTATAAATATGTGTCCCGCGACCGGTCGTCATCGCCAGCATAGTAGAGGGCCCATACAGTACGTAACCCGCAGCAACCATCTGCGTGCCGGGCTGCAGGAAAGCCGAAGGATCGTCGGCGTCCATCCATTGCGGCGCGTGGGTAATCGAGAAAATAGTGCCGATCAGGCTGTTGATCTCAGTGTTTGAAGAGCCATCCAGAGGATCAAAGCTCACCAAATAATTACCTTCGGGGTTACACGGTACCACTGTGTCTTCTTCTTCAGACGATATCGCTTTCACATAGCCTGAATCACGTAGGGTATCTTTAAGAATCTGGTTTGATATAACGTCCAGTTTCTTTTGAGTTTCACCCTGTACGTTTTCACTTAGGGTCGAGCCCAACACGCCCGCTAAGGCTCCTTGACTCACCCGAAAGGAAATTTCCTTACAGCCTGCTAATAATGTTCTGATAAGCAGAATGAGTTCGAGTGGCGCACCATCGTGCTGAAGTTGAGAATTTAAACGTTTCATGCGTGCGATTGCCTTGTTTTTGTAGGGTTTTAAAACATCGTTTTTACACAATAACCTGGTGTATAACCATCGGTTACCGGACGCCAGATTAACGATTTTGTTGCCTGCGGGGCGCATTACCCAAAGACACTGCAAAAACTGGCCCAGACTGCGGCACTGACCTTGCAGGCTATCGTTTCTTTTTTAACCGGCGTTTAAGATTGTACCTTTGAACGCGACTCAGGGGAAATGAGATATTCGCTCCTTTTGTTGCTTCTGGTAGAGTAGCCAACCTTAATAGCAAGGCTGAGTGTTTATGCACGTACATATTCTGGGCATTTGCGGCAGTTTTATGGGAGGAATTGCCGCCATCGCCAAAACCCTGGGCCATACGGTCACCGGGTCCGATAACAATGTTTATCCTCCTATGAGTACCCAGCTTGAGGCTTTGGGCATCAGCTTAACCCAAGGCTATGATCCCGCCCAGTTCGAGCCGGCCCCGGATATGGTGATTATTGGCAATGCCCTATCGCGGGGTAATCCAGCGGTGGAATACGTTTTAAACCGCAACCTGCCTTATACCAGTGGTCCTCAATGGTTATTGGAAAACCTGCTCAATGAACGCTGGGTAATTGGGGTGTCCGGCACTCACGGTAAAACAACTACCAGCAGTATGGTTGCCTGGATTTTAGAATACGCCGGCCTCAAACCGGGTTTTTTAATTGGGGGGGTACCGGAAAACTTCGGCATTTCAGCCCGTACCGGCGAAAGTCCGTTTTTTGTTATCGAAGCCGATGAATATGACAGCGCCTTTTTCGATAAACGTTCCAAATTTGTTCACTATCGGCCGAAAACACTGGTTATCAATAACATGGAATTTGACCATGCCGATATTTTTGCTGACCTGGCCGCTATTCAAACCCAGTTTCATCATTTGGTGCGCATGGTGCCCCAAAATGGCCTTATCTTATCCCCGGCCGCGGTACCGGCTATCCGCGAAACGCTGAACAAAGGATGCTGGAGCGAGCAGCAGCTGCTGGGTAAAGACTGGCAGGCCCAGCTGCTGAATGCTGATGGCAGTGCCTTTACCGTCTCTCATCAGGGACGTGAAGTGGGTACGGTGCGCTGGTCTTTGCTAGGCCAACACAATGTCGACAATGCGCTAATGGCTGTGGCCGCCGCCCATCACGCTGGGGTGCAAATTACCGACGCTCTGGCGGCGCTGGCTCATTTCGAGAACGTGAAGCGGCGCATGGAATGCAAAGGTACCGTGAACGGCGTAACGGTGTACGATGATTTTGCCCATCATCCAACGGCGATTGCGACTACCTTGGATGGTTTGCGCAAAAAAGTAGGTAACCACCGTATTATTGCGATTTTGGAACCCCGTTCAAATACCATGAAAATGGGTATTCATAAGACCACCCTGGCGGCCTCCTGGCAGTTGGCCGATAGCGTGTTATTATTTGAACCGGCTGGTATGGACTGGTCATTAGCTGACGCCGCCCAGCATAGTCAAACGCCAGCCGCCTGTTATGCCAGTGTGCAGGATATTGTTAATACGGTAACTGCAAATGCCCAACCAGGTGACCATATACTGGTAATGAGTAACGGCGGGTTTGAAGGTATTCATCAGCGCTTGTTAACTGCCCTGGCTGAACACGGAGAACACCATGACGGATAAACGTATTACGCTGGCAATAACCGGCGCCTCCGGGGCGCCCTATGCATTACGCCTGCTGGAAATGTTGGTGGCAGCGGAATATCAGGTGTATGTTCTGATATCTTCGGCGGCCAAAGTGGTATTTACCGCCGAAGAGGATATGAAAATTCCCGCTCGGCCTGATGCTGCGGCTGCATTTTTTACCCAACATTTTAACGCCCGTGAAGGACAAATCACCGTATGCGGTAAGGAAGAGTGGTTTTCGCCGGTAGCCTCGGGCTCGGCGGCGCCTAAACAAATGGTAGTATGCCCTTGCTCTACCGGTACCTTATCCGCCATTGCCTGTGGCGCCAGCGATAATCTGATTGAACGGGCCGCCGATGTGGTTATGAAAGAACGCGGGCAACTGATATTGGTGCCTCGGGAAATGCCCCTTTCCAGCCTTCATCTTGAAAATATGCTCAGGTTGTCACAAATGGGTGTCACTATAATGCCTGCTGCGCCCGGGTTTTATCATCAACCCAAAACCATTGCCGACTTGGTGGATTTTGTGGTGGCGCGGATCCTTGACCATCTTGGTCTTGACCAACAACTGATGGCCCGCTGGGGTTATCAGGCACATTCAATACAATCAAAGGAATAATGCACATGCATGTGTCTGCAAAAAATTCAATCAAACTGGCTGCCTGCCTGCTCACCGGTATGCTAACCAGCCTGCCTGCTTTGGGTTGGGGACAGACCGGCCACCGTGTAACCGGTGCGATTGCCCAGCGCTATTTAAGCCCGAATGCCGCGTCGGCTATTGCAGAATTATTGCCGAACGAAACCCTGGCTGAAGCCTCGACCTATGCCGATGAAATGCGCTCTAATCCAGCGCCCTACTGGCAAAAGACCAGCCCGCCCTTTCATTATGTCACGGTACCTAAAGGTAAACATTATCATCAGGTAGGCGCGCCGGAAGAAGGTGACGCGGTAACCGCATTGGCGGCGTTTACTGACACCCTCAAAAGCCCGCAGGCCAGCCGCCAGGACAAACAGCTTGCGCTACGTTTTGTGGTCCACATTATAGGCGATTTGCATCAGCCGCTGCATGCCGGTAACGGTACCGATCGTGGCGGTAACGACTTGAAAGTACGTTTTTTCTGGGAAGATTCAAACCTGCACCGGGTATGGGATAGCCAGATGCTGGCGCAACGTGAATTGTCGTTTACAGAATGGACTGACTGGCTAGACGCCAAAATAACCGCCGACCAAATCAGTCAGTGGAGTAGTACTGATCCGCAGACCTGGATAGCCGAAAGCACTAAGTTGCGAGATAAAGTCTACCCCGAAGATGCTAACGATATGTCTTACGATTATTTGTACGCGCACCTGCCACAGGCAAAAACCCGCTTACAACAGGCAGGTATCAGACTGGCGCAATACCTAAATAGTGTATTCGCGCCAGCTCAGGTAACGCCGCAACCGGCGCAGGCAACACCGCAAAAAGTGCCGCCGAAAAATAAGAAGCCCGCAAAGCAGCCGAAAGAAACAAAATCGGCTACCGCTTTGCCAGACCCCCAGTCTTAGTCAAGATCCAGAGGTTCGGGCGATAATATTACGCCGGTGCTGTCGGCATACAGGTGATCTTCTGGCAGGAAGGTCACCCCGGCAAAGTTCACCGGTACATCCACATCGCCAATACTCTCACTGTCAGCATTTACCGGAATGGTTGCCACCGCCATAATACCAAGGTCAAAATCACTTAACGTGTCGACATCCCGCACGCTGCCGTAACACACAATGCCTTCCCAATCGTTATCGATAGCCAGCTGTGCTGACGTTGCATCGATTAACGCGCGACGTGACGAGCCGCCGCCATCAATTAATAGCACTTTGCCGCTACCCGGCTGTGCCAGCACCCGGTCAATCAGACCTCTGTCCTCATAGCACTTCACCGTGGTAATAGCGCCACCAAAAGAATAGCGACCACCGTAGCTGGCAAAAATAGGATCGACAACGTCGACGCTGTCGGCAAATAAATCGCAGAGTTCAGAGGTGTTATAGTCCATCGTAAAGCCTTCTCATGGTTGACTCGAAATTGTCCGGGATGTCGAACTCGGTAATAACCCATCCATGACGGATTACACGCGCGACTAGCATAGCATTATTTAGCGCAATTCAAACGGGGCTTTTAACGCAATTTTCTGCTGTCCACGATTGATTTTTCCGGTTAATTCGCCGGGCCTTGTCATAAAGATTTCTTTTTTCTGTCACCCCAGGGTCATAGAGGTTTCGTAGCCTTACAATTACTCAACCGCCGGGGGGCAAGGCTATGCTTTTCAAATCCTTGACCAAGTACGACACCGATTTGTTTTACTTGTTGCACCGTAAGACACTCAAGCGCGACTGCCGCAGTATTATCTGGCTTTCAAAAACCGGCGACGGTTATCTGTATTTTGTTATTGGCATGTTGCTGTGGGGCTTTGAACAGGAACATGGAGAATTATTTTTGTATACCGCCCTTATGGCGTACGCATTAGAACTGCCTGTTTACGTCATCTTGAAAAAAATGGTCAAACGGCCCCGCCCCTGCGATTTACCCGGGCAAATGACAGCCCATGTTACCCCTTCTGATAAGTTCAGCTTACCGTCCGGCCATACTGCCGCAGCGTGTCTTATGGCCAGTATTGTGGCGCACTTTTACCCCACCTTCGCCATTGCGGCTTATAGCTGGGCTGCGCTTATTGGGTTGTCACGGGTCCTGTTGGGGGTGCACTACCCTACCGATGTGCTGGCCGGTGCACTTTTGGGTATTACCATTGCTTCACTGAGTTTATCTCTATTAGGATAATATGAAAATATTGTACGGTGTTCAGGGCACCGGAAATGGGCATATAGCCCGCGCCCGCATTATGGCTGCCGCCTTAAAAAATCGTAGTGACATAGACGTGGATTTTATATTTAGCGGCCGGGAGGCAGATAAATATTTTGATATGGAAGTGTTCGGTGAATATCAAACCCGTAAAGGCCTTACCTTTACCACCCGGCATGGCAGAGTCGACAAATGGGCCACGCTACGACAAAACCATATTCCGCAGTTTCTAGCGGATGTAAAACACCTCGATACTGCCGGTTATGACCTGCTTATAAACGATTTTGAGCCGGTCACCGCCTGGGCCGCCAAGCGTGCCGGATTACCTTCTATTTCTATTTCCCACCAGGCTGCTTTTGGCTTTGCTGTACCTAAAACCGGCGATAACATTATGGACCGGATGTTATTACGCTATTTTGCCCCTACCGATGTACAGCTTGGAGTGCACTGGTTCCACTTTAATCAGCCGATTGTGCCGCCCTTTGTCTGCGAAAAACCGCTCAGATCCCCCGGCAAGAACCATGTGCTGGTGTATTTACCCTTTGAAGAAATCAATGATATACAGCAATTGTTAGAACCATTAAGTGAGCAACAATTTGTGTGCTATCACCCGGCTATTTCCGCGCCGTTAAGCCACGGTCACATTCAGTGGTATCCGCCGTCAAAAGCAGGCTTTCAAAAAGCGCTGCAACATAGTACCGGGGTAATTGCCAATGGTGGCTTTGAGCTATCCAGCGAAGCGTTACAGTTAGGTAAAAAGTTACTAATCAAACCCCTGCATGGGCAGTTTGAGCAACTGTCTAACGTTCTTACCCTGAGCCGACTGGACTTATGCCAGACTCTGTTTCAGCTGGATACCGACATAGTCGAAGAGTGGTTAGCCGCGCCGGAAAACGAACCCATTGAATTTCCCGACGACCCCGGGGTATTGATAGACTGGCTACAACGCGGTGATTTTAAAGATACCAAAGGCTTGTGTGATGCACTGTGGGCACGGGTCAAATATGGCGACAAAACCCGCGAAAAACTATTGTCTCTTGCAATTTAAATCGGCAATGCGATGATATCGGCACATTAAGCTATTCCCGACGGGACTGACGTGCTAAAAAAACCCTGTTTACTCCTTATTTTTGTGTTGTCTTCAGCCTTGCTATCTGCCTGCGGCTATCGGGGCGATTTGTATCTTCCAGACGAGGCGCAATCCAATCAGACAGAAGCACAGGACAGCACACCCGCTAACGCTGCTAAAGGCCGAGATTAATGGATTACTTCGTTTATCGCGACAATCATCTTTTTGCTGAAGACGTTGCAGTGGCAGAGATTGCCGCCCAACACCATACCCCTGTTTATATTTATTCGCGCGCAACCCTGGAGCGTCATTGGCGTGCTTTTGACGATGCGCTGGGCAGCCATCCTCACCTTATCTGCTATGCGGTAAAAGCCAACTCCAATATTGGTGTACTTAGCGTACTGGCAAAGTTGGGCTCGGGCTTTGACATTGTCTCTGCTGGCGAGCTGGCCAGGGTTATCGAAGCTGGCGGCGATCCGGCGAAGGTTGTATTTTCCGGCGTGGGCAAAAAGCATGCAGAAATCCGTTACGCGTTGGAACAGGGCATCATGTGCTTTAACGTGGAGTCTGAACCAGAGCTGCACCGTATCAATGAGGTAGCTGCCACCCTGGGAGTGCAGGCGCCGATATCATTGCGCATCAATCCGGATGTCGATGCCAAAACCCACCCGTACATTTCTACCGGGCTAAAAGCCAATAAATTTGGTATTGCTCGGGAGCGTGCGCTGGCAACCTATGAACTGGCTGCGGGTTTATCCAACCTCAATATTATTGGTATGGATTGTCATATCGGCTCCCAGCTTACCGATATCGACCCGTTTGTAGATGCCCTTGACCGGTTATTGGTGCTAATTGATGAACTGGCCGCTAAAGGGATTCATATTCATCATCTGGATGTAGGCGGCGGTCTGGGGGTAACCTATGATAAAGAATCGCCCCCACATCCTAAAGAATATGCTGCCGCCCTGGCCCAACGCCTTACCGGCCGCGACGCACTAAAGCTTATTTTAGAGCCAGGCCGCGCGATTGCAGCCAACGCCGGAATTATGGTCACCCAGGTTGAATTTATTAAAGAGGGTGAAGAAAAGCACTTTGCCATCGTTGATGCTGCGATGAACGATCTGATTCGTCCGGCGTTGTATAGCGCCTGGCAAAATATCATCCGGGTGGATACGCAGACCCAGGCGACGCCCCGGGTTTACGATATTGTAGGGCCTATCTGCGAAACCGGCGATTTTATTGGTCGCGATCGTGAATTGGCGGTAGCGCCAGGCGATTTACTGGCAGTGAGAAGCGCCGGCGCTTATGGTTTTGTAATGGCCTCCAACTATAATAGCCGGTGCCGCCCGGCGGAGATTATGGTCGATAAAAATCAGGTTATCGTGGTACGTGAGCGAGAAAATCAAAAAGATCTCTGGAAAGGCGAGTATAAACTTCCGTAAACTAGAGGCCATAACACACAGGCAGTAAAGCGGTAAATGCAAATTCAATTTTCCAAAATGCACGGACTGGGCAATGACTTCATGGTAGTGGACAACGTTACCCAGAATGTCTATTTTTCTCAGGACAAAATTCAGCAGCTGGCTGACAGGCACTTTGGAATTGGTTTCGACCAGCTACTTATGGTCGAACCTCCTTACGACCCTGACCAGGATTTCCACTACCGCATATTCAATGCTGATGGAACGGAAGTGAACCAGTGTGGTAACGGGGCTCGCTGCTTTGCTCGTTTTGTTAAACTGAAAGGCCTGATTAACCGAAATAAAATACTGGTTAGTACCAAAGCCGGAAAAATGGTGCTATACCTTGAGAAAGACGGTCAGGTTACGGTTAATATGGGTAAGCCTGAATTTGAGCCCGCACAAATTCCATTAAAAGCCAATAAACAGGAAAAAACCTACCTTATCCGGGAGGGTAATCATACCCTGTTTTATGGCGCGGTCTCGATGGGCAACCCCCATTGTGTGCTGGAAGTAGACGATGTCGATACCGCCGAGGTAGAGACCATTGGGCCACTGTTAGAAAAACATGAGCGTTTTCCTGAAGGGGTAAATGTTGGCTTTATGCAAATTATCGATCCTACTCATATTAAACTGCGTGTGTTTGAGCGTGGCGTAGGAGAAACGATGGCCTGCGGCAGTGGGGCTTGTGGCGCCGTAGCTATTGGCCAGATTCAGGAAAAGCTGGGCAAAGACGTGAAAGTAGAGTTACCAGGCGGTAATTTACGCATTCGCTGGCAGGGGCCAGGATCAGTATTAAAAATGACCGGACCGGCGGAACATATTTATGACGGACAACTGAATATATGAATGATGTGTCAGGGAAGGCTAATTCTACACTAAAGCTCACCCCGCAGTATGACGAGGCGAATCCGGTATCAGCTGAAGAGGTCAGCGCTTACCTGTTACAACATCCCGAATTTTTCACTCAACATCCGGAATTACTTGAGCGCCTGAAAATTCCTCATGCGCTCAAGGGCAGCGTATCGCTGGTAGAAATTCAAAGCGAACAACTGCGCAAAAAAGTACGTCAGCAAAATTTCAAACTCAATCAGCTGATTGGTATTGCGCGCCAAAACGAAAAAATATACCGCGTGTATACCGACCTGAATGTGCAGTTGCTTACGTGTAAAAGTGTGCCTGAGATTCAGCTTAAACTGGAAGAAGTACTACAGGAAGAGCTGGATCTGGCCTCTGTCACGCTACGTTTATTTAGTGGCCCCCATGCGTTACCCGAATTACAACGCCGGTTGTTTGTTGAGAAGCGCTTTAAGAACAGTCCTTTTTTCTTTGGCCGGTTGAGTCAACATGAACGTCAGCTACTGTTTGGTGAAGATATCGCCGAGTCGGCTGCGCTTATTTTACTAGGCGACAAACAGGAAATTGGGCTGATAGCAGTGGGGAGTCGCGATCCCAGTCACTTCACCCCGGATATGGACACTTTGTTGTTGAAACAACTACAACAGGTGCTCAATATCGTTATTCCTGATTTACTAAGATACTAATGTCCACCAGCGCGTCACCGGCTGAGCTTACAGATGCCTGCGCCTTTTGGCTGGACAAATTTCTTCTGCATTTACGCATTGAACGGGGGCTATCGCCTCACACCCTTTCCAATTACCACCGTCAATTAACCTATATTGCTACCACGCTATCGTTGGAAGATTGGTCTGGCCTTACCCCGGCTGATGTAAAACGTGTACTGAGCAGTTCGAAGCGGGAGGGCCAGCATGCGCGTAGTATCGCTTTGCGCTTGTCGGCGCTGCGCACCTTTTGCCGATATCTAATTGATCAGGAACAGTTATTCAGTAATCCGGTAGAAGGCATACAAGCGCCTAAACAAGGCCGGCCATTGCCCCGCCAGTTGTCTGTAGAGGATATGCAACATCTGCTCAATAAAGATGAAGACGCACTTCTGGCCATACGCGATAAAGCCATGTTTGAGTTATTATATGGATGTGGGATACGGCTGAGTGAATTAACCGGCCTGAATCTGATGGACTGTCAGGCTGACGGCACGTTAAGGGTGCGGGGTAAAGGCAGTAAAGAGCGGGTATTGCCCATGGGCAAAATGGCCCGCCAAGCCATGTCGCAATGGCTGGCAGTACGTCCACAATTTTGCCAACCAGACGAAAAAGCGGTATTCGTTAGCCAGCAAAAGCGTCGTATTTCTAATCGGCAAGTGGCTAACCGGTTAGAAGTTGCCGCTATTGAACAAGGTCTAGGACGCAAAGTGAGTCCTCACAAACTGCGTCACTCCTTTGCGACTCACGTGTTAGAGTCCAGTGGCGATCTTCGTGCAGTACAGGAATTACTCGGGCACGCTAATTTATCTACCACGCAAGTCTATACTCATCTGGATTTTCAGCATTTAGCCAAAGTCTATGATGCGGCTCATCCCAAAGCCCGGAAAAAAACGTAGTATTGAAGCCGTATGCTTGCGTACAGATTGTATAATTAAAGGAGCCATCATGCGCTTTTACCGTCCGTTAGGGCCTGTTAAGGCTATGACCTTTGACCTAGACGATACCCTATACAACAATGGCCCTGTTATTCGTGCAGCCGAAGTAGCATTAAAGGAATACCTGAGTAAGCACTATCAGCAGGCAGCCTTACTCACCGCCGCGAATTGGCAAAGTATCAAATACCAGCTCATTTCCGACGACCCGCGCCTAGCCAGCGATATGGGGCAATTAAGAATGCGTTCGCTGGAACAGGCATTGGGCAAGGATGTGACCCAACCCGAAGCGCTCAAAGCGGCAGCCCAGGCATGTTTCGACTGTTTTTACACCGCCCGTAGTCAGTTTGGTTTAGCCGAGGACGTTCACCATACGTTAGCAGAACTGGCTACCCGTATCCCCTTACTGGGTATAACTAACGGCAATGTTGATACGCAGGCCACAGGCCTGAGCCGCTACTTCCCCACCGTCTTGCACGCCAGTCTGGAGCGGCCCATGAAGCCTTCACGACATATGTTTGATGAAGCAGTAAGTTTATTGGATGTGCCTGCCGAACAGATTTTACACGTGGGTGATAATTTGGAAAAAGATGTGTATGGCGCGGTGGCCGCTGGCATGCAAAGCGCCTGGTTCGCCTGTAACCGGCCTATGGATATTCGTACTGAGGCAGTGCGGGTGCTCCCTCATGTGGAACTGGCCCGCCTGGATGAATTGCACACTTTACTATAGACCGACAGCGCGCTGATTTGGCCGCTAGCGTGGTTACTCCAGCGTACCGTTGTCTTCTAACACATTTTGTCTCATCGAGTCACAAGGTCGCTGGCAGCAAGGACGCCCTACTACTTTGGCTGGTACGCCTACCACGGTAGTATGGGGTGGCACGTCACTCAATACCACACTGCCCGCTCCCACTTTAGAACCCTCACCAATTTCAATATTGCCGAGAATCTTGGCCCCTGCACCTACTAATACACCCTGGCGCACTTTGGGATGACGATCGCCTGATTCATTACCCGTGCCACCAAGTGTCACGCTTTGCAATAAGGAAACGTAGTCTTCTATTACGGCGGTTTCACCGATAACTATACCAGTGGCATGATCGAACATGACACCTTTACCTATTTGTGCAGCCGGGTGGATATCTACCCCATAGGCTTCAGAATTTCGACTTTGTAAAAATAACGCCAGTTGATGACGGCCTTTTTTCCACAGATAGTTGGCCATTCGATGAACCTGAACGGCCTGGAAACCTTTGAAGTACAGCAAAGGTGTCAGATAGTTGTTCACTGCCGCATCTCGTTCGTGGACAGCTTTAATATCTTCTATTGCTGAATCCACAATAGCGGGCTCTAGCAGGTAGGCCTCGTCAAACACTTCACGAATGGCTAAAGCAGGCATCACATCATCGGCTACTTTATTTGACAGAATGAAGCTCAGCGAAGACTCAAAGTTATGGTGAGTCAAAATGCAGGCATGAATATAACTGGCCAGTAAGGGCTCGTTATTGGCTATCGACTGCGCCTCTTTTTTGAGGTCAAGCCAGAAGTCGGTAGTTTGGTTAAGTACCTGCATAGCATGTTCCTGGTGGTAGCTTCAATGAATGAGCCCATACAGTGGCATTGCTGAGAAAAAATTCAAGGTAAAGGCGAGAAAAAGCGCATGGTCAAGATAAATCGCAATTTGTACCGTTATGCTGTGGTTATTGTTCATCCGGCCGAATGAAGAATTTTTCATACAAAAATTGCGTTGTGCTATGTAAAAGGTGCACGCCTGAGCCCCAAACCGGCACCGCATTCGTGTAGGCCGACCATCTAAAATACGCACTATACCCTATATATCAATGCCTTATAAAAACATGTGGCAAGCAGGTACAGGCTATGCAGGTAACTAAGGGTGCTCGGCTCGAAAGAGCACCTATTAAAGTGTTATAAGGAGAAATGCATGAACAATGATCGCTTCGAAGGTAACTGGAAAGAGATGAAAGGCAAGGTTCAGCAGAAATGGGGCAAACTTACAGATGATGATTTGGATGTCATCGATGGCCGGCGTGAAGAACTAGTCGGCAAAGTTCAGCAGCATTATGGCAAATCCCGCGAAGAAGCTGAGCGTGAAGTAGACGGTTACTTTAACTAGCATTTTGAGGGTGTTGTACCACCGTTGTACAACACCCGCTCTTTCCCCTTTACGTCCCTCTCCAAGATAAATTCCCTACCTGCCCTGTATAAACGCACAGTTCACTGGCATAATTGCGTGGCATAAATCAATGCCCCTTATTTTCTTTTTATCAGATAACAGGTAGCCGCAAATTATGGATGTATCGTTACTGCTCGACAGCTTAAATGACAAACAACGTGAAGCAGTAGCAGCGCCGCTTTCAAACATGCTTGTTCTGGCTGGCGCCGGTAGTGGTAAAACCCGTGTATTGGTTCACCGAATAGCTTGGTTGATGGAAGTGGAAAATATTACGCCATTTTCTATCTTGGCGGTTACTTTCACCAATAAGGCCGCACGCGAAATGCGGGGCAGAATTGAAAGCCTGATGGGGCGCGGGCTCAATAGCATGTGGATTGGTACCTTTCATGGCTTAGCGCACCGCCTGCTACGTTCCCATCATGCCGAGGCTGGGTTACCTGAAAACTTTCAAATTCTGGACTCAGACGATCAGTATCGCCTGGTCCGCCGTATATTGCGCGCTATGAATCTGGATGAGAAACATTGGGCCCCTCGCCAGGTTCAGTGGTACATCAATGGAAATAAAGATGAAGGATTACGCCCTCAGCATATTGAAACCCATGGTGACGCCACCGCCCAAAAAATGCGTGAAATCTACACAGCTTACCAGGAAGCCTGCGACCGTTCCGGGTTAGTCGATTTTGCCGAGCTGTTATTGCGGGCCCATGAGCTGTGGGCAAAAAACCCTGAAGTGCTGGCTCATTACCAGCGCCGCTTTCGGGCGGTATTAGTGGATGAGTTTCAAGATACCAATAACATTCAGTACGCCTGGCTGCGCATGTTATGTAGCGGCAATACCAATAATATTATGATTGTAGGCGACGATGACCAGTCTATTTACGGTTGGCGCGGCGCCAATGTAGATAATATCCATAATTTTTTGAAAGACTTCGGTGACACATCAACTATCCGCCTGGAACAGAATTACCGTTCCACCGGCAATATCCTTAATGCAGCCAATGCGGTTATCGACAATAATTCCGGTCGCTTAGGTAAAGAGCTATGGACCGAAGATAGCGAAGGCGAGCTTATTTCGGTTTATGCGGGCTTCAACGAACTTGATGAAGCCCGCTTTATTGTTTCCCAGATAAAAAGCTGGATAGATGACGGAAATAGCCTGAACGACAGTGCCATTTTATACCGGAATAACGCGCAATCACGGGTATTAGAAGAAGCGTTGCTACATGAGGGTATTGCTTATCGCATTTACGGCGGCCTGCGGTTCTTTGAACGCCAGGAAATAAAAGACGCACTGGGCTATCTGCGTATGCTGAACCACCCGCATGACGATGCTGCTTTTGAACGGGTAGTGAATACCCCAAGCCGGGGCATCGGCGAAAAAACCATAACCCAGGTACGGGCCGCCGCCCGTGAGCAAAATTGTTCACTATGGCAGGCCAGTAACCTGCTGCTTACCGAGAATAGCCTGACGGGGCGGGCGTCTAAGGCGCTACAAGCGTTTACCACGCTGGTCAGTGAACTGGAACAAGCGGTGCATGGATTGCCGTTGGAAGAACAGGCCGACAAAGCCATTCGCCAGTCCGGACTATATGCCATGTATCAGGCCGAGCGCGGTGAAAAAGCCCAGGCCCGCCTGGAAAACCTTGAAGAGCTAGTCACTGCCTGTAAGCAGTTTATCGTGCCCGAAGAAGCCGAAGAAATGACACCTATGAGTGCATTTTTAGCCCACGCCTCGCTTGAAGCCGGAGATACCCAAGCCGACTCTGAGCAGGACGCGGTGCAGATGATGACTATCCACAGTGCGAAAGGCCTGGAGTTTGGGCTGGTCTTTTTAGCTGGGGTGGAAGAAGGCATGTTTCCCTCTCAAATGACCAATGATGAACCAGGGCGTATGGAAGAAGAGCGCCGGCTTTGTTATGTGGGCATGACCCGGGCCATGAAAAAACTGTTCATAACATACGCAGAAAGCCGCAGAGTATACGGTCAGGACAAATTTCATACGGCATCGCGGTTTATTCGCGAAATTCCGGGCGAATATGTTCAGGAAGTACGTCTTAAAAGCCAGATTTCGCGCCCGGTGCATAACCGGTTTAGCCGTATGGCTTCCCATGAAGCCTTTGAAGGTAGCGGCTTTGCCTTAGGTCAGCGGGTTGAGCATCCAAAGTTTGGTGAAGGTGTTGTACTGAATTATGAAGGCTCTGGGGATCATGCCAGGGTGCAGGTTAACTTTGATGACTTCGGTTCAAAATGGCTAGTGATGGCCTATGCTAAACTAAAGGCTAATTGAAGATAGACTGTGTTGTCGCACAATGGCCGGACACTCAACGGTTGGCGGCAGATATGCAAAAGAAAGTTCTGGTAATTGAAGACAGTAGAATGGCAATGAATATTGTTGTCAAACTCATTGAAAAAGCCGGTTTAGAAGCTGTGCCGGCGCAGTCGCTTACCGAAGCCAAACATCTGTTTTCCCACTCTATTCCCGAAGCATTTTTATGTGCGATTGTGGACTATAGCCTGCCCGATGCCGCCAATGGTCAGGCTATCGACTTTTGCCTCGACTGTGTCCTGCCGACCATCGTGGTAACTGGCCGCATGGATTATCAAACTCGCAGCGATGTACTGAGCCGTGAGGTGGTCGACTATATCCCCAAAGAAAATGCACAAACCTATGATTATTTGAGCCGCTTACTGGTGCGCCTTGAACGTAACAAACATATTGGTGTGGTGGTTGCCGGCCAGGATAGGGCCTCGGCCCGACATATGCTGTCGTTGCTGAAACGGCATAATTTTACCACCTACGAAGTAACTAATGCCGCCGATACCCAGCAGCTTCTGCGGGAAAACCGGAATATCAAAATGGTTATCACCGGGGCAGAATTCGACGACCAAAACAGTACCGCCCTGATCGCCAACCTACGGGTTGATTATGCTAAGGAACGCCTGGCCATCATCAGCGTATGTGATAACGACAATGAAATGAATTCCGCGCGTTATATCAAATCCGGGGCCAACGACTTTTTGCTTAAGCCATTTTGCCATGAAGAGTTTTTGTGTCGGATAAGCCAGAATATTGAGCTAATTGAACATGTCGAAGCGCTTACTATGATGGCCAATACCGACTTTTTAACCGGGCTGTTCAACCGCCGCTATTTTTTCGACAAGCTGGGCCCCTTGGTAAGCAATTCCCCCCAGGCGCAGGCGTTGGCCGTTATCGATTTAGATTTTTTCAAGCAAGTTAACGACACTTATGGCCACGACGCCGGCGATGGGGTGCTCTGGAAAACATCTGGCTTACTTAAACAACACTTCAGTGATGCCGTGATCGCCCGGTTCGGGGGGGAAGAGTTCTGTATCTTTCTTCCGCAAACCCCGCCAAAACTGGCATTTAAGCGGTTGGAGAATTTTCGCCGCGAGTTAGCCAGCACCCCCATGGAGATTGGCGCCCACTCGTTGTCAATTAGCACCAGTATTGGTTTGGTTACGCAGCTGTCGGCGGATTTGGGCGAGACGATAAGCCAGGCAGACAAACTGCTGTATCAGGCAAAAAGCCAGGGCCGTAACCGCATTGTCAGCGATATCGTGCTACCTGCTGCCCTATCGCGCGTCGCCTCCTGTTAAGCCAATTTGGCCAGCCGCGCTTTACGCTGGCTGCGATAAGCATTGAGCGAATCGAGGCTAAAAATCAGTAAGGCCATCCATACAAACCCAAAGGTCATCAGGCGACCCGGCGCTAACGGCTCGTTATACAGGTACACCGCCAGTAAAAACATCAGCGACGGCCCGATATACTGAAAAAATCCCAAAGTAGAATACATGATCCGCTTCGCGGCAGCGGTAAAACATAACAAGGGGGCGGTGGTCACAATTCCCGCGGCCAGTAATAAGAGGTTCAGGCTGGTAGGATTACTGGTTAAATCTGCATACTGTGACCCCATTATTACCCAATAGCCAAGGGCCAGCGGCAGTAGCATTAAGGTTTCTAAAAACAGACCCGGCAAGGGATCTACCGCAACTTGTTTACGCAATAGGCCGTAAACGCCAAAAGTAAAGGCCAGGACTAATGCTATCCAGGGCAGTTGCCCATAGCTGAAGATAAGTATACCCACCCCGATCGCGGCCAGTACCACCGCAAATTGTTGTAACGGACGAAGACGTTCGCCCAGAAACAGTCGACCTAAAAATACATTAAACAATGGATTGATATAGTAGCCCAGGCTGGCATCCAGCATATGACCATGGTTAACCGACCAGATGAATAATAGCCAGTTTCCTCCCAGCAACAACCCGGCAATAAACAGGGTAAAAATAACCTTGCGGGAAGTTAAGGCATAACGCACTTTAGGCCATTGTTTAAATGTACCAATTAATACCACCAGCACCACCACTGACCACACCACCCGGTGCATCAGTACTTCCATGGCAGGAATGTGCAGAAGCTGTTTAAAATAAATGGGTGCTATGCCCCACATGGTATACGCGGCGATAGCGCAAATTACGCCAATTTGCGTATTTCGGGCCTGTTCATCTGTGTGCATGCTGGTTGGTCTGTGTTAAGGCTAAGAAAGAGCACGCGCATTATGTTGCCAGTGTGCATCAAGGTGCAAGGATTATACGCTGATCGGTACGGCTGCGCCGATCAGCGTATATGGCCAGAAAAGCCTTAGCCTGCCCCGCGGGGGCGTAAGGACGGTTTATTACAGCAGGAACAGTGTTCCTAACCCCAAAAAGGCTACAAACCCTACAATATCGGTCACCGTGGTCAGAATCACCGAACCAGACAAGGCGGGGTCTATTTTAAATTTGTCGAGCATCACCGGCACCAGTACCCCCGCTAGAGCAGCGGCCACAATATTAAATAAAATAGCCAGGCATATCACCATACCGAGCAATGCATCGGTAAACCAAAAATAAGCAACTACGCCAATAACCACGGCCCAAATAACTCCATTCACGCCGCCTACTTTTAGCTCTTTTA
The DNA here is from genome assembly GCF_003429285.1 of Salinimonas sediminis. Classification (NCBI taxonomy): domain Bacteria; kingdom Pseudomonadati; phylum Pseudomonadota; class Gammaproteobacteria; order Alteromonadales; family Alteromonadaceae; genus Salinimonas; species Salinimonas sediminis. The sequence continues at coordinate 4,208,009 of NZ_CP031769.1, forward strand.
TCATCAATGCTTTTCGGTTGGCCGGGCTTACCTGCCCCAGCGCTAACCCTCTAACAATTAGGGTCAGAGTTTGGCTGCCGGCTATACCGCCCATACTCGCCACTACCGGCATAAGTACTGCCAGCGCTACGACTTGTTGTAATGTTGCTTCAAACAAACCGATAAACCAGGAGGCTAAAAAAGCAGTAAGTAGGTTTATTCCCAACCATAAAGCACGATTGCGAGCACTTTTAGCTACGGGTGAGAACAAATCCTCGTCTTCATCCATCCCCGCGGTGGCCATGACCTGACGTTCATAAAACTCATTAATAAGTTCGCTGGCCGAGGTAATATCCAAGCGGCCGAGCAATTTATTACTATCGTCCACCACGGGCAGCGCGGCATAACCTGAGCGCTGCACTTGTAACGAGGCGTTCGTTGACTCGTCATTGCCTTTTAGCACCGTCATGTTGTCTTCTATCAACTCCACCAGCGGCACATGTTCGGGGGAGCCAAATATTTGGGTCAGTCGAACAGCGGCGGAAAACTGGCCGGAACGGTTTACTAAAAAAATAGTGTCACAGTGTCGTGGCACATTGCGACGAATCAAACGTAAACCATCGCGCACTTTTGCATTCAGGGGCAGCACCAGTAGGTCATGGGTCAGCCAGTGCCCGACTTCGTCATCGTCAAACTGGGTTGCCGCCCGAAAGAATCGCTGTTGTTGGGCATCAAGTTCAGCATAGGCCAGATGCACAATACGATTAGGCAGCGAGTCCATCAGCTCCAGTAAGTCTTCTGCTTCGATATCTGAAAACAGTGCAACCCAGTCCGTTTCTGCGGTGGCATCTATCAAAATTTCCCGCGGGTCGCTACGCATCTCTACCAATACATCAAGCTTGCGATCCCGGGGCAAGTCCTGCCATAGCTTAATCCGGTGTTCCACCGGTAACGACTCCAGCAATGTCGCTACTGCGGTATCATCCTGGCTGGCCAGCGCCGACAAAATAGTCGCTGAATCATCCGGGGTGGAGTCCGAAACAATCTCCTGAATTAAATCCGGTAACGGTTCAGCCATAGTGACACTCCTTTAAACACACACTGGAAAATGGGAAAACGTAGCCGGCACCGCCGATCCTACCTCACCCCAGCTATATAACTTCATAGAATAACAGCAGCTTAGCAACGCGCTAAAAAGAAATTTATATTTTACCGTGAAGCGCTGGCAGAAAATGCGTAAAATCCGCTTGATGACAACAGATTCTACAGTACAGGCAGCCTCTGCCACTTTACCCGCCAATCAAGAGACCGCCCAGCAAGTCCTGGAGCGGGTTTTTGGTTATGCCACTTTTAGAACCGGCCAGCAAGATGTAATTGACCATATCATCGCCGGTCGCGATACGCTGGTATTGTTACCCACCGGCGGGGGCAAGTCGTTGTGTTACCAAATTCCTGCCATGGTACGCCCTGGCACCGGTATTGTGGTCTCCCCGCTTATCTCCCTTATGCAGGATCAGGTAGAGCAATTACAAGAAGTGGGGGTAAGTGCCGCGTACCTTAATTCCTCACTTGATGCCGACACTCAGCAAACCATCGTGCAGGCGATGCTTCACGGTGAGTATGACCTATTATATGTGTCGCCCGAACGCTTATTGCAGCCTTATTTTCAAAGTTTGCTTCAACGCATGGACATCGCGCTTTTTGCGGTAGATGAAGCGCACTGTGTTAGCCATTGGGGACATGATTTCAGACTCGATTACCGTTTACTTGGCCAGTTAAAAGCGCGGTTTAGTAATATCCCTGTGGTCGGACTCACTGCCACTGCTGATGCCGCCACTCAGGCCGATATTCTGGTTCAGCTGAATCTGGATAACCCTTTTGTTTTTAAGGGCAGTTTTGACCGCCCGAATATCCGTTATCGGGTAATGTCTAAATACAAAGGATTCGAGCAGGTTGCCGACTATGTTAAGCAACAGGAAGGCAGCGGTATTATTTACTGTAACAGCCGGGCCAAGGTAGATGACCTGTATGCTAAGCTTCACCGTTCGGGCGTCAGCTGTGCGGCCTATCATGCAGGCCTTGATTCAGACGAACGGGAACACGTGCAGCGGCGCTTTTTGAACGACCAAACCGATATTGTGGTGGCCACTGTGGCCTTCGGCATGGGGATTAACAAGTCCAACGTTCGCTTTGTGGTGCACCATGACGTACCCCGCAGCGTCGAAAGTTACTACCAGGAAACGGGCCGCGCGGGCCGTGACGGGCTGGATGCCGAAGCACTGCTGCTGTTTGATGAAAAGGATGTGGCGCGGGTAAAGCAGTGGATTGAGCAAGGCGACAAACCAGAACGAAACCAGATAGAATTGCAAAAATTTGCGGCTATGGAAGCCTTTTCTGAAGCCCAGACTTGTCGCCGGCAGGTACTACTAAACTATTTTTCGGAATTTAGCGATAAGCCCTGCGGCAACTGCGATATTTGCCTGGATCCCCCCAAGCTTATCGACGGCCTGGTGATCAGCCAAAAGATTCTATCTTGTGTATTGCGCCTTGAACAGCAGGCCGGCACGCAGTACGTCATTGATATTTTACGTGGTAAGCAGCTTAAACGAATCTTTGAGGCGGCTCATCAGGATCTTAGTACCTATGGTATTGGTAAAGAAGAGTCGGACAGTTACTGGCACAATATGATTAATCAGCTTATCCATAAAGGGTTATTACGGGTTGATTTAACGGCCGGCGCAGCGTTACGGCTGACAGAAGCCGCCCGGCCGGTGTTAAAAGGAGAAACTGCCGTACGCCTGGCGGTACCAAGACTAACCTTTAAAGCTGACAAAAAGAGCCGTCAAACCCCGCAGGTGTATGATAAGGCCTTATTCAAACGGCTTAAGCATTTGCGTAAGTCTTTGGCCCAGGAGCATAACGTGCCCCCCTATGTGGTGTTTTCAGACGCCACCTTAGTGGATATGGCCGCCCGCACACCTACCACACATAATGATATGCTGGATGTGAGCGGCGTGGGCCGCACCAAAATGGAACGCTATGGCGAGGCCTTTTTAATGCTTATCCGCGATTATCTGGAACGTACCGTTAATAACGACTTTTAATCAGGCATAGGCATATTCGCCGCCTTTTTCCAGTGCCCGTTGGTAGGCTGGGCGCTGTTGAACCCGCTTCACGTAGGCGCTGATGGCTGCATATTTATTCCCCCCACCGCGCGACATGAGCGCTTCAAGCGGGAAAATCATCTGTACATCGGCGCCGCTGGGGCCGTTCCCGGCGAACCAGTCATGAGAGGCCAGATAGGACTCTACATAACGCACGCTCTGTTCCAGGTTCGGACCATAATAAGCATCCATAATACCTTGGGTAATTTTTCGCGTAAGGGGGGCAATAAGTTTGGGTGACTTTTCTTTGGCTTTGTTCAGCACCAGGGTGGCTACCAGTGGTGGCATCAGCGAGCCCTCAGCAAAATGCAGCCAGAATAGATAATTCTGGAACTGGCCTGGTTCGGCCGGCACGGTGAACGTGCCCTGCCCGTGTTGGTTAATCAGGTACTCCACTATCGCGCCAGACTCGGCAAGCGTCCCAGTACCGGTAGTCAATACCGGTGAGCGCCCTAATGGGTGCACGGCGCGTAACTCCTTCGGGGCCAAATTCGTGGTAGGGTCGCGCTGGTACTTTTCCAGTTGATAATCCACGCCCAATTCTTCAAGTAACCACAAAATACGTTGTGAACGTGAGTTATTCAGATGATGTACGGTAAGCATAATTCCCTCAATAGCCGTTGATGTGAACGCCGTTTTCCAGTGTATTTACGTTCACCGCGAGACAGATTTTCAGTGACTGTATAATAATACCGTCAGACCAGCCCCCCAGATTACCTGTCAGGATATCTTTTGTCCCAGCTAATCTTTTGGTAGCCTTAGTTTTCTTTAAGCTGCCCCCTGTAGCGGAGTTACGTTGAAACTAACCCATCTTTATGCCACCGAACTTGCTGACCTGGTAACACCTATTCGCCCAGTATTGCCGGCAGATACACGCTTGCGAATGGTCAACAGCGAACTTGCCAGCCAATTATGCCTGCCTGAAACATGGTGGCAGGACAATAACCTGGCCACTGCGATGCAGGATGAGGATTTTGCGTTGTGTCGTCAGGCTGTCGCTCAAAAATACGGTGGCCATCAATTTGGCCACTGGAATCCGATGCTGGGTGATGGACGAGGGTTGTTACTGGCCGAAGTGGAAGATAGCCAGGGCCAGCATATTGACCTGCATCTTAAAGGAGCGGGAACCACGCCCTACTCCCGTCAAGGCGATGGGCGTGCAGTATTGCGCTCAACGTTACGTGAATACATTGGCAGCGAAGCGCTGCATCATTTGGGGATTCCCAGCTCTCGCGCTTTGGCCTTGTTTACCAGTGCCGATACCGTCTACCGCGAGCAGCCGGAAACCGCGGCAATGATGATTCGCACTGCGCCCAGTCATATCAGGTTTGGTCACTTCGAATATTACTACCATAGTCAACAACCTGAACAGCTCAAGCAACTGTTTGACCATGTGTTTATTCATCATTTCCCGGAAGTGTTGAAAAGCGATAACCCGCATTTAGCATTACTGCGCACCATTGTTTTACGCACCGCACGGATGATTGCCTTGTGGCAGGTTTACGGCTTTGTTCATGGGGTAATGAATACCGACAATATGTCTATTCACGGTATTACGTTTGACTACGGCCCCTATGCGTTTATGGATAGCTTTGTATCGAATGCGGTGTTTAACCATACCGACCAACAGGGACGCTATGCGTTTGACCAACAACCGGGGGTAGGATTGTGGAACCTGAATGCCTTGGCCCACGCTTTTTCCGACTATTGTACAACCTCGCAACTACGTGAAACGCTGTCCTTATATGAGCCCACCTTTATTCAACAGTATCAACAAATGATGGTACGCCGACTGGGCCTTGACGAGCCTACCGAGCGTAGCCTGGCGGTATTAAACCAGCTTACCGGCATGCTGGCAGACCAACAGCGCGACTATACCGTGATATTTCGCCAGTTAGCCCTGACCGACATCAGCACGGCCAATCCTGCACTACGCGACCAGTTTATTGACCGGGTAGCGTTTGATAAGTGGTGGGAAAGCTATCGGTCGCTGCGTATGGATGGGGGCGAAACAGAGGAGCAGCAAAAGCTCATGTGCAACATTAACCCTGCTGTGATTGCTCGCACGCATCACTTACAACAAGTGATTGAGGCCGCCAGAGAAGACAACTTTGAGCCCGCGCATAGTTTACTCAGCGCCTTACGCAGCCCCTTTAGCCAGAAGTGGGATGATAGCCGCTGGGCCGGCGCACCTGTCAACAACAGCCCGGTGAGCTTGTCATGCAGCAGCTAACGGCGGCAGCCTTGCGCAGTGCTATCCAGCGCAACGATAATCACCTCAGTGTAGCACTGCCGCTGCCTGCCTCGGTGGCGCAGGCTACCCACTTGGCAGAGCATATTGCCCAAAGCGGCGGATTTACGGTAGGTCCGACCCATTGGGGGGCTGACCGATTGCAGGTAATGTTAATCAAACAAGACATTAGCGCATTATTATGTATAGAATGGCTATGCGAGGCTATGTGGATTGAGCCTACCGGCACCGCCGAACTGACACAGGTATGGCAGGCGTTTCAACCTGGCTGAACCTGGCTTAACCGGCAAAAAAAGCAGCATGCTGCTTCTGCCCTTACCTGGGGAGCGTGCAAAGAATAATGATGAATACGCTACGATGTTATCGGCGTTTAGCTACACCTTTTGCCCTGTTCAGTGTCATATTGACGCTGTATGTGTCGCTGAGCCTGCGCCCAGCCCATGCTGCTATCAATATTACTGAACAGCCTCAATCAACATTATTAAACATTTCGCCAATTAGCGCGCCAGCCTATTTAGGTTATCAGGATATCCTGGCCATTACCCAGCAACAGGCTGCAGTGCCAGATGCGGCTTCGTCTTTAACCCGCTATTGGTATGTCGTTGCGCTAAACAACTCCACCGCTGAACCGCAAACCGTGTATATCAGCAACCCTCGGCTCATCCCCCTGCCCACCAGCATTTACCTGTTAGACAATAAAGACCGTATTATTAATGTTATCAACTATGGCACAGGCGATTACGAACTCCCCTATAGCTTTATACCTGGTCTAACATTGCCGGTCACCGTGTCTGCCAGTAACGCGGTCACGGTGATGTTTAGTGTTGAAGCAGCGGCCATTCCCTATTTCCCCTTGCAGCTACGTAGCGCCGCTGTCTTTACCTCGGATGTACAAAAACGCCTGGTACTACATAGTGTGGTTGCCGGCGGGTTAATTGTGCTGTTAATTTATTTTGCGTTAAGCCATTTGTACCAGCAAACCGGTGCAAGATTCTGGCTGGCGTGTAGCTGCCTGATACTCCTGGCCTTGTTGGGGAGCTTACAGGAACCGATAGCCCGCTGGTTTGAGTTTATGCAGTTTGGACATTACATTCTGGCCGCGCTTGGGGTGGTATTTTTATTAAGTATGGGCAAGTTTACCCATAGCTTGTTTTCACGTATTCCATGGTGGCTGAGGCTACTTAATTTACTGTTACCAGCAGGTATTTTACTTGCCTTAGCCAGCCCGTTAACTGGCGTGCCGGCCTTTCTCAATTTACTGTGCGTGCCTGCATACGGGGCATTTCAAATTACCATTTGTGCGTTATATCAGGATCGGCGCAACCGTTCCCTAAACCGCTTGTTAGCCGTAGCCTGGCTATTGCTAAGTCTGACGTGGGCACTGTTTTTAACCCAGTACAACCCCGGCTTGCTACCGCTGGTGCCGGCCCCGGTAAGTGCGGCCGCCGCGCTGTTAAGTGGTATGTGCGCCCTGGCTTTATGCGTATTACTGGCAGAGCGTGATTTATCGCGTCAGCAAATCCATACTCAGGCGCGTACTATTGATGATTTGAACGTGTTTTATGATTTGTTCCGCAACTCGGCTGAAGGCTTATACACATCCACTTTAGACGGCTCGCTTATTACGATAAACCCGGCTATGTGCACCCTGTTCGGCTACGCCGACGAGCCCACCATGCTGCGGGAGGTCAGCGATACCGCGTTATTTTACGCCGACCCCAATCAGCGCGATATTCTGGTAGGCGAATTACTGGAAAACAAAACCGTAATGGGGCGAGAAGTAAAAGGCCGCAAAGCCGATGGCACAGAATTCTGGTTCTCTATTTCCTGTCAGTTACATAAAGATAAAGGTAGCACCTATTTATCCGGGTCGATATTTGACATTACCGCTAAGAAGATGTCGGAAATTAACCTGACCTATATGGCCACCCACGATTCACTCACCGGCATTTACAACCGGCGTGAGTTTGAGAGTGCGTTAACCGACGCCGTCACCAACCAGGCTTCCGGCCATACGGTTATTTTGCTCTATCTTGATTTGGACCGGTTTAAAGCCGTCAATGATACCTGCGGCCATAAAGCCGGCGACAAACTTATCAAAGAATTAGCCCAGCAAATACGCGATACGCTAGGCGATAGGGGGATGCTTGCCCGCCTGGGCGGCGACGAATTCGGCGTTCTGATGACCAGCCAGACTCAGGAGTCAGCTTACATTATTGCGATGAAGCTGGTTGAAGCAGTTCGCAGTTATCGTTTCTTCTGGGAAAACCACATTTTTAATGTGGGTGTAAGTATCGGCCTGCTTAATGTGACGGAACATCACAGCGATGCCGACCAAGCGTTATTTCTGGCTGATGCAGCCTGCTATCTTGCCAAGCAACAGGGGCGCGATCAGGTTTATTGTTATCAGCGTCATGATGAACGTTTACAGCAGTATGAGCAGGAGTTGGACTGGGTTCAACTGTTGAATAAAGCATTACAGGGCGAAGGCTTTGAATTATTCTATCAGCACTACCGCCCCCTGAACTGGGAACACCAAGGGGACTGTTTTGAAATATTGTTGCGCTTGCGGTTATCTGACGGCACTTTGGCTGAGCCGGCGGACTTTATGCCGACTGCCGAGCGCTATAACGTGACCGCCCGTATTGACCGGTATGTGATCCAGCAGACGTTTAACTGGCTGCAAGATAACCCGCAATATCTTGCGCAGGTTAAATGTTGTAATATTAACCTTAATGGGCAATCGCTGGCCGATCTTGACCTGCGGCGGTTTTTACTGAGCCTGTTTGAGCGTAGCGTGGTGCCTTACGATAAGATTTGGTTTGATATTTGTGAAACAACTGCTGCAGCGCATAAACAACAAATACAGGATTTTATTCAAACCTTTGCCGCCTTAGGCTGCCATTTTGCGCTGGATAATTTTGGCAGTGGTTTTTCATCCTACGGCTGCATGAAAGAGTTACCGGTACACTGCATTAAAATTGACGGCAGTTTTGTTAAAGGTTTGCTGGATAACCCGTTGGACTCAGCGATTATAAGTTCATTTAAAGATATCGCCCAGGCCAGAGACATTATTACCGTGGCTGAGTGTGTAGAAGATGAGTCTACCCTTACCCAACTGGGCAAGTTAGGCATTGACTACGCTCAGGGTAACGCGGTGGCCCCACCAGCGGCGCTTAAAGACTACACACCGCTATAAATAAACCGGTAAGAGACAGCAGCCGTTTTGAGTGTTATAATATAACAATTACTTGGATTTTTATCAGGCAGCCCCATAATCAAGGCTTCCTATATCACGGTTAAGATGTGTCATGACCAGTAAGCAACCAAAATACGAATATGTTAGTTCTGCCCGTTTACCAACCCGTTTTGGTAATTTCACTATTCATGGCTTTGTAGAAGCCAGTGGCCAGGAGCACGTTGCGCTATCGTATGGCCAATGGGAAGCAGGCGATACAGTGCCTATTCGTATTCATTCTGAATGCCTGACCGGCGATGCTTTATTTAGCACCCGTTGCGATTGTGGTTTTCAACTGGAAAAAGCGCTACAAAACATTGTTGAACACGGCCGTGGTGTACTGCTGTATTTACGCCAGGAAGGTCGGGGAATAGGATTGTTGAATAAAATTCGAGCCTATAATCTTCAAGATAGTGGTATGGACACAGTTGAAGCTAACGAGCATTTGGGCTTCGATGCTGACTTACGAAGTTACGATATTTGCCAACTTATGCTCGATACTTTGACGGTGAGTAAAGTTGAATTAATGACAAATAACCCGCGCAAGCTGGATGCCCTGAAACAACTGGGTATTGATGTTGTAGCACGGCGGCCGATTGATCATGGCATAACCAAAGACAATAAACTGTACCTGAAAACCAAAACTGAAAAGTTAGGTCACGCTTTTGACCCTCACTTATTTAAATAACAGCTTTGTTTAGCCCTGATTCAGGTTCGGTTAATCCTTAATCCGCTATAACTACTCCATACTGTCACTGCCTGCTTGCGCAGTGACATCATCAGCAGGTCGGTACGCTTACTGACCGAAGGAGTATTTATGAAATTAACCAGCCTTGCCTTGGTGGCCTGTATGTCACTGGGCGCTGTAACATTGTCTCCCCCTCTTGCTGCACAATCTTATTCGACGGCGCAGAACAGCCATTACAGCGACAGCGAACTGGCTGAATTGGATAGCCTGTTAGCGCCGGTGGCGTTGTATCCAGATACGGTACTTACCCATGTGCTGATTGCCGCCACTGCCCCCCTTGATGTAGTTGCTGCGGACCGCTGGCAACAGCAAAATAGTCAGCTGAGCCCGACGGCAATAGAAGCGGAAGTGGCGCAATACGACTGGGATCCGAGCGTTAAAGCCTTACTGTTATTTAGCGATGTACTGCACACCATGGCAAGCGACCTACGATGGCTGGATAATTTAGGTCAGCATGTAACAGCCAGCCAGTCTCAGGTGTTGGCCCGGGTGCAGGTATTGCGAGACCAAGCTATGAATGCCGGAAATTTGCGCTCAAACAGTTATCAGCAGGTGAGCCGCAGCGACAGCACGGTAATTATTTTACCGGTGAGTGCCCACACCGTGCATCTGCCATATTATGATACACGCGTGGTTTATGGTCACTGGCAACATCATTATCAGCCGGTATACTGGCACCGGCCGGCACACTACCGGCAGGCTGGTTCGCTTTACTGGAGCCCCGGCATCCACTTTTCGGCAGTCTTTGATTTTGGCGCTATCCACTGGCGTAACCTCTATGTTGTGGTGAATCGTTTACCCATTAAACGCTATCGGTATCACTCACCGGTGAAACGGGTTTCTTCCCGCGATTTCCAGCGCTGGCAGCCCACCATGCGGGTGGTGCATACCAAACGGGTAGTACGCTCGACGCCAGCCCCGGTGGGCAAAATTAGTCACACCCGTCAGGTAGACCGGCAGGTTATCAAACATAGCAGCCGAACGGATCAGCGCACCGTTAAAAGCACTATCACCCGCCAGTCGGATAAGCCCCTAAACAGGGCTGCGCCGGAAAAGTTACGCCAGGCAAATGCTCACCAGTACCGGGTTAGTCCATCTGCATATGGCGAACGCCGCCCCACCACTACCAGGCAGCGGGCCCATCGCCAGGCGCCGGCATCCTCCCGCGGGCCCACGGGGCAGCATCGTGACGGCCGTACCATTAATCGTTAGTCACTGGTGGTACGAGCGAGTGCAGAGGCTGGAGTTAGCGTTCCAGGTAGCCCAGCATAGCCTCGACAAACCGTCGGGGCGCCTTGCTGTCCAGATTAAAGTACAGCGACGGTTCAATTAGCTCAACTTCCATAATGGCCCAGTCGCCAGCATGCCGCACCATATCGATGCGGGCGTACAAAGCGGGCACGGGTAGCGCGGCTAACGCTTGCTGCGCAATATATTGCATGCGCTCATCGGCCTTCATCGACTGTAACTGCCCGCCGTGCTCTTCCTGAACCCTGAAATCATTCTTCGCCGGGGTTTTTAATATGCTATGGCTAAGTTGGTCGGCAAAATAAAACAGTGAATACTCACCCTCTTCTACTATGGCATTTTCAAAGGGCTGAATCATATGAGGTCGTTGTGAGAAAGTGTTTTGTAAGCGGGATTCGTAGGCGCCAAGACTCTCTTTTGTAAGTCGATAGGTGTCGTCTGCATTAGCACTTACGGTGGGCTTTATTATTAAGGTATCCACCGCAAACTCATCGAATGCCTGAAGCAATGTCCGAGGCTGAAATTGCTCCATCCAAAGGGTGGGGATAACCGGTACACCGTCGGCTTGCAGCGTCTGCAGGTAGCGCTTATCCAAGTTCCATTGCATAAGCGCTAAAGGATTTTCCAACCGGGTTTGTTGGTTTATTTCTTCCAGCTTTTGCATAAACCGTTCTGGTTGCTGTTGATAGTCCCAGGTACTTCTGACAATGACCAATGCATAGTCCGCCCAATTTACGTTATCAGCATGCCATGAAATGGTTTGGGTTTGCCAGCCGTGCTCAGCCAGCGGTTCAGCCAACATATCATCGTAAACAAAGAAATCTTCCAGGTTATCAGTAGAAAGCAATGCAACACAGGGCATCAGAGCTCCTTAAAAACGTACGACAAGGTGATGATCTTCTATGGTGATATCAGTGGGCACCTGATTGCCTAACAAGGGCAGCTGGACCTTGTTAAAATCCAGCAACAAGATAAAGGGCGCCGGCTGATGTTGCAATGACTTGATTGAGTCTAATAATTCAGAGCCCGTCGTTAACTGCTTCTCTATAACCTCGAAATCGGTCAGTTCGGGGCGGATAATTTGTAAGCTTCGACCGGCTTTATCGTAATTTAACTGGCCCGACAAACTGGCGCGTACCGTAGCAGACTGTTGTTGCTGACGGCCACGAATCGTCAAGGTAACATTTACCTGATTTGCCGTTCCCAGCCCTAAAGAGGGTTCCGAAAAAACCATATCAATCCCCTGATATTGATGGGTCTGGGGAAAGGCCATTTTAGCCATCTGATTCACATCACTTTGCGACAACCGCATATTGAGCGCCGCCACTTGCGCTGAGAACGCCACGGTCATCAACAAAACGAGTTTAATTGTCCAGTTATGTAACATAAATACCTCACTGTATAGTTGGTGTGTACTTTAGCACAATTGCCCTGAGTCTATGGTAATGGATAATACGCACAGCTATGATAGCCCTATTACTCATGTCATGATTTTACACTCACACACTTATGCTGGATAACATTCAGGCTCTGCTGGCAACTACGCTGTTTTCGCTTTACGAACGTCCATTCACAGTGGGCGAAGTTTTGCTTGTTCCCCTCTTGCTGATAATGGGTTGGTGGGGCGCCGACAAATTAGCTCATTTAGCAACCTTCAGGCTGCGTAAAAGTGGTGCCAGCGCCGACTCGGTCCACCTGTTCAAACGTATTTTTTATATTATTGCGCTCGCGGTATTGGCGATAACCACGTTGGATGTGTTGAATGTGCCTCTTACCGCGTTTGCGTTTTTATCCGGGGCTATCGCTATCGGCTTTGGTTTTGGCGCCCAAAATATCATTAATAATTTTATCAGTGGCTGGATACTCATGTGGGAACGCCCTATCCGAATCGGCGATTTTCTGGAAGTAGACGGTGCCAGGGGCTCGGTAGAAGCAATTAACACCCGCTCTACCCGCATTCGTCGTATAGATGGCGTGCATATGCTGATCCCCAACAGCAAACTGCTTGAAAACACCGTAATCAACTGGACCCTGATAGATTATTTAACCCGTACATCCGTGCGTGTTGGGGTGGCTTACGGATCCGACTGTACACTGGTGGCCGACCTTATCCGCCAGGCTGCCGATGAACAGGAGCATATCCTTAAAGACTCCAAGCCCGTGGTCATTTTTGAAGACTTTGGTGACAGCGCGCTGATTTTTGAGGTGTACTTTTGGGTGAATGCCACTGTAGAACGCGACCTGAGATTAATTCGGAGTGAACTACGTTTTGCGATAGACCGAATATTTAATGCGCATAAGGTAGTCATTGCCTATCCTCAACGCGATGTGCATATCGACGGCGACCTGGTACTACGCCGGGAAGCGCGCTCTTAATACGCTAATAAACAGGGTAAGTAGGCTTTGTCGCCCAATTAATAGCAACATTACTTAATTTTAATTCCCCGGAATCAGGCTCTGAGGGCCTGATTTAGCGCGTTCCTATTAACCTTCATAACCTTATACCAAAGTTCATAACCTTTTTAGTATTCAGGTGCTTATACTGGGTATATCTGGCATTGGCCACTATTAGGACTTACTTGATGTACCCTTGGATAAAAGATGGTTTATTGATTTTCCGCTACCTGCTATTGGTACAGTTTATAGTTGCCATTGTAATTGGCTTTATTACCAATGATCTGGCCCCGGCGTTTATCTTTGGTCTGCCAATTATTGTTGTGCCACTGCTACTTACCCAATTACAGCCCGCCAGCTTACTATGCCGTATTAGTGTGGCAGTAGGGGTTCAGCTAATGGCGGCACTGCATATTCACCAAACCTTCGGGTTAATCGAAATGCATTTTCAGGTGTTTGTATTACTGGCATTTCTGGCCTATTTTCGCGATTGGAAAACCATGGCGGCCGGTACCCTCACTGTAGCGACTCATCACATCGGCTTCTTTGTCCTTCAGGTACAAGGAACGCAAGTTTATGTCTTTGAAGAAGGCCATGTGACCTTTGGTATGCTGATACTGCATGCGGTATTTGCATTAAGTGAAGGTTTATTACTTATGCTGATGGCCCACCGGGCGAACCAGGAAGGGATTGCCGGGCTGGAAGTTCGTCAGGGTATAGAAAAAATACTTAAAGAAGATGGCTTAATAGATCTGAATACCAAAACAGGCACCACCAGCTTAAATGGTCAGCACTTCGCAGCCCTGATAGAAAAGATCGCGCAGTTGGTATCTCGTTCAGATACGCTAACCACCGATTTAAGCCAGGTTAGCAGTACTATGTTGCAAGCCGCAGGCATGATGCAGCAAACCAGCATCAACGCCAGTGCCGAGATTACCAATATTTCGGCAGCCTGTGAGCAAATTGCGGTAGGTATGGGTCAGGCTTCAGAACGTATTCATGAGGCCAATGAGCTGACCACCTTTACTCAGGAGCAGATTTTACAGTCTCAGACGGTCATCAAAGCGGCAGGCGGAACTATTGCCTCTTTGAAAGATACGTTATCAGATGCAGCCTCTACCAATGCTGAGCTAAACCGCCGGTGTAGTGCTATCGCGGATGCTATGCGCTCAATTACTGCGGTGGCGGAACAAACCAACTTACTGGCGCTAAACGCCGCCATTGAGTCGGCCCGGGCAGGCGAGCATGGCCGAGGTTTTGCGGTCGTCGCCGATGAAGTCCGCACGCTGGCGATACGCTCGAAGGAAAGTGCAGACGAAATTTCCACGGTAACCGAACAACTGGTAAGCAGCACCGCTCGTTCGGTTACCCAAATGGAAGCCTGTATCGGCTTGGTAGGCAAAGCCTATGATGAAAGTAATCAGGTATCCGACGCGATGAGCAATATTGTGGCTAAAATTGGTAAATCTACCGACTTTATGGCTGAAGTATCAGCCGCGGCGGTGGAGCAAGAGGCCGCTACCGCCGCCATTGCAGAAAGTACCACTCGTATATCTGATGTAGTCGAACTAAGCTCGGGCAGTGCCACCGAGCTACAGCATCAGGTTGAGCAATTAAACCAGCTTAGCGCGGATATGCAGGCAGCATTGAAAAGCTTTATTATTCGATGAAAGCCGCGCTGGGGTATGTGTTGATTGCCTGTTGGGCTAGTGCTTTGCTGGGCGGCATGTGGCTGTATAGCCGTACCCAGCTAAGTGAGTTCGACCCTGCCCTGCAATTAAATTCGGCTGCTGCTGAACCGGGTTTCGACGAACGCGTGGTTGAGGCTTTGATAGCGGCAGGAGCGACCCCGGGCAGCGTAATACATTTTGCCAGACGCCAGAACTGTTTTTGTGAAACCCTCACTCAGCCCCATCGCCAGCAACTACTCAGTGCGCTGGCAGGTTTTTCAGCCATCACCCTCGACCCTGATAATATTGCGTTTTTGTCTGCGTTTTTAAGCCATACCCCGGCGGTAGCCGTCATTGATCGCCAGCGGCGTTTACGCTACCTGGGGCCTTATGCACAAGGTTACGGATGTATGACCGGGCGTACGTTTGTGGAGGCTATTATCAGTAGTGTTACCACCCGCTATAACCCGGCGGCCGTGGTGAACAGTAATGCTACAGGATGCTTTTGCCAGCGCTGAATACGCTCAGGCGCCGCCGGTTTCATTCGCATCACCCCCCAATCCTTTAAGATGGGCCACTACGCTACGCCCTAAAGCACTTAAGTCGTATCCCCCCTCCAGGCTGCTGACTATTCTGCCATCACAGCATTCATCTGCCAGGCGCCGCAGGGCGTGGCTCACCCACTTATAATCATCTTCGGTAAGGCGTAAATGGGCCATGGGATCTTCTGCATGGCCGTCAAAACCTGCCGAGACTATAATCAGACCAGGTTGAAACTCTCTGATGGCCCTAAACCAGCCTTCAATAGCTTGCCTAAATTGCTCGCCAGTTGCCCCCGGGGGAAGCGGTATAGCCACTGTATTGGGGCTGGCTTTATCATTGTCGCGATAAGGATATAACGGGTGTTCAAAAGAGGAGCACAGCAAAATCCGTTCATCGCCTTCAATAATATGCTCAGTGCCGTTACCGTGATGCACGTCAAAATCTACAATGGCCACCCGCTGCAACTGCAACGGGTAGTGAGTTAGCGCATAGCGTGCGGCCAGAGCCACATTGTTGATAAAGCAAAAACCCATTGCCTGGTTTTTTTCAGCATGGTGGCCGGGCGGGCGAACCATACAAAATGCCTGGCGGTCCTGCCCGGCCATCACCCAATCCACGGCGTCGCACACCGCACCAGCTGCATAGCTTATCGCGCTTAGCGTACTGCTCATCATACCGGTTTCGTCATCCAGCCATTCCACTGTATCGGTAGGGGTGCGGGCAAATAAATTATCGATATAGGTCTTATCGTGCGCTAAATAAAGTTGTTGTTTGGCCACCGGTTTCGCATCTGCATGCTCGCAAGTCATCTCTAATCCGGACGCAATTAACTGGTCATTGATAGCATACAAGCGATCCGGGCTTTCAGGATGCGCAGCGCCTAAGTCATGCAAGGTACAGTCTCGCCCTCGGTAAATTCTAACCGTCATACGTTAGCGTCCTCCAGCTTCAGCACCAACTCCACCTCGGTGGGATCATCGCTAAACACCCGGGTAAAGTTGTGCTGCTCAAAAATAGTGATCATCGGTTTGTTAGCCGCCCGTACATACGCCATCATCTTTGCAATACCGCGCTGGCGTGCAATATCAATTAAACGTGCCAGCAGACGGCTGGCCATGCCTTTACCCTGGTGGGTTTCACGGGTCACAAAAGCCGCCTCACAACTGTTGTCTGCCGGGTAATAATAAAATCTACCTACCGCATGGATAGTAACTCTGGAACCATCCTGGCGGACAATACACAAGGCTGCATCACTGCTTTGATCCACGCTAACCAGGTTACAGGATTTTTCCCGCGACATTTGTTTAGGGTCGTAGTTGTAACGTAGCCGGAGGGTTTCCTTGGTGTGTGAATAAAAGAACTCCTGCAGGCGTCGTTCATCGGCCGGGTTGAGCGGACGCAAATAAAATGTTTCGCCTTGTATAACCAGTTTTTGTAGCTGAATTCCCCCCAATTCAGGGATATCAGTGGGGTATTTTTCCTGGTAATGCGGCACCCAGTAATGGGTACGTACTTCTTCCAACAACTGCGCTCGAAACTTCGGGTGCGCTACCCGGATAAGTTCTAAGGCCCGTTCGCGAATGCTTTTGCCTTTTAACGATGCTACGCCATACTCAGTAACCACATAATGTACATTGCCCCTCGAAGTTACGACCCCGGCCCCTTCGGTAATACTGGCGACAATCCGTGACACAGTTTCATTTTTCGCTGTAGACGGCAGTGCAATTATTGGTTTGCCTCCCCTGCTTATTGATGCGCCGGTAACAAAGTCGACCTGACCGCCGATGCCTGAATAAAAATCATACCCGATAGAGTCCGCCACTACCTGGCCGGTTAAGTCCACCTCCAGGGCACTGTTGATGGCAATCATATTGTCATTTTTGGCGATGTTCGTAGGCTTGTTTACATAACTGCTGGCGTAAAACTCAATGTGCGGATTATTATCGATAAAGTCATACAACTTACGGCTGCCAATCGCAAAACTGGTAACCACTTTGCCCGGATGAAAGGTTTTTTTCCGGTTGGTAACCGCCCCCGACTCCAACAGTTCAATAATACTGTCGGTGAGCATTTCGCTGTGGATACCCAGTTCTTTGTGATTGCATAAATATTTGAGGGTAGCACTGGGGATTTTGCCGATGCCAAATTGCAACGTTGCGCCGTCTTCCACCAGCATTGACACATACTGTCCAATCCGTTCAGCCTGCGTATCAATAGGCGGTGGCGTCACTTCAATCAGCGGCTCGTCGGCCTCAATACAAGCACTAATTTCGTTAATGTGCACATAGGAGTGCCCGGCCGTTCTAGGTACATGCCGATTAATTTGAGCAATGACCAGCTTAGTATGGCGCACCGCCGACATGCAGATATCCACACTGGCGCCCAGTGAACAATATCCGAACTCATCCGGTGGGCTAACATTGATCAATACCGCATCCAGCGCCAGCGTGCCATCGGTAAACAAACTGGAAATTTCTGATAAGAAGCAGGGAGTGTAGTCTGCCCGGCCTTCATCTACTGCCCGCCGTACTTCGTCACCGCCAATAAAAAAGGTATTCACTTTAAACAGTTGCCGGTATTCCTCTTTCGCCCACGGGGTATCGCCCAGGGCCAGTCCGTGCACCAGCTCAATATCGCTGAACCCTTTGCTGTTATCAATCAGGTTTTGTACCAGGGCGTGAGGCACCGAAGCGTGCCCGCCCACAAACACCCGACAACCTGATTTCAACATGGAAGGCCAGTTTGGTGGCCCGGGTAAGCTAAAATCCATCGCAGCACTCCGTGTGTGGCATTTGCCCTATCATGCCATAAAACACAAGGGCAGGTAGTGGCCGGAGCAAGTAAATATATCAGCGATTAGTCGTAGAACCCTGCATAAAAAAGGCAGCGATAATCGCTGCCTTTTAAGGGGGTACATGTGGTTAAACGTTAATCTTTGTGTTCGTGCGACTCAACTTCTTTACGGTCAAACAAACGCTCTACAAATACATAGAACATAGGCACAAAGAAAATAGCCAGGAAGGTAGCGGCAAACATCCCGCCCATCACCGCAATACCTATCGCGTTCTGACTGGTCGCCCCTGCTCCGCTGGCCAGCGCCAACGGCGTCACTCCCAGAATAAATGCCATAGATGTCATCAAAATAGGTCTGAAACGCTGACTGGCGGCGGTGGATACCGCGGTCATCAAGTCTTCACCTTCTTCGAATTTTTCTTTGGCAAATTCGACGATCAGAATAGCGTTTTTAGCCGCTAATCCTACGGTGGTCAGGAACGCCACCTGCAAGTACACATCGTTAGGCAAATTGAATAAAAACGCGGCCACTACCGAACCTAAAATACCCAGCGGCACCACCAGCATAACCGCAAAGGGCACCGACCAGCTTTCATACAGCGCGGCCAGACACAGGAATACTACCAAAATGGAGATAGCATACAGCATAGGCGCCTGCGACCCAGCCGCACGTTCTTCATAGGATAACCCAGACCATTCCAACACAAAGCCATCGGGCAGCTTTGTGACCAGATCCTGCATAATCGTCATTGCTTCACCGCTAGACACACCTGGTGCTGCGCCGCCCTGAATATTTACCGATGAGGTGCCGTTAAAACGCTCAAGCTTAGGTGAACCATAATCCCAGGTTGAGGTGGAAAAGGAGCTGAACGCGACCATCTCACCATCGCTGTTGCGCACATACCATTTATCCAAATCTTCTGGTTTCATGCGATGCGGCGCATCGGCCTGCATATATACCCGTTTTATGCGCCCATCATCAATAAAGTCATTGACGTAAGCAGATCCCCAGGCAATTTGCAGCGCGTTATTGATATCACTTAACGATACGCCAAGAGCCGAGGCTTTCTCGTTATCAATATCAATTTTAAATTGCGGGACATCACTTAGCCCATTTGGCCGCACCCCTGCTAATTGCGGATTTTGGGCTGCCATGCCCAATAGCTGGTTACGCGCGTTCATCAGAGCTTCATGCCCGTTACTACCCCGGTCAACTAACTGTAAGTCGAAGCCGGTAGCATTACCTAACTCGCGAATAGGAGGCGGTAGGATAGGGAAAGCTTGCGCGTCTTTAATCTGACTGAAGGCCCCAAAGGCCTGGTTCAGTACAGCAAAGGCACTTTGCGACTCATCTCGTTCATCCCAGTCATTCAGGTGAACGAAGCCCATTGCAGCATTTTGGGCCGCGCCTGCAAAGCTAAAGCCGACAACGGTAAACAGGTCGTGAGTAACATCTTTTTTCTCTTCCAGGAAGAAATGTTCAACCTGTTTTACCGATTCCAGCGTACGCTGGGCCGTGGAGCCAGGCGGGGTATTAACCAACACCATCAACGTGCCCTGGTCTTCATCCGGTAAAAACGCCCCGGGCAAACGCATAAAGATAAACACCATGCCGGCTACCAGTACGCCATATACCACCAGATAACGCTTAAACCGTTGCGCTATATGGGTAGTGGCTTTTTGGTAGCGATCGCGCCCTTTATTAAAATTACGGTTGAACCATCCAGCAAAGCCTTTTTCTTTATCTTTGTTCGGGTCGTGTTTTTTCAGTAGCGTGGCACACAATGAAGGAGACAATACTATGGCCACCAGGACGGAGAACGCCATGGCCGACACGATAGTGATAGAAAACTGACGATAGATAGACCCAGCCGAGCCGCTAAAGAACGCCATAGGAATAAATACAGTAGATAGCACCGCGGCAATACCTACCAGAGCACTGGTAATTTGGCCCATGGACTTACGGGTCGCTTCTTTGGGCGAGAGACCCTCTTCTTCCATAATACGTTCGACGTTTTCCACCACTACGATGGCGTCATCTACTAATAAACCGATGGCCAGGACCATAGCGAACATAGTCAGTACATTAATACTAAAGCCAAAGGCATAAAGCACGGCAAACGTACCCAATAAAACCACCGGTACCGCTATAGTAGGAATCAGCGTGGCCCGCCAATTTTGTAAAAACAGTAGCATAACCAGGAATACTAGTACGACTGCTTCTATTAAGGTATGCACCACCGACTCTATGGATAGTTCAATAAAGGGCGAGGTGTCGACTGGGAAAACAACTTCCACGCCGGCCGGTAGCTGGCCGCGAAGATCTTCCACCCGCGCTTTAACCGCTTCGATGGTCGACAGTGCATTAGCGCCAGAAGACAGGCTTACCGCCATCCCAGAAGCGGGCTGACCTTTATAGCGGGTAATATAGCTGTAGTTTTCCGAACCTAACTCTACCCGGGCAACATCTTTTAAGCGAACCTGGGAACCATCGGTATTCACCCGCAGAATAATATTTTCGAAATCTTCTTCTGTTTGCAGCAGTGACTGTGCCTGAATCGTGGCATTAATTTGCTGGCCTTCAATGGCCGGCATACCGCCAAGCTGACCTGCTGAAACATCAGTATTTTGGGTTTGCACCGCCGCCTGCACATCTACCGGCGTCATATTAAAGCTGTACAGTTTGTCGGGGTTTAGCCATATACGCATGGACCGCTGGGCGCCAAATACCCTAACGTTACCCACCCCGTTGACACGCGAAATAGGATCTCTGAATTCAGAAACCAATAAGTCACTTAAATCGAACTGGGTTTGGTTGCCATCCGTTGAATAAAACCCGATAACCAAAGCAAAAGCATCGTTAGACTTGGTTACGGTTACCCCTTGTTGCTGAACCGATGTAGGTAACAGTGACACAGCGCTTTGTACTTTGTTCTGCGTTTGTACCTGGGCGGTGTCGGGATCCGTGCCGGGCTCGAAGGTTAGCGTAATTGCCATACTTCCGCGCTGCGAACTAGACGAAAAATAACGCAGATTATCGATACCGTTGAGGTTTTGCTCAATGACCTGAGTAACTGAGTTTTCGACTGTTTTCGCTGACGCACCTGGATAGGCTGCATCAATTTGAACCGACGGGGGCGCAACTTTCGGGTATTGTTCCACCGGTAAGTTGTTTATTGCCAGCACCCCGGTCAGCATAGTGATAATTGCCAGAACCCAGGCAAATACCGGACGATCAATGAAGAAACGTGCCATAAATCTAAATTTCCTGCCTGTTAGTTAATTAACCGCCCTGCTGGGCCTGGTCCCATGGCTGAGGGGTTACCTTTGCGCCAGGTTTTACTTTTTGGTAGCCGGCCACAATGACTTGTTCGCCTTCGCTAACACCACTGGTTACCAGATACTGATTTTTATAACTACGCGGGGTTTCTATCGTGCGCACTTCCACTGTGTTATTACTGCCTACCACATAGACGGTCAGTGAACCGTCTTGCTGACGGGTAGTCGCACGCTGGGGGACTAACAGCCCCTGGTCATTGGATTTAATCACATTGGCTTTGACAAACAGGCCGGGCATGAGCACGCTGTCAGGGTTTGGCATAACAGCGCGCAGGGTTACACTGCCGGTGGTTTCATCAACAGTGACCTCAGAAAACTTCAGCATGCCTTGTTTTTCGTATTTGGTATTGCTGGCTTCATCAAGGATAATTTCTACCGGCATTTCTTCACGGCCCTGCATGGAACGACGCAGCTCAACTATCGCTTTACCTGAATTCTGCATATCCACAAATACCGGGTCCAGTTTGGTTATGGTGGCCAACTCCTGGGATTGATTCGCGGTGACCAGCGTGCCCACCGTCACATATGAGCGACTTATCTGGCCGCTAATGGGTGCATACACCTTGGTGTAGTCTACATTTACCTGGGCTAGCTCAATAGCAGCTTCGGCCACAGCAATCTGAGCCTCGGCCTGGTCACTTTGTGCCACCACATCATCATATTCCTGTTCGCTGATAGAATTACGCGACAGCAAATCTTGGTAGCGCTTTTCTTTTGCTTTAAGGGTTTTAAGGTTTGCTTCAGCACTTTTTAAATCTGCTTTTGCGCTGGCCAACTCGGCTTTGTAGCGGGCATCATCAATGTGATAAAGCTGCTGGCCTTTTTCTACTACCGCACCTTCTTCAAACAGGCGTTCGGTAATGACGCCGGCTACCTGGGGGCGTACCTGAGACTGGCGAAAGGGGGTTATCCTTCCAGGTAAGGATAAAATATCAGGCACTGATGTGCTTTTGATAGTTACCACCGACACAGCGGTAGGGGGTTGCTGCTGCGCGCCTGCCCCTGCCTGTTCAGCACTTTCTGTGCAGCCTGTAACAATCAAAATCGACAAAACCGTCGCCATCGACAAGAAGATTTGCTTCATAGTATTTACTTTCCCGAATATACGCTGGACAAAATGGTCCCAAACCTTTACATTTTTAAAGATACGTTCTTGTATGTATGTTGTCAAACTAAAGCAGGACTCGCCTGATGCGCCGAACCAAAGAAGAAGCCGAACAAACCAAACAAGCCATCCTGGATGCTGCGATAGATGTTTTTTCCGAACGCGGTGTAGCCAAGGCATCACTGGAAGAAGTGGCCAAAGCTGCCGACGTTACCCGAGGTGCGGTGTACTGGCATTTCAAAAACAAAATCGAAATATTCGACGCTTTGCATGAAAACCTGCATACCCCATTTATCGAGCAAATCCTTGAGGGATTAGAGGTTGAACACCCTAACCCGGTAGGTCAGTTACAATCCATTTGTACGAAACTCATACTGGCACTAGATCAGGATAAGAAGCTCTGTAAAGCCATTCAACTTTTTATGTTCAAATGCGACTATTCGGGCGATTTTGAACAATGCAAAGTACGCTTTAATAGACAAAAGCTTGAAAAGCTTCAGGCTTTTGAAGCCTACTTCGATAAAGCCAAACAACAGGACACCCTTCCCGCTGATGCTGATCCCAAAATTCTCGCCCTGTCGGTTAACTGCTTCATCCGTGGTGTAGTAAGCGAATACCTTGATTCACCAGAAGAATTCAACCTACAGCATGACTTGCCCCGAATGATGCAACTTTTCTTTGACAGTATCCTTAAACCGGCAGCGTAAATCGGTCAGTGGTGCAAAAAACACCATGAACGGAGATTCTATTGAGCTACGGATTACCGGTGGCTTTCATTAATGTCTGATAGGCCCATGTTAAGCGCTGGGCACTGCGCAGATCGCCGCCTTTATCAGGATGATACTGATGCTGCAGCTTTCGGTATTGGCGCTTTACTGTGGCTGAGTTACGCCAGTCTTCTTCGGCCAGCTGTAATAGTGCACAAGCTTGCTCAATATCCTGCGGCCCTACCTTAACGTTAGTGTAGGTATGCATATTCTGCCAAAATGAATCGAGCATTTGCTCTACATCCTGACTTTGGGTCGTGCCAAAGTGCTGCCAGTCCAAATAGTAGCGCTGCAGGGAATCATCCGTGGAGGCGCACGCCAATGCGCCATGCTGTCCGGAACTGCGGCTGGAAGGAAAATCACGCAGCTGAATGTTCAGTGCACTTACCGTTAGGTCACCGCTGTGTTGTTCAGCCCATTTCAACTGAAGCCGGTACAGACAGTGGAATAATACAAAGTGGGTTTGAAATAAGGTTAGCGGCTCGCGCAATGCGTCTGGGTCAAATAAGTGATAAGGCGCTTCACTCAATATTTTTATAAGTGAGTATTCACTTATGCCCTGACTTAATGTATCCCACTCGGCTTCCAGCGCCTGCGTCACCGAGGTGACCAATGGATGCTCCTCTATAGCCACCCTATATCTCCTGGTTATAAAAAAATTCGCTATATTACCCCTTGTTAAAGCGGCAATTTGCTAGTGAATAAGGTAATTTAATAATATGCATACAACAATAAAAAGGATAACACCTTGAGAACCCTAGTTGCTTTAACCAGTATTGTCAGTTTTTTAATGGTGCTATTGCCCGGTCCGCTATACCAGTTCATTGGCTTGCCATTAAGCACGGCTTTTACCCTATTGCGCTATGGGGTATTCGTAGCCGGTGCAGCACTGATTTTGATTATTCTGCAAGTCTTGGTAGCACGAAAAAGTGTGCGGTGGGGCAGTACGCTTATTTATGCCGTGATGGCGCTGGTGGCGGTCGGCCTGCCCTTAAGTATGATGGGCAAAGCCAGTACCGTACCGCCTATCCACGATATCACTACCGATGTCACCAACCCACCAGAGTTTGTTGCCATCGCACCGTTACGCAAGAATGCGCCGAACCCTCTAGACTACGAAGGCGGTGCGGTTACTACGCAGCAGCTTAAGGCTTATCCAGAGCTCAAAACACAGTTATTTGCTCAACCGATAGAGCAGGTGTATCAGGCTGCTATAGATACTGTTGATGCATTAGGCTGGGAACGGGTTACCCAAAACGCTCAACCACATACTATTGAAGCGACGGACACAACCTTGTGGTTTGGTTTTAAAGATGACGTAGTCATCCGTTTACGCGCCAAAGACGATGACACCCTGGTTGATGTTCGCAGCAAATCCCGGGTTGGGAAAAGCGATTTAGGTAAAAACGCCGAACGGATCCAGACATTTATTGATGCTTTGCGAGAGCGTACCGATGCGTCCGTTAACTAAGCACCGCTAGTGCCGCCCCTATCAATAGGTTGGGGCGCTAGCTGCGTAACCCCGAACAACGGTTGCGGCTCAAAATTAAATGCCCTTACGTTTTTCCCGAGGCGTTAGGCAATAGTAATAAAAGTAATAATAAGGGTACTGCACCCTGAGTAAGCCATCGTGCCGGGTTACCCCGGCGCTGGTTATTTACCATCGGTAACGGTAATTGTTTCAGGCAGGTCTTCCCCTTTCCGAATTCGCGGTAAACTAGCGCAAAATTCGCCGTAACCCCCTCCACTTAAGATTAGACTGGGAACAATCTCGCTGAGACTGCGATATACCAAGCCTTTGCGCTGGGTGAGCTTTCCGAACTGGGGTATTGGGGTACTGGGGTACTGGGGTACTGGGGTACTGGGGTTATAGGATTATGGCTATTCAGCGCATAACTGGTAGCTGTTTTCGGCTTACAAGGTGCTAATTAAAAACCTCAGGCATTACGACCAGCAGCCAGCTCTCGTTAACCTGCCTTTCGCACTTATGGCATAACATTGGTGAGGCACACTGTCAGATAGTTTACTCTACCAGCGGGTAATAGCATGCCTGGTTCGTGGGCGTTCTTACTGTTGACGGTAGCGACATATCAATCTGCATTAAGAATCACCTTTCAGTGTTTGATACCTTTTGGCGATTAGGATTACATAAATAGATTATATAGATTGTTTTAATGCATTTTGATTCTTTGTGCCTATCATCTATTATTCCTGCACATCGAAAAGGGCTGAGCCCTTTTGGTATTACGACAGATAGTGGAGGAACCTATGTCGAATAAACGCTGTCCTATGACCACCAGTGCAGGTGCACCAGTAGCAAATGATAATCAAAGCCGCACGGCAGGCGCACGCGGTCCGGTAACATTTGATAACCATTATCTGTTTGAAAAGCTGGCGCACTTTAACCGTGAACGTATACCGGAGCGGGTTGTACATGCCCGCGGTAGTGCTGCATACGGTACATTTACCCTGACCAAAAGCTTAAGTGACTATACCGTGGCCGATTTTTTACAAGAGCCTGGTCAGCAAACAGATATCTTTTTACGTTTTTCCACCGTGGGCGGTGGCCAGGATTCCAGCGATTATGCTCGAGACCCCCGCGGCTTTGCCCTTAAGTTTTATACTGACAGAGGAAATTGGGATATCGTAGGTAATAACACCCCGGTGTTTTTCCTGCGCGATGGAATTAAGTTTCCTGACTTTATCCACAGTCAGAAAAAGAACCCAAGAACGAATTTGCCAGACCCTCAGGCTATATACGAATTTTGGGCGAACAATCCCCAGTCGTTACACCAGTCGACTATTTTGATGTCTGACCGGGGTATTCCCTTGTCGTATCGGCATGTGAATGGTTATAGCTCGCATACACTTAGCTTGTGGAATGAAAAGGGCGAGCGATTCTGGGTGAAATGGCACTTTAAAACCAATCAGGGCATTAAAACCCTGACCAATGAAGAAGCCGCCACCCGACCGGCGTTCGGCGCGCAGCAAGATTTAGTCGAGAGCATAGACAAAGGTGAGTTCCCGTCATGGACCGTAAATGTGCAAATCATGACTGAGGAAGAAGCAAAAAATTATCGAATTAATCCGTTTGATGTGACAAAGGTATGGCCGCACAGTGATTATCCGTTAATCGAGGTGGGTCAGCTTGAGCTTAACCGTAATGTAGATAATTTCTTTGCCGAAAATGAACAGGCAGCATTTGCGCCAAGTAATGTGGTTCCGGGTGTAGGTGTATCGCCCGACCGGATGCTACAGGCTCGTCTACTGGCTTATCAGGATGCTCACCGTTATCGGATTGGTGCTAACTACAACCAGATTCCAGTCAATGCGCCGCGCTGCCCGGTTCATAACTATCAGCGCGATGGCGCCTTTGCTGGCATCACCCCAAGTATCGCGGGTAGCGGTGCGAACTTTTATCCCAATAATCGGGGCGATAATGGTGCACCCGCTGAAGTGCCTGACGTTCAAGAACCGCCGATGGCGTTGGAGCACGATGCCTGGTTAGATATTTATGATAACCGGGATGATGATAACTTTAGTCAGGCGGGTGATTTGTTCTGCATGATGAGTGAAGATCAGAAAAACCAATTAGTGAATAATATCGCTGACGGGTTGAGCCAATGTACACTGGATGTTCAACAGGCAATGTTTGAACAATATGATAGCGCACACGAATACTATGGCAAGCGGGTTAGACAAGAGGTGCTTAACCGTCTTGGCTAAGACTGACCGCACCAATAGAAGCGAAGCCTATTAACGCTTTGTCCTTATTAATACAACAGCCTGGCAGATACGCCGGGCTGTTTTATATGGGCCGGTAAAGCCAACATAGAGTCAATAGAATACGTCACGGGCTACGGTTTCAAAACTTTCGAACTGTGGCTTACCAAAGAAGTATCCTTGTTGCTTAACCACCCCCATCTCAGCCAGGGTATCGCGTTCAGCTTTTGTTTCTACGCCCTCTGCCAGTACATCTATCCCCAACTGTCGACACAATGAGGTGAGTGCATTAACAATCGCTTTCTTTTTACGATCGCTATCTATATTTCTAATTAGGTGCATGTCAATTTTTATACTGTCAGGGGCTAAGTCAGCCAGCCAATCGAGATTAGCGTAACCTGAGCCGAAATCGTCCAGAGCAGTGGCAAAGCCCATTTCCTTATAATAATCGATAATTCGCTGCAAGTGAGCCGTGTCATTTATGTGAGCGCTTTCAACTACTTCAAAAGTTATATTAGATAGTGGAAAGCCATACAGCTGGGCCGCTTTTAACGTTGTCTTTATACAAATATCCGGTCGGTAGATTGCCCCGGGCATAAAGTTGATATTAAGACGCTCCGTGATGCCAGCGCCGGCTGCCAATGCAATTGCTTTTACCCGACAAGCTTGATCAAAACGGTAAATATACTCAGCGTTAACTTTTTCCATAATAGTATAGGCGGGTTCATTGTTTACGCCCCGTACAAGACCTTCATAACCAAATACAGAACGCTGCTCCAGGTCAACTAATGGCTGGAACGCCATCGAGAAATCGAAAGGTAACGCCTGGCCGTTACGACAGCCTTCGCAGGGTAATTCTTTGGCGTTCTCTTCAATAATGTACAACGGGAGATCGGTAGCCGATACGTTTGAAAATTTCCTCATGGTGAAGTCGAAATTCCAATTTTATGAGTTTGAAACAAGCCTTTTAAGAGGTAAGGCAATTTATGCTATCTGCAAACGATCGTATTGTGTGGTTATGCCTAATACATTTACCGTTTGGTCACGCGCCAATATTGTAGGGAAGAGTACTCTTTAGCCGATTGCTACAATATTCCATAGTATGGCGTAGCAAGGGGTAGCCCCTAGTTGAGCTGTTAGCCGCTTGCCACGTTACGCTATTACTGTACCGTATTTTCAGCCGCTTTTATTTTGCGTAATCCTACCTTACCATTTACCGGATCTCACCATTGAAATGCTATGTTGAGGAATAGCGATCCTATTATAGGGATTACATTCTATAACTTTTGATTGGGCTCCCCTTAATAATATGACGGCACATCTGTTTGCCCGCCGTGCACGTTGTAGCAAGAGATCTAGGCAATGTGATGCCCCAATGTGAACTATTACGTAGCGTGTAAGCAGTAAGGTTCAGCGAAGTGGCGGCTGTGCTACCGCTCTGCATACAGCGCTTACATGAGATTGGGCCCCCAGTGGGCTTTATTCGGTATTCCAGGACGATAAGGAATGACTGATGTATTTTTCAAAAGTACAGAAAGGTCAGACTCTGCGAGAACATAAGGAATTGGCTTTGGCGTGGATGAATGCGAGAAGCAAACCTAACCAAATTACCATCCCTACTTCGATTTTGTCACAGCCACAAAGAAGCCCCTGTCTTTCGACAAGGGCTTCTTCATAGAATGGGACTGCTTCACAGCGAGTCGTGGCGGCTGTGCGACACAAAACACTATCCTGACACCTTATGCTTTATTTTGTCACGGCCACAAAAAAGCCCCTGTCTTTCGACAAGGGCTTCTTCGTAGAATGGGCCTGCTTCACAGCGAGTCGTGGCGGCTGTGCGACACAAAGCGCTTTCCTGATACCTGAGAGAGCAGTCGGGTGCTCTGACAAATGGGTAAGTCTGCTCAGGCACGGCTTTGCTGCACTGAATCGCGAAATTACTCTGGCTAATCTACTGGCCGTAAAAACGAAAAAAGCCCCTGTCTTTCGACAAGGGCTTCTTCGTAGAATAGGCCTGCTTCACAGCGAGTCGTGGCGGCTGTGCTACACAAAGCACTATCCTGAACCTTATGCTTTATTTTGTCACGGCCACAAAAAAGCCCCTGTCTTTCGACAAGGGCTTCTTCGTAGAATGGGACTGCTTCACAGCGAGCCGTGGCGGCTGTGCTGCACAAAGCGCTTTCCTGATACCTGAGAGAGCAGTCGGGTGCTCTGACAAATGGGTAAGTCTGCTCAGGCACGGCTTTGCTGCACTGAATCGCGAAATTACTCTGGCTAATCTACTGGCCGTAAAAACGAAAAAAGCCCCTGTCTTTCGACAAGGGCTTCTTCGTAGAATGGGAGTCTGGCGGTGTGCTACTCTCACATGGGGAAACCCCACACTACCATCGCCGCTAATACGTTTCACTTCTGAGTTCGGAATGGGATCAGGTGGTGCCGTATCGCTATGGCCGCCAGACAAAAACTTTTTGTGCAGAATACGTTTTATATCCTGCGTAAGGAGGACCTGCTGTGCGCTTAAGCGCGCGGCCTGTCAGCCTTACTTTAAAACTTAACAATTCGGGAAATCTGATATTCAATCAATCATTGAGTAACGTTGCTACTCTCACTTATTTTAGCTTGTCTCTACCACAACCCGTCGCGCATGAAGCCGCTTAGGGTTGTATGGTTAAGCCTCTCGGGCAATTAGTACAGGTTAGCTTAACGCCTTACAACGCTTCCACACCCTGCCTATCAACGTTGTAGTCTACAACAACCCTTCCGGACTTTAAAAGTCAGGGATGACTCATCTTGGGTTCGGCTTCCCGCTTAGATGCTTTCAGCGGTTATCCGTTCCGAACGTAGCTACCGGGCAATGCTATTGGCATAACAACCCGAACACCAGCGGTTCGTCCACTCCGGTCCTCTCGTACTAGGAGCAGCTCCCCTCAATCATCCAACGCCCACACCAGATAGGGACCGAACTGTCTCACGACGTTCTAAACCCAGCTCGCGTACCACTTTAAATGGCGAACAGCCATACCCTTGGGACCGACTTCAGCCCCAGGATGTGATGAGCCGACATCGAGGTGCCAAACACCGCCGTCGATATGAACTCTTGGGCGGTATCAGCCTGTTATCCCCGGAGTACCTTTTATCCGTTGAGCGATGGCCCTTCCATACAGAACCACCGGATCACTATGACCTACTTTCGTACCTGCTCGACGTGTCTGTCTCGCAGTTAAGCTAGCTTATGCCATTGCACTAACCTCACGATGTCCGACCGTGATTAGCTAACCTTCGTGCTCCTCCGTTACTATTTGGGAGGAGACCGCCCCAGTCAAACTACCCACCAGACACTGTCCACAATCCCGATAAGGGACCTATGTTAGAACATCAAACATACCAGGGTGGTATTTCAAGGTCGGCTCCACGCAAACTGGCGTCTGCGATTCAAAGCCTCCCACCTATCCTACACAAGTAGGTTCAATGTTCAGTGCCAAGCTGTAGTAAAGGTTCACGGGGTCTTTCCGTCTAGGTGCGGGTACACAGCATCTTCACTGCGATTTCAATTTCACTGAGTCTCGGGTGGAGACAGCGTGGCCATGGTTACACCATTCGTGCAGGTCGGAACTTACCCGACAAGGAATTTCGCTACCTTAGGACCGTTATAGTTACGGCCGCCGTTTACCGGGGCTTCGATCAAGAGCTTCTCCGAAGATAACCCCATCAATTAACCTTCCGGCACCGGGCAGGTGTCACACCCTATACGTCCTCTTTCGAGTTTGCAGAGTGCTGTGTTTTTAATAAACAGTCCCAGCCACCTGGTCACTGCGGCCCTCATTCGCTCAAGGAGTAAATCCTATCACCAACAAGGGCGTACCTTCTCCCGAAGTTACGGTACTATTTTGCCGAGTTCCTTCACCCGAGTTCTCTCAAGCGCCTTAGTATTCTCTACCTGACCACCTGTGTCGGTTTGGGGTACGGTTTATATAATCATAAGTTTAGAAGCTTTTCCTGGAAGCAGGGCATCAACAACTTCACTCCCTTGGGAGCTCGTCTCGTGTCTCGACTTTAAGTGTCCGGATTTACCTAAACACTCGGTCTACGCACTTTCACCTGGGCTACCAACGCCAGGCTTGCCTAGCCTTCTCCGTCCCTCCATCACTGATTATACAAGTACGGAAATATTAATCCGTTTCCCATCGACTACGCATTTCTGCCTCGCCTTAGGGGCCGACTTACCCTGCCCTGATTAGCATGGGACAGGAAACCTTGGTCTTCCGGCGTGGGGGTTTTTCACCCCCATTATCGTTACTCATGTCAGCATTCGCACTTGTGATATGTCCAGCAAACCTCTCGATTCACCTTCATCCACTTACACAACGCTCCCCTACCCAGAGGACATCCTGAATGCTACTTCTTCGTTCTTTATCTTCACCACCTTGTGATGAACGCTTTACCAGCGGCTGCTTACGCAGGTCGCTGTTAGCTTAAATAGCATTGAGTGATGTCCTCTGCCGCAGCTTCGGTATATTGCTTAGCCCCGTTACATCTTCCGCGCAGGCCGACTCGACTAGTGAGCTATTACGCTTTCTTTAAAGGGTGGCTGCTTCTAAGCCAACCTCCTAGCTGTCTGTGCCTTCCCACATCGTTTCCCACTTAGCAATATTTTGGGACCTTAGCTGGCGGTCTGGGTTGTTTCCCTCTCCACGACGGACGTTAGCACCCGCCGTGTGTCTCCCGGATAGTTCTCATTGGTATTCGGAGTTTGCAAAGGGTTGGTAAGTCGGGATGACCCCCTAGCCTTAACAGTGCTCTACCCCCAATGGAATTCGTCCGAGGCTCTACCTAAATAGATTTCGGGGAGAACCAGCTATCTCCCGGTTTGATTGGCCTTTCACCCCCAGCCACAGGTCATCTCCTAACTTTTCAACGTTAGTGAGTTCGGTCCTCCAGTTGATGTTACTCAACCTTCAACCTGCCCATGGCTAGATCACCGGGTTTCGGGTCTATACCTAGCAACTAAACGCGCAGTTAACACTCGCTTT
>NZ_CP031769.1:4242500-4400000 GCF_003429285.1 Salinimonas sediminis
CATGTGTTAGGCCTGCCGCCAGCGTTCAATCTGAGCCATGATCAAACTCTTCAATTAAATATATCGAAAACTTTTTTATGAATCTTCGGTTGACACTCTTAACGAGTGCCCACACAGATTGTCTTGTTTAAATTGTTAAAGAACAGTGCGAGGTGTTACCCTTCGCTGCTTCGTTTCTCCCCGAAGCGGGATGCGCATTCTACGCGTTTCGTTTTCTGCGTCAACACTTTTTTGAAAGTTTTTTCTAAAAGCGTTTGAAGCTAAAAACCGTTACCAGACTTGCTCTGAAGCCTTTGCTGATAACCCTTCTTCAGTGCTGGCCGTTGGCCTGTCCCGTCGAAGTGGAGCGCATAGTACGCTTCTTAAAATTTTGATCAAGTACTAATTTAAAAAAAATGACATTTTAGTGACTGTTCGCTCAATATGTGTGCGATCAGCTTATTTTTTGTATAAAAAGGCTGTTTTGTGGGGGTTACAGGTAGGTTTCATAATACGTTTAATAGCAGTTTCAGGCATTGATCATCCCTATCGATACGCATAAACAAGGGTTTCACTGTTATTCCGCTGTGTTCCTTACAATAGGACTATTTAGTGCCATTGAGTATAGGTGAAATATCAGTGCTCTTATTAGGTGGTATATAACGCTGCCATACCGCCTAAGTTAACCGCCCAGCTGTCGTCCTGTTTTATAACGTAGCCAATTGCAGACCAATAGCGCCTAGCACTACGGCGTTGAGACGGTTGAACCAACGCCAGAATTTAGGTTCGCGCATCCAGTTTGCACATAACGACGTTAAGGTGCTTAAACCGACGAACCAAACTATCGAGGCAGCAATCGCTCCGGCCACGAACCACCATTTGTCTGCATGCCATTGGCTGGCGAGGTTGCCCATGAGCAATAGTGTATCTAAATAAAAATGAGGATTTAGCCAGGTAACAGCTAATGCAGTCAGTATAGCCCGCCTAAGAGGCATCGGTTGGCTACTTAGTTTAACAAGCATAGCGTCACTGGCCATAGAAGCTTTAATTTTCTGGGCGGCAAACAGAAGTAAAAATACCACGCCCGCCCACTTAGTTGCCGCGATAAGCAACGGATACTGTTGTAGTAGTAAGCCAAAGCCCAGGGCGCCCAACGTAATACCGGCGGCATCACTGACGATAAACAACACAACAAACATAGCAGTCCACTGTTTCTTTAGCGACTGCTCTATCAAAAAGCTGTTTTGCGCGCCTATTGCGATAATCAGTGTACCGCCCATCAAAAATCCACTTATTGCAGCTAACATAGCTCTCTCTAACTTACTTACTTTTTGAAACCTCAGAATTAGCTTGATCATAGAGCGAACAATCGAATAAATTAAATTAATCTTATTTTGTTTAAAGTAATTATTTTAATGTTGGATTATTCAGGTTTGCACTGTTTAAGCGAGGTGGTCCGTTATGGCAGCTTTGAAAGAGGCGCCCAGGCGCTGAACCTGACGCAATCGGCGGTATCGCAAAAAATTAAACGCCTTGAACATAAAGTTCACGGGCCGGTTCTAGTCCGTGCTAAACCGCTGAAAGCGACCGATTTAGGTGCGCAACTGCTCGCTCATTACCAAAAGGTGTGTGTTCTGGAAGAGCAGTTAGCCGGACATACCGGCCTGGCAGAAGAAGTGTCTGCACTCAGTGTGGCGGTAAACAACGATGTGTTGGCGACCTGGTTTAGTGAGGTAATGGCGCAGTTTACAGCTGAAAAATCCAATCCAGTACATATTTACAATGCTGATCAATCTCAAACCCGCAGTTTATTACAGCAAGGTAAGGTTATGGCATGTATCAGTCAGACTGGTCTTGCGGTAGCGGGGGGGCAATCAGTGCGCTTGGGCACTATGGATTATCAATTATATGCGTCGCCCGCTTTTATTGAGCAACATTTATCTCAAGGGATTAACCCAGAAACAGTTAACCGGTCGCCCGGCTTAATTTATGACGAATATGATGTTGCTTTATTGAGCGACTATCAGCAGCAGTGTATGAATGTCGCTCCCTCAATCAATAACTGCCATTGGTATCCTTCGTCACACGGCTTTGTCCAAATGGCGGTATCGGGTGCCGTGTGGGCGCTACTGCCTGCGCTGCAGGTAAAAGCTCAAACCGCCGCTGGACAACTGGTAAACTTATTTCCGGGCAAGCAGCTAAGCGTACCTTTGTTTTGGCACTGGTTTGATCTTGAATCAGCGGCGTTAACCGCCTTGACGCAGGCAGTTAAGCAGGTCAGTAAATACCAGTTAAGCCGATAATTACTTAATTTAGTACGCTGGGGATATTAAATGTGGGTGTAATCAGTAAACTCTTTTAACTGTAACGAAGACAAAGTAATCTTATAGACCTCTGAATAAAGCCCGTTCGATTTCTAGAAATATCAAATAAAAACGAAGGAATTCTAGTATGAATTTATTTTACTGAATCCCACATGGACTTAGCAAAACCCGTATTTCATCGAGATGTTTTTGGTGTCTCGCGATACTTAACTACTGAAAAATTCGTGGTTGAGCCAATCATCTGGAAAGCCCATAGGAAATTTTGGAACTTCGGGGTGAAGTGTAACTAGCGCTTTTACTTTGTTATGCCATTGACTATCTGGACTAACCTGTCTCATTAGGTGGCCTAACATAAGTAACACCATATAAATACGACGCTTAGGCTGAACTTGGCTGGGCTCAAGTCTGTCTGGTAACTGCCAATTATCACCATTTGGAATCTTAGGCTGAACAGACAGTTCTCGATTCCAAAGTCGACTATGATGTGCGCAACAATTCCTCACAAA
Organism: Salinimonas sediminis; assembly: GCF_003429285.1. Taxonomy (NCBI): domain Bacteria; kingdom Pseudomonadati; phylum Pseudomonadota; class Gammaproteobacteria; order Alteromonadales; family Alteromonadaceae; genus Salinimonas; species Salinimonas sediminis. Next base: position 4,245,310 of record NZ_CP031769.1, read on the forward strand.
GTTTAGCGTATGCAACCAACTTTCAAGAACCTCTTGAGGTAAGTTAAATCTTCTAGCGATGTCTTTACGGTCATTATCTTTTGCTAGCCCTCGATATAGGTGAGATATACTCCCAAGAGTTAATTCTTCCACCATCGCCCAACCTGGCATTAGCTTAGGAGAATCATATGTATGTTGGTAAAAGCGGGCGTAATTCTCTCGGACTCTTCTTTCAATCCGCCGGTCTTTAATTTCGGCAGAAACGGAAGTTCGTTCAATCTTTTTTACATCTCTCTGAAGATCGTTGGATTCTTTTGATTGCTTGTCTTCGATTTCTTTCAACAGTCGTTTGTGCTGGTATGAGGATTTAAATAATGATTCATTCAAGTACCAGTGAGAGCCACTACATACATCATCAGTTTGATGCTTGTTAGCCATAACGTTATTCAAGGTAGCTCGGATTGCAACTTCTACTCTCTCAATAGCGTCCATAATGAGCAGCCGCAATTCTCTATCAAAAGCGTACAAGTCCACTATTTGTTTAAATTCAGTTCCATCTTTGAATTGATGATCTACAACTTGTTCGCTTATATTCTTTTGGAATGGTCGCATATATGCGCTGAGGCGAAAATAGCTTATTACTTCTAAATATCTTCCCGCACGCTCTGGATTTTGAATGGCTAGACCGCGATGCTGAAGAATCCCGATTTGTTCTGTAATACTAACCGCGGGTTTGTTGAATTGATTCATTATGCCTTATCTTCCATGGCGTAGAATTCAGGCATAAAAAAGCCCGCACAATTTGAGCATTGTTAAGAGGCTTGGCGGGCGTGTTACTTATAATAGTAGTGATACAAATGCCGCCCGTCAACCACATTCATCTATTCTCTTAAAAGTATTAACTCACAACACAACGAAAATTTCAAACATAACCCCATGTATATTCGAGCAAAACAGCAAGACCTATTCAGCGATAAGAATACTGAGTTTAAAGCCAGATTCCATGGATGCGGATGTAGGTAATATCAGTGACTCAGTATTTGTTCGGTGTAGATAATGATACGGCTTTTAAGGCAGCTTGAACTCAAAGCATGCAAAACTCGATAGGACGTTAAGTAAAAAACGAAGGCAGAATTTAAAGCTTATCTATCAATGGTTAAGCCTATTAAGATGAAATTTAGCTTAGAGGTTGTCTTCGCTCTAATTTCATCTGTCTTCGATTTAATTTGCTTCGTACATCAGACGTGTTGTCCGGCTACCCAACCAGAACTCCAGGCCCACTGGAAGTTGTAGCCACCCAACCATCCTGTCACATCTACCACTTCACCAATAAAATATAGTCCAGGGGTGTTTCTGGCTTCCATTGTTTTAGAAGACAACGCATTGGTGTCGACGCCCCCAAGGGTTACTTCAGCCGTTCGATACCCTTCGGTTCCCGCTGGTTTAATCTGCCACTGATGCAGCTGGTCGGCGATGGCCGTGAGCTGTTTTTCGTTAAGCTGCTTTAACGGTACATTTGGCAATGCAAGGATATTGACCAACGTTTCAGCCAGCCGTTTCGCAAAACAGGTCGCCAGATAATTTTTTAACGAAAGATTCGGTTGTTGCTCCCTTGCCTGAACCAGGGCCTGGTGTAAATCTGTTTGCGGGCTAAGATCGATGTCTACGGCCTGCCCTTCCCAGAACGAGGAAATTTGTAAAATGGCCGGGCCTGATAAGCCCCGGTGGGTAATCAGCATATCTTCAACAAATGCGGTATTGTTGCACTGTGCTCGCACAGTTTGTGAGATACCGGAAATTTCGGCCAGCGGGGCTTTTATTTCAGGTGGCAAGGTAAAAGGTACCAGGCCGGCACGGGTGGGCAATACCGGAATACCAAATTGCTGCGCTACTTTGTATCCAAAGGGGGTTGCGCCCAATTTAGGCATGCTCAAGCCGCCTGTAGCAACCACCAGCGATTCACACTGATACTCACCCAAACTGGTGTTAAGATAAAAACCCTGGTCGTTTTTTTCTACCTGCAGAATTTCGCAACGCGTGGTGACCCTAGCATTCGCTTTACGGCACTCGCTCATCAATAAATCAACGATCTGCGAGGCACTATCATCACAAAATAACTGGCCCAGGGTTTTCTCATGGTAGGCGATACCATAGTCGTTCACCAGTGCAATAAAATCCCACTGGGTGTATTGATTGAGAGCAGACTTACAAAAGTGAGGGTTTTCAGAGAGGAAATTTTCGGCGCTGGCGTACATGTTGGTAAAATTGCACCGTCCCCCGCCAGACATTAAAATTTTTCGTCCGACTTTTTTAGCATGGTCCAATACTTCAACATTTCTGCCACGTGCAGCTGCCTGTGCTGCACAGAATAATCCCGCAGCACCTGCACCTATAACAATTACATCACGCTTGTTCACCCGATTCCCCACTGAAAATTTGCCCGGCGATTATACGCGCGGCTTTCAGCGAATGAAATAAAGCTTGTCAACAACCCGCGTTATAATTGCTCGTTCATAAAGTTTTGTGACCAAGACAGCAGTTCAATCCGGTTCCGGGATTGCGTTTTACGGAAAATACTGTAAATGTGCGTTTTTACGGTATTCACACTAATATGCAATTGATCTGCAATTTCCTGGTTTTGTGACCCTTTGGATACCAGCTCAATGATGGTTATTTCCCGCTTGGTCAACTTTGGATGACTACCACCCTGTAAAGACATTGTTGGCCGTTTAGCACGCAGCGCTGGTCGACGGGCATACTGACGCATGCGCCGTAATGCTTCGTTAATCGAACCGCGTTTAAACCACACATCCATTTTACTTAAGCGACGCACGCCTTTGAGCAACAATTCTGGTGAATCGGATGCATAAAACGTCCCCTCAACCCCAGCGATAATGGCTTCACACTCATCCAGTTCACCAGGTTGAAGATTAAATAAAATCCAACGTGCATTACCATTGCTGCCATAAAAATCTGATAGTTTGTTAGAACTACCAGCAGCATCATAAAACACCAAATCCTGGTTAGACGTTTCTGGAAGCGCTGCTGCACTACCCAGAAGATTCACCTCATAACCGCAGGTTTGTAATAAATTTTTAAAAAGGTTTACGTTCGGATCCTGTTTAGCGTCGCTATAACAGGATGGGGAAATTAGGTATACATTGAACTTTTGGCTCTTTGCCATAAGAACAACCCTCCATGGCCCAGCGAAAAGAGGAACGTCATCTCTTCCTGTATGACTCGAATGCGCACTGGGTAACGGTTTACAATACGTGAAGTACTGCTTTATCTTCACCGCTCTATTTTTGTTTTACTGGCTTGAGTGTAACAGACTCCAATAAGGCGTACAGCCCTAAAAGATTAAATTTGTTACAATTGCGACAAACGTATGAGTTTTGCCTAACCACACTGTCATACGTTGCCGCAGGGGGAGATAGATCGTTTTTATAAACTATCGAGCATAGTTTGTGCGTCGCTCACTTCAAAGCGGCCCGGATCTTCAATATTTAATTTGGTCACTACGCCGTCTTCAACCAGCATCGAATACCGCAGAGACCGCGTCCCACCGAAGTCTCCGGTGTCCATGTCCAAACCGATATTTTTAGTAAATGTGGCATTGCCATCCGCTAGCATGGTTATATGCTCAGCGTTTTGCGTCTGCTTCCACGCCTCTAACACAAACGCGTCATTAACCGAAATACATACAATATCGTCGATGCCTTTAGCTTTAATTTTGTCCCCGATGGTAACGTAACCGGGTAAATGAGCAGCCGAGCAAGTAGGGGTGAACGCGCCCGGAACAGCAAATACCACGACTTTTTTGTCCCCGAAAATGGCATTAGTATGAGGGTTGGTCATTTCTCCATCTACTAATCTTCCAAATGATACTTCAGGTAATGAACTACCGATGCTAATCATGACATTCTCCTTGTTATTGGTGAGTAAGGTACACATCAAAACGATGCTTTTTACTGGTAATGGCCATAGACGCTGGCGTATTCGCCAGGTACGGCGCGCTATTGGGTCGTTTTACTACCACTCGCTTTTGGGCCAGTGCTAATGCCGGTGAAAGTAGTTCATCGGCATCCGAGTCTGCCCCTAACAGGGCCTGAAACACCTTCATTTCCTTTTTAACTAAAGCAGATTTTTTGCGATGTGGAAACATCGGGTCTAAATAGACGGTGTGAACTTGTGTATACGGCCAGTTTTGCAGTACATCTATACTGTTTCCATGCACCAGCGTAAAGCGGGCTGCCAGCTCATGATTGTGCGCGTGTAACCGCCGGATACCATCTTCTAGCAAGGCGGCAACTATAGGAGAGCGTTCTATCAGGTACACTTGACACCCCAACCCCGCCAGCACAAAAGCATCGCGGCCCAAACCCGGAGTAGCATCAATGACCACCGGTGCGGTTAGCCCTTTTAGCCCAATTGCCTTGGCGATAGGTTCTTTTTTACCACCGCCATGCGCGCGTCGGTATTCGCTGGCACCAGATAGAAAATCTACCATAACCCCTTGCTGTCTGGGTTCGGCAAAATCCATTAACTGTAAGCAGTCGTCCTCCATAACCAGCCCCAACCCAGCGGGCGCGCTGGTGACCAGTGAAAACCCCCAGCGCGCGGCCAGCTCGCTGGCTTGCGGTGACGATTCAACCACATAAAAAGGAAAATCAGGCATGTCCATACTGCTCCTTATAGCCCACCCAGCGGTTAATAATGGCTTGGGCATGAGACGGGTACTCCTGCCACAGGCGTTCTGCAATATCCTGCACCTGCGGGATAAGACGGGCGTCGCGTACCAAATCGGCAATACGAAGCTCGGCTATACCAGTTTGCCGTGTTCCCATTAGTTCACCGGGTCCACGGATTTCCAGATCGCGCTGGGCAATATAAAATCCATCGCTGGATTCTCGCAATACCGTCAGCCGTTGGGTGGCGGTTTTTGATAACGGGCTTTGATAAAGCAGCACACATTGGCTTTCTACGGCACCCCGGCCCACCCGGCCGCGTAGCTGATGCAGTTGCGCCAGCCCCAGCCGTTCAGGGTTTTCAATAATCATAATACTGGCGTTTGGCACATCGACCCCGACTTCAATAACGGTGGTGGCCACCAGTAGATCAAGTTCGCCGGCTTTAAACTGGGCCATTACCCCAGCCTTTTCCGCTGGCTTTAACCGCCCGTGGACTAACCCCACTTTTAACGTGGGCAACGCTGTGCGTAATGTGATGGCGGCATCTTCTGCCGCCTGGCACTGCAATACTTCAGATTCGTCAATCAGGGTACATACCCAGTAGGCCTGACGCCCGTGGTTTTGGCAGGCATCCAGTACCCGGCTAATAATATCTTCGCGGCGGGTATCGGGAATAACCACCGTAGTGACCGGCGTTCGCCCGGGCGGCAGCTCATCTATTACGGAGGTATCAAGGTCGGCATACGCTGTCATGGCTAATGTCCGGGGAATCGGCGTGGCGGTCATGATTAATTGGTGCGGAAAGCGCCCTTGCACTTCCCCCTTTTCACGCAATGCTAAGCGCTGATGGACCCCAAAACGATGCTGCTCGTCAACAATAACCAGGGCCAGTTGCTGGTAGGTAACATTCTCCTGGAAAATAGCATGGGTGCCGACCAACATTTGAATATGGCCACAAGCTAGTTGTTCAAGCACCTGCGTGCGGGTTTTACCTTTTAGTTTGCCGGCCAGCCAACCGACTTCAATACCTAAGGGGGCCAGCCACTCACGAAAGTTATTAGCATGCTGTTCAGCCAGCAGTTCGGTGGGCGCCATCAACGCGACCTGATACCCTGCCCCAATAGCTGACAACGCCGCTAAGGCGGCCACCAGGGTTTTACCAGAACCGACATCGCCCTGGACCAGGCGCATCATCGGGCGGCTACGCTGCATATCGTTTTGTATTTCACTGACGACGCGTTGCTGCGCTCCAGTGGGGCTGAACGGCAAGGCCTCGAGTAACTGGCTAACTAACCGGTTATCGACTGCAATGGGTATACCTGGCTGAGCATCAGACTGCTGACGCACTTTTAGCACACTGAGATGATGCGCCAACAACTCTTCCAGGATCAGCCGCTGCTGGGAAGGGTGACGACCTTCCTCCAGCAGGGTCAGCCCGGCATCAGGTGGCGGCCGGTGAACTAAATGTAGCGCTTCGGCCAATGACACCTGCTGGGCATACATTCCCTCGGGTAATAAATCTGTTAGTGCCCCCTGGTCTAGCAGCGCCAATGACTGGTCGGTCAGGTTTCGCAGGGTCAGTTGTTTGACCCCCTCGGTGGTAGGGTAAACCGGCGTGAGGGCATCTTCTTGTAAGTCGCTGTCTTCGTCGATCAGCGAAAACTCAGGATGCATCATTTCCAGGCCCCATTTGCCGGTGCGAATCTCACCGAAGCAACGCACCTGGTTACCGGGGCTTAACATCGTTCTTTGCAATGCGCCAAAATGGAAAAACCGTAACGTAATAGTGCCTGTACCGTCACTAACCTTAACTGCCAGCATGCGTTTTTTGCCATACTGAATGTCCGCGCTTTTCACTTCACCCTGAATACTCACATGGGTAAACGGCTGGCAACTGTCGATACTGTAGATACGCGTTCGGTCCTCATAACGCGAAGGCAAATGAAACAGAACATCCTGAATAGTGGCAAGACCTATTTTTGCCAGCTTCTGCGCCACCTTGGCACCAACACCTTTAAGTGTGGTGATAGGAGTTTGAGCCAGAGACTGCATGGTATTGTTGTTGTCCTAATAAAGTAACGCTGTTGCTGCGAGTGTAAACCACCCGCATAGCAATGGCGAGTAGCGTCCGCCACCAGGCACATTTCAACCTGTAACATGTCCTGAGTCGTTGCTATTTTTAACACTTTATTTACGATTTACCATACTGCTATTGTACCTTTTTGCAGCACCTTTAAGGTAAACACATCTTTTTTCACCTTCGGTACTATCATGAAAAAAACCTTACTGGCCATCGCGGTTAGCCTTAGTTGTGCAGCGTGTAGCAATAGCGTGTCTTCTTCTGGAACGTCCTCCCCAGCCGACGCTACTTCGCCGTCTTCCAGTGTTTATCTGGATACGTCTGTAGATATTCAAACCAGAGTAAAAGACCTGGTAGCTCAAATGACGCTGGAAGAAAAAATCGGTCAGATGTACAACGATGCGCCGGCTATTGAGCGTCTTGGCATTCCTGCCTACGACTACTGGAATGAAGCATTGCACGGCGTGGCGCGAGCCGGTAAGGCTACCGTATTCCCACAAGCTATTGGTATGGCAGCAATGTGGGATAAAGAACTGATGCACTCTATCGCTACTGCGATTTCTGATGAAGGCCGGGCAAAACACCACTTTTATTTGAACGAAGGGTTAAGCTACCGGTACACCGGCTTGACGTTTTGGTCGCCTAATATCAATATTTTTCGCGACCCCCGTTGGGGCCGGGGCCAGGAAACTTACGGTGAGGATCCCTATCTGACCGGTGAGCTAGGTGTTGCCTTTATTACCGGCTTACAGGGAGATAACCCTGATTACCTGAAAACAGCTGCCACTGCTAAACACTTCGCGGTACACAATGGCCCGGAAATCAGCCGCCATTCCGACAACTACGTAGTATCAGATAAAGACTTGTATGAAACTTACCTGCCGGCCTTTGAAAAAGCGGTGGTAGAGGCGGATGTAGAAGCGGTGATGTGTGCCTACAACCGGATTAATGACCTGCCCGCCTGTGGCAGCGACATGCTGCTTAAGGATATTTTACGCGGCCAGTACAAGTTCGACGGGCATGTAATGTCAGACTGTGGCGCCATTCGCGATTTTTACGACCCCGAAGCGCATGACGTAGTCGACGCGCCCGCTGCGGCAGCAGCCTGGGCGGTTACCAGTGGCACCGATCTTAACTGCGGTACGGGGCGACTAAGCACATTTGCCAATTTGAATTTTGCTGTGCAAAAAGGCCTGATAGACGAGCGCCTGATTGACCAGGCTGTAGAACGCTTATTTATGACCCGTTTTAAACTGGGTATGTTTGATGATGCCAGCAAAGTGGAATATGCCGGTATATCAATGGACGTGGTTGGCTCATCTGAGCACCAGGCCCTGACTGAAAAAGCCTCGGCTGCATCAATGGTACTGCTGAAGAACAACGGGGTATTACCGCTTGATAAAAACCTGAAGGTAGCGGTGATTGGCCCTAATGCAAATAATGAAGACGTCCTGTTGGGGAATTATAACGGCCTGCCGATAAACCCGGTGACGCCTCTTGAAGGCCTGCAACAGTATCTGGGTAAAGAGCAGGTAACTTACGCCGCAGGCAGTGCGGTTATTGACGATATTTACGGCCATGCAGAAATTCTTGATAGCCGGGTGTTATTTCATGAAGCAGACAATGGCAAGCTGCAGAGCGGCCTGCAAGGCAAGTACTACAAACTAGCCAGTAGCCCGATTACCGACTTTACCCAATTGTCTTTTCCCACCGAGCTGAGCGGCGACCCGGTACTTACCCGTGTCGATAATGCCATGGACTTTTACTTCGACCGTTCGCCGGTTGATGACACCGTTTTAGGTAATTTTGGTGTAGTCTGGGAAGGTGTTATCAAACCTGAGCGCAGCGGGCAATACCAGTTCGACAGTCAGGCACAGATCAGTATCGATGGTAGTGCGGTTACCGCACCGGTCACCCTCAAAGCAGGCCAGGCCTATCCGATTAAAATCACCATGCATTTTGCTGATGACAAAATCAGTAATACCTCCGCCATTATGCGGCAGCAATTTACCGTGCGTTGGGTAAATACCAGTGAAGATTTGCAGGCCCGCGCGCTAGCCAACGCCAAAGAGGCCGATGTTGTCGTGGTCATGGCCGGTATCACCCCGCGGATCGAAGGCGAGGAAATGCCTGTTAAGCTTGACGGTTTTAACTATGGCGACAGAACCGACATCGATTTGCCGGATGAACAAAAGGCTTTGCTGAAAGCGTTGAAGAAAGCTGGTAAGCCAATGGTATTGGTAAACTTTTCCGGTAGTGCAATGGCGCTAAACTGGTCGAACGATAATGTGGATGCCATTGTGCAGGCATTTTACCCTGGTGAGGCAACCGGTACGGCGTTAACCAAGCTACTGTACGGCGACATTAATCCGTCCGGCCGACTTCCTGTTACCTTTTACCGTAACTTAGATGGTTTTGCCGATTTTGATGATTACGCCATGCAAAACCGCACCTATCGCTACTTTACCGGTGAGGTACTTTATCCGTTTGGCTATGGTCTGGACTATAGCAATGTTACCTACACAGACTTACAGTTACCGAAAACTCTGAACGTGGGCGAGGATTTGTCTTTCTCTGTGACCCTGAATAACAACAGTGAGCACACCGCAGGACAGGTAACACAAGTTTATTTGCATATGCCTGATGCACCGGTTCGCGTTCCGCAAACTGAGCTCAAAGGGTTTAGTCATGATGAGGTAAAAGCCGGTAGCAGCACCACCCTTAACATGACAATAGCCGCCGATACCTTAGTGTATATTGATGATAACGGGGCTAAACAACCGTATACCGGCACCCTGGAAGTATCAGTGGGCGACGGGCAGCCTCAGTACGCCAATGCCGATAAGGTACAAAAGGCCAATATCACTATTCGTCGCTAACCAGGCGTTTCGCGCCCTACCGTGCCGCGAATAACCAGCGGACTGAAAACCACAAAGGCCAGCATAATGCTGGCCTTTGTAATATACGAATTAGTGCGCAATAACGTTAGCTCATTCGGGCAGTTCCATAATGCCATCAATTTCAATTTGCGCGTCCTTCGGTAATGCCTTCACGCCAATCGCCGCGCGGGCCGGATACGGTTTATTAAAGTAACTGCTCATGATGTCATTAACCATCGAAAAGTAAGATAAATCTATAAGGTAGATATTTACTTTTGCCAGGTCGTTGATAGTCCCCCCAGCAGCTTCACATACCGCTTTGACATTTTCAAACACCTGACGGGCTTGTGCTTCAAAGTCATCAGACACCATTTCCATGGTCTCTGGTACCAGGGGAATCTGACCTGACAAATAGACTGTAGTACCGGCTTTTACCGCCTGGCTATAGGTGCCAATTGCCTGAGGCGCCTTATCGGTCTGAATAATTGCTTTTGACATGAGAGAATCCTGTATAAATTGAGAAATTAATGCCTTGACTGACTGTGTCTTGAGACTTTTTGAACTTCAGGCATAGTACGAATTTTACGCATTATTCTTGCTAAGTGAATACGATTATGGGTAGTCAGTTCAATATCAATAAAATAGATATTGCTTTCTTTTTCCTCGGTCTGCAATCCAACAATGTTGGAGTCGCAACCTGATATCATATTCGTTAATGTCGCCAGTGTTCCTTGATGGTTATACAGCTCAATGCGCAACGAGGCTTTAAACTCACCCTGAGGTTTATCGTCCCACTGCATTGGCAGTACGCGTTGAGGTTCTTCTTTGGTTAGCTTACGAATATTGTTACAACCAGTTTGGTGGATAGTCATCCCCCGGCCGGGGCTCAGTACCGCTACAATTTCGTCATCAGGAATCGGATGACAACACCGCGCGTAATGAACCAATAAGCCTTCTGTGCCGCGAATGGCAACATTTCCTTTGCGCTCGGGCAACTCCTCGCTTTCGCCCAGTAAGCGGCGCGCTACAATAGCGCTTAGTTCATTACCCAGGCCAATATCTACCAGCAAATCGTCAAAGCTTTTGTGTTTGGTTTCCGCGACCACGCGCTCGATATCGCTTTTTGCAATATCGTCGAGCTTGGCATTACCCAGCGCATGGCGCAACAACCGGTTGCCCATATTCACCGCTTCTTGCGAGTGCTGTTTACGCAGATACTGGCGAATTCGTGTACGGGCGCGGGCGCTAACCACAAAGTTTAGCCAATTGGCATTGGGCTTAGCTTTGGGCGAGGTTATTATTTCCACCGTTTGGCCGTTTTCTAAAGGCTTACTTAAACTGTAGTTACGCCTTTCTACTCTCACACCTACACAGGTGTTACCAATATCTGAATGCACCGCATAGGCAAAATCTACCGCGGTGGCGCCCATAGGCAGCTCAATAATACGACCATCCGGGGTAAACACGTAAATTTCGTCTGGAAACAAATCGGTTTTTACCGATTCGATAAATTCAAACGAAGAGCTGGCGCTTTGTTGCAGTTCCAGCAGGGTTTGCATCCACTTACGGGCGCGCAGCTGTGCGGTGGTATCACTATCGCCAGGGGCTTTATACAACCAGTGCGCGGCCACCCCTTTATCGGCCATTTGATCCATAGCATGGGTTCTGATTTGCACTTCTACCGGAATCCCGTGTGGGCCAATTAGCGACGTATGCAAAGACTGATAGCCGTTAGTACGCGGGATGGCGATATAATCTTTAAAACGGGTTTCGATGGGCTTGTACAAGCTATGCATGGCGCCCAGTGAGCGGTAGCAGTTATCGACTGTTTTTACCACAATCCGAAATGCATAAATGTCCATAACTTCATTGAACATCAGCTCTTTATTGCGCATTTTGCGGTAAATAGAGTACAGGTGTTTTTCCCGGCCAATTACAGTGGCCGCAATACCATACTCGTCTAAACGGGTGTCCAGTTCCTGCCGAATGTTTTCGATAATTTCTTTACGATTGCCCCGGGCCTGTTTCACTGCCGACTTTAATGCCCGATGTCGCATAGGATACATTGCCAGAAAACCTAAATCTTCCAGCTCGTTTTTGACATCGTGAATACCTAGCCGATGGGCAATAGGCGCATAAATTTCTAGGGTTTCGCGCGCAATCCGGCGGCGCTTATCCGGGCGAAGGGCGCCCAACGTGCGCATGTTGTGGGTACGGTCGGCCAGCTTAATCAGAATAACTCTGATATCCTGCACCATTGCCATCATCATTTTACGGAAGTTTTCAGCCTGAGCTTCCTGCTTATTACTAAATGCCAGCTTATCCAGTTTGCTCACGCCTTCTACCAACTCCGCCACAGTATTACCGAAGGCGCCCGCCAGATCTTCCTGGCTAAAGTGCGTATCTTCAATAACATCGTGCAGCAACGCTGCCATCAAGGTTTCGTGATCCAAGTGCATGTCAGCCAAGATCCCCGCCACCGCGACCGGGTGGGTAATATAGGGATCGCCGCTTGAGCGCATCTGACCATCATGGGCCTCATGGGCAAGCACAAAGGCATCTTGTACCAGCTGTACCCGATCCGGCGACAAATAGTCAGAAATTTTCTGTTTTAAACCCTCGAACAAATACACGGTTTTATGCTGGTTTCCAGTAGTAAAAAGATGAGTTTACAGAATACGGGGAATTGGCCTTGTTGCCAATGGCAAAACGCCAGTGAACCCAAACAGGCCACTGGCGCTTTTAAAAACAGACTATCCGGGATGCTTACTGATCAGACAGAATATTCGCTACAGAAGAGAAATCTGTACGTTCCTGTTGTTCCTGATCGCGCATTTCGTCCTGCTCCAGAGTGGCAGGGGTAACCAGGCCTTCTTCGATTTCCCGAAGGGCAGTTACCGTCGGTTTGTCGTTAGCCACATCAACCATGGCGTCTTTGCCTTCGGTTGCCAGCTGGCGAGCACGACGGGCTGCAATCAGCACCAGGTCAAAGCGATTACCAACCTTATCTACAGCATCTTCTACGGTTACGCGAGCCATGTATATCTCCGACAATCAATTTAGCAAGTATTAAAAAACGGCCGCGAAGTATACCCCACAACCCGTTTTCGTCATAGTATTTTGTGCGATTTTACACCATTTATTCGGCGGCGTCAGTGCTTTGATCGCCCAATAGATCCCGCAGCAGATCCGGATAGCGCATTTTCTGTTTAACTGTACGCTGGCGCTGGCCGCGTACAATCGCTTCCAGATCGGCCAGGGCAGTAGCAAAATCATCGTTGACCAATACAAAATCAAACTCTGCGTAATGCGACATCTCTGAGACTGCCTCTAGCATGCGGGCGGCAATTACTTCTTCGCTATCCTGACCACGTTTGTTCAGCCGCTCTTTGAGCACTTGTGTAGACGGCGGTAAAATAAATATGCCCTGGGCGTCAGGTAACAGCTTTTTGACCTGGCGGGCGCCCTGCCAGTCGATGTCTAAAAAAACATCTATTCCCAGGTGTAAGGTTTGCTCAATAGTTACCCGCGAGGTGCCATAATAATTTCCGAATACCTCGGCCCATTCAAAAAACACCCCTTGTTCGATGAGTTTTTCAAATTGGTCGCGGCTGACAAAATGATAATGTACGCCGTCTTCTTCACCCGGTCTGGGCGCCCGGGTAGTATGTGACACCGATACCTGCATAGGGTAATGGTCGGCGCTTTGGTGTTTTTCCAGCAGGGCTTTGATCAGACTGGACTTGCCGGCACCAGAGGGCGCGGCCAGAATAAACAGATTTCCTAATTGAGCTGCCATAATCGTTGTTTTTTAACTATCTGGGTGGTGGTCATTTTAACCTGCAATGGTAGCATAAACAGATTCATGCCGTAATCTTTACCTGTGGACAGGCAGATCGCTTGTCGGCGTATCAGTGTATTTAGTTAAGTAAGGTGCTTATGTCCCAAACTCTATTACCATTTGTTGAAGTTAATACCGGAGAAAACCCACAGGCCTGCGTTATCTGGATGCATGGACTGGGCGATTCTGGCCATGGTTTTGCGCCTATTGTGCCGGAGCTTAAATTACCCGCCAGCCTACCGGTGAAATTTTTGTTCCCTCATGCACCCACCCGGGCCGTAACCATCAATAACAATATGCAAATGCCAGCCTGGTACGATATTAAGTCGCTGGATTTTAATAGCCGTGCCGACTTAACCGGTGTAGAGGAAAGCGCAGACAGTATTAAAGCCTTATTTAACGCTCAGCTTGAAGCTGGTTTCAAACCGGAAAAAATCATTCTGGCTGGATTTTCTCAAGGCGGCGTTATTGCGTATCATTTAGGCCTGCGATTATTCCAGCGTATTGGCGGTATCATGGCGCTGTCCACCTATATGTGTGAGCCGGATTCACTAGCCCAACAGGCCAGCGACGCGAACCGCTCAGTGCCCCTGTTTGTGGCCCATGGTGATCAGGATCCCGTAGTACCTCCTATGCTTGGCCAAATGGCGGTGGACACCCTTAAGCAGAATGGTTACCAACCTGAATTCCATCGCTACACCATGCAGCACAGTGTGTGTCTGCAAGAACTCGAAGATATTAGTGCCTGGCTGCAACAGCGGCTAAGCTAAACTATAGTCACCCCGGGGCTTAGCACCATGCCTGGTAGCGGGCCCGTTGATTTATTAACCACAGGATTAGAATAAGTATGTCTGCTGAAAATCGTACTATCCGCATTGCCACCCGTAAAAGTGCATTGGCCATGTGGCAGGCAGAGTATGTGCAGTCACAGCTGTTACGTCATCATCCCCACCTTACGGTGGAGCTTCTTCCCATGAGCACCCAGGGCGATAAAATTCTGGATACGCCGCTGGCTAAAATTGGTGGCAAGGGCTTGTTCATCAAAGAGCTGGAAATAGCCATGCTCGAAGGGCGCGCCGATATTGCCGTGCATTCAATGAAAGATATTCCGGTAGAGTTTCCTCATGCCTTCGGCCTGCACGCAATCTGCCCGCGGGAAAACCCGTTTGATGCTTTTGTGTCTAATAGCGTAACTCAGCTGGATGATTTGCCCCATGGAGCGGTGGTCGGCACCTCCAGCCTGCGCCGGCAAAGCCAAATTCGTAAGTACCGCCCGGATTTAACCATTCGTGATTTACGCGGTAACGTAAATACCCGTTTAGCCAAACTGGATAACGGTGATTATGACGCCATTATTTTGGCTGCTGCCGGACTTATCCGTCTCGGAATGCCACAGCGTATAGTGCAACAATTACCGGCAGATATTTCATTGCCCGCCGTCGGCCAGGGTGCAGTTGGTATCGAGTGTCGTAATGATGATGATGAACTTATCGCTCTGTTGCAGGCACTGAACGACCCGCAAACGCATTTACGGGTAAGTGCAGAACGGGCCATGAATGCGCGCCTGGAAGGCGGTTGCCAGGTGCCTATTGGTAGTTTCGCCACACTGGATGGTGACACCCTGACCATTACCGGTATGGTCGGCAAACCAGATGGCACCAAACTTATTTATGCTTCTGCTACCGGTAAAGCGCATCGGGCAGAGGGTTTGGGTATTGAAGTGGCCGAGGCTTTATTAGCTCAGGGGGCTAAAGAAATCTTGCAGGCATTATACGAATAGCTATGTACCTACTCACCCGGCCAGCTCCTGCTCTGGCCCGTAGCGAGCAGGCGTTTGCCGCCCACCAGTTGAACGTAAGTGTACTGGGGTTAGTCGATATAACGTATCACCGCGCCCCGGTAGACGCACTACACCAGCAATTAACGGCGGGCCAGGTAGATATATTAGTAGTCACCAGCCAATATGCGGTAAAAGCTTGTACACCGGCAATCCGGCTGCTGCCCTGGAAGGTGACGGTACTGGCGGTAGGGCAAGGTACCGGGCGCGCTTTACAACAGCTCGGTCTCAACGCGATAGTGCCGGCTCAGGCTACATCTGAAGGGCTATTGGCATTAACCCAGTTAAAAGATGCAAAAAATAAGCAAATCGTTATTATAAAAGGAGTTGCTGGTCGAACCACTTTGGCTGATGCGTTGAACCGGGCGGGTGCTCATGTCACCTCCCTGGCGGTGTATGAGCGCACTATTCCCAACGTTTACCAGCAAACAAACTATTGGCAATGGTCTGACGTAAAAGGCATTATCGCCACTAGTGAAGAAATGGCCAGGCAATTGTTTGCCCGTTTGAATAATAGCAAGCTAACCGAGCAGCGCTGGCTTACTGTTAGCGCTCGGGTGGCAGATGTGATTCGCGCTTTTGGAGTCACAGATGTTGAGGTTGCCACCGGTGCCAGTGACGATGAACTGGCGCAGTGGATAAAGGATAATTGGGAGTAAACATGGCGGATAACAAACATCAGACTCAGGGCAATAGTACCCCGGGCAATAAATCGGGCACACCTGCGCCAGAAACCAAGCCTGCAACAGCATCAACACCTGTGCCGGATGACAAGCCGACGGCGAAAACAAAGCCGACAGCCACACCGCCCACGGGGGGCCGCAGTGGTGCAGCAAAAAGCACACGCCGAAACCCGAGATCGTCCACCAAAGGGTTGTGGCTGGTCGTTATTATTATTTTCCTGCTGGTATTGGCGCTTGCCGGCGCCGGTTATTGGTATTGGCAACAGCAAGGTGCTCAGCGCGCCCAGATAAACGCCCAGCTAAATGAACATCAGCAAGCCCAGTTAGATCGGCTGAAGACGGTAGAACAGCAAAATCGGGAACTGCAACAACAGCTCGCCCAATTAGATGAAAGCCGCCAGCAATTAACGAGCGTGGTTGAACAGCTGTCTAGTAAGACACAGCAAATTCAACGTCAAAGCCAGCAAGCCCTGGCCGAGCTCGATAATATAGAAGGTAAGCGTCCTTCAGATTGGCTATTAGCAGAAGCAGATTACCTGGTGCGTATGGCGGGCCGTAAAGTATGGCTTGAAAAAGACATTCGCACCGCCACTATGCTGCTGCAAAACGCCGATACCCGGTTAAGTGAACTGGCTGACCCGTCGGTCATCCCGGTGCGCGAATTGCTGGCAAAAGATATCCAAACCTTGCGTCAGATTAACCCGGTATCGCGTACCTCCGTGGCATTAGCTGTTTCTGGCATGCTGGCGCAGGTAGACAATTTACCCCTGGATACTTTTGAGCAACCGGGTGGCGAGCAAAGTTCTGAGTTATCCGATTCTATTGATGAATGGCAGCAAAATTTAAAACAGGTTTGGCGCAATATTGTAGATGACTTTATTTCGGTCAGCCGCACTGATACGCCAATTGAACCAGTAATGAGTCAGCAACAGCAGTGGCTGAACCGTGAACAGCTGAAATTACAACTTATGCAAGCGCAGTCAGCCGCGGTAGGCGCCCAGCAAACCTTGTATGAGCAGTCGCTGCAGAACGCCCTTAAGCAGCTTATTAATAATTACGATATTGAAGATGCCGCAGTAAAAGGGTTTGTAGATAGCGTTCAAAACCTGCTGGAGACCGATGTAAGCCAGCAGTTACCCGAGTCTTTGCAAAGCACTCAGCCGTTACAGCGTTTGCTTGAACAGCGGGTACAGGGCGCGTTTGGTCAGGGAGACCGCGCATCATGAGACGCCTGATTGTAGCAATTGTACTAATTATAGCGTTACTGGCGGCCTTGCTGGTGGCCCCCCAAGTGGTGGGCGATAAAGGCTATGTGCTTATTAGCATGGGCTCGATGCTGATTGAAATGACCGTAGTAAGCCTGGTGATTTCGCTACTTCTGGCTGCCTTGGTACTGTGGGTAGCGATACGGTTAATAAGCCGCCTTAAAGGCTGGCTTACCGGTTCTCGCCAATGGTTTGGCAGCCTGAGCCGGCGTAAACGTCAGCGTAATTTCTATCGGGCCATCCAGGCCTATGCCCAGGGCGACCTAGCCCTGGCTAACAAAGCATTTAGCCATACCCTGGATGGAGATTTTGACGGCGTAAACCTGTTATTGGCGGCGCAGGTTGCCCATGACTTGGGCGAACAAAAGCGCGCCGGTGAATTGTTGGAACATGCCAGTGATTATCCCCACTGTGTTAGGGCTGCCCGAATCCAACAAGCGCGTGTGTTACTGGCAAACCACCAGCCTGAAGCCGCTTTGGCTACGCTTGAACGGCTGGAAGACAAAGACGCTAACCATAAACAGGTGGTGCAATTGAAAGCCGATTGTATGGCCCGGGCTGGACAATGGCAGCAAATTCAAACCCAGCTACCACAGTGGCGCAAAACGCTTAAAGCTGATGCTATCCCACTGGCGCAACGTGCCGCCAAAGGTAAATTTGCTGAAATTGCCAGTAAACAGGGCGCCAATGCATTAAAACAATATTGGCAGGAGCTGCCGCGCAATAAGCGGAACGACAAAGCATTTCAGGCGGCTTATGTGGAACAGCTACTTGAACAAGGTATGCATCATGATGCGCAGGATTGTTTAGTTCAGTGGCAAAGTAATGGCCCGGATACTACCTTAATGCCGTTCTTCAAGGACCTGCGTATGCCGAACCCGGCGGCGTCAATTAAGCTGCTTGAAAGCTGGATAAAACAGGATAGCAACAACCGTCAGTATTACTCTTTGCTCGGCCATGTAGCATTTAACGCAGGTGATTTAAGCCTTGCGGAGCGAGCGCTACTAAAAGCCATTAAGCTGAAGGAAGACCGGCAAGACTTACTTATGCTGGCGCAAATTAGCGAGCGCCAAAACGATGATGGAAAAGCCTTGGCATTTTACAAACAGGGAATGACCCAGGCTTAAAATCAAAATACCCCTACCCTTGCTACCAAAAAGCCGCGTATTTAACGCGGCTTTTTTTAGTCTAGCAAAGTGCCAGGTGCTTGGTTTACATAATTAAATTGACCGCCACGGCAATAACATAGGCAAGTAACCCATAGGCCACATACAGCCCCCAGGCCAGCTTATTACTGCCGGTTTCCCCTTTAAGCATGGCCACCGTGGCTACACACTGAAGGGCAACGACATAGAACAGCACTAAGCCCAGTCCCGCGCTAAGGGTCAGGCCGTCAGCCTGAATTTTTTCTGAAAGCCCGGCTACGTTGTCATCCGCATCGTCCATACCAAACAGGGTTCCCAGCGCACCTACAAATACTTCACGGGCTAAGAATGACATTAAAATAGCAATACCATAGCGCCAGTCGAGTCCCATAGGAGTAAAAACCGGCTCAATAAACTGGCCTATCTGGCCCAGCCATGAGGTTTGCAAATTGCTGTTAAGGGGGAAATAGCCCAGCACCCAGATACCTACCGAAACCATAAAGATAATGGGCGCGGCGCGGCGGATAAACGCTGTCCCACTGCCGAGCACCCGGTGCATCAGTGGTTTCCAATGTGGCATCCGATAGGTGGGTAACTCCAGAATAAATGGCATGTCAGAGTCTTCCAGATCCCGCGGCATAGCTTTGTTCAACACCTGGCTAACAATCAGCGCGGTTATAATTCCGAAAAAGTATAGGCCGAAAAACGCGGCGCCCTGCAAGTCGAAAATACCTAAGAAAGTACCGTCACGTGGCACCAACACAGCCACCAGCAATGCATAAACGGGTAAGCGTGCAGAACACGACATTAATGGAATCGTCATCATCGTAATCAGACGTTTATGCGGCGACTCAATTGTGCGGGCTGCCATAATCGCGGGTATCGCACAGGCATGTCCCGATAAATAGGGAATAAAACTACGCCCGGATAATCCAAAGAAACTTAGCGGCCGATGGCACATCAGTGCCGCCCGGGCCAGGTAGCCACTGTCTTCCAGCAACCCGATAATCAGGGTCAATACCATAATTTGCGGTACAAACACTAAAAACGAGCCCAATCCGCCAAAGATGGCGTCGTTCATGAAGTCAGCAAAAATCCCCACCGGGGTAACTGCACTGACTTTTTCCGCCACATCCGCAATTAAAAACTCCACCCCATCCATTAACGGGGTAGCCAGGGTGAAAATACTTTGGAACAAAACAAACATCGCCGCCAGAAAGGCGATACTGCCGGTCCAGCTATTTAATAAAAAACGGTCAACGCTATTTTGGTTTTTCAGTACGACATCCAACTGCATGCCGAATTGGTTTGCTAGCTGGTGGCTACGTTTGGCTGCCAGTTCACCTTCTTGTAGTGAACGTGTGGGCAGAATTGACTGCGGATCAGCCGCGTAGCCCAACATGGCTTGTTTAAACTCGTGAAGGTTTTCCAGGGTGCGGGCCGACAATGCCACCACCGGGCTGCCCAATTCGGCGGACAAGGCATCGGTATCAATACTTTCGCCTACCCGGTGTACCTCATCAATAAAATTAAGGGCAAACAGCACCGATTTATTGCGTTCACGAGCCAGCTTTTGAACCTGTAAACCCAACACCAGGCTACGCTCAAGGCGGGTGGCATCCAGCACACATAGCACCAGCGCAGTATCGTCCCGGTCTATGGCACCTTTAATTTCCTGTACTGCAATCTCTTCATCCCGGGACAAGCCCCTTAATGTATAGGTGCCCGGTAAATCGACAATTTCATAGTTCTGGCATTGGCCGCGTTTAACTTCAACCGTTACCCCAGGGTAATTGGCGACCTTTTGTCTTAGTCCGGTTAACTGATTAAACAGTAAGCTCTTACCGGAGTTGGGTTTCCCCACCATTAAAATGCGTTGCATGAAGAAATAAGTTCCTGCGTGTCGGTGTATTGGGTAAGTGTTATGCGTGAGGGGCGACTTCGATCTTACTTGCCAGATCCTGCTCTATCGCGAAAATACTGCCGCCAAGTTGCAGCACCACCGGCCCACCGAGCGGTCCTTTGCGGACACACTGCACATCACGACCCTCTTCCACGCCCATCTCGCTAAGGCGTTCTATAACATTGGCGTAGAGATCGTTGTGGATCTTGGTGATCACTGCCAGCTTTTTGCTTGGTAAATCCCACAGAGTCATAATACTTCTCTTGATGCGTTGGTTTTATGGTTATCCGTCAGGCTTTATACCCCAGCCCAAAAGCTGCCGCCAGAGAAATTAACTATAAAACTAACTGAAATAACAATCATTCCTATTCAGACTACCAGAATCTCGGCTTTATCACTAGCCCGGCCGGGTGGTTGCCGCTATTTTAATCTTATTATTAATATGTTTTAGCCTGTTACAGGGGTTGATGTTAACGCCGGTTTGTTCTTATACTGAAAGCCAACTTCTTGTCGGAGTGCTCCATAATTATTTGCTACGGCCTTTAATTATGAGCTGAGACCGCAATTGCGGGATCCGTTGAACCTGATCAGGCTAATACCTGCGAAGGGAACAAGACCAGTTTACGCCAGCCATCGTCGTATTGTTTATTCGACTACTTTTCGCGCTATGGTGTAAACGTCTTTTTCAACTACTCCTGACAAGCATTTTTTTAACCCTGAATGTAGGAATAAAATGCTATGTCACACCGTCGTCAACAACGCCAGCAGGCGCAAGACTTTATTCGCCAACTCGCCGGCGAAGCCTATCCGAACGCTACCCGTCAATACCATACCGGCTCCCGCGCTGATATCCAGGTGCCCATGCGCCATATTCAGCTAAGCGACACCCGTATCAGTGATACCGAAAGCGAGCCGAACTGTGCAGTGCCGGTTTACGACACATCAGGCCCGTATGGCGATCCTCAGCAGCACATAGATGTAAATCAAGGTTTGGCCGCGATGCGCCACGGCTGGATAGCCGAGCGTGGTGATACCCATACTATGGCCGGCGTAAGTTCCACCTACGCCCAGGCTCGCGAACGGGATATCAGCCTGGATGAGCTACGTTTTTCCCGCCGCCGGGCCCCGCTTGTAGCCCAACAAGGCAAATGCGTAACCCAGCTACATTACGCTCGCCAGGGAATAATTACCCCGGAAATGGAATATATTGCTATTCGGGAAAATATGGGCCGGGCCAGCGTTACCGACCCCATGCTGACCCAACAGCACCCCGGCGAAAGTTTTGGGGCGCATTTGCCGCCACAAATAACGCCGGAATTCGTGCGCCAGGAGGTAGCTGCCGGCCGTGCGATTATCCCCGCCAACATTAACCACCCTGAATCAGAACCGATGATTATCGGCCGCCATTTTTTAGTAAAAGTGAACGCCAATATTGGCAACTCAGCGGTAACCTCCTCGATTGAAGAGGAGGTCGAAAAGCTGGTGTGGTCCACCCGCTGGGGCGCCGACACGATTATGGATCTGTCTACTGGCCGCAATATCCATGAAACCCGTGAATGGCTGCTTCGTAACAGCCCGGTCCCGCTGGGGACAGTCCCCATTTATCAGGCCCTGGAAAAAGTGGGCGGGGTAGCCGAAGCGCTCACCTGGGAAGTGTTCAAAGACACCCTCATAGAGCAGGCTGAACAGGGCGTAGACTACTTCACGATTCACGCCGGGGTGCGCCTAGCCTTTGTGCCAATGACCGCCAAGCGGGTGACCGGGATTGTGTCGCGGGGGGGAGCGATTATGGCCAAATGGTGCTTAAGCCATCATGTAGAGAGCTTCTTGTATACGCATTTTGCGGAAATTTGTGAACTTTGCGCCCGCTATGATGTGTCGCTTTCGTTAGGCGATGGCCTACGGCCCGGCTCCGTGGCCGATGCCAACGACGAAGCTCAGTTTGCTGAGTTGCGTACCCTGGGTGAGCTCACCAAAATCGCCTGGGAACACGATGTGCAGGTAATGATTGAAGGCCCTGGCCACGTGCCAATGCACTTAATCAAACAAAATATGGAAGAGCAGCTCAAGCACTGCCACGAAGCGCCCTTTTATACATTGGGGCCGCTTACCACAGATATAGCGCCCGGTTACGACCATATTACCTCCGGCATCGGCGCGGCAATGATTGGGTGGTATGGCTGCGCCATGTTGTGCTACGTCACCCCTAAAGAGCATTTGGGCTTGCCGAATAAAGAAGATGTTAAACAAGGCCTGATTACCTACAAAATTGCAGCGCACGCGGCTGATTTGGCCAAAGGCCACCCTGGCGCGCAAATTCGCGACAATGCTATGTCTAAAGCACGTTTCGAATTTCGCTGGGAGGATCAGTTCAACCTTGCTCTGGACCCACATACCGCCCGCGCCTACCACGATGAAACGTTGCCCCAGGCGTCCAATAAAGTGGCACACTTTTGTTCAATGTGCGGACCTAAGTTTTGTTCCATGAAAATATCCCAGGAAGTGCGCGATAGTGCTGCCCAGCAGGCGCAACAAGGGATGGAGCAAATGGCGGATACGTTCAATAAAACCGGAGCCCGATTGTACGTGGATGCCAGTGAGGTAAAAGCGTGACTGCCCACCCCGCCGTTATAGGGTGTATTGGTGGGATAGATACCAGCGGGGGCGCGGGCCTGGCCCGCGATGCTATTACTGTGGCCGGCTTACACGGGCAGTGCTGGCAGGTGCCTACATTGGTTTCGCAACAATCCCACCAGTACCACCATGCTACATATGCACTGGACTGCCAGGTCTTAGCGCAGGCGCTGAGTATACTGGTGGATGCGCTACCTGCGGCCATTAAGCTGGGCGCTATCGCCAACGATGCCCAGGCGCAGTGTATTCTTGATCAATTAACCGCAATACCGGCCACAGTACCGGTAATCTGGGACCCGGTGCAGATTAGCTCGGCGCATGGCAGGTTAGGCCAATTAAGCCAGTCGCTTATTAATACTTTATTAACCCGCTGTACGTTAGTTACCCCCAATCTACCGGAGCTGGGCCTGCTTAGCGGCCAGTCCGATAGCACGCTGGCGCTTAGCTGGCTGCGTGCTAACGGGCCACAATACCTATTGGTAAAAGGAGGCCATGCCCAGCATGCCCAGGCCACCGATATATTGTATAGCCCGGCACACACCTGGCACTTTGCCGGGCCACGGGTGCCGGATATTGATATGCGGGGCAGTGGATGTATTACGGCAACAGCCATCGCCTGCTTTATGGCAAAGGGGTATAACTGTGAAGATGCGGTCTGCCTGGCTAAAGCCGTACTCTCGGAGAGTTATCATACGGCCCGGCCCGTTGCAGCAACACAGGCGCTGGCCCCGGCCCCCCACTGGCCAGAAAACGCCGATTATTTTCCCGTAACCCAGCGCAACACCGCACTCGCCTCCTCTGCTACTGGCTTTGGTCCCTTAGACCAGCCGTACTTTGGTTTGTACCCGGTGGTAGATTCTATCGACTGGTTGCAACGTGTATTAGCAGCGGGCGTGAGTATTGCCCAGTTACGCATTAAGGCCACCAATCCTGACATACTTCACCAGCAGGTTCATCAGGCGGTGGCTCTGGGCCGGAAATACCAATCTCAGGTGTTCATTAATGACCACTGGCAGCTGGCTATAGAGGCTGGTGCCTATGGCGTGCATTTAGGCCAGGATGATTTAACAACCGCAGATTTAGCCGCTATCGCCAATGCTCGTTTACGCTTAGGCGTATCCACTCACGGCTATGCTGAACTGTGCAGAGTACTTCCGTTAATGCCTTCGTATATCGCCCTGGGCCATGTTTACCCTACCTCCACCAAACGCATGCCATCGCAACCCCAAGGCCCGGCCAGGTTGGCGGCTTACCAGGCCCTATGTGGCAGTATACCTACGGTGGCTATCGGGGGCATTGGGCCGGCACAAATTCCCAGCGTACGCGCCGCCGGTGTGCATAATGTAGCGGTGGTCAGTGCCATAACCCGGGCGGCAAATCCACCCGCGGCGATAGCTCAGTTGCAGGAGGCCCTGGCAAATGTCCAACGTGCCTGATGCACCTCAGCAGTGGTACTCCCGCTACAGCCGTCATTTTCTGCTGGAAAACTTTGACGAAACCCATCAGCAACGTTTGCAGCAGAGCCACTTGACCGTGATTGGTATGGGTGGTTTAGGCACTACCGCTGCACAGCACCTTGCTGCCAGCGGCGCCGGTACACTCAGTCTTGTGGATGCTGATACCGTATGTATCAGTAACCTGCCCCGCCAGTTGTTATACAGCGAAGCGGATATCGGCCGCCCCAAGGTGTTTGCCGCGCGCGAACATCTGCAGGCCAATAATCCAGGCTGTATTATTGAGACCCATGTTGGCCAGGCCTCTTCTTGCGAGCTGCCGGGTCTATGCGGCCAGACCGACGCCATTTTAGATTGTACCGATAACATTCAAACCCGTTTGGCCCTTAGTCGGTATGCCCGCAGCGCCGGGCTACCTCTGTTCAGCGCCGCGGCGGCGGGCTATAGCGCACAGGTAATTGCATTTAACCCCGCGCCAGGACATTGCTGTTATGGCTGCTTATATGGTTTGAATGCTATCGCTCCCCAGCACTGCCTTAGCCACGGCGTACTAGGACCGGTGGTAGCGAGCGCTGCGCTGTTTCAGGCCTTGCAGGTACTCTATTTTGTTACCCGCCTTGCGCCTGTGAGTTGGGGTAGCCTGTATCGCTTTGACGCGCGCACCCTGCAGTGGCTGAATCATCAGCTGCCGGTTAATTTACATTGCGAGGTATGTCAGTCATGACCATGACCATTTATGTTAATCAACAACCCTTGCCCTGCCCGATGAATACCTTGCTGGCAGACGTGCCCGCGTTGTTGCAGCTGCCCGCGCAACATCTGGCTTTTGCGGTCAATCATACTATTGTACATCGTCAGCAATGGGCTGATTTTGCACTCAACCACGGCGATCAGCTCGATGCCTTCACACTGGTCGCAGGAGGGTAACCCCATGCTATGTATAGCAGAACAAACCTTTACCTCGAGATTATTCACCGGTACCGGAAAATTCTCTAGCCCCGCGGTTATGCAACAAGCGATTGAGGCCAGCGGCAGCGGATTAGTGACCCTGGCAATGAAACGCATAAACCTTCACCAACACAGCGACCCCACGGTTGAACACCTGCAACAACTCGATATTCGGTTACTGCCCAATACAGCGGGGGCCAAGGATGCCGCCGATGCTGTGTACGCTGCACAATTAGGCCGCGAATTATTGGGTACCCATTGGGTAAAACTTGAGGTGCACCCGGACCAGCGTTATTTGCTGCCCGATCCGATAGAAACGTTAAAAGCCGCAGAGCAACTGGTGGCCCTCGGCTTTGTAGTATTGCCTTATTGCAGCGCCGATCCGGTATTGTGTAAGCGGTTAGAAGAAGTCGGCTGCGCCGCTGTAATGCCCTTAGCGGCCCCCATTGGCTCAAATCGCGGGCTGTTAACCCGGGAATTTTTACAGATCATTGCTGAGCAGGCAACAGTGCCGGTGGTCGTGGACGCCGGTATCGGCAAACCAAGTGAGGCAATGGCGGTGATGGAGATGGGCATTGATGCTGTGCTGGTGAACTCAGCCATTGCCAGTGCCCGCCAACCAGTAACCATGGCGCGCGCATTTGCTCAGGCTGTGGCCACCGGCAGAATGGCGTTTGAAAGCGGCCTTGGCCCGGTCCACCGCCACGCGCTGCCATCCAGCCCCGACGCTGACTTTCTGGAGCATTTATGACACCGGTAGCTGATGCTTTACAACGCATGGACTGGGATGACTTATCTTTACAGGTCTACAGCAAAACGCCTCAGGATGTCGAACGCGCGCTGGCGGCCGAAACGCTGCAGCTGGATGATTTTATGGCACTGGTGTCGCCGGCGGCGCAGCCCTATCTTCCGGCTATGGCGGCCCGCGCAGGACAACTTAAGCGGCAACGGTTTGGCAATACCATCAATATGTTTGTGCCGCTGTATTTATCTAATTTATGCGCCAACGAATGTACTTACTGCGGCTTTACCATGAGTAACCGCATAAAACGTAAAACACTGGACATGGCAGAAATTGAATCTGAAGCGCGGGCTATTAAAGCGATGGGGTTTAACAGTGTATTGCTGGTCACCGGCGAACACGAGACCAAAGTCGGTATGTCGTATTTTGTTCAGGCCGTGACTCTGCTGCGTGGCTACTTCGACTATGTGATGATGGAAGTGCAACCATTGCCCACTGAAGATTATGGAAAACTACGCCAGGCAGGGGTTAACGGGGTACTGGTGTATCAGGAAACCTACCATCGACGCACCTACGCGCAATATCATTTGCGCGGCAATAAGCAGGATTTCGACTGGCGTTTACAAACCACGGACCGGCTTGGCCAGGCCGGTATGGATAAAGTCGGTATCGCGGCTTTACTCGGCCTTAATGACTGGCGTGTCGATAGCATTATGACCGCCCAGCATGCCGCACTTCTACAAAAAACCTATTGGCGCTCGCGGGTCTCGGTGGGGTTCCCCCGTTTACGGCCCTGCGCTGGGGCTACAGATAGCAGCCCCCAGACTGACTTTATCAGTGAACGGCAGCTGGTTCAGCTGATATGTGCCCACCGGCTGCTGCATCCTAATATTGAGCTGTCTATCTCAACCCGAGAGTCGGCTTATTTTCGCGATCACATTGCAGCGCTAGGTATTACCAGCATGTCAGCGGCATCGCAAACCCAACCTGGCGGTTACAGTAACAAAGATACTGCCTTAGCGCAGTTTGATACGCAGGACAATCGCAGTGCCCGGGAAGTAGCCAGCGCCTTGGCGCATGCGGGGCTAGAGCCGGTATGGAGCGACTGGTTACAGGGTTTTTCCGGCTAACCGGGTAAACAAATACTGGGGCCGGTGTAATCTTTATCTTTTCACTTACGGTAATCATTTAACACGGGTGTTTTATGAATTAATTTTAACCTTGCCGGGATGCGTACATGGCAGAAAGCAGAATTTATATTTATCTTCTTATTGGGCTAAGTCTGCTTGTTGCGGTGGGCGTACAGCGGCGATTAGTGAATACACTGATTCCTTTCCCACTTATTTACATTTTAATCGGCTGGGGGGTGTTTAGCCTGCCCATTAACCTGCCTGCCATCGACTTGGCAAATAATACTGCTCATGCTACCGGCGCTGAATACCTTACCGAATTTTTAGTGATTGCTTCATTGAGCGCTGCGGGGATAGCCATTGATCGGCCCTTTTCATGGCGCTGCTGGAACCAGGTGTGGCCCCTGCTACTCATAACCATGCCGCTGAGCATTATTATGGTGGCATTGTTCGGCTGGTATTTTATGGGCCTGACAGTGGCTTCGGCTATTTTTCTGGGTGCAGTACTTAGCCCCACCGACCCCGTACTGGCCAGTTCTGTACAGGTAGGGCCTCCGGGCGAGGAAGCGGAAAGACACGATATTCGGTTTAATCTTACCGTAGAGGCCGGGGCAAACGACGGGCTGGCGTTTCCGTTTGTTCACTTAGGCATTGCTGCTATCGGCATGACTGCGATGGGAAGCTGGGCCACCCATTGGTTACTTGAAGATCTTGTCTGGCGAGTAGCGGCCGGGGTCGGCGCCGGTTTGCTGGTCGGTAAGCTGGGTGGATGGTATGTGTTTACCTATTTAGCAAAAGGCGAACAGACTGAGCATGCGAAAAAGAAACCCATGTCTTACACCAGTGAAGGTGTGGTGGGACTGGGCGCCATTTTTTGTGCCTATGCGCTGGCGGAGATCATTCACGGTTACGGCTTTCTGGCGGTATTTATCTCTGCAGTGGTGGCTAAACAAGCCCAGCCTGACCACGATTATCACGCGTTTTCCCACCATTTTCTGGAGCAGGTAGAACGCGTCATGTTGATTGTGTTTTTACTTATACTGGGCGCGTACCTGGCAAACGGCATTTTAGATGCGCTTACCTGGTCCGGTGCTTTGTTAGGCATATGTGTGGTGTTTTTGATTCGTCCCCTCGCTGGTTTAATGGGATTAGCCGCTTGCAAGCTGCCCCTTTACGGCAAATTTACCATGGCGTTTCTGGGGGTGCGCGGGGTGGGTTCGCTGTATTATCTAACCTATGGCGAAAACCATGGCGAATTTGGAGATACGACGGCGCTGTGGTCGGCCGTAATGTTTACTATTCTATTGTCGATTGTAATTCATGGGGTGATGGCACCGGTTATGCTGCGCAAAGCCGAGGAAAAAGCTGCTCACCAGCTATCTGATGACAAAGACGTGCAGTAGTTTGGGTCTTTGCGGCAGGCTGAATCCATTGGTTTACCTGCCGTTAACAGATTATAAAAACTAACCCAAAAATAGTAAATTTGTGCATTGTTATTGTTTACTATTACCCCTACAATCCGCCTGATTTTTAATCGCTTCTAAACTAGGAGCCTGGCATTGTGAGTAGGTTGTGGACACCCGTGAATTTATCCAGATACGCAAATTTATTGTTAAGCTGGGCAAGATGTTACACCGTTATGGTACCCCTGCGTTCCGGCTTGAAGCCTATCTGACCGAAGTCGCTACCTACCTTGGCGTGCGGGCGTCTTTTATTTCCACTCCCACCTCACTTACCTTTGTATTGTGGAGCGATAAGCACGAAGAGGAATACAACTCTGCGGCTCGTCTGCAACCGGGAGATCTTGACCTTAACGCCCTGTCGCGCACCGATGAACTGGCTATGCAGTTACTTAACGGCCAGCTTACGTTGAGTGAAGCTGACCAGCAGCTGGACGAGATTGATGCTATGCCCAGCCTGTACGGTAAGCTAATTACGCTGGTGGCATTTGGGCTGGCTACCAGTGCTTTTGCTATGTTGATGGGGGCCAGTGTAAATGAGATCATGTGGTCAGGTGTACTGGGCCTGGTAACCTATATCTGGGCGGTCTGGGCAACCCGCTCAAAGCGTGTGAATCTGATGCTGGAGCCGGTGACCTCGTTTGGTTCAGGCTTGCTGGCCTGCGCTATTAGCCGTTATCTGGACCCAGGTATCAACATCCCGCTCATTGTTCTGTCTTCGGTAATTATTCTGGTGCCGGGCCTTGCTCTGACTATG
The DNA here is from genome assembly GCF_003429285.1 of Salinimonas sediminis. Taxonomy (NCBI): domain Bacteria; kingdom Pseudomonadati; phylum Pseudomonadota; class Gammaproteobacteria; order Alteromonadales; family Alteromonadaceae; genus Salinimonas; species Salinimonas sediminis. The sequence goes on from NZ_CP031769.1 coordinate 4,274,738, forward strand.
GGCCTGGCTGAATTAGCCTCCCGCAATATGGTGTCAGGCACCGCCCGCATCATGGATGCACTGATGCAGTTATTTAAACTGTACTTTGGGGCTTTCTTAGGTGTCGCCATCGGCTTTACCCTGTTTGGCGAGAACCAATACCAACCTGCCGTATCGTTGCCTTACTGGGCGACCTGGTTATCAGTACTATTACTGAGTATTGCCTTGGTCGCTATTTTTCGTACCCGTCCCAAACATATTGTATGGGGAATAGCGTCATCTTTTGTGGCTTATGGCGCCACTGTGGGCTCATCGTTACTGATGGACCAAACCCTGGCCACCTTTATTGGCGCCTTTGTGTTAGGTATATTTTCTAACCTGTTTACCCGTATCGCTAACCAACCTGCCACGATTGTAAGTATGCACGGCTTAATTGTGCTGGTGCCTGGCTCTAAAACCTATATTGGTTTGAACTCGTTTATTTCAGGCAAAAATTTCGTTCAGGCCGATCACATTGGCCAGGAAGTGTTTCTGATATTTATGTCCTTGGTGGCCGGCCTTATTTTTGCCAATGTGGTGATGCCAACGAAAAAGGCCCTTTAACGCAGTAAGCGAATAAGCGTTCTACCCAACCGGACATTAAGTGCACCCGCGGCGACGGCCTCGGCGGAATTTTCCACAAAGCGGGCGGTAAGCGAACCACTAATTTGATTCGCAATCTCATCCGTGGCCAGGTCGAAAATGCTTTGCGCAGCAAGATTTTGGGCTAACAAGGTAAGCAGTTTCCAGTTCCCTGCGGTAGCAGGGCGCAAACCAAATACCTGGGCTACCCGGCGCACTGTCCTCAGGCTTATCCATAAAATGGTCAGCGTTTGAATGAGATGATTGGGGCTCACAAATGCCAAACTTCCACTGATCAGCGATTCGCTTTTTACCACACTATGCGCTTTTTGAGCGACCGGTTCGGTAACCGTACGCTGGTATAGCCGAATGAGTTCCGCTGCGCTCATATCAGCGCTGCGGGTTTGCTTAAACTGACGATACTGGTGGGCGGCAAAACTGCCCTTGGAAAACGTCGCTGCATGTTTGTCCAATGCCTGGATAACCATGGCGGGCGGCTGCTTTTCCAACGTTTCTACTACCACACTCTTTTCCAGATACTGGTTCACAGCGGTAAAGCCGCGAACCTCACGGCCGATTAACCAGACTAAGCAGAACGTAAACAAGCTCAGTAAGCCTGCCAATACCACCGTACTGATTGGCGCGCTGGCAAAGCGCTCAAGCAAATAACGGGTTGCTTCTACAATACTGAACGCAAGATAGGTCATCACTCCTAATAGTAAGGTCATAGTAAATAGCGACAGACGGGCGCGCTGCTGTTGGGCTTGCCAGCGCTCAGTATTTACCTTTTGGGGCATAACCTGGGTGGGCGGTGCCTCACTTACTTCGCGCTGAGTTATCTTTGCTTTATACCCTTCAACTGGTTCGTTCATGATGATGGTCCTAACAGAAACTGGAATAGCCGGTCCAAGCCGCGGCCATTCAATATACGCGGCAAATAATCTTCAGGCACCTTTGCTGGTAACACCGGAAAGTGCTCATCAGCCGACATCGCAGCAATGCTTTCAGGTAAAGGGTCGAAGTCGGCTTCAAGATACTTATTGTCGGCATTCCGATAGCGCAAACTGGTCGCACTGCTACCTGGATCGGTAGCCTGAATGGCGCTAACCAGAAAGTGTTCAAATGTGACAGGTTTATCGGCAAACCGCGCTACTGCGCCAGCGGTCACCTGTTTCAACAGCCTCAGTAAGGGTTCACGATGGGCCTGAGGAATTAAATCGGCTTTGGCAGCAACAAACGCAACTTTACTGATGTTTTGCTGGCGTAGCACATGGCGAGCTACCCACGAATCATCGCCGTAGGTGAAGGTTTCCGCCAAATGGCTCATGGTTTCTTTAAGCTGATAAAGATGCTGTTTACTGTGGTTTAGCCCTTCAAACAGGTCGATTAGAACAATTTGCTTATCAGCCTGCCGAAAGGTTTTACGTTTAAGCGGTTGCAACCAATGCTGCTGAAAATGTTTGAAATTGTTGCTAAACAGTACCGTCCACGGGTGCGTAATATCACTGCTGACGCTAGACGGTAAGGGGGTAAATCCGTGCTGTTGCCAGTCATAGCTGTTATTTCCCAGCAAAAAACTGCCCGGTTGCAGCAACGTTATGCCATTGTCTTTGGCATGCTTTAAGTAGTTACGGTACAAACCCACCAGTGTAGCTACATTTTGCGAAGTGGGCGCGGCGTCAAAATCAAATGCTTCTACGCCTTGATGCCAGGCATGGGCATAATCGCGCTGCGGACGGTTCATTTGTTGCGCCCAGGAAGAGTCAGACCACTGGGCGTACTCCCGATTCAACAGCGGCAAATCGGTTAGCCACTCACCAGGATAATCGATAAACTCAAAAACAACGTCGGTATACGGTAGTAAGTACTTCTTAACCCCACTGATCTGCTTTAATCGAATAACCAATTTAAAGCCATATACATCTTCGGTTGGAGTGGGCCATTGCCCCTGGTGCAATGTTTCGAGGTGCTCTTCCACCGGGAACATGTTAAACCCGTCAATAGGTTCTACCCACATATGCTCAACCAAATTCATCGGCAAATGTTCGAGCAACGGCAGACATTCGTATTGCCCTTCACTGCGGTATTTAAGCATTGTCATTAGGCTGGTAAACAGCATAGATTTCCCACTACGGCTTAAGCCGGTAATGGAAAATCGGTGACGTTCTTTTAAAAACCAATTTGCCCAGTGATTATGCTGGGCAGGCGTAAACCATTGTTGTATCAAAGTCGCCTCGGGCTAAAACCTGTTCTTTATGATGTGGCCTTATTGCTGGCGATTTCAATACTATTACAAACTTTGTTACATCTAAGGAGCCGGCTTACCCGTTCATACACATTACTAAAACGGGCAAACCGGCTGCATTTAGCCTGTTACTGGGGGGCCGGGGTAGGCGAGAATACGTACTCTTCATTTTCACTGGCAGCCAGCTCGGGAATCTGGCGCTGATCAATAGAGAAGCCCAGCTTACGTAAGCCGGCAAGGACTTCTGAGTTCGCCATAAACGCCTGCCACAATAAACCGCTGCGATGGTTTTCAATCATGCCTACTATGGGGCCCTGATCGATGGCCAGATAGGTATACCGAACCTGCTGTTGAGGGTCTTGCGATACGCTGGGGTTAAGCCCATCATAAAAACCCATTTCGCCAAACAGATGTTTGCCGTAATTACGGTATAAATTGCGCAGTACTGATAAGGATTCACTGGGCGTATAGGGCATGGAAGATAGTGCCGCAGTAGGTTGTATGGTCCCGTGGTCGCGCTGGGCACCGGGGGCATGGGCAGTATAGCCAGCCGGTACCATGTCGCCAGCAGAAAGCCCCCAAAGCTGCTCGCCATAGCCCTGCCAGCCGTATGGGTTATCGATACAATAGGCCCGGTTTATAAGGGTATGGCGCTTGTTTTGTTCCCAGTAATTCGCGTAATCATCACGCAGGCCTCGAGGATCAAGCCCCATAAAGCTGTAGTGGGCAAAAAAGAGCGGGCCACCTTTGGTAAGGTGCTGTCCCAACGGCAATGCCATACCGTAATAATCCTGATAATTTCTGAAAGTATCAGCCTCCCAACTGGCCCAGCCTTCATGGTAAACCTCAGCCGAAATAGGATGGGTGGGTGACGACGCGGCCAGGATGTACACAATCAGCGCTTCGTTATAACCGGTAATTTTATGATTCATCATCCAGTCATAGTTTTTCGACCAGTGCCAGTACAGTACATTCTCTCCCTTGGTGTACCAGTCCCACTCCATGCCTTCCCACAAGCGGGTGATGGTATTACGCAAAGCGGTTTCTTCCGGTGTTTGCTGATTGAAGTATTCACGCGCGGTCAATAACCCCTGCGCCATAAAGGCCGACTCAACGATGTCACCGCCATCGTCAAACGAGCTGAAGTTAAACACCTCGCCGGTATCTGCATCGTACCAATGCGCCCACATACCATGAAAACGTTCCAGCCTGTCCAGGGTGTCGGTTATTTTGGTAATCCGCCCTATCGCTTGGGCCCGGGTGATCCAGCCGCGCTGTGCGCCGGTGATAATTGCAGCAATCCCGAAACCGGTCCCGCCGGAGGTTACAATATCAACAGTGGGCAAACGTGGCTTACGTTCTCGTGCCCACCCGGTCTGCGGCTCAGCATATTCCCAGAAATACCTGAACGTGTACTTTTGCACCATATCCATAAGTTCATCGTCGCTGAAGTCGCGGATTTGTGCAGAGCCGGTGGCAATCACCTTGGCGGGGGCATTGTCCTGTAATAACTTTAAGCGATACTGCAAAGAAATGTTGCTGCCCATTTCCCGCACAAAATCCAAAACCCGGGTATCATGGGTGGTCAGCCTATGCTCCCAGTTCTCGCCATCCAGGCTGGCTTCTACCTGATATTGATTGCCTTCACTATGCAGTTTTGGCCAGGCCAACTCTATATGACTATCGTAGCCAGTCAGTTCGAACTCGCCCTGCGCCCACGCACCGGACATGGTAAAAACAAACAGGGTTAGTGCTTTGAGGAGTGGTTTAAACATAATTATCGACTTTTATTGGGTAAACAGAGTGTTGTCTGGCGCCCGGCCAGACAACTTTAGAATGTAATGAGGGTCAGCCCCATCTTAGAATTGCCAGCCCGCTGACAATTTAAGCTGACGCTTGCCTCCTTCGGTGGAACTGTTCAGATTAGCCTGCTCGAAATTATCCTGATTAGGGTCAAGATAAAAATCGCGGTAATTGGTGGCGTTAAATAAATTCTGAACATCAAAGCGGACCCAGAATGTGGAGCCATTCATGATGTAGTCAGTGGCAAAGTCTTTGCTTAAGGCTAAGTCAAACCGGTGATAATCACTGTCTTCTGGCTGGGTGCGTTGATAGCTACAGCTATCGTCTGCACATACCAGGTTTTGGTAAGTGCGGGGAGATGACCAGGTAAACTTACCCGTAGCAATGATATTCCAGGGCAGGTCATAGGAGCCGGTAATAACTACGCGGTGGTCAGACACACCAGAGGCGTCGCTCCATCCGTAGTCATCAACGGTTTCATAATCCAATGCGAACACTTCGTTATAGATACGGTTTTCTTCGGCATCGGTGAACGTGTAGGCTAGATTAACGCTCCATCCATCTTTGAAGCCCCGGTTAAGTTTGAAGTAAACATTGTTAGCCCGGGTCTGGCCGTCATTTTCAGCCAGCAATAAATTACCCCACCCTGGTACGCCAAAGCCCCACGGCGAGCCCCAATCGGTGCCCGGTTCAAAGAAACTGCCATCTTCGCGACGATTACCCAGTACCCAATTGAAGCCGTTTTTGCTTTTTATATGAGCAATGCTGAGCTCAGAGTTCCAATCACCCCAGAAGCTGCGTACACCGATACTAAACTGGTCTGAATACGGCACTTCCATATCGTTTTTTAATAAAAAGCGCTCACCTTTCACATCGATATTGCTAATCAGTCCATCCAGCCCCTGCTGGGTTAAATAAGATGGATCCCAAGCCAGACAAGAAGGTGAGGCAGAGTCACAAGGGTTAGCCGCGTCACCTTCAAACAAATAGCTTACCGCAGCAAACGAGCCGGCACTTTGCTCGAGCTGTAAAAAATCGAACTGGTTGCGATCGTAGGAGCGGCCATACCCACCAAACAGCATATGGTTTTCAGCGTCATCCATAATATAGCTAAAGCCCAGGCGAGGCTGCCAGGCGCCGGTGAAGTAGTCCCGTTCACTGCCGGTGCTGATGTAGTCTTCTATAGCATAATTAGCATTTTCAATATTTGGCCAATCGCGGAGCGCCTCGACCAAATCTGGCGGTGTTTCAAAATCTTTATAGGAAGGAAATTCTTCATAATCCCAGCGTACCCCAATGTTAAGGGTCAGCCGATCAGTTACCTCCCAGTCATCCTGCAGGTAAATACCAAACTGGCGGGTATCGGCGACGACAGCTCCGCCGACCGAACCGGTAGCCGGAACGCCCCACTCTACTCGGTAAGGCTGCACCACATCGAAGGCGCCTGGGCCATTAAATTCCACATTGTAGTAATATTGAGGATTGTAAGGTTGCTGTTGTAACGTGCGCAGCTCAATATCTTTGTATTTAAAGCCAGCTTTGATGACATGGTAACCATGCCATTGCAGATCCAACCAGGTAAAATCGTTTTGAATACCCCAGCCCTTTTGTCCTTTATCCTGAAAATCCCGGCCACCGCCCAGGTTCAATATGCTTTCCTGCGCGGCAGTTTGTAGCACAATACCTGGCTCCAGCGAGACCGGCCGTGGGCTCCAGGATGAGTCTTCATACGTCATTCTGAATTCGTTTTGCCAGGCATCTTGGGTAAACGTGTGCTTTAAATGGTAGCGATTGTCTTCAACCTCACGGTTTACCCCGTAAGACATTACACTGGCGCCACCAAACCCGGAAACATCCGACTCGTCACGTATTTTGGCCGACAGCTCAAGCGCCTGGTCCTGGCTTATTCTCCAGTCGAGCTTGCCGAAAAACAGATCTTCTTCAAAGCCAGAAGTAAACCGACCTAATTGCTGGGCGTATTCGCTGGGTACCGAAACAAAATCAATACCATTGCCGCCGTTCACATCAAAGGGTTGGTCGATGGTTTTGCGTTCAAATGCGGCAAGGAAATGCACCTTGTCTTTTAATATTGGGCCAGCCAGCGTTACGCCGGTATGTCGAATCATAGACGGTGATTTACCGTTCACTTCATTAGGTTCTGCTTCGCGCAGCCCCTCGTCGGTATAATCGACGAACACTTCGCCTTCAAACTCATTGGTACCAGATCGGCTAACCGCAGTAATTGCTGTACTGCCAACCTGATCGTATTCTGCTTTATAGTTCTGCGTGATGACTTTGTATTCACCAATGGCGCTTTGCGGGAACGGGTTGCCGCGGCTGGAGTCCTGTCCGGTTACCCCACCTTTAAGCACATAGTCTTTTTGACTGACGCCATCTAAAAATACGTTAACGTTACGCTGGTGCTGAGCCCCACCGCGTAAGCTAACGCTGCCATCGGCACCGGTATTAACCTGTACGCCTGGTGCGAGATCAGCAAATGCCAGAAAGTTTCGGTTGTTCTGGGGCAGGCGCTTCATTAACTCAGGGGTAATATTGGTACCAACTTCACCGCCAGTGAAGTTTTGAATTCTTGAGCCCGAGACAGTAATGCGCTCTACGCTATCCGGGGCCTGCTCGTCTAAACCAAAGTTGAGCTTAGCGGTTTGCCCTACCCGTAGCGTTATGGTTTCTGTTTGTCCATCTACTGATACTTCATAAGTTCCCGGCTTCAAGCCTACAAAAACATAGGAACCGTCTTTGCGGGTAGTGGTTTTGCTAACGTAACCACGCTTGCTGTCTTTGGCGGTAACTTGCTTACCCTGGGGGGCAGCGGGCGCGCTGAGTTTACCGCGTAGGGTAGCCCCCTCTATTTGCCCATAGGCCGGAATACTCGCCACCCCAGCGGTGGCAAGAGCTAAGGTTAATGCACTTCTTTTGAGCCACGCAGAACTTGTTTTCATCTGTATCTCCAGTGTCCTTGTGGCGCTGCTACCCCACTATTGCGTGGTTTTACAGGCGACATGCCACAACGTTGGTTATTTGTTTTTATTAGCAGATCTTAACGCCTGCTCGATGAAACCGATTTCCAAATTAATGTAATTAGACTAAAGTGCAAAGTCAATAACAAACCATTAACGTTTTATTGGCAAAATTGAATATATGGGTTATCTGGTTTGATGAAATGGGTTACATTCTTTATTTATCAGTTAGTTATAAATTTAGAAATGGCGCTAAAAAATCAATAAATTTTTTGTATTTAACTAAATATTTTTACATTTATGAAAAAAAGAGAATATCCGAACTATGGCCAATGAAACCGATTTCCACTATCATGCCTGTTAATGCTTTAGCGGGGTGCGTGGCATCCACGTTTATGAATATGAACAAGAGGCAAATATGGCAGTAAAAAGCCTTAACGATGCAGTGGCAATGCAAGATATTGCCCGCCGTGCCGGGGTTTGCAAAGCCACCGTATCGCGGGCTCTGAACAATCCGCAGCGGGTGTCTGCTAAAACACGGGATAAGGTGTTGGAGGTCGTAGCGGAACTGGGCTATACCCCGAACAAGCTGGCCTCAAGTCTGCGACAGGGTCGCTCCAAACATATCGCCGTGATGCTACCCGATATTACTAATCCCTATTTTGCGCCAGTGGTGCGAAGTATTGAACAAACCGCAATGCGGCGGGGTTATTCGGTTATTTTGAACGATACTCAGGACAATCCTGACCTGGAACGCACCTTCGCCGCAATGGTGCATACCCGGCAGGTAGATGGCATTATTACCAATTCAGCCCGTATCCCATTTGATTTAGCCAGCGTGGGGGGCGATGTGCGCCGTTTACCACCCATTGTGAATGCATCAGAATTTTGCGACCTGCCAGAAATTATTAAAGTGGGCGTGAATAATTATCAAATTGGCAAACAAGCTACGGAACATTTATTGAACCTGGGGCATACCCGCATTGCCGCATTGGCCGGTCCGGGTGGACTGGATAGTAGCGATCAGCGTATGCGGGGCTTCACTGATGCATTACAACAACAGCAGTTAACGGTTAACACCAATTGGGTTTACCACGGCGACTATTCAATGGCGTCAGGTGATCTGGGCGCCCGCGCCCTGATGCAGTGGCGCGAACGACCAACCGCGATTTTCTGCTTTGGCGATCTGGCCGCGTTTGGGGCATTGCATGCACTGCGGGAGTTAGGTTATCAGGTGCCGCAGGACATTTCTGTGATCAGCGTGGATGGTATAGCTTTGGGCGAATATACCTCTCCGCCCTTAACGACGGTGGCACAACCACTGGAACAAATCGGTAGCACTGCTGCAACCTTACTGATAGACCTGATTGAAGGCGAGCGCCCCCCTAGTAATGAAAATGTGCTGGCCCATCGGCTGATTATACGTAAAAGCACCGGTAAGCCAGCTTAGTCTGTCCCTGGATAGAAAAGCGGGGCCAAGGAGTGCACTAGACCTGGCGGGTAAGGGACTGCAACCGCTGTCCCGTCCGCCCAGTGATGAGCAAGACAGTAACTATAAGCGCGACCAGCGCAGCCAGTGCGCTTATGATAAAGGTAAGCGCCGGCCCCAGGTGCCAAAGATAGCCAGCCAGCGCAATACCTACAGCCTGGCCGGCAGCTGCACAGCCGCCGGCAAATAATGCCTGCCCCCGCCCTTCAAGGGCGCCGCTAAACAATTGCTTAAACAGCAAGATACCCACGCTGTGAACCCAGCTAAAAGAAAAACCGTGTAATACCTGTATAAAGGCTAATGCCCACCACGATTGGGGTTCTCCTGCCATGACCGCCCATCGAAGCACCGTCATAGTGAGGCTGATTAACAAAATATGACTATAGCTGAAGTGCCTGAGCATCAGTGGCATTAAGGCAAACATGGCCAGTTCAAATACCACTGCCACTGACCATAAATTGCCAATTGCGCCCTGGCTATAGCCCTGTTCTTCCAAATAAAGACTGAAGAAACCGTAATAGCTGCCGTGGCTCAGATTAGACAGAAAAAAGATAGCGATGGCCATGACCACCAGTGGCTGGGCTAAATGCGGCAATAAAGCGGGTGGCTGCGAAGCGCTCAGCCTGACCTCGCCGCCGTAATTAACCAATGCCATACCCAGCAGCAAAACCATTAACAGCAAAATAATAGCGGGCAGTAAGTCGATGCTCGCCCACTCCAGAAGGTGTCCCGTACCCCAGACACTCAGTACAAAGCCCACCGAACCAACCAGTCGGATTAAACTGTAATTAGCTTTGAACCGGCCAAGATGCCGTAAAGTGATAACTTCAAACTGCGCGTTGACGCCTTGCCAGAAAAAGCTACTACCAGCCAGTATCAGCATGACTCCCAGATAGTGATCGGCAGCCCAAAAAATAGCGGCAAAAACCATTACCGCAAGTAACACGCCAATTCTTACCATCGTTAGCGGTTTGCCTGTCTTGTCGCTCAAAGCGCCGAACACGTACGTGCCCACCACCGTCATAATAATCTGGGCGGAAGTCACGCTACCAATTTCTACCGCGCTATACCCTTTATCCCGCATCCATAAAATCCAGTAAGGCAACATTGCTCCGTACAAGGCGCAGCCAAAAAAATAATAGGCAGACAAGCGGGTATAGGGAACAGGTTTATTTTCAATAGATTGCATTACGCTGGACACAGTACGGCTACAACATAATGGCAGTGTATAGTTACCGATTGATAATTCACACCCCCTTTACGTTTAGCCATTGCAAATACTGTCAAACAGGTTAGTTTATTGGATATTGGCATGGGCGTTGCCGCCGTAACTGTTTAGGAATACGTTGTGAAAAAGTTTGGAACAGGGATTGTATTGGGGTTTATCGGTTTATTGCTGATCATGCTTATACGGACATTCTTATTTACGCCGGAGGCAACCGATACCGTTACCACCCGCCAAGTCTCAGTACCCGAGCTTCCCCAGGTTCTCGCGCATCTATCCGAAGCCATACAAATAAAAACATTATCTACCGAAGAACCTGACTCCCAAACCCGGGCTGCCTTTACGGCCTTTGGTAAGTGGCTACAATCCAGTTATCCATTGGTGCATCAACACGCCCAGCTTACCCGCCTCAATGAATTTACGTTACTTTATCGCTGGCCCGGTAGCGATAAATCCGCCCAGCCCGTGCTGCTTTCGGCGCATTATGATGTAGTGCCGGTTAACCCTGACACACTCAGTCAGTGGCAATATCCCCCTTTTGCCGGGACGGTCACCGAACAGGCAGTATGGGGGCGCGGAGCGCTTGACGATAAGGGTTCAGTAGTGGCCTTGATGGAAAGTGTAGAGCACGCCATCAAAAATCATTCTACGCCTGGCGCAGATGTATACATCGCGCTAACCCATGATGAGGAAGTCGGTGGTGAACGGGGCGCAAACGCGGTCACTGATTATTTCAGGCAAAAACAAATTAAGCTGGCCTGGTCGCTGGACGAGGGGTCGTTTGTGTTGGCTGGCTTGGTACCGGGTATCGACAAACCGGTGGCCAGCATTAATGTAGCAGAGAAAGGCTTCTTAACCTTGGAGCTGGTGGCTAAAGGTGAAGGTGGTCATAGCTCTATGCCTCCTAGCGAAACCGCGGTAACGCGTTTAGCGCAAGCAATTATCAATGTCCAACAAGCACCGGTACCCGGCGCGCTTGAAGGAGTCACCGCCACGATGTATTCCAATATTGCCCAGCATATGGATTTTTCTAAACGGTTCTTGTTCGCCAATACCTGGCTATTTAAACCCGTAATTGAACACGTGGTGAGTAATGGTGCCAGCGGTAATGCGATGCTGCGAACCACTACCGCCGCCACTATGTTAAAAGGCAGTATAAAAGCCAATGTTTTACCCGATACTGCCACGGCGAAAATTAATTTCAGGCTTCACCCCCGTGACTCCGTCGACAGCGTAGTGCGGTGGGTGACGCAGGCAGTAAATGACGAATTGATTACCATTAACATTGAAGAAGCGTTTGAACCTTCTACTATTGCCAAGGCGGACGGTCCAGGATTTACGGCATTACAGAATGCTACAGCCCAGGTCTTCCCCCGCGCTATCATTACCCCGGGCCTGACTATTGCCGCTACTGATAGCCATTATTATTCTACCATTACCCAATCCTACCGCTTTACGCCAATGGTAATTACCCCTGAAGACTTAGCTGGTTTTCACGGTATGGATGAGCATGTCAGCCATCAGAATATGCGTAGCGCAGTTACTTTCTATAGTCATCTGCTTCAACAGCTATAGTCAAAAATAGTGGCTGGGTACCGGCGACGATGAGCACTGTTACAGTAACATACGATAATTATAAACACTGGAGTCGATAGCTAACAGAGGCCACGGCATGTTACTGTAACAACGCAGTGCTTTTGCAATGTTACAAATAACATTTCGCTGGCAAGATTGGAATGTTACCTGTAACATTCAGGTTTTCCTTTTTGTTGCTCTATTATGTCGACCACCCCTTCAGCGCGGACTAAACGCGTTTCTCTACAGGATATTGCCACGCAGGTGGGAGTCACCAAGATGACCGTCTCACGCTATATGCGCAATCCCGATTCCGTGGCACAGGCAACCCGGCAAAAAATAGCGGAGGCCATCGACACCCTTGGGTATATTCAGAACCGAGCGCCGTCAATGCTCTCGCGCGCCTCAAGTAAGGCAATAGGTATTGTTATTCCGTCGTTATCTAACCAGGTCTTTGCCAGCCTGGTTCAAGGTATTGAAAGCATTACCGGGGAGCGCGGCTATGATACTTTGCTTGCCCATACCGGCTATGATGCTGCCACCGAGGAGGAAAAAATTGCCACCCTGTTGTCTTATCAGGTTGATGGATTGATCCTAACCGAAACCCACCACACCCCACGAACCTTACAAATGCTGGCCCAGGCAGGCATTCCTGTAGTAGAAGCCATGGAACTTCCGCCCGCACCTATTGATATGGCGGTAGGGCTAGATCACCGCCAGGCGGCTTATACTGCGGTTAACCGTTTAATTTCCAGCGGTTGTGAGCACATCGCGTACCTGGCTGCGCGCTTAGATACCCGTACCCTGTTACGCCGCGACGGTTATCATGCGGCCATCAATGAAGCAGGTCTTACGGCGATGGTTATCGAAACCAGTGCGTCATCCAGTTTCTCGGTAGGCCGCGACCTAATGAACGAATCTCTGGCGAAATACGGTACCACCGATGGTATTTTTTGTACGAATGACGACCTGGCTGTAGGGGCAATGTTGTGTTGTCTGGATTATGGTCTGCAAGTACCACAGGATATTCGCATTATTGGCTACAACGGGCTGGATATCGGGCAAACCGTCACACCCGCATTGACCAGCGTGCGTACCCCACGTTTCGACATAGGCCAGCATAGCGCCCGGTTGCTGCTGGATACCCTGGCGGGTCTACCGATTAAGCAAAAAACCATTGATGTAGGGTTTGATTTCACAGCAGGAGACTCGGCCTAAAGACGCTATATACTTTATTTACCGCATGGAAGCTGACCGATAATTTGCGCCACCAACTGCTCGACCGGTTGCGCGATATTAACCTGAATAAAGTCAGTTTCATCCGCCGCTGGGGTTTCCAGTGCTGCAAACTGACTGGCCAGCATATCAGGCTTCATAAAATGTCCCTGACGCTGCTGCATACGCTGGGCAATTAACGCCGCATCACCTTCAAGAAATACAAAAACCACTTGGCGGTTATCTTTTCTAATCGCGTCCCGGTAACGTTTTTTAAGTGCTGAACACACCACGACCCCGGTTTCGTTTTTGCTGGTAAAGCTAAATACGGCATCATTAATGCGCTCCAGCCAGGGTGCCCGGTCATCGTCATTTAGTGGCTTGCCCGCCGCCATTTTTACTATGTTTGCTCGCGGATGCAAATCATCGCCATCAATAAATTTTGCCGACAACGCTTTAGCTAATGCCTCGGCCACGGTACTTTTTCCTGAGCCACTCACGCCCATTACCACAATACTGCAGTGTTCCATGTTAAGCCCCTCAATGGTTAACCTTTTGATAAACTCAGCCAATACTGTTAAAAAGATGTTTACGTATGCGCTGTTATCGGTAACATGTTACCGGTAACTTAACAGATTGTGAATTCATAAACAGGATAATTCATGGATGCAATAACAATTAGTCAGGCTCCTACTGCGTTATTAATGCTGGGCGCAGGCGCCATTGTGGCGCTAATGGTGCTGATTATTTCTTTCAAAGTGCATGCCTTCGCTGCGCTCACACTGGTGAGTCTGGGTACCGCGCTGGTGGCAGGTATATCGCCGGAAAATGTGGTACCGACCATGATGTCGGGTTTTGGTTCTACGTTGGCGGCGGTGGCGTTGCTGGTGGGCCTTGGCAGTATGATTGGCAAAATTCTGGAACAGACCGGTGGGGCCCGCGTGCTGGCAGACACCCTGATAGCCCGATTTGGCGAAAAACGGGCGCCACTCGCTCTTGGTATCGCATCGTTAATGTTCGGTTTTCCGATTTTTTTTGATGCCGGGTTAATTGTACTTATGCCTATTTTGCTTACCGTTGCTAAGCGGGTGAACGGCTCGGTACTCCACTACGCCCTGCCCGTCGCGGGCGCGTTTGCTGTAATGCACGCATTTGTGCCCCCGCATCCAGGACCCGTGGCAGCCTCTGATTTATTGGGGGCGGATATGGGGCTACTGTTACTGGTGGGGTTAATTATTGCAGTAATCACCTGGTACTTAGGGGCCTACCTGTTTGGCCTGTATGCCGGCAACCGTTTCAATATTCCGCTGCCTGCGCTGTTTGACTCTGCGGATAACTCACCAGATGATAATACGCCGCCTCCGGCATTTGGTACGGTACTGGCAATATTACTGGTACCAGTATGTCTGATTTTTCTAGATACCGGTCTGAACAGTTTACAGGTGGCTGGCTATCTTGAAGGGGAAAGTGGCTGGGTAGAAACATTGCGTATGCTAGGCAAAACTCCGGTGGCCCTGCTTATCACCCTGCTGCTGTGCCTAATGCTATTTACGCGACGCTTCGGCAAGCAAAAAATGGAACAGCTTTGTACCGACTCGCTAGCGCCGATTTGTGCTGTAATCTTGGTAACCGGCGCCGGGGGAATGTTTGGTGGTGTGTTACGGGCATCCGGTATAGGCGAGGCGCTGGCTGAGCTGCTTTCTGCTTCGGGGATGCCGGTGATTGTGGCAGCGTTCGTCATTTCTACCTGTTTGCGGGTAGCGCAAGGCTCAGCTACCGTGGCGCTCACCACGACCGCCGCGCTGATGGCGCCTGTAGTCTCGGCCACCAGTGGACTGTCAGAGCTTGATCTGTGCTTTATCGTTATTGCTATCGCCGGTGGTGCTACCGTCCTTTCGCATTTCAACGACTCAGGGTTCTGGTTGGTTTCAAGGCTATTAGGGATGGATGAAAAAACGACCCTGAAAACCTGGACGGTAATGGAGACCCTGCTCGGTTCAATTGCATTTATTCTGGCGGCAGGGCTAAGTATCGTTTTTTAAAATTGATTATCTAACGCTATTGGCCTGCAAAGCAGGCGAATGGCGATAAAGCAGTGAAAAACAATAGCCTACAACCAAGCTCATAATGGCCATTTCACCGCCGTCTTCGATTAGGGCAAACAGGCTTTTACCCCATGGTAAAGCCACATGCAACATATCCACAACAATGCCGAAAAAAGCAATGCCCGCCACCAGTAAAAGCAAATAATGGGTTACCCGGCGCGCGGTAGGCGAAGCAAAGTAATAGGCAAGAAATAAGAATGAAAATAGAACCGCGGCGACTAAACCGGTAATAAGTAACTCGCCAATATCCTGCGCGCGCAGCCCAAACACCGGTTGCAACTGATAACTACGCGTCAATATGCCACCCACCATTTCATGAATGCGCATTGAGTCATCCGCCAGCATATATAAAAAGATAAAAGCCCAGGCTAAATAGATTACCGCTTTTTCCCGAACAGCAATTAGCAGTAGCAGGCAGACAATCCAGAATTCTTTGAGATATTGGTACACTTCGGCATAGCTGCCATCACGGTCGATAGAAAAATGCGGGTGGCTAAGATAATTAAATTTATACACCACATGAACCAGCGCAAAGCCCAGATCAGCCATTAGCAACAGCGCAAATAGGACAGTAACTGGGTAAGTAAATTTCCACTTTAACAGGTTCACGGGTACTCCTTTACATAAACAATCTGACGGCAGCCCTCAGGCTGTCACAAAACTTTAACCAGATTGACATATAAAAAGATCACTGGGCAGCGAGCTTTTTCTCTCTCATCATGGTGGCAGTACGCTCAAAGGTTAGCGACAACCGTTCAAACACCCCTTCAACCATATTTAAATTATGTTGCGCCTGACAATCCTGACGCAGTAGTGCCAACACCCGGTCACAGGCTGGCTGAAAGTGTGCTGGATTGTGGCCTTTTGCAGCCTCCATGTAGGCATCGGCCAGGGCAAATTGCCAGTCTTTTAACACCTGGGTCATATCGGTTTCGGTAAAACTTTGTACCAGTGGCCGAAACCGTATAGACACATGCCCAAGGTTAAGCCCGGTAAGCCCCAGGTCGGTCAGCACCCTGGCCTCACTTACCATTCCCTGGTCGTAACTGGCTAAGCGTAACAAGCGATCGCCCATGCGGGCATTAAACCAGTGTTCAGGCGCTTTTCTGCCTATAAGACGCTTCAGATCGCGTCGGGTAGCAGCAAGCAACCGGGCCTGTAGCATAACCACCCCGGGGCCGGTAATAATACGAAAAATCCAGTACAAAATGCTTACGCCCAACAAAATCGCTATAGCACTGCTTAAGGTATAATCGACAGAAAATGGCCGGCTCATATCGTTCGATGGCTGCACCAATATGGTAAAAGGTATGCAAAAACCCATGCCATAAGGCAAGGTGGACCGGTCGGCAATAGGCATCAAGCCAAGAAAATATGGGCCGGCAAGAATCATGATAAGCAAGGCAAAATCGCCGGAGCTCTGAGCTAACAAATTCAATGCAAAGAAGATTGCCACAGGAATTGCCACACACACACCCACCAGCATTTTCTTCAGTGCTCTTTTCACTTCAATAGAGGGAAGTCGGGCAAACATAATGGAATAGATAACAGGCAGTATCATCAGCATAACGGCTGCTGGGGAGCCGGTGTGCAGCCAAATAAAAGCGCCAACACTAAACACCAGCGAGGTACGTAAACCCGTAGCAAGGCCAATAAGGGGATCGCGATACGGCCGCTGCTGAGGGGCTTTCAATAACGATTGTTCGTTGCTGCTTAGCGCGTTAAATGCTCTTAACACCAATACCAGTTCCGCCACCATATGTTGCGCGGTCTTAAGCAGGCGTGTTTCCAGTGGCGTAAGGTTATCTTCATCCTTAGTACTACGCAGCAAGCTACGCCGCTGCTTTTGCGCCAATTCATAGCAGCGTTCAAAGTCACTGGAGACGGCGATATGTTGAAGATCGGTACGCAGTAGGTCCAATAACCGGGACAAACGCGGCGTAATAATATCTGCATGATTACGCTGCAATCTGCCAAATATCTGAATCACCGCCACCAGCGAAAGAATCTTATTACCGATAACGGTAGCCGCCCGCGAACGCCCCGGCCCATAGGGGCCTTCATAAGTAACCGCACTGGCATCATCATTGAGCGCAGCGAGGGATTCCAAAATAGTATCGATACGTTCATGGCGGGCTTCATGGGAGCCATTGGGGTCCAGTTCTAAAACCAGGTAATCCATTGTTTGGTTGATCGCCGTTCTGGCCTGAATTTTTAGCTCGGTCTGAACGCGGCGCGGCCATACCAGCATACTGACGGTCATGGCACACAACGAGCCAGCAATAATCTCGGTCACCCGCGACTGAGCAATTTCGAAAATAGTAAAACTGGATACTGCTTGCGGCTTAACCATGGTTAGTAAAACAATAATACAAGGTGTAACGCAGGCCATAGCAAAAAAATAGATAAAATTAACCCGGCGCACCATGGCTGATAATGTCGAGTTTAGCCCTAACCAACAGGCCAGCGCGGCCATCGCCGGGATAGGGGCAGCATGCAAATAGTTGAGCACAAACATACCATAGGCCCCGCCAATCAAGGTTCCGCTGATTTGGCTAACGGTTTTTTCCACCACCATGCCGCCCTCAGGCCGGATTTGCAGAAAGACTGCCGAGACTACCGCCCAATAGGGTTTATCAAGGTCAAAATACAGCGCGATATACAGCGCCATGACCATGGATAACACCCCTTTAGTGGCAAAAATCAACGCCTCTTTGGATGGTTTTATGTAGGTCAGTGCTAACGGATGCAGTCGCACAAGCGTTATTCTTTATTCAAATGTACCGACACCGTCGACCCTGCGACCAGTCGAATATCTTTGGGCACCGGATCAAGTTCAATATCCACGGGAATTCGCTGGGCTAACCGTACCCAGTTAAACGTTTGCTGAATTTGCGGAAGTAACTGTTCATTGTGCCCGATACTGGTATCGGCTATCGCCTGTCCGATACTCACCACCCGTCCGGTAATATTTTTCTCGCTGCTCATCAGTTTTATGGTGGCCCGCTGCCCAATATGCACCAATGGCAATTTTGTTTCTTCAAAATACCCGGTCACATAGTAAGAGTCGCTTTTCACTATGGCTAATACCGGGCTGCCTTGTTTCACGTAATTACCTTCACGTAAATCCAGATTCACTACCGAGCCGGTGTGTGGTGCTTTTATGCGTGTACGGCGTAAACTTAATTCCAGCATATGCAGCTTAGCGACCGCCTGGTTGTAATCTGCTTTAGCGACTTCCGCGTTAATCCGTCGGCTTTCAAGTTGCTCGGGGTCCACGGCCTGGTCGCCCTCTTGTCCGCGGCGACGTTCATATTCATGCCTGGCCAGCTCCCAAACCTGCTGTTTATGCTCGATGGCCGCCTGCTGCTCAGCTACCGCACCCTGATAACGGGCGTCGTCGATAGAAAACAGCACATCATTTTTACGTACCTGCTGATTGTTTTTCACTGCCAGGTTAGTCACCCATCCAGCCACATCGGGGGCAATAACCGTAATGTCTGCTCTGACCCGGCCATCCCGCGTCCACGGCGAATACAGATAATGATCCCACACCCAGCGCCCTGCCAAAACGGCCAACCCCACCACCAGCAAGGTTATAATAATCCGTATCACGGTACCCATATATAGATTAACTCCCCGCTATAAAAACCACTGCCGCCAGATAGCAAACAAACAACGCCACTTCGAACCAGGCCGGACGCCAGATTCGCTGGTAAAGATCTGTTTTATAAAGCCCCAGCCGGGTAATGACAGATAACAAGAACGCAATTGGAATCAACACGACCAGCGGGCTGAATAACATGCCGCCAAGTGCAACTTCTTCAAACATAATGATTGGTGAAAAGAAAAACCTAATAAGAGATTAGCCTACAACGGCTATAAGGATCATTCACTATATTTTCCCGCGGCCGATAGAATCGCTATAGGCCCTGTCTGGCCAGCCTTGCAAGCTGGCCAGACCATTTTAACCTGGGATTCGACCGTGAGGCTTATTAAGCAATAAGGTCGTGAATATAGTTAATTGAAGGTAGCTGGAATTCCGGCTGATAAAACAATCTGTTTAAACGCCCCAGAAAATTCACATGGCGGCTCGGATCATGCGCTTTAACCCGGCGTTCACTAGTGGTTTGCATAAATTCCCAGGGTTGCAGGTTCATCTGTTCAATTTCTTCAGCGCTACTACCCAGGCCCATCACGGTGGATAGAATACGCTCTGTTTTGCTCTCCTGCGACGGAATGATATGGGGATGATAATGCTCATCCAATGGGCTACCTACGGCCTCTAACGTATAGTTAATAGCATGCCAAATCTCGTCGTGCGACAGGTAGGCATCGCAGGGGGCGTAGTAACCGTTTATTTCCCACTCCAGCTCGGCATTACTGGCCGCAATTGAACTTTGAGCTTGTTCGCTATAAGACAAGTCAGGCCGGGCGCCAATATTGTAAGCATCAACGGATAGCGCTACACATATAGCAATATCACCAAGTGCAGCCGGGTTATAATAAATGGCTTCGAACGCTGCCCGTTTCACCCCCATCCAGCCATGCACCCTGGCAGGTTGTTGTACGAACTGGCGTACCTCGAGGGGTAAGTCTTCCCCGTAGCGCTCAATGAATAAAGGCAATGGGTTCTGCATAGGATCGTCATCCGGCATCCAGACTTCGTATTCCAAACGATTATCTGCCTTACCCCGGCTTTTTATACCAAACGATAAATTCACCGGTCGGCAAATACTACGGTCTTCATCTACTCGGTGAAAATACTCTGAGCGAAGCCGTTTAATAAACGGGGCATCGGTGCCTGCTAATGCTGCGGTGGGATATCGATAACCCACGTCACTATGCGGTACGTCGGTGAGCTTCGGCACTGCGCGCTTAAGTACCTGGCGCACATCTTTAAGCGTATCCAGCTCTGGTAGTACAATGCTGCGTTCTGGCTCCACCGTGAGGCGTTCACCGTTTGGGCCATAAAACTTGGGGGTTTTATGGAACTGATAACCGCTTAACCCCATTTGGGTGATAGCCTGATCGCGCAGGCTGGCCAGTTCAGTAAACAGCAGCGAATGGTCATGTATATGTTTTAATAATGGGCGTTGCGACATCGACGAGGGGATTCCTTTTGCCACGGTTAAAGCCAGTGTGCCACAGCAGTTTAGGTTTGCAGAAGCATTTTTAACCCTGGGGTTGCACCAGGCACAAGAAATACTGCTGTCATATTGTGTAGCACTTTTTTTTCAGACAACCGAAAGGTCTATACTGGATATCCGCGAAATTGGTTTTGAATAATAGTAAGCAAACACCGATAGCCCTATTACCGAGCCTGCGTTGTAGGCCCTGCTACTGATATTCTAGGGTTCAAAAATGCTCAATACTAAAAACTTTGCGCAATTGCTGGGCCTGACGTCGGCTTACTTCTATTACACTGCCATCTTTTAAAAACAGGCTGAATGTACCCGCAGCCATACCCTCTTCAATACGGCTAATACTATTAATACGCACGATATCGCTACGGCTGGCTTTAAAGTAAGCAGAAGGATTAAGACGACTTTCCACTTTGGATAACGAGGCATGTATATACGACTTGCCCGCCGAGGAATAAACCGCCACATGATTACCGATAGACTCAAATCGGCTGATCTCTGCCAGCCTTACAATATTAAAGTCATGCCCGAATTTAAGTAACAGGCCATGGTCGTCGGGCAAATAATCGGGCTGGGGTTGGGGCTGCACAGGCTGGACGCCGTGTGTAAGCCGGGCTTTATTAATAACCGCTTCCAGGCGGGCCGGCGCCACCGGTTTTACAATATAATCGAAGGCATTAAGTTCGTATGCCTGTACAGCGTGCTCACTATAAGCGGTGCAAAATACAAAATGGACCTTGGGATCTACTGCCCTGGCGAAGGCCAAGCCATCTAGCTCAGGCATTTTGATGTCAACAAAGACCAAATCAACAGGGTGCACCTGTAATGCGGCTAGTGCCTCGTTGCCGTTGGCTGCCTGGGCGGCAATCACGACGTCATCAAACTTCCCCAGCATACGCTCAAGCTCCATCCGGGCGAGCCGCTCATCATCAACTATCAGGACTTTTAACATACGGCAACTCCATTAGAACTCGATACTGCTGATTGTCGTCTTCGGTCGTAAAGCGACTTTGGCGCCCATAGACTAACTCCAGGCGTTTTTTAACATTATGCTGGCCCACCTGGGTGCCCGGCTGTCCCGGGCTATTAAAATGCGAGTTAGCCACTTCCAGACACCAACTGTGGCTGGCACTGAGGTAACTGGTCAGGCGAATATAACCGGGCCGACTGCTTTGGGAAATACCGTGTTTCACAGCATTTTCAGCTAACGTAAGCAAAGTTAGCGTAGGCACTTCCTGGCCTAAAGTGGCAGGTGCTAAATCGACCTCAAGCGTTAACCGCTCATCAAACCTGACTTTCTCAATTTCCAGATACTTACCGGTAAGTTGCCATTCTTCTCCCAGGGTGGAACGGGTTTTTAGCTGTGAATGCATCTGGCTACGCAGCAAGTCTGATAACAGCGTCAGTACCTCCGCTGCGCGTTCCTGATCAGCAAAGATAAGAGCGCGGATACTGTTGAGGCTATTAAACAAAAAGTGCGGACTAAGCTGATTGGTTAATTGCTGAATCTGGCTTTGGTTTATCTGGTGTTGCAACTCACGTTTGTTCTTCTGAAAATGCCATACCAGATAGGCTACACTCCATAAACTTAACGTAATTAACGACTGGGCGCTGCCCATTACTACCATGGCAATAAAACCTAATTCCCGTCCCATCTGCCCTGACTGTACCTGGATCTGGCTCATATCGGTGGCGGTCAAAAAATCTAACTTACCTAATGAGTAAGAGATATAAAAATAAACAATGGAAACCGCCATTAAATAAAACACACAGAGCGTTATGGAAGTGGCCTGTAAATTCGTGCCTACCAGGTTCATCCGTAAATACGGGCGTACCAGAAAATGGCAGACTGCAATAAACAACGTGGCTTCCAGTAAGGCCCGCGCAATCACCGCATTCACGTACTCGCCGGTACCGGCCAATAGCGACTGCATAGCCGCCCAGGTTAGAATAAAGTGCAACCCAAATAGTAACAACATTACTACCCGATAAGGCTTACTGGTGCCTACCGCGTACGTACCAAACTGGCGTAACCAAGATGGCGCCCAGGCCAGGTTATTCACGGTGATACCCCGGGCGATATAGGCTCAGGCTTAACCAATTGTGCGCAAGTATCATGGCAAAACCTACCCCGGCGGCAATACTGGTCAAAATCCCCCATAACGCTTCTTTTACAGGAATAGCCAAATGCGGACTGCCAGGAAACCACCACCGCAGCGCCAGGCTGCTGCCATAGACTACGGCAATACCGGTTATTGCCGCGCACAGAGTGACACTCGCTGCCTTCACACCCAGCTTTAGCGGTCCGTCAACGCTATGACAAGATTTTGTTAAGCCCGCAGGTAATCTGTACTGCCATGCTGAAAGTCGGATAATCTGCATAATAGCAAGGGCTCCGGTAAGCCAGCACAACCCGCCCGCCAGCATAATCAACATCTGTTTTATACTGTGGTGATGTTTTGCATGTGAGTGCTCTCTGCCGGCGGTGGAAATAAAAGACGGCGGGATAGCCTTATTGACAGTATTCAGCGGCGACCCTTTTGATAGCGTCAAAGGTGTATTCAGGCTTTGCAGATTACTGTTTTTTGAGGCGCGAAACAATGCAGTATCCGCTTCATAACGACGGTGCCTACGCGCTAACGTTAGCCCCTTATGAGCCAGGTTCAGGGCAAGTGTGAACCCAGCCTTTGCCGGTAACGGATAACTCATAGCAATACAAATGTGAGGTTGTGAGGGCCAGTACGTATGCCCTGTTACTGGCCACACCATCCCCTGCCATGGTACATCGGGGCTCTTCAGGGGCGCACCAACATGGGTTAGCGCCCCGGCCAAACCGGCACCAACAACTGCCAAAGGACACCAAAGCCATACGCCTTGCATAATCAGATAACCGCCCGCGATAATACTTCGCCAATGCCATATTCGCGTTTTTATCGCCAATTTACCGCCAGTCCTCTTAAATAAACATAAGCAGTAATGGTTACAGCGGTGTTTATCAACGCGATAGAAACGATGGCGAAAGTACGATAAACGGCTACCCGCAATAGTGTTGAATTAACGATGGGGTTTACTCATGTGGCGATTATCCTGCTCAGGCAATACCTGCCCACGCTACAGCTAACATAGCATAGGGGATTGCCGCAAACACAATACTGGCAAACCAGCTAACATGCAGACACCGATGTACCGCTGTAGCGACCAGTCCGAGACTCCAAAAATGAAATAGATTAATTTCACTGGCCAAAGGGTATAAGGCCGTATGGGGGTCTAAATGCAGGAACAGCTGATTTAATGAAGCATACTCCAGCATCGACAACGGCAAATTATGATCTGCCGCACTTAGTGTTAATAGAGCCAAGCCCAGATAGTTGGCTATCCAGGGTAACTGGCACACAATCACGACATTAACCCATTGCCACAAAGTGAACTGGGCCTGGCGCAACATAAACGATTGCAATAGCCAATAGGCCAGCCCCAACAATAAAATTTGCGATACTATCGCCAGCACATTACTGATGCCCATATATATGCCGGTGTACGGTAATAGCGACTTAAGCATGGCTTCAACCTGGGGGCGCTCGCTGGCACTTAAATAGCCTGCCTGGGCCATTTGCTGGTCTAACAACCATTGCGATGACATCATACTGAAAAAATAGATATTACTAAGTAGCACCACGGCAAATAACATCACTGCACCCCATTTAGCCCAGGGTA
Source organism: Salinimonas sediminis (assembly GCF_003429285.1). Classification (NCBI taxonomy): domain Bacteria; kingdom Pseudomonadati; phylum Pseudomonadota; class Gammaproteobacteria; order Alteromonadales; family Alteromonadaceae; genus Salinimonas; species Salinimonas sediminis. Next base: position 4,298,831 of record NZ_CP031769.1, read on the forward strand.
AACTGGTTTTAAACCGGGCAAAAAGTTCTGTCGGGGCCACGAAAGTATCGATGAAGGCGTGTCCTGGAGAGTAAGACGAAGGCGTAGTTTTCATGTCAAGGCATCCTTTTTTTAACAGCATAAGCCTAACGAGATCCGATCCAAGCTGGAATCAGAATGTGAAAAACGGAAGAAATGGGTGATTTTTGGTGTAGGCGAAGGATAAAAAAAGCCCTGCAACAATCCGTGTTGAGGGCCTTGCGTGGAGCAAAAGTCTTACAGTGGTTGGAACACATTGTCTACCTGGTCTGCACCTGTTTGATGCCGGCAAGGTAAAATTCGTTTATGGTGCTATTACTAACTCAATATTGTTAATTCGCGTCTAACTTCATAGCAGTGCAAGCGAGCGAGCATGTTCATAGGCCATCGACCGCACCAGATTTGATCCCGAACTAAAGCCGTACTCCTGCAATGTGGCGAGTTTGCCTTCCGGGCTGTCATGCATTGCCGTCATCGCTTTCACTGCTTTAACCCGGTCTTCTTCAATAATACTGTTACGCGCCATATTTTCTAAAAACTGCTGCCCTGCTTCACCGCCGCAGCGCGCAATGAAATGCATGGCAGGCTCGGTAGAAGAATTCGATGTTGCCGTCGGCCGCTCTATCTTCGTACACTGCGCATTAAATACATACTGCGGCTTAAGGTGAGCAAACATATCTGAGGGCATAATATTGAGCGACACAGATAACTCATCCGCCGGTAACTGCTTGTGGACATCTTTGTGCGCCCGGTACAGCATGATTTGTTCAGGCTGCAACTTTTTGCGTTCAATAAAACGCAAATCTACTGGCTCGCCGGGATAACCTTCCACGTTATAAAAGTCATATTCGTAATAGTCACTTTCATAACCTGACCCCAAATAGCCGGCAGTCAGAAAATTGAAATTATGATCGTGCGGCACATGATAAAAAAACGACTTTTCCCCCGCCAGCTGTAGCATAGGATCATCTTTAGCCAGCCAGATATTGGCTCTGATAAAAAAATTGGTTGCGCTATTTGGCGCTTTTAGCAACAGTACCTGCGGTGTGTACTGATTATGCTGGCCGGCGAGTTTACTGGTGCCCGCTAGCTCATCTATCAGGGTCTCGGCCAAAAACGTTTTGTTGTTGTTCAACTTTTTCAGTAGCGGCGCAACAGCTAGAAAGCTTTCCTCGTCAGCCGGATCAAATTTACTTTCAATGAGCAACTCATAACATTCGTCTAATGAAATAGACTCGGTAATATGGTCAAGATTCACACTAACAGGCATGCTCATACCCTTGCTGTTGAATCATTAATAAGGTTTCTTTAGCAGCCTGTCTTACTTCCTGGTGCGGGTCGCGGGTAGCCATATCGGCCAACTCGCTTAGTGCTTCAAGGGCGTCCAACGCTAAAATTTGCTGCATTGCATACCACCGAATAAAGTGTTGCGGGTGGTCTAAAAACGTTTTTAGTGTCGGTATTGCTTTGACATAATCAAGTTTGGTTAATATCGCCATGCACAACTGAATACGTGAGTCTGCCTCGTTAGAGGGGTTTTGAAACCGCAATGTATGGTCTGCAGCACTAAAAATCAGGCTGACCGGTAACATAGCGCGTTTAATTTCCAGGGTCATAATAACCGCGCTACTGGATGCGTTATCAAACATAAAAGTCTGGTTGTTCTGGCAATGCACCACATCACCATCGGTAAGGGTCTGCTGTTCTTGCAGTTGGCAACGCATGCCCTGTAAATCAGTAATTGCTTTAGGATGGGTCCACTTACTAATGGTCATATCGCCAGCATGAATAAAATAACTCAATGTTTCGCGACCAAAAAAGGTAATACCGCGCTGTTGTAAATTAGCTTTGCTTTGCGCTTTGTATTTTTTAAGCAACGCCGGGTCGATAAAATCCAGGCTTAGGTCATAATCTGCGGTGCTTTTTATAATGATCCGGTGAGCAAAATAAGTTGAGTGGCCGGCCATCGGCAAAAAGTAAAAGCTATCCTCACTCATATGCTCAATAGTGGTTGTAGTTAGGTACGCTAAGGTGTCGGTTGAGTGCGTGGCCAGTAGCGTCTTTAACGTTTCCGGCTCTGGGGCGACGGCGCCGTCGAATGCTTTATTTAACGCTGCTACAATAGGTAACCTGCCATTACGTGTACGTATACTTTCGACCCGTTCCTGGCTGCTTTTACGCGCTGCATGGTGGCGGAAAAATTGTTCTATTTGTTCATTTTTTTTCATTATTTTACCCCCCACGTCGTAACTTGTCGGTCAGCCCTTTGGTTCCAAAAGCAGGCGCAATGTTAAACGCCCCCTTCGCACCGGGGCTGACCGGCAGACTTCGTTTTACGTTATGCCGGTATAACTATCATCACTACACAAATTGGGCCGCCAACCACTTGTAGCTGCGCAGTGCCAGCCATGCCAAATGGGGTTTTAAGTGCTGCTGTCTGGGTAACTTTCATCTTGTAGATCCTTTTTAAGTTGGTTTCTTACCAGGGTTATTTCATCTTTTAAATGAATACTGGCAGCCAGGTAGTTGTTAACCCAATTCCATTTATTACCAAGCGCTCTAGCAAACAATGTCAGACCGCTTAACCGAAAATCATTTTCGTGTTTAAAACTGTGGCTGGTACAAAACTTTTTTTGTTATTAATTACAGATGCCGGGCTGTGCGCCCTGACACCAAATTCATACTAATAAGGCTAGTTTTTATTGGGAGGATAAAGTGAAATGCGGTCGTTAGACGTGATTAATGGTCTTTAAATACGATAGCGAATGCGGCGTTGTAGAAAAACACAGCTGGTCTGACCGGCGAACGGGCTGAACCGATGTATAAACCGCATAAGCCTCGCTAACCGGCCATTTTTATTTTCTTCCAAATACGGTTCTTCGCCGCATGCCAATGGTTTTTTGGCAGTACGGGTGCATTGGCAATAATGGTTTCAAAAGGTATTTCCTGCACATCGAGCGGAGATACATGGGCACAAAACAAAGTGTTAGCTTTAAGCTGTGACACTTTTAATAAAGAACGACGATACTGATTAGGGTGGCATATGGGGTACGGCGGGTGTAATTGCCCTTTCACCCGCACTAATAAATCGGCTATGTACAGTTCACCTGTGGGCAGATGATGCAGCGATAAATCATGGTCAGTATGCCCGGGAGTATAAATTACCTGCCAGTTAGTAAAGCCGGGAAGCGGTTGTTCATCGGTGAGCAAAATATCGGGCGTTAAAATCGGCGCATACCATGCTTTACGACGGGTTTTGCCGAGACGCTGGGCCACCCAGTACATTAAAGCAACATCAATAAGATGCGCCGTGCGTCCCGCAATACCGGCGTACCAGACAGCGGCTTTTGGGTGCGCCGCCAACGTCGCCCCGCTTAACCTACGAAGCCGATGCGCCCCGCCAGCATGGTCCGGGTGCATGTGGGTAACCACAATGAGTTTCAGATCGGTAAGGGGCCTGCCCATATCGTGGGTAATAAACCTACATACCTTATCTACATCTGCCCGGCTACAACCGTCCAGAAGCAATAGCCCCTGCGGCTCTTCAACCAGAAAAATGTTTTGTATATACCCTTGCAGCGTATGGATGCGCATAACGTCAACATGATTATTAACAACATGTTAACGTTAGCAAATTATCATTGGTTAGACCACTAAAACCAGTTGGCTTATTGGGCTGACACTACCTCCAGCTCTCCCAACATCATGCTGATATGGCCTGGGTAAGAGCAAAAGAATGTATATGGCTGGTCAGATTTTAAGGTATCGACATCAAAAGTGACAGAGGCCTCTTCACCGCTGCCAATAACCTTGGTGGCAGCGATAACCCGCTTATCGTCAGCCACCAGATAGTTATTGGCGAGCCCTGCACTGATCCCATCAGAGGCTACCGCATGCGCCTGATCAGGTTGGGTTAATACCCAGTTATGCCCCATTACGCTTTTTGCCAGGCGGCCAGTATGTTTTAGTGTCACAGTAAATGCTTTGCAACTGGCAGGCACGGCAATATGCTTGGTATCATATTTCATCGCGTCGGTGGCCAGCACCGTTGTTTCACACGCTTGACCAAACGCCGTACCCGACAGCATCAGCACCCCAAGCGCCGATGCTATTTTCAATACTTTCATTATCCTACCTTCATAATTAACGCTAGGAACAAGGGTAAAATATAATGAAATATGAGCGGTATTACCCGCCGGTTTTTTCGATATTGCCAAGCGGATAATACGATTACCCCTTACCGGGCAGGCCTTGGGGTTAGGATAGCGAAACGCTATTTAGCGGCTTTGCACGCCTGCGTAATTTCATCCCACTGGCCGTCTTTCACCCACTGTGGTTTAACCACCCAAGTGCCGCCCACAGCAAATACATTATTCAAGGCTAGATAATCTTCATAGTTATCACCTGAAACGCCGCCCGTTGGACAGAATCGGGTATCCTGAAACAGGCTTTGAACGGCTTTCAAGAAAGCTGGCCCGCCAGCAATACCTGCTGGAAAGAACTTCAGTTCGCGATAGCCATGCTCGCGCGCCACGATGATTTCAGCCACACTGGCCACCCCGGGTAACGTAGGAATTTCACTGCCGGATAAAATGTCCAGCAATGCCGGACTGAACCCTGGTGTAATAATAAAATCAGCGCCTGCGTTTACCGCTTTTACGTAACTGGCTTCATCTACCACCGTACCTGCACTGACAATCATCTCGGGCACGTTTTGCTTGATGGCCGTGATGACCTGCGCAGCACGCTCGCTTCGTAAAACCACTTCGACTGCGTTAATACCGGCCGCATGAATGGCTCGGGCAATATTAAGACCTTCGTCTTCGTTATTGGCCTGTATGATAGGCAGTACACGCTGCTCCCCCATCATGGAAGATATTGTATTCATAGGTATCCTTTACAGTTAAATAAACAGAGGCACAGTGCTTATGCTTGACGCAGCTGTGCAACAAAAGTCTGGTACTGAGAGGCGTCGACAATGGCACCGCGATGCTGAATAACAAAACCGGCACATGCTGCGGCCTGTTGGGTTGCCTGTTCCATTGTAAAACCGCTTAGCCTGGCCCCCAGATACACGCCGTTAAATGCGTCACCTGCAGAGGTGGTATCAACAACCTTTTTTACCGGCTCAATAGTCACGGTGCGCGCGGAATCATCGCCATACAAATGTACTTCCTGAGCACCATTTTTTAAGACAATCTCGGTCGCTCCACCGGCCTGGCAAAAAGCCATAATGTCGGGCAGTTTTGTCAGTTCAAACAACTGGCTGAAATCTTCCACGCCGGGCAACAGAATATCGGCGTATTCAATACCGCGTTTTACCGATTGCTGCGCTTCTGTACGATTGGTCCACAAGGCTGGCCGATAATTTATATCAAAGACCAGTTTTACATTGGCCTGCTTCAGGTTATCTAACAAAGCCCACAACGCTTCGCGCTCTGGCGGCGGCAATATAGCAAGAGTAATACCGCTAAACATCACCATATCCATACTGCACAATGCGTGTTTGGCATCCTCATTCATCAGCGATAAGGTTTGCCGCGCCGCAGAGTTACTACGCCAGTAGGTAAACGAGCGCTCCCCTTGTGGGTCGGTATGTATTTGATACAAGCCAATGGTTAGCTTATCGGTTCTGCCAATAAGCTCGGTACCCACCTGCTCGGCAGTGGCGCTATCTAACATCGCCTGGCTAATACTGTCGGTGCCCAGGCCACTAATAAACTGTACATCACACTGGCTAAACGTGCGTTTTAAATAGACCGCGCTGTTGTAGGTATCGCCTGCAAATGCCTGCCTTAACAAGCCGTCGCCGGCTTGGCTCAGCTCGGCCATGCACTCGCCTATAAATCCTATTTTCACGGTTGTTTCTCCGAATTAGTTTCGTCTGCGCGAGTATCCACTGGCAACGTTCCTTTAGGCCCTACCGGGCGAATGGGGCCAGCTATAAACCATACCGCAAACAGCATCAGCGGTACCAGGCAAGCGCCCAGAATAAAGAACGGTGGGTAATACGTACCGTCCCGGGTAATAATAGGTATAAGCTGAATCGCCGTGATAACACTAATAACCCCCACTGCTCCGCTTATCCCAGCGAGTGAAGCCACACTGCGGCCAGTGAAAAAGTCGCTGGGCAATGTTTGAATATTATTAATGGCTACCTGAAAGCCAAATAGTATGACGGTAATAAGGGCAATAGCGACCCCTGGGGTGCTGGCTACTGACGTAGCAATAAGTGCCGGCAACATGGTAATTGCGCCCAGTGAAATAACTGCACGCCGTGCTTTAGTGACACTCCAGCCTGCGGTAAGAAACCGGCCCACTAGCCAGCCACCAAATAAGGCTCCCACGGCAGCGCCGCAATACGGTATCCAGGCAGAGGCGCCGATAGCTTTAACATCAAAGCCAAATTTGTCGTTCAGGTACAATGGCAACCAGGCAACAAACAACCACCAGATTGGTTCAATGAAGAAACGCGCACCGATTACTCCCCAGCTTTGACGATGTGACAATAGCTGTTTCAGCGTAGGAACGTACTCGTCGTGGGCTTGTGCAGACTCTGCAATCTGGCCTTTCAATATATAATTGCGTTCGTCTTCAGTGATCCAGGGATGGCTATCTGGGCCGCTTTTTACCAAAATAACCCACGGAATTATCCATAAAGCACCTAAACCAGCAATAATCATAAAGGTCGCTTGCCAGCCATAAAAAGCATATAAAAAGGCTATAAGCGGAGGAGCGATGATGCTTCCCATAGATGCACCGGCACCAAATATCCCCTGGGCTAGGGCACGCTCTTTTACCGGAAACCACTCGGCATTCGCCTTGGTCGCGCCAGGCCAGTTACCCGCTTCACCCAAGCCAAGTAATACCCGAAAAATGGCAAATGAGGTAACCGAGGTAGCCACCGCGTGCAGGGCAATGGATACCGACCACACAACAATCGATAGCACAAACCCCAGACGGGTGCCGATAGCATCAAAGATACGCCCAAACAGCGCCTGGCCAACCGCGTATGCGACCAGGAAAACGCTCATAATATTGGCATAATCTGAGCTATCCATCCCCAGATCATCCGCTATTCCCGGCCACATTACTGAGATTGCCGTACGATCGATGTAGTTAATTATGGTCGCCAGCGCAACCAGCGATATTACGCACCAGCGTAATCGACGTAATTTCATGGTGTCACTCCTTAAGGAAGTCTTCTCTGGCCGGGCTAAATGTATCAATCAGAATGCCACCGGTAGGACATACTGCACCGTGATCTTCATGGGGCCGAACAAACAAGCTATCGCCCGGGCCCACTGTCTTGGTTTCACCATTTACCATCACCTGGAACTCGTCCACTACCAGCGAGGCCTGTGAATGACGGTGAGCGTGTACGTACCCTTCCGCCCCCGGTGCAAACCCAATCTTTACTGCTGTTAATTTATTGTTGTATCCCAGCATTTGACGCTTAAGGTCGTTACCCCGGTCTTCCACCGGAGGGGCGCTGGCAAACCTACATAAGGCACTTTGTTGCTGCGTCATCCGTGTTGTCCTTATTTAATGTTCTTGAACAGCTGGGCATGCTTGGTAAGTGTGTATTGCTGACCGTTCACTGCAAAGCTAACCTTGTTGGCAGCCTCTGCGGTGCGATAGGCCAACATATGCTGCTGGTCATCTTTTAACGTAATTTGCACCCAGCTTACGCCGTTGTTTTCACCATAAGCGACTGAGGCAACGTCTGGCGTACTAGCCACCGTCTGTTCTTTGGCGGCATCGTAACTACCATGGGGTTCTAATACCGAGACGACCCGGGCAGATTGTCCGCGCTGGCGTACGATTACCGCTTTTTCATTGCGTAGATTAAAGTTGGGGTCGCCCGCTCCAATTTGGGTAAACATGACTTTGCCTTGCAGGGGTGCGGTGGTCAGCGTATAGAATTTACCATTGTCATTTAGCCAGCTAACTTGCGCGGGCTGATTTTCAAATGGCGCTTCTCCTTGTAACCATAGATGCTGATAACCATTCGCATCGCCCAGCGCAGACATGGTTTTGCTGTAGCTATTTACCGCTTGGTTGATATACGTCAACTGGCCTTGATAATGCAGGGGAACATCGTATTGATGTTCAGACGGGCTATTCCCGCTAATAATATCTACTGCCAGCGTCTTACCTGGAGCAACCGTTACTAACGCGATAACCCGTTGCAACATCGTATCTTGGTAAGCGGTATCGATATTGGCCGCGGCTATCTGAAGGTCATCGCCATGCTGGTCAAATAACAAGGTGGGCGCATAGCGGTCAGCCACATTTACTTTGCCATTGAAATGACTGGTTTCATCCACCACCATCGTGTTGTGGGCAATCGACTGTTTGCCGTAAGACGTGTTTTCAGGTAAATAGCGCCCGCCTTCTTTTGTTACCACGTTTAAAAAGCGTACCGCACCATAGTCACTGACGATTTCATTGCCTTTGTCGTAAAACTGCCAGGTTAATTTGTCGAAATGGCCGTGGCCCATACCCTGCGAGGTAGCTTTAAACACAACCGCGGGTTTATCTTTGGTATGTGCCCGCAATACTGCCAGCGCACCTTGCTTTCCGTCAGGCCCATCAAGATATACGCGAGAGGGCATGGTGTAGGCAGTCGCTTCGTTATTATCCAGCGCTTGACTGACCGCTAACCCGGCAGGAGTAAGTAATACGGTGTCCTGTTGCTTCGCAATATCCAAAAAGCGCGTATCGCCGGTTAACTGATAGGCCAGCGCAACGCCGTGCACTAGCTCTATCGTACTGATACCTTTAGATTTGATGGCATCATTCAAGGGGAAAAACAAACCGTTGTAGCTTAACTCGATGGTGGTTTGAATGGCCTTTTCCAGAATGCCGTTCCGGTACTCAAAAATCTTACGCTCGGGCTCGTTTTGTTCAATGGCACTGGCAAAGGTTACAAACGGCATTAACGCATAGCGCTGGTAATAAGGCCCCTCTGTGTAATAGCCGTCTGGCGAAAACAGCTGTTGAAGTTGCTTAAGGAAGCCGCCCTTACCGGATTCGTTCAAATCGTACAACGCCCATTCAACCCATTTAGGTTCGCCTATCACATAACCTGTCATGCCCACCGCCGCGTTGGCCCAGGTGCCATGATTATGTACTTTGTTGAAGGTATGGGGAGACTCTACCGACAAAAAGGTAGCCACCGGCCGCAGGGCACCTTTTTCAATAGTCTGGCGCTGTGCCTCGCTCAGAGAGTCCTTGATAAAATCGTATGCCTGGATGGTGTGCACCAACCACACCGCTTCATTCAATCCTTGCCAGAATAACTTGCCTTCATTGCTGCTTTTACGTTGAGGGTGACGAGGTAGCGTGGGATAGAGTGCCGCATAGTCCAGCAACATTTTGGTGACATAATCAGCATATTTTTTATCGCCACTCAGTAAATATAACTGCCCGGCTTGATACATATTCTGATAATTACGTTTGTGCTGCTCATGGGTATAGCCGCCACCTGCGTCTACTGGCACAGGAACATCTGTAGGTTGTGCTATCACCTTATCCATTTGCTTACGCAACTGCTGATAAGCCTCGGCAAACCGACCTGATTGGCCAGCCGCTTCACGCATCGCTTTGACATCCTCATTATCAATTAACACGGTGGCTTTTGCCTGCCAGCTAAGCACACCACATAACATAAGCAATAAGAAAAAATTGATCACCGCATTTAGCATTGTCTTAGGCTGTTTCATTATTTGCCCCCTGCGGTAGCTAAAAAGTTAATGACTTCGGGCTGACCTGTTTGTTTAAAACTATTTTTACTCAGCTCGGTGGTTGGTTCGCCTACCGTTTCCTCTACCCGTAGCGCCGCCGCCGATACAAAGTTATTTTGTTTAACCATCGCTTGCTGCACACCGTGAAAATATAGGCTGGCCTGCGCTTTGTTACGCTTGCCGTGCCCCACATTCGTTAACGTATTCTCGGTTATATGAACCTGCGGCCCGAATGTGCTTTCATCAGTGCCACCGCGATAAACTAACGCCAAGGCCCCCTGTATATCGGTAAATTCAGACCCGGTTATGGTGAGCTGCTCAACATTATATATGCCCAGATCATCCTGCTCCTGATTCAAGCGCAAAACGTGGCCGGTAATATTCTCGAAGGTACTGTTTTGGATATCGATTGAGGTGGCAAAGCTGCGCGCGCCGGCCGCAAAAAAATCAAAGGAGTGATTAATGTCTAATGCTTTTACTGTGGTGTTTTTCACCACCAGCCGGTAGTTTTTCAACATGCCCCATTTGAGCGTGCGTATCAGGGTATTGCCTGCGCTATCGGGGGCATTTTCTCCGGTAAGGGTAAGACCATCGATGGCAAGGCTACCGCCATTGTCAATTTCAAATAATGTGCCGCGGGCAGGCGCAATAACGACCTCCTCTCCTTCGGCGGCGCGGATGGTCAGCGTCTTATTTACAGGGATGATTTTTTCTTCATTAAAATGCCCTGCTGACAGAACTAACACATCCCCATCAGCGGCACGTTCTACCGCATCGAACAGCGCATTTTGCCCCGGCGTTACAGTGTGGCTGGCGCCACTGTCAAATTCGGTCTGCGCAGCGGGCTTGGCATACCACGACGGGCCAACTTCATCTTTGTGCATGGCTTTGGTATCTGCACTGGCACCCACCTGCTGACGATTTACCGACTGAGCAGCCGGCCATCCTTTATTGGGAGCATCCACTTCAACCTGGGTGAATCCCTGCGCAAAAGGTTTAACTGGCTTAAAGGTTGCCAGATTGTCAGCGAAGGTAATGCCGCTAACATCATCAAATGCTGCAAATTCGGTGGTGGCATCATCTGCGACGACCAGATTGTGGGTAAATTTACTGCTTACCGGCACGGCACTGCGCTCATCGTCAGAACCGGCAGCAAACTGTAAATTGCTTACGTTATAAAAGGTATTGTGATGAATATTGGCATTTTCTACCTGATGGTAACGGTTGATGGGTGAATCTGGCACTCCATTCATGACGGTTAATGCGCTTCCAAAACGGTAGCCGGTCACCCCTACAAAAACATTGTTGGCAACTTCCTGGCCTTTATTAATCACCCGTACGCCTCCGGTATTGGCCACCCCATTGCCCAGGAATACGTTGCCGCTAACCGTATTATTGTTGCCATGGCGTAGCGTAAGCGTGCCACGCGACTCAATAAACGTGTTGTTCAGCAGTTTATTATCACCAGATTTCACTGAAATAATTTCCACTTCACCATTACACCGGTCGAACACGTTGTTCTCAACGGTAGTGAACGATGATGTAAGCGAATAGTGGCTGGTCCCTATACGTAAGGTTTCCCCTCCATTCGAACCTAGCTCCGGCCGGGGGCCAAAGTAATTATGATCAATACGGTGATAATTCTGTTGGCTTTGTTCACTGTTAAGACGAACCGCTACCGTTACGCCCTGGTTGCGTTTACCCGCCAGATGGCTGTGATCAAGACGATTATGCTTGCCATAAATTCCTACCCAGTAATCTGACTCAAAGCGATCCGGGTTAGAAAAGTTGTCGATGACCAGCTCAGTCACTCGCACATGATTACTAACGGTATCTTTATCTATGCGGAAAGAAACCACCTCACTGGTAGGCGAATGCCCTTCGGTAAACACCAGTCCTTTAATAATCAGATGCTCGCCGCCAATACGCAAATTCGACACACCTTTGATAAGCACTTTACCAGGCGTTTGCGCCGTAAGAGTAATAGGGGCATCAGCAGTGCCTTTGGCTTCAAAGCGGGCTTCAAAGTCTTTCCAGTCGCCATCTGCCAGAATCATGGTATCTCCAGGCTGTAACTGCTTTTGCTGCTGTCTGAAGTCTTGTGGATTGTCGACCAGATAGTCGGCGGCCATCACAGTATTTGAACCAAATGCTGTGGCCACACTCATCGCGACTACCAGTGGTTGAAACCATGCTCGCATAAAATGTCTCCCTGAAACCCTTGCGCACCGAATGGTGCAAATTCAAATGCGGTAGGTGGTGGAAATTGGCATCAGCACCTACCCGAATAAATAACATGTGTGTTACATTCTCTACATACAAATCTAACCAATGAAATTCAACAATACAACCAATTTCTTTAACTTATTTTACAATATGTGCTATATCTGTATTACCAATTTGGTTTATCGCATGGGCTTAGCTATTAGAACCCTTGCCTGACCGCGCTTTGCGCTGGTAAAAGGTTTCGGACTACAATTGTAGAGAATGGTTATGACCACCGGTTTTTAAGATAGGTATTTAGCATGAAAGCGCGTCGGCTTTTCTGGTCCATCGTAGATAATTTAGAAGCAATGATTGATGCTGGCGTGTACCCCGTTGGCAGTCGATTACCCCCTGAGCGGGAATTGGCCGAGACCAATAACGTCAGTCGTCCCACAGTTCGTGAAGCGATTATTGCGCTGGAAGTGCGAGAGCGGGTGGAAGTTAAAACCGGCTCGGGCGTGTATGTGCTCAAACAGAAGAAACCTGACCACTTAAGCAAACCAATCAGTGCGTTTGAGTTAACCCAGGCCCGGGCATTAATCGAAGGTGAAGCGGCCGCGCTGGCGGCCACAACTATTCAGGATGGCGAGCTTAAAGCGCTACATCAAACCCTGGTTGAGATGAAAAACCCGAAACTGGCAGATGCCGCTGATCAGCGGTTTCACGAGATTATTGCAAATGCTACGCGTAATAATGCGCTACTTAATAGCGTTGAAAATTTATGGAATCTACGGCGCAATGTGCCGCAAATTGTGAACTCTTATGACGGCGTATGCTCGCAAAGCAGCGAACAGCGTATGGTAGAGCACACCCAGATTTACGATGCCATAGCCAGCCACGATTCAGCGGCCGCTCGCAAAGCTATGCATAATCATTTTAATCGTCTCATCAATGCTTTATTTGACGCTAGCGAAGCTAAAGCGCTGGAAGAGATTAAACGGAAGACGGATGAAACCCGCGGCTTGTATTCTATTTCACACTTACGGTAATACGATAAGAACAGGTGTACCTGTTTATCTGGCTGTAAATAATAACAAGGCGGGTATAAGCGTAGTATGGGGTTTAGAACAGGCATAGTGCATCACCGGCGCCGCAATAAACGTCTCAGACTCCATTCTCTGCTGCATTTAAGCATATTCAATACAATAGCGATGTAGAAATAAAACGGGCTTCCTGTAGGAAGCCCGTTGCTTACGTAGGGTACTTCTATGAGTACTATTTTTTAATTTCGCTATTATCTAGTGGGTATCGCTTGCTACCTGTGCGTCACTGCGCATAACCTAATTATCGCTAAAATACATATAGCCGCTTTTTCATTTGCGCGTAATGTGCGCGACATAACAGGAAATTACAGCCAATGACGGCCATAGCCTGTTAGCATTCCAGCTCAAAGCAAAGTCAGTATCAATGTCAATAAGTCAGTGAGCATGCTGTAACTGTATAGCCAATTTAATAATTGGGCGACAATTTGTCAACCAATTTCACATTAATAATATTACCAATTATGCGGCGAGTATAAAAAAGCCCTTCTGAAATAGAAGGGCTTACTTCACACGAAATTGCAGGGGACACCTGCATTACACACTGCCTGTTGTTGAGCCGATGTTAAGAGAACACCAGCCCGCCATTAATGTCGATATTGGCACCCGTAATATACGAGGCTTCATCGCTCAATAGAAAGGATACCAGAGAGGCCACTTCCGAGGCTTCGCCTTCCCTTTTTAAAACCGTGGCCTGGGCCACATTTTTACGGACTTCATCGGGGGTAAAGGTATCGTGAAAGCCGGTACTGATCATGCCAGGACACACGCTGTTAACCCGAATATCTGGGCCTAACTCTTTTGCCAGCCCGCGTGTAAATGTCATGATTGCGCCTTTAGAGCTAGCATAGGGAACTGCCCCGCCGCCGCCATCACGTCCCGCCTGCGAGGCAAACGTGACAATACTGCCTTTGTTCGAAAGATGCGGGATTACCGCTTGCGACATTAAGAACAGAGAGGTCATATTAACGTCCATTACATGACGCCAATGCTCCAGGCTCATTTCAGTAATTTTCTTTCTGGCAATCAAGCCACCCGCGACATGTACCAAGCCATCTATTTTATTAAACAGCTCCAGTGTTTGTGCTACGCAACTGGCCACCTGTTGCGGGTTGGTCAGGTCGGCTTGAATCGCTTCTGCCTGGCCGCCACTTTGTTTGATGTTATCGACTACCTTATTCGCACCTTCGGCGCTGGCGTGGTAGGTAATTAACACTTTCGCGCCTTTTTTAGCAATGTCATAAGCACAGGCGGCGCCAATATCACGTCCACCGCCGGCAACAATAATGACCCGGTCTTGTAAAATCATAGCGGGATCTCCGTAATGAAATGATGGAGCAGCATGTATAAGCCACCATGACTGCTTAAGTTAAACATAACCAATACGCCCCGGTTTCAACCGGGGCGTATACTTATCGCGGTTAATAGCGATACTGTATGCCAGCAAACATCCGCGGCCCGTAGACATTCACCTCAGAGAAATTCTCCATTTGAGGATTGTATTGACGACGTGGCTCATCAAACAGGTTGATTGCTTCCACAGACACTTTTAAGTGCTCGTTAATACGGTATGACATACGCGCTTCAAATACGCCGGTATCCCCTACATAACGCAAGTTGCCGGGGGTTGATATAAATTGCTGGAAATACTCGCTACGGTACTTGTAGTTCAGCGCGGCACTAAATCCACCCATCTCGTAATACACCTGTGTAGACAGGACATGTTTGGAGAAACCGAATAGGTTTGCCGGTGGCACAATACCGACGCGTTCCACTTCCGTGTCGCCGTCGTAAACAGATGAAGCTCCAAACTGGGCATCTTCAAACTCAAAGTCTGAATCTGAATAGTTGTAGCTAATCTTGGCACCGAAGCCACGTAGCCAGCTATCTAAATAGCTAAGTGAATGAGAGGCGGTAATTTCTACGCCATAGATAGTACTGGTGTCATCATCTTTTTGCTGCGTAGTAACGATGGTATCGATGTCCTGCCCGTCAACGGTAAAAGTTTCCACCGCAGAGGTATTTTCAAAACCACCTTCAAAGCTTTTGTAATAAAGCCCCAAAGCCAAAATAGTATCGTCATTGGCGTACCATTCAACGGCGGTATCCGCATTCCACGATAACAGCGGCTCTAACGATGGGTTACCGTTGGCCACTGCCAAGCCTACTGCATCATTTAACGAGTCGTTTGCGCTATCAGAGCTTAACCCAGAAAAGCTACGTCCATAGCCCAAATCCGACGGGCTCGGTCTGGATAACGCACGGTATAGAGCACCACGCACAATAACTTCTTCGGTTAAATCGACAACTAGGTTAAAGCTGGGTAAAAACTCGCTGTAGTCGCTTCCGCCTTCAATCCGGGTCAGTTCGCTGCCGTCTTCCACAATATCGCTTAACCCGCCTTCATCATCATACACCGCGGTCAGCGCACCACGTAAGCCTGCCGAGTTAACTTCAGTCTGCACATAACGCACCCCGAAATTACCTCTAACGCCATAGCCTGAAATAAAGGTGTCGTAGTCAGCCTGTAAATACACAGCAAACGTATCTTCTTCAACCTCTACATTTTCTATAGTATCGCGCGGGGCAGGTACTGAAGGATCATCGCCAAGCAGGTTACTGGCAAGACAAAGCGGGTCAAACGTGGCATAGGCATTACCGGTACCCTGCTCAATGACATTGCCGCTTTCATCCACGTTGGTAATTAGTGGCTGGCCACCGGAAACTGCCGATAAAAAGCCTGATTCAGGGAAACTGCTGTTACGGCATGCTTCACTGGCACCAGCGATGGCTTCATCATCAAAAGTAAATTCATCTCTTACCCGCGGCACACTTTCATATTCCAGTTGTGAATAGCGCAACCCCCCTTTTATGCTTCGTAAGAAATCAATGTCGGGAATGTAGTCAAAATCGGTTCTAAAGGCGTCAATTTTGTTATTTCTAAACTGGTTTAAATCTACCCGGGTGCGCGCTGCATCTGCAAATAAGTCAGCGTTAGTTACGTCAAAGTTCTGTACAGTGAAAGTAGGTATCAGCGCACCGTTTTGCATAATATCCGTGCGGGTTTCTACTCTGCCATCATCGTCAGCGCCTACTACCTCATTGCCATAAATATCAATAGGCTCTGATTGCAAACGGGTTTGAATGATGTTCTCTCGACGTTCCGTTTTAGACGTAGAAAAGTCGGCCGATACGCGCAGTACATCACTTACATTGTATTTAATGTTGATGCCGCCGCCGGTGTATTCTTCCAGCCTTTCTTGGTAATGACTGTGCGTTTCAATCCGTTGCTCGTTGGTAAAGCTACGCAATGCTCCGCCCTCAGTTACCACCAGATCACCGGCAATATGGTCTTCAGCGGCGACATTGGGGGCATCAATCCGACGGCTTTCAGCAAAGACTAAATCATTTCGTACTTCGGTGAACACCCGGTCGGAGTACTCGCCATCAATATTGATTTCCAGTTTATCATTGGGCCGCCACTGCACCGCGCCAAACAGTGACTCACGGTCATCATCTGTAATATTCTGACGGTACGAATACGAGCTGGGCACAAATACATAAGGCGTATTAGCATCGGGTGCTACGCCGGTAGCCGGATCGACTTCCAGTGCTAGGTCGCCCGCGCCTGAGTCACAAGTGCCAGTACTGTAGATCCCCTCTTCAGATGCCGGGTCAAAGCGGCAGTCGCGCCAACCACTGGTGGTTCGGGCTTCTTGCTCAGGATTGGTGGCCAGATTTTTCTGAGCTCCGACTGAAATGCCGATTTCCCCAAACTTAGCAGATTCATACTGGTCAATAAAACTGGCCGTAATACGAGAGCCTAAATCGCGCTCTGGATCTTCTAAGTCTGAGTTATCCGGATTCCAATTAGCTTTATATTCAAACTGAAAACTGCGCTTGCCATAGTCTAATGGTTTAACCGTTTCCAAGGCTATCTGACCCGACACACCACCCTCAATCAGGCTGGCTTCCTGCGTTTTATAAATCGCAATTTTGTTGAATAATTCAGAAGGAAATTGGGAAAAGTTAACCGAGCGATCTCCGCTACCATTAGAGGCTTCACGGCCGTTAAATACGGTACTGCCTAAATAGGGTCCCAGACCACGAATAGATATTTCGGTGGCACCGCCCTGTTCCCTATGCGACGACGCAC
This sequence comes from Salinimonas sediminis, assembly GCF_003429285.1. Lineage (NCBI taxonomy): Bacteria > Pseudomonadati > Pseudomonadota > Gammaproteobacteria > Alteromonadales > Alteromonadaceae > Salinimonas > Salinimonas sediminis. The sequence goes on from NZ_CP031769.1 coordinate 4,316,059, forward strand.
CGGTAAGGGTTTCAAGTGCCTCACCAATAGACAGCGCGGGAAGATCACCAATATCGCTGGCTGAAATACCATCCACAATAGTGGTAGATTCGCGTTTAATGTCGATCGAATCCTGAATCGTACTTCTAATGCCTTTTACTTCAATAATTTCTGTAGTGTCTTGATTGGCCTGCGTTGACTCATTTTGCTGTTGCGCGTAAACCGCCCCGCTGGCCAGCACTGTGGTAGTGCAAAACGCAGAAGCCAATACAGGCTTCCAATAGGCAAGTTTAATCGCTTTGTAGAGTTTATTTTGTTTTATTTGTGTTTTCATAGTCCCTTTCCAAATCACAAGCTTAAGTAAAGATCTTGTAAGTTTTATGTAAGCAACTATCCAGACCAGAGTCAACGAATAAATTTGACCAAATAAAGATTTAATACATTACCAATAAATTTAAATTGGTATAACAAATGAAATATTCTATATAATTTATAGTAACTTAGCGTATATCAGAAGTTTATTAATCTGAGTTACATTATTTATACATTTTTGTAATAAGCTATGCTATCCGCACTAGAACGAGATAAAACGTATTGACCAAAAGTATAATATTACTCGCAAAATGGATGACCAATTGTTTGACTATGGCCCAGGATGGGTTTATTGGGGAACGCTTCTTGTGGAAGGGGGCGGCTAAGAAAAGACTAAGAGAAGGCTAAAAAAGGGTAGCGTTTATAAAGGGTAGAATACTGGTTAATGCAGGCCAGCGATAGATAGCTGGCCTAACGGTTAGTATGTTGCGTTCATCCTACGCTTAGCGTTCCTTTCATCATGCTAATATGACCAGGAAACGAGCAGAAGAAAGTGTATTCCTTATCGCTGGATAGTTTAGCCACCTCTACGGTTACCGAGGTCTTCATACCACCTCCGATAAGTTTAGTCGCGGCTAATATCCGGCTGTCGTCCGGTTTTAAATAGTCGTTGTCTATGCCTGCGGTCATGCCGTCGGTGGCGACAGCCTGCGCCTGGTTCTTTTCACTCAGTACCCAGTTGTGGCCCATAATGTCTTTGCCCATTTTACCGCTATGGGTAAGTGTGACAGTAAAGGTTTTGCAGCTTGACGGTATAGACATAGCGCTTTTATCAAACAGCATACGATCAGTGCTATCGATTGTGCTTTCACATTCATTAGCCAGCACTGGATTGATGCCGGATAACAAAAACAGTGTTGAAATTAACTGTTTGTACATGGTCGCCTCTTATTTTTATTAAAATTTTGTAACATTTCAATATACCGTATAACCGCCTGTGAGTACGCTTTTTTCTGCGAAATCGGGAGTGGTCGGAACACCAAAAAATAGACCTATGACATAGAAAAAACCCGCGATACTGGCCGCGGGTTTTATAATTTTTTAGGTGTTGTCTTTTAACTTGCGCCGCAAAATTTTACCCACCCCGGACTTTGGCAGTTCGTCTACAAAGTGAATTTCTTTAGGTACTTTATAGGCGGCCAGGTTTTCCCGGCAAACCTGAATAATAGCTTCTTTGGTTACACTTTCTTCCTTACGCACCACAAACACCCGTACACGTTCTCCCTGATGGGGATCGGCCCCGCCAACGCAGGCTGCCTCAAGCACCCCATCATGCTGACAAACAGCATTTTCCACCTCATTGGGATACACGTTAAATCCTGACACCAGAATCATATCTTTTTTACGATCCACAATGTGGTAGTTATCGTTGCTGTCTTTAGTGCCAATATCGCCGGTTTTGAAAAAGCCCTCGTCAGTGAAGCACTGAGCGTTGGCCTCTTCATTTTGCCAATAACCTTGCATTACCTGGGGGCCGCGCACGGCAATTTCTCCGGGTTCGCCAGCAGCTACCTCATTATCTGAGTCATCCAACAGTTTAAAGACAGTATGAATTACCGGTTTACCAATTCCACCGTTTGGCTCACCACAATTTATTGAAACCACCGGCGCGGTTTCCGATAGACCATAACCTTCAAATAAAGTGACGCCGGTCAGCACTTGCCAGTTTTTAGCGGTGGAAGACAACACGGCGGTTCCGCCCCCGATAGCCAGATTAAGCGAGTCAAACGACAAGGCGCGGAACGGCTCGAAGTTTATTAATGCATTAAACAGAGTATTAACCCCGGTAATTGCCGTAACCTCATGCCGTTGCCACTGCTGGACGATATGCGGGGCATCTTTAGGATTGGTTATCAGCACGTTTTTTCCACCCAGCGAGAAGAACATCATGACATTCACGGTTAAGGCAAAAATATGGTAGGCGGGCAGTACTGTAATGATCACATTATCGCGCTGGCCTAACTGACGCCCCAAGCGTTCACTGCTTTGGTCTATATTCGCCACGATGTTGCGGTGCAATAACACCGCACCTTTGGAAAACCCGGTAGTCCCGCCGGTATATTGCAGGAACACCGGATCTTCAGCTGTAACAGAAACCGGTACCAGGCTGCTATTGCTACCCTGGCTCAGCGTTTGCGATAAACTTACCGCAGGCTGGCCAATCTTATCGCAGATACTGGCAAGAGTGGCTTGGCCGGTGATGCATATCAATTGGCAATGTTCGACCGTTTGCAGCGCCTGGCCGACTGTGTCTGCGGCGCTTTCATCAAATACCAGTAACGACACGCTGGCATCACTTAGCTGATGTGTGAGTTCGCGAGCGGTATAATTGGGATTCGTATTTACCTGCACCGCCCCGGTACGTAATATTCCCCACATACACACCATAAAAGACAATGTATTCGGGCACATTAGCGCAACCCTATCGCCTTTTTTGATCCCCTCGCTTTGAAGATACGCACAAAAATGTCCAGACTGCTCAGCCAACTGGCCGAAAGTGAGGCTGTCGTCGCCCTGTACATAACAAACACGGTCTCGGTAGCGCTGGGTGGCATCGTTAAACATGGCCAGTAGCGTGGTGTCGTATGGGTGTGCACCCGATTCGGTCATCAGGATATCTCCTTTAAATACGGATCTTGCAAATCACGACCGCACCCTGTACTTCAGTGCAAGCTGTATTTGCCGACAAAGCTCTACAGTAATCAAGTTGTTAATAAAATGATAGCGATTCATTACCAGCGTTGTGGATAGCAATGCGGGGTATGGGATAATAGTGGGTTAATCATAGCGATAGGTATTGGCAAAATTCTGTTTATCCTGTTCGGTAGCAGACTCATTGCACTCACCTAGAAGATAAAAACGTCGCTGCGCTTCGTAAGTATCTATTTCTATAAAACCTTCACGGCAATACTGAGTATTGGTTAGTTTCTCGTTCAAGCGGGCGTATAGCGCCTCTCGCTTTTTACTGTAACTATCCCCCCTTTGGGTACCCGCATTACCCACAGTGCTACCTGAAGATTGCGATGCGCCCGGTGGTGGCCCCTTACGGCCGCCGCTACGTTGGCCGGGCCCTTCCCCGCGTGGCTCATCGGTAGGCGCAGTTGCCATACTAAAGCGAAAAATCTTTGCCCCAGAGTCCTTAATATTGGTGACAAACATATCCTCCTCAACCGGCCTGGGCGGTGGCTTGTGCGCACAAGCAGTTAATAGGAAGGGGCTACAAAATAGCACCGGCAGCAGGGTTTTCATCATCATATTCATGGTTACTTAGTCGCGTTAAAAACAGTGATACACATTCAATACGACCCTACCTATATGTAGATAGTTGCGCTGGGTAATGTAAAGAAGGGTAAAGGGCTGAGCACAAGCCAAACTGGAGTGATGGGTAAAAAAAGGGCGATTGTTCTTTCAGCTTTATTCGCCCTTTACCAAAATTAACTCTATAAGTTCATCTGTTAGTTGAACATTATTAGCACCATAACCCTAAGCTAGTTTAAGAAGCGAATAAGTTAATTCGAGAAGCGTACATATTTTTCAATCCGGCTCAAGAAGGCCACCTGTTCCGAAAACCTGGCCCTCGTAAGCTCGGGTAGAACTCCTTTCTTAACGAAGCTGTTAAATTAGATGAAGAATGACTCCCAAGATATCTAGGCTCTTATTTGTATAGGAGAGCTTTGTACGTGAAACAACAAACTTTCTAATAATGGTGAAAAGTTCCTCTTTCAATAATCTTTATTGTAGGTTTACATAAAAAAACCAGCAATCTGCTGGCTTTTCTACATCCTCACACACAACCTAAATCCACCAGCCTAACTATCTACAAACTTGCGCCAGCTGCCAATGTCGGTAATGTCGGTTGCGCCTTCCAAGCCGTATTGTTCGCAGATAAAACCGCTGGCCTGAGTGCCATCGGCGAGCTGAACTTTGCCGATGCCCAGTGGCGACGGTATGTTGGCCACAAAACTGCCGAACTCAGCGGCGGGAATTTGCCAGACTTCCACTTCGATAGTAGCGCCATTTTTATCGGTATATTGCAGGCCTGGGCGCTGCGGTGGGCCGCCTGCCAGTGCGTATAGTCGGTAATGCGGCGCGGTGGTGGTGGTTTGTTTAAGCGTGGCTCCGCGTTCGGTGAGCTGCCAATTCAGCGGTTGGCCCTGTAGGTGCGCTCCACATACCACAACATCAACATACTGGGTTCCCACAGGCTGCTCGCACTGAGGCGTGGCGGGTGCTTCCATCGACCCTTTGGGTAATGGAAAGATGTGCTGTAACCGGTTGGCAATAGACAGCAGTCTGCGGTCGCTAAATGTGGGGCCCACCAAAGTGATACCAAATGGCATACCACTGCGGGTTATTTGCGTCGGTACGGCAATACTGGCCAAGTCGATAAGGTTCATAAAGTTGGTGTAGTATCCCAGCTCGCTATTATGTTTCACCGGCTCTTTAAGCATTTCATCAATAGTAAAATGGGTGCCCGCGGTGGGGGTTAACATACAATCTACCGCGTTAAGCTGGGCCAGGCAGATTTGCTTTAATTCGTTAATGCGATACTGGGCTTTAAACAGCGCGGTGGCCGAGGGCGCGGCCCCCTGCTCTATAATCTGGCGCACCACCGGGAATATAGCATCGGGGTTTTCATCGATTAGCGGCTGGGTTGCCAAATATCGCTCGGCAACCCACGGGCCTTCGTAAAGTAGCTTGGCAATTTCATCAAAAGGCGCGTAGTTAATTTCCTTAAACTCAAAGCCCTGACTGCTAAGCTCTGCCAGTGTTTTTTGATAAGCTTCCTGATAATCATCGTCACCAAAAAACTTAAGCTGATCAGGCGCAATAATGCCCACGGTTAATGGACCCCGTCGCATACCGTACTGACGGCTTTGATTAGCATAAGGATTTTCACGGCTGTAACCATCGGTGCAATCAAACCCTTCGGCAATGGCCAAGGTGTGATTCGCATCATCAGTGTTATAAGCAAACAGCGTAATACAATCTAGGCTGCGACATGCTGGTACCAAGCCGGTGGCCGACAGCAAACCTATAGTGGGTTTTACGCCTACCAAATTGTTAAAGCAGGCCGGAATGCGCCCGGAGCCTGCGGTATCTGTACCCAGACTAAAACTCGCCAGCCCCAGCGCTACCGCCACAGCGGAACCGGAACTTGAGCCGCCGCTGATATAGGCATAATCAAAAGCGTTGTGGCAGGCGCCATAGGGCGAACGGGTACCATTTAGTCCGGTAGCAAATTGGTCAAGATTGGTTTTACCAACAGGGATCGCCCCGGCATCAATTAGTTGCTGTACCACATACGCAGACTGGTGCGGGGTATAAGCAAATGCGGGGCAACCAGCGGTAGTCGGGATACCGGCTAAATCAATATTATCTTTGATGGCAAACGGGATCCCCCACAATGCATGGGTAGCTGGGTCTTTGTGCGCTAGCGACGTTAAAAAAGGCGCTTGTTCCTGCTCGCTTAACAGGTGGATCCAGATATTGTGTTCACGGTACTGGCCCGCCCGTTGACGTATTTCCTGCATAACTTCAGCAGGCGTAGTACTGCCATTCAGGTAGGCGCTTTTAAGGGCATCGAAACCCATATCCCGGGTTGTGTTTACCGCTGCATTTAAACTCATGCCTGCTCCTCCATCACTACCACAGCCTGGCCGGCGTTAACGCGGCTGCCATTGTTTAATAATACCTGCGACACCACACCATCACAGGTAGCATGTAAGGGTATTTCCATTTTCATTGATTCCAGTACCACCAGCAGTTGGCCGGCTTTTACTGACTCACCAATTTTCACTTGGGTTTGCCACACGCTCCCCGACACCGGGCTGTCGACTACAATGGCATCATCAGCCCAGGTGACTTCCTGCTCATCGCTATGCGCTTCGTCCTGGTCAAAATGGAACTGACCGTTGGCATGCCAGCGCGCCAGCTCTTCATCAAAGGCTTGATTACGGCGGTTCACAAAGCCGTCGATGTCACTTTGGTGGTCTGTCACGAAGGCTTCGTATTCAGCTAATGAAAAGCTGCTTTGCTCTATTTTTATGGGGTAGTTGTCGTGAGGGAAATCTGCCCGAATTTGTTGTAGCTCATCATGGCTGACTTCGTAAAAACGAATTTGGTCAAAAAAGCGCAATAACCAGGGCTTCTCGAAGACACTGGTCTGGCGATAACGATTCCACATTTGCAGGGTGCGTCCAACAAACTGATAACCACCGGGGCCTTCCATACCATACACACACAGGTAAGACCCCCCAATACCCACCGAGTTTTCTGCTGTCCAGGTTCGTGCCGGGTTATATTTAGTGGTGACCAGACGGTGACGTGGGTCAACCGGCGTGGCCACCGGGGCGCCCAAATACACATCCCCCAGCCCCATCACCAGATAGCTGGCGCTAAACAAAATATCTTTAACTTCATCAATACTGTTAAGGCCGTTTATGCGACGAATAAATTCCAGGTTACTGGGGCACCAGGGCGCATTGGAACGCACTGACTGCGCGTATTTATCGATGGCTTCCTGACAGGCTTTATCATCCCAGGAAAGCGGTAAATAAACCGTTCGCGATGGGACTGTCAGCTCATCTAAACGCTGCCCAAGCTCGCGTTCTGCCTGTTCTAAAATTGTAAGTAAACGGGTATGGCTTATTTGCTGACTGTTGTAGTGGATTTGCAGTGACCGAATACCCGGCGTGAGCTCTCGCATACCGGTAAAGGGTTGTGCTTCCAGCCACTGCATCAGTGCATGGGCGCGAAAACGCAGCCTAATATCCAATACCTGTTCGCCGTATTCCACCAGCAGAAAATGGTCGCCAGCGGCGCGATACACAATGTCATCACCATACTCACTGGCCGGCAGAGTTTTAAGAATGGGTGTGGTGATCCCCACACATTCTACCTGCTGCGGTGTGCCGCTTAGGCTCTCTAGCTGAGCATGCTGTTCGGCTTCCAGTTTTACCGCACCATCCAGGCTAACCGGCACAAACCGCACCTTATCACCGGCCCGTAACTGGCCGAGCTTCCACAAATCAGCGGTGATCACCGTGGCCGGGCATACAAACCCGCCCAGCGACGGGCCGTCCGGGCCCAAAATTACCGGCATATCGCCGGTAAAATCCACACTGCCAAACGCATAGGCATTGTCATGAATGTTAGATGGGTGCAGCCCTGCTTCCCCACCGTTGTTTCTGGCCCACTGAGGTTTCGGGCCAATCAGACGCACACCGGTACGGCTGGAGTTGTAGTGAATCTCCCAGCTCGTCGCAAAAAATTCGGTAATATCATCTGCGGTAAAAAAGTCCGGACAGCCATGAGGGCCATAAATCACCCTGAGCTCATGTTCGTGGGAAAGCGCTGGTACCAGCGAGGCTGGCGCCGTGGTGCCTTCAATAGCCTGGGTGCTACCAAAGGTACTCAGCACATCGCCGGTGGCCAAGGCGCGGCCATTATGGCCACCAAAATTGCCCAGCGTAAATGTCGAGCGGGAACCCAGATACGCTGGGCAGTCAAATCCGCCCGCGACGGCTAAGTAAGCCCGCGCACCGGTTTGGCGGATACGGCCAACCGACAGTACCTGACCCTGTTTTACTGCCACAACCTGGTTATACGGCACTGATGTGTCGTCCAGTTTCACCTCGGCATAGGCCCCACAAAGGGCTATACAGGTATCAAAGCTGAACTGCAGCACCGGCCCCTGCAGGGTAATTTCTATTACCGCCGCGTCGGTGGGGTTGTTCAGTACCCGGTTCGCCAGGCGGCTGGCGTAATTGTCAAACGGCCCTGAGGGCGGCACACCCACATTCCAGTGATGCTGTCGACCGGGGAAATCTTGTAACGTGGTTTGAGTACCACCACTTAGCACATCAATACGTTGGGGCTGATAATGAAAGCTGTTCAGATACCGGGTACTTACCTGGCCTTGTTGCAACGTAGGATCATCCAGCAGTTGTTGTAGATAATCCAGGTTAGTTTGGGTGCCATACAATACACATTCGCTTAAGGTATGTTGCAACAGATTAAGAGCGGCTTCACGGTCAGCCTCATGGACGATAACCTTGGCCAGCATGGGGTCAAAATACGGTGAAACCTCAATGCCGGTTTCTACCCAGTGGTCAATGCGTATCCGCGCACTGTCCTGCGTAGTATCGCTTGCCGGTAAGCTCACATGGCTGAGTAACCCAGGGCTGGGGCGAAAGTTGTTGAAAGGATCTTCGGCATACACCCGCACCTGAATGGCATGGCCAACGGGGCGCAGCGTGCTACGCAGGTTATTAAGCTCCATAGGCTCGCCTGCAGCCAGTTTTACCATCCATCCGACCAGGTCAACCTGATACACTTCTTCGGTTACACCGTGTTCTACCTGCAAGCGCGTATTAACTTCCAGAAAATAGAACAGGTCGGTGTCCATGTCATAAATAAACTCCACTGTACCGGCGTTACGGTAGTTAACCGACGCCAGTAACGACTCAGCAGTCTCGTGTAGCTGGGTACGTACGGTTTCGGTTAAGTTAGGGGCCGGGCACTCTTCCACTACTTTCTGGTTGCGCCGCTGACTGGAGCAATCCCGCTCACCCAGGGCAATTGCAGTACCTTTACCATCACCGAATATCTGCACTTCGATATGTCTAGCCCGGGCAATAAACTTTTCCAGAAACACACCGTCGTCGGCAAAGTTACTGGCACCTAACCGTTTTACTGAGTCAAAGTGCTGGCGCAACTCTGCTTCGTCGTGACACAGATGCATACCAATGCCACCGCCACCGGCGGTACTTTTTAGCATTACCGGATAACCCACGGTCGTTGCGTGCTCGCAGGCGCTGTCGATATCAGTAAGTAGTTCTGAGCCTGGTAGCAGAGGCACGCCGGCCTGCTCGGCTAACGCTCTGGCACGGTGTTTCAGGCCAAATGCCTGCATGTGTTCGTCAGTGGGGCCAATAAATGCGATGTGCTGGGCTTCACAACGGCGCACAAAGTCGGCATTTTCGCTTAAAAAGCCATAGCCTGGATGAATAGCCTGAGCCCCAGCTTGCCGGGCAATGGACAGAATTTTATCGACATCCAGATAAGTTTGAGAGGCATTGCCCTCGCCCAGTGAGTAAGCCTCGTCAGCCAGTTTTACATGGCGGCTGTTTGCATCAGAGGCAGCATACACAGCCACCGCTTTAATGTTCATTTTTTGCAAAGTGCGGATAATACGGACAGCAATGGCGCCACGGTTGGCAATCAGTACGGTATGAAACATGACAAAACCTTGGCCGGGTCGTCCCGGTAAAAAGATATGACAGCGGTCGTCCACTGAAAGAGTAAGCAGTTAAACAGAAATCAGGCGTCCCATACCAGTACATCTACCGGCGTTGGGTTATATCCGTTACACGGGTTATTCAATTGCGGGCAATTGGAAATCAGTACAATCAAATCCATTGCTGCACGCATTTCCACATATTTACCGGGCGCTGAAATGCCGTCTTCAAAAGTAAGCCCGCCGGCGTCGGTTACCGGTACATTCATAAAGAAATTCACATTGTGGGCAATGTCCCGTTTGTGCAGTCCGTACTCCGGATGTTCCGCAATAGCCAGCATCCAGCTGTCACGGCAGGCATGCATGCAGCGCTTTTCCAAATCGTAGCGCACGGTGTTACTTTCACTGGCACAGGCGCCGCCCAGCGTGTCATGCCGGCCACACGTATCTGCCACAATTTCCAGCATGGGATTATTCAGGTTTGAGCGTAATACCGAACCGGCTGTTAAATAGATATTGCCCTGCTCGCGCATAGTGTCGGTGGCGCTGTAGCGCTCTGCCGGATTTTGGGCGTTATAAAACAGGGTATCGGCAGCCTGGTTTCCTTGTGAGTCGACAAACCGAAAGGTCGCACCGGCCGCAATGCGATGGATGAAATAATCGCCCGAACCAATAGTATATTGTTGAGTGGCGTTCGCCGCCTCTCGGGTACTTTCCTGAATCATGGGTTAAGCCTCCAGACCAAAGTGATAAAGGGCATTATTTGCAAACCCGCGCTGGTTTTCAGGGCGCAGATTTTTACAATAGTCATCGTCCTGGACGGGGGCAGCACGCTTCATCAGTAACGATACCGGCTTGCGTGGGTAGGTATCCGCCTGGCTAAGCGGATGAGGGCAGGTGTGCAAGATAACCAGCGTATCCATCTCGAAGCGCAGCGTAACGTTGCTGCCTGGTTTACTGTGCCCAGGGGCCAGCGCCATGTTGCCGCCGGTATCCGTATGAACTTTGCTAAACAGATTAAGATTGGCCGCCATGTCGGCTTGGGTCAGACCATACTTAGCCATTTCCACCAGCATGGCGTCGTGACCGTTTTGCAGCCACTGGTTGCGATCTTGCTGATAATCGCGTTTGCCCCATTTTTGCTGTACATGGCTGGCGTGGCAGTTACCGGCCATGGTTTCATGCCAATCCAAAGTGTCATGCGTGATTGAGGCAAAAATACGCCCCATATCCGAATACAGGCAATGCCCGCGAGTAAGTTTAAAGGTATGTTGGCACTTTAACGTATCGGGTGCGTTATAGCGCTCCAACAGGTTTTCCGGGTTGTAAAACATCATGCCCACGTTGGCGTCGCCTTCGATGTCGGTCAGGGTAAGCTGTACCCCTCGGCGCACCCGCAACGACCAATGGCTGGCGGCAGGAATGATGGTTTCATAACAGGTCATTATGCGGTTTCCTTATACGGTATGGTGGGGCGAGAGGCGCCGAGTTGTCGCGTAATCTCATCCAGTGTGTCGCGGCCCTCCTGAGATACGGGCAGGTCGTAGGTTATCGATGCGCCATAGGCATTAGGAGCCTGCGGGTCGTGGCGCAGTTTGTCGAAGACCCACAGCCGGGTACCCAGATAAAAGCCTTCTTTAAGATCATGTGTAACCATAAAAATAGTGAGTTTGTGGGTTTTCCATAAATCCAGAATCAGGGCGTGCATGTCGGCCCGGATCCCCGGGTCCAACGCCCCGAACGGCTCATCGAGCAACAGAATTTTGGGTTTGCAGATAACCGCTTGCGCAATGGCCAGGCGCTGCTTCATGCCACCGGATAGTTCATGAGGGTAACGCTTAAGCGCATGGCCCAGCCCAACCTGTTCTAGGATGGCAATAGCATCATCACGAGCCTGCCGTTTTTGCCGACCAAACAACAAACCGGTAAGAGAGGCTTTTTGAAAGCCGCGGGCCGCCACTACGTTATCTAGCACGGTCATATGCGGGAAAACCGAATATTGCTGGAACACAATGCCCCGGTCGGGCCCCGGTTCATTGGGCATGGGCTTGCCGTTTAACAGCAAGCTGCCGGTGCTGGACTGTTCGGTACCCAGAATCATTTTTAAAAAAGTGCTTTTACCACAGCCGGATGCGCCCACTAACGTGATGAATTCGCCTTGATGCACATCAACATTCACTCGCTCTAAAATCACATCCTGGCCGTAGGTTTTGCCAACATTGGTAGCCTGAATTAACGGTTCGCTCATGCGTTAGTTCCTTCACTCCATGGGTGTAAACGCCGGTTGAGTAAGCCCAGCAGATAGTCAAATAGAAAGGCCAATAGCGTGATCCACATAACGTAAGGCAAAATAATGTCCATCGACATATAGCGGCGCACCAAAAAGATGCGATACCCCAGCCCGTCAGTTGAAGAAATGGCCTCAGCCGCGATTAGAAACAGCCAGCCGGCCCCCAGCGACAGGCGCACTGCATCAATCAGTCTGGGCATGATCTGGGGCAGTAACACCCGCATTAGAATCTGTAATGTACTGGCGCCCAAGGTCTGGGCTTTAACCAGTTGCTCGGTGGGGATCTGCTGGGTGCTACGCTGTATATCCCGGGCAATAAACGGCGCAATACCAATCGTAATTAAGGTAATTTTTGATGCCTCGCCCAGGCCGATTGCAATAAACAGAATGGGCAGCACAGCCAAAGGCGGAATCAGCGATATAACGGTTAGTAAGGGGGCCAGCCAAGCATTTAACACCGGCAATGCGCCGGTTAATAGCCCTAACACCAGGCCAAACAGCGCGGCAATAGCCACCCCGGATAACAAACGAATAAGGCTGCTTTGGGTATCCTGCCAGAACGTCAGTTCGCCGGTGCGTTTGCTGGGCTCCATGGCCAGCCTTTCAATAGCGTCTCCCATCTGTGTAAGCGAGGGGAGTAAACGGTCATTGGGATTTTCAGCCAGGCGGGCTTCAGAGGCTCCCATGTATACCAGCAACAGCAGCGCAAAAGGTAGCAACCCTAAAAACAGTCTGGTGGCCGTAGACGGTGTATAGTTAATCAATTTTTTCATACTGGGTCTTATCTTAGGTAGCGCTAAACAGGCATATAAAAAGCGGCATACACCGCCCTTCAGGTATTTATAGCTCGCCTTTGGCGGCCATTTGCATGTAGGTATCATCAAAACGCAGTTTGATGTAACCCGCGTTGCCGTAAACCCCGGCAGGCGTTTCAATACCTACAATATCTGCGCTAGGCGCACCTTCACCCAGCAGGCCATGTTCAAAAGAAAATTCTGCGACATGCTGCATGGTATCGATAAGCTTTTTATCTGTGGTGAATGCCGCCGCATCCTGGGGAGAATAGAACATGAGGGTTTTGTCGAGCTGGCCATCATAGTTTGCCAGGTCGGTTTGCGCCGCTTCTGCCATGTGCTCGCGCACCGCTTTGGCTTTGGCAGAGTCCCCTTGCATTTTTTGCAGCGTTTCGAACCAGGCGCCGGTCAGGGCTTTGGCAAATTCAGGGTTGGCGTTCAGTACTTCTGTATTGGCCACCATGCCGTCAATAATTTCGCCGGGGATCATCGACGAATCAAACACGTTGTAGGCTTTGTCCATAGACAAGATATGGTTGGTCATGGGGTTCCAGGTGACCACTGCATTGACCGAGTCAGTGGTAAATACCGAGGTAATATCTGCATCCGCGGTATTCACGCTGCTAATGTCCCGCTCAGATAAACCGGCTGAATCCAGGGCCCGGGCCAGTAAATAGTGCGACACACTAAATTCAACAAAGTTAACCCGCTGGCCTTTTATTGCACTTAACTCAGACTGGTTTTTCAAAATGACCGCATCGTTGCCATTCGAGTAGTCGCCGACGATAAACATGGTGCTGTCCAGACCGCCCACTGCCGGAATTGTCAGGGCATCCATATTGGTCATTGCGCAGGCATCAAACTCACCGGCGGTGTACTGATTGATCGACTCGACATAGTCATTTACCTGCACTACCTCAATATCGATACCGTATTTGTCGGCCCATTTATCAATAATGCCGGAGTCGCTGGCGTACGCCCACGGCATCCACCCGGCATATACCGACCAGCAAACTTTAAAGGCATCTTGGGCTAGGGTTTGAGTAGAAAAAAGAAGAGCGCACAGTACAGCAGAAACTTTTTTGTGGGTAATGTTCATGAGGTTACCTTTTCAGCTTGTTTAGTCACACATGGAGTACCCTTGGCCATATCGCCATGTGGTCTCCCGGGCTTTTATCCCGCCGTGTAACCTTGAAGCATCAAGGTCGAAAGCTCTTGGACCAGTCACATCATAATAATGCCGGAACCCTAGCCTTCTATTTTACCAAATTGTAGCGCCCGACTTTCCAAGGGTACGAACGTATGAATGATTTTGCATAAGCCATGCCAGCGAAAGAATGCGGGCTGTAGAGGGGTTACGACGGGCGCAGTGCACCAAAAACAGGCAATAGGAGCAGTTTTGGTGCAGAAGATTTATTCCGCAGCCAATCTATTTGTTGTTCAATGACCCGCCCCGATCTTGGGGGTTAGCGCAATACTGAAGAAACTACATCCTGAAAATAGACCGCCACCAAGCAAAACTTAATAAAAAATTAATATTTGATGAACTTATGTGCATCCGATCTTTAAATTACGGGTTCATAACTAAAAATTCGTTTAAGAAGAGGCCAAGGCGTCGGTAACGAAGGCGGAAGTTATGCTCTTCAACCCTATAGCTATGAGCCTGGTCTGACACTTCTGTCGTATGCACATGCTAGCATTCGCATATTTTATTAACTTACGAGAAGTGGCATGAAAAAACGAGCTATACGCTATATGGCAGGCGCCCATTTGATGATGTTTTCATCGTTATCCGTGGCCGCAGACTTTGTTTGCGATGAAAATATCGATACCTCCACGCAAAACGCCGAACACACGCAGCGCCTTTGGCAGCAAACGCTTACCTATTTGGAAGGTGTAAAAGAGATACTGACCAAAAACCAGGGCTGCGAAGTTGGCCCGCTGGCTGTAACGGAAACCAACGATGGTAGCGGCGATATTGCCCGAGACTGCACCGCCGGTTATCAGGACGTGCAAAAAGTCATTAAGCATGTTGACGCCGTGCTGAACAACCCTGAGGATGCGAAAGCCTGCTTCGATACACAGAAAAATTACGACGCGTCTGCGCTTTATACTGCCAACGAACAGTTAAAAATCACTTATAAAGTGGCTGACTGGCTCAACCGCCCCACCCTAACTGAGTTTTACAGCAAAAAAACCGGCGCTATAAAAGAAGCGGGCTTAACCCTGGCCAATGAGTTCTGGCCTATTGTTAGCCAAAGCCATATGCCCGACTATTTGAGTACTGACATTACCGCTAACGCGTTGCCGGAATTATGGGCCGCGGTAGGTTGGTTGCCGTTTTATGCGGATGCCGAAAAAGCCCATAATGACCGGTTTCGGGGTGGCTACGCCTACGCCGAGGTTATGGGCCCATGGGGAATGCTACGCATCAACACTATCGATGGCGAAAGCGTGGGCGCCGAAATAGGCATGACAATTCAGCTTCAGGATACGTTTTACCCTTATCACTTCCACCATCCTCAAGAGTTTTACCTGCCGCTGACCGCCCCCTCGTGCGGAGTGGAAAACCGCTTTTTCGCCGCCCATGCAGACAGCGCCCTGTTTGAGCATAGCAGCGACGATGATTCTTTTATTATTGATGCCGAAAAAGACACCGACCTACCTGCCTGGTTTATCCAGAAATCGCCCAACGGCAATAACTTCACATACTTTGAGCGCAATACAATTCATGCTTTTGAAGCAGCTAAAAGCTGTGGCGACACCACCTCAGGCCTGGTTTCAGTATGGGGAAGAACCACCGCACGGGATAATGTACAAACCACTCAGGTGTGTGAAGTCGTAGAGCAACAAGGCGGCGAACGCAACGCCGAACCTCACTCTCGCTACCGTTGTACACCCACACAGTGGGAATATTGAGGGAAGTCTTTTTTGTATGCTATAAAGAATTAAAACGTTTGAAATTTCGCAGAAGATGGGATGCACCGAGCAAATATTTTCATGAACTGATGAGCCTTGCGCCTTGCTTGCAAAAAGTGATAAAAAATGAAGGAGCTAGTTACGTACAGGCTCCTTTCTTTTTATCGACATGTAAATTTATGGAACGTTATTTAACTTCAAATGAAATAAAATCACTTCTTCAACTTTCTAATCGCGAACTAAAGCATATGAGAGAAAACGGCCTATTACAGTTCAAGAAAGTCAAAAATAGATTTCTCTATTTTGTCCCATCAACGAATAGTATCTTGAACTATTCACTAGGTGAGCAGTTAATAAATTGGCACCAAAAAAAACATGGCTCTAAAATTAGTAATTCGCCCCACAATGTTCAAACCATTCGCTCTTTGGAAAAATTAGTTTGGGATTTGCTTCTTCCCATTGAACGTCATTTTGGAAAGGAAACCGTTCATGTTACTTACGGCTTCACATCAACTGAACTCAAACGATACATATCCAAGTATTCATCCGCCAACACTTATCCAGCATTAGATCAACATGCATCCTATGAGAAAAATGCTAAAGATAACTCAATTTGCTCGCGAGGTGGTGCGGCCTGTGACTTCTACGTTTTGGGCATGCCTTCGTCAGATATAGTGAAATTTATCTCCAAACATCTCGAGTATGATCGAATTTACTATTATGGCGCAGACAGGCCTTTGCACGTAAGTGTCAATTTGAACGAATCCACTCGTCATCTTCAGATCATGCGAGTTAGTGAAAAAGGCAGAAGATATCCGTCAAAAAAAGCTTTTGGTGAAGCAGCGATTAAATTAGCAAAGGAACTCTAAATGGATGCAACCAAGTTTCATTCTTTAGTCAACGGTTTAGAATGCGGGAAAAAGCTACCAGATGCTATATACCTTCATGACAGTTTATTGGAATCAATACCTTCTGATTTAAGCAAAGTTATACGGGCTATCGGAAAAGCTTTAAAAATTCCAGACAATAGCTGGAACTTAGTAAAGCTGTCCCGCCGAAATTTTTCACTAAGCTTGCTTCACTACCCCACCTTCTTTGAAGAGTCTTATCCAGCGCTAAAACAAAGCGTTACGGTAGACTTAAATAAGCTTTCACACAAAATCACCGACTATTCGAACTACGACAACCCCCCAATCCTGCATCGAAAAGAAACTTTGGTAGCTTCTAGTAACCCTTATTACGAAGAGTTTAAACAAATCACCGATGAAGGTGTTCAAGCAGGCCTATATGAAAATTCTCGCCATATTGGATTTAAAGCCTCCTGGGAAGCCTTAATAAACAAACATGGGTACGAACTCGTTGACGGCCGATTGTTTCGAAATTCGGCACTTCTGTTAAGCCAGAATGAAAAAGAAATCGCGAGGGATAAAACAGCAATAGTTCGTTACGAACTCTCTGCGCCTATGAAAGCGCTAGCGAAGCATGGCTTCTTAGAAGGGCAGTATTCCATATTCGATTATGGCTGTGGAAGAGGCGACGACCTTAGAGATCTCGAGGCGCATGGGCTTGATGCGTTAGGCTGGGACCCAAATTTTCTGCCTGACGCTGAAAAGGTAGGTGCTGACCTAGTTAATATAGGCTTTGTCATAAACGTAATAGAAGACCGTAACGAGCGTATGGAGGCTATTCAAGGGGCCTGGGAGCTAACGGATAAATTACTGGTAGTATCAGCTATGCTTGCCAATGAAAGCTACTTGGCAAGGTTCACGCCCTATAAAGACGGTATAATTACCAGTCGCAACACCTTCCAGAAGTACTATAACCAGAGCGAGCTGAAAATGTTCATCGAGTTAAGTCTTGATGAATCTGCTATCGCGGTAGCCCCGGGTATTTACTTTATTTTTAAAGATAGGCTCCTAGAACAAAACTTTCTTCAAAATCGTCATAAACGAAAACATGATTGGAATCATAAATCCCAACCTGTGGACGTTAAGAAAGCCAATACTCAGCTTCTTTTCACTAAACACGGCAAACTATTTGAAGCATTTTGGGAGACCAGCTTACTATTGGGCCGCTGCCCCATTAAAGAAGAATTCGACCAGGCCGAAGAATTAATTGAGTTAGTCGGTACAATAAAAAAAGCCTTTCGACTGTGCCAAACCTACTACGGGCCAGAGGATTTGAAAGTTGCGCAGCAAATGCGACGAGAAGACCTGCTGGTCTATTTTGCAGTAGGTTTATTCGGTAAGCGTAAACCCTATAAGCATCAATCCGAGCAAACTAAACGCGACATAAAAGCCTTTTTTGATACGCACAAAAGGGCGCAAGCTCAGGCGACGGAGCTTCTTTATCAAATTGCTGACAATGACCTTATCGAACAAGCGTGTTTAGAAGCAAACGACTATTTACCCAAGAGCGTGCTCGCGAATGAAATTGGGCGCCCCCACTCGCTAACTCTCCATAAGCAATATCTTGATTTGCTCTCTCCTTTGCTTCGAGTTTACGTTAGCTCAGCTCTACAATTGTATGGCGAGCTAGAAGATATCCAGCTCGTGAAAGTTCATACCACATCAGGTAAGCTGACTCTCTTAGGCTATGAAAATTTCGAAGAAGAAGATAGCCCAAAGCTGAAAGAACGCGTTAAGATAAAAATGGCTGAGCAAGATGTGGACTTTTTTGATTATATGGATGAGCAATACATGGCTGTTTTAGAAAATAAAAAAGATTATGTCATTTAGCCCAAATAACTCAGCTGCTGCAATTCAGTATTACGAAGAAAATGCAATTGAGTATTTTGAGAAAAGCTTAAAGATTGATATGTCGAGCATTTACCCGCGTTTTCTAAAATATATTCCAAAACAGGGACGGGTTCTAGATGCAGGCTGTGGGTCCGGTAGAGATACAAAACACTTTCTTCAAGGAGGCTACAGTGTTAAAGCTTTCGATGGTTCAGAAGAGCTGGCTAAGCTCGCCTCAAAATTCACCGCTCTTAAGGTCAACCATCAACGCTTCCATGAGCTAAATTACGTTTCCAAATTTGATGGTATCTAGGCATGCGCTTCACTAATTCATTTAACAAAAAGCGAATTCGCGGTAGCCCTCAAGCATTTCATACAGGCCTGCCGTACCTCTGGTGTTATCTACATATCTCTGAAAACGGGAAACTTCAGTGATAAAAGGCCATTTCCACTTCGTAACACGGATGAAATTGAGTCCATAATCAAAGAGGACAGCTTTTTAAATGTTATTGAAAAGTGGGAGTCGGAGGATATTTTGTTACGAAATGACACTCGTTGGCTAAACCTTATTCTAAAGGTTGATAAACTTTGACGTTTGTCCAGGATTTTATAGCATTATTCAGGCACACGACCAATTCATATAAATATTTATTCCTGAAATCAGTAATAAATAGAGCAAAGAATGGCGAGTTCGTTTTATCGATTGATGATGTGGTATTGGATATTTTGGTGTATGCCTGGTATCCCAACCAATATTTTAAGCTCTCTTTTGGGGTACAAGATAAAGTTGGTAACCTGTTTCGCAACCAAGACTTTAACTTCAATGATATAGGTGCAATTACATCAACAGGCTTTACTACAAGCTTGAGGGATGCCCTCTCCAAAGAAGTAAACAAAGTAGAGCTCAAAAAAGAACTAGCACGATATGTTCAGTACAGGCTGCTTTCACCATTCTTTGCCGAAGAGCTGCGGGGGCAGCCAGATGGCAAAAAGAATCGGATGATAAAAGAATCTGCAGCAGCTCGATACGACTCCCGAAAGCCGCTGTACCGAATAAGTGAATGTTCAAAAAAAATTGAAACTCACCCTGAATGGGGCCGTTTCATTCAGGATAATTACCCGCTGTTGTTGCAGTACTTAGAAAGTAGGTGGGTAGCATTCCTACAAAAGCAAAATCCCGAAGTTCCAGCAATTATTCACAAAACAGCCCCACCTGCATCACGTTCATCTCTGTCTAGACAAAGAGCTTACTGGGGTGAATTCCTTAAGAAAAACTGCAAAAGTTCATGTATTTACGCGGGCACACCATTACCGTTGGACAATTTCTCTCTTGACCACTTTCTACCTTGGTCATTTGTCTGTCATGATAGAGTCTGGAACTTGGTACCCACAACAGTAGGTATTAACAGCAGTAAAGGTAACTCCCTTCCAAACTTGGAGCTGTACCTAGAAAATTTTATTGATTTTCAATTGGCAGCAATGAGATACCACTCCAAAAACAACCATAAATGGGAGCTTATCGCAGCAGAAATTGCTTCCGACCTAAAGATTTCACCTCAATTAATTACCATTAAAGAAAGTGTTGTTTCCGACAAGTTGTGCAGCTACATCAGCACTCAGCATCAAGTTGCTGAGCAACTAGGCTTCACTACGTGGGCTTTGTGTAATTGATCTAGAAAATTACGTTAAATTTTAAAGTCAGACTTTACAAAACTCACATTTTACGTAAAATTTTTACGTAAAGACTTATTTGGCCGCTTTCATGAATACCATCGACAATGACTTTTGCTACTCATTCCCAGCTGTAAGGGGTGTACAAGCAGGGCGCCCTTTCTACATTGCAACATGCCCACTTCGTATAATACCCAAAATCTTTATTTATGATGAAGAAGAGGTACCGCCTGAGCTACGTGCGCAACGGACTTTGAACAAGGCCCGTATACCAGAAATGTCGAGATACTTAGTCGATAATCCAGATGACTATGTCTTTTCTGCGTTAACTGCTTCTGTAGGTAACGATGTTGCGTTTATTGAACACGACGAGCACGCGCCCAATATTGGTACGCTCAAAGTGTCGATGAATACGAGCATTTTGATAAATGACGGTCAGCATCGCAGGGCTGCTATTGAAGAGGCGATTAAGTTAAAGCCAGAACTTGGTCAAGATAATATTGCAATAGTGTTTTATGTAGACGAAGGATTACACAGAAGCCAGCAAATGTTTGCCGACTTAAATCAACATGCAATTCGCCCTTCTACATCTTTATCAACACTTTACGATGACAGGGACCCTGGTGCCAGGATTGCAAAATATTTAGCTACTACCGCCAAACCATTTGTTGGTTTTACCGAAATGGAAAAGAGCAGCATACCTATTAAAAGTAATAAAATTTTTGCGCTGAGCGCGATTAAACACGCTACGAGAGCACTGCTACACAAAGGACCAAAGGACGACATTTCAGGTGAAGAAAAACAGCGTGCGTTGAAGTTTTGGAACGACATCAATGATAATATGCCCGAGTGGAAATTAGTACAGGATAAAAAGCTCGCAGTAAGTGAATTCAGACAAGAATACTTAACTGCGCATGGCATAGCATTACAAGCTATCGCAAACGTTGGTAGTCAGCTTCTCAAATGCTCAGACCAAGAGCAACAAGCCATGTTTCAGCAAATGCGGAATATAGACTGGCGCAAGTCAAACCCGGAATGGATAAAGCGTGCAATGATGCACGGCAAGTTATCGAAAGCCAGCTCAAATATATTTTTAACTGCATTGGAAATTAAACGACAGTTAGGTCTCCAGTTACTGGAAGAGGACCTGCTTAAAGAAAAAGATTTGTTAGCATCATGACATTAGCTAAACAGTTTGAACTCGATGAGTACATTGACTTTATCGAGCAGGAAGATTTTGCGGGAAGTGCATTATCGGAATATGTAGCCAACGTACAGCGAGTTTACCTAAAGGATACGCGCCCTTGGGTTATTGGCTATAGTGGAGGAAAAGACTCTTCTGCTGTGATGGTATTAGTTTACCTTGCTTTACTTGGTCTCAAACCAGACGAGCGACACAAGCATGTGTTTGTAGTGGCCTCCGATACCCTGGTAGAAACTCCCATTGTAGTTGACCATGTAAATCGGTCTCTTGAAGCCATCCAGAAAGGCGCAGCACGCGATAAGCTGCCGATCACCTCTCATAAGGTGGTCCCCAAAACCAATGATACGTTTTGGGCGAATCTCTTGGGTAAAGGCTATCCCGCACCCACGCGTAACTTCCGCTGGTGTACCGAGAGAATGAAAATTGATCCTGTTAGTTCATTCATCACTGATAAGATCAGCCAGTACGACGAGGTAGTTGTGGTACTTGGTTCACGGTCTCAAGAAAGTGCATCAAGAGCCCAAGTTATTGCCAAGCATAAAATTGATGGCTCTGACTTGGCGAAGCATACTACCCTCTCCAACGCCTTTATCTACACTCCGATAGATATGTGGGCAGTAGATGATGTGTGGAAGATCTTACGCTTTTGTCATTTACAGACCCAAGAAACAGCATTTGGTATTAAAAATAAGTGGTTTGATAAGTACGATCTCGAATGGGAAAACCCCTGGGGTGGGAAGAACCTTGTGTTGTGGAATCTGTACAAAGATTCATCCGGCCAAGGCGAATGTCCCATGGTTATTGATGAAACTACTCCCTCTTGTGGTAACTCAAGATTCGGCTGTTGGACCTGCACGGTAGTAACTAAAGATAGAGCAATGGAAAGTTTAGTTCAGAACGGCGAAAGCTGGATGCTTCCGCTACTAAAATTCAGAAATATTCTTTCTCGAAGTACCTCACCTAAACTTAAGAAAAAATACCGCAGCCATATACGTAGAGATGGGCGCCTGGCATTTAAAACACTTCGTGAAGATGGTGAAAAGATCCTCACTGACGACTACACCACCGGCCCTTACAAACTTAAGTATCGCAAGTTAGCGATGAAGTTACTGTTGACCATTCAGAAACGCTTGTCGGCGGTACAGAAAGATCTTGAGCTGATCACTGTACCTGAGCTCCACGCGGTGAGGCACGAGTGGTTAAATGACCCTAACGAGCCAGATTGGGACGATTCGCTGCCAGCTATTTTTAAGGATATTTACGGCTACGATCTTGACTGGGCGGTAGATGATACTAATCAATTTTCTCAACAAGAATCTTCCTTACTAAATCGGGTTGCTCCTGAGCATGGCATTTCGCCGCAGATGCTGAAGAAACTTATCGACCTAGAAGTATCGATGAGTGGTCTCACTCGGCGTGTCGGAATTTTTAATAAAATTGGCCGCCTTGTTCAGCAGGATTGGGATACAGCAGAAAACATCATACGAGAAAACAAAGGTACTAGGCAGAAACAAATCGATCAATCTCGTGAAGTTCAAAGCTTGATGGCAGAGTTAGAAATGATCAACGCCTCTTTAGAGCAGGAGGCAAGCTTATGATTTTTAAAACACTGACTGTGAATAACTTTCGTGTGTTTAATGCCGAACATACTATTGAGTTAGCGCCACGTAGAGACGGGGTCTTCACTAAGCCGATTGTGTTGTTTGGTGGCTTAAACGGAGCTGGAAAAACAAGTATTTTAACTGCAATACGACTGCTACTTATGGGTAAACGTGCTGTTGGGGCTGCCGTCTCAGCAAAAGACTACGCGGACTATCTTACGGCGCAAATCAATAACAAAGCCCAGGCTGATGAATCTTCGGCCACAGCTAGTATACGCTTAGAATTTAGTCACACTCATAAAGGAAAACATAATACCTTTGTCGTTACCCGGCTGTGGGATATTGCAGGTAAAGAAACCCTTACGCTTAAGTTAAATGACGACTTATTAGATGTACTTACTGGCGAGCAAGTGCAAGCAATTTTGTCTGAGATGATCCCACCAGGGATAAGCGACTTATTTTTCTTTGACGGTGAAAAAATCGCTGAGCTAGCGGAAGATGATACCGGAGCCTACTTAAAAGAAGCCGTTCAAAAGCTGTTAGGCATTGATATTGTAAATCGCTTAACGGACGATTTAGATATTTACCTTAAACAAGTCACCAAAGATACTATTGATAAGAAATCACTCAATCAAATAACTGTTCTAGAAAAAGAAAAAAACCAAGCTTACAAAGAAGCACAGCAAGCCCAAGATAGTGCGGAACAAATTCGCCCCCGTTTGACAGAGCTGAGAAAGGCAGTTGAGCACCTAGAAGCGAAAATTCAGGAACGCGGCGGTGCTTGGGCAAAAACGAAAAGCCAAGAAAAAGAGCGGGCTGAACAACTGATTAAAGAAGAGAACCAACTAAGCGGGGCAACCCTCCAAGAATTAGATGGTGCATTTCCTATTTCACTAGCTCCTAATGCTATAGCAGATTTAATAACTCAACTCGAGAAAGAACAAGAATTTAAACAGCATCAAGCGTTTATAAGGAAATTTGAAGCAGCTACAAATGATTTGGCTCATTCTATTTCTGGAAAGTTTAACGCTCAGCCAGAAGATATATCAAGCTTACTTAGTGATTTTGTTAAATCCCAAAACAGTGCGTCGTCAGATGACGAAGTAAGGTTAGATATATCTGACTCTGATTTTTATCGGCTGAAAGCAAACGTCGACTCGGCTATAGACGCCAAGAAAAATGTTACCAGTTTAATGGAAGACCTAAACGCGGTACAAAATGAATTGGCTTCACTATCAATCAATATTGAACGAGCACCTGATGAGCAGGAGTTGGCGAATAATTATTCAAAATTGCGTGAACTCGATAAAAATATTGCATTAGCAAAAGACAACTACAAGTCTTATCTCACCAATGCAAAGGAAAAGATGAGCAAAGCGTTAGACATTGCTAAACGATTGGAGAAGCTTTTTAATCAGCAAAAAAACGAAGCCACAGTGGTTAAAGCACTAACCCGTGTAGAAGCCGCTCAAAATGCCCTGGGTGACTTTTCTAGCCATTTAACAGCCTTGCGTGTAACCCAGTTAGAAGACCTGTTCGCCACATCTTATCGAAAGCTTGCCCGAAAAGGGGATTTAAAGCTAGCTGCAAAGATTGACGCTAAAACATTCGATGTTTCATTAGTAGACCAAGAAGGCATAGTAATAAACCGCAAGTCGCTTTCTGCAGGTGAAAAGCAAATCTTTGCGTTTGCAATACTTGAGGCTTTAGGGAAATTGTCCGGTAAAGTGCTTCCAGTGGTCGTCGATACCCCACTTGGAAGGCTTGATTCCAAACACAGAGATAAACTCATCACGCATTACTTCCCAGAGGCAGGCGAGCAAGTCATTCTGCTATCAACTGATACTGAAGTGGATGAGGAGTTCTATACCCTACTGTCTGATAAAGTTTCACACGCCTATGAAATTGACTTCAACGAAAAAACTCGTTGCTCGAGCGTTCAAGAAGGTTATTTCTGGCAAGAAGCAAAGCAAATGGAGGCTGTGTAATGCTACCTAATAGAATGCAGCTTTCACGTACTGCTGAAGAGCAACTTAAAAAACTCAAAGGCTACACGGGTGTAACACCCAATGTATCGGCACGCATCGCCTTCTTCCGATCGATAGAATCTGACTTTAAATATGACCCCGTCACGGAGTACGCCACGAACGGTAGCTTAACGTTAGACAAGATTACTTGGTTAGGCCGCACCCAGGAGGTAACGGAGCTCTTGTTAAAGCATACCTACCCTGATTTGGAAGGTAAGCAGCTTCAACAAGCTTGGGCTGCTCATGTAGAGCATGGGATAGCTTCGTTGAGAACCCAAAAGACTCTTTTTGGTCTGATTGAAAGAGCCAAAACTAAGTTTTAATAGGAAATGATATACTAAAGCTTCCACCAGGGCTGGCTGTAAATGATTAACTGAATCGCCACTGATTTCCTAGACACCTCTTAGTTAGATAAACTAACTACAAATAGAGAGGTGCTTATGAGCGGAAGACGCTATCCAGAAGAATTCAAGCAAGAAGCGGTTAAACAGGTTGTTGACCGTGGTCATTCCGTCGCAGATGTTGCCAAACGTCTCGATGTCACGACGCATAGCCTTTATGCCTGGGTTAAGAAATATGGCTCTGATTCCACGAAGCACAACGAACTGACTGACGCTCAAGCCGAAATCAAGCGACTACAAAAAGAGCTGAAGCGGGCTACTGAAGAGCGGGATATATTAAAAAAAGCCGCTGTAGATTCAAGTGGTCAATGCAACAGTTATACTAAAATACTGATTTGCATGAGGACTTTGGATGAAGCGAATAAAACGTACATTTACTCAAGATGAGCAAACACTTGTTTTCGATTTATGGAAGCAAGGCGCTGGGTTCAGCGATATTGGCCGTATCATTGAGGCAAAGCCGGGATCAGTATTCACAATTTTACGTGAAGATGGTGGCATTAAACCTAGATCAAGGCATCGTAATATTTCCCACTTAACTCTTTCAGAACGCGAGGAAATCCGCGTTTCATTGTCTGCAAAGATGAGCATTAGAGCGATAGCTAAACAACTAGGTCGCTCTCCCTCGACAATATCACGTGAAATCGCCAGAAATAGAGGGCGTAGATATTACAAAGCAGTTGATGCTGATAACCGTGCAAAACGAATGGCTAAGCGGCCAAAGCCTGGTGTCTTAGAACAATACCCTGAGCTGAGAAAGCTGGTTATAGAGAAGCTAGAGTTGAAGTGGTCGCCAGAGCAAATATCTGGTTGGTTAAGTGTCGAGTATTCTCGGCGTAAGAAAATGCAGGTATCACACGAAACCATTTATAAGTCATTATACGTTAGGGCAAGGAATATCATTCATCACTCGTTGACTGAGCATTTACGAAGAAAACGGCCTATGCGACACAGTCGCTTTCATAGCCGTAAAGGTGACAGAGGCTCCATCAATATAGTTAACGGCATTTCAATTCACGAACGCTCTAAACATATCGATAATCGACGTTCCCTCGGCCACTGGGAAGGCGACTTAGTAACCGGCTCTAAAAACACTCATATTGCCACATTGGTAGACCGGAAATCGCGTTTCACAATCATCTTGAAGTTAGCAGGAAAAGACGCTGATTCGGTGAATACGGCATTATTAGCGGTGTTTAAAAAAATGCCTTCTAAATACCGCAAATCGCTTACTTGGGATAGAGGAATGGAACTGGCTAAACATAGCGTTTTAACAGCTGAATTTGGCATGCCAGTTTACTTCTGCGATCCGCAATGTCCATGGCAACGAGGTACGAATGAAAACACTAATAGCCTTATTCGACAATACTTCCCTAAAAAGACGGATCTATCATTGCACTCACAAGAACGACTCAGTGAAGTCGCAACTCAACTAAATGAACGACCAAGAAAAACATTGAAATTTAAAACACCGTCACACATGATTGAAAGGGGTGTTGCGATGTTCACTTGAACTTACAGCGGCGTACTTCGCAAAAGAGTTCGACTGAGGTACGCCTTTATCAGGGACGAAAGCAACTGTTGGCCTGTCAGATGGTTGTGCCGGATGCTCAACGTTCATCCTAGCGGTTATTATGCCTGGCCCAAGCAACTTCACTCGAAGCGAGACAAAGCCAATCAGCGAGTTACTGGTCTGATAAAGCAGTTCTGGCTGGAGTCTGGTGGTGTGTATGGCTATCGCAAAATCCACTCCGACTTAAGAGACATTGGCGAGCGCTGCGGTATCAATCGTGTCCACCGTTTAATGCGTGGAGAAGGCTTACGTGCTCAGGTCGGCTACCGGAAACCCAGGCATCGCAGTGGTGAGAGCCATATCGTAGTGCCCAACCGCCTCAATCGTGAATTTAATCCCGTTGCACCGGATGACGCATGGGTAACGGATATAACGCATGTCAGAACGCACGAGGGTTGGCTGTACCTTGCAGTCGTCGTCGACCTGTTCTCACGCAAAGTGGTGGGCTGGTCGATGCATCAGCGCATTACCAAGGATATCGTACTCAATGCATTACTTATGGCTGTCTGGCGGCGTAATCCCAAACAGCAAGTCACAGTCCACTCTGATCAGGGAAGTCAGTATACCAGTCACGACTGGCAGGCCTTTTTAAAATCAAATGGGCTGGAAGGCAGCATGAGTCGACGCGGAAACTGCCATGATAACGCTGTAGCCGAAAGCTTCTTCCAGTTGCTGAAGCGGAAGCGAATTAAGAAAAAGGTCTACTCAACCCGAGATGATGCAAGAAGCGACATCTTCGATTACATCGAGATGTTTTATAACAGTAAACGAAAACATGGTTCCAATAATCTACTGTCACCAGTAGAGTATGAAAATCGTTACGAAGAACGACTGGGAAATGTCTAGGTTAGTAGTGGCGATTCAAATTGTCAGATTAAGTCGAGACTAATTCACTTAATTGCTAAACGTTACGCGCATGGCAATGTAATCGTCACCAGTAACTTGCCGTTCTCACGATGGTCAACGGCCTTCGCTGACGGTCAAACCCTGACTGCGGCTCTACTTGATAGACTGTTACATCATGTACATATCGTCCAGATAGCAGAAAATAGTTACCGTCTACGGCGCAAAAACACGGCTGGGATAGCCCCGGTCACCAATAAACAAAATGAAGTATAGATGTTAATGGAGGGTCAATTTTATTTTACCGCTAACTGGGTCAAAATTAGATTGCCGCTGACAACCGATAAAACTTGTCGCGGGTTGCACCCATTGCTATACAGGCCTTAAGTAAGTAGCGCAGTTCTTGAGCCAGCTTTAACCTTCCTGCTTTCTGGTTGATAATTGGATTACTAGCTGCAACATGAGAGTTACCTATTTCATTTTGAATAAATTTTCGACACTTTTATCAAAATGTGTAACTCTCATTTCTTCTTGAAGAAGTGTTACATTAAGGCTGAGACTAATACAAGTAAAAGCTATGCTAGTTCGCTTTCTATTTTGTCAATCAATTCATCTTTGAATCTAGTTTGAGTCATTTTCCTAACATCCGTTGTTTCCTTCTCTACTTGATAATCTAAAATAAACTTTTCTATCAAATCAACCTTGTCTATCCGAGAAATTTCGGGGTACTTGGCATCTAAATAAATCATATAATAATGTTTTATATCGAGACTTTCATAGGAAGTATCTTCGTAGATTTTCTTAATATCCATATAATCTTTAATTATATTGAATGCATCGTCAAGATAACTTCGATCATCAGGGAATACTTCATTATATTTTTTACCAAATATACTTTGCTTAACACTTATAGCTTTTTCTGGGTAGCCCTTCAAGGAATACAACAATTGACCAAACTTTACCATCGAAATGCTAAAGGCATATTTACGGTCACTTTTACCAAGATCGCCTGATTTTCTTATATAATTAATGCCCTTTTCTTTCAAGAAATTTTCAAGCTCTAATTGCTTCTCATTCAAAGACTTAAGATCAGGCGGGGATATAGTATTTTGGCTATTTGTATACTCAGCAATCTTATTTACTTCACCACTGTCACGTTTTATTTGAAAAATACGAACTAACACTTCGCTTTTGGATAGATAGTCTTGAATATTCCTTTCATTGTCTTCATTAAAATTATGAATTGTTCTTAATGTCTGACCACCATTGAGAACCTGAAAGTTACTCATGCTCAACTTCATTTGAGTCTGGCCGTTAACAGGCTCAGCTTCGATTTTTTCTGCTACAATAGTGATTCCATTATTGTACATAAAAAACTTTTCTGGGTGTTCTTCAAGTGACTTATAGATATTATCGTTGTATTTTGACTTAATCACGAACCCTCTAACATTATCGAACAAAACAGCGTAATCTAGCTTAACGCTTTTAAGTTTATCGTAATCCTCTAAATCGTATTTCTCTCTTAATTTTTCATCGTCACAAGTAATTCTAATCAGCTCACTACTTTTTAATCTAGCAATGTAAGACCTTGCTGTTGCAAGTGTATTCTCAGAATATGACATCAATGCATCATTTGGTAGTATGAGCGTCGAATTTATTGGTTCTGGCCTTATTGACATGAAGCCATTAAGCTCTTCGAGAGAAACCGGGATAATTTCAATATCATAACCTTGTGTAAGGTTTTTTATATGCTTATCATTAACATCAACTGGCTTTGAATCATTGCTTACGATATATAGTTTTGTTTTCCATACTTCCTTCGAGTCATATAGCTCTTTAATTTGCTCTGCGAATAATTTTGGCTTTCCAGCAAGCTCACTTACATCACTAGAATAAATTGCATTAATATATTTTGAAGATGTTATGACATCATTCAAACTTTGTTTGGAATCAACACTGTATTTTGATCTATACTTAAAGTTAAATAGATTTATATTTTTACTTTCTTCATCAATAAAAACTGCATCGATCCCACAATCATCGTGAGCATTACCTTCCATTAACTTATTAAATTCAGTATCCGTAATAAATTGAACAAGATCTCCAGGCTCACTGATACCAAATAAATTATCTAAGGTAAAAAAATAAAAACCAAGTCTCTCTTGATCGATTCCTTCATTTACCTTAAATTTAAAATTATTATTCATTGCTTGAAAATAAGTATTACATTTTAAACCTAAAAGTTTAAAATCATTGATATTTGCCACTTTAACCTCTTATTTTTTAATTCGATTTAA
The DNA here is from genome assembly GCF_003429285.1 of Salinimonas sediminis. Classification (NCBI taxonomy): domain Bacteria; kingdom Pseudomonadati; phylum Pseudomonadota; class Gammaproteobacteria; order Alteromonadales; family Alteromonadaceae; genus Salinimonas; species Salinimonas sediminis. Next base: position 4,346,009 of record NZ_CP031769.1, read on the forward strand.
GGAAATCACTTAATATACTTTCTTCTATATTTTCTCTGATTTTCCATGTCCCTTTGTTAACTTTTTTATATATATCATATTTCCCACCGAAGAGCTCAACATCAGAGGAATTGGTGTAAATAGCCCGTCTCACACTTGTTTTCCAGGCAGAATACAAGGTCCTCTTGGATGTTTTTCGAACCTCAATATATATCTCATTAAGAGTCGCTTTTCCTCCTAGACCTTTTACAATATTGTAAACTTCATCATTCCATGTGTGATTGATCTGCTCTTTAAAGTCTAAGACTCTATTTTCCAATTCATTTATGTTTTCATCAGAGGGCGATGTTTCAGCAGTTAACTTAGCTTTTAAATTGACTAGCTCAATAAAACTATTGAGCGTTTTCTTCTGTATATCGGGGGAACCACTTAAGTTATTTATTACATTCTCAATTGGTGTATTTCGTGTATCTCCAGCGCTATTTCTAATATAACGTTCACAAAGCTCTATCTCTCTAAACAGACCACCAATTTTTGAATCTAAGTTTGATACTATCTTTTCACGCTCATCGCTTTCTATTTTAAGCTTTACTGACTGATCAAAAGCATCATTCAGTATAGGTTTTAACTCGTCGAAAATTTCTTCAACTTCATCGTACTCCTCTTCAGTAAAATCCGCCGAGTGAGCGACTCGATTTCTTAGATCCGTGAGCTTTTCCCACCTTGATTTTAAATAAGACGCTTCTACGTTAATGCTATCTTTAAAAAAAATATTCCAGTTAGAAGTTGGTATAAAACTTTTGAGCTTTTCAATATTTACTTGTTCGCTATCGCTTAAGGAATTTATTTCGGTATACAAACTCTCATTGGTTTTTGTTTGGTAGCTCTTAAAGAGAAAGTCAGCTAAATGTCCAAAGTCCAACTTATGTAGTTCAGACGCATATTCGTGACCATTGTTCGACCGGTCTCTCGCGAAATTTTTTTTAACAGCATCCGGGGAGTTATTTTTCGCCCAATCTTTTCCAACCTTTGTTACCATGAAGAAAGTAATCAATCGCCGCATTAGATTCTCTATTTCATGAATTTTACCGTAGGCGTTACAGGCGCTGTAGTGAGATAAATCACTTGTCAACGTTTCAACATCGAAGCTGTCTGATTTACACGCTCCTCTAACTATTTTTAATAGTTGTTTATATTCTTCGACATAGGCCTTAGAACAAGAAATTGCAATATAAAAGTACTTCTGTACTTTATCACTGACATCGCCGTATCTAATTTCATACTTAAACTTTATATCTTTATATTCAATTTCTTTTTCATTAAAAAAAAACATGAGCTTTATCTTCAACAAACTCAATAAATCTATCTGTCGACTTTAGTAAATTAAAAAGTCCAGACTGACCTTTAGAGTTTTCTATTACAACCAGATATTCGGTCGTGAATCTTCTAGAATTACTCACTAGTTAGCTCCCAAAAGGACTTATCTTTAATTTTTGTTATTTTCTTACTACCATCTACATACAAACTATGGTGTTTTTCTAACTCGCGTATAGACTTCATCAGATACTCTTGATCAGTTTTATCGTCTTTGTTGAAAAGTGACTTAATATCTTGATTTCTAATCTGAGAAACCCGATGAACAATCCAGCTTAATATGTAAGTAGAGTAATCGTTCTCCCCTGTTTTAAAATGGGTAATATCTTGAGTAGACAGGATTACGCCGACACCATACTCACGACCTTCTTTGAGAATTCTCCTCAAGCTTGAGAAGTTTTGTGACATAAAGTTATCGGCTTCGTCCACAAGGATAAGCTTTGTAACTTGCCTAAAATCACCATCTACTTGTGGCTTACCTTGCTTTTGCATTTGTGAATAAAACAAGTCCAATGCCAATGCTACAACCAAATTCTGGACTTCAGTTGGATAACCAGCCAACTCGATGACTGTTACACCGCTGACCAAGTCGTACAGGCTGAACATTTTTTCAGGATTTGTTTCAAAGATTTTGAAACGCGCAAGCTTAGAAAGCGCGGCGTATAGCGAATCCTCTTCTACTTTTTCTTGTTCTAAAAAAATGTCCCAGACGTTCTCTATAGTTGGCGCCGTTCTTTTCCAAGTAGATGGGTCTTCAGGTTTTATTCCTGCTAGCTCATAGGCTTCTAAGATAATGTTTTCTAGTTTCAGCTGCTGTTTTTTCCCTAAGCCATACGCTTTTGCCATTGTTTCTGAAAAACCTGCTGCCGTATGAATGGGCAACATCGGGGTGTCGCCAAAAAGACTTAGAGGGTTAAAAGGTAACTTAAATAACTTAAACTTCTTGGCAGCAGTCGCACTGATGAACTTATCATCCACATAATCTGATTTATAATCGAAAATAAGGATACCAATTGGCTTACCATCTACATTGTTCTTTTGGTTTCGATAGAGCTGCGTAACGACTGACTTCGTACACTGGGTTTTACCTGTACCCATGGTGCCGATAATGCCAGAGTTAGTGTTCATAAACTTGGCAGTATTGGTTGGCTCCCAAAAAACAAGCTCTTCGTTTTGTACGGAATGGCCGACTAGGACTTTTAAGGTTTCATCTGTTTCTGTACTACTCTCGCCAGGAACAACAACTTCAGGTGGCACTGCCTGGTTGTTAGCGTTATTACCATATTGGGATTTCTGCTCATCTACATTTATCGCATTGGCTGCGTTTTGCTGTATATGGCCGCCTACAAGTAGCGTTGTATCTCTTAATATATATTCGCTACTTATATGGCATAGTTTTTCGGGCTGCTGTTCAAAAAGCTGTGATAACGGCGTTTTTATAAATTTCGATAAAGTACTTATGGGTAGCTCTATCTTGAGAATATTTTCTTTTAGTTCAAAAGCAGGCTCAAAGAAGGTGTCATTCTCTACATGTGATACCAAGAAGCCTGCTGGATAATTCGCCAAATCAGCAATTGCATATTGGCCCTGTAGCCACCATTCACGACGAGAAAGTAATTCATCGAAGTAGCTATCGCTATAGAGGTTGTATAGCTTGTACTTATCTATTTGCATCAATAACTGTCTTACAAACAAGCCACGATACAGCTGAGCAGCTAGGCTATCACCTTTGAGGACGTCTTCTTCAAGATATCGCTTGAGCTCTTTGGCTTGCTGAACACCTTTATTATGCGTTTGCTTCTTACCTGTTTTAACCTCAACCGGCAGCAATACCATTGTATCTTGCTTGAAACCCACAAATAAAATATCGTCTGAGATTGCGCCTTTGATAGTCCCAGCAATGTTACTTTTCGAAAAATCGCTTTCTGACATTTTCAGGCCAATATTGCCCGCGACTCGCAACATCTCAGCCACAGACAGTGGTACCCAGGTAATATCTGACTTATTGAGTAAACAGTTTACAAACTTGTATGCACCAATGATTCCGCGTTTTTCTTTACGCTCGTTATCATTTGCGGTAATCATCTTAAGGAGCCACTCACCATTGAAAGCGTTAAACTCCTCGATGATTCCACCCTGATCACACTCTAGTACTTTCTTATATAAGTCAGATTCTTCAGTAACCGTTATCGCATCATAGTTTATTGAATTGGTGTAATTATCTGAATAGTGAATCAGTACCACGTTTTTGTCGTTGTCAAAGAAATCTAACGTAACCTTAGGGTCGATAATTGTGGTCCAAATTGAACTTGAATAGGCGCACTGTAGAAGCTTTCTAAACTTACCGCTTACTACCAAGGCTGTAGATTTAGAGCGCGAGTACTGTTCATCAGGTTTACGCGCTGGTTTTATAAGACCATTTAGGCGTTCCGCAATTTGCAGGTGAGGCTTATCGTTATATTCGATACCTTTAAGGCCGAAGGCGGTTGAATAACTATCTTCCTCACTAGAGGATGCTTCGCCAGCCATTAGGCCATCAGCAACCACACCACTCAGCTCTTCGTTAACGTTTCGGTCTCGAGATTGTACCTTGTCATTATTCTTGAAAAACGAGATATGGGCATAGTGATGTGGCTTAAAAGTACCGTCTTCCAACTTATGATTTTCAAACTTACTGTAAGTTAATCGTGTTCGAAGAAGGTCGATTACGGTGTCAGCAATGTCCTTATCTCTTCCTTTACTTAAGCCATACTCTGCTTTAATAACATCGTAACTTGCGGTGTCAGAAAAACGATCAAACTCACAATACTCGATTTCATCATCATAAATATTCACGTGAATCTGACAGGCTTTATTTTTGTATTGCTTAATGAAGTCTACCAGGCCAAGAAAGAGCTCTCTGTTTTGTCCGTTGTTTATCGAATTGATAATTAACTTTGAACGCTCTCCATTTTCAAAAAGACTAGAAAATGCATCCCTGAACTCGGATACCTTGTCTCTGACTAGTTTCTGTACGTAGTCGTAGCTTGTTTCTTGATGAGGGACAATACGCAACCACATAGCATTGTCTGATTCATGCTGACAGTAACCAAACTCATTACTTGGATCATATATAAAGGGCATTAATCCTTGAGCATTCAAACGTGAGAGAGTGACTTTGGGTAAGGTTTTGAAACTATTAGTTTCGTCTTGAATTACTCGTTGAACAAGATACAGGTGATAAGCCAATACCATAGGGTGGAACGGCGTAATGAATTCCACGCCATTGAACGCAGCAAATCCAATGTTTACAAGTTGCTTCTGTTGCTGGCTAAGCAAAGTATCATACTGGATACTTCTTAGTGCTTCGTTGTAAGCGCGTACTACACGCTCAACAAGCTCTTGATAAGTTTCACCCCATCCGCTCAAACTTGGCAATGTGTTGTTATTAGTTAGGTAGGCGAAATAAGTAGAGTACGCTGACGATAATTCAGGGTAACTTACAGCGATATCCGCAACGGCTACATGCAAATTTTTAGATGCTGGACAATAAAGGCTACTACTATCAAGAAGCTCTTGCTCCCATTGTAAAAGTGTTAATCGCTTTCCTTTCGGTGCTATTTCATGATTGTCGAGTTGAATCTTGTTCTTACGCTTATTAAATACAGCAAAATAGTCGTTACTAAAAAGTTTATTAAAACGCTCTTGATTGAACAAAAGAGGTAGTGACAACGCATCAGTTGCTACTGCTCCCTCGATACTGAACTTTAACTGTTTTTCATTGCCTTTTACTACAAACTCAACATTGTCAGATTCTGAAGCTAGCTGTTCGAAGTCGACCACACCTACGGTGCTGTTTTCAAACTCTTGCGCGTTTTCAGTGAGCGTATCTGCTTACCATGCTCAGCAATTTGAACATTATTTTCTTCGGTTTGAATAGTAATTAGCTGTCGCTTGGGATCTATGAGGAAGCTGTTTTCTATTGAGTTTAGATAAAACTCTTTTTCTTTAAGTACTAACACCTTAAAGTTGTGAGTTTCAGCAGATTTATCTCGCTTAATGCGGAACGTGAAGAAAGTGGCAGTATCGTAGTAATTGCCTGTAACAGTGATGCGGCTGCGCTTTCCACCAGCGTTATCGGGGGAGCTATAATCGATACTTGGCTGACTAGCGTTGAGTATTTTGCACTCTTTTTCTCAACTTTTCCGCCAATAAAGCTTATTTCAAGTTCAAATGTATCCCTTCCTTCGGGCAATACGTAAATGATGTTCTTAGTGCGTCTTCCAGCTTTTGTATCTGCTTGCGTTCTAACTAGTAATTTACCCTCTGAAATAGATTCTTTTTCAAGCTCTAAAAGGTTTTCTTTATTCTTCTTTTGTTCTTGTAAGCATGCTTCTAACTCTAATTTAATTTCCATGCTTCTGGGTCTTGTTCATCGAAATACTTTTTAACGAAAGAGGGGCTAAAGTCTTCTTCCCCAAGCTTTTCTTCTAAGCTTGTTGGAAAGTGATGCGTAATATAGTCCAGCTTTTCGTACATTTGCTTGTTTTGCTCAAGCCTGTTTGCAATCTGATTGGAGAGTCCCATCCTTTTAGGAGAGGATCGTTTAGCAGCGCTATTTCATGGAAGCTGATTTCACCATCATCAACAAGTGCATTAAAGAGCTCTTCAAACCCGAACATCGTTGCACCGTCATCTACAATTTGCTCGAAACGATGACTTAATAAGCATCGAGTAACGAGTCTATTATCGTTCAACGGGTCGATTTCCCCTCTAACGCTTCTTTAATTTTTAGCGGATGCCAAACCCAGCCTGGCTGCGCAATGTTCTCTGCTGAATTTATCAATGTATCAAGCATTGAGTTATGGATAATCAGAAGACAAGAGTCTTTCACTTCACTTTGTTGGGACGCGACTACATCTCGAATATGAGAAAAATAAAGTTTTCGCTACAGCCTTCCCCTTCGTCTTCGCTGTGTAAGACAACTAAGAGCTTATACCCTCCAACTTGAATAAAGGGCATCTCTACTTGTCTGATAGCAATGTGGCCCGCTTTTCTGGCGCATAGGGCATCAAATAGCTTTTTGCTGTTGCTCTTATCTGGTGATTGGAATTGGTAACGATAACCTTTGTAGAAATGTTCAGCGCCCCAGTTTATAAGCTTTTCAGCTAAAAAACCCTCAAACTGTTTTTCTGACATAAACTGCATCTCCACTGTCACTCATTCTCTCTACATTCCCTATGCGCTCATAAAATTCTACAAGCACTTTTTGTGTTTGCTTATCAAAGGAGATCCCTCTAGCTTGAAACTCCATAAGTAACTCATGAAGTCGCAAGCGCTCCCTTTTTCCTATAACTATATTGGTCAAAAGCAATATATAGTCTTGATTGAATACTAAAACTCGCCCAGCTCTACCACGGCTTTGAACAAAGTGCCCACACAACTCAGACTCTATTGCTTTGCAAAAATGAACATTAACTTCGTGCCGTGTTTCACTCCTGCCAAATTGCGCATAGAAAAGTGTCAATAGGTTATCTACGGCACCTGCTACGCTGCTTGCTTCTTTGATGTCCGTCCCCAGCTGGCGCTCTTCTTTGAAATCAACCGCATAAGCGTTCAGCGCATCTAGCGCGCCTTGGGTATCTTCAAGACTAGTGATAGACCATAGGGGCTGTTTAACAGCTGCACTATCTTGGAGGCTTTCATTCATTGCTAAGTATGGGAAAACTTTATCAAAATTCTTAGCTAGCTGACGATAACCGTAACTTTTAACATAGCTGCGTTCATCTGAAGCTTTTTCGGTATCTAGAATGAAATAGCATGGTTTAGCAGTGGGGACGCCGGCTCTCCACTCACTCAAATTTAGTGTGATCTGCGCGGTATAAAGAAAGGCATAAAGCTTTAAAAAGTCTGTTATGTTTTCTATGAAGTACTTTGGCTTCGATGCAATGAAGTCCAAGTCTTCGATAAATAGCTCTCTTAGAAAAGGGAGGTAAGGCGCTTCTGTCGGCGCTTTGGAAACTGTTCCAGCTCTTGAACCTGAGACTGTGAAACTATTGAACGTATCAACTAGCTCTTTTTCCAAAAAATTCAGGCTTAAGCTGGGCGATTTCTGCAGATGATGGTCCTGCAATAAGTTCAAAAACAAGTCGCCCAACCTTTTATTTGCCGAGCCACCTTTAACGTCTTGCGCTTTGAAAAGCAGCAGCTCTGGACTTATTTTGTATAGTTCATCACCTGTGAAATACATACTTTCAAGGTGTTGCCAGAACTGAGCTTCGTCCAATTTTGATTCGAAGTTCTCTTTGCACTTCAACTTGAATTGTTCGAATTGATTACTTGCGACACTTTTTCGATAAGCATACTTTACGAAGTGACCAAGTACTATGTCCCAATCGAAAATGCCTTTCCTGTCCTTAGTGTTAATTGGAAAAAAAGACGTCAGTTTGTTGTTTTGAGGTTTTAGCTCTGCTTTGAGTTTGAACATATATCTAAACCCCACTTACTTCTATTTCATCATCATCGTTACGTAAACTTATGGTTAAGCCATCTTTAACTATGGTGAGCTTATCTTTGCTTGATGCTATGTCAGCTATGTGATCAGCAAAGTCATCTAAAATAACGATGGTATTTTTGTCATGCTTGTTTGGCCTATATCCGCCAATAATTCTATTCATCATATTAAGGAGGTTAATATTAATCGGCATTGAAACACTTTTACCTTCAACGGATATATGCGCAACAAAGTAAGATGTACTTGTTGGTAGTGCGTGTTGAACTGCCGTGAAATCGGGCTCCATATCGACTTCAGTCATAATTTGGTAGCCATTATGAGATGAGATAAGAAAATTCCCTTTAGCGAGCGCCTTGGCGTTTCTATTAATATAATTATGCATTGCAGTGAATATTATTTCTTTATAGAATGCTTTTAGTTCTCTCTTCTCATCTCTATCCCCTACAAAGTGGGTGTGCAGATTCCACACTTTCGCGTATTTGTCTAACAAAGGCTCATTAAAATCGTCGAGAAAATCTTTGTGATAATTGTTGGCAAGATCTGCTTCTCCCAGAAGATAGAACAGTCTCAGATATGAGTGTGAATTTTTAGACTGGCGAATGCCAAGTTCAGAGGATAAATAAGAGGTGAATTCTTCGAAGCGTTCATCGAATAAACCCAAGCTAGTACTTAAGAGGAACTTATCGACGTTTTCAGTTCTAACATCAGCAGGATCAAAGTCTACAATTTTGAACGAGATTTCGTTATCCGAGGCATTAAACATGTTGTCAAACAGATAACACTCTGGTGACAGTAATGTGTGAACAAAGTCCAGCAGCGTTCTGGTAGTAAGAAACTGGTCTTTAATCAGTCGAGCTTTAAACAGTACATCGACAATTCGATCTTGAACTTGTGGAATAGAAAGAAGCTGGTAATTAGTACAAAGGACTTTGTTACCATCATGACTCGCTTTTTCTCTATCGAAGTACTGCCGTACAATATTGTCTTCACGCTTAGTTATGCGTTGCAATATTGCTTTTACAAAATCAGAAGAGTGACCTGTACTTGTTAGATTGAACTTTGGATAGTCTTCAAAGTTTAGGAACACATACTCTGAAGTTGACTCTTTTGAGTCTAAATAATTGGTGATCGCGTCGCGTAGATTTTCATTGCTCCCCTCTTCGACATAATTCCCCATCATGCCTATATTGATACCAACTACTAGCGCTTTATCACCATTCTCATAATTAGCAAAAACTTTATCGAGTGTTGATATTGCAGATTCATCAGGTTCAAAGCTATGCGTTGCGTCTAAATGAAAGGTAGCTTTGTGAGAAAAATCTGTAGAATATTGAGTGAGAATTTCAGACTTACCATCACCACTACTACCACAAAGAAAGATAATTTTTTTGCTACCGGGAGACAATGAAGTTAGGTGTCTTTCAAAGTCTTTTTGTATATCTGTTTCGATGTAAAGATACTTCTTTACTTCATCAAGCTCTTTAGAAATAGAGTCTTGACGTTCAGTGGAAACAGCATAAGGGGAAGATTTAGACAATACGCTTAAAACGTCGACAAAACGCATTCTACATCCTTATAGTTGGTCTTTAGTCTAACAAAATACCATTAATTAGTTCAGGGCAACAATATGAACCAGTCTTTTTCCGTATGACTTACAAAGTTAAAGTATACCTTTGAACATTATTATCTGAGCTTTGTTAAAAAATACGATAGGTTCGTCTTCCCTTATATTTCATAGCTAAAGGTTTTATACAAGGCAGATATTTCTCCGCTAAAGGCGTATTTGGCGCAGATTTTTATTCGCTACATATTTCGAAAAGGGAGTTTTGCGAAGAGAGGAGTCGGGCTGCAGCCCTTTAAAAATGGCGCACCCGATAGGATTACTCGGCGCGTCCTGCGCCTCGCCCTACGGGCTACGCTAAAGCGTGTTCAAAATCGCCCGACTGTTGGATCAGCCTAGCGATTTGGTCGAACCAAGGCTCTCATCCACGGAGTACTACAGACATAAAAAAACCGACTCAAAGGAGTCGGCTTTTTGTATATGGCGCACCCGATAGGATTCGAACCTATGACCTTTGCCTCCGGAGGGCAACGCTCTATCCAGCTGAGCTACGGGTGCGTACTTTAAAAACTTTGTTCTGACCCATCCATGGTGGGTCATTCCAGCCGCAACGTCCTGTTGCGGCGTTGCGTGCCTTTCGGCGTGACGTTAAGTCACCCCTCATCGCCTGCGGCGACCGGTACTCACCCAGCTGAGCTACGGGTGCGTACTTTAAAAACTTTGTCCAGGCCCATTTAGGAGGGCTGGTCTATCGCAAAAAATGTTGCTTGCGATAGAGATAACTATTTCAACAAGGTGTGCGGCTTCGGTGAGCGCAGCGATTTTGCCGAGGTGCGCTATAATACTTATCCATCGGCCCCGCATCAACCGTTTTGTTGAACAAAGTTCAGCTAGAGATTTTTTGGAACCGGGCTGATTAAAATTTGGTTAATTATACGTAAACTATTGTAGTAGCTCAGTAACCGTTATAATCTTTTGATAATATCGCGTTTTACTGACATGCCTGGAGGCAGATGTGAGATTAACACTTTGGTTTGGTGGTGCAGCTGTAGCTCTGGTTGCTGTCGTTCATGCTCAGGATATGAGCGATGAAGCGATTAAAGAACGAATTAAACCAGTAGGCTCGGTGCATATGGCTGGCGCGCAAGCTGAATCTGCCGATGCTGGCAGTGGCGGTGCCCGCTCGGGCGAGGCCGTATATAACAGTGCATGTGTTGCCTGTCATGGTTCTGGGGTGCTTGGCGCTCCTAAATTACAGGTTGCGGCAGACTGGCAACCACGCATTGATGAGCGCAGCCTGGATGGCTTGCTTAAAAATGCCATTAATGGCTACAACGCAATGCCGCCTAAAGGCACTTGTGGGGATTGTAGCGATGATGAAATCAAAGCCGCCATCGACTACATGATTGAAGGCGTTTAACCGAATTTGGGCTGCTAGCTCACCTATGCAGCCTCTGTTTTACTCACATTGTCCCTGTTTACGCTGCTACGCTTATTTTGCCCCTTACCGATGCTTGTTCAACGCATAATTAATAGCCTTTCCGCTAACTTATCGTTAATAGCCGTAAATTTTTTGCTGCTGTATTTTTAAACAAAATCTAGCCTTTTACAGGTAAATAAGTTAGGTTTATCGCTATAATGCCCACTACTATAATAATCTGGCTAACTTAATGTCGACAGAGTCAACGCAGTATGAGTTGTCGGAGGATGAGCTTCGCGAGCTCATTCCTCAGCTACAGCAACTTACTGACAAATATAAGCGCTCCGAACGTGTACAGAAGGCGCTGTTTAATATTTCAGAACTGTCGAGCTCTGTAAGTAACCTTAATCGTCTTTATAGTGCTATTCACGAAATTATTGGCGACTTTATGAACGCCGATAATTTCTTCGTCGCCTTTTATGAGCGTGACGTTAACCTGATAAACTTTGCCTATTTTGTGGACGAGTACGATGAGCAAACTATTAAGCAGGTGCCAGCTGAGAAGCTAATGGACGGCATTACCGGCTACATATTGCGTTCTGGCCGCCATGTGTTTTTGCAAAAAGACGATACCGATGCATTTGCCCGGGAAACCGGGGTCACCATGGTTGGTGCACCGCCCCATCAGTTTTTAGGTGTACCGCTAAAGCGTGGTACTCAGGTCATAGGGGCCATGGTGGTGCAAACCTATGACGAAGGCGTGTTTTATTCCCAGGAAGATTTAGAGGTTCTGCTGTTTGTATCACAACATATTGTGACCACCGTAGACCGGGTAAAAAGCCGTGAGCTGACTGAACGCACTATTCGTGAGCGCACCCGCCAGCTGCGCAAAATCAATGATGACCTGCAAGAAGAAATTCTGGAGCGCCAGAAGGCCGAACAGTTACAACAAGCCTTGTTTGAAATTTCCGAACTGGCGGCCAATCTTGAAGGTGACATGTGCAACTTTTATAGCAACCTGCACTTTATTCTGGCGCGTTTGATAAGCGCCCCCAACTGCTATATTGCCACCGTTGATGAAGACGGTGAAACCCTGCATTTCCCCTATTTTAGCGATACCGTCGATACCCAGGCCAGCCAGCGCCCGCTGGGGCTGGGGCTTACCGAATTTGTGTTGCGCACCGGCCAGGCAGAATTAATTAACCCGCCCCGGGTGCTGGAGCTGGCTGAAGCCGGCGAAATTGATGTGTCGATTGCCCAAACCATGTTAACCAGCGCTAACTCGTGGCTGGGTTCGCCCTTGGTAGTAGACGGTGAAATCTCTGGCATTATTGCCGTGCAAACCTATGGCAAACTGGCTAAATACACAGCCCGCGACCTGGAATTGCTTCGCTTTGTATCGCACCATATAGCGGTAGCTATGGAACGCAAACGCAGTACCGAAGCGATTCAGCAATACAATGCCCAACTTGAAGAGCGCGTCAAAGAGCGTACCGAAGAGCTAAACGGTGCTAATGCCAGCCTGCGTCAGCAAATTGAAGAGCGTAAGGAAATGGAGCTCAAGCTGATTCACGATGCGCATCATGACACGCTTACCGACCTGCCCAACCGGGCCATGTTCGCCAGCCGGTTAGAACTGGCACTGGCTAGCAAACACCGTTATCACGATAATCTGTTTGCGGTGTTATTTATTGATTTAGACCGTTTCAAAGTGATTAACGACACCCTGGGCCACCATGCCGGTGACGAATTTTTGGTTGAAGTTGCCCGGCGTATTTCATTATGTATTCGTGGCCACGACTTACTGGCGCGACTGGGCGGTGACGAATTTGTAGTCCTGCTGGATAATTTTGATACCGCCGAAGATGTGGAAGACGTGGCAGCCCGGGTGATTGATGCAGTGTCCGAGCCCTTTGTGCTGGAAGGCAAGGAAATGTACTCGGGCGCCAGTATCGGTATTGCTCATTTAGAGGCTTATTACCACAGCGCCGATGAAGTGCTACGCGATGCAGACGCCGCCATGTATCAGGCTAAAACATTAGGCCGTGGCCGGTTTGTCATGTTCGACAAAAGCATGCGCGAACGGTTACTTGAAGAGCTTGAGCTGGAAAATGAGTTTCGTCATGCCCTGCGCGAAGAAGAGTTTGACTGCTTTTTACAACCGGTAATGGACTTAACCTTAAACCAGGCGCTTTACCATGAAATGTATGTGCGCTGGTCGCACCCGCAGTTTGGCAAAATCGCCCGTGAACAGTTCCGGCAGGTAGCCGATCAAAGCGGCCTGACCTTAGATTTGGATTTATACCAGCTTAAACGCGCCTGTGACTTACTGGTCAACAGCCAGCAAAGCAGCCATGCCCCGCAAAAAATTGCGGTCAATGTGTCGATAAACCATTTGTTGCAGGCTACGCTGGTAACCAAAATGCTTAACCTGATTGAGCAGGCTGGCGTATCAGCGCATCAGCTGGTATTTGAATTCGACGAGAACGACCTTAACCGCCGTTCGCAGTACATTCTACCGGCGATAAAAAAGCTCAAACGTTCCGGGGTAACCCTGGTGCTGGATAATTTTGGTAGCGGGCTGGCGAGTTTAAGTTATTTATTCGCTTACCCGTTTGATTACATTAAAATTGATCATCGGTTTGTAAAATCATTACCACGGTCTCAGCGTAATCTGAAGTTGATTCAGTCGGTTATGTTGATATCAGAACATTTGAAGTTTTCGGTGATTGCAGAAGGGGTGGACTCGCCCTCGCAACTCGACGCCCTTAACGAAATACAATGCCATTATGCCCAGGGCAAAGAGCTTAGTGAGCCAGAAGCATTGGCCATTCGCAAACTGGCCGGTTAGCAGTGCGTGGGCTCGCCACCGGCCTGGTGGCGATAATATCTGTGCAGTCAGTAGCTTTCTTCTTAGATGTTAAATAGGGCGCGTATAGGGCGGCATACACGCTCACTTAACGCCCCTGAAACGACTAACCTTTACCTAACATCGCCCGCAGGTTGGCAATACTCTGATTACCCTTGTCCTGACGTTCCTGGGCACTGACCTTTTTCTTGTTTTCTTCCCAGGCCACATCATCTACCGGTAGCTCGTATAAAAACCGGCTGGGTTCGGGGTTTAGCACTTCGCCGTACTGGCGGCGCTCTTTTGCCAGTGAAAATATCAGTTCGCGCTGGGCGCGGGTAATGCCCACATACGCCAGTCGGCGCTCTTCTTCAACATTGTCTTCATCAATGCTGCTTTGGTGGGGCAACAAGCCCTCTTCCATCCCGACTAAAAAGACGATAGGAAACTCCAGACCTTTTGATGCATGAAGGGTCATCAGCTGAACCTGATCCGCTTCGGCGTCATCTTCGCCGCGCTCCATCATGTCGCGCAAAATTAGGCGATTAACCACCTCTGGTAATGTCATAGGCGGGTCCAGTTCACCGCCTTCAAGCATGTCGGTGACCCAACCAAACAAGGTACTGACATTTGCCATGGCCATTTCCGCCGCTTTAGGCGTGTTGCTTTGCTCGTACAGCCATTCCTCGTAATGCATCGACTTAATCATTTCGCGCAAGACTGCTTTACTGTCGCCGCGCTGTGCGTTGTCGGATAACTCCACCATCCACCGGCCAAAGCCAGCCACCCGGTTATAGGCAGCATCCGGTAGTACCTGCGCCAGACCATTGTGTACGGCAGCAGCAAAAATAGACACGCCTAAGTGGTTGGCAAAATTACCCAGCTTTTCCAGGGTGGCACGGCCGATCCCACGATGCGGCGTATTGATAACCCGCAGCAGCGCATTGTCATCATCTGGGTTAACCATTAAGCGTAGGTATGCCATGATGTCTTTTACCTCAGTACGGCCAAAAAACGACATTCCCCCGCTGATTTTATAAGGGATACGGTTGGCCATCAGCAGTTTCTCGAACAACCGGCTTTGATGGTTACCACGATACAAAATGGCGTAATCTTTAAACGCGGTGCGGTTCATAAACTTGTGAGCAATTAGCTCGGCTACTACCCGCTCGGCTTCGTGCTCTTCATTTTTTGCCTGAATCACCCGCAATGGCTCGCCATAGGCCAGCTCCGAAAAAAGCGTCTTATCAAATAAATGCGGGTTATTCTGAATTAAAATATTCGCACAGTGCAAAATACGCCCGGACGAACGGTAGTTCTGCTGTAGTTTAATAACATTCAGACGGGGGTAATCTTCTTTCAATAAATGCAGGTTTTGCGGCCGTGCGCCCCGCCATGAATATATCGACTGATCATCGTCCCCTACTACGGTAAAACGCGCCCGTTCGCCGGCCAACAGTTTAACCAGTTCATACTGGCTGGTATTGGTATCCTGATACTCATCCACCAGCAGATACTTTAGCTTTTGCTGCCACTTGTTACGCACCTGCTCGTGGTTTTTCAGCAATAATGTCGGTAGCAAGATAAGATCGTCAAAATCCAGCGCATTATAAGCCTTAAGGTGGTTTTGATATTGACGGTAGGCTTCGGCAAACTCTTTCTCGCCGGTGCTGATGGCCTGGCGCTGCAAAGCATCAGGCAGCATCAAATCGTTCTTCCAGTTGGATATACAGCTTTGCAATAGTTTTAGCTGGTCTTTGTCGCCATCCAGGGTGTCTTCGGTTAAATCATTCAGCAGTGCCATCGAGTCTTTGTCGTCAAACAACGAGAACCCGGGTTTTAGCCCTAGTTCTTTTACATGGGCTTTGATGATGCTCAGGCCCAAGGTATGGAAGGTGGATACCTTCAGGCCACGGGCTTCGGCTTTACCTAACGTCTGGGCCACCCGCTCTTTCATTTCACGGGCCGCTTTGTTGGTAAAGGTAACGGCGGCAATATAGCGGGCAGGCATATCGCACTGGCGTACCAGGTAGGCAATCTTGTTGGTGATTACGCGGGTTTTACCGCTTCCGGCTCCTGCCAGAACCAGACACGGACCTGAAACGTAAGTAACTGCAGACTGTTGGGCGTCATTTAATCGCATAGAAAAAGTACCGGCACTCGCTTGGGTTTAACATCTGGCGGTTTTCGTTGCATGTGTCCAACTTCTCTTTAGAATAGTTAAACCATGACGTGGCGCATTATAGAGGAAAACCATGCTCGATCCGAAAAAACTCGAAGAACTGGCAAAACAAATTTCTGAGGCCGTGCCACCTGGTGTGCGCAATATGGCCGAAGGCGCTGAGTCGCGGATTAAACAGGTGCTGCAGTCACAGTTATCTAAACTGGACCTGGTAAGCCGCGAAGAATTTGATATCCAAAGCCAGGTGCTGATTCGTACCCGTGAAAAACTGGATGCAATGGAAGCTCGGTTGACTGAGCTTGAAGCGAAAAGCGCAGCTGAAAAGCCATAACCCGTTTGTAGGGGTTGGCAGATGCGACCCGGCAACCTCAGTGGTTACCGGTCGCCATTGATTAATGCTATCCGGCGGAGAATGCAACGGGGCAGTGAATATACGCGCGGGCTGCATTTGCACGTGGATCAAAGATAGTTCAGCAGTAACCCCGCGGTAAAAGCCAACCCTATATAATGATTATCAAGAAACGCCTGGAAACAGGCGGGTCTTTCGCGGCGGCGCACCATATATTGCTGCTGAACAAACAATCCTGCACACACCACCAGGGCACTGTAAACCGCCCAGCCAGCCTGTATTTGTTGAGCTACCACTATCAGTAGTACCAGAGTGGCCGCCTGTAGTACGCCCACTATGCGCTTATCATGTTGCCCAAACAATATTGCGCTGGATTTAATCCCAATTTTTAAATCGTCGTCCCTATCCACCATGGCATACAGTGTGTCATAAGCGATAGTCCACAACAGGTTGGCTAAAAATAACCACCACCCATAGCTTGGCACGTATCCCAGAACGGCGGCAAAAGCCATTGGGATCGCCCAGCCAAAGGCCGCCCCAAGTATCGCCTGTGGCATATGCGTATAGCGTTTCATAAAGGGATAACAGGCCGCTAGCGCTACAGCCACCACTGATAGCGCAATAGTTTGCCAATTCAAAAACAACACTAAAATGAAAGACGCCGCCACCAGCACAAAAAATAATTGTAAAGCCTCACGCTCACTGACCTTACCCGACACTAAGGGGCGCTGTTTAGTGCGCTCGACGGCGCCATCTACCTTACGATCAGCATAGTCGTTGATAACGCATCCTGCTGAACGCATCAGCACTACACCGGCAATAAATATCGCCGTGATTTTTAACGAGGGTACGCCTTCAGCAGCAATGATTAGCGCCCACAACGTAGGCCATAGTAATAGGTAAATACCAATAGGTTTGTCCAGCCTGGCTAGCTGTATGTATACCCGAAGGTTGGCAAAAGATAAGTGGTTTTGCATATTTAGGCGTCCTGATAAGCCGGCGAACCCGCTAAAAAAACCTCAGCTACAATGATGTAGTCGTCATTTAGATGAAACCGTGACCGGCGGCCCCACAGGGTGGGCGGGGCATTAGTTTGCCGAGCATTGGCGGGGGAGGCATTGGCATACGCGCCAAAGTGAAATGCCGCAGGCGGTATCTGGCACAGTTCAAACTCACTGCGTACAAAGCGCGCGTCGTTAAACAAACGCTTACCTAACGGCTGTGTCCCCAAATTTGCTAACTCACCCTGGAGTAAGGTTTCTGGTAATACCGAGCGGGCAAATACCCATGGGGTATGGTCTGCGCACAGTAATACTTCACGGACCTGCCAGCGCTGATTTACGCCAGCCGGTAGCCAGCGCTGCTCATTGGCATACAGCGGCGCATTACCCTGGCCAATTTTATGCACTGCAAATTCGCCGCAGTGTTGCTGCAACCGTTCAGTCAGCGAGCCGGTATCTAGCAACCAGCGGCGCAAGGTTGGGTTTGAAATCGTCATCTGGTCTGCCGGTACCCACTGTACCGTCACCCCATGAGCAAAAGGAAAAGTTACTTCCAAAGGCTAATACACTCTTGGTTATTTACAGGCTATCTTAGCATCATGGGAATCAGACTCACACCCTGACACCCTAAACCAAAAAGTCGTTAAATGTGGGTGTTTATTTTTCAGTCTTTGCTACACTAACCAAATACCCACACCTGCTTTCGTGCTTAACTCAGTTGTCACTATCTATATGAAAATCCATTCTTTTCTTAGCGGCGTTACTGCCTTATTGCTGTTAATTTGCGTAAACACGACCCCTGCAATGGCGCAGGATAAGCCGAATTATGCTTATATGGGGCTTGAGCCAGACATTGTGACCAATTTTGTTGGCCCTTCCGCTAAAAAGCTTGGCTTTGTACGGGTTACGGTTGAGCTGATGATAGGGGATGCTGACCAGTTGGAAATAGCTGAACACCATATGCCGTTGTTACGGGCCACCGCCATTGAAATATTTGGCCAGCAACCAGAAGAAAAAGTACGCTCAATGACCGGCCGGGAAGATATCCGGCTGGCCATATTAAAAGCGTTACAAACGCATATGAAGGAAGAAACGGGCGCAGAGGTCATCAAAAACGTTATTTTCACTAAGTATTTGTACAATACCTAAGCAACGTGCTGATGACGCCGGCTGCCTAACGCCATAATGGCAGCCAAGGCGCAGCCGCTTATAAGGCCCACGGTATGGGCAGTATTGGCCATGTTTACCCATAGCACGTCGGTGTAGCCCAGTACCAACCATACCAGCATAAAGCCTACAATAGAGTTAGACAGCCCCAACCCCCACTGTGGCCGTAGCCAGCCTAACCACCATACAAAACCCAGTACGGCGTACACCACACCAGATAACCCACCAAAGCTTGGCCCGCTCACCAGAAGTTGACCAATGTTGGAAGCCACCGCAGATACAATAAATACCAGCAACAACACAAATATGCCTAAGGTTCGCTCTATTTGCGCCCCTAACATCGACCACCACAACAGATTAAAAATAAAATGCAGCGCACTAAAGTGTAAAAACACCGGCCCTACCAATCGCCACCACTGATGGTTTGCCGCCAGGGTGGATAATGGTTGCATGGTCAGGGAATAATACAGCTCAGGGAATAAGCCCAGCAAAGACAGTGCATAACTTACGCTACACAATAGCAATACCACGGTGGTAAATGGCGCCTGTTTGGCGCGATGTAACAAGGTGGCTGCAGAGCGCCCGGAGCTGGCTGGCATGGTTACCTGCTCACCGGTTTGCCAGGCCGCCTGCTGATATCGCGGATGGTTAGGTTGTTGTAAAAAGGCATCGCATATGGCTTTGACCTCTTCAATGTTATTCAAATCCTGCAAGCAAACCTGATAGGCCTTGCTATCGGCAGTAGTAGCATCGCCATTCTTATCAGGGCCTTGTACCACCGCAGGATGGCCTTGGCTGGTAAGGTAATTGGCCAGTAAATGCGCATAACTATGATGGCGGATAGTCAGTATTGGATGCGCCACGTTTAGTCTGTCACTACAGGTTGGGCTAACTTCCAGGCTTCAAACCCGCCATCCATGCTAAAGACGGTATCAAACCCCTGGCTCACAATAACTTGCGCCGCCCGTTGGCTGCTAATGCCGTGATAGCATACCACCACCACCGGCTGGTGCTTGGGGGTAGTTTGCAAAAAGGTGGCAAAATTGTCGTTCGACAAATGTACCGCCTTGGGCATATGGCCCAAGGCAAATGATTGCGGGTCGCGAATATCGACCACGGTGTAAGCCGATGTATCATCGGCCACTTCCTGCACACTAATGTGCTTAAATTCAGACATATTGACTACCAGTTTAAAATAACTTTACCTGACTTGCCTGAGCCCATTTGTTCGAACCCCTGCTGGAAGTCATCAATATCATATTGGTGTGTAATGATAGGAGACAGATCCAGGCCGCTTTGTAGCAAACTGGCCATCTTGTACCAGGTCTCGAACATTTCACGGCCATAGATGCCTTTAATTACTAACCCTTTAAAGATAACCTGATTCCAGTTTATCGCCACATCGGAAGGGGGAATGCCTAACATCGCCACTTTGCCGCCATGGTTCATATTGTCCAACATGTCACGAAAAGCCGCGGGTACACCCGACATCTCCAGCCCGACATCGAAGCCTTCTGACATGCCCAGCTCGTGCATAACCTCTTTTAACGACTCTTTGCTCACATCCACAGCGCGGGTAGCGCCCATTTTCTTGGCAAGGGCTAATCGGTATGGGTTGATATCGGTAATAACCACATGGCGTGCGCCCACATGGTGGGCTACCGCAGCAGCCATAATACCAATTGGGCCAGCGCCGGTAATCAGTACATCTTCCCCGACCAGGTCAAACGACAATGCGGTATGCACAGCATTTCCGAAAGGGTCGAAAATGGCGGCCAGTTCATCGCTGATATTATGGGGAATTTTAAACGCATTAAATGCCGGTATTACTAAATACTCAGCAAATGCGCCAGGGCGATTTACCCCCACCCCGGTAGTGTTACGGCATAAGTGGCGACGCCCTGCCCGGCAATTACGGCAATGACCACAAGTTATATGACCTTCACCGGAGACTCTGTCACCAATTTCAAAGCCTCTGACTTCCTGGCCCAGTTCAACCACTTCACCTACGTATTCATGCCCTACTACCATAGGCACTGGAATGGTGTTTTGTGACCACTCATCCCAATTATAAATATGCATATCGGTACCGCAAATTGCGGTTTTGCGAATTTTAATCAGTAAGTCGTTATGGCCGACTTCTGGCTTTGGTGTGTCTTGTAACCAGATGCCTTTCTCTGCTTTCGCTTTGACCAGTGACTTCATTTAATGATCCCCATTTCGCGGCCAACTTCGATAAACGCATCCACAGCTTTATCAACGTGCTCAATGGTATGGCCAGCAGACATTTGAGTCCGGATACGGGCTTCACCTTTGGGTACTACCGGATAAGAAAAGCCAATCACATAAATGCCTTTTTCCAGTAATTTATCGGCCATGTCACTGGCTACTTTTGCATCACCTAGCATAACCGGGATAATGGCGTGGTCTTTACCTGCCAGGGTAAAACCTGCCTCTTCCATGCGGCGGCGAAAATGGGCGACATTTTTCCATAATTGCTCGCGCAAACCGCGGCCCTCAGCCATCATATCAAACACTTTCAAAGAGGCGGCCACAATGGGCGGCGCCACTGAGTTAGAAAACAAATAAGGCCGTGAACGCTGGCGTAACCATTCTACAATTTCTTTTTTAGCCGCCGTATAGCCGCCGGAGGCCCCCCCTAATGCTTTGCCCAATGTACCGGTGATAATGTCCACCCGGTCCAGCACGCCGCAGTATTCATGGCTGCCTTTGCCGTTCTCACCCAGAAAGCCGGTAGCGTGACAATCATCTACCATGACCAATGCATCGTACTGGTCTGCCAGGTCGCAAATACCTTTCAGGTTGGCGATAACCCCATCCATCGAGAACACCCCGTCCGTAGCAATCACTTTGAACCGTGCGCCATCGGCGTCCGCCTGCTTCAGCTGATCTTCAAGCGACTCCATATCATTGTTGGCATAACGGTAGCGCTTAGCTTTACATAATCTCACACCGTCTATAATGCTGGCGTGGTTTAATGCATCAGAAATAATGGCATCTTCGGGGCCCAGCAGGGTTTCAAACAGCCCTCCGTTGGCGTCAAAACAAGAGGGATATAATATAGTATCTTCGGTACCCAGAAAGGCACTGATTTTGGCTTCCAGCTGCTTATGAATATCTTGAGTGCCACAAATAAAGCGCACAGATGCCATACCAAAGCCGTGCTCGTCCAGGCCTGTTTTGGCGGCATCAATTAACTCACTATGATTGGCCAGCCCCAGATAGTTATTTGCGCAAAAATTAATAACCTGCTCATCGCTACCTACATTAATGTCGGCCTGTTGAGAGGAGGTAATAATGCGTTCTTTTTTGTACAGGCCATCTTCTTTGACCTGGTCGATTTGGGCTTGTAGATGTGCGGTGAATGCGTCAGACATAGAGTCTCCGAAACCAGCTAAAAGGATTATTTTAAAGAATACATCGGGCGCGGTATACCATTTGACGGATTACCGGCCCAAGCGGTTAGTTGCGCTGTAAATTTATCGGCACACCTAATAGGCAGGTGTACTCGTATCTTCTAGTTTCCATACACCTGCATCCAATGATTTGTTCAACTGGTCCCAGAGTTTATTCTGCGGGATGGGAGGGCTAAACAGATAGCCTTGCCCCTGATGACAGCCAAACTGGTCGAGCATATTGTATTGCGCCATGGTTTCAATCCCCTCTGCCACCACCGTCAGGCCCATACCCCGTACCATTGAGACTGTTGATGCCACGATACTGCGATCATCATCGCTTTCCAGCATTCCAGACACAAACGAGCGGTCGATTTTGATAAAATCAGCCGGCAAGGCCTTCAGATAGCCTAACGACGAATAACCGGTGCCAAAGTCATCAATGGCAATCATACAGCCCATACTACGAATGGTTTCCAGGGTTGCCGAGGCCCGGCTTATATCAGCAACCAAGGCGGTTTCCGTTAACTCCAGCTCAATCAGGGCGGGCGGTAGCGAAAACTTGTCTAACTGACGGGCAATAAACTCAGGTAATGCCGGGTCCAGAAAATGCGCGGCGGAGATATTAATGGCCATTTTGACCTCATCATAACCCCGTTCGCGTAGCTCGCTTAATAAACTCAGGGCCTTTTCCACCACCCAGTAGTCAATAGTCATCATCAACGAGGTGTTTTCCAGTAAAGGAATAAACTCGGCAGGTGAAATATTCCCTTTTTCTGGATGATGCCAGCGCAGCAGGGCTTCAAACCCAACCAGGCGTCGGGTTTCCAACGACAGTTGCGGCTGCAGGGCTAAGCTGAACTGCCCATCATTAAGCCCAATACGCGCTTCTTTTTCTAGTTCAACCCGCCGCATTACACGCTGGTTCATGGTTCCGTCAAACTTGCAGTAGGCTGAGCCTTGTTCCGCTTTGGCCTCGTACATCGCAATGTCAGCATGGCGCAGCAGCTCCATGGCTGTAATTTCACCTTCGTTACAAAAGGCCAGGCCAATGCTTATCGACACATAAAACTGGTGGTTATCAAACTGGATGGGGGCTTCAAATGCCGCGATTAAACGGGTGGCAACCACTTCCACCTGGTCGATGGTATTCAGCCCGGGCAGCAGGATGACAAACTCGTCCCCCCCAAAGCGAGCAGCAATGTCGCTGTCGCGTAACGGCTCGCTAATACGGGAAGCCGCCGCCTGAATTAATTTATCGCCTACGTCGTGGCCATGGCTATCGTTAATACGTTTAAAGTCATCTAAGTCCAGAAACAACAAACCTAAAGGTAAATCCGCGCGTGAGGCCAGGGAAATCTCTTTTTCCATCTGGAACATCAGCATGTTTCGGTTGGGCAAGCCGGTAAGCACATCAAACATCGCCATGTTTTCCAGTTGCGCGGTCGTCAGCGCAATTTTGCTGTCGATGGTTTCCAGCTCGCGAGCCAGGTTACTGGCGGCGTCTTCCAGTACATCCAGCTCGTCAGTCAGGCGTTTTTGCTTTAAGGGTCTGGACCGGCTGGCGCTGCGGCTAAAATCATCATAACGATGCTCTGCCAGCAAGGGCAAACGCCGGCTCAAGGCCATTAACCGGGCGCGATACTGATTTAAAATCAGGTATAACAATATGGCAAATACCGCCACCAGCGCCACGGCACTACCAACCACCCAGTTTTGATACGCGCTGGCTGAACGCACCTGCTCGGTGATGTCGCGGGCAAACAGTATGTAGCTGTCAGGTAAGCGGCCATCCAATACCGGTAATAAGCTCACCAGTAGCAAGCGGCCTTCATATACTACCCGGCTCCCCTGCGTGGTTAAATTATCAATTGCGGTATTGGCCGGCAGACCTTGAATAATAGCAGTCACCGCCCGTTTGTTAGCCACTGACAAGCGGCTAATCACCTCCATGGAGGCCGCATTATCGGTGCCCCGGGCAATTGCAATACGCCCGACATCAGCCGAACGCGACAACAGGGCCAGTAGCTCCTGCATGCCAGTGGCAAAAATCATAACCGCGGGCTGTTCGTTCTGGGTCATAACCGGCGAGGCTATATAGCGACGGCATAAATGGGCGCAGGAGGTCACCATTTGCGGGCGCAATGTTTGCAGAGCCTGCGTACGCATGTCACTGACAAAACCAGGCATTGCCTGCGGGTCACCATAAATCAGTGTTTCTGTACTATCAAAAAGCCATACATTGTCTATTTGCAGGCTGACATCCATCGAACTACGCGCCCCTTCAATAGCCCCTTGTAAGGTTTCAACAGAAGCCGGCGCCCCGCTTTTTTCCTGAGTGAAGGTTTCGGTCCAGAGTAAAATACGGTCGGTAAGCAGCGTATTGAGCAACGCGTAGCGGCGCATATTCTGCTGCTGAACTACCTGATGCTGCGTATCGATAGCCGTATTAGACTGCCGAATAAGCAAGGAGCTGATAACCGCGGTAATACACGCCATCATCAGTAGTAACAGCAGCATCACTTTGGTAAGAAAAGATAACTTTACCTGCATATAACCTTAGAACCAGTACATTAGCTGCACTGACCACATGCGCCAGTGCTTTTCTGTCATTGTTACGCTTTGCGGCAGAATAAGGCTGGTGGCCCGGGCCGCTCCGTTTACCCAGTGATGTTCACCCTGCAAGCGCCAGTTAGGGGCGATATCCCATCGTATACCCACGGCTACCGTGTCTTCGTAGCCGTAATAGGCGGGGATCAGCCCGGCGCTGGCCCGGTTCAGGCCGACGCCATCGGGATCGTCTCTATCAAGGGTGTAAGTATCAAAGCTAAGTAGGGAACTAATTTTGGGCGTAAATAGATAACGGGCCTGCACATAGCCGCCTTCTCCTACCCGCTTGTTGGTAAAGTCCGGCGCATAGGCACCAGTGTCGGTGCGATGTTCCTGCACCAGCTCAGCACTAAATTCCCATTGCTCGGTAAAATAAACAGCTGACAACATAAGCCGGGTAATACTGCTTTTGCCGTCGAAAAATATATCGGTTGGCGCCGCCTGGTAATCAAAGTCAGATTTGAGCCAACTGGCGCCTATCCGCCAGTTAAGCGATGGCGGCTGATAATACACACTGGCCTGATGCACAAAATCCTGATCAGCATCCCCTTGGGCTTCGGGGCCCAAAAAAGCACCGGTTTCGCCCTGGTTTAAGGGCGACTTACCATAGCTCCAGTTCAGCTCCCATGACCCACTCTCATCGCTACGGGTGGACTGCATTAAAATGCCGTCGCTTCCCAGGGCAATATCGCGAAATCCATCAAAATAAACCGACTGGGGTAATATGGCTGTGGCGCGTGTTTGCGGCACATCGCGGGTAGCTGAATATAGCCAGTGGCGGTTTTTAAAGCGCCCCAGATGTAAATGGGTATCCCACTGCCATAGCCGGGGCAAATGCCAGTCTACAAACAAGTAATCTACCCGGCCGCCCGACTCATAACGATTACCGCCATCCAGATAATTAGCCTGGCCCACCAGTGCAATTGCCGGGTTAATTTGCCAGCGGGCATTTACTCCCAGCTCGGTTAAATTAAGGGTAGTATCGTTATTATCAGTAATAAAGTTACTGTCTATCGATTGGGTAATACCTTGAGAAACATAGCCGTGCCAACTGAAAGTACCAGCCTGTACCGCCGGAGTCAGGGCGCAAAAAGAGATAAATAACAGCCGTTTCATAACGGGTTAACCTTGTTGTCTTGCTGGTCTTCCAAAAAAGTGTCGGTAGCATAACCCACCGCGCCGGGCGTTTGATTGACAGCGTTAATCAGTGCTTGTGAAGAATCTACGATATGAGGAGGATCGCCCTGACCTGAATACGTTATCTGGTTCCAGATTCGCTCAAGCTGATAGGGAAACATTTGTAGTAACTGGCGACAAAAACGTTGGTGCTCCAGCGTATCTGTGTTCAATACAAATACGTGAATTTTAGAGCCGTCTTCCCAATGTTGCTGGCGCGCCGTGAAAATTTGTCGCGCCTGGGTCTGGGTCAGGCTTTGGGTAGGTACGCTTGGATGGAAAATAAATTGCAAGCGCGCCTCACTGGCGTCAGTGCGGGTAGCGTATAGCACAAGCAGCACCACTACCACTGGCAGTAATACGCTGAGCCAACTATTACCACCAGATATCCTTTCTGTTAAGGCCACCCGGTATTTCTCCCTGGTCTTGCTCGTTTCAAGCATCAATAAGTTTAAGTGTAGTTATATTAGTGAATTTCGCCCCCTCTATATCGGCGGCATGCGCTATAACTCAAATAAGGCGGGCTACCTTTTCCCATACCATAGGTACGCTGATACGTTGCATCAGGTCACTTCCTTTAGCCCGGGTCCCCCAGGGTAGCTGGTCCCACGCTTTACCTTTTTGTTCTTCGATAACTTCGTCGTACACCGAGACGACATTATCCAGATTATTTACCGGCCCGGTACGGCGTGGGTTGGAATGGGCATACAGCCCGACTACAGGGGTGCCCATAGCAGCGGCAATATGGGTCGGGCCGGTATCCGGCGCGATGACCAGTGTAGCCTGCTGTAACAACGCCGCCATTTGGTGCAAAGAGGTGCTACCCACAAAATCATACAGCGGTACGCTACTACTATGCTTAATGTCGCTGGCCAGTTGTCGATCCAACTTACCTGGCCCGCCACACAGCACCACGGCAATACCCTGTGCGACAAGTTGCTGAGCGACTTGAGCGTAGCGTGGTGCCAGCCAGTTACGTTCGGCTTTACTGGCCGCGGCGCTGATCACCGCAAACTTACCTAGTTTTTTAGCCTGCTTCAGGGCCCACTCAGTGGCGGGCTCTTCCAACGGAATATCCCAGCTAAGGGGAGCTTGGGGTACGCCCAGTTGGTCTGCAAAATCCATAAAACCGGTAAGCACATGCGCGTGCTGGCGCGCAGCGATACGTTCGTTGGTAAACCACCAGTGCAACTCTTTGCTGCGGGCCCAGTCAAACCCGATCCGGCGGCGGGCACGTATCGCCTTAGAAGCCAGGTTTGCCCGTAACGCAACCTGCATCATAAGCAGCGCGTCAAACTTTTCGCTAGCCAGCGTTTGCTTTAGTTTTTTCACTGCCGCCTGTTTCTCTTTTTTATCAAAGATAACAAAGCGTACATTCGGCATAAGCCGCACCAGTTGGTATTCTATTTTACCAATAACCCAGGTTATTTCCGCGTCAGGCCATTGGGTACGGATTCGCGTTACCATCGCCGCAGCGTGACATACATCACCAATGGCGGAAAGTCTGACCAGACAGATTTTTTTACCCAATTAAATTGCCTCCCGGGGGTGCGTCACTACAAAAAGCGATTACAATGACAAATTTACCATAAGTTAACCTGTTCATGACCATAAAGCACCAGAAAATAAGTATGGGCCACCATACATTAGTTAACACTCACTTTTTTGATAGTGTAGACCCAATGGTATTTTCTGCTGAATATTGGCGTGCAAAAAACGCAGTTATTGGCCAGGCAAAAGGCCGCGGCACAACCTTGTTTGTACAAAATAGCGACACCGATTGCTGGGTTCTTCGCCATTACCGACGAGGCGGCATGGCGGCTAAGCTGCTCAGTGACCAGTTTTTCTATGAAGGCTTACGTCGCACCCGCCCGTTTATGGAGTTAAACCTGTTGCATTATATGCAGCAAGCCGGCTTGAATGTGCCCACCCCTATTGCTGCGCAGGTATGCCGGCGGGGTTTAATTTATCGAGCAGACCTACTGACGGTAAGGATTCCCCATGCCCGCGACATGCACCATGTTCTGACTCACCAGAGTCTATCGCCGGCGGTGTGGCAAGCGGTTGGCGCTGCCGTACGCAAAATGCATGATGCCCAGGTTTATCACCACGATTTGAATATCCGCAATATCATGCTGGATAGCCATGAAACCGTCTGGATCATCGATTATGACCGTTGTTACCGGCGCCAGGGAGATAGCTGGAAACAGCAAAATCTGGCTCGCTTACAGCGTTCATTGTTAAAAGAGCAGGCGAAGGCCGGCGATACTGCTTTTCACTGGTCTGGCGCGGATACCGAGGCCATGCTGCGCGGTTATGGGAAAGTGTAGGCGCGGTTTGCCCTGAAGGCGAGGTTTTAAGATAATTGCATCGTAACGAAATACTCGGTAGTGTGCAGCTAACTCCTTTAATTGTGATGAAAAGTCATGCATACCAGAGCCATTTATCCAGGCACCTTCGATCCTATTACCAACGGGCATGCAGATCTGATTGAGCGCGCCTCCCAGATGTTTTCTCATGTTATTGTGGCGATAGCCTCTAACCCAAGCAAGCAGCCGCTATTTAGTCTGGAAGAACGGGTACGTCTGATACAAACCGTGACCAAAGATTTAGACAACGTGGAAGTGCAAGGTTTTACCGGATTGTTGGCCGATTTTGCCGATGAGCAGCACGCTACAATATTGATTCGAGGCTTACGCGCCGTATCTGATTTTGAATATGAGTTTCAGCTGGCTAATATGAACCGGCGGTTAAACCCAAAGCTGGAAAGTGTGTTTTTAACCCCGGCAGAAGAGAATTCATTTATCTCTTCTACACTGGTTAAAGAAGTGGCTTTGCATCGCGGGCGGGTAAATGGTTTTTGTCATCCTGAGGTGGAAAAAGCCCTGGCGCAACGCTTGCACAATCCCGAGCAAAATAATAAGCCAGCTTAACGCTGGCACTGTGGGCAGTAAAAGGTATTGCGCTGCCCGATTACCACACTTTTTATCGTCCCGTCACAGCGTTCGCATGTATCGCCTGCGCGGCCATACACCCGCAGATGCTGTTTAAAGTAGCCGGGGTTACCGTCTGATTGCGTAAAATCTTTTAAGGTAGTGCCGCCCTGCTCAATCGCTTTAGCAAGTACCTCGCGAATAGCCTGGCTTAACTTCACATAACGCTTTTCGCTAACCTTACCTGCTGCGCGCCGCGGATCGATACCCGCCATAAATAAAGCTTCATTGGCATAGATATTCCCTACGCCCACTACATTCGCGTTATCCATGATAAAGTTTTTCACCGCCCCGGCACGCCCGCGAGACAAACTGTACAGCCTGCTATCGTCAAAGGCATCGGTAAGCGGTTCGGGGCCAAGATTGCTCAGTAAAACGCTCTGTTCACCTTGTGACAGCCATAAACAGGCGCCAAAGCGCCTGGCATCGTTTAGCCGCAAACATTTTCCACTTTCCAGCACAATGTCGATATGGTCATGTTTTATCGGGGCCAGGGCAGCATCAACCACGCGTAATTTACCCGACATACCCAAATGCAGCACGATGGTGCCCTTGTCCAGCTCTATAAGCAGATACTTGGCCCGCCTGTTCACCTGGCGCACGCGTTGGCCGCACGCCTGTTGAATTTGTTCTGGCACCGGCCAGCGCAGCTTAGGCTGGCGTACAATAACCTTACTGATAATCTGATTGGTCAGCCAGGGCGCAATACCCCGTCGGCTCACCTCTACTTCTGGAAGTTCAGGCATGTGGTTTTCCTGCATTAGATCGCTTTTAAGCCTGCATTGCACGCCTTATGTTAAGCCTGCATTGTACGGCTTATGTTAAGCCTGTAGTGTACGGCTTACTTTAAGGCTGCGTCGAACGGCTTGTTCCAAGGCAATAGTTGGGGCAGCGTGGTGTCTTTCAAGACAAACCATTGGTTATTCACCTGAACATAGGTATGAGTTGGGCCAGGATGAAATGCATAGACCAGACCATCGGACTTGCCGGCCAGCCACAGGATAACAATGTAGGCCTGTCCATTAGCTATAGTCGCCGGCACCCTGTCGGTAGGAGCAAGATAGCCGCGCTGCCATGCGCTAAACTGCGCTTCAGGCGAGGTATCTATAGGCGACTCAAGTTGTGATTGCCGCCACACTTGCCCCACCCGCTCCAGCCGGTAATGGTCTTGTTCAATACGCAGTAGGTATTCGTGTTCAGGCACTAAAGGCTGGTCTTGCGGGCTACCGGTGGTGGGCAAAAACGAGTCCAGATTAAACAATAAAATCATGAACAGCATGGCAAAAATCACCACATTGTTCATAGCTCTGGAAGAAAAGCGACTTTTTGCCATAGTTACTGAAGCCTTTAACTATAAAGACCAACCCAATGCCAGCCTGACGAAGCCATAATATAGCATACGCCATAACGCAAAAAACCCGGCAATAGCCGGGTTTTCGTGGAGACAAAAGCAAGTTTTATTACTTGATTTTGGCCTCTTTGAACATAACGTGCTTACGCACTACGGGATCAAACTTTTTGATCTCCATTTTGCCAGGCATATTACGTTTGTTCTTATCAGTGGTGTAGAAAAATCCAGTACCTGCTGATGAAACTAATTTGATTTTATCACGCATTTTCAGGCTTCCTTAGATCTTTTCACCGCGAGCACGGATGTCAGTCAATACTGAATCGATGCCGCGCTTGTCGATAATACGCATGCCTTTAGCAGACAAACGCAATTTAACGAAACGGTTTTCGCTCTCTACCCAGAAACGGTGAGAGTGAAGGTTTGGTAAGAAGCGACGACGGGTCGCGTTTCTTGCGTGCGAACGGTTATTTCCAACCGTAGGACGCTTACCTGTTACTTGACATACTTTTGACATGTATTTGTCTCCAGAACAACGATAACTGTCGCGCCAATCGATCCCACCACTCACTAGTCACTGGGTCAAATGACGTATTATACTATAAATAAGAGGGCGCATTTTATACAGCAAAGCTATCCAAAATACAAGGCAAACAGCAAAAAATCTGGCTCATGCCCCCATAAAACGCAGATCCCTTTCAGATCCAGGCGGCGGATTCTACCCTAACATTCGCCTACAGTAAAAGATCTGTTGGTGTTTTTACGCACAATGATCGCGATCTTGTGTGTTATCAACAGATCTAGACTGTTTCAAAAGGCAATAATGCCGTCAGATCAGCCTCTGTGTAGGGTGCCGTCTGATGCAATGTCTGCCCGTCTAAAACCGTCTCATAACACTGCTGATAGCCCTGAGCCATTTGCATATGCCCGAACCGCTCTTTAGCTACCTCGTGGCACATACGTCGGTTGTAGGGGCTCATATCAGCCATCGCCGCCGCCAGTTCTTCGGCATTAGTGGATAAGAAGCCCAGTTCAGGCTCACTGACAATCTCTGGAATAGCGCCGTAGGGCGTAGCAAACACCGGCGCACCTAAATACAAGCTCTCGGTATAGGCTAGCCCAAAAGGTTCGTGCCAGCGCACGGGTAACAGCAATCCTGCAGACTGGCGAATCAGATTATGTTTATGTTCCCCACCCACCATGCCTTTAAACGACACGTGGCGGTCAAAGTGAATGTACCCACCTTTGCCTAGCTTCATTCGCGGGCCGCCCAGCACCGCTAGTTTTGCTTTGGCCTGTTTCGCTATGGCGATAGCGCCAGACAGATTTTTAGTTGCGATACGGGCTTTACCTAAAAAGTGGAAATAATTCCCCCGAGGCGTAAAACAAGGTTCGCCATAGTCAGACCAATCTAAGCCGTTATACACATAACAATGGCCGTGGTGAATAGCAGCATGCTGGCGGGATAAGAAAACCGTATTAAGATGATACTGTTGTGGTCCACCCGCATTAAAGTGCTCGGTCACCACATAGGGTTTGCTAATCGGCTCGTCGGGGGCCCGGTGAAAATGTACGATGTCGGGCCAGTCGCCGATTAATGGGTTCAGGGCCTGGCCCTTTTTCGCCACAATCGTTCCTGCCGGCACCTGCGGGGCATCGCCCCATAAAAAACGAACTTCATGCCCCTGTGCTCTCTGGGCTTGGGCCAGGGACCAGATAACTCTTTGGGTACCACCGTATTTAGGCGGGGGTAACGACACCCTGGAAACCAAAACATGCAGAATTTTCATTGTGCAAACCTCAAGTACAGCCACTGGCTAAGCGTGATCATCATTAACGTTAAATAGACGTAGCAATAAGTCGATAGCGCCGAACATGATAAGGCCGGCGCACCGGCCCGGTTTAATCAAGAAACGGCGAACGTGGCCCGGTCAGGTTGATCAGCTGGCTAGGACGATTCAGCATTTGCCCACCATCGCGAGAAATCGGCACCCATGGGAAACGCCCACTCCCTTTTGCATGTTTCAGGACAAATAAATCCAGCGGCACGGAAATATAGAACCCTTTGGTAAAGCTTCCTTCCCCGTATTCTTCAGCCGAAGCATCGGTAAAGGCCGCGTAGGCGCCTACTACAATGCCACTGTCAAAGCGCTTAGCAAAGTTGATATTCACCCCTTTGTCTTTGGCCAAAAACTGGCCTGCGCTCACCGTAAACTGAGTTTCAGGTAAAATTTCAGGCCGCCAGTATGCTGTGGCAAAGCCGGTCACTGCTTTGTAATCAAACAAATCCCAATCGTTTTCGTAGGAACGCTGCTGGGCGTAGTTAATGTCGACCCCGAACGCAAAATTACTGTCGACCGGCCGGTAAAGCGCCTCTGCACCCACCCCGGCGAACATTGTTTCAAGGTATCCGCCATAGACCTGGGCATACCAGTCATCAGCGACTTTATCTACCCAGCGGGTATACAGGGTGTCAACGATGACATCTGAACGCGATATATACTCTCGCACATAGGTCCGAACCCTAGGCAAGGAAGACTCGGCACGGTCCAGCGTATAGTTAAATTTGTCATAGTTGTCGATCAGCGTGGCCCGTAAACTGCCAAAAACACCAAAGTTTTCATTTGCCGAATAATTACCACCTAAAATCAGCCCGCCCTGGTACAAATAAAAATCTTCAGGACCGCCAAAGCTTTGGGTATAGAAAAAGTCTGCTGAATAACCAAAACCGGTTACCCCGCTCGGGTTGTAATCCTGCAGATCTTTCTCGCTAGGGGTAGACCGGGTGTAAGTGTCTTCAATGTGCCGGTTAACCCCTTCGTAGCGGGCCACCGATTTAAACGATTGGGCATCAATAGAGGTAGTAGTCATCGGTAACCCGGCACTGGTTTCGACCAGTCGGTATTCTGTTACCTCTTCGGGCAGTTCGTCGGCCAGTACACGGCCTGCGCGCTCAGTAGCCTGCACAATATCACGATAGGCGGTTTGCTGGCCGTATACCGTAATTTTGTCGTCTTCTATACTAACATCATGTAATACCAGCCCCGCTTCAGCGCGTAATCCGCGTGATAGCGAGATACGATCAATTTGCTGCGGGTTTTGGGGCGGCTGGCTGGTCATCAAAGACCGCGGTGGCTGGTCTATTTTTACCTGCCTGAAAGTGTTCATATTAAAGTTATAGGTAATACCAAAGCCGACGGTATTACCGCGCTGGTAATTCAGGGTGAAGTCAAAGTTATTCCAACGATAAACTGCCGCCGCATTCCACCGGCTATCCTGGTCCAACCGTCCAGCCCGGTCTCGGGAATAATCATTTCCTTCGTATTCCAGCTTTAGCGTGAGTGGTTGCCAGGGCGTCTGGTATTCCAGCCCGCCAAACAGGGCGATGGGCCCTTTGAAAAATTGATCATAGTCAACCTCGCCCCCGTTGCCGCCAAAGCCGCCGGGACGTTCACAAAAACTATCCCGTACTTTACAAAACGGGTTGGTCAGGTCATCTGCGGTACCTAGGTAGCCCCACCCCATCCCCAGGTGCAAGTCAAATGGTCCCCAGGCTTTACTGGCTGAAACATGTTCGCTTTCAAAAAAACCGGTGCCGCCAATATCGCGAAACCCAACCGACACTTCAGGCAGGTAAAAACTTTCCTCAAGTAACCTGAATTTTACGTCCAATCCTTTGTCTTTCAGGGTCTGGTCGCCACTAAAGCTTTCTACATTACTGTATAAACGGGTTCGCACATCGGTATAGCGAGCCGTAGCTTCCATCCACGGAAACAACTGCAAGCTTACAGTCCAGAAACGATATTGGTCATTGTCGGTATAGTTAAGCGACAACTCACCTTCTTCGCGCATTCTTGAGGTCGGGGTTTGAATAAGCCCTGCGCCCCCCTGCACCATTTGTGAAGGCTTAACGGCCAACGTGTTAGTGGCTTGCTGAGCCACCGCAGGTGTTGCAAAAACACCAGCAATCAGTAACGAAAGGTATGTTGGTTTGCTTGTTATCATTACAGCACCCGGTTGACAGCAAGCTCCGCTACTTTCTGGTTTAGCTCAGACAGCGAAGGCGTAAGAAGATAAGAAAAAATAGGTACAAAAATCTGGCTACCAGGCATTACCTGAGTGTATTGCCGATTCCAGTACGCCGTATTCACGTTACGTAACCGGCCCGAGGGCTCAATAATATACACAAAATCCGGATCAGCATCGGCGCGTAGCTCAATAGCCTGGGTATATTGATAGGCACTTCCCGCGGGCTGATGTTTGTACGGCCCGGGAGTTTTTACCAAACCACTCAAATGTACCACCTCTGGCCGGGGGGTAAGAGTTAGCAGGTAATCACCTTCAAGCAACTTTGGATTTTGGCTAATGTTCAGTCGGGCCACGTCATAGTTCACTTTGAGCGGGACCCGTTTGGCCAGCTTCCAGCCTTCAATCTGCTGGCGCAACGCATGCAAACCAATAGCGCGATCATCGGTGGGTTCCAGCTCAATCGCCAGCTTATCAATTAACTCGATAACCTCGTTACGTTGTTCCTCAACACTTTCATCAACTATAAACAAGCCGGAAGCAGGCCAGTACCAATCTTGATTATGCGCCACCGGCGCTAAGGCATGCGCTAACCGCACTGGCTCTAAAAAGCGATACTGTTGGTTATTTATTTTAAGGTTAACCTGAGCACTGGTATTGACCGAAAATAAGATCAGCATTAACAGGGAAAAAATTCGCATTACAAGGTACTCCCTGCTGCTGATGTATGGCGGGCTGCACGGCTTAAATAGGTCA
This sequence comes from Salinimonas sediminis, assembly GCF_003429285.1. Taxonomy (NCBI): domain Bacteria; kingdom Pseudomonadati; phylum Pseudomonadota; class Gammaproteobacteria; order Alteromonadales; family Alteromonadaceae; genus Salinimonas; species Salinimonas sediminis. The sequence goes on from NZ_CP031769.1 coordinate 4,380,708, forward strand.
TATCTATACGCGCCCCTTCAGGCATTAAGCGTACTGAAGCTTTAAGCAATTCACCGCTATTCTGGTCAACCCAGTATGTATTCGTCCAGGCGTTCGTGGTTTCGATAAAAGGTGTCGTTTTAGGGAACTGTAGGGTTTCTTCAATCCTTCGCGTATTGAACGAGTTGCCCAGCACCTCAATAGTTTCACTGCTTTTAACCTGCCAGTTACCGGTGACGGTAAGGCCATACCCTACCTCGGCAATATCCAGCTGTCGTTGCCAGCTAAAATCAATCATTCCTTTATCGGCCAATGGGTTAGCTGCCAAGTTGCTGGTATACAGCACATCGTTCGACATCCCTTCTGTTTGCACTATCACGCCTTGTTCGATCGTGAATATGGCATGGTCGGCAGAAACCCATTTGTTCTGCCCTTTTTCAATAAAGGCCAGCGCCATAACGACGGGCGGTCGCTCGCCGACGGTAACTTGCAATAAGTCAGCTTTGCTTTGCCTGACCTGCTCGATCGTGAGTGATTTTCGCTCGTTTGACTTAACCGCCAGCTTAAGAGTATCAAAGTAAGCCCGGTTAGTAGATGAACACGAGGAAAGCGCCAGGCATAGCACTATGCCAGTGAAAACATGCAAAGGATGAAATTTATTCATGAAGGAAATATGGTGTTCTTTTGGCTGTAACAGGTTTCGCGGAAACAAAAAAAGCCGCACCAGGCGGCTTTAATCTACAGAATCTATCGCTTACACAGATGGCGCGTAAGTGAATGTCACTGAAGTCATGGTAGTAGCAGTGCCAGTACCAGTAACAGTGCTAGTAGTACCTACACAGAAACCATCGGCATTCAGTTGGTCGTCACCTTCACAACCTGCGCCTGGCGCTACATCTTCGATATCAGCTGAACCACGGTTGTTGCTAACAACTGCCGCTAGTACACCTACAGCTACAACGCCAGTAGCGATTGTACCAGTAGTTAATGCACCTTCTGCACTGTCGGTAGAACCGCCAGCTTGATCTTGAGCTGTAGCAGAAAAAGCTAAGCCAGCACCGATCAATAATGAAACTAATGACTTTTTCATAATAATCCTTACAAAATTCCACCAACTTACTATGCTAAAGCATCAGGGCAACATTGGCCATACTTTAAACAAAGCTTCGTCGTATTTACTAAAAATCCATCCCAAGCAATCATAACAAAGCAGGTCAGAATTCGACTTTTATCAGTATAACTGGGGTTTGTCTTTACATCAATCCCCGTTGTGATAGTGAAACGGTTAAACCTTCGCCAACAACAAAATGATCCAGTACGCTGATATCCACCAGCGCCATAGCGGCGATCACCTGTTTGGTCAGCTTTATATCGGCCAAACTTGGCTCAGGATTACCCGAAGGGTGGTTATGGGCCAATATCACGGCCGCCGCATTTTCCTTTAGTGCCCGTTTTACCAGCTCTCGGGGGTACACGGCGGCGCTATTCACCGTGCCAAAAAACATCGGCCGGTATGCAATAAGCTGATGCTGACTATCCAACAAAAGCATGCCAAACACTTCCTGCTCTAACCCTTTAAATGACGCCAGCAGATAATGATGAACCTGATTGACATCGGTAAACACGTGCTCTCGCTGCAATGGTTCTTCTAGCATACGGCGTACCATTTCGCGGGCCGCCTGTAATTGCATATAGCGCACTATCCCTACACCCGCCTCGGCGCAAAAGTCTTCTGTGGTGGCGGTAAAAAGGTTACTGAAAGTAGTAAACTTTGCCATAAGCTGATGCGCCAACTGACAGGCATTTTGTCCCTGTCGGCCACTACCTAAAAATACTGCCAGTAACTCAGTATTACCCATGCTCTGCGCCCCATTAGCTAAAAGCTTGGCCCGGGGTTGCTCGCCAGTTGGCCAGTCTTGTATACGCATATATTATGACAACCAGGTATTTTCCATGCTCTTGTTATACGCTGGTATTGATGGCTATATAACTGAACTTTGTACGCGTTCGCAGCTAGAGCATCGAACTACCTATAGCTTGCGTAGCATGGTACGCTTATCTCTATCCATACGAGCCATTCTGTTAATCTATGCAGCTTCATAATAAAAACATTTTGCTGGCAATAAGCGGCGGCATAGCAGCTTATAAAACGCCTGATCTGGTGCGCAAACTCACCGCCCTTGGCGCGAATGTCAGAGTTGTACTGACCACCTCAGCGAAAGCGTTTGTCAGCCCGCTATCTTTACAAGCAGTATCAGGCAACCCAGTTCACGATAGTTTACTGGACCCAGCGGCGGAAGCCGCCATGGGCCATATTGAGCTGGCTAAGTGGGCCGATATTTTGCTGGTAGCCCCAGCTACCGCCAATATCATGGCGAAGCTGGCCCTCGGTATTGCCGACGACTTGCTTACTACCTTGTTTTTAGCCACCACCGCCAGGCTTTATCTGGCCCCCGCGATGAATCAACAAATGTGGCAAGCCCCTGCCACCCGCCGGAATTATGCTTTGCTTACCCAAATGGACGTCACCATGATTGGGCCGGCCAGTGGTGAGCAGGCTTGTGGTGATGTGGGCTATGGCCGCATGTCGCAACCTGAAGACATTGTGGCAGAGCTTGTGGGTGCCCAAGAGCACGTTACTTGTGGGGATTTTTCAGACAAAACCGTGCTGATTACTGCCGGCCCCACCCGGGAGGCGCTGGACCCGGTACGTTATATTACTAACCACAGTTCAGGCAAAATGGGTTATGCCATTGCCCAAGCTGCGCAACGTGCCGGCGCCAGGGTTATTCTGGTAAGCGGGCCCACACAGCTGGCCACGCCAGCAGGTGTAGAGCGTATAGATGTGACCAGTGCCCAGCAAATGCTGGAAACGGTTATGGCCCATGTTAAAAGTTGCGATATATTTATTGCTACAGCAGCGGTGGCCGACTACAGAGCCAGCCATATAAGCCAAAATAAGATAAAGAAAAAGGATGATGAGTTAACACTTACTTTTGTTAAAAACCCTGATATCCTTAAAGAGGTAGCGTGCTTGCCCACCCCACCGTTCACCGTGGGCTTTGCCGCAGAAAGCCAGAATGTAGAGCATTACGCACGCCAGAAACTCATTAATAAAAAACTGGATATTATTGCTGCGAATGATATTTCGAGGGAAGGTTTGGGCTTTAACAGCGACCAAAACGCCTTGCATGTTATTTGGGCTGATGGCGACAAACGCCTGGAACCACAAAATAAAAAGCACCTTGCCTGTGCGCTACTAACGGTCATTAATGACCGCTATAACAATAAGAAAACGTCATAATAACTGACTATCTGTCGATAAAGAGACGTGCAAAAAATTTATTGCCCTGTTGGGCATGTTCATCCATGGAACGGGCTTCGGTCCCAAAGCTTAGGAAACACTTTTGTTATGCCTGCTGTAAAAAAGACGAATCGCCGGGCTCAAATTCTTCAGGCACTGGCCGGAATGCTCGAATCCAGCCCGGGTCAACGCATCACCACCGCTAAGTTAGCGGAAAAAGTGGGAGTGTCGGAAGCGGCGTTATATCGCCACTTTCCCAGTAAAGCCCGCATGTTTGAAGGCCTGATAGAATTTATCGAAGATACGTTGTTTTCGCGTATCAATAAGATATTGAATGAAGAAAAAGACTCCAGCGCCCGCTGCCAGCTTATTTTGCATTTGCTCTTAGGCTTTGCTGAAAAAAACCCAGGGATTACCCGTATTTTGAACGGCGATGCCTTATTGGGCGAACAAGAACGTCTGCGGGCGCGGATAGCAAAGCTATTTGAGCGCCTTGAAACCCAGTTTAAACAAGTCCTACGGGAACGAAAGTTGCGTGAAGGCCGGGACTTATCGGCAGATGAAGCCGTATTGGCCAATATGTTTGTGTGTTATGTAGATGGACGTATCAATATGTTCATTCGCAGTGGGTTTACCCGTAAACCCACCGAACAGTTCTCTGAACATTGGGCTTGTTATAAGGCAATCTTCCTGTAGCCAGCTCTTTGATTAAGATAGAAAAATGCCCGGTTTTAGACCGGGCATTTTTGTTGGCGGTTTAAGCAATTTAACCGCCGATAACCACGTCGGGTTACTGACGATCTTTAGCGAAAGTTTCACCAAAAAAGTCGCCTTTATTCCACGTTGGCTTTTGCTGCTGAGTGGCCAGTGTATAGCCAATTTGAGCATTAACTTCTGCAAAGGTACGGGCCGCATCCCAGTTGAACTTCTGGTTCACATCATCGCTGGGTTTATGATAATTGGTAGATAAAAACTCACCAAATACCTTGCTACCATCTACATTAGGATCTTTTGATTTTAGGCCAGGAACCAAAAATACCGAGGGCACACCTTGCTTAACAAAAGCATAATGATCAGAGCGGGTAAATAATGCTTGTTCCGGCCATGGATCAGGGCTTAGTTCAATACCCGCATTTGCCGCAGCCTGCTCAACGGACGCTTTCATATCGCTATGACTGGCACCAAAGGCGATAACATCGGCAAATTCGTACGTTAAAATAGGCATATCCAGGTTTACGTCCGCCACCATGCTTGAAACCGGAACGGTGGGGTTATGGGCAAAGTAATCAGCTCCTAGCAAGCCTTTTTCTTCACCAGTAACTGACACAAACAGAATTGAGCGCTTCGGCTTTTGCTCCATCTGGCTGAATAAACGAGCCGTTTCCAACATCACCGCAGTGCCCGAGGCGTTATCCATTGCACCATTGTTGATATTGTCTTTTTTAACCGTTTTGGCAAAACCAATATGATCAGAATGAGCAGAAAATACCACATACTCATTTTTAAGTTCAGGATCTGAGCCTTCCAACGCCGCCACCACATTGGGGCTGGTGATCTGTGAATGCTGGCTTTGTTTGCTCATATTTACTTTACCTGGTAAAGCAAACCCTTTAGGTGATTTATCTTCTGCCAGTTGGGCATAGATGTCATCTAAGGATACCGGGGCATCAGCGAATAATTTGCGCGCCGCGCCTTCACTTAAATAGGCTGAGCCTTTCAACTGAGGGAACCGATTAGCCGGCTCGCCTTCACTGTCTATCCAGGCCAGACTGGGCGTATGGATATAGCTTAAACGCGACTGGTAAGGGCGAACTTTTTCATTGGTGGGCGTAGTGATAGAAATCATACCAATTGCGCCGTGGTCAACCGCATACTGGGCCTTTTGGCTACCCGAGGCTAAATGCGCTCCCATCTCGCTAGGGAAAGATTCCGGCTTACCAGATAAAATCACTACAATTTTGCCGTCGACGTCTATGTCTGCATAGTCGTTGTGGTCTAGCTCTTCAGCAATAATGCCATAGCCGGCAAAGACCATTTCGCCACTTAGCTGGCTTGTCTGATTCAATACATCAGGACCCGTCAGGTATTCTTTTGGATAGGCTAAAGCGGTTTCGCCTTCGTCGGTAGTTAATGTGAAAGAGGGCGATTCCTGCACCAGTGTGGCTTTGCGAAACGCCACTGGCTGCATATAGCCGTCGGTCCCCATTGGCTTTAGCCCATACTTGGCAAATTCGGTAGCAATATACAAAGAAGCAATATTATGCCCGCGCGACCCGGTATCCCGGCCTTCGAGTAAATCATCCGCTAAAAAGAACAGATGAGACTTGATGCGATTGGTGTCAGGTTCAAATGAAACCGCGTCGTTCCCCTGGCCAACAGCCACTGCGCTTAAAGCAGAAACCATAGCGCCTAATACAATTTTTTTTATCATAGTCGTTAGATGTTTTGGTGTAGTGGAAAAAAAGCAATGGTATACCAGCTAAGATGAATAACAAATGTTGCACTGCAGGTTTTCGTTATTTGCCGTAAACTTGCGATAACCAACGGCTAACTCCCCGTTAAAAGATAAAACGGTATTAAAGACCAGAAACAATACTAAGATCCTACATCAAAGTTGCCGGCTCAGTGGCCTGCGGTTAGCCCCTGCCCAAACACCACCGGGCAGGCACAGCATGACTGGGTATAATCAGCATCGCCGTGATGCCTGACCTGGCTATAATCGTACAAAGTGACCCAGAGGTTCGATCCCTGTATTTTTTTAGTTATGCCCCCATATTGGACAAACTTCAGCTAAGAACAGATAGAACAGGTGTAGTTATGAGTAATCCATTGCCCTTATACCGGGTACAGTTTGTGAGTAACGGCGAACGATACGAATTGTATGCTAAAGAAGTCAGCCAAGGCGGCTTGTTCGGGTTTATTGAAGTCGGCGACTTTGTGTGGAATACCCATTCCAGTGTGGTTGTAGACCCAAGCCACGAACGGCTGAAATCTGAATTTGCAGATGTGACAAGTACTTATGTTCCCATGCATAATGTGCTACGAATAGATGTTGTGAAAAAGCAGGGCGCCGCAAAAATCAGCAAACTATCCGATAAAGTTGCGGCGTTTCCTAATCCTATTTATACACCTAAAAAAGACTAGCCCGGCATCTACGTGTCCGGGCACTCCGGCCCGGAATAACGATTATGATAAAAAAAATCCGCGTGTTGCCCGGTATACTGGCAGCCCTGGTAACTCTCACCAGTATTGGTATTAACAGTAGCGCCCAGGCGCAATCTGCTGCCAGTAAAGAGCTCGACTCATTAGTCACCACTATTTGGGAATATGAAAGTAAGCTACAGCAATCCCGGCCGGCCGATATCTCGCCTGCCGCCCTCGCCAGCCAGCATGAGCAGTTTGCTCGTTACCTTAAGCAAATTAACCAAGTCCCCGTCGAGACACTCAGTGAAGAAGAAAAAATCACCTTGCTGATGCAGCGTTACCGACTTAAAAACGAAATAGACCAGTATGAATACGGTGCTTATAAAGTGCCACTCACCTCCGAATATGGCTTTCACAGCGCCTTGGCCACACTGCCACAAAGCACGCGTTTTTCTAGTATCGAAGACTATCGCAACTATCTGTCGCAGCTTGAACGGGTGGCAACAACTATTGATCAGAACATTGCTTATATGCAGCAAGGCCTTGATGAGGGTTACACCCAACCTAAAGCAGTCTTGCAAGGTTATGAAAAATCAGTAACCCCAATGCTGGTTAAGCGGACTGAGGAAAGTGTATTTTATCAGCCTTTTCATACCCTTCCCGCCCAGTTGGAAGCAACTGCCATAGCCCCGCTGCGCCAGCAGGCCAAACAGCTAATCGAGCAACAGATTATCCCCGCCTACCAGCGCTATTATGATTTTCTGGTGTCACAATATATACCCGGCGCTCGAGACTCTATCGCCGCGACGGACTGGCCGGATGGGAAAGCTTATTACCAAAACCGTATTGCCTACTATACCACTACCGAGATGACCGCCAGCGAGATTCACCAGCTCGGCTTAAAGGAAGTCAAACGCATCCGGGCACAAATGCAGACAATTGTTGATGAACTAAAATTCGACGGCGATATAGACCAGTTCATTCATTTTTTAAGAACTGATCCGCAGTTTTATGCCACCTCAGCCACCGCATTACTCAAACAAGCTGCCTATATAGCAAAACAAGCCGATGCCAGCCTGCCCGCGCTATTCGAGAAGCTCCCAAGCGTGCCTTACGGTGTGGCCCCTGTCCCGGACGATATCGCCCCCAAGTACACTACAGGACGCTACATTCACCCAGCCAACGACGCCCAGCCAGGTTATTACTGGGTAAATACTTATGCGTTGGATAAACGGCCTTTATATGCGCTTGCCGCGCTCACCCTGCACGAAGCCGTACCCGGACACCACTTGCAGATTTCGTTGGCCGACGAAATGGAAAATTTACCTGCCGTACGCCGTCAGACCTATATTTCAGCATTTGGTGAGGGTTGGGGTCTGTACGCCGAGTTTTTAGGCATTGAGGCCGGTATCTATACCACCGCGTACGATAACTTCGGGCGCTTAAGCTACGAAATGTGGCGGGCTTGCCGTTTAGTGGTGGATACCGGTATGCATATGTTTGGCTGGTCCCGGCAACAGGCTATTGATTACATGATGAAAAATACGGCGTTATCGGAGCATAATATTACCACCGAGGTGGACCGCTATATTTCCTGGCCAGCCCAGGCCTTGTCTTACAAAATAGGTGAAATCAAAATCAAACAACTACGGCGCCAAGCTGAACAGGCATTAGGCGATGAGTTTGATGTTCGCGAGTTTCATACCGCCGTGCTAGCCCATGGGTCCGTGCCATTGTTTGTATTGGAACAAAATATTAATACGTTTATTGATAATAAGAAAACAGGAAACCTTTGATGTTAGCGTTTGGTGTAGTGGGGATATTGGTCATTATTTTGATTTATTTTGTGATGCGGGCGCAAACCTTACAAAGAGAGGTCGCATTATCACGTAGCGGACTAAAAAATCAGACACAGCGGGCTACCCTAGCATTCAATAGCCTGACTCAGGTATGTCTGAAGCTACAACATATTTATACTGATAATATCGAAACCGCGTCCTCGAAAGGGCTTATTAGCTCAGCTCAATATCCTATTCTGGCCTTTCTAATGACCCACTTTGCAGAAATTGTGCTTGATTGCTACCAAGGGGGCAAAAATACTGAAGAAGCACTGACCCGGCTACTGGGGCCAGAGCAGGCCCTAACAATGGAAGATATTCGGCGTTTTATGCAAGAACAACCTAGTCAGATCCGCATGGCCTGGGCTAAAAATACGCCGGATGGTTTCATCAGTGCTTGTGAACAGATGTGTAACCAGGCTTTCGGCAAACCCCTGAAAGGGTCATAGAAAACCCGGCTCATTAAACAAAAATCGCTGTTAGGTAAGCCACTTAACAGCGATTTTTTTATCAGCTCTTGTCAGCTAAACTCGTTCACCTATAATACTGTATATACATACAGGTGAATTATGACTAACTCTACCCTACCTTTGACACAACATCCGGGTGTATGGCGGGCCAGTGAAGGCCGACATCAGGACACCACACAACGCCAAGATACTGGTTTTGCTGCGCTAAATACGGCTTTAGGCGGTGGCTTTCCGGCCAGTGGCCTGATCCGCTTACGCAGTTTGTGCGGGGTAGGTGAACTGAGCTTATTAAAAACGGTATTGGGGCAAAATAATAGCGAAAAACTGCTGGTTTTTATCAACCCACCCGGCCAAATTCATCAAGCCTGGCTACATCAAATGGCCATTAATCCGGCCAACGTTACCGTTGTGCACTGCCGCTCGGGCGATGAAGCGTTATGGGCTGCTGAACAATGTCTGAAAAGTGAGGCGTGCTATCAGGTATTGCTATGGCATGATGCAATCACCACTAAACAAGCCCGCCGCTTACAGGTAGCCTCGACTCAGCACCGGCTACGTTGCTTGCTATTTGAAAATAAACGGGTACAGCGTATAGCCCTGCCCCTGACACTGGATTTAGATATTCAGGCGGTAACGGGTGGCTTGCAAATAGACATTACCAAAAACCGGGGGGCCTGGCCTACCTCGGCTACCCAACTTATGTTTTGCTACACCCCCACTAACCAGGCTATTTACCGAGCCATGGACAATACCAGCGCCTTACACGCGTTGTCCCATATTGCGGGATAGCCAAATATGCTGTGGGCGTATTTCCATTACTATCAGCTTTTTCTGGATAATACCGAGATTACGGCGCCGCCGACGTCCTCTCAGGCGATAGTCGTTTATCAGGCAGCCAACAACCGTATTATGCAAGCCAACCAGGCCGCTCGGGAAGCAGGGATAACCCTGGGAATGGGCCTGGCTCAGGCTGGGGCATTGTGCCCACAATTGACTATTCTTGACTATCAGCAGGCTGATGAAACCCATCGCCTTACCGCCCTGGCTAACCGCTTATACCAACTGGTAGCTGATATCGTTCTGCTGCCCCCGAATGGTTTAGCGGTCCGTTTAGATCCCAGCATGAAATACTATGGGGGGCTGAGTTATTTATGGCAGGCGTTGAAAAATGAGATGACCGCGGCCCATGTCCATTTTTCGTATGCCACCGGCTGGAGCGTTGAAGCGGCGAAAGTGCTAGCCCTAAACGGTGCTAACCAGGTTTTTCAGCATAATAGCGCAATTAAACAGGCGCTGGCCAAATGCCCACTTGAACACACTGATTTAACGCAACAACAATGCTTTGCCTTACATCGGGTAGGCATTCGGGATATTGCGACCTTGTTGCAAATGCCGGTCACCGAACTGGGCAAACGCTTTGATAATTCGCTTATCCAGTATCTATGTGCCTTACGGGCCGAGGTGGTGCCCCGCTATGTTTATTATCATCCCGAGTCCCATTTTTTCAGTAGCCTGACACCGTCTTATGAAATAAGTGAAAATACCCGTTTACTGCCTTGGATGGCGCAGTTAATGGAAGAGTTTATGACGTATGCCCGGTTACGCAATAAGCTTTCCGCGTGCTTAGGCTTTGAATTACACTTTCGGGATGAACAGGCTTTATCTGTTTGTATTCAGTCTGCTACGCCCTTATACAAAAGCGCACAATGGCACAGCCTTATGCTATTGAAGCTGGAAACATTAACCTTACCTGCCCCGGTAATTCAGTTAAGCCTGACAGTGTCGGAACTAGAGGAACTAGAAGAACAGACCACCGACTTTTTTACTAACCGGGTCCATGTGTTTGCGCAAAAACAGTTATTGAGCAGACTGCAAACGCGCTTAGGTTGCGAGGCTGTCGGAGCGCCTATTAATGGTAATGACCATCGTCTGGACCAACACCAATCAGCTCTGTCGGCCCCTGGCGCTTTACCAGCTTATACGCTGCCCAGTATTTGTTTGTCACAGCTGCAACCCTTGTGTGCGGCCTCGCATATTGAACATGGCCCGATCCGGCTGCATACGGGTTGGTGGGATGGCAATATTCAAAAACGTGACTATTACATTGCCCGGGCCAGCGATGGCCGGCGCATGCACGTATTCAAAGATGCCGAGGGGAGCTGGTTTGTGCAGGGCTGGTATTGCTGATGTTTGCCGAACTGGTTTGTCAGACTAATTTTAGCTTTTTAACCGGCGCTTCTGAGCCAGAAGAGATGGTTTCTACTGCAGCTTTTTTAGGTTACCAGGCGCTGGCGATCACCGACGAGTGTTCGGTGGCCGGGGTAGTTCGAGCCTATGCTGAAATACGCCGCAACAGTTTGCCAATAAAGTTAGTTGTTGGTAGCCGTTTCAAGCTGGCGGATAGCCTTGAGGTGGTATTATTGTGTCCCGACAAACCAGCCTATGCTGAATTATGTCGCATTATTACCAATGCGCGGCGCCGTTCAGCCAAAGGCGAGTATCAGCTCGCTGAGTGGGATTTAAAAAGTATCCGGCATTGTTTGGTTATCTGGCTGCCGGGTACTTGCCGGCAAACTAATACCCACTGGGGACAATGGTTACATCGCTTTTTATTTTCGCGCAGCTGGATTGGTGCCAGCCGCCTACTAGATGGCCTGGATGAACAACGTTTTGCTGAAATTCAGTTTTTAGAACAGACCTTTAGTATGCCGGTGATGGCCACCTCGCAGGCATTGTTTCATCATAGTGATCGGCTACCTGTACAGCATGTTTTGCACGCGATACGGTGTAATACCACGGTGGCCGAGCTAGGCTTGAGCAGCCAGGCGAATGCCGAACGTACTTTACGCCCTTTGAATAAGCTGAATAAACTGTATCCACGTAAATGGCTGGAACAAAGTACGGTTATTGCTTCTCGCTGTCAGTTTTGTTTATCCCAACTGAAATATCAGTATCCGGCAGAGATTATTCCTGCAGGCTATAGTGCCCGACAGTTTTTACGCGAATGCGTTGAAGCCGGTATTCTCAAACGTTTTGGTGGTGAGCCCGAGCCCGCCATCCGCGCTATTATAGAAAAAGAACTTAGCCTGATTAGCGAGCAACATTATGAATATTTTTTTCTCACTATTTATGATGTGGTGCAATTTGCCCGACGCCAGCACATTTTATATCAAGGCCGGGGATCGGCGGCTAATTCGGTGGTGTGTTACTGCCTTGAAATTACGGCGGTAGATCCGCGCCAGATTGATGTTCTGTTCGAACGCTTCATCTCTAAAGAGCGTGATGAACCGCCCGATATTGATGTCGACTTTGAGCATGAACGTCGTGAAGAAGTTATTCAGTATATTTATAACAAGTACGGCAGAGAGCGTACCGCCCTGGCGGCTACCGTTATCTCGTTTCGCTTTAAAAGCGCGTTTAAAGCCGTAGGTAAAGCCTTAGGTTTTGCTGAGTCCCAACTTGATTATATTGTAAAAAACATTAATCGCCGCGATAAGGTTATGCCGTGGAAAAGCCAGTTAGCTGACCTGGGCTTGGATCCAACGGTATTAAAAGTCAAACAACTGGTTTATCTGGTGGAGCAGATTGTAGGGTTCCCCCGCCATTTATCGCAACACGTAGGCGGGTTTGTTATCTCTGCTGGTCCTTTGTATGAATTAGTGCCCGTCGAAAATGCTGCAATGGCCGAACGCACGGTTATCCAATGGGATAAAGATGATCTAGAAACACTGGGCTTACTGAAAGTCGATGTCCTGGCATTAGGTATGCTCACGGCTATCCGCAAGACATTCGATATTGTTAACCAGCATATGGATTCAACCTTATCTATTGCCCATATAACCGGCCTGGGTGATGACCGACAAGTTTACGATATGATCTGCGCAGCAGATACAGTGGGTGTATTTCAAATTGAATCCAGAGCACAAATGGGCATGTTGCCACGCCTTAAACCCAGAAAGTACTATGACCTTGTGGTGCAAATAGCCATTGTACGGCCCGGCCCTATTCAGGGCGATATGGTTCACCCCTATCTTAAACGTCGCCAGCATGGTGAAACCGTCAACTACCCTTCCGCTGAAGTAGAAAAGGTTTTGGAGCGGACTATGGGCGTTCCTATTTTTCAGGAACAGGTGATTCAGCTGGCTATGGTCGCAGCTGGTTTTACTGGAGGTGAAGCCGACCAACTCAGGCGCGCTATGGCCAGCTGGAAAAAAAACGGGCGGTTGAACCTGTTCAGAGAGAAGCTGGTTAACGGTATGCTGGACAAAGGGTACGCACCAGAGTTTGCTAATACCCTGTTTGATCAAATAAAAGGCTTTAGTGGCTATGGTTTTCCAGAATCCCATTCAGCCTCTTTTGCCGTGCTGGCCTATGTTTCATGCTGGTTAAAATTTTATTTCCCGGTAGAGTTTTATGTTGGGCTATTAAACAGTTGGCCTATGGGCTTTTATACACCTTCACAACTGGTGCAGGATGCCCAACAGCATGATATAGCAGTATTGCCAGTGTGTATTAATGCATCTACCTGGGATCATCAGATGGTATTTGTGGAACACCAAAAGGCAATAAGGTTGGGCTTTCGCCTGGTAAAAGGGGTCAGCGAGTTGAATCTGAATAAGTTGGTTTCTGTTCGCCCTACTACTGGCTTTAGCTCAGTTGACGAGGTGAAAAAACAACAATTATTACGTCACAACGAAATCTCCGCACTGGCCAGTGCAGATGCATTTAAAGGCTTAGCAGGTAACCGCTTTCAGGTGCGCTGGAACATAATGGATGGTCAAAGCGAGCTACCACTATTCGGTCAGGATACGCAGACAGAGTTATTCTCGCTGGCCCCTGATAATACTGAAAACCTGATTGAAGACTATGCTTCAACAGGCTTGTCGGTTTCGCATCATCCTATTGAATTGATTTATCAACAACCTCAGTTCAGACGAATTACGCTGGCAAAAGACCTTAAACAGGCGCCCAACCAATCAGTTGTACATATCCTGGGGTGCGTAACCTGCCGTCAAGCACCCGGTACTGCCTCTGGCGTTACCTTCCTTACGCTGGAAGACCATACAGGTAATACCAATGTAGTGGTTTGGCAAAGCACTGCCAGGCACCAGCAGCAAGCCTTCCTGAAAGCGACCATTTTACAAGTAGACGGTATTTTAGAGCGTTCACCTGAAGGGGTTATTCACGTTATTGCCGGTAAACTTACAGATTGTACTGATATTCTTGAGCAGTTGCGCGTGAGCGCCAGAGATTTTCATTAAACAAACATACTCTTTAGCGAACTTTTTTTGTATGCTAAAGCCTGAATAAACGATTTATCAGGTTTTTATGCGTATTCTGGCACTGATAACCTTACTTCTCTGCTCCCTTCCTACCTTAGCAAAGCATTATATTATCGGGGCGCAGAACATTCATTACTACCCGCATTATGACTTCCAGTCTTCTGTAGATAAAGGGCTGGGCTGGGCAATCCTTGAAGCCTACGCGAAATCGTCCGGCCATCAATTTAGTTATCATGCTATGCCGATAACGCGCCTGCAGCGAGAACTAAACAAAGGTAACGTAGATTTTATATACCCGGATAATCCCCAATGGTATGCGGGTACGGATGCTCAATATCCTAAAACGTATTCAGGACCTTTGGTGCGTACATTAGGAGGGACTATCGTTCGCCCCGCAGATGTGGGGAAAGGGGTGGCATATGTTAAGCGCCTGTCTTTTCCACTGGGCTTTTCCCCTGTCATCTGGCAGCCAAGGATAGATGCCGGGTTGTTGGACGTGGTGCCGGTTAACGATACTATGGCAGCGCTGGAACTATTACAGCGCGGACGAGTTGAGGCAGCGAACCTGGAATACAATGTAGTTCAGTATATTGCTTCAGTAACGCCTAATCTGGGGCCATTTATTATGGACACCTCATTACCCTATGTTGATGTAGGTTTTCGGCTTTCAACATTGAATCATCCCGAGCTGATTGCAGACTTAAATGTATTTCTCGCTGAAAATATCCCTCTCCTCCAACGGCTTTACCAGCAATATAAAATCAGTCCTCCGCCCGAAATCTTAGCGCAACTGGCCTCCACGTATTAATCATATTTGCCTTAACATTATTACCCACTTAACTCCCATCACGTGTAAATTCGTAGCGTCGCTATAAAGGGCTTTTCTCTGTTTTAACAGGTTATCTCCAGCAGCTTATCGGGGACTATCTCAGTCAAAATAAAAACTACACCGTGCAGTGTAAATTATACGCTACTAATATTACCAAATTACATAGTTAGCCTATACTTAATCGTTCATTACATAGATTTATTTATACATTTTAGGTATTTATAAACTTGGATCCCGGCTTGCTCTCAGGTTACGCACAACCACGAGGAGCAATCATGTTACGTCCACTCATTTTATTAATACTGCCTTTGATCTTATTGATTACGCCCGCAGCGCATGCTAATTCACAAGCGGTAGCTATTGATTACCTGCAGGGTTCTGATGATATAAAAGGCGTGCGATTAGCCTATCGTCCTTATACCCATCATTTAGTGAGTGACTGGTTTGGTGAAATTAGCCTGTATTGGGAGGCCAGCGTGAATGTATGGGAATATGGTGCGCAAAATACACATTCCAGTAATGTGGCATTTGCCCTATCGCCGGTGCTAATGAAAAGAATTGGTACCGTGGCAGATAGCTACCCGGTGTATTTAGAAGCGGGAATTGGCGCAAGCTTGGTAAATGATCGTGAGTTTGCTGGCAAAGATATTGGTTCACACTATCAATTTGAGGATCGGCTAGGTTTGGTAATGAGCCTTGATGAAGACGACAGTGCCCAGGTAAGCGTTAGATATATGCATTATTCAAATGCCGGGCTCAATGACGACAATCCGGGACTGGACTTTTTAAGCCTTTCTTATATTCATCATTTTTAGCAGACCATTTAGTCTGCTTAAGCACGAATAATTTTCAAAAAGTGCGTAAATATATTCCAATCTATACTACGGCGAAGAAGCGTTAATCTAGCTATACTACTGATTAATAATAATATATTGGTATACGGCACAGTTAATGAATATCTAATATCGAACTTATCCTCCGGTCAGCAGTTCCCACGGAGGCATGACAATGGAGATACAAATGAACAAATTAGCCCTAGCCGTTATTATTTCAGGCACGATGTCTACCGCTGCTTTTGCCAATCATCATATGGAAAAAATTGATAGCACGTTTAGCAGTCTGGACAGTAATAGTGACTCAATGGTATCGATGGATGAGGTGAAAGAAACCTCTATTTCGGACTATTTTTCTAAAATGGATAAGAACGGCGATAATTCGCTGTCAGAAAATGAATATATCACCTACTTACAAGATAGCCCTGAGTCGTTCTCAGAAGATGTGAAAAAACAGATTCACATGACACAAGCTGAAGTAGAAGCTGATATGGACAAAGTGGCGAAACAGTCTCGTGAAGACATGGACTATCGTCAAAAAAATGTTTCTGCGACCGTTGAAGAAGGCAGTTCAGAAATGACGCAGGGCATGCGTTCTGTTAATACAGAAGAGCATGCTATGCAGTCACATAAACAGGACTCTATGGACCATATGGAGCAAGACCGTGACGGCGATATTGCCCGTAGCAGTGAGCAAGCAGGCCAGCCTGAAGGCGATGTAGTAGCCCGTAATGAATTTGATATGCTTGATGAAAACGGTGATGGCCAGGTAACTGAAAAAGAAGCGTCAAACGCCGGCGTTAATGAAACTTTCAGTGATATGGACAGCAATGACGACAACATGATTACTCATCAAGAATACAGCGAGTATCGTAACTCAGAAGAAGCTGAAGAATAATTAGTCAGCATAATGCTAAAAAGGCCTGATATTATCAGGCCTTTTTTTAGGGCGGTAGACGCCCTGTAATATACGCATTTTTGCTATCAGAGTAGTGGGCTTTATTCTGGCTTGATTATTTGCGTTCCCTTTCGCTACTTGGCGTGCTATTTCTTAATAGCTGTTAGGGTTAACTCATCTTTAATTACTTCCTGGCTATAAACGTATTAGTGTTCGGTATATGGCATGATGCGCCACATACCCTAACATAAAACGTTCCATACCTTTTTCAGGCCATAGACGCGTGCTCTTTTGCTGCTTATGTTCTTTTATCTACTAGCTATCTTTATCCATCCATGTGCTATCTCGCTATGTGTGGCGTGAATCAGGCTAATCACCCTAGTCGGGATATCGTCATTTATGCGTTAGGTAGTAACCTTAATTAGTGCTTACCAACGTTAGCCTAAGCTATCTGCTTAATAGTAGGGAGAGGGCCTGCGGATGTAACTGGCACGCTATCGGTGTACTATTTGGCTAATGGGTTTGAGGTTAAATAAAGCATTGTTCCTTCGCCTACCACACTTTGTATTTTTTAGGCGACAGCACCAGGGCACACCCGTTTGCTTCACTACTTTAACTACCGGCCCGGGTCTAGCCATACGGCCTGGCGTTTACCATTTCACTCTAGACACGCTAGCGCTATTCCACACTAATCTGTCTGCTGCATTAACCGTTGAGTAGGCTTTTTACTTCGTTTTTTCTGCTAATGGCTATTCCTATTTTTGCTCTAGGCTGGCCTATTGGTAATTGGCCAGAGAGCCTTATAAAGCATATAAACATACACCATTTGGCCGGTAATGCGTTTGTTGCCGAAAATTCATTAAAATACGATCAAACATTCTCAAGTCCTTTGTAGCCATCTAATTAATCCGCAAAGATACCGTGAGTACAATAGCGGGATCGCCGTGGGTGATGGCAGCTGCGCTACACGTGGCGCTATCCTGATCCTTTATGCTTTATTTTGTCACCGCCACATAAAAGCCCCTGTCTTTCGACAAGGGCCTCTTCGTAGAACGGGACTGCTTCACAGCGAGTCGTAGCGGCTGTGCTACACAAAACACTATCCTGACCCTTTATGCTTTATTTTGTCACAGCCAAAAAAATCCCTGTTTTTCGACAAGAGCCTCTTCGTAGAACGGAACTGCTTCACAGCGAGTCGTGGCGGCTGTGCTACACAAAACACTATCCTGACCCTTATGCTTTATTTTGTCACAGCCACAAAAAAGCCCCTGTCTTTCGACAAGGGCTTCTTCGTAGAATAGGCCTGTTTCACAGCGAGTCGTGGCGGCTGTGCTACACAAAACACTATCCTGAACCTTATGCTTTATTTTGTCACGGCCACAAAAAAGCCCCTGTCTTTCGACAAGGGCTTCTTCGTAGAATGGGAGTCTGGCGGTGTGCTACTCTCACATGGGGAAACCCCACACTACCATCGCCGCTAATACGTTTCACTTCTGAGTTCGGAATGGGATCAGGTGGTGCCGTATCGCTATGGCCGCCAGACAAAAACTTTTTGTGCAGAATACGTTTTATATCCTGCGTAAGGAGGACCTGCTGTGCGCTTAAGCGCGCGGCCTGTCAGCCTTACTTTAAAACTTAACAATTCGGGAAATCTGATATTCAATCAATCATTGAGTAACGTTGCTACTCTCACTTATTTTAGCTTGTCTCTACCACAACCCGTCGCGCATGAAGCCGCTTAGGGTTGTATGGTTAAGCCTCTCGGGCAATTAGTACAGGTTAGCTTAACGCCTTACAACGCTTCCACACCCTGCCTATCAACGTTGTAGTCTACAACAACCCTTCCGGACTTTAAAAGTCAGGGATGACTCATCTTGGGTTCGGCTTCCCGCTTAGATGCTTTCAGCGGTTATCCGTTCCGAACGTAGCTACCGGGCAATGCTATTGGCATAACAACCCGAACACCAGCGGTTCGTCCACTCCGGTCCTCTCGTACTAGGAGCAGCTCCCCTCAATCATCCAACGCCCACACCAGATAGGGACCGAACTGTCTCACGACGTTCTAAACCCAGCTCGCGTACCACTTTAAATGGCGAACAGCCATACCCTTGGGACCGACTTCAGCCCCAGGATGTGATGAGCCGACATCGAGGTGCCAAACACCGCCGTCGATATGAACTCTTGGGCGGTATCAGCCTGTTATCCCCGGAGTACCTTTTATCCGTTGAGCGATGGCCCTTCCATACAGAACCACCGGATCACTATGACCTACTTTCGTACCTGCTCGACGTGTCTGTCTCGCAGTTAAGCTAGCTTATGCCATTGCACTAACCTCACGATGTCCGACCGTGATTAGCTAACCTTCGTGCTCCTCCGTTACTATTTGGGAGGAGACCGCCCCAGTCAAACTACCCACCAGACACTGTCCACAATCCCGATAAGGGACCTATGTTAGAACATCAAACATACCAGGGTGGTATTTCAAGGTCGGCTCCACGCAAACTGGCGTCTGCGATTCAAAGCCTCCCACCTATCCTACACAAGTAGGTTCAATGTTCAGTGCCAAGCTGTAGTAAAGGTTCACGGGGTCTTTCCGTCTAGGTGCGGGTACACAGCATCTTCACTGCGATTTCAATTTCACTGAGTCTCGGGTGGAGACAGCGTGGCCATGGTTACACCATTCGTGCAGGTCGGAACTTACCCGACAAGGAATTTC
>NZ_CP031769.1:4405000-4440293 GCF_003429285.1 Salinimonas sediminis
AAATGGTAAATGCGGCGGCGGCCTGTTCCACCAGCATACCCAGGCCGTCCGCTACTTTTTTAGCGCCGGCGTCGCTGGCATGCTGCATAAACAATGTTGGCTTACTGGCATATGCCATATCATAGGCCAGCTCACAATCAGCAAATGAGATATGTTCAAGATCCGGCAATGTATTATGCAGGCTGGCAGAAGTAGAGTTGATAATAATGTCAGCGTTAAATGACATTAAACCGGGTTTATCCAACGCCAAGACCCGGCTGTCTTCTACCTGGGAGGCAATATGATGAGCTTTGGCAATCGTGCGATTGGTAATTGCCAGCGTTTTTATGCCAGCATCTAATAGCGGATGCACTACCCCCGAGCGGCCCCACCCGCGCCAATAATTAAGAGTGTCTTATCGCTTAGCGCAACCCCTTGGTTTTGCAAGTCAGCAACCAGCCCAATCCCATCTGTATTGTATCCATTCAGGGTTTGGTCATCCACACGATGCAATGTATTTACCGACTGCGCTAAACTGGCTGCATTATTTAAATGGCTGGCTAAAGCGGCCGCAGCGCCTTTGAATGGTGAAGTGACATTACAGCCGATAGCTTCGGGGTTAGCAAAAAATGCTTGGGCAGCCTCGCTAAAACCTTTTTCCGGAGCACTAATCTTGTCGTACTGAATAGCCAGTTGGCACTGTTCGGCAAACATCTGATGGATAGTCGGTGATAAACTATGTGCTATAGGATTACCAAATACTGCAAATTTATTCATGAGCTTTTTTAACTTATTCCGGCGAAACAAAAATAAAACGACATCCCCTGCCGCGACGCCTTACGAGGCTATCGGAGGGGAGCCAGCTGTCAAGGCTATTGCCAATAGTTTTTATGACATTATGGCCAGCGATCCTATGGCCAAAGAGTTGTATGCATTGCATCCACAACCCTTAGACCGTATCCGTCATGTCTTTTTTTTGTATTTAATGATGTGGACTGGCGGACCTGATGATTACCAAACCCAGTTTGGCCACCCCCGTTTAAGGGCCAGACATCTGCCTTATACGGTTACGCCCGCCTTAAAAGCTCAATGGATGTACTGTATGAATAAGGCGATATTTCTGCACGTGTCTGATTTTACCCTTGCCACCCGCTTACTCAGCGCATTAGATGACCTGGCCACGCATATGATAAATCAACCAGAAGCTGATTAGGTGATATTAATGACTGCCCTATAGCTGGGCAGCCATTCTGAAATGGGTTTAGGTTTCTACCATTGCGCAGGCTTTAGCCATTGGCTAAGCTTTGCTTCAGGGCTGCCGGCAACAGGCTCAAAGCCATATTCCCAACGGGCCAGCGGCGGCATAGACATTAAGATAGACTCAGTTCTGCCCCCTGTTTGTAAACCAAACAATGTGCCGCGGTCCCATACCAGGTTAAATTCGACATACCGGCCACGTCGGTATAGCTGAAAATCACGCTCTCGCTCACCATAAACAGTTTGTTTACGGCGCTCCATGATGGGTACATACGCATCTAAAAATCCGTTGCCTACCGCTTGCATAAATTCAAAGCTGCGCTCAAATCCCCAATCGTTTAAGTCATCAAAAAATAGCCCACCTACCCCACGCGTTTCATCACGGTGTTTTAGATAGAAGTATTCGTCACACCATTTTTTATACTCTGGATACACATTTTCGCCAAACGGCAAACAAAGTTTTTTAGCGACGTTATGCCAGTGTTGGACATCTTCTTTAAAAGGATAAAACGGCGTTAGGTCAAACCCCCGCCAAACCACCAGATGGGATCAGCGCCAGGTTTTTCAGCTACAAAAAAACGCACATTCGCATGAGAAGTAGGTACATATGGGTTGTGTGGATGAATAACGAGTGACACCCCCATCGCCTGAAAGCTACGGCCAGCCAACTCGGGCCGCGAAGCGGTAGCAGAAGCAGGCATGGCTGCGCCATGAACATGCGAAAAATTCACCCCGCCCTGCTCAATCACCGCACCCTGCTTTAATACGCGGGAGCGGCCACCCCCGCCCTGCTCCCGTACCCACTCATCTTGCTCAAAGTGGCCTTTGCCATCCACCAGCTCCAGTGTTTGACAGATACTTTCTTGCAGTCCCAATAAGTAAGACTTAACCTGCTTTACCATCTGGCTATCTGTTGTTTTGTTCATTTTATTCCCGAATTATTTTACCGCTGTTACCGTCACGTATTGAACTGGGACGGGATAAGCCACCTACTTCCCCGGCGACATAGTCTACCGCATCGGCAAAATAATGCTGGGCCTGTTGGGTATTTCTAGCCGGTGATTGCCCGCTGGGGTTAGCACTGGTCGACACCAAAGGTTTGCCTATTCTTTCACATAAGTCTTTTACCACCGGGTGGGCAGTTACACGCACGGCGATATTGGGCTGTCCGCCGGTTATCCAGTCAGGCGCGGTCGCTGACTTAGGCAATAGCCACGTAATTGCGCCCGGCCAGCTGGAAAATATTGCATAGCGTCGGTCTTGGGCAATCGCATTATCATTAACGTAAGGTAGCAATCGGGAATAATTGTCGGCAATTAATATAACGCCCTTTTCCTGAGGCCGTTGTTTAAGCTTTAATAATTGTTGGACAGCGGATTCGTTGTCAGGATCACAACCTATCCCCATTACCGCTTCGGTGGGATAAACCAACAAGCGGCCTTGCCTAAACGCCGTTACAATAGGATCGTCACCACAGGATGTATCTTGCATGGAGGTTCTCAGTCTGCTGATTCTTGAACAAAGTCACATAATGGCTGAGGACAGCCTACCTTACCTTTTTTATTGATAAGCAACTGCCAGCCGCATTGGGGGCACTGGCCCGCCACAGGCTGGAAATTTACCACATATCGACAGGTAGGATAATTATCGCAGGCGAAAAAACGTTTGCCGAATTTATTAGTGCGCTCAATCATACTGCCCGTTTGACATTTGGGGCAGGCCAGATGGGTATCTTCCTGAGTTTTAATCGGCTCAATGTGCTGACAGTCAGGAAAATTAGTGCAACCAATGAACATACCAAAGCGGCCCTTTTTTATAGCCATAGCATGTTGGCATAACGGACACTGGGTTCCTTCAATTTCCTTTAAGACAGTGGTTTGATTATCTTGCAGCGGTTTACTGTAGGTACATTCTGGATAGGCTGAGCAGCCAATGAACGGGCCGGTTTTGCTGTTACGTATCCGCAGCGCATTCCCACACTGCGGACACGCTCCAAACGCCTGGTCCGGGGCGCTAAAAAGTGACGAGTCAATTTTTGACATCTAAATAAGGGGTATCCTCTGGCTTAGTGCAATATACCGTCAGACTCATCGAATAATAAGTCTTCCATCTGCGCGTACGCATTTTCCTTACCTGGTACGTTAAACAATACCATCAGTACAACCCACTTCAGGTCTTCCAAGCAGAACTCGCTGGAATCAATTTCCATGACACGATCTATCACCATTTCCCGGGTGGTCGCGTCTAGTACTGCCACCTGTTCAAGGAACAATAAAAACCCCCGACACTCTACATCCAAGCGCATTTGCTCTTCGTGGGTATAAATGCGGCTTAAACTCGATGTAATACCCCGACAAAAATAGGGCTTAATATCAGTTTCCTGTAACGCCGCAAGTTTCTCTAACCACGCCAGTGCTTTGTATATTTCATCGTGATGAAAGCCGGCACGCACAAGCTCTTCGGTCAATTCATCCTGATCGACTCGAATTTCCGTTTCGCTATGAATGAAGTTTTCAAACAGATACATGAGGATGTCGAACATGTTATTTCCCCCTCAATTTGATGTAGCCACCAGGAACAGCGGCCACCAGACCACGCAACTCATATTGTAATAATGACGCCAGAACTTCTGAAACTGGCAGCTTGCTGCGCTCGGTAATGATGTCCACACTGGTAACATCATAATTCACACTAGCTAATAATTTATCGGTTGCCAAGCTTTCTCCACGACTTTTTTCGCTGTTATGAACAACTTGTGCTGCTTCATTACATGGGTATATTGACAGTTCTTCCAGAATATCAGAAGTGCAGGTTATTAAGGCGGCGCCTTGCCGGATAAGATGATGACATCCCTCCGTCATGGGGTTGTTAATACTACCGGGTACAGCAAACACATCACGCCCCATATTTGCGGCCAAATTAGCAGTAATCAAGGTGCCACTGCGTATTTTTGCTTCAACCACTACCGTGGCCAGCGTCATCGCCGCAATCAAGCGGTTACGCCGGGGAAAGTGCCCCGCTTTGGGCCCGTTCCCTGGCCACAGTTCGGTTACCATGGCGCCCCCTTGCTCAACAATACATTGTGCCAGCTTACTATGCCGTTTGGGATACACAATATCCGGCCCGGTGCCAGTTACCGCAATAGTTCGCCCGCCTACGCTTACGCTGCCCTTGTGGGCAGAACCGTCGATCCCCGTTGCCAGTCCACTGGTAATTGTCAGTCCGGCCTGGGCTAACTCATAGGCCAGCCTTTGGGCGGTATCTAAACCGCCATGGGAAGCGTGCCGGCTGCCAACCATGGCAACCTGACAATCATGCAGACGGGTCAGGTTGCCGGTAACAAACAAAATCAGCGGCGCATCAGGCAACTGTTTAAGCAGCGCTGGATAGGCCTCGCTGGTGAACGGCACCAAATGGTGCAGGTCACTTTGGTTATGCCACTCGACACTCTGCATATAGCGCGTTGTATTGATCTTTGCCAAGGCGCTGCACAGTTTGTCAGTTACCGCTTGGCTGGCGGCTATCTTGCCGGCAGCTAAAGCCGCAAAACTGGCATTGTACTGTTCGGTCAAGGTATGCCACTGAGCCAAGCTGATACCCGGGACACACGCCAGAGTAAGGCAATCTGTATAAGCTGTTTCAAGGGGTGAATTCATACTACCGCCAGTAATAATTACGTTGGCAGTATTCACTCACCGCCTTAAGGGTTAGCGACGATATCGCCGTTTTTCACTAACCCTCTGGCGCGAGTAATAATGCCGTAACTTGCTTTTTCAAAGGTTTTAAAAATGACTAGCTCGCCAATTTTAAGTGCCGGTTGCGTGACTGTAGAGCCATCCTGAAATGCACTGCGTATAGCGTTGGCTTCGCTGGCATAGGCAGGTTCGGTACCATCAATAATATCCGGCCCCTGAGAGTACAAACCCATTACCGTACCCGGCGAAATATCCTGACTACCAATATCTAACACCACCACATCGTTTTTACCCAATAACTGGTGTTGATGCAGGTTACCTACTACGCGGCCACGCTGCTCGGTAGCGGGTTGTAATACCATATCCTGCGCTGCGCTGAAGTCGCCGGCGTACAGGCGGTCGCCCCGACGAGCTTCGAGGTTTGAATTATCCACCCTGACCAACCACTGCGTAGGGATACTACTTTCGACCATCCGGGCATTAGCGATATGATGAATTTGGATACCCAGTATCTCGCCGTCAAGATTGGTTATGGTAGATTGTTTGCGTACTACCCGAAACTGATCCGAAGGACGACCGTAGCTACGGCTTAACACCAGATCTTCACTGATAAACCGAATGTCCCCGTTTTGATTACCTAACAGGTGCGGCAAAATCTCGTAATTTTCTTCGTCGATGATTTCGTTATAATTGATATAAGGAGCTATCGCGGTCCAGGGCAACGTATTGATCGGCGCAGCTTTAGTTTGCTTAACCGTAGTAGGGCCCAGGGTTAAGCGCTTCTTTTCCTGGGCCAGTTCCAGTACCGGCTGGCCATTTACCATTTTAATGCGTAACACATCGCCCGGATATATAAGATGTGGGTTCACAATTTGTGTATTCGTGCGCCACAGCTGCGGCCATAACCACGGCTGTTCTAAAAATAAATTTGCGATATCCCACAGGGTATCGTCTTTCTTCACTGTATAGGTTTGCGGTGCTGTGTCTTTTAAGGTGACAGCAGCGTGTACCAGCGAAACAGGCAGTAGAAAGATAGCTAACAGCCACTGCTGTAACTTTCGTTTCATCGCCTTCTCAGCCCTGCGATGGATCATGCTTGTTTACCTTCATTATTGTTGAAATTTCACGCGCTGCCTCTATATCGACTGTTATCGGAAGAAATCCAGCTGCAGGATAAAAAACTGCACGTACAGTGGTTATACGGTAGAATAGTATGCATTCTTCCAGTGTAAATGATGCTGGCAGTTGGATCGTATATTAATTCATACAAGCGAGAGTGTAATAACGACAGATGGCGATATTAGACGTATTACGTTTCCCTGACGAACGGCTACGCACAGTGGCTAAGCCGGTCGCTGAGGTTAACGACGAAATTAAGCAATTGATCAGTGATATGTTCGACACTATGCGCGACGAAAAGGGTATCGGCCTGGCCGCAACTCAGGTAGATCGTCATGTACAAGTCGTAGTGATGGATGTGTCTGAAGAGCAGAACGAGCCCCGGGTATTTATTAACCCCACAATCACCGAACGTGATGGGTCCACCATCAGTGAAGAGGGCTGTCTTTCTGTACCCAATAACTACGCCAAGGTTGAACGCGCTGAACAGATAAAAGTTACCGCGCTGGATGCTGAGGGTAAGCCTTTTGAACTTGAAGCCGAAGGCTTGCTGGCTATTTGTGTGCAACACGAGCTGGACCACCTTAAAGGCAAATTATTTGTGGATTACCTGTCGCCATTGAAGCGCCAGCGTATTCGCAAGAAGTTGGAAAAAGAAGCCCGTTTGGCAGCTAAAGCATAAGGCGTATTGTGGCTAATTCTCTTCGTGTTATTTTTGCCGGTACGCCGGATTTTGCCGCTAATCATTTGCAGGCCCTACTGGGTACCGAGCATGAGGTTGTAGCCGTATACACCCAGCCTGACCGACCCGCTGGCCGAGGTAAAAAGCTTACTGCCAGTCCGGTAAAGCAGCTTGCCCAGGCGCACAACATCCCGGTCTATCAGCCGGCTTCATTGAGAGATGAAGACGCGCAACACGCATTGGCCGCAATTGATGCCGACATAATGGTAGTAGTGGCTTATGGACTACTGTTACCTAAGGCGGTTTTAGATACGCCCCGGCTAGGCTGTATTAATGTGCATGGGTCTATTTTGCCGAAATGGCGCGGCGCAGCGCCTATTCAGCGAGCAATATGGGCGGGCGACAGCTATACCGGTGTGACAATTATGCAAATGGATGTTGGTTTAGATACAGGCGATATGCTCAGTATTGAACGGCTGCCCATTAACGAGCAGGATACCAGCGCCTCATTGTATGCAAAACTGGCCGATTTAGGCCCGCCGGCGCTAATTAAGGTGTTGGATAATATTGAGCAGTTGACAGGCGAGCAGCAAGACGAAGACCAGGCCAGTTACGCTAAAAAGCTATCAAAGGAAGAGGCCGAAGCGAACTGGCAGCTTTCTGCGGCCCAATTGGAACGTAACATACGCGCGTTTTACCCCTGGCCTGTAGCCTGGACGCAGATTGCAGGTGAAAAGGTCAAGCTGTTACAGGCTAACGTTATCGATAGCCCTACCTCAGCCCCACCCGGCACAGTTATACGTGCAGACAAGCATGGTATTGTAGTGGCTACCGGCGAGGGCCAGCTATGTATAGAACAGTTGCAAATTCCGGGTAAGAAGCCTGCCAAAGCAGCAGATGTCATCAATGCCCGTCAAGCCTGGTTTGTCCCGGGCGAAATTTTGGGTGGGACGTCTGCCGAATGAACCTTCCCTTACCCAAACCAAAGAATTTACGGGCTGATGCAGCCTGGGTTATCTATCAGATAATTGAAAATGGTAAGTCCTCTAGAGACTGCCTGAACCAAGTGCAACAGCGTCATACTCAACAAGACAAAGCCTGGTTACAGGAAATGTCGATGGGCGTGCTACGGCAATTACCTCAGCTACAATTATGGCTACGCGAACTGCTTGATAAACCGCTTAAAGGCAATAAGAAAATTGTTGAGCATTTAATGATGCTCGGGTTTTACCAGTTAGCGTACAGCCGGGTGTCGCCCCATGCTGCTGTGGGCGAAACGGTAAATGCTACCCAGTCGTTAGGCGCGGTGGGGTTAAAAGGGCTGGTAAACGCTATTTTACGAAATTTCCAGCGTCAGGAGCGTCATCTTCAGGTTTCAGACGACCCGCGGGTAAAGGCGGGGCTGCCCAAATGGCTATATAAGTCACTGCGTGAAAATTACCCTGCCGAGTTTAACGATATTACCCAGGCAATGAATGCGGTTGCGCCCATATGGCTACGGGTAAACCGGCAAAAAATTAGCCGGGATGAATACGCTGCCGCGTTAACAGAAGCGGGGATTGATTACACCATCCCCCCAAACCATAACGATGCACTGATTCTGGTTACCCGCACAGATATCCCCGGCTTGCCGGGGTTTTCTGCTGGCTGGTTTGCGGTGCAGGATGGCGCAGCCCAGTTAGCCGCAGGCTACCTGGGCCCGGCCCCCGGCGAGACCATATTAGACTGTTGCGCCGCCCCCGGCGGTAAAACCGGGCATATTCTGGAACTGCAGCCTGCGGTGGCGTCATTACTGGCTTTGGATAGCGATGCCTCCCGATTGGACCGGGTGGCTGAAAATATGCAACGTCTGCAGCACACGGCCACCCTCCGTCAAGGCGATGCAAGCCAACCGCAAGACTGGTGGGACGGTAACCTGTATGACCGTATTTTACTTGATGCGCCCTGCTCGGCAACCGGCGTAATTCGTCGCCATCCAGATATTCGCTGGTTGCGTAACAAAGATGATATAAACCAGTTGGTCTCACTACAGGCGACTATTCTTGATGCTTTATGGCCCACCCTGAAACCTGGCGGCACCTTGTTGTATGCCACCTGCTCAATTCTTGCGGCAGAAAACAGCCAGCAAATGAAAGCCTTTGTTCAGCGTCACGCTGATGCGCAGGTAAGCCCGCTAACCAAAACAGAAACCGTTGAGATGCCGGGCCGCCAAATATTGCCTGGCGAACAACAAATGGATGGTTTCTACTATTGCAGACTGTTAAAGTCTTCATAGCGCAATCAACAGCTTAAAGGCGATACTTCAAAGCTCATGAAAATTATTATCCTTGGTGCAGGCCAGGTTGGCGGCACGCTGGCAGAAAACTTGGTGGGTGAAAAAAACGAAATCACCGTGATTGATTCCGATCCCACCCGCTTGCGTGCTTTGCAGGACCGGCTGGACTTACAGGTAGTGGTTGGGGTGGGCTCGCACCCTGATGTGCTTAAAAAAGCCGGCGCTGAAGATGCGGACATGCTGATAGCGGTAACTAACAGCGATGAAAGTAACATGCTGGCCTGCCAGGTGGCTTACAGCTTGTTTAAAACCCCCACTAAAATCGCGCGGGTGCGGTCTGAGCAGTATATTATTTACCAGGAACAGTTGTATAAACAACAAGACATTCCGGTAGACCATATTATTGCCCCCGAGCAATTAGTTACCAAGGCAATTAAGCGACTAATTGACTACCCCGGCGCGTTACAAGTGGTCGAGTTTGCTGAAGGCAAAGCCAGCCTGGTAGCAGTAAAAGCCTACTATGGTGGTTTATTGGTTGGCCATGCCTTATCTGCGCTAAAAGAACACATGCCAAATGTAGAGACCCGGGTGGCGGCAATTTATCGGCGGGGGCGCCCTATCCGCCCCTTAGGCACAACCGTTATCGAAGCCGATGATGAAGTCTTTTTTATTGCGGCAACCAAACATATCCGTGCCGTCATGAGCGAGCTACAAAAGCTGGAGTCTAGCTACAAGCGTATTATGATAGCCGGCGGCGGGCTGATCGGGGCGGGTTTAGCCAAGCGTCTTGAGCACAACCACAACGTAAAGCTTATTGAATATCATCGCGAACGCGCTAACTATTTATCGGCGCACCTGGACAAAACCATCGTATTTTGTGGTGATGCTTCGGATCCGGAATTATTGTCTGAAGAAAGTATCGATCAGGTTGATGCCTTTATTGCAGTGACCAACGATGATGAAGCCAATATCATGTCGGCTATGTTAGCCAAGCGTATGGGCGCGCAAAAAGCAATGGTACTTATCCAGCGCAGCGCATATGTAGATTTGGTCCAAGGGGGAGAAATTGATATCGCTTTTTCGCCCCAGCAGGCAACAATTTCTGCCCTTCTTACCCATATTCGGCGCGGCGATATTGTGAATGTGTACTCACTTCGCCGAGGCGCCGCAGAGGCTATAGAAGCCATTGCCCATGGCGATGAAAATACGTCGCGGGTCGTGGGCCGTGAAATAGGTAGTATTAAACTGCCGCCTGGTACCACTATCGGTGCGATCGTACGCGACGATCAGGTGATTATTGCGCATAGCGATACGGTGATAGAAGCGAACGATCATGTAATTCTGTTTTTAGTCGACAAAAAATACATCAATGATGTAGAAAAAATATTCCAGCCCAGCGCTTTCTTTTTTGGCTAAAAAACGCACAATCAACTTGTCATTGCGGCTGTGCATGAGTACCCTTTATTACCATTGAGACGTCAAATGGGTATTGTGTATTTCCGCCTTTGTACAGGAATAAGCGCTCGCAATTCTTTACCGCCTTCATTTGTTCAATACCGGTTTAAGGTATTGTTACTGATGCTCTGCTGTTTTCCTTATCCCGGTTTATTCCTCATACTTACAAAAAGGAAAACACCGTGAAAATTAACACCTGTTCAAGGTCTGCCAGGCCTGCTCTTATTACCTCATTAACTTGTATCAGCACGTTGTTACTACTATCAGCCTGTATGTCTACCAGCCCGACGATGGGGGGGTCGGATAGTGGCGCGGTAAGTGGCGCTGCCGGTGGGGCCACCGCCGCCAATAATAATAGTCAGCTGGAAACCTGTGACGAAACGCTGGGCACACTTAGTGTATTTGAAGATACCAGCCTGCCCTGGTGGCAGGATTATCGCCGAAATTATCCAAAACTGGGAAGCACGTTACCGGTGGTTCGGCTGATGATTCAACAGTCTAATTGCTTTGTAGTGGTGGAACGGGGGCGTGCTATGTCGGCTATGAATACTGAGCGTCAGCTGATGCAAGCTGGCCAGTTACGGGGAGGCAGCAATATTGGTGGAGGCCAGATGGTGGCGGCAGACTATACCCTTAGCCCTTCGGTGCTGTTTGCCGAGAAAACCCAAGGCGGTAAGGCCATTGCGGGTGCGCTGTTTGGAACGCTGGGTTCTATTGTAGGGGGCGGCTTTAGCAAAAACGAAGCATCGACATCACTGCTGTTGGTAGACAACCGTTCGGGGGTTCAGGTTTCTTCCTCTACGGGTAGCGCCGCTAATCATGACTTTAGCTTGTTTGGCGGGATGTTGGCCGGCGGCGCAGCAGGAGGCGGTGGGGGCTTTGCCAATACCCCCGAAGGGAAAATGCTGGTTACCGCCTTCGCCGATTCGTTTAACCAAATGGTGCAGGCGCTGAAAGTTTACAAAGCGCAGGAGGTAGAAGGCGGCCTGGGTAAAGGTGGCCGGCTCACTGTAGGCGGGCCTGATGACCCCACGCCGCAGGCTACCGATGCGTCCCCTATGGTGACCACCTCCACCACGACTACCGCCGTGTATGTCGACCCACAGCCCTCATCGGTGACGGTATCGAGTAAACGCTCTTATGATTTTGCCGTAGATGAATACGACGAACGCGCCTTTAATAACTATTACACTATGCTGAAAAACGCCGTTCCGGTATTCACTGCCTTATCATCATTTGATAAAGACAATCCCCCCAGCCTGCCCAACGGGTCATCAATGAATTGGGACGGTATGTTAGCTATTTTGATGAGCCAGATAGATACTCACCGGATTGAATTGCAGGCATGGCCGTTAGAAGCCCGACGTCAGGCGTGGGCGAAAATGGGTCCGCGTATTGAGCAGCATACTCAGCTATTTGAACGGAACCGGGCAATTGCCCTGGAGCGGCAGGATTTACCCGACTCGATACGTTCACAGTTAAGCGCTATACAGCTGGTCACGAAGTCGTCGCTGTTTCCTGAAGGAATATAGCTTAGCTGCGCCAGAAGGTAGGTGAAAACAGCACCAATAGCGAGAATACTTCCAGCCGACCAAATACCATGGCAATAACCAGTAACCATTTGCCTGGGTCGCTTACCTCTGAATAGG
This sequence comes from Salinimonas sediminis, assembly GCF_003429285.1. Taxonomy (NCBI): domain Bacteria; kingdom Pseudomonadati; phylum Pseudomonadota; class Gammaproteobacteria; order Alteromonadales; family Alteromonadaceae; genus Salinimonas; species Salinimonas sediminis. The sequence goes on from NZ_CP031769.1 coordinate 4,417,112, forward strand.
TTCCTGCTACGCTACCTAACCCTGGACCGAGATTGTTCAGGGTTGCTGCGGTAGCGGTAAACGCAGATATATTATCCAGCCCGGTGGCTATCATCCCCAACATGATAATGACGAAAATCATGGCGTAGGCCGAGAAAAACCCCCATACCGCTTCAACTACCCGGTCAGGCATTGCTCGTTCGCCTAGTTTAACTGCATACACAGCTTTTGGATGTATCAGGCGGTCAATCTCCCGGCGGCCTTGCAGAAATAACAAAAATACCCGAATCACCTTTAAGCCGCCGCCTGTGGAACCGGCGCACCCTCCGATAAAGCTTGAAAAGATAAGAATGATTGGCAAAAAGGTCGGCCAGGCGGCAAAGTCCGTGGTGGCAAATCCTGCCGTGGTGCTAATTGATACAGCCTGTATCATCGCCTGATCCAGTGCTTCTTCTGCCGTACTGTAGTAGCCCGATAATACCAACACTAAAAAACACAGTAATATTAAAGATGCCTGAATAGTGAAGAACGCTTTAAATTCGGGGTCATGCAGATAATTACGCACTGTACGTGAGCTGGCGGCAGCGTAATGCAAAGAAAAGTTGAGTGCTGCAATTAGTAAAAATACCGAACAGATGACATTAATCATCGGGCTATTAAAATAACCCAGGCTTGCATCATGGGTAGAGAACCCCCCAATAGCAATGGTCGAAAAAGAATGGCAAATAGCGTCAAACCAGTTCATGCCCGCTAGCCAGTAGGCCACCATGCATGCAATAGTCAGCGATAAATAAATGTACCACAGATGTTTAGCCGTATCGGCGATACGTGGGGTCATTTTGGAGTCTTTTACCGGCCCCGGCATTTCGGCGCGGTATAACTGCATTCCCCCTACCCCAAGCACAGGTAAAATAGCTACCGCCAGTACAATGATTCCCATGCCGCCCAACCACTGCAACTGCTGGCGGTAAAACTGGATCGAGTGCGGCAGGAATTCTATCCCCTCAATAACAGTAGCGCCCGTAGTGGTAAGGCCTGAAAATGACTCGAAAAATGAATCCGTCACGGTCATGCTGGGCTGTTCGAGTAACATGAAAGGAATAGCCCCGAAACTGGCCAGTACCGCCCAAAACAACGCAACAATTAAGAAACCTTCCTTGGCGCGCAGTTCCTGTCGATGTTCGCGGTTGGGGTACCACATTGCGGTACCCGTGAGTACACACAGTATAAAAGCCAAAACAAAGGGCAGGCCGCTACCGTCCTGGTAAACCAGAGACACTAGCGCCGGGGGCGCCATAGTAACGCTAAATAGTGCTACCAGTAGTCCCAAAATACGTACAATCGCACGGTAGTGCATGTTCCATTAAGCCTTGTTTTTATTAGTAGATGTTCACCACTTGCCAGGGTGACTAGCTGATTGTACCGTTTATTATGCGAGGAACCAGACGAAAGGAAAAGGTTCTTTCGTCGGTTTAGCCAATTAGTCCATTGCCAGGACCGTTTCCACCATCTTGTTCAGTCCAGCCTGGGCTTGCAGAATATCGGTAGCCAACATATAGGCCGGGGTAGTAACCAGCCGCGCCTGGCTGTCTACCACAATGTCTTCTACAGCACATTCCACATGTTCTGCGCCAAGCGCATTAATGCCCTGAGCTGTATCGGCATCGTTTCCAATAGTTAACTTCGTGCTGTTGCCATACACTGACGCTGCCAGCGCTGGGGCAATACAGGCATAACCTGCTGGCTTACCAGCATCAGCAAAAGCTTTACATACCCGTAATACGCTTTCATCAGGCTGGCTTTGCGCCCCATCGACTGCAAATGTGCACAAGTTTTTCGCGGCGCCAAAGCCGCCAGGCAGGATTAACGCATCGAAGTCTTCGGCGTTACATTCAGTGACCGGTTTGATCTCACCCCGGGCGATACGCGCCGCCTCTACCAACACATTACGCTGCTGGGTATCATCAACTTCTCCGGTTAAATGGTTAACCACTTGCAGCTGATTTTTATCCGGCGCAAAACACTGGTATTGCGCTCCTTGCTGCCGAATTGCTAACAGCGTAATGACCGACTCATAAATTTCACTACCATCAAATACACCACAACCACTTAAAATAACGGCGACTTTCTTCATAGTTCTCTCCAAACCCTTACCTTTACTGCTTATACCCATTTAGTTTAAAAAACGAGCAAAGCGATTAAAAAAAGTTCTGAAATAACACTTTAGAAATATAATTTCTGTATGCTACATTACTCTACCGTTTTGGCGAAAGCTGAAACTAAGAATAAACATAACCACTAACTTATCCACATTTACACGGACTTAAAATCACCCAAGGCAGCGACGCCAGGAACCTCCTGAACCCCACATTTTTTCTAGCCCTGAAAGATTGATCTAAAGTCAAGCAAGATCTTTTTATTTGATCGTCTATTGACAATGATCACAAAGTTATCCACAGACGATCAGTAGCATTACAATATTATTGCCATGTGGCGATCACCCGTAGCCTGTGGCATCCTTGGCGATAATTATCGCCGATTAAAATGCAGGTCTATGTCTAATCCTAAACAGCCCCCTTTCATCCTGGTAGATGGATCTTCCTATTTATTCAGGGCCTTTCATGGCTTACCGCCACTTACTAATTCCAAAGGACAGGATACGGGCGCGATCTACGGAGTGATCAACATGCTGCGTAGTCTGATTCGTCAGTACCACCCTACGCATATAGCGGTTATCTTTGACGCCAAAGGTAAAACATTTCGGGATGAAATATACAAAGAGTATAAAGCTAACCGTCCTCCTATGCCGCAAGAGCTAGGAAGCCAGATTAAACCCTTACACGAGATCATTCGTGCCATGGGCTTACCGATTATTGTTGAAGACGGTGTAGAAGCCGACGATGTTATCGGGACGCTGGCTCGTCAGGCTACGGAAAAAGGTATCGATTGTCTGATTAGTACTGGCGACAAGGATATGGCCCAGCTGGTAAATCAACATGTAACGCTGATTAATACCATGACTAACCAGCTCATGGACGTGGATGGGGTTATTGAAAAGTTTGGTATCCCCCCTTCCCTGGTTATTGACTTCTTAGCCCTTAAAGGTGACAAAGTGGACAATATCCCCGGGGTGCCTGGAGTGGGCGATAAAAGCGCCCAAGCCCTGTTAAACGGCCTCGGGGGCATCAATACTATCTATGAACAGCTCGATAAAATCGCCGATCTGGGCTTTCGTGGCAGTAAAACTCTGGCCAAGAAAATGGCAGAATTTGAAGCACAAGCACGGCTATCTTATGAGTTGGCCACCATCAAAACCGATATCGAGCTGGAGCTTTGCCCCGAAACCCTAACCCCCAATGAGCCAGATAACGCCGCCTTGCAAACCTTGTTTGCTGAGTATGAGTTTAAACGCTGGCACAGCGAAGTGTCTTCCGAGTCGGCTGCCCAGCAAAGCGAACAACAGTTAGCCACCGAAGACAACGACACAGCGTCCGTAGCGACTGCACAAATTGACCGTAGCGGCTATGTCACTATTTACGACAAAGACACCTTTACACAATGGCTGGAAAAGATTTCTACGGCGCCATTAATTGCTTTTGATACAGAGACCACCAGCCTGAAATACATGGAAGCCGAACTGGTTGGTTTATCATTTTGCATTGCCCCCGGCGAAGCCGCTTATGTCCCGGTAGCCCACGACTATCCCGATGCGCCGGAACAACTCGACAGAGATTGGGTACTTGAACAGTTAAAGCCTCTGCTGGAAGATGAAGCCATCAAAAAGGTCGGACAACATCTTAAGTACGACAAAAATGTGCTAGCTAATTATGCCATTACACTGCGCGGGATCGCCTTTGACACTATGCTGGAGTCATATGTGCTCAACAGTACCGCAACCCGTCACGATATGGACTCCTTGGCGCTGGCCTATCTTAATCATAAAACGATTAGCTATGAAGATATTGCCGGTAAAGGCGCTAAGCAGCTTACCTTCAACCAGATAGCGTTAGAAGAAGCAGCCCCCTATGCCGCTGAAGATGCTGATATAACCTTTCGCTTACATGAAGTATTGTGGCAAAAGCTAAAAGATGATGACAAGTTAAAGTCAATACTGCTGGACATTGAGGTCCCGCTCGCCAGTGTATTGTCTCGTATGGAACAGCTTGGGGTATTCATTGATAGTCAGCGACTGGCACAACATAGCCAGGATCTCGCCAAGCGTATTGATGAGCTTGAAAAAACCGTACATGAAGAGGCTGGCGAAACGTTCAATCTCGGCTCAACCAAGCAACTGCAACATATTTTGTTCGATAAATTTAGTCTGCCGGTAATTAAAAAAACCCCTAAGGGCGCGCCCTCGACTTCCGAAGAAGTCTTACAAGAGCTTGCACTGGACTACCCTATTCCTAAAATGATCATGGAATACCGTGGCCTGAGTAAATTAAAAAGTACTTACACCGATAAACTGCCCAAAATGATCAATCATCGTACTGGCCGGGTACATACCTCCTATCACCAAGCCGTAACGGCTACTGGCCGGTTATCATCCACCGACCCAAACCTGCAGAATATCCCGATTCGAAATGAAGAAGGCCGCCGGGTTCGCCAGGCTTTTGTACCTCGCAGCGGTTACCAGATTGTCGCGGCCGACTATTCACAAATAGAGCTACGTATTATGGCCCACCTATCGCAGGATGAAGGGCTGTTGAGTGCATTTTCGCAAGGTAAGGATATTCACCGGGCTACTGCAGCCGAAGTTTTTGATACCCCGTTAGACGAGGTTACTACCGAACAGCGCAGAAGTGCAAAAGCCATTAATTTCGGGCTTATTTATGGCATGTCGGCGTTCGGACTGGCCCGTCAGCTTAATATACCGCGGCACGAAGCACAGCAGTACATGGATTTGTATTTTGAACGCTACCCTGGCGTATTACGTTATATGGACGAAACCCGTACTCTGGCAAAAGATAAAGGGTATGTAGAAACCGTATTTGGCCGACGTTTATATTTACCCGATATTAAAGCCAGTAATGGGGCCCGCCGTAAAGGTGCGGAACGCGCCGCAATCAATGCCCCTATGCAAGGTACCGCAGCAGATATCATTAAAATGGCGATGATTCAGGTAGATGACTGGATCACCAAGAATGATAACGACGATATCTACATGATGATGCAGGTGCACGATGAACTGGTTTTCGAAATACGCGAAGCGTCAGTTGAAGCCGCCACCACCAAGATAGTAGCGCTAATGGAACAAGCGGCGGTATTGTCAGTGCCGCTGGAGGTTGAAGCTGGCCAGGGAAAAAACTGGGACGAAGCACACTAAAAAAGTAACAATATTACAGTATTTTATAAAATGAGCGGGTATTTGCGGCTCATTTGGTAATTAAATTACACAAATTGCTTGCTTTTCTCGCACATTATTGTAGTCTAATCCATGTAGGGTACAGAGGTGAGAAAGCTGTTTTCAAACCTTTGCTTTAACCCCAGCATGTTTATGCTGGGGTTTTTTTATGCCTGTTTTTTAGAAAGCATATTTACTTTTAAACATAAAGCATTGATATATAAACACTTTAAAACAAATTCTAAATTTATTCTGTTTTTGTTGAACTAACCGCGCGTTTGCTGACTCTATATCTACGGTTTTTATGTGTTTTCTCTCAGTCCTTTTTCCCCATCCCTGTGATGGGGATTTTTCTTTCTAGCCTTCTATTCCTGTTGTTCTACCGTCCGACCAAACCAGCCATCTAAGACCTTTTCTAACTCTGGTAAGCCTTGTCTACTTAACGAGGAAAATGTTTGTACTGTAACATCGCCCATAAAAGCCAGAGCGGCTTCTTGTGCCATGAGCAATTGCGCTTTGCGTTTACCCGATTTCAGTTTGTCAGACTTAGTCAGCACAGCCAGCACAGGTATTTTTGCCTCTACCGCCCAGTAAATTAAATCCTGGTCTAAATCTTTAAAAGGGTGTCTGATATCCATCAGTACGACCAGCCCTTTCAGGCTTTTACGCTTTTGCAGATACTCCCCCAGCGCGGCCTGCCACTTTTTCTTCATAGCAATTGGCACCTGGGCAAACCCGTATCCCGGCAAATCAATCAGGCGGCGCCCTTCGTCCAGCTCGAATACATTAATCAGTTGCGTACGCCCAGGCGTTTTACTGGTACGCGCCAGATTGCGTTGGCGCGCCAGTGTATTTAAGGCACTCGACTTACCGGCGTTTGACCGGCCGGCAAACGCGACTTCAATCCCGGAGTCATCTTTTAGGTGGCGGATGTCGGGTGCGCTGGTGGAAAACTTGGCTTTGGTGTAATACGTCATCGGGATATCCGTCTATACTGCTTGATTATAATAAAAAAATTCGCTGACATAATTGTACATTTTTACAGCATCGTTTTACTATGGATTTGGTTTTTCAAATACATTAAATGTACTAAATAACAATAATACCACGTATACCAGCCATACCGCTGGCTCCTTTACGGAAGTTAAACTATGAAAAAACTCTGTGTAATAGTTTGTTTATCTGTTGGTCTGTCAGGCACAGCGCTCGCTAAGGGCGATGCAGACGCAGGAAAACAAAAGTCTGCCGTGTGTGCTGCCTGCCACGGGCCTGATGGTAACAGTGCAATACCAATGAACCCGAAAATTGCCGGACAACATGAAAACTATCTGGTTAAACAATTAAAAGAATTTAAGCTTGCTGGACAGTCAGGTGGTGAAGAGGGGCGTAATAATCCGGTGATGAACGGTATGGCCATGCCCCTCTCAGAACAAGATATGCAGGATTTGGCCGCGTACTTTGCGAGCCAGCAACCTAAAGACGGCACTACCCCAGAATCTGCAGTAGAGGCTGGCGCGGCATTATACCGAGGAGGTAATTTAGAACGCGGGGTAACCGCGTGTATTGCCTGCCATGGCCCTCGTGGTAATGGTATGCAGTTAGCCGGCTTTCCGGATATCAGCGGCCAGCATCCAGAATATATAGTGGCCCAATTAAAGGCGTTTCAAAACGGCGAGCGACATAACGATATGAATGCGATGATGCGTGACGTGGCGATGAAACTAAGTGACGAAGAGATGCAGGTGTTGGCGGATTACCTGGCAGGTTTACACTAAAAACTGATGCATAACAGCCTATTGTTAAAATCCTGTTAAAATGGGTGTTGTGTTTTCATTTATTTCGTGTAAGCTTCTTCCCTAGTTTTGGCGCCGTGCTTGTAACGGTCCAACACATACAACAATAATAATAAGCACATGGATGATCGGATAAAGTGTCAGGAAGACCTTAAACGAAAATGCGAGCTCTGTAAAAAGCAATAAAAAGGGGAGCACCTCTGGCATTGGAAGCCAATGTAGCACACGGAGTGCAAAACGGGAGAAGTGTCATACGACACTGAAACATCAAGGTGATGGCGCAAGCCATCACCTTTTTTCTTTTATATCCTGCAAAAATAAATGTATATGTCAGATTTGCAATGCCCTCTTTGTTCTGCCCCCACCCCAGCGTTTTATCATTCAGACAAACGTCGTGAATATGTACAATGTGCACAGTGCCACCTGGTCTTCGTCCCCCCCGCCTATTTACCTGACGTGCATACCGAAAAAAACGAATACCTGTTGCATGAAAATTCGTACGAAGACCGCGGTTATCGACAGTTTTTAGCAAAAGCTGCAGATCCTCTTTGCCAACATATTGCACCACCCGCTGCAGGCCTTGATTATGGCTGTGGTCCCACGCCAGTGCTGGCTAAGATGCTAACCGCCAAAGGCCATCAGATGCAGGTTTACGATCCCTATTTTCATCCTGACAAAACGCCACTCCAGCAGCAGTATGACTTTATCACTTGTACCGAAGCCATAGAGCACTTCCATTCACCGGCTAAAGAACTGGCGATACTGGATAGCTGCTTAAAGAAAGGTGGCTGGTTGTGTGTCATGACCAAACGGGTGCTTAGCCAGGCGCGGTTTGCGCAATGGCATTACAAAAACGATATGACTCATGTGAGTTTCTTTAGTGATGAAACTTTCTACTATATCGGCCGTAATTATGGATATACCGTGCATCTTATTAGCGCTGATGTCGTATTAATGCACAAGCAAAGTTATAATAGACAGTTCTAACGTTTAGAATTTAAGAGATCATATGCCAAGTCGCAGCAAAAAAACCAGAAAGGTTGGACTTATCGGGGTAAGAAAAGACCCGGATAGAAAACCCCGTACCGCCATCCAGCAAAGTAAGAAAAAAGGTAAAGGAAAACCTTCCGGTACGCGTAATACGCAAGAACAGCAAACCGGCGGTGGTACGTCTGGTAAGCTCAATACCGATCCGCGCCATGGAAGCAAAAAGCCCATCCAGTTGGTGCAAACAGAAACGCGTAAATTCGCTAATCCGGCAGAAGAGCTGGCCGCTTTAGAAGCCGACGCCAAGCTTATGCAACTGTTGGATAAAATAGATGAAGAAAAACCTGTCAGCAAAGCCGAGCAACGCTATGTTGATGATAAGCTTGAACGTCACCGTATGCTATGTGAGCTTTTAGGCATTGAGCCGGAAGAAGATATTGAAGAAGACGATGACGAAGAAGATCCACTAGATAAACTTGATGCCATCAATATGGACGAGTTCAAGAAGTAAAAGGCGTTTTGTATGATATGGACCATTACAGCCATTATAGGTGTGGTTATTATTCTTGCTCTTGGCCTGTATGCCGGACGCTTGCTGTTTATGCTAAAACAGCAAAATACCCGACATTCAGCGGCCCGGAACAAACGCACGCAAAGCATTACAGAGAGTATTCTGGTTATTGCAAAAGCCATGGAACAACATCAGTGTGACTTGTCAGAAGGGACTATCAGAATTTGTCATTTGTTAAATGCTCTTCCTCTGCAGTCGCCGCCTAACTTTGCCAAAATGTTTCCTAACATACATACATTATTCGCCCAGGTTAACGGGTTTGCGATGCTCGAAGAGCGTAATAAACTTCCCAAAGAAGAAACGCGGCGCCAGGATATGGCGCGCGAGCAGATTGAATCTGAACATGAAAACCGGGTACTCGCAGAATTACCGGATATAAAGGCTTACTGCGAAAGCCTTCGCTAGCTACTTAATGGCATCACGACAGGCTGCGGCATAGCAATGGCAGTCTGTTTCGTGGTCATTAATCATTCCTACCGCCTGCATAAAGGCATAACAGATAGTCTCCCCAACAAAGGTAAAGTTATACTTTTTCAGGGCTTTTGCCATAGCCTTCGAGGCAGGTGAACTAACCGGTATCTGAGCGTGTTCCTGCCACTGATTGATGATTGTTTTGCCGTCGGTAAACTGCCAGATAAAATCTGTAAAAGGCTGGCTTTCTTCAATTGCCAGATACCCTTTCGCATTTTTAACAATGCTTTGTATCTTCAATCGATTACGGATAATGCCTGCATTTTGCATTAAGCCGTCGAGCTCGTCTGGCGACATTCGTACTATTTTATGCGGATCAAAACCGTGAAACGCGGCCTCGTAATTTGCCTGCTTTTTTAAAATAGTTATCCACGACAAGCCCGCTTGCTGACCATCCAGACAAAGTTTTTCAAACAAAGCCTGACTGTGAGTAACAGGCCGCCCCCACTCGTTATCATGGTATTGTTGATAAACCGGATCGTCATTCACCCATGCGCAGCGTCGAATTTGGTTGGTCATGTCGTCTCCACAGCGTTATTCACGTTGATTTTCTGGGTTTTTAAGGCCTAAGCCCTACATACAGTGCCAGACAAATTGTATACTATGCCACCTTTGAATAGTGAGAAACGAAGCAGCAATTGTATGCAAAAATACGATATTAAGACCTTTCAGGGGTTTATCCTGGCATTACAGGATTACTGGGCCCGACAAGGCTGCGTCATTATCCAGCCACTGGATATGGAAGTTGGCGCAGGCACATTCCATCCGATGACGTTTCTGCGTTCACTGGGCCCGGAACCTATTAGCAGTGCGTATGTACAACCTTGTCGTCGCCCTACTGATGGCCGCTACGGCGAAAACCCAAATCGGCTACAACAGTATTATCAGTTTCAGGTGATGATGAAACCTTCACCGGACAATATTCAGGAATTATATCTGGGCTCGCTTAAAGAGCTGGGATTTGATCCGTTAGTTCATGACATTCGCTTTGTAGAAGACAACTGGGAGTCACCTACGCTGGGCGCCTGGGGCCTGGGCTGGGAAGTGTGGCTAAACGGCATGGAAGTGACTCAGTTCACCTATTTCCAACAAGTTGGTGGTATTGAATGCAAGCCGGTCACTGGTGAGATTACCTATGGTTTAGAGCGCCTTGCAATGTATATACAGGGTGTAGACAGCATTTACGATTTGGTCTGGACTGATGGTCCGATGGGTAAAGTTACCTACGGCGACGTGTTTCATCAAAATGAAGTAGAACAGTCTACCTACAACTTCGACTATGCCAATGTAGACTTTCTGTTCGCTACTTTCGATGAATGCGAAGCTACCAGTAAGCGTTTAATAGACGCTAACCTCCCCCTGCCTGCCTATGAGCAGGTAATGAAAGCATCGCACGCGTTTAATTTACTTGATGCGCGCCATGCTATTTCGGTGACCGAACGTCAGCGCTATATATTACGGGTACGAACGCTGGCTAAGGCGGTCGCTGAAAGTTATTACCATGCTCGTGAGGAGCTTGGCTTCCCGCTTTGTCAGAAGGAGCAGTAAAGGTGCATACAGAAAATTTACTCATTGAGCTGGGCACCGAAGAGCTGCCGCCTAAATCACTTAAGCAGTTAGGCCAGAGCTTTGCTGATAATTTCCGGCAAGCATTGGAAGATGCACAGTTATCTTTTGATGCGGTAAGCTGGTTCGCTGCGCCACGGCGTCTTGCTATTACGGTTTCCGCACTGGCCCAATCGCAAGAGGACAGCGTTGTTGAAAAACGCGGGCCGGCAGTCAGTGCCGCGTTCGACGCTGATGGGGAACCCACCAAAGCGGCCCTGGGATGGGCCCGTGGCAATGGCATTGAAGTGAGCGATGCTGAGCGTATGGTGACTGATAAAGGTGAGTGGCTGCTGTATAGAGCCAATGTTCCCGGCCAGCCGGTTATTACGCTGCTGGAAAGCTTATTAAACCAGGCGATATCTCGTCTGCCCATTGCTAAGCCAATGCGTTGGGGCTCATATGACACCCAGTTTATTCGGCCGGTACATACGCTTACCGCTTTATACGGCGCTGAAGTCGTTCCGCTAACAGCATTAGGCTTAAACAGCGGTCGAACTGTACTAGGTCACCGTTTCCATGGTGAGGGCAAATTCGAACTGGTACATGCTGACAACTATGCTCAGGCGTTAAAAGCCCAGTACGTTATTGCTGATTTTGACGAGCGGGCCCAGGCCATCAAAAATGAGCTCGAAGACAAAGCCAGCCAACTGGGATTAGTCCCTGATTACAACACTGCCCTATTGGAAGAAATAGCCGCATTGGTTGAATGGCCGGTAGTCTTACAAGCTTCGTTTGACGAGTCATTTTTGGCGGTGCCTAAAGAAGCACTTATTTATACAATGAAAGATGATCAGAAGTATGTGCCCTTGCTTAACCAGGATGGGTCATTAGCGAGCACTTTCTTATTTGTAAGCAATATCGAAAGCCACGACCCATCACTGATTATCAGTGGTAATGAAAAGGTCATTCGGCCCCGCCTGGCTGATGCTGAGTTTTTCTTTAATACCGACAAGAAAAAATCACTCGAGAGCCGGGTAGAAAGCCTGAGTTCTGTGTTATTTCAAAAACAGCTGGGTACGCTTAAAGAAAAGTCGGCTCGCATAGCTTCATTAGCCGGTTTCATTGCCGGGCAAATTAATGCTGATGAAACACAAGCGTCGCGTGCGGGGTTATTGTCTAAAGCAGATTTAATGACCGAGATGGTCATGGAATTTCCAGAAGTTCAGGGGGTGATGGGTAAATATTATGCCTTGAACGATAACGAGCCTGAAGCTATCGCCCACGCATTGTATGAGCAATACTTACCACGTTTTGCGGGTGACACACTCCCTTCACATCCGGTAAGTGCAGCAGTATCATTGGCCGACAAGCTGGATACGTTAGTGGGTATTTTTGGTATCAACCAATTACCTAAAGGCGATAAAGACCCATTTGCCTTGCGCCGTGCAGCTATTGGCGTGTTACGTATTATCAGCGAGCAACAATTACCTTTAGACTTAAATGTGCTAGTTGATAAAGCCATTGAGGTTTATGGTGGGAAGCTAACCAACTCGCAGACGAAAGATCAGGTAATAGATTTTGTGTTGGGCCGTTTTGTTTCTTTGCTACAAGATCAAGGCATAAGTACTGATGTGATACAGGCAGTTTCTGCCCGACGCCCTACCCGTCCTGCTGATTATACAGCCCGTATAGCCGCCGTCGCTGAATTTAAGCAGCTTGATGAAGCAGAAGCTCTTGCAGCAGCAAATAAGCGTGTAGCGAACATATTGGCCAAACAAGGCATAGACGGCGAATTGGCGATTGATGGCACCTTGTGTAGCGAGCCAGCAGAACAAACCCTGTATAACGCGTTAATGCAGGTTAAAGGCACCGTAGAGACCGCGGCAGCACAACATAACTATAACGAGGTATTACGCTCACTGGCATCTTTGAGAGCGCCGGTAGACGACTTTTTTGATAATGTTATGGTAATGGCCGAAGATGATAAAATCAGACAAAATCGTCTGGCACTGTTACTGCTATTACGCAGTCTGTTTTTGAAAACAGCGGATATTTCATTATTAGCTAAATCCTGATTTAGCTTGATAACGTAATAATCTGGCTAGTGCCCGGCGTAATGACACCGGGCATTTTTTTATGAGGTTACTGTGTTGAAAAAATTACTTCCGCTATGTTTTGCCGTATTAATGGCTGGCTGCTCGTCCAGCAGTGTGGTCAATCAATTGCCCGGCATGAACTCATCACCATCCATAGAATTCAGTAAACTCTATCTACGTGGTGTATTTAACTGGTGGGAAGCCAGTGCGCCCTATCGGTTAAATGAAGGAGATGAAGGCTGGTATACTGATATCGAACTTATCGCTGATGGGCAACCTTACGACTTTAAAGTATCGGACAAAGTATGGACGCCAGCCCAGACCTGTGGTGCTAAATATCAGGGGCAGCATGTAGTGGCATTAGACACTGTATTTTTAGTTTGTGGCAGTGATGCCCAGAATCTTCAATTCACTCCAACTACTACAGACACCTATCGCTTTACATTTGCCAGCGCAAGCGGCAATGAAATTCGATTAACCATAACTCGCACGCCGGATTGATCTTTAGCAACTGCCCGCGCTAACCGGTATGTTTTTCTATCGCCTTAGAATACGAAAATACCTAGCTTAGAAAACCGCCGAAAGGCGGTTTTCTATTTAAAGCGGTTATCGCTGTAAGCTATTTTACCTGTTGTTTAGCACTACGCTTCTTAATGCGTGGGTCAGTCGCGCAATAGTTATTGTTATTATAGAGCTAGGCGATTGATTAGGTAAAAGTTAAATGAAAGCAATTGATGAATTACATTTTCGTTTAAGATCCACAATAAGAACCGGTGGGATAAACAATAAAATAGCGGATATCAGTACATCGCATACAGCAAGCTGCCATCAGATAACCGCCAATGCCTGGTTTACTGCGTTTGTGTATGCAAAAGCCTTGAATGATGACAATGCATTGATGTATTCACACCGTGCCGATGAATACTTCCAAAAAGCCTATGATGCCCATCCGCCCGGTCAGCTTTATAATCTGACGCAACTTTATGTCAATGCAGTTTTGCGCGATGATGATAACCGTCAAAATTTGGCTAAGCATATTGCCATTATGGCCTACGATAAAACCCAGGACGAATTGCATAGTGTTTTCACGGTGGTGGCTGCGTTACTTGCGATTGAGCAACCGATTGAGACCTTTCTGCCGGAACTGGCCAATCAAGAAAAGCACAAGTCCGATTTGGTGCCTTTAGGCAGCGTAGAAGCAGTAGAAGCGATAATAGAGGGGGATGAGCAACGGCTTATCCGTAGTTTAGACGGGTTATTAACCATTCATGCTAAGCGAGCAGGCAACCTACGCTCTTATATCTGCCGCGGAGCTAGCGCTCTGATATGCCGGATAGCTATTTTGTTGTGTGATGCAGCCCAGCAACGCGGCATGGATGTAAGAGAGACGTTAAGCAAACGCCGACAGAAAATGAATTTGAGGCTGAGTAGCCCTGCTGATTTTCCTGATGTCGATCGCACCATTAAATTTCCGATTGAGGTGGATTTTTTAACTGGCGAGATTTTTCTTAAATAATCATGTTTACCCCGACCTGTTTTCAGATGTGCCGGGGTATATAACCACTCTGTTTTTCATCTGATGTTGAAGATTTTTGAATTTTTAGTGCCAATTTCATAGCGTTATTATAGAAATGGAAAATTAATTAGGTGAACGCTAAATGAAAGCGATAGATGAATTACATTTTCGACTCAGCTCATCGGTACGCTCATCTGATAGACCGCTGAATATAGCTGATATTAGTGCAGAGCATACTGCCAGCTGTTACCAAATTAGGGCTAATTACTGGTTTACTGCGTTTGTGTATGCGAAGGCCTTGAACGATGACAATGCATTGATGTATTCACACCGTGCCGATGAATACTTCCAAAAAGCCTATGATGCCCATCCGCCCGGTCAGCTTTATAATCTGACGCAACTTTATGTCAATGCAGTTTTGCGCGGTGATGATAACCGTCAGGACCTCGCGAAACACGTTGCAATAATGGCGTATGACAATAACCAGAAAGAATTAATGAGCGTAATGAATGTTGTTGGTGCGCTGCTTGCCGTCGACCAGTCTGTGAAAGACTTTTTACCCAAGCTTGGCAATGAAGAAAAGCACAAATCCGATTTGGTGCCTTTAGGCAGCGTAGAAGCAGTAAAAGCGATAATAGATAGGGATGAGCAACGGCTTATCAATAATCTAGATGGGTTATTAACCATTCATTCTAAACGAGCAGGAAACTTACGTTCCTCTATCTGTTCAGGGTCTAATACTGTCGTTTGTCGTATGGCTTTACTGCTCTGTGACGCTGCCCAGCAGCGCGGCATGAATGTAACAGAAAAGCTAAGCAAGCGCCGGCAGAAGATGAATTTAAGGCTGTGCAGCCCAGCTGATTTTCCTGATGTTGACCGTACGATTAAGTTTCCGATTGAAGTGGACTTTCTGACCGGCGAGGTTTTTCTTAAATAATCATGTTTACCCCGACCTGTCTTCAGATGAGCCGGGGTATATAACCTCTCTGTTTTTCATCTGTTGTTGAAGATTTTTGAATTTTTAGTGCCAATTTCATAGCGTTATTATAAAGATTGGAGATTAATTAGGTGAACGCTAAATGAAAGCGATAGATGAATTACATTTTCGATTAAGATCTGCAATAAATACTGGTGGGATAAACAACAAAATAGCTGATATTAGTACATCGCATACAGCTAGCTGTCATCAGATAACCGCCAACGCCTGGTTTGCTGCGTTTGTGTATGCAAAAGCTTTAAACGATGACAATGCACTGAAGTATTCGCACCGCGCCGATGAATATTTCAACAAAGCCTATGATATTCATCCGCCCGGTCAGCTGTACCACCTGACGCAACTTTACTTTAATGCAGTCTTGCGCGGTGATGATAACCGTAAAGATCTCGCGAAGCACATTGCGATTATGGCGTATGACAATAATCAGAAAGAATTAATGACCGTAATGGATGTTGTAGCGGCGCTTCTTACTGTCGATCAGTCTGTAAAAGATTTTTTACCGAAGCTTGCCAATGAAGAAAAGCACAAGTCCGACCTGGTGCCTTTGGGAAGCGTTGAGGCAGTACAAGCAATAATAGAGGGGGACGAGCAACGGCTTGTCCGTAGTTTAGACGGGTTATTAACCATTCATGCTAAGCGAGCAGGCAACCTACGCTCTTATATCTGCCGCGTAGCTAGTGCGCTGATTTGTGGGATGGCTATCTTGTTATGCGATGCTGCACAACAACGCGGTATGGACGTAAGAGATAAGCTAACGAAGCGCCGGCAGAAGATGAATTTAAGGCTGTTCAGCCCGGCTGATTTTCCTGATGTTGACCGTACGATTAAGTTTCCGATTGAAGTGGACTTTCTGACCGGCGAGGTTTTTCTTAAATAATAATGTTTACCCCGGCCTGCCTTCAGGTGGGCCAGGGTATATAACCACTCTGTTTTCATCCGGTACTGAAGATTTTTTTTGAATTTTGAGTGCCAATTTCAATACTTAAAGAGGGCTAAAAGCATCTTGTACACGACTTTTCTTGAAGCAGCACTATTTCCACTCATGCTTTACAGAATCGTTTACTTAGCACTCCACTGCCAATTTTCGTTTATTACAATGAGCGCTTGATTTTCAACGGTAAGAACTAGGTCACTCTTCAGTGTGAACACCCTTAATAATCTGCCACAACATGAAACCAACTCTCTATTTACGGACTACGCGAAAAGCAGCATAAGTCACACTAACGTCCTAGGTTCAGTTGACTTCGATGGCATACACTCAAGCAGATAGAAATGAAAAACCGTTGCAGCTAGAAGGGAGATGAACGTTGTTGATGGAGCTGCATTTGGCAGTAAATCTTTCTATTAGGTTATCTTAGAAAAATCGGTTTTGATTTATATGATTGCTCTCAAGGTGAATGGGCTTTCACCATTTAATCTAATATCGTGTGCAAATTAATACAGAAATAAGAAATATCTATATTTGACTAGCCTATTTGATTAGATAAAAAAGCCACACCTTTCGGTATGGCTTTCTATTTCATCAATTCTGATAACGCTTTTCACGCATATGAGAATTACTTCTATGGATTATGAGATCCCACAAATACGCTACACGTCGAGGTTTTCTACCTTCAGTGCATTGGCTTCGATAAACTCACGTCTTGGTTCAACCTGGTCGCCCATCAGTGTTGTGAATAACTGGTCACATCCGATAGCGTCTTCGATAGTCACCTGCAGCATACGGCGCCCAGCCGGGTCCATCGTAGTTTCCCATAGCTGCTCTGGGTTCATCTCCCCTAGCCCTTTGTAGCGCTGAATATATTGGCCTTTTTTAGCCTCGTTCATCAACCACTCAATAGCCGACTTAAAGGAGTCAATAGGCTGGCGGCGCTCGCCCCGTTGCACGTAGGCGGTATCGCCCATCATTCCATTGATCACTTCATTTAAATCTCGAATACGGGTGTATTCTGTAGACTCTATAAAGTCGTGTCCAATTTTGTATTCGTAATCTATGCCGTGCATGCGCATGACGATAAGAATAAAGTACTCGCTCAACTCTTCATCGCGCTTAATTTCATACCGATACGTGGCGCCATCATTCTCTTTATCGTTAAGCGACTTGATGAACTTATCTGCTACGCTATCTAATGTGCTTTCATCTTTAAGATCAGCCAGGTTTAACGTAGGAGAATAAATCATTCGATACAAGATGGCAGGAGGCATGATTCGATGCAACCGTTCGATCATTTTCTCTACGTTTTGGTATTGTTTAACTAGATTTTCTAACCCAACGCCCGAGATACCTGGTTCATCTTCGCTGGTGTGCAATAACGTCCCATCCAAAGCGATGTTAGTAAGATAACTGGTTAACGCATCGTCATCTTTAAGGTATTGCTCTTGCTTACCTTTCTTAACCTTATATAGCGGCGGCTGGGCGATATACACATAGCCACGCTCTATAATTTCAGGCATTTGACGGTAGAAGAAGGTCAATAGCAAAGTACGAATATGCGACCCATCCACGTCAGCATCTGTCATGATGATAATGCTGTGATACCGTAGTTTATCTGGATTGTATTCGTCTCTGCCGATGCCACAACCTAATGCAGTAATAAGCGTGGCGACTTCCTGAGAAGACAACATCTTATCGAAGCGGGCCTTTTCAACGTTCAGGATTTTACCTTTAAGCGGCAATATAGCCTGGTTTTTCCGGTTACGCCCCTGCTTAGCTGAACCGCCAGCAGAGTCGCCCTCCACTATATAGAGTTCGGATAAGGCGGGGTCTTTTTCCTGGCAGTCAGCAAGCTTACCTGGAAGCCCAGCCAAATCTAATGCACCTTTACGTCTGGTCATATCCCGCGCTTTACGAGCAGCTTCTCGTGCTCGCGCTGCATCAATAATCTTAGTCGAAATAATCTTACCAATAGAAGGGTTTTCCAACAAAAACTCAGATAGCTTCTCGTTCATGGTAGATTCAACTGCAGGCCGAACCTCTGATGAAACCAGCTTATCTTTTGTTTGTGAGGAAAATTTCGGGTCAGGTACTTTCACCGAGACTACCGCTGTTAATCCTTCACGAGCATCATCACCGGTGGCGCTGGTTTTGGCTTTTTTATTTAAGCCTTCCTGCTCCATGTAATTATTTAACGTCCGGGTAAGCGCCCCACGGAAGCCCGCTAAATGTGAACCACCGTCACGCTGTGGAATATTGTTGGTAAAACAAAAAACGTTTTCCTGGAAGCTATCGTTCCATTGCATTGCGACTTCAACTGCAATACCGTCTTCTTCCCGCTCCATCGTAAAATGAAAAACTTTATCGTGGATAGGTGTTTTCTTCTGGTTCAGGTATTCTACGAAAGCACGAATACCACCTTCATATTTAAACAGATCTTCTTTCCCGTCACGTTCATCTTTAAGACGAATCGCCACGCCAGAGTTTAAGAATGATAGCTCGCGAAGCCGCTTTGCTAAAATCTCGTAGTGGAACTCAGTATTGGTAAACGTATCGTGGCTAGGCCAAAAGCGCACCTCAGTTCCTGACTTGTCTGTTTCGCCTATCACCGCTAAAGGTGACTGGGGTACACCATTATGATATTCCTGTTCGTGCGATTTACCGCCACGGCGAATACGAAGCTTGAGCTTACTCGACAAGGCGTTTACTACCGATATACCCACCCCGTGCAGGCCGCCAGATACTTTGTAAGAGTTATCATCAAACTTACCGCCCGCATGCAGTACTGTCATGATAACTTCTGCTGCGGACACACCTTCTTCAGAATGAATTTCAGTAGGGATACCACGTCCATTATCATATACAGATACAGAACCGTCGGTATGTATCTGAACTACAATTTCTGAACAGTAGCCGGCTAAGGCCTCATCTATGGAATTATCCACAACTTCAAAAACCATATGGTGTAACCCAGTGCCATCATCGGTATCGCCGATGTACATTCCCGGACGCTTTCTTACGGCATCCAGGCCCTTTAGCACCTTAATGCTGGACGAGTCGTAGTTATTCTGCTCTGACATAATTAGCTTTTACTCCTCTGCCACGTGCCCATGTTCCACGTGAAACATCTTTTTATCATTGTATTTGTCTACAAATTCGAGTTGCTGGGTTTCTATCGCAGTGACAAAAATCTGCGTATCCATATTCAGCAGCCCATCAATAAAGCGCTCTCTTTTATCAAGATCCAGTTCAGCACCTACATCATCCAGCAAGAAAATACTCTTGCGGTTGGTTTGTTTGGAAAACAATGCTGTCTGAGAAAGTTGCAATGCAGCTACCGCCATTCGCAACTGTCCACGGGAAAGAATCTCCTGAGCGTTTATTCCATTTACTCTAAATCGTACATCCGACTTATGGGGCCCTACTGAAGTATGCCCCACTCGAAAATCGTAATCTTGTTTTCTGGCTAATGCTTCACTTAATGAGGCGTCTTTTTCCCACCCCTTATAATACGAAATTTCCACCGAAAACTCAGGTAGAAATTCACTAGAAATAGCATTAAATATCGGTTTTAATGCTTCTATATAGCCCTGACGCAGTAAATTAAGCTTTTCCCCTGTAGCCACTAGCTGTTCTTGCCAATAACCGTGCTGTGGGGCTGTGAGTGATGCCTGTTGTTTCAGGAGTGCATTTCTCTGTTTAAGCAATTTACTGTAGGTTAAAAACAATGAATGGAAAGATTGTTCCACGTGGAACAATCCCCAATCTACGAACTTCCTGCGCTCTGATGGTGAACCTATCACCAGGTCAGTGCTTTGGGGGGTAAACAGTTGAACCGGTATCAAGCTCACCAAATCAGCTAAACGGTGGGAATGCTCACCATTAACCGAACAAGTAAATTGTTCAGTAGTACGCCTTTCAAGCCCCACTTTAAATGTCCGCTCATCATCATCTATTCCACTGGCAAAAATACTAAAGGCATCCTGCTCATTCTGAATAACTGATTTATGCTTATTGGTGCGAAAAGAGCGGCCAAAACCAAGGTAGAAAATCGCTTCAAGTAACGAAGATTTACCGCTGCCATTTTTACCTGATATAACCGTAAGACTTCTTGAAGGAGATAGGACGGCTGAAGAAATATTGCGGAAGTGAGTAAGCTGGACGCGGTCCAGTTTCATATAAAACTACTTAAATAAGCTGACATAAAAACTAGCAATCAGAAAACTATACACATTTTCTGGCCGCCCAACAGATGCAATATAAACCACACATCCGTTGGGCTACCAAAAACTAAAGGCGCATCGGCATGATGACATACAAAGCTGAATCATCTTCAGCATCTTCTATCAACGCACTGGAATTAGAATCAGATAAGGTTAACTTAACTTTATCTGTCGCCAACGAATTAAGTACATCAATCAAATAAGCGACATTAAACCCAATCTCTAAATCCGCGCCTTGATAATCTACATCCACGATTTCTTCTGCTTCTTCCTGCTCTGGGTTATTAGCAGTAATTTTTAATTCCCCTGAAGACAGGTTCAACCTTACCCCACGGAATTTTTCATTCGATAAAATCGCGGCTCGCGAAAAGGCGTCTTTTAATACCGCTTTACTGGCAAGGATGGTCTTGTCACCGTCTTTGGGTAATACCCGACGGTAATCAGGAAAACGTCCGTCCACCAACTTACTAGTAAAAATAAATGCGCTGCCATGTAACCGAATATGATTAGCACCAATTTGCGCACGAATAATTTGGTCGTCATCGCCAATCAAACGAGATATTTCTAATACCCCTTTTCTGGGGATGATAACCTGGCGCGCTGGCAAGGTGGCCTGATTATAGGCTAAACGACAAAGCGCAAGACGGTGACCATCCGTTGCGACTGAACGAACTAAATTTTCTTCTGTTTCCAGCGATAATCCATTCAGGTAATAGCGAACATCCTGCTGGGCCATGGAAAAGTGTGTGCTATCAATTAACTTTTTAAGCTCGCTACAACTAAGTTCAAATTCAACTTCACTCGCCCAGTCTTCCAGATTCGGATAATCGTTGGCCGATAGAGTCGATAAGGTATAGCGCCCTCTTCCTGCCCGTAATAACGCTTTATTCTCATCAAGGCTAAAGTGGATAGTGGTACCCTCAGACAGCCCCCGGATAATATCAAATAGCTTTTTCGCAGGAACCGTAATTTCGCCTTCTGTCGATTCTGCATCTAAAGCGATGCTGGATACCAGCTCAACTTCAAGGTCAGTACCGGTTAACCAAAGTGCGCCATCGCTCACTTTAATTAACACATTAGACAGAATGGGAAGCGTATGTCGACGCTCTACGGCTCCCGAAACCATTTGCAACGGCTGTAAAAATTTTTCTCTGCTGATTGTAAATTTCATCGGCTTTTTATCTCGCGTCGTGCTTGATTCTGTTAAGAAGACAACGTCCGTATCAGGTTCTTGTAGTCTTCCTTTATATCATGACTTTCTTCTCTAAGCTGCTCTATTTTTCGACAGGCATGCAGCACAGTAGTATGGTCACGACCACCAAAGGCATTACCTAATTCCGGCAAGCTATGATTGGTTAATTCTTTCGCCAACGCCATGGCAACCTGCCGGGGGCGAGCAACACTTCTACTGCGTCGCTTCGATAAAATATCGGATACTTTTATCTTATAATAGTCGGCTACCGTTTTTTGGATATTATCTACAGTGACCAGTTTTTCCTGCAGCGCCAATAAATCCCGCAGCGCTTCGCGGACAAAATCAATGGTGATAGGCCTACCGGTAAAATTAGCATTGGCTATTACCCGATTTAATGCACCTTCTAATTCGCGTACATTGGAACGCAATCTTTTTGCGATAAAGAAGGCAACTTCATTAGGTAACTGCATTCTGTTTTCAGCCGCCTTGCGCATCAAAATGGCAACTCTGGTTTCTAATTCCGGTGGCTCGATAGCAATCGTCAGACCCCAACCAAATCTCGATTTTAGCCGGTCCTCTACCCCTTCAATTTCTTTCGGGTAACGATCAGATGTAAGGATTATTTGCTGATTTCCTTCAAGCAGCGCATTGAACGTATGAAAGAACTCTTCCTGCGAGCGCTCCTTGTTGGCAAAAAATTGTATATCATCAATAAGCAATGCATCTACCGACCGATAGAACTTTTTAAAATCTTCTATCGCATTGTTTTGCAAAGCTTTAACCATGTCCTGAACAAAACGCTCAGAGTGCATATACACAATTTTAGCGTCTTTGCGATTTGCCACAATGCCGTTGCCCACTGCATGCAGCAAGTGGGTTTTACCCAATCCCGTGCCGCCATATATAAACAGTGGATTGTAAGAACCGCCAGGGTTGTTCGCCACTTGCGTCGCTGCTGCTCTGGCTAACTGGTTTGACTTACCTTCCACAAAGTTGTCGAACTGATAGTTAGGATTGATATTACTTTTATGCTTCATTCCTTCAGGGATAGGAATAACGTTAGGCGAGCGTGAAACAGGTGGGGCCTGATTCCCGCGGGCCGCGGCCGAACCGTTATCGCTGCTATAGCCGCCCTGCCCTTGGTAAGCCTGACGGCCACCGATATCTTGCGCGCCGGGCTGGTACGCAGAGGCGGCAGGTGGATGTCCAGTGTTAGGCTGATAGCCAACATTATTAGATGATGTCATAGCAGGCCTGGGGGCGCTGGAGGGCGATTGCTGTAAAGTGCTGGTACGCGATACCACCTCTAAACGTAATTGCGGCGCATCGGCGCCACAAAATTCAGCGAACAACGCGGTAATTTTATCGCGATATTTATCTCTTACCCAGTCAAGTACAAACCGGTTAGGTGCGAACAGTGTAATGCAGCCGCTGTCTTCGTCGGCGGTAAGTGGTCTTATCCACATACTAAACTGCTGAGTCGGCAGTTCCTGACGCAAACGGTCAAGACAATGATTCCATAAAGACA